>NZ_JAERQF010000010.1 GCF_016734815.1 Hymenobacter rubidus
GGCGGGGGCAGGCCCCGCACCCTACTTCGCGACGAGTATAACTAGCCGCTTCCTAGTTCTGCGTTATGTCTTCAAACCGCCTGTTTTTCCTAAAATGTCTGTTGGCAATCTCTGTTGCTGCAACTGGCAGCATCGCAAGTTGTGCCGATTCCTGCAACGGCAGCATCGAAACCACGGTGCTCTTTGCCAAGCCGGGGCCGAAGGGCGTGGGCCGAAATATCTACGTGGATGTGGTGAACAAGCCAGCTTTGGGCATTAAGAAAACATTGCTGTACGAGGGTAAGGAATTCGGCACGTTTCCGCATGTTGTCGTCATCAACGACCCCACCAACCGCTACGCCTCCAACCGCAGCATCTGCTTCTCGAAGTTTCGGCAAGCGGCACCGGAAACGGGTGGGGACTTGGCCGAAGAAGGCATCCCGACTATCGTCATCGAGCGATAAATTCCGTGCAACTTCCCGAAAGGGCCAGGATTCTTCTTTTTGAATCCTGGCCCTTTTCTTTGCTTGATGCTGTTCCGACTGCTGTTTTTCTTCTTACTGGCAACGACTTCCCTTCGGGCCCAGGATGCCGGTACGCCGCGTCCGGTCCGCGACTCTGCCTACGCGGTGCACAACCTGTTCCGACAGCGCCGGGGCACTGCCTTGGGTGAAGCGGGATACGGCCTTGCAGGTTTGGCGGGCTCGCTGTTCGCAACATCCCGGGGAAAAGGAACTGTGGCAGTAGTATTGACACTCAATGCACTGGCATCGACGGTGCTTGCGGTGCGGCAGCTTGGGCGCTACAGCGAGAGCCGAGAAGCGGGCGTGGTGCAAATGTATGAGCAGGGTTGGCCGTTGCCGCCAGCTATTCGCCGTCGGCTGCGCCCCAAGTATTTCCGCCCCCTGCGATAAGGTGCATCTGTCTTATTGCTTACCTTTCAAGGCTGCCCAGCAAGTTATCAGTACCTCGTTCAGTAACTTCATTCGCCAATGAAAACACACTTTTTAGTAAGCGCAGGAGCCGCCTGTTTCTTGCTCGGTGCGGGGGGTATGCAGGCATCGGCGCAGCCTCGTGTTTTATCGCCCCCGCCGACAGCATCTGACTCAGGCCCAAGACAACAGCCTACCGACGAGTGGAGTGGGCTGGGCTGGCGCTTCGAGCAACCGGTGTGCGTCGAAGCTTTAGATGATTTTTCGGGAAGTGTACGCTTTAAGCTTGTCGTCAATGCCACCGGCACGCTCGACTCGGTGCTGGCAATCAGCAGCACCGTTTCGGCCCGGCAGCAGGAGCTATGCCGACAGGCCTTGTGGGCGGTCCGCTTTGTCGCCGTTGGGGACAATCCCCGACGTGCCACGGGTTTTTACACGTTCAAATTCGTGGTTCGGTGAAGTTGTTAAGCCCAGTACTGCAGGCCATAATTCGTCGCTTGCCAGCATACTCAGATTATTAAAACGCCCCCGCTGCCCTGCGCGCCGGGGGCGTTCAGCTTTCTGGCTACCTTTGCCCCACCAAACTCCCACCCCACCCTTTATTCCCCAATACCCCTCCTAATATATGGCACGAGTGGAAATGACGATGCCCAAAATGGGCGAAAGCATCATGGAAGGCACCGTCCTAAAATGGCTCAAGCAAGTTGGTGACACCATTGAGCAGGACGAATCGGTGCTGGAAGTAGCCACCGACAAAGTTGATACCGAAGTTCCGGCCATCTATGCCGGCGTGTTACAGGAAATCCTCGTGCAGGAAGGCCAGGTCGTGGCCGTGGGTGCGCCCATCGCCGTGATGGAAACCGATGCCTCGGCTGCCAGCAGCGCACCGGCTTCCGCAACAGTTTCCGCTCCTTCCAGCAACGGCAGCACCCCGGATGCCAGAGTAGCCGAAGTACCGTATTTGCCCACGAGCGATGCCGCTCCGGCGGCACAATCGGCCCTCAACGGTGCCGAGCACCAGCCCGGCCGTTTCCTCTCGCCGCTGGTGCTGAGTATTGCGCGCGAAGAAGGGGTGAGCATGACGGCCCTGGAATACCTGCCCGGCACGGGCAAGGAAAACCGCGTGACCAAGAAGGACATTCTGGATTACGTAGCCGCTGGCAAGCCCGCCCTCGGCCCCAAAGCCGCCGCCGTAACTACTGTTCCCGAAGCGCCAGCCACACAGCCCCAGTCCGCTCCTACCGAAACCCAAGTCCCCAAGACCTCAAGTCCCCAAGTCCCCGCTACCAAGCCCGCACCCAGTGTGAGCGGCGGCCAGGAACTGATTGAGATGGACCGCATGCGCAAGATGATTGCGCAGCGCATGGTGGACTCGAAGCGGATTTCGCCGCACGTTACCAGCTTCGTGGAGGCCGATGTGACGGACATCGTGAACTGGCGCAACAAGCACAAGGACGCCTACAAGAAGCGCGAGGGCGAAAACCTGACGTTCACGCCCATCTTCATTCAGGCCGTGGCCCGCGCCATCCAGGATTTCCCGATGATAAACGTGTCCATCGACGGCGATTACATCGTCAAGAAGCGCGACATCAACATTGGCGTAGCCGTGGCCCTGCCCTCGGGCAACTTGATTGTGCCCGTTATTCACAACGCCGACCAGCTCAACCTCAACGGCCTGACCAAGAAGGTAAACGACCTGGCCAACCGCGCCCGCATCAACAAGCTCACGCCCGCCGACCTTGAAGGCGGTACTTACACGCTGAGCAACGTGGGTTCGTTCGGCAACGTGATGGGCACGCCCATCATCATGCAGCCGCAGGTGGCCATCATGGCCGTGGGCGCCATTAAGAAAAAGCCGGCCGTGATTGAGACACCGCAGGGCGACCTCATCGGCATTCGCCACTTCATGTTCCTGAGCCACAGCTACGACCACCGCGTGGTGGATGGCTCGCTTGGTGGCATGTTCGTGCGCAAAGTAGCCGATTATTTGGAGCAGTTCGACCCGAACACGGCCATCTAGCGCACCACTCACTGCATGTAAAGACCGTCATGCTGAGCGCAGCCGAAGCATCTCGCTTGGGGCAGTAATTCCTTCGATTGGTTTACTACTGCACGCGCGATGCTTCGGCTGCGCTCAGCATGACGGTCTTTCTTCTTTTGAATTATATGAAAAACATTCTGTTTCTCGGGGCGCTGGTTTTAGCGCTGGGCCTCATCGGTTACTTATACCAGCAGCTTGATGCCACGGAAAAGGCCTTGAAACTATCCGAGCAGCGCTTTACTGATTGCCAGAAGGTTACCTTCCAACTACAACACCAGCTGGCCCCTTTGCAAAAGGCCCAACCCGGTGGCATCCCGCAATAAGCACCAAAGCTATTTCTTCAGCCGCTCATCAAAATGAAAGGGCTGCGCCTCCAGCAGCCGCACCCGCAGAAACTCGGGGTGCACGGGGTTCAGCAGCAGATTACGCTCCTGCGGCACCACGACCGACGGCACTTGCAAGGCTACGCTACGGCCCGATTGCAACCACGCGTGGCCAAGGATGGCCGTGGGCTGCGGCATGGAGAGTCGCTGCCAATCGGTGGGCAGGTCGCTGGGGCCGAGGGTTTCGCGGCTGACATCGTCGGGCACTTCCAGCGTCATGAGATACATGTCGTTGGGCAAGTCCTCGACGGGCAGGTGAACCAAAGTTTCGAGCAGGGCAATGGCCCGCTGCTCGGCCGTGTAGAGCAGCGCCAAGCCGGGCAGGTTCCAGCGGCCACCGTAGAGGTAGGCCCCGTAGCCGCTCAGGTCGAAGCGCCGGGTGTAGCGGGCAAGCCGAAAAACTTCCATTTCTACCCAAAAACACCGTGCTCGATGCGCCCCAGCATGTCGCGCAGCATCCGAATGCCCACGGAGGAGTTGATGAACTCGACGGGTTTGCGGCTGCCCAATGCCGGAATAGAAGATTCCATCCAATGCCGAAACTTCGCTTCGCCGAATAAGTCGAAGCCCTCGGCGTAGAGGGTGGCCAGCTGCACCAGCCGGTCGGTGGCATCGGCTTTGAGGCGCTGGGCCGGGGTGTAGCGCTGCAGGGTACGCACCGACAAATCGACGGCCGCCGCCAGCACCGGCAGCGGCAGGTGCGAGCGCCGGGCCAGGTGGTCGAGGGCTTTGCGCTGGAGCCCGCGCTGAATCACGTCCACCAGCTGCAAGTCGCTGGCAATGGGCTCGCCCACCACCGACGGGCCGCCCAGCACATCTATAAACGCATACGGAGTCATGGCGTGGGGTTTGTAGTTATAAGTGCGGCCGCCACGCAGAGCGCAGCGAAGCACCTCGCTTGTGGTTGTAATGCTGTCGAATGCATTGCATTGCGCGCGAGATGCTTCGCTGCACTCGGCATGATGCCATCTTAGCACTCGGTGTTGCGACAACTGACGCGAATATAACGACACATGTCGCCGAATTGATTCTGACCGGCTTTGCAGCTAAAGCAAAAAGCCGCCCCCAATAGTCAGGAGCGGCCTTTTTGTTACTTAAAAACCTTCGGCTACGTGCTACAAGCCTTTCAGGGCTTGCGCCAATGCAGCAATTTTTGCCTCGGCATCGGCCAGCTTCTGGCGCTCACGTTCCAGCACGTCGGGCTTGGCATTTTGGGCGAATTTCTCGTTGCCCAGTTTCTTCTGCACCGACTCGCGGAAGCCCTGGGCGTATTCCAGCTCCTTTTCGAGGCGGGCGCGTTCGGCGGCCAGGTCAATGTGGCCTTCGAGCGGGATGAAGAACTCGCTGCCGCCCAGCACAAAGCTCACCGAGGCGGCGGGGCCGGCATCGGCTAAGCTCACCTCCGCGATGCTGCCCAGCTTGCGGATGATGCCTTCGTAGTCGGTCACGAGTTGCGGCTCGTCGGTTTTGGCTACCAACATCAGGGGCTTGTTGGGCCCGAGGTTTTTCTGGTTGCGCACGGTGCGGATGCCGGCCACAATGGCCAGCGCCTTCTCCATCTGGGCCATGGTTTCGGCGATGTGGGCGGGCACGGTGGCGCGCGGCCAGGGCGCCACGGTCACGTAGTCGCGGGGGCCGCGCTCGGCCAGCTCGTGCCACAGTTCCTCGGTGATGAAGGGCATGAAGGGATGCAGCAGCTTGAGCAGGGCCTCAAAATAGGCCAGCGTGTGGCGTAGCGTTTCGGCATCGATGGGATGCTGGTAGGCAGGCTTCACCATTTCCAGGTACTGAGCGCAGAAATCGTCCCACACCAGCTTGTAGATGGTCATCAGCGCATCCGACATGCGGAACTTCTCGAAATGGTCGTCCATTTCCACGATGGCGGCCTGCAGCTTAGCGTTGAACCACTCTACCGGCTTGGCATTCACGAAGGGCAGCGAGGCATCGGCTTCCCAGCCCTTCACGAGGCGGAAGGCGTTCCAAAGCTTGTTGGAGAAGTTGCGGCCCTGCTCCACCAACTTCACGTCGTAGAGCAGGTCGTTGCCGGCGGGGGCCGAAAACAGCATACCCGTCCGCACGCCGTCGGCGCCGTACTGGGCGATGAGGTCGAGCGGGTCGGGCGAGTTGCCGAGCTGCTTGCTCATCTTGCGGCCCTGCGCGTCGCGCACGATGCCGGTGAGGTACACGTTTTTAAAGGGCACTTCCTGGCGGTATTCCAGGCCGGCCATAATCATGCGGGCCACCCAGAAAAAGAGGATGTCCGGCCCCGTCACCAGGTCGTTGGTGGGGTAGAAATAGTTGATGTCGGCGTTGTCGGGGTCTTTGAAGCCGTCGAACACCGAAATCGGCCACAGCCACGACGAAAACCAGGTATCGAGCACGTCCTCGTCCTGGCGCAGGTCGCTGAGTTGCAAGTCCGGCTTGCCGGTTTGGGCGCGGGCTTTTTCCAACGCGTCCGCCGCCGTCAGGGCCACCACGAAGGTGCCATCGGGCAGGTAATAGGCCGGAATCTGCTGGCCCCACCAGAGCTGACGCGAAATGCACCAGTCGCGCACGTTCTCCATCCAGGCCCGGTACATGTTCTTGAACTTGGGCGGGTGCAGCTTGATGGTGTCGTTTTCCACCACTTCCAGCGCCGGCTTGGCCAGGTGCTCCATTTTCAGGAACCACTGCAAGCTGAGCTTGGGCTCAATCACCGTATCAGGATTTCGCTCCGACATCTGCGTGATGCTGGCGTATTCCTCAATCTTTACGAGGCATCCGGCTTCCTGCAAGTCCTTGGCAATCTGCTTGCGCACGGCAAAACGGTCCTGGCCCACGTAGAGCACGGCCTTTTCATTCAGGGTGCCGTCGTCAGCCAGAATATCTATTACCGGTAGATTGTGCTTCACACCCAGCTCGTAGTCGTTCAGGTCGTGAGCAGGCGTCACCTTCAGCGCGCCCGTACCAAAGTCGATGGACACGTACTCATCAAAAATCACCGGGATTTCGCGGCCCAGCAGCGGGATGCGCACTTTCTGGCCAGCCAGATGGGCAAACCGGGGGTCGTTCGGGTTCACGGCCACAGCCACGTCGGCCATAATCGTCTCGGGACGCGACGTAGCGACTGTCAGAAACTGACCCTCCTGCCCCACTACCGCATAGTTAAGGTAGTACATTTTGGCCATCACATCCTTGGGCACTACTTCCTCGTCGGATATCGCCGTGCGGCTTTTCGGGTCCCAGTTCACCATGCGCACGCCGCGGTAAATCAGGCCTTTATTATACAGGTCCACGAACACGCGGAGCACGGCCTCGGTCAGGTCGGGCTCCATGGTGAAGCGGGTGCGGTCCCAGTCGCATGAGGCGCCGAGCTGCTTGAGCTGCTCCAGAATGATGCCGCCGTATTTGTCTTTCCACTCGAAAGCGTGGGCCAGGAATTGCTCGCGGGTGAGGTCGGTTTTGGCAATGCCCTGCTCCTTGAGCAAGGCCACTACTTTGGCCTCGGTGGCGATGCTGGCGTGGTCGGTGCCGGGCACCCAGCAGGCTTCCTTGCCTTGCATGCGGGCGCGGCGCACCAGCACGTCCTGAATGGTGTTGTTGAGCATGTGCCCCATGTGGAGCACACCCGTCACGTTCGGCGGCGGGATGACGACGGTGTAAGGGACTTTTTTCAGGTTGGGTTTGGCCTTAAAAAAGCCTTGCTGCTGCCAACGCTGGTACCATTTGGCTTCAACGTCGGTGGGCGAATAGGTGGGGGCGAGGGACATGGGGTAATAAAGAAACAGAAAAGGCAAAAATAGGCAACAGGTTCCGGGACCAAGCGTGGCCCGGCTGCGATTGTCCGGTTTGAACAGCAGGTGCCACACCCGTCACAAAAGCCCGTTGTCCAGGCTCCGGGCCATTGGCTTTTTTCAACAATGCCCACAACCTGTAAAAATCAACTATTTGGCTTCACTGTAGGGTAAACGCCAGCCCTGACAACCAATCTATTGTCCTTATTCGCTTTTTAACCCTTGTTTAATGTAGGGCCTCCTCCATTTTTTATATTTGACTCGCGACTGACACCAGAAGGAAAAGTTTAATTCCTCCTTTGTACCTTACTCAGGTTTACGCAAGAAATTACCAGAAAAGTATCAATGGCCGCGCTTTTTTCTTTTCGAAAACCTGCTCCTGCCGCTAGCCCAGTTGCGCCCGCCGCCATTCCGCCGCCCGTGGGCAGCCTGCGCGTGGGCATGGCCCAGCTGCTGGTGGAGGGCGGCGAGCCCGCCCGCAACCTGGCCCGCGCCGTTGAGAAGATAGCCGAAGCCGCTGCCCAAAACTGCGACTTGGTGCTCTTGCCCGAAACCCTGGATTTCGCCTGGACCCACCCCAGCGCCTTGCAAGAGGCCCAGCCTATTCCGGGCCCCTTCAGCGACCAACTGTGCCAGGCCGCGCTGGAGCACGGCCTGTACGTGTGCGCCGGCCTCACCGAGCGCGCTGCCGACGGCCGCAACTACAACGCGGCGATTCTCATTAACCCGCAGGGAGAAATAATCGTTAAATACCATAAAATCAATTTATTATCGGTCGAACAGCCATTCTACTCCGTGGGCCAGACGCTGAACGTGGTGGACACGCCGCTGGGCAAGATTGGCGTCAACGTGTGCGCCGACAACTACCTCGACGGCCTGTCCATCGGCCATACGCTGGCGCGTATGGGGGCTGAGTTCATCATCGCCCCGGCTTCCTGGACGGTTGATTATTCCATCAACGAGGAGCACGACCCGTACCAGGAAAAATGGGTGAAGCCCTTTTCCATTCTGGCCCAGCTTTATAATGTGGTGGTCATTAGCACCACTTCGGTGGGCTACATTGTGGGCGGACCGTATGAGGGCAAAAAAAGCGTGGGCTGCTCCTTGGCGGTCGATGCCAACGGCGTCCAGGCCCAGGGGGCCTTCAACGAATTTGCGGGCCAACTGGTGGTAGCCGACCTGGCGCGGCCGCACCGCCCCGAGCGCGGCACCGACATTGGCGTGATGCTCCAGCGCAAGGGCTACCGCTTCGACGAGCTTCCGTAGTTTTCATCTTTCTATTCTATCACTTCTTCATTCACGCTGCCTCTACTCTTCCCATTCCAGATATTCCCGCATCCGTCGTTGCTGCCCACCCCTAATCATCCGCAGCACTAATTCGTCCCCCTCCTTTGCTAACACAATCACACCCTTCTTTTACCCAGATTGCAACCGAGCAGGCACCTGGGTACCAGCAGTGCACCCGTTGCCTGATGGACACGACGGCACCAGGTATCGCGTTCGAGGAGGACGGAACCTGTTCGTTTTGCGCGGTCCACGACCGCATGGAAAAGGCCTTTCCCCTGGGCGAGGCCGGCCGCCAAACCGTGCGTAAACTGGCCGACGCCATGCGCCAGGCCGGCAAAGGCCAGCGCTACGACTGCGTGCTGGGCGTGAGCGGCGGCCGCGACAGTACCTATTCCCTCTGGTATTGCGTGACGCAGCTAAAACTGCGCCCGCTGGCAGTGCATTTCAACGACGGTTTTGGCAACCCTGTGGCCGGCGAAAACATGGTGCGGGCCTGTCAACGGCTGGGGGTGGAGCTGCGCACCATCACCTCGGACTGGCGCGAGTCGAAAGACCTGAAAATTGCGTTTCTGAAAGCCTCCGTGCCCGACATGGAGGAAGGCACTGACCTCGGCATTGCAACCGCCCTCTACGGCGTGGCGGCGAAGGAAGGCATTAAGCATTTGGTCATTGGCCAGTCATTTCGCACCGAAGGCATTGCTCCCCTGAGCTGGAATTTCCTCGATGGCCGCTACCTGCGGGCCGTGCACAAGCAGTTTGGCACCGTGCCCCTGCGGCCTTGGCGGCCCACCGACCCCGGCTTCAATCTAGGGATTAAAGAGATGTTTTACTACGCTTTCATTCGGCGTATCAAAACCGTGACGCTGCTGTACCACCTCGACTACGTGCGCACCGAAGTTGATGAGCTGTTGGAAACAGAGCTGAGCTGGAAAAACCCGGGCGCACACTATTTCGACGACCTCTACCAGAGCCTGATTTATTACCTGAACCGCACCAAATTCAACATCGACCGGCGGCTGTTCAACTATTCTGCTCTGGTGCGCTCCGGCCAAATGAGCCGGGAAGTGGCCCTGGACCGGGTGTCGCGCATCAACCCCATTGAGGACGAGGCAATCATCAACCTCTGCATCAAGCGCTTGGGCCTGACCCGCGCCGAGTTTGAGAACATTGTGGCTGCTCCGCCCAAAACCTTCCACGACTACCCCAACAGCTACTGGTTTCTACGCCTGTGCCGCTGGCCCATCAAGCTCATGAGCCAGTTGAACCTGATTCCAGAATCGGCCTACGACAAGTTTTTTAATTGCGGTACCTGACGCTGCCACCAAAAAAGGCCGCTTCCTCGTGGAAGCGGCCTTTTTTTGGCGCTTATAGTACCCAATTTTAGGCGGCGATGTGCAGCCACTCTTTCTTTTCGAGCAGGCGCTCGCGGGTTTCGCGGTAGTCGGGGTCATCTACGCAGCAATCGACGGGGCACACGGCGGCGCACTGGGGCTCCTCGTGGAAACCTACGCACTCCGTGCACTTGTCCGACACGATGTAGTAGTACTCATCCGAAACCGGGGTTTGGGGTGCGGTGCCGGAAACCACGGCGCCATCGGCGGCGGTTACTTCTTTCAGGCTGGTGCCATCGGCCCAGCGCCATTGGGCGCCGCCTTCGTAAATGGCGTTGTTGGGGCATTCCGGCTCGCAGGCACCACAGTTGATGCACTCGTCGGTTATCATGATGGCCATGGGGCGGTCGGGGGGTCAGAAAGTGAAGGGAAACAAAGCGGGACACGCAGGCTTTACGTAAAACGCACGACCTGCGCCGTTCTACGGGCCTACAAAATTAACCAACAACGACCGGGTTTGCATGGTTTAGCCCAATTTTGCGGGGCAATAGTTCGGTAGCGGCCCCATGCCTTGCCGCCTGCTCCTCTCCCTTTTCCTATGAATCATTCCGAACGTTTAGCTGCTTTTGTCGCGCTGGGCCAGCGCCTCGCCACTATTCCGGCCGAGGAGCTGACCAACCTGGCCGCGCAGGCGCGCAACCAGAATGCCTGGTTTGACCGGCCGAGCGTGGCCGCCGCCGTGGCGGGCCTGGCCCACCTGCTGGCCGAAGAGCCCCTGCGCCATTGGGCGGCCCGCTACCCGGCCGAGCCCACCACCGTGCACCCGATTGGGGTGGTGATGGCGGGCAATATTCCCATGGTGGGCTTTCACGATATGTTGTGCGTGCTGCTCAGCGGGCACGTGCTGCTGGCCAAGCTCAGCAAGGACGATACCGTGCTCATGCTCTGGCTGATGGAAGAATTGACGAAACTGGAGCCCCGCTTCACCGATGCCATCAAGGTGCTGCCGCGGCTGAATGCGGCCGATGCTTTTATCGCCACCGGCTCGGATAATACGGCCCGGTATTTTGAGTTTTATTTCGGCAAGAAGCCCCACCTCATCCGGCGCAACCGCACCAGCGTGGGCGTACTTACGGGCCAGGAAACCAGCGCCGACCTGGCCCAACTGGGGCCCGACATTTTCCAATACTACGGGCTGGGCTGTCGCAACGTGAGCAAGCTGTTTGTGCCGACTGGCTACGATTTTGTGCCCCTGCTCGATGCCCTGCAGGTGCATGAGGGCGTGTTCGACCACCACAAATACAAAAACAATTACGACTACAACAAGAGCATTCTGCTGGTCAACCGCGTGCCGCACTACGACACGGGCTTCCTGCTGCTCACGCAAAATCCGGCGCTGGTGTCGCCCATTTCCATTGTGCACTACACGGAGTACAGCAGCGAAATTGACCTAGTGGACCAGCTTACCGATGTGGCGGTCCAAACGCAGTGCGTAGTATCGGCCGCCGGCCGGTTTGCGGGCAGCCTGCCGTTTGGCCAGGCGCAGTCGCCGGGCGTGGCCGAATACGCCGACCGGGTGGATACCATGGAATTCCTGGCGGAACTGCCCTAAATTTTTCAGGAAAACTACAGACAACTGGGGTTTACTTTCCGTTGTTAACACCAGTAGCAGGACTTTTTCCGCTGCTGCCACCCACGCAAACGCTTACTCCCACCCCGCCATGTCCTTTATTCCGGTTGCACCCACAGTCGAGATTGTTGAGAAAGAGACACTTCCCACCCTGCACTTTGCCCACGACGACGTGCTGGCCGACCCGGCCGACCGTCAGCGCCGCCGCGCCGATGCGGACCGCGCCGTCACGCTCGGCAACGCCTACCACGGCAAACTCGACATTTATTTCAAAACCTCCGACGGGTCCACCAAGCGCATGGCCACCACCGTCTGGGCCGCCGACGCCGACCACCTCACCCTCAAATCGGGTGCCTCATTGCCCTTACGAGCCGTGCTGGGCTTTGATTTTTATTAAGTTGACGCCGGGCAGAAATAACCGCGCAGAAAGGCGGTCCTGCTGAGCGCAGCCGAAGCATCTCTACTGCAGTAGTAAATCTAATTACTTGCGCGGGAGAGATGCTTCGGCTGCGCTCAGCAGGACCGCCTCTTGGCTAAAATCACTTACTTGATTAGAGCCGCTGCAGGGTCTTCTCAATCAACTCATCCACTACGGCAGCAGCGTTTTCGGCAAATTCCCCGGTGGCGCGGTTGGCCACGATGGCGTTCAACGACAGGACTTCGTGCCCCAACAGGCGGCCCAGCGCGTAGTAGCCGGCGGTTTCCATCTCAAAATTGCTGAGGCGGAAAGCGCCTTCCGCGCTCTGGTGCTGAAAGTTCTGGAGGCGGGCAATGTAGTCGGGCTGGCGCAGGTCGAGGCGCAGGCTACGGCCTTGAGGGCCGTAAAAGCCGGGGCAGGTGACCGTGTTGCCCATCACCATGCCAGCGCCCAGTTGTTCGCGCAGCAGGTCGGAGCCGCGCACCACATAGGGCGCGAAAGGCAGCGCCAGCGACTGCTGAAGCTGGGTGGCAATTTCGGTTTCCAGGCCGGTTTCCATCAAGGGGTAGAACTGCATCAGGCTGTCAAGGCCCACGGCGTGCTCGGTGGCCAGGTGGCTGCCAACGGGCACGTCGGCCTGCAGGCTGCCACTGGTGCCCAGCCGGATGATGCGCAGGCTGAGCCGCTCCTCGGGCGGACGCACGGTTCGGGCCATGAAGTCGATGTTGACCAGCGCATCCAACTCGTTCATCACGATGTCGATGTTGTCGGTGCCCATGCCGGTGCTCAGCACCGTGAGGCGCTTGCCCCGGTAGTAGCCCACGTGGGTCACGAATTCGCGGTGGGTGCCCTCAAATTCCACCGAATCGAAATGCCGGCTCACCTGCGCCACCCGGCCGGGGTCGCCTACGGTCAGGATGGTATCGGAAATGTGGTCGGGCAACAAGTTGAGGTGGTAAATGCTGCCGTCGGGGTTCAGGATGAGTTCGGAGGAAGGAATCATTTTTTGAATGAGGAATGAAGAATGAGCAATGAAGAATTGGGGGGTTAAGGACGAGGAATGAAGAACGGTGCCGCACGCCAATTCCTCATTGCTCATTCTTCATTCCTCATTAAGCTTTAGCGTAAGAGGCCAAGCCCTGCGCCGGATTATAATGGTTGCTGAGCTTGGGGTAGGTGCCGGTACCGTCGTAGGCGCGCTTGTCGGGGTGCGCGGCGCAGGCTTCGGAGCAGGCGCCTTGCAGGGTTTCGCCGCAGGCTTCGCACAGCGGCAGGTGGGCGTTGCAGTGCGGGTTGGCGCAGTTGATGAGGCGGCTGCTGGGCTGCTGGCAATGCTGACAGCGCGAAATAACCGTGGGGTTCACCCGGTTTACGTCCACGGCTACGCGGTTGTCGAACACGTAGCACTGGCCGTCGAAATCTTCCCCGCCGGCCTCCATGCCGTACTTGATGATGCCGCCGTGGAGCTGGTACACGTTTTCAAAGCCCTGCTCCAATAGGAAAGCGCTGGCTTTTTCGCATTTCACGCCGCCGGTGCAATAGGTCAGAATTTTCTTGTCCTTGAACTCCTTCAGGCGCTCGACGCGGTCGGGGAAGTCGCGGAAATTTTCGATATCCAGCGTCACGGCGTTTTTAAAGCGGCCGAGGTTGTACTCGTAGTCCGAGCGCACATCCACTACCACTACATCGTCGCGGTCCTTCAGGGCCTTGAATTCTTCGGGGGAGAGGTGCTGGCCGGTTTTCTCATGGGGCCGAACGTGGCGCAGGCTGCTGTGCACAATCTCGGGCTTCACGCGCACGTGCAGCTTTTGGAAGGTGTGAGCGGCCACGTTGTCAACCTTGAATTCTAACGCGGCAAAGCGCGGGTCGGCCTTCACGGCTTCCATGTAGCGGGCGCAGCTTTCCTGGGTGCCTGACACGGTGCCATTCAGGCCTTCGGCGGCTACGATGATGCGGCCGCGCAAGTCCAGCGCAAGGCACAGGCGGTGGTGCTCGTCGCGGAACTGCTCCGGGTTGTCGAGCGGCGTGTAGCAGTAATAAAGAAGTACCTGGTAGTTCATAGTTGTCAGTTGCTTGTTGTCAGTTGTTGGCTAGCTATCGAAGCTGTTTAGAAAGTCCATAACGTCATGCTGAGCTTGTCGAAGCATCTCTCCCGCTTCGTTGGATGGTGTAGATGAAGCTAGGGAGATGCTTCGACAAGCTCAGCATGACGTTCTGCTTACTTCTGGACACTTTTTAAACAGCTTCATCAGTTTGTTCATAAATCTGACAACTAGCAACAAGCAACTGACAACTAAAATTTAAACTTTAACTGCCGGGTTGCCAAATACGGTTTGGCCGTTTGGCACGTCGGCCACCACCACGGAGCCTGCCCCGATGCGGGCCTTTTCGCCAATTTTGATACCGGCCACTACCACGACACCGGCCCCCACGAAGGCCAACTCACCTACTTGCACGTCGGCCCCGAGCAGGGCGCCGCTGCCCAGCTGGGCAAAGTTGCCTACGGTGGCGCGGGCTTCCACCACGGCGTTGGCGCCCACCAGGCAACCGTCGCCGAGGGTGGCAGTGGCGGCCACCACGGCATTGGGACCCACGTAGTTGCCGTGGCCCAACGTGGCGTGGCCCGATACGCTGGCGCGCTCATGAATAGCGTTGACCGGGACAGCTTCGTACTCGGTGCGCAGCATTTGGGTCAGGCTGCGGCGGCTGGCCGTGTCCTCGGTGGCCACGAATACTTCGCACTTTTTGCCCAGCAGCTTCAGCAGCTCGCCGTCGTCGGTGTTGCCCATCACGGGCACATCAAGCAGTTCGGTGCCCTGTAGCTTTTTATCGTCGTCGAGCAGGCAGTACACCACCACGTCGTTGGAGAGAAAAGCATCGAGTGCGGCGGTGCCCACCGTTTGGGCACCAAGAATGATAACGGGGTTTTCCATGAATAGGGAAGCGGGTGTCGGAAATGGAGCAGGCCGGCAGCAACAAGTCGCCGACGCTCCCTCCGGAATTGCAAAGGTACAACGCCGGGCGCAGGGGGCTGTTTTCAGGGAGCAACAGCGCGCGGCGGCCAAGCCGTTTCGTTGCGCAGGCCCAGGCGGCGCATGGCGGCCACCGCATAGCCGTTTTGCAGCAGCAGCAGCAGCAGATACGGCAGCATTCCACTGCGGTAGCGGTGCAGCGAGCCCAGGTTGGGCGTGCTCAACCCAATCAACGCGGCCACTACGGCGCACTGAATCAGGAGGGCGAGCACCAGCCCAAACGGCAGCCGGCCCGCTTTGCCGCGCCACACGGCCAGCAGCGCCACGGCCAGCAGCAGCAGCAGCACCAGGTTTTCGAGGCCGGCGGCCACGTAGCGCAGCTCGCCGGATTCGCCCAGCCACGGGCGCGTGATGACGTTGGCAATGGCCTGGGGCACGTGCCGCACGATGCTTTCGAGCGTGGGCTGCATATCAGGGTATTCAAAATGCGGCTTGCCGGCCGAGGCTTCCAGGTCTTGCGTGTAGATGCGGCTGACCTGGTTTACAAATTTATTCAGCCGAAACGCCACGCTGACTTCGGCCGCCAGCCACGCGCCCCCGCTCAACACGGCCAACATCAGCACGGCCTGTGCCCAACGGCTACGCGCCCACCCCAGCGGCTGCAACAGCCGCACCACGCCCAGCGCCACAAGGGCCCCGATAAGCGCTACGGCAAAAAAATAGCGCATGTTGAAATGCAGGAGGGCCAGCGCCAGCATGGCCGCCCCCTGCCCTACCCGCTGCCATTTGCTGCGCACAGCCGGCCCGTAAATCAGCTGCACGGCCATGGCTAGCAGCCAGGCCCCGCTGCTCACCACCACCGATTCCTTGGTCACCCCCGACGTCCACAAGATGGCCGTGGGCCACACCACGAAGGCCAGGATGGGCGCCCAGGCGGGCGTTTGGGGCAGCGTGCGGGCCACGGCCCGGGCCAACTGCCAACACCCGGCGAAGCTGAACACCGACAAATACACCGAGTTTGGCCAGTCGGTACTCAGCGAAGCCAGGTTTAGCAAACCCAGGATTTTGGTAAAGAAAAACGTGTTCGACAGCCCATGAAATATCATGTGGTAGCCGCCGGCGTGCATCTCGTTGCCCACCAATGCCTGCCACGCCGCCGCAGGGTCGGCCCAGAGCTGGGCGGTGAGCTGCCGGCTGTATAAGCTCATGATGTGCGCATCGTACAACAAGTGCCGCGCCGCCCACAGGCCCAGCGCTAAGCGTCCGCCCAGCCCCACCGCAAACGCGGCCCGGCCCAGCGGCGCCGCTTGCTGCCACTGCCGCCGTACCCACGGCAGCACCCAGGCCAGGAATGCCGCGTTCAGTAAAATTGCCAACGCTATTTTCATCGGGCTACGCGGGGCTGCTGCACCAGCCGGCTGCCAATGGCGCAGTGCAGGCAGCGGCGCGGGGTGCAATAGTTTTTGTGCAGCGCCAGCAGGCCTTGCGAGTCGGCCGCCGTGCGGTGCGCAAAGCCAAGGGCTTCGTACACGTCCGTGAATTGGTTGTGCTCGGCGGGCAATTCGCTCAGCAACGCCACGCTGCTTTCCACCAGCGCAGGCTCGCCCAGGTGGCGGGCATAGGCCACGCGCAACGGTACCACCACGTTGGTGATGAGCAGGTCGATGCTGGCTTTGCCCAGGCTGGGCACCTTGCCGGCCCGGCCCGGCCGGTAATGCGTGCGCCAGTACTCGGGCGTGGGCGTTTGAAAAAAAGCCATCAGGGCGGCTACATTTTGTGCCGTGAGCAGCGCATCGAACAGCGCCGGACGGGCGTGTAGCAGGCCCGTCAGTTGCCCCAGCCGCACGGGCGGAAAATTGGCGGGCCGCAGGCGCAGGTAGTTCCAGTCGTGCACGGCCAAAGCGGCCGCGCCAAGGCTGTATTTGTGTTGCAAGAATTCGTGCTCGCGCTTCAAGTCCTGGATGTACTCATCCTCACTGGTTTCCTCATTATCAGCCAGGAAACCTGCTTGCCCGAATAGCAGCGCTTCGAGTTGGCGCACGTTGTGGCGGTGGCGGCGCAACACCGCCAGCGGCAGGGCTTTGGCGAGGCGGGCCAGGGGTTCGCTGTTCTTTTGGAAGCCAAACGCAGCCATCAAAGCGTGGTACGTGGTGGCCTCCCAGTCCTGCCCCAGCGTGTGGTGCAGGTCTGTAATGGCATCAGCCTTGCGCTCGACTCGCTCCAGCAGGGCGCGTTCGGTCATCATGGTTCTCGTGATTTCGGGTACCAGGTTCAGCAACGGCGCGCAGGGCAGCGGCGCGGCGGCCGGAGCGTCGGCCAGCGCCTGATACCGCGCCAACAGCTCGGGCGGTACACGGTTTTGCAACGCCAAGGCCGGAATCTGGCTGCCGTTGGTGCGAAACACGTCGGCGTCGAAATGGCCCACTACGTGCAGGATTACCTGGTCGTACTTAGGGTCGGTCTGGTGGTTGTGGCGCGCCCAGTCGGAGGCGCGAAGGTGAATCTCTACCGCGCCGTTCCACTCCACTTCGCCCAGGCGCAGGCGCGCATCGAGGAAATCGGGGCCGGCGTCGGCATTACGGTGGCCCGGCTTCAACACCTGGATTTCCTCTCCTGCCGTCGTGCGCAGGTCGGCCTTGTCAAAGTACTGGTGCTGCCAGACGTAATGGAGAAAATCTTCGCGCATGGCCGCAAATTAGTTGTCAGTTGGTAGTTGTCCGTTGTTAGGGCCGACCAATGGCTGAGCGCTAAAGAAAAGCGGCCCGCAACTTTCGAAGCGGACCGCCAAAATTATCGGCCTGACAACCGACAACTAAAAACTGACAACTAATCGATTACCGCAAATCCACCACCTTCACGTTCTTGTACTTGGCCTTGTCGAAGGCGAAGGTGCCGGCATCGGTGGGTGGGTTGGGCTGGAATTTCTTGATGAGGAAAGTATACTGGTTGCCGTTCTTTTTGAACATCTGCCAGCTTTTCACCGACGCATCCTTCTTGCGCACTTTCAGGCGCACTTTAAACACGTCATTCTGACGGTTTTCAGGGGCCAGTTCAATCACATCCAGCGGCTCGCCGCCTTCCGTCACTTGCTGCACGTAGGTGTACTTGTAGCCCTTTTTATACATGGTATAAATCTGGGAGGGCGACATTTCCTGCGAATCGGGGTCCGAATCCGAGATGTTTACCTCGTTTTCGTTCTTCAGGTAAGTCCAGGTGGTTTTGCCGTCGTTGATGACTTCCTGGCCACTGATTTTGAGGCGGAATTTCTGGCCGCTCACCACAATGTCGCCGTTGATGTTCTGCTTTACCTTGGCGCTGGGGTTTTCCAGCGTCTGGGTAAATGTGGCCTGAAACGCTTTCAGTGCCTGGTATTTGGCACTCATCTGGTCCAGAATCTTGCCGGCTTTGGGGTCCTGCTGGGCGGCAGCGGGCAATGCGAACGTAGCCGCGAGCAACAGGAAAGAGAAGGATTTTTTCATTATAAGGAGAAGGGTCAAAAAGCGCTTGTGCAGGGCTTGGAATGCCTGATACGGATTCTGTTTAACAAACGTCCGGCCAAAATGCCAATGAAGCATCAATGAAGAGAAAAAAGTGCGTCAGGCGGAGTACCGCGAAATTTTATTTCGCGGTACTCCGCCCGGCGGCGCTACTTCATGCTGTTAAGCAATTGCTCCAGTTGATATTCATCTGGAATGAGCACGTCGCGGGCCTTGCTGCCCTCGAACGGGCCCACGATGCCGGCGTGCTGGAGCTGGTCGATGAGGCGCCCGGCGCGATTGTAGCCGAGCTTGAGCTTGCGTTGCAGGAGCGAAGTGCTGCCCTGCTGGTGCAGCACGATGCAGCGGGCGGCCTCTTCAAACATGGAGTCGCGCTCGGAGGGGTCCATTTCCTCGTTGCCCCCGCCGTCGCCGTCGGCGCCAGCCACTTCGGGCAGCAGGTAGGCGTCGGAGTAGCCCTGTTGCTCGCCGATGAAGTCGCAGACGCGGTCGACCTCGGGCGTGTCGATGAAGGCGCACTGCACCCGAATCAGGTCGGAACCGGCCGAAAACAGCATGTCGCCCTGCCCGATGAGCTGGTCGGCGCCGCCGGTGTCGAGGATGGTGCGCGAGTCGATTTTGCTCGTCACCTTGAAGGAGATGCGGCAGGGGAAGTTGGCCTTGATGATGCCGGTGATGACGTTCACCGACGGGCGCTGGGTGGCTACGATGAGGTGGATGCCGATGGCGCGGGCCAGCTGCGCGAGGCGCGCAATGGGCGTTTCTACCTCTTTACCGGCCGTCATCATCAAATCAGCCAGCTCGTCAATCACCAGCACGATGAAGGGCAGGAAGCGGTGGCCTTTCTTGGGGTTGAGGCGGCGCTCGATGAACTTGGCGTTGTACTCCTTCAGGTTGCGGCAGCCGGCTTCCTTGAGCAAGTCGTAGCGCCGGTCCATCTCCATGCACAACGAGTTGAGCGTGTTCACCACCTTCTTGGTGTCGGTGATGATGGCTTCGTCGGTGTCGGGCAGCTTGGCCAGGTAGTGGCGCTCAATCTTGTTGAAGATGCTCAATTCCACCTTCTTGGGGTCAACGAGCACAAATTTCAGCTGCGCTGGGTGGCGCTTGTAGAGCAGCGAGGCCAGAATCACGTTCAGGCCCACCGACTTGCCCTGGCCCGTGGCTCCGGCCATTAGCAAGTGGGGCATCTTGGCCAAATCGGCCACGAACACCTCGTTGGTGATGGTGCGGCCGAAGGCAATGGGCAGGTCCATTTCCGAGCGGGCAAACTTTTCCGAGCCCAGCACCGAGCGGATGCTCACCATTTCCTTTTTGGTGTTCGGCACCTCGATGCCGATGGTGCCTTTGCCCGGAATGGGCGCAATGATGCGAATACCCAAGGCCGCCAGGCTCAGCGCAATGTCATCTTCCAGGCTCTTGATTTTGGCAATACGCACCCCTACTTCGGGCACGATTTCATAGAGCGTAACCGTGGGCCCGATGGTGGCCTTGATGCTGGCAATGCCGATGTTGTAGTGGCCCAGCGTCTCCACAATGCGGTCCTTGTTGGCCTCCAGCTCCTCCTTGGTCACCTGGGCTTTGGCCACGCCGTAGTCGTTGAGCAGCTCCAGGGTGGGGAACTGGAAGCGGGAAAGCTCCAGCGTGGGGTCGTAATTGCCGGGCGGCATGGCGTCGGCGTCCTCGTCTTCGTCCACCACGGCGGCAATGTCGGCTCCGGCGTTGGGGTCCAGGTCGTCGCGGCCGGGCACGGTGATTTCGAGGGGGCGCGGGACTGGCGGACTGACAGACTTGGCTACTGGTAGTGGCGCGTCGCCATCGGCCAAGTCGGCCAGCGAAAGCGGCGTAGGAATAGTCGACGCGGGTACACTAGAAGCCAAGGGGCCTTCCGGTTCCGGCGCAGGCATTTCAATAGAAAACGCCGGGCCCGAAGCCACCGCAGGCACAAGGGCCGCGGCCGAGGTCAGGGCAGTAGCAGCGGGTGCCACTGCTGCGCTGGCAACGCTCAGGGCCACGCCCGCGCCGAGGCGGGGAGCGGGCTCAAATTCCTGCGGGGCGGCGGGTTCTTCGGGCACGTCGCCGTCGAGCCGCAAGGGCAAGCCGGCGGCCTGAGCTCCCCCGGCGGCAACCGTAGCAGCCGAAGCAGCAGCGGCTTCGGGCACGGCTGGGCGCACTTTAGCAGAAGCAGCCACGGCAACGGGAGCGGCGGCTTGCTCGGAGGCAGCTTGTTCGGCCGCAATTTCGGCTTCCAGCTCGGCGTCTTCTTCAGGGTCGTCTTCGGTGCTGAGGCGACGGAAGCGGCCCAGGTTGAGGCTGGTGACGTTGAAAAAGAACACCACAAACGAAATCAAGGCAAAAGCCAATAGCAGCACCGTGCCCCAGCCAATGAGGCTGTCGAGCCAGGAGGCAGCCTCGAACCCCACGCCGCCGCACAGGAAATCGAGGCGGTGCGCCAGCACGGGGTCGGCGCCGGGCGTGGCCAGCGTCACCACCACATAGCCCAGCAGCAAACTCAGCCAAGCCATGGTGAACAGGCCCAGGGCCATCACGTAGCTCACCGACACCGTGGCGGTGCGGAACACAATTTTATACCCCAGGAAAAATACGATGGGAATGAGCGCAAACGCCGCAATACCGAACAGCTTATAAATAAACAGCTGCGCGGCCCAGGCGCCCAGCAGGCCCAGCCAGTTGCCGGATTCCTGCCCGGCCTCCCGCACGGGAATGGTACCCATGGCCGCCACCACGCTCTGGTCGGCGTGGCCCGTAAACAGGAACGAAGTAAAGGCAATGGTGAGGTAGAGGCTGCCCAGGAGCAGCCCGAAGCCAACGAACAAGTGAAAGCGGCGGTCGCGCAGCAGGCCCAGCAGCTTGCCCGCGCCGGGCACGGGCCCGCGCGGGGCGCGGGGCGCTTCGGGCTTGGGCGCGGTAGCGTAACGCGCCGCCTTGGGCACATTGGCGGCGGCGGGCCGGGGCTCCGGACGGGCGGGCGCCGGCTCCGGGACCGGGCCATTGGGACGCGGCTCGTTGCGCCGCGAGGGCCGGGGGTCGGCGGGGCGGTTGGCCGAGGTGCCGGGCGGAGGGGTTTTATAACGATTATCGGCCATTCGACGAATACAGAAAGGTCAAATTTACACAAGGCAGGTGGGAAACGACGGCGAAGAATACAGAAGGCCCGTCTGTCATCCTGAGCGCAGCGAAGGACCTTCTCACTTCCGGGTGTTTTACCGTAACCGAAGGTGCTACGTGTCATTCAGGGTTGGTAAGGTCCTTCGCTGCGCTCAGGATGACAGTACCGCCCACACCAGCATCCCCTCCTCCCCTAGCTGCGCGGGTGAAACTCGGTGATGACCTGCCGCAGGAAGTCCCTATCTAGGTGCGTGTAAATTTCCGTGGTGGTGATGCTGGCGTGGCCCAGCATTTCCTGCACAGCGCGGAGGTCGGCCCCGCCTTCAATGAGATGCGTGGCGAAGGAATGCCGCAGCGTGTGCGGGCTGATGGTTTTGCGCAGGCCCGCCTGCTCGGCCAGTTTCTTGAGGGTGGTGAAGACGGTGATGCGCGACAGCGGCCGGCCGTTCTTGCTCAGAAACACAAAGTCTTCGGCGCCGCTTTTGATGTCGAGGTGGCCGCGCACGCCGCTGAGGTAGAAGTTGAGGTGCTTGAGGGCTTCGCGGCCCACGGGCACGAGGCGCTCCTTGTTGCCTTTGCCCACCACTTTCATAAAGCCTTCGTCGGTGTAGATGTTGCTCAGGCGCAGGTCGCACAATTCGCTCACGCGCAGGCCGGAGGAATAAAGGACTTCGAGCAGGGCGCGGGCGCGCAGGCCGTCGTCGGTGCTCATGTCGATGGCTCCGAGCAGTTGCTCTACTTCGGGGTAGCTGAGGGTATCGGGCAGGTGGCGGCCGGTTTTGGGGGCTTCGAGGGTGTCGGTGGGGTCAAGCTTCAGCAAGTCTTCCATGATGAGGAAGCTGAAAAACGCTTTCAGGCCGGAGAGCGTGCGGGCTTGCGAGGTGGCGCTCAGGCCCAGTCCTTGCAGGGTGGCCAGAAATTCGCGCAGCACGTCGGTGCTCACCTGCGTGGGGCCGACGTGCAGCCGCTGAATGAGGAGGAACTGCTGGAGCTTGCCGATGTCGCGCACGTAAGCCTCCACGGAGTTGGGCGAGAGGGATTTTTCGAGGCGCAGGTAGCCGTCGAATTGTTTGATTGCCTGGGGCCAGGTCATGGTTGCAGTGGTTTAAACACCCCAAAGAACGCACCGGAACGTCCTGCGGAGCGGAGTCGAAGCATCTCTCCCGCTTCGTGGGGACAACAGAATTACCTGCACGGCAGAGATGCATCGACTCCGCTGCGCTTCGCTCAGCATGACGTTCTTTGGAGTCGTTTTATTCCCCGCAAGCACACTCTCCACCATGGAAATTCTGATAATCAACGGCCCCAACCTCAACCTGCTGGGCCGGCGCGAGCCCGGCATCTACGGCAACCGCTCGTTCGAAGACTTCTTCCCCGAGTTGGAAGAAACCTTCCCGCAACTGAAGCTCACGCAGTTCCAGAGCAACCACGAAGGGGTTATTCTCGACAAGCTGCACGAGGTCGGCTTCACGCACCACGGCATCGTGCTCAACGCCGGCGGCCTCACCCACACCAGCGTGGCCTTGGCCGATGCCGTGGCCGCCATCAGCACGCCCGTGGTGGAGGTGCACCTCAGCAACCTGCACGCCCGCGAGGAGTTCCGCCAGAAAAGCCTCTTCGGCCGGCACTGTGCGGGCAGCATCAGCGGTTTCGGACTTGAAAGCTACCGGCTGGCCCTGCAGTGGTTCATCAACCAGACGCCCAAGCGGGTGGGTTTCCGGGTCTAGTCTGTACCGCGGATTCAGCGGATTTTTCGGATTTCACGGATTTTGTAGGTCGTTGTCTGCGACCTTTGTGAGCGGCGACCTTTCCAGCCGGCTACACGGTTTTGCAAGTGCCCTCGTTAAAGGCCGGGGCAGTTGTCTTGGTGGGCGAAGGGTCGCCTCCAAAATCCGTGAAATCCGAAAAATCCGCTGAATCCGCGGTTCAGACCTATGTATACCTTCAATCCCGGGCCTTCGGCCGTTTACCCGGCCGTGCGCCAGTACCTCACCGATGCCTTTGACCAGGACTGGCTCTCGGCCGGGCACCGCTCCGAAAAGGTTATCGGCCTGGTGCGCCAGACCGTGACCGACCTCAAAGCCAAGCTCAACGTGCCGCAGGACTACACGGTGCTCTTCACCGGCTCGGCCACCGAGTGCTGGGAAATTCTGGCCCAGAGCCTCACGCCACGCCGCTCGTTTCACCTCTACAACGGCGATTTTGGCGAGAAGTGGTTCAAGTATGCCCAAGCCATTCGGCCGGCCAGCACGGGCCTGAAGTTTGGGCTCGATGAAGTGCCCGACGTGGCCAGCCTGCCCTTTGCCCCCGACGACACGGACCTCGTCTGCATCACCCAAAACGAAACCAGCACCGCCACCCAACTGCGCGAAGGCTTCGTCCTGAACCTCTACAACCGCCTCGGCGGCGCCCTGCTGGCTGTGGACGCCACCAGCTCGCTGGCCGGCCTGAACCTGAAATACATCAAGGCCGACATCTGGTACGGCTCGGTGCAGAAATGCTTCGGGCTGCCCGCCGGGCTGGGCGTGATGATTTTGTCGCCCAGAGCGGTGGCCCAAGCCAAGGCCGTGAACGACCGCGCCCACTACAACGCCCTGCCCGCCATGCTGGCCCAGATGCTGAACTACCAAACCAACTATACGCCCAACGTGCTGGGCATCTACCTCATGAGCCGCGTGCTGGCCGACCGCGAGCCCATCAAAAACGTGCACCAGCACCTCGTAGACCGCGCCGAGAAGCTGTACGCGTTTTTCGAGCAGGCCACGCCCCTCTCGCCCCTCATCAGCAACTACGAAACCCGCTCCACCACCGTCATCGGCCTGCGCGGCGACGCTGCTTTGATTGAAGAAATCAAAGGCAAAGCCAAGGAAGCCGGCCTGCAGCTGGGCAGCGGCTACGGCCCGCTCAAAAACACCACCATCCGCATCGCCAACTTCCCCGCCGTGCCCGATGCGGCCATGGAAGCGCTGGTGCAGTTTTTCGTGAAGGAATACCCTAATTAGGGCAAATAGAACGTCATGCTGAGCTTGTCGAAGCATCTCTACCGCAGCAGTAAACCAAATTACTCTTGCGGTAGAGATGCTTCGACAAGCTCAGCATGACCGTCCATTACCAAAAAAAGCCATGATTCATTTATTCACCGACGGCTCGGCCCGCGGCAACCCCGGCCCCGGCGGCTACGGCGCCATTCTGCGCTACGGCCCCCACGAAAAAGAGCTGACCCAGGGCTTCCGCCTCACTACCAACAACCGCATGGAGCTGCTGGCCGTGATAGTCGGCCTGGAGGCCGTGACGCGCCCCGAGCTGCCCATCCGCGTCGTTTCCGATTCCAAATACGTGGTCGACGCCGTGGAGAAAAAATGGGTCTTCGGCTGGGCTGCCAAATCCGATTTCGGCAAAAAGGCCAACGAGGATTTGTGGCGCCGCTTCCTGCGCGTCTACCAGCAGCGCAAGGTCACCTTCCACTGGATAAAAGGCCACGCCGGCCACGCCGAAAACGAGCGCTGCGACGTGCTGGCCGTGCAAAGCGCACTCGGCAAGGGCTTGCTGGTGGACGAGGGGTATGAAGCCATTGCCGCACACTAGCACGAGTACCGCGAAATTTTATTTCGCGACAAGCGCAGCGAGTGAGTTGCCCCTGAACATCCCCCCCCCCAAGCTCGCTGCGCTCGCCGCGAAATAAAATTTCGCGGTACTCGTCCTGCTATGCCCAACGACTACTTCCAGTTCCAGCAGTTCCGCATCGAGCAGGCCGATTGCGCCATGAAGGTGAGCACCGACGCCTGCCTGCTGGGCGCGGCGGCCGACCTCACCGGCGCCACGCGCCTGCTTGACATTGGTACCGGCACCGGACTGCTGGCTCTCATGGCCGCCCAGCGCCACGCCACGGTCGATATTGAAGCGGTGGAGATTGATGCGGCTGCCTCAGTTCAAGCAACGGCCAATGCGGCCGCTAGCCCGTGGGCCGGGCGCATTTGTATCCACAGCCTGAGTTTGGCAGAATACGCGGCCACTCGGCCGGCGCCGTTCAGCCACATTATCTGCAACCCACCCTTCTTCCGGCAGTCGCTGCGCTCGCCCGACGCGGCGCGCACCACCGCCCGGCACGAGGCAGCCGATACGCTTTCGTTTGACGCGCTGGCCGATTTCGCAGCGGATTTTTTGCTGGCCGATGGCCTGCTGACGGTGCTACTGCCGCCGCCGGAGATGCAGGCGTTTGAGCGAGTGGCGGCAGCAACGGGGCTGCAGCCGGCCACGCGGCTGCTGGTGCGGCACCGGCCCGGCAGCCGGCCGCTGCGGCACATCGTCGGGTTTCGGCGGGAAGCAGGTGCTACCCAGGAAACGGAGCTGAGCATTCGGACGGCCACGGATGAGGGAGAATATTCGGCGGAGTTTCGGGCGCTGCTAAGCGGGTTTTACCTGGCGCTGTAGCGTGGACTCTGCGAGTACGCGCGGTTGAACGTCTGCCCCGCAGGCGGCAGGCCAATAACAGGCAGGCGCGAAGTGGTATTATGCCCCAAAGTAACGCCAGCCGGATAGCAGCTATGATGAGGCAGTTCTATTGGCCGAAGCCGATTCAACCGTCGGCTAATTCAGGGAGCAGCTGCTAACACTCAAGCCGACTAGCTTGCCTGCTCATGACACGAAGCGAAGGCTGCAGCCCCACTAGCGGCAGCGGCCAGTACCACAGCGGCTACCATCAGCTTCACGGCCCCGGCCGGGGCTACGGGCTACTATGTGCTGCTGGCCCCAGCGGGCGTCGCGCCCGTGCAGGTATTGCCGGCCCCGACGACTTTGCCCTTCGCCCTGACCGGCCTGACACCGGGCACCGGGCACCGGCTACACCGTGTACCTGGGTAGCTCTTGCGCGGGGGGCCTCTTGTCGACGAATACGGAGGTGCGCTTCGTGACCTTGATCCCCGTGGCAACTTGTACTGCCCCCACGGCGGTGGCCGTTACGGGCGTGCTCGGCACGTCAGCCAGCGCCCGCTTTACCGGCCCGGCAGGGGCCGTGAGCTACACCGCCACGGCCACGCCCACGGCGGGCAGGGCGGCCGTGGCGGTGAGCGGCCCGTCGTCGCCCCTGTTGCTCACGGGCCTGCGACCCGGCACGGCGTACGCCGTGACAGTGCTAACGAACTGCGGAGCCGGAACGGCATCGGGGCCCAGCAACACAACGGCCTTTCATACCCTGCTGGCGTCGCGCTCTACGGCCCTGGCCGCCACGGTGGGCCTGTTTCCGAACCCCGCCCACCGCACCGCCACGCTGGCCGTGCCGGCCGACCTGCTCCAACAAGCCGCTGAAATGAAGCTGCTGAACGCCGTGGGCCAGGTGATGCTCCGCGCTACTGTGCCCGCCCGCCGCCCGTGCCGATGCCCAGCTAACGCTGGATTTGGCCACGCTGCCCGCCCGCCGGCCTCTACCTCGTGCAGCTGGCCACCGGGCAGGGTCCGCTGGGGAAGCGCCTTGTGGTGGAATAGCTGTCTCTCGTCTGCCAACCATCTTCCATCTTTTACCCAACCCCCACTCCCATGCCCAAAGACACCAACTACCCCGCCGCCGTGGACGCGGCTGCTTTGCAGAAAGCCCAAAAAGCCAGCGCCGACCTGGCCGAGTCACTGCACTTCATCCCCAACCTGGAGCCCGACGTGCTGACCTCGGCCACCATCATCCCGGAGCGCCTGCCCCTGGCCGATAAGGCCATTGAAGTGGCCCTTGCGGCCCCCGATGTCATGCGCCGCGCCTTCGACCCGCAGCGCCTCATCGACAAGCTGGCCTACTACCGCGCCCTGGCCAAGCTGCGCGGCGACCTGGCCACGGCCGATACCAAGCTCAAAAACGCCCTCAACGTGCGGGGCAGCGACATGATGTACGACATCGGCCACGTCCACGAAGACGTGGAAAAGGACAACGGCGAAACCATCGACCTGGGCCCCTGCGCGCCCAGCTGCACGACTACTACACCCACCTACACCCACCCCGGGGCCCGCAAGGACGCCGCCGCGAAGAAACCCTAAGGCACTTCCGGTGCTTCGAAGGACCCAAACGGCCCTTCCGACGACCAGATGGGTCGCTGGAAGGGCCGTTTGGGTGGTGGGAAAGGCGGATGAAGTCGCTGCAAGGGCAGTGGCGGTCGTTGCAACGCCCCCAGCTGTCCTTGCAACGAGCAGTTGGGGTGTTCGGAGGGCCTTACTCCTCGCTGAATCGAATCCCGTACTCCGCCGCCAGCTCGTCCAGAATGGGCTCGTATAGCTCGGGCAGCACCGGAATGACCACGCCGTGCGCCGCCACTTCGCCGCGCACCAGCCGCCGCACGGCCATGCCCAGCGGCAGGCCCACGGTTTTGGCCATGCCGGTGTGGGTGGCGTCGTCGCCCTCCACGGCCAGCGAGGACGTGAGGCGGTGCGTGGTGCCATTCAGCTCGTATTCGAACAGGTGCTGCATCACAATCAGGTCGTGGTCGTGGGGTTGCAGCTGCCACTTTTCGGCCAGCAGACGTTCCAGCAGCTGGGCGGGCGTGGCGTGGGCGTGGCCCACCCGTTTATCCGAAAACAGGCCCAGCCAGTTGAGGAGGCCGATTTCGTCGCCCACCGGGTTCAGGCCGAGGTAGGTGGCCACGCGCTGCGACAAATCGAGGTGCGGAATGAGCGAAGTGGGCAGGTAAGCTTCTACCAGCTCGGCCCAGGTCATGGTTTCGGGGTTGTCCAGGTTCACGCCGTCGTCGGTCAGCCCGAGGCGCACCAATGCGTGCCAGGCCGCGCTGTAGCCCGGCCGGCGCAGCGTGCCCCGCAGCATGGTCGGAATCTCTTCCAGCCCGTACGGCGCGCGGTAGCTCAGCGAGTCGCGGTTGGCATAGCCCTCAAACTCGCCGTAGTCGGGCACGGTCAGGGTTTCGGTCCGGCAGAAAAGCTGCTGGTAGGGAATGAAGCGCAGGTGCCCGTTTTCGAGAAACTTGGCCGTGCTCTGGCCGGCCAGCACCACGTTGCGCGGGTTCCAGGTGAACTTGTATTTCCAGGGATTATCGCCTTCGGCCGCCGGGGCCAGCAGGCCGCCGCAGTAGCTCTTGAAACTGGTGATGCGCCCGCCCCGCGCCCGAATGTGCGCAATGGCCCGCATAGCCGACATGTGGTCGAGGCCGGGGTCCAGCCCGCATTCCATGAGCAGCGTCACGCCGGCCGCCAGCGCCTCCCCGTGCAGCTCGCGGATTTCCGGACCCACGTAGCTGGCCGTGGCCAAGTGGCGGCCGTGGCGCACGCAGGCCCGTGCCACCACCGGATGGAGCATGGCGGGCAGCATCGAAATCACTACGTCGGCCTGGGCTACCAGCTCTTCCAGCAGCGCATCATTGGCCAGGTCCACGGGTATGGCGCGGGCGTATTCGGTGTGCGCGGCGAGTACCGGCACCAAGTGGGCCGGGTTCACGTCGGCCACGGTCAGAAACCACCGTTCGGTGGGCGCGTGGCGCAGCAGGTATTGGATGAGCGACGAGGCCGAGCGGCCGGCCCCGAGGAGCAAAAGGCGGGAAGTCATGAAGCAAATATGGGGAATTCAGGAAGAAGGGGTCAGAAACAGGGCCCTTGCGCGCTGGTGCCGGATAAGCAAACCATCTTTATATTTTACCTGCAACTCAAACTACGACCGGCGCGGCCGGACATTTCCTACGAAACGCTGCCCTTCATCAGCCCCAACGGCCCGCTCACTTTCCTGCTTCAGGAACGCCGCCTGTTACTACAAAATAGCCCTCAGAAAGCGAGCAAATTCCCTACCCAACGGCACTAAGGCTTCAGGGCTGAAGACTTTCTTCTATCTTCGCCGCCCCTATTCCCATCCTTATGGCCCGCATTTCCCGCCAGCAGCTCATCACCTTCGAAGAACTGGACGACGCCACTGACCTCACGCCCGCTGAACTGACCCTCTGGCAGGCGGCCCGCGCGGCCACGGCCCACGCCTACGCGCCCTATTCCGGTTTCCACGTTGGGGCGGCCCTGCTGCTGGCCGATGGCACTATTTTCAAGGGCACCAACCAGGAAAACGCCGCTTACCCCTCCGGCTTGTGCGCCGAGCGCACGGCTTTGTTTGGCCTGGCCGCCAACCTGCCCGGCCATGCGCCCATTGTGGGCATGGCCGTGGCTGCCCGGCCCGCCGCGGGCGACTTTGGTGCCGCGCTCCCCTGCGGTGCCTGCCGCCAGGTAATGTTGGAATACGAAGCCCGGCAGGGCCAGCCCATTCCGCTGCTGCTGCCCAGCCGCGCGGGCACCATCATGCGTTTCGAGTCGCTGGCGGCGCTCATGCCCTTCCATTTTTCAGCCGACGACCTGCCGCCGGCTTAGCCCGCCGCCTCATGGCCGAACACCACCTCACCGTTAGCCGCACGGCCCGCTACCAGCAGCTGGGCGACTTATCCGCCGCCACCAAACGCGTGTGGTTTGTTTGCCACGGCTATGGGCAGCTGGCCGCTTACTTTATCTGGCATTTCGCGTTCCTGCATGCTGCCGACCCCGCCACCGTCATCGTTGCGCCCGAAGGTCTTTCCCGCTTCTACCTCAGCGGCAACGACGGCCGCGTAGGCGCCAGCTGGATGACGCGCGACGACCGCCTGCACGAAATCGCCGACCACGTTAACTTCCTGAACCAACTGGCCGAAAAAGTACTGAACGAATGCCTGCCCGAGGTGCAGGTGACGGTCTTGGGCTTTTCGCAGGGCACGGCCACCGTCAGCCGCTGGCTGGCGCAAGCGTGGTTCCGTCCGGCCCAACTCATCCTTTGGGCCGGCAGCTTTCCCGAAGACATCGAACCCATGGCCGCGCAGCAACTCGTGCAGGGGCTGAACCTCGCCCTCGTAGTCGGCAGCCGAGACGAGTACATCACCGCCGAAAAAGCGGCCCAACAACAGGCGCTGCTTCACCAGTTCGGCGGTTCTCCCGTCCTCATCTCCTTCGCCGGCGGCCACGAGCTAAACCGGGAGGTGTTGGCGCGCCTCGCCTCGGCCGACACCTGACCCGACGGTCGCCCGGCCAAGCGCCAGCACCATTCTCCTTGGTACTGCCCTTGCGCCAGCGGCCCGGCTCCCCAACGGGCTACTTGCGCACGATGGTGGTAGCGGCTCCCTGCGCCCCAGCCAGCACCAATACCTCGGCAATGGTCACATGAGGCGGCCGCGTCACCATAAAGACAATTACGTCGGCAATGTCCTCGGCCTTCAGCGGCTCAAATCCTTCATACACCTTCGCCGCCCGGGCCTCGTCGCCCTTAAAGCGCACGCGCGAAAACTCGGTTTCTACCGCGCCGGGGTTCACTTCGGCCACCCGCACGCCGGTGGGCAGCAGGTCGAGCCGCATGGTTTTGGTGAGCATGTGCACGGCCGCTTTGCTGGCGCAGTACACATTGCCGTTGGCATAGGCTTCCTGCCCCGCAATGGAGCCAATATTCAGGATAAAACCCGTTTGGCGGGCCGTCATGCCCGGCAGCAAAGCCTGCGTCACGTTGAGCAGGCCGCGCACGTTGGCGTCCAGCATCTGGTCCCAGTCGCCGGGGTCGCCGGTTTGAATGGGGCTCAGGCCGTGGGCGCCCCCTGCGTTATTTACCAACACGTCGGGCGCCCGCAACGCCTCGGGCAACGTGGCCACGGCCGCGTCCACGGCCGCACGGTCGCGCACGTCGAACTCCAACACATGCACCGGCACCGGCGCCAGTTCGGCCGCCAGCCCATCGAGCCGTGCGCGCCGCCGTCCGGTCACCACCAGTTGAAACCCGGCGCCCGCCAGGGCAACGGCCGTAGCCCGCCCAATCCCCGACGAAGCGCCTGTAATAAATGCCGTCCGCATAGTGTAGTTGTCAGTTGCTGGTTGTCAGTTGTCAGGCAGTTGTCGGCAACTGTACTGCCAACTAACAACCAGCAACTGACAACAATGCTAGTTCTGAATATTGAGGTAAAGCGTTACCGAATTGGTGCTGATGCTTTGCAGGCTTTGGCTGAACACGTCGTTGTGCGGCACCAGCAGGTTGCGAAGGCCGTGCGAAAAGCGCAGCTCCGGGGCCAGCTTAAATAACGGATAAAAAAGGTCCAGGCCCACGCCGTATTCCAAGGTCAGGTCGCTGTTCAGGGCCTGAAGCTGGTTGCTCTTGGGGTTGCTGCGGCGGTTGCTCGCGGTCAGAATCGGATTGAGGCCGGCTATCATGTACATGCGGGTATTGCGCCGACGGTCCGATTGGTATTTCAGCATCAGCGGAAACTGCGCCACCGTGGACGTGACCTCCTGCGTCACGATGGAATCTGGAGAATGGTAGTTGCGCGGGGTGAACTCCACGCGCCGGGTGAGGAAATTAACCCCCGGCGAAAACCGCAGAATGAATGGCGACAGGGGCCCGCCCAGCCGCGCATCGCCAATAAAGCCCACCCCGAGGCTAGGGCTGGAAATGGAATTGGCCGTCACGTACTGGTTCTGAATGTAGCTGGCCGACTGCTCAATGGTGAACCGCGACGCCGAAATGCTCACGTACATGCCCGGATGAAACCACCGGAAGTCATAATTGGGCAGGTTGTCCACCGTAATGGACTTCAGCGTGCCGTTTTTGCCCCGGTTGGCGCGCGAGCTGGATTTTCGCTGCGCCGCCGCGCCCAATGGCAGCACCAACAGGAGAAGACACAGCAGCGCCAGCCCCTTTAGTTGTGAGCCGTGTAAATGGAGCTGATACCGAAAGTGAGGGGTTGCCATGCAGGTTCTTTAAAGCCGACTTTGGCCAAAATGGCCAGGAAATCGGGGCCGTCGGGGAATGCTTGCACCGAGGCAGGCAGGTAGGTATAGGCCGACTGGTCTTTGGAAATAAGCTTGCCAAAAACCGGCAGCACCCGGCGGAAATAGAAATTATAAGCTTGCTTGAGCGGGAAAGCCGTGGGCTTGCTGAATTCGAGAATCACCAGCTTGCCCCCTGGCCGCAGCACGCGCCGCATTTCGGACAAACCCGCCTCCAGGTGCGCAAAGTTTCGCACCCCAAAAGAAGCCGTCACCGCGTCGAACTCGCCATCGCCAAAGGGCAGGTTTTCCGAGTCGCCCAGTTCCAGTCGAATGCGGTTGCCCAGTCCTTTGGCAGCCAGCTTGCGGCGTCCCACCTCCAGCATGCCTTCCGAAATATCCACCCCGGTCACCTGCGCATCGGGCGCGGCAGTGCGCAGGGTTTCAATGGCGAAATCGGCGGTGCCGGTGGCAATGTCCAGGATGCGGGCCGGGCGCAGGGCCTTCAGCTCATCCACTGCCTTGCGCCGCCAATAGATGTCGGTGCCCACGCTGAGAAAGTGGTTGAGGAAATCGTACTTGCCCGCGATGGAATTAAACATCTGGGCAACCTGCGATTTCTTGTCGGCGGAATTGTCTTTATAAGGTACGACGGCCATAGGTGGGCGCAAAGAACGGGAACGAAGCAGGAAAATTGTCTTTCCAACGCCCGAGCCGGCTGGTTTGTTAGAGAACTCGTTCAAAAGAATCGGGCAGGGAGCAGCAGTGCCAAAAAAAGCGGGCCGGACAATTTGCCCGGCCCGCTCCCCTAACTACAAGGCAGAACGCTACTTAGTTCTTGGCCTTGATTTTGGTTTTTTCGCCGCTGGCGTCCTTGGCTTTGCCTTCCAGCTCACCGTTTTTGGTGGTGGTTTTGGTATCGCCGCTGGGGCCTTTGGTTTTCACCTTCACTTTGTCCGAGTCCTCGTCTACCTTGGTTTTCACCTTGGTGCCGTCGCTCAATTTCACTTTGCTCTTGCCGGGAGCCAGCGGAGCCGAAGTGGTCGTCGTCGTTGTGGTTGACGAGCCCGAAATGCCCGTACCGTTTGCGCCGGGGTTGGTAATCGTGGGCATGGCTTCACCCTCTTTCAGCACCACTTTGAACTCGTCGCGGCGGTTGAGCTGCATGTTCTCGGGCGAATCGTTCGGCGCAGCCGGACGGCGCTCGCCGTAGCTTACCGTCGTCATGCGGGTTTCGGCAATGCCCTGCTTCTTCAGGTAGTTGTAAGCTGCTTCAGCACGGTTCTGGCCAAGTACCATGTTGTACTCGTCGGTGTTGCGCGAGTCGCAATGGCCTTCAACCGAGATGTTGATGCCGGGGTTGGCCGTCAGAATCTGGCTGATTTGGTTCAGCGTCGTAATCGACTCCGGACGCAACTTATACTTGTCGGTATCGAAGTAGATATTCTTCGAGTTGAAAATATTAGTATAAGTCGTATCAACAAAGTTGATGTAGAAGTTCTTGGTGATGGTCGTCGAGTCGTTGGTCGACACCGGCACCGGGAACTCCTGCACTTCAATTGGCTTGCCGTCCTTGCTCACGGCCACCTGGTAGGTACGGCCCGAAAGCACGGCCACCTGGTAAGAGCCATCGGCTTTGCTGATATCGCGGAAGCTCAGCGCCGACTTATCGGCCGTAGCCCCGGTAAACACCAACTCTACGCCCGGCACTACCGACGTGCTGTCGCGCTTCGAAAACACCTTACCAACAATGTTGGCGTTCTTGATGTAGTTGATGGTGTAGATGTCCTTCTCACCGTAGCCGCCAATGCGGTACGAGCTCAGATAAGCGTACGAGCCATCGGGGCTCAGACGGTAGTAGGAGTCATCATCCGGCGTGTTGATGGGGTAGCCCATGTTCACGGCCGGGCCCCACTTGCGACCAGCTTCGTCCCACTCCGACTTGAAAATGTCGTAGCCGCCCATCGTGTTGTGGCCGCGCGACGAGAAGTACAGCGTCTTGCCGTCCTTGCTCAGGTAGGGGCTGTCGTCGTCGTACTTGGTGTTGATGTTTGAACCAAGCGACTTGGGCGGACCAAAATCACCGCCCGATACCCGAGTCGACTGGTACAAGTCCAAGGTGCCGTCCTCCGAGTACTTGCCGGTGGCAAAAATAATCGAGAGGCCGTCCGGCGTGATGTAAGCATCACCTTCGTAGGCTTTCGAGTTGATATTGCTATCCAGCGGCTTGGGGGCCGTCCAGTCGCTGCCCGACTTGTCCGACACGAAAATGTCACCGTTGTTGTCGTTGCGGTACATCAACAGCTTGGTGTCGTTGTCGAAGAGTTGGATAGAGGCATCGTGTCCTTTGCCGTTCAGCACGCCGCTCAACGAGCGGGGCTTCTGCCAGTTCTCTTCGTCCAGACGGGTGGCTTCGAAGATGTCCTCGAAGTATTCGCCGTCGGCGGCAATGGCTTTGTTTTTCTTGTCGCTGGGCTTGCCCGAAGCACCGGTTACGTCCTCACCACGCGAGGTGAAGATGAGGATTTTGTCATCAGACGAAATAACCGGGCTGTGCTCCGAGTATTGCGTGTTGATGGTGGGGCCCAGGTTTTTCACAAAAATGTCCTTGGGCGTATTGAACTGCACCTTGGCATTTTTGCTGTGCTGAATCAGCTGCGCTAGCTCTTCTTTGCGGGCGTCGTTCTTTTTCAGGGTCGCGTTGTAGGCCTGGAAGTGGGCCACCGCTTCGTCGAAGTTGTAGTTGAGGTGGTCAACCCGGCCGAGCCAGTATTCCACGTCCTTCGCCACTTTCGGCTTCAGCTTTTGCGCCTTGTAGATGTAGTCGCTGGCCTTTTCCTTGTCAAACGACATATAGGAAATACCGGCGTTGAACAGCGCTTTGGCATTGTTCGGGTCTTTTGCCAATACCTTTTCGTAATACGGAATGGCAGCACGATAATTTTCCTGCTCGAAGAACTTGTTGCCGGTCTTGAGGTCCTTACGCGTGCTTTGCGCATCGGCCGGGGTAGCCATTGCGGCGGTGAGGGCAACGGCGCACGACGCTTGCAGTAACCTTCTGGATAAGTTGTCCATTGGAGGAGTGATTTGAGAAAAAAGAATTTCTGAAGGGAGTTTTGTAGCAAGGGGCGCCGCGATTCTTGCAGAAGCGGCGCGGTATTTTGGGCTTATACTGAAAATTTGAGGCAGGGTTAGACTTTAATGCCCATTTGCGCAGAAGGTAACCGTCTGACCGGTACTGGCACCCCACAAAAAACCCCGCCAAGGGCAGGCCGATGGCGGGCAAAGGTAGGCTGTTTGCGTGGGCAAACTGTTTTTGGGCAGGATTTCGGCCATTCTACTGCGGTCGAGTTCGGCGGCAGCGGCCCGCTGGAATGGCAGGCATGCCCCGCAAATATAGAAGCAGTATTGAAATAGCCTCTCATTCCCCAGTTTTTATTTATGTGCCCGCCGCTGGGTTTACAACGTAATTTTGGGCTCCGTAAAACCCTGCTATTTCCTTGATTATCCATGCTTATTCGCGACGCTCGTTTCCTAACCAGTAATTCCCGGGCCGATTTGTGTCCTGCTCCTACCCTGCCCGAGTACGCATTTATCGGCCGCTCCAACGTGGGCAAATCATCGCTCATTAACATGCTCACGGGCCGCAACGGGCTGGCTAAAACGTCGGCGTCGCCGGGTAAGACCCAATTAATTAACCATTTCGTTATCAACGACAATTGGTACTTAGTGGACTTGCCGGGGTATGGCTATGCGAAAGTGAGCAAAACCTCCCGGGCAGAGTGGGCACGCATGATTAATTTTTATCTGCGCAACCGCGCCAATCTGATGTGCGTGTGCGTGCTCATCGACTCGCGCCATTCGCCGCAGGCCGCCGATTTGGAATTTATGGAAAAATTGGGCGAGGAAGGCATTCCGTTCATTATGATTTTCACCAAAGCCGATAAACAGTCGACGGCGCAAACCAAAGCCCTGGTGACGGACTACCTGCGCAAGATGAGCGAAATCTGGGACGAGCTGCCGCGCTACTTCCTGACTTCGGCCGAAACCGGCCTGGGCCGGGAGGATGTGCTGGACTTTATTGCCGGCGTGAACGAGCAATGGGTACCGGATGCCGCTACTGGTGCGTAGATTGGCCCCTAAATTGCCAACGGCGGCCTAACCCCCATAGGTTCTTTTCATTTCATCCCCCGCCCCCATCATTTATCACATGACCAAGAAGTCAACCATTTCGCAGCTGGCCCTGGGCTTGCTGCTGGCTGCCGCCGCGCCGGCCGTGGCCCAAACCGCTCCCAACACCACCCCCGCCGCCCAATCGCAGGCCGAAAAAGGCACGGGCATCGGCTCGGTGGGCAAAAGCATTCCGGTAGCTGAATATTATGAAGGCGGCCAGGCAGCCATGTACGACTTTATCAGCAAGGAACTGAAATACCCGGTAATGGCCAAGCGCAACCGCATTCAGGGCCAGTGCATTATCAGCTTCCAGCTCAACGCCGACGGCACCATGCAGGACATGCGCATTGTGAAGCAACTGGGCGGCGGTACCGGCGAAGAAGCCCTACGCGTGGTGCGCCTGCTGAAATTCAAAAAGCCCGAGCTGCCCATTCGCGCCAGCCTGCCCATCGTGTTCAAGCTGGGGCAAACGGCTTCGAACGCGACGGACGCCCAATAATTCCGTAGTTTTGCCTTGTTGAATGAAGAATGAGGAATGAAGAATGAAGAATGGCTTTTTGGCCTGTCATTTTTCATTCCTCATTCTTCATTCCTCATTTTTCATTCCTCATTTAAGAAAGATGCCCTACGAATTGCAAGAGTTGGCCGCCATCAGCGGCATGCCTGGCCTGTACCGCCTGGTGCGCGCCGCACGCCACGGTGTGCTGGTCGAAAGCCTCGACGAAAAAGCCACTCGCACCCTGGCCCCGGCCCGCAACAAAGTATCGTTGCTGTCCGAAATTTCCATTTACACCCAGGACGAGGACCAGAATGTGCCACTGACAGAGGTATTTGAGCGCATTCATCAGCAGCACGGTGCCGCTGCCCCCGTCACGGCCAAATCGAGCGAAGGCGAACTGACCGACTTTCTGGCCGGCGTGATTCCTGATTACGACCGGGACCGGGTGTACTTGTCCGACATTAAGAAGCTGGCTTCGTGGTACAACATCGTGGGCAAACACCTCACGTATCAGGAAGCCGCCGCCCCCGAAGCAGCGCCAGCCGCTGAGGCGCCTACAGAGCCGGCCGCCAATGAGCCACTGAGTACCGGCGGCGTCATTGCCGCTGCCGACGAAGCTCCTGCGGCTGAAGGTAACCCGGAAGCTGCCGCTCCGGCCAAGAAGAGCCGCAAGAAAGCCGAGTAATCTTTCCGAGCCGTTTCTCAGTAAACACAAAAAGGCCGCTCCTGAATCAGGAGCGGCCTTTTTGTGTTTACTGAGTTTGCTGAGAAAAGAGCTATTTGGCGATGGCGACGGCTTTGGCCGGTTTTTCCTTCACAGTCACTTCCTTTTCGCGGGCCAGACAGGCTTCGGCTTGTTCCACCAGCTCTTTGCTGCCGATGAACACAGGGCACCGCTCGTGCGGCACGCGGGGCTCTATTTCCATGGTGCGCTGCAGGCCGTTGCTGCTTTTGCCGCCGGCCTGCTCTACAATGAAAGCCAGGGGGTTGCACTCGTACATGAGGCGCAGCTTGCCTTGGGGCGCCTTGGCCGTGGAGGGATAAACGTAAATGCCGCCTTTCAGGAGGTTGCGGTGGAAGTCGGCCACCAGCGAGCCGATGTAGCGGGCCGAGAACTTCTGGTCTTTGCACTGCTGCACGAAGGCGGCCACGCCCGGCGAGAAGGAATCGGAGCTGCCTTCGTTGATGGAGTAGATATTGCCGGTTTTGGGCGTGATGATGTCGGGGTGCGAGAGGAAGAATTCGCCGAGTGAGTGCTCGTAGGTGAAGCCGTTGACACCGTTGCCCGTGGTGTACACCAGCATGGTGCTGGAGCCGTAGATAACATAGCCGGCCGCTACCTGGTGGGTACCTGGCTGCAGACAGTCGGCCGCAGTGCCTTCGCGGCCGGTGGGCGACACGCGGCGGTAGATGCTGAAAATGGTACCGATGCTCACGTTGACATCGATGTTGCTGGACCCGTCGAGCGGGTCGATGGCCACCACGTACTTGCCCTGGTTGTTGCCGGTCTGAATCATGTCGTCGTCTTCCTCGGAGATGATGGTGCAGACTTCGCCGCCGTTGCGCAGGGCCCGGATGAAACGAATGTTGGCAATAACGTCGAGCTTCTGCTGGTCTTCGCCCTGCACGTTCTGACTGCCGTAGGCCCCGGCAATGTCGATGAGGCCGGAGCGGTTGATTTCGCGGTTGACGATTTTGGCAGCCAGCGCAATGTCGCGCAGCAATTGCGAAAGCTCGCCCGTGGCATAGGGAAAATCCTCTTGCTTACGCATGATGAAGCGGTCGAGGGTGGTGCCGACGGGCAGGGCCAGTTTATTGTGGTCCATAACGGTGGGGTGTCAAAATGAGTTGGCGGGAATGCTTGACAAAGCTACTTCACAAAAGCCGATATTTTTCTCCTAAAAATGGCCGTAGTAATGCTATTTTCAAAGCGCAATCGGTTGCCTAAATTGGGCTGATTTTTGGGGTTTCTGTAGGCAAGTTTTCACCCTGATTTCGGCAAAGCCTAACGCCTCTCCTACCTTTGCCGCCCATGGAAAAAGTGCAGGTATACAAATTTGGCGGGGCCTCGGTGAAGGACGCAGCGGCTATTCTCAACCTTCGCAACATTGTGGAACAGTATGGCGCGGGACAGCCGCTGTTGATTGTGGTGTCGGCGATGGGCAAGACGACCAACGCATTGGAAGAAATTTACGAACTGGCCCGAAAACAACACCATTACGATGAGCCGCTTCGCCGTTTAGAGCAGTTTCATGAGCAGGCAGCTGTTCAATTGGAGCTGAAAGCCAACACACCTGCCCAATTACGCTTCGACACCTTGTTGCGTCAACTTCGTCAACAGTTGGAGGTACTGAGCCCTGAGCTGGAGTTTGATGAATATTATGACCAAATCGTCAGCTTTGGGGAATTGCTTGCCTCGCTCTTGGTTGCACATTGCCTTAATGCCCAGACCATCGACTGCCGAACTCTTATCAAAACCGACACAACCTGGCGCGAAGGCAAAGTAGATTGGGCAGAGACTGAAGCCTGCGTACTGGCCCAATTGCCGTCCCACCTGAACCAAGGCCCCGTTGTGACGCAGGGTTTTTTGGGAGGCACGAGCTACAGTGTGCCCACTGCTCAAGACCCGAACAAGACGTTGCTCCAAGAACGCACCACCACCCTCGGCCGCGAGGGCTCCGACTATACGGCTGCCATCCTGGCCTACTGCCTGCGGGCCGAATCGGTGACCATCTGGAAAGACGTGGCCGGGTTGCTCAATGCCGACCCCAAGTTCTTTCCAGACACGGTACGCTACCCCGAAATCAGCTACCGCGAAACCATTGAAATGGCGTATTACGGGGCTTCGGTTATTCACCCAAAAACGCTGAAGCCGCTGGCAGAACGCGGCATTCCGCTGCGGGTGAAATCGTTTTTGGACCCGGCGGCCGAGGGCACGCTTATTCACGACTGCCAGCACGCGGCCCTGGCGCCGGCCTTCATCCGCAAAGCCGACCAGTGCCTGCTGTCGTTTGCCAGCAAGGACTTCTCCTTTATCTCGGAAGAAAACCTGGCGGTGATTTTCAGTGCGCTGGCGCAAGCCAAGCTCAAAATCAACGTGATGCAAAATTCAGCTATCAGCTTTTCGGTGTGCACCGATTACTCGGAGCGCCGGGTGCACCAGCTGCTGGATTTGCTGCGCGAGCAGTTCACCCTGCATTACAATACAGGCTTGACGCTTTTCACCATCAAGAACTACGACGCGGCCAGCATGGCCCAGCTCACGGCCGGCAAGCGCCTGCTGTTGGAGCAGCGCACCCGCCACACGTTTCAATTTGTGTGCGCCTAGTCTGCACTTTTCACCTGCGGCTTTCCTAGTCCGCGCTACTACTCTCGCATGGAATTTCTATTGGTAACGCCGCAAGCGCGGCCGGGCGTGGCCCTCGTCCAGCTCAACCGACCCAAGGAACTGAATGCTTTGAACGGGCAGTTGGTGACGGAAATCCGCGATGCCTTGCAAGCCCTCGATGCCGACGACGCGGTGCGGGTGGTGGTGCTCACGGGCAACGAGCGGGCATTTGCCGCCGGCGCCGACATCCGGGAAATGGCCGGCAAAACGGCCGTGGATATGTTTCTGGACAGCCGCTTTAGCACCCTGGAGCAGATTCGCAAATTCCGCAAGCCGCTGATTGGGGCCGTGGCGGGCTTTGCCTTGGGCGGCGGCTGCGAGCTGGCCATGACCTGCGACATGCTGGTGGCGGCCGAAACGGCGCAGTTCGGGCAGCCTGAAATCCGCCTCGGCACCATGCCGGGCGCAGGCGGCACCCAGCGCCTGGTGCGGGCCGTGGGCAAGGCCAAGGCCATGGAAATGGTGCTCACCGGTGCGTCTATTTCGGCCCAGGAAGCCCTACGCGTGGGCTTGGTAAACCGGGTGGTGCCCGTGGGCCAGTATTTGGAGGAAGCCTTCCGGCTCGCGGCCAGCATTGCGGCCATGAGCCCGGTAGCCGCCCGCCTGGCCAAGGAATCCATCAATCGGGCTTTTGAAACGCATCTGGATGAGGGCCTGCACTTCGAGCGCAAAAACTTCTACCTCACTTTCGCCTCCGAAGACCAAAAGGAAGGCATGGCGGCCTTCATGGAGAAGCGCCGGCCAGAGTTCAAGGGGCGGTAACGCTTCGCTTAATGGGGAATGAAGAATGGGGAATGAAGAATTGCTTTTCAGCTATCAGCAATGGATTTCCGTAACCCAAGTTCTTCATTCCTCGTTCCTCATTCCCCATTTTCTACATGGCAGTACTCGTGGGCAAGCGCGCCCCTTCCTTTAAAGCCACGGCCGTGATTGACGGCACCTTCGAAGAGGAATTTTCGCTGGACCGCTACCTGGGCAAAAAACACGTCCTTTTCTACTTCTACCCGGCCGATTTCAGCCGGGTGTGCCCTACCGAGATTCTGGCTTTTCAGGACCGGTTGGCGGAGTTTGAGCAGCGCAACGTGGCCGTGGTGGGTTGCTCCACCGATTCGCAGTACGCCCACCTGGCCTGGCAATTGATGCCCCGCGACAAGGGCGGCATTGCGGGCGTAAAGTATCCGCTGGTGGCTGATTCAACCAAAACGATTTCGGCTAATTATGACGTATTGGGTGGGCACTACGATTATTCTGCGGAGGGCGAAATGACCTTTGTGGGTTCGCCAATGGCCTACCGGGGCCTGTTTTTGATTGACCGCGACGGCGTGGTACGCCACCAGCTGGTGAACGACCGGCCACTGGGCAGGAGCCTGAACGAAGCCCTGCGCATGATTGATGCCTTGCAGTTCTTCGAGAAAAATGGCGAGGCCTGCCCCGCCGACTGGGAGGCAGATAAGTAGATATCACCGGGCACAGGTGGCTTGCTGGATGCGTGGTGCGTAATTTTGGGGCTTGCTATTCCTGTATAACATTGCTCTGGGCCTGTATGGCCTGCTGCTGCGCCTCGCAGCACCGTTTGTGCCCAAGGCGGCGGCCTGGGTGGCCGGCCGGCGTGGGCTGCTAGCGCATATTTCCCAAACCATTGGCACCGATACGGCGCCGCGGGTATGGTTTCATTGCGCCTCATTGGGCGAGTTTGAGCAGGGCCGCCCGCTGATTGAAGCCTACCGCAAAGCCCACCCCGGCACCAAAGTCGTGCTAACCTTCTTCTCGCCCTCGGGTTATGAAGTCCGGAAAAGCTGGCCGGGAGCCGATTACATCTTCTACCTGCCGCTGGATACACGCCGCAACGCCCGCGCCTTTCTCGATGTGGTGCAGCCCCGGTTGGTGGTATTTGTGAAGTATGAGTTCTGGTATCATTTTCTGAACGAAGCGCATCGGCGCGGTATTCCGGCCGTGGTGGTGTCGGCCATTTTCAGGCCCGAGCAGGTTTTCTTTCAACCCTGGGGCAGCTTTTTCCGCCGCATTCTGACCCGGTTCGCCCACATTTTTAACCAGAACGAAGCCTCGGCTCGTCTCCTTCGCGGCATTGGCCTCATGGCCGTGAGCGTGGCCGGCGACACCCGGTTCGATACCGTGGTAGCCACAGCCGCGGCGGCTCCTCGCCAACTACCGATTGTGGATGCGTTTGTGGCCGACGGTGCGCCGGTGCTGGTAGTAGGCAGCAGCTGGCCCGAGGATTTACCGGCCCTCACGCCCTTGCTAAAGCGCTATCAAAACGACCTGCGCGTGCTGGTGGCCCCACACGAAATTAGCGAGGCCAACCTGCGGCTGGTGGAGGAAGTGCTGCCGGGGCAGGTAGTCCGCTACTCCCAGGCCAATGCGGCTACCGTGGCGCAGGCCCGTATTTTATTATTCGACAACGTGGGCTTACTGAGCCAGCTTTACCGGTTTGGGAGGTACGCCTACATCGGAGGCGCCTTCGGCAAGGGCTTGCACAATACGTTGGAAGCGGCTGCTTTTGGCCTGCCCCTGTTCTTTGGGCCGACGTATGCTAAGTTTCAGGAAGCCGTTGAGCTGGTGGAGTTGAAATGTGCCTTTCCGGTGCAAAACGCTGCAGAACTGGAAGCCGCCTTCGCTTATCTGTGGCACAACGAGGACGCCCGCCTGCGCTTACAAGACGCCATGCTCGACTACGTGCACAGCCAGGCCGGCGCCACCCGCACCATCATGGCCGCCCTGCCCGGCCTCACCAACCCATAACTGTGGATACTTCGGCCTCAACTTCTTCCAGCACGCTACACGGCACAGTCGTGAAATCGACGGGCTCGTGGTACATCGTGCGCGGTGCCGAGGACGGGCAGCTGTACCGCTGCCGCCTGCGGGGCAAATTCAAAATAAAAGGCCTGAAAGCCAGCAACCCATTGGCCGTGGGCGACCACGTCGAATTTGCGGTGGAAGCGCAGGCGGAGGGGGCGGCTGTTATTTCGCACATCGTGCCGCGTCGCAACTACATCGTGCGCAAATCGGTGCACAAAACCGGCCACGTCCACATCGTGGCGGCCAATCTGGACCAGGCGCTACTGGTAGTCACGCTGGTATCGCCGGCCACCTCGTTCGGATTTATTGACCGGTTTTTAGTAACCGCCGAAGCCTACCATATTCCGGTCACGCTTCTTTTTAACAAGACGGATTTGTACGATGAGGAAGGCTTCGAATATCAAGCCGAAATAGCCGGCATGTATGCCAGCCTGGGCTACCCCAGCCGCACCTGCGCCGCCACCACCGGCGAAGGCGTGCCCGAAATCGACCTGTTGTTAGATGGCAAAGTGAGCCTACTGGCTGGCCATTCCGGCGTGGGCAAAAGCACGCTCATCAACGCCCTCGTGCCCGACCTCGACCTGAAAACCGCCGAAATTAGCGACTTCTCCGACAAAGGCGTGCACACCACCACCTTCGCCGAGATGCTTGAGGTTCGCCCCGGCACTTTCATCATCGACACGCCCGGCATCAAGGAATTGGGCCTCGTCGACCTGCCGCCCGCCGAGCTTGCCGGCTACTTCCCCGAAATGCGCGCCCTGCTCAACCAGTGCCGCTACCACAACTGCCAGCATACCCACGAGCCCGGCTGCGCTGTGCGCGAGGCCGTGGACCAGGGCCGCATCGCCCTCCCCCGCTACGACAGCTACCTCAGCATGCTGGCCGGCGAGGACAACCGGCATTAGCGCCTTCGGCTTAATGAGGAATGAGGAATGAAGAATTGTCGTTGGATAATTCTTCATTCCTCATTCCTCATTAAGCCGAAGGCGTTACTGTGCCAGTGGCAACACCACACCGTCGATAACGTGCGTGACGCCGTTCTTGGAAATTACGTCGGCAATCTGGACGGTGGCGGGGGCATCCTTGCCGTTGCCAACCATCACCTTGCCGTCTTTAATCGAAATGTGCAGCTTCTCGCCGTTAACAGTGGTTATTTCCTGGCCATCCTTCAAGTCGGCGGCCACCAGGCGGCCGGGGATGACGTGGTAGGTAAGCACGCCCTTCAGCTTTTCTTTGCTGGCGGGGTCCATCAGGCCGGCCACGGCGCCTTTTGGCAATTTATCGAAGGCGGCATTGGTGGGGGCGAATACGGTAAAAGGGCCTTCCCCTTTGAGCGTTTCCACTAGCCCGGCCTGCTTCACGGCGGCCACCAGCGTACTCACACTTTTGGCGCCCATGGCATTATCGACGATGTCTTTATCAGCCGTCATGGCCACGCCGTCGACCATCACGCCGCCGGGCTTGGCCATGCGGGCCGAATCGCCGGCCAGCACGGCGAGCGAGTCGGCGGGATTAACGGTGCTTACCGTTTCGGTGGTGGCGGGTTTGTCGTTGCCGCAGCTGGCCAGTAGCAGCGAAGTTGCCAGCGTAGCCATCAGGGGAGCGAAGAGCTTTTTCATGAAATGGGTGTTTGATAAAAGATTGTGAGGTGGTAAGCCAATAGGGCCGTTGGGCTTACGAAATAACGGTGCACAATGGTTGTTTCCCACATCGGCTGGCTTCTTACCTTCGCTGCCGCATCGGCCAACCTATCGGTCGTCTCAACTGTTTCACCCCCAAAAAATCCCCACCCCATGAAAACTGCCGAAATTCACACCAAAAAGGGCACGATGAAAGTCGAGTTCTACGAACAGGACGCTCCGAACACCGTCAAAAATTTCACTGACTTGGCCAAAAAAGGCTTCTACGACGGCCTGAAATTCCACCGGGTTATCCCCAACTTCGTTATTCAGGGCGGCTGCCCCAACTCCAAAGACGGCGCCAAAGGCCAGCCCGGCACCGGCGGTCCCGGATACAAAATTGACTGCGAAACCAGCGGCGGCCACCAGTACCACGAGCGCGGCGCGCTGAGCATGGCCCACGCCGGCAAAAACACGGGCGGTTCGCAGTTCTTCATAGTCCACTCGCGCGATAACACCGCCCACCTCGACCGCGTACACACCGTATTCGGCAAAGTAGTAGAAGGCCTGGACGTTATCGACCAGATTAAAGCCAACGATGAAATCGAGAAAATTGTGGTAACGGAGGAATAACCGCTGACGACATAATAATGAAAAGGACCGGCCCAAAGCCGGTCCTTTTTTGTTGGCATTTGCTCTCCACCGAGGTTTGTGCATTCGCAGATGCCACAGGTAAACTTGCGCTGGTTCTGAATACTTATACGTCGCTATTTTGCAGGATGCAAATGACCAGCCGAAATCCCCTCCCATCAATTTCGCTTGTGAATACGCTTGTTGCGGCCATGCTATGGGGCGCTTTGCTTGGGCATTGGCTATACCCGTTGGGAGCCCACCTGGGGCTGTGGCCCGCGCTACTCTCGCCCGGTACCAAGGGCAATTACCCACTGGATAGTTCAACGACCATTTTCACGATGGTTGAGACAGGGACTGCCTTGGGTGGCATCGCCGGCCTTATAGCTGTGGCCGGCCAGCTGTGGGGCCGCTGGCCTAGCTCAGTTGTGAAAATATCCGTCGACCTGCTCCGCTTTTATTTGGCCTATGCTTTACTGGGCTACGGACTTAAAAAAGTGTATGGTATGCAGTTTCAACTCCTGTGGGCCGACCAGGACACGCCGCCCGCCGATTTGTCTCCGATGAATGTGATGTGGCAATTTTTTGGCTATTCGCAGCCCTACCAGCATTTGCTGGGCTGGCTGGAAGTGGTGGCGGGACTGTTGCTCCTGTACCGACGCACGACCATACCCGGTGCGCTGCTGGCAGCAGCGGCCATGTTCAATGTCGTCGCCCTCGACTATTTCTTCCAGGTAGGCGTGCTCTTGGACGCCGTTGTCTACCTAGCTACGGCCTTGCTTATTTTAGCCCAGGAAGCGCCCCGCTTCTGGAAATTCTTCGTTGCTAACCAATCAACGGCGCCTAGTGCTGTAGTTGCTGCGTGGTTTGCTACACCACAGGCATACCAGCGTTATCATTTTTTTTGCGTGGCAGTAACTTCGCTATTGCTCCTTTATGAATGCCTGCGCACACTGCCCCACCTCCTCATTTCCAGTCAAGCCCCAAGCCCACTAACGGGTATCTGGCAACCCGCACTGGCCGAAAAGTGGCATCAGGGACACTGGCAACAGCTTGTGCCCCAAGACTCGGCTTATCCAAACCGACTTTATTTTCAACAGGGCCAAGCCGTTTTTCGCAACGGTTTTCGGCGTGACCAATTTGGGTACCAGCAGGCTGGTGCAACCCAAGCGGTAACATTAGCACGTTACGATGAGCGTTTCAACTACCCCCCACCAAGCACCTGGAGCTACGCCCGACGTGGCAACTCGCTACGCCTGAGCGGCGCGTGGCGTGGCGACTCCCTTCGCCTAGTCCTGGTTCCCGCCCGCCTTGGCACCCTTGCCCGGCCCTAAGCCGAAGGATTATCAATTTCCCGCACCAACTCGCCGTACCAGCTTTCGCCGTACTTGCGAATCAGCGGCTCCTTCAGAAACTGATACACCCGTATCCCTAGCTTCTCGCCAAAGGAGCAGGCTGGATTGCAAATGCCCCACCGGTCATAGTTCAGCGCGTCGAAACCTTCGTACTTTGTGATGCGAATGGGGTACAAGTGGCAGCTGATAGGTTTTTTAAACGTTGTGGCTCCCGCCAGATAGGCCTGCTCGATGCCGCATTTTAGAATGCCACGCTCGTCGTAGAGGGCATACGCGCACTCCTTGTCGTCAATCGTGGTGGTGCTAAAGTCGCCTTCCCAATCCTTGATGTAAAGTCCCTGCGCCTCAATGGCCGCGCGGCCGGCATCGGTGAGGAAGGGCTTGATGTTGGCGTATTCCTGCTCCAGAATTTTCAATTCGGGTTCTTCGAGCGGGGCGCCGAGGTCGCCTTCTACGCAGCAAGCGCCCTTGCAGGCTTCGAGGTTGCAGACAAAAAAGTGGTCGGCGATGTCGTCGGAAATGACCGTTTCCTGGATAATAATCATTCACAAAGATAACCCCGGCTTGGGTCGTTCGAATTCCTTTCGCCTCCCGCCCGGTGGTCTGTACCTTTGTCAACCCGCTCTAAAGGCGGCTTAATTAGCTGATGGCACTAGATTATCTTTCCCTCCTGAATCCGTCGCAGGCCGGCGCGGTGATGCAAACCGACGGCCCCTGCATGATTATCGCCGGTGCTGGCTCGGGCAAAACCCGGGTGCTCACCTACCGCATTGCCCACTTACTCGAAAAGGGTGTCGACCCGTTCAATATCCTCGCCCTCACCTTCACGAACAAGGCCGCCAAGGAAATGCGTGCCCGCGTAGAAAAGGTAGTCGGCCCCGCGGCCCGCAACCTTTGGATGGGCACCTTCCACTCCGTGTTTGCCAAAATTCTGCGTTCCGAAGCCGACAAGATTGGCTACCCGCGCAGCTTCACCATCTATGACACGCAGGATTCGAAAACCCTGATTGGCCAGATTGTGAAAGAGTTGGAGCTCGACGACAAGCTCTACAAACCCAGCTTGGTGCTCGGCCGCATTTCGGCAGCGAAGAATAAGCTGATTTCGGTGAATCAATACCTCAACGACGCGGCCATCAAGGCCGACGACGAGGCCGCGCTCCGACCCAAAATTGGGGTGCTTTACCAGCAGTACCAGCAGCGCTGCTTCAAGGCCGGCGCGATGGATTTTGACGACTTGCTGTTCAACACCAACGTGCTGTTCAAGGAACACACCGACATTCTGAATAAGTACCAGAATATGTTCCGGTTTGTGATGGTGGACGAGTACCAGGACACCAACTATTCGCAGTACTTAATTACGCGAAAACTGGCGGCAAAAGAGCGAAATATCTGCGTAGTGGGCGATGACGCGCAGAGTATTTACGCCTTCCGGGGCGCAGATATTTCCAACATTCTCAATTTTGAGAAAGACTACCCGGAATTGCAGGTATTTAAGTTGGAGCAGAACTACCGCTCCACCAAAAATATCGTGTGGGCCGCCAATTCGGTCATCAAAAACAACCAGGCGCAGTTGCGCAAAGACGTTTTTTCGGAGAACGAGGACGGGACGCTAATTGAAGTAATTAAAGCCGCTTCCGACAACGAAGAAGGCAAATTGGTGGCCTCCTCCATTTTTGAGGACAAGATGAATGGGCATTTGTCTTACGACAATTTTGCCATTCTCTACCGCACCAACGCGCAAAGCCGCGCCATGGAAGAATCGTTGCGGAAATTAAACATCAAATACAAAATCGTTGGCGGCTTGTCGTTTTACCAGCGCAAGGAAATCAAGGATTTGGTGGCTTATTTGCGTCTGACGGTTAACCAAAATGATGAGCAGGCCATCCGTCGGGTAATTAATTACCCGAAGCGCGGAATTGGCGACACCACTATCAGCAAACTAATTACCACGGCCGACGAAGCAAACCATACCTTGTGGGAGGTAGTGGCGCACGCCGACCAGTTTATGCCGGCGCGGGTATCGAACCCAGTAGTAGGTTTTGCAGAGAAAATCAAGAGCTACATGGTGATTGCGGAGAAAGAAGATGCTTTCGAAGCCGCCAAATTCATCGCCAAAAACTCCGGCATGCTGGAGGAATTGTACGCCGACAAAAGCATTGAAGGCCTCTCCCGCTACGAAAATATTCAGGAGCTACTCAACGGCATCAAGGAATACGTAGACGACCCCGAGCGCGAGGACAAAAGCCTTGGCGCGTTCCTCCAAGACATTGCGCTGGTAACGGACTCTGACCTGAAAGATGCCGCGCAGGAGGGCGAAGCCGTGACGCTGATGACCATTCACTCGGCTAAAGGCCTGGAATTCCGCAATGTATACATCGTGGGAATGGAGGAAAACCTTTTCCCAAGTCAGATGATGATTACCTCGCGGGCCGATTTGGAGGAGGAGCGGCGCCTGTTTTACGTGGCCATCACGCGGGCTGAAAAAAAGTTAACACTGAGCTACGCCACCTCGCGCTACCAGTGGGGCAACCTGCGCAGCTGCGAGAAAAGTCGTTTTTTGGACGAAATTGACCCGCAGTATATTAACTTTAAATTTGCGCCGGGTCCGGGTGGCGGGGAGGCACCTTTTCAGCATGTATTCGAGCGGCGCTCGAACCTGATTCCGACCGCGCCCCGCAAGGTGCAGGCCACGAAATACGTAGCTCCGGCCGACTTCGCGCCTTCCGACACGTCCAAACTGCAAGCCGGGCAGCGCGTGGAGCACGCCAAATTTGGTTTCGGGGTCGTGAATGCGCTCGAAACCCAGCAAGGCACCACCAAGGCCACCATTCTATTCGAGGAAGTGGGCGAAAAAGTGCTGCTGCTGAGCTTTGCCAAGTTGCGGGTGCATTAATTTGTGTTGGCCAAGTCCGTCATGCTGAGCGCAGCCGAAGCATCTCTACCGCAATAGTAAATGAATTACTTGCCCAGTAGAGATGCTTCGGCTGCGCTCAGCATGACGGACTTTAACTGGCCAGCCGCTGCTAACCGACGCGCTTCAACTCCGTATCTTTGGCCTGAGCCCTGCCCCCGGCGGCCTCCCTCCTGTTTTCTATGACCGATATTAATTCCCTGCCCTTCCACCTGCAATTGCTGGTGCGCGAATACGGGCACAGCACCTACCAACTCATTCTGGGCCTTAAAGACATTGAGGACTTGGCCGAACGCACCAAGCGCGCCACCCAGATTGTGCAGCTGATGCTGCGCCTGCAACCGGCCCTGCGCGACCTGCCCGAAGTGCAAACCCGCCTCTGGAACCACCTGCACGCCCTCGCCGGCGAAGAAGTGGCCCTGGATGCTCCCGTGCCGTTGCGCAGCCTCACCGTGCGCACCGAGAAGCCGGCTCGTGTGCCCTACCCGCGCCAAACCCCCAAGCTGCGCGCGTACGGTGCCGGCATCGAGGCCCTCATTGCCAAAGCCATTACCATTGAGGACCCAACGGAACGCGAACAAGCCACGGTTCAAATCGGCCGGACGATGAAGTTCCTGTACCGCCAGCACAACAAGGAAAACGCCAAGGACGTGACCATTCTGCGGCATTTGGGGGAATTGTCGGGTGGGCAGCTCCGGCTCGACCCCGCCTTGGTCGATGCCGAAAACTTGTTTGAGATGCCCGCCCCAACGGGCCGCACTCCGGCGTTCATCGTGCCCCAGCCGCAGCAGCGCGAAAACCGCGACCGGCGTGAAGGCCGCGATAACCGGGAGAGCCGAGACGGCCGTAGCAGCTTTGGTGGCAAAAACGGCAAGAAGCGTAAAAAAGGCCGCAGCCAGGAGCCGCAGCAGCCTCCCCAATAATCTTTTTCCTAATTCAATTGCCCGTCATGCTGAGCGCAGTCGAAGCATCTCTACCGCGAAACTAATCCAATGGACAGGATTACTGTTGCGGTAGAGATGCTTCGACTGCGCTCAGCATGACGGGCAATGTTACCTGTACACGAGATAACTACTCTAACGAATGGCTGCATTTGAAGTACGCGGCGGCAAAGCGCTACGCGGCGAAATCACGCCCCAGGGCGCCAAAAACGAGGCGCTCCAGATTCTTTGCGCGGTGTTGCTGACTCCGGAACCGGTTACCATCAGCAACATTCCCGACATCCGGGATGTCAACAAGCTCATTGAGCTGTTGCGCGACATGGGCGTAAAAGTGGGCAAGCTGGCCACCGATACCTATATTTTCCAGGCCGAGAACGTGAAGCTCGACTACATGGATTCGCCGGAATTTGTGGCCCAGGCGGGCGCACTGCGCGGCTCGGTGATGATTCTCGGTCCGATGCTGGGGCGCTACGGCCGTTGCCAACTGCCCAAGCCGGGCGGCGACAAAATTGGCCGCCGGCCCATGGACACCCACTTTCTGGGCCTTGAAAAGCTTGGCGGCAAGCTCACGCTGGAAGGCCTCGACTTCTACAAAATCAAAGTAGAAGGTAAGCTGACGGGCACCCACATGCTGTTAGATGAGGCCTCGGTAACGGGCACGGCCAACATTCTGATGGCCGCCGTATTGGCCGAAGGCACCACCACCATCTACAACGCCGCCTGCGAACCCTATCTCCAGCAGCTGTGCCGGATGCTGGTGCGCATGGGAGCCAATATCCAGGGCATCGGCTCCAATTTGCTAACCATTCAGGGCGTGGAGCGTCTCGGCGGCACCGAGCACCGCATGCTGCCCGACATGATTGAAATTGGCTCCTTCATCGGCCTTGCAGCCATGACGGGCTCCGAAATCACCATCAAGGACTGTCAGATTCCAGAGTTGGGCCTCATCCCCGACACCTTCCGCAAGCTGGGCATTCAACTGGAATTCCGGGGCGATGATATTTACATTCCGGCCCAGGCCCACTACGAAATTGCCACCTACCTCGACGGCTCCATCCTCACGGTGTCGGACCACACCTGGCCGGGGTTTACGCCCGATTTGCTGAGCATTGTGCTGGTGGTGGCCTGCCAGGCCAAAGGCACGGTGCTCATTCATCAGAAAATGTTTGAGTCGCGCCTGTTCTTCGTGGACAAGCTCATTGACATGGGCGCCCAGGTTATCCTCTGCGACCCGCACCGCGCTACCGTTATCGGCCTCGACCAGCAAAAACGCTTGCACGGCATCACCATGACCTCGCCCGATATCCGCGCGGGCGTGGCCCTACTCATCGCCGCCCTGAGCGCGGAAGGCACCAGCACCATCCTCAACGTGGAGCAGATTGACCGCGGCTACCAGCACATCGACGAGCGCCTGACGGCCCTGGGAGCTGATATTCGGCGTATCTGATTATGGTATCTCGTTAAATAAAAAAGAGGCCTCCCGCAATTGCAGGAGGCCTCTTTTTTTTACATCTGGTACCGACGTTAATCAATTACCATATCCACTACGGAGTTCACCAACGAGATGGCAATGCTGAACAACAAGGCATTAAGGAAGCCGTGCACATCGAAGCTGCTCATAAGGAAGTCAGCAAGTTTCACAATAATGACGTTGATGACCAGCAGAAAAAGGCCCAGCGTGAGCACCGTGATGGGGAATCCCAGAATCTGAAGAATGGGTTTCACAACGGCATTCAGAATGCCCAGCACCACGACCAGAATAGCCGCACTGCCCACTCCCGCCAGCGCCACCCCTGGCAGCACGGTACTAAGGCCGTACACCAGCACAGCCGTCAGAATGAATTTGAGGATAAAGCCAAGCATGGCAACAAAATATTAGAATGAGAAAACCTATTCGGCGTGCATGCCCTTTGCCACAAGCCGCCCTTGCGATACGGCCATCCAGTTGGAAAGTTGGTAGAGCAGACGGGCACCCACAATGGCGTTCCATTCGGTGTCGCCGGGCGCTACTTCGTTCAGGTCGCAGCCGATGATGGTGATGCCCGCCCTTACAATGGCGCGCAGCAGATACGTGGCTTCCTCAAACTCCAGACCGCCGGGCACGGGCGTGCCCGTGCCGGGGCATAATTTGGGGTCCAGCCCATCGATGTCGAAGCTGATGTAAACCTTCTTCGGAAGTTGGGCGATGATTTTGCCGCATACTTTCTTCCACGACTTCTTGCCAAACTTTTCGTCGCTCAGGAAACGCTGTCCGAAAAGCGCTACGCGGCCGTTGGAAGTTTCGATGAGTTCGGCCTCCTGCTGGCAGTAGTCACGGATGCCGACCTGCACCAGTTTCTTCACCTGCGGCAGTTCCAACGCGTTATACATGATGCTGGCGTGCGAATACTTGAAGCCTTCGTATGCCGGACGCAAGTCGCAGTGCGCATCAAATTGCAGAATAGCAAACTCGTCGTGGCGCTCGGCCAACGCGTGCAAATACCCCAGCGGCGTGCTATGGTCGCCGCCCAGCACCACTACACCCTTGCCCGCATCGAGAAGGGCACCGGTTTTATCCTTCAGCCACTTCAGCATTTTCTCGCCTTCAGCGGTAACCTGGTCGGGCACACCGCCGAACTTCTTGTGTTCGGCTTCGGGCTGGCCCTCTTCCAGCCAGCCGATGTAATCGGCCGCCAGCGGGCGCAGCTGGCGGCTGGCGGCGGCAATGGTTTCGTCGTGCTCTTCCATGGCCAGGCCCAGCTTCCAGGCGTTGGGCAGGTCCGGGTCGTAGAGGTCTACCTGCAGCGACGCCTCGCGGATAGCCGCCGGGCCTTCGGCCGTGCCGGCCCGGTAGCTCACGGTCACCTCCCACGGCACGGGCACCACCACTACCTGCGCCTCCTCGGGGGTGAAGGGCAGCCCGAATAAGCCGCCCGCAGCATCGCCAAGGGCATTGGGGTCGAAGGATTCTATTTTTTTGGCTAAAGCGGTGTCAGCTTTCGACATCAGATTGAATGAGTAAAAGAAGTATTAAAAACCAAGGCCGCCAAGCGGACAAAATCCGTTGGCGGCACCTGAAAACTTACAAAACGGAATACGTGAAAACCCAGCTCGCGGCCGAAACCGACTTCGATAAATGCAGCACTGGCGGGCAACCGAATCAGGATTTTACAGGCCCGAAAGCCCAGCTTTCCTTTTTAGGCCGACATTTGGCTTCCCAGGAAGTCGTAGCTCCGGATAATATCCAGGATTTTTACGAAAGTCACCCGGTCAAAAAACAGCATCAGCGGCAGCTCAACCATGTTGTCCTTATCCGAAAACTGAGTGATGACGGAGAAGATGAGCGGCTGCAATTGCTGGGCAGGCAGCAGGTTCTGCAGCGTTGCTGCAATGTCACCGTGCGGAGCCGTTGGAGGCGCCCCGTAGATATTGGCTTTCAAGATGTTGGCCAACTGGGTGACCAGCGCACCGGTAATGATGTTGCTGATTTCCAGCAGCAAGGATTCCTGAAGCTCATTCACATCCAGGGTTTCGGAGGTTTGCATGCGCAAACAGACACGCGAAAGCCGCTGCACGTGCTGGCCGGAGAAGAACATCAGGGTCGTGCCGTTGAAATCACCCCGGATATCGGACTGAATGGCGACGTGCCGGGCCTGATATTCCCGCACTTTGCGCATGATATCGTCACTGACCAGCAGGTCGATGTTCGGCACTTCCAACAGCACACGCTCCTGGGCAATAACGGCGAACGAATCGGCGGCACGAGCCAGGCCGATGTTCAAAATCTCGCGGATTATATCACGCTCTAAGTCAGTCATCGATAAATCCATAACGTCAAAGATAAGGGAATGTGCAGCTGCGAGGACTGGAGTGAAAGAAAGGAAAACTAGGGGCGTTTGGCAAGAAAAAGGCGGGTGAGCGCCGGCACGTCGAGCACCAGACACACTTGTCCGCTGCCGAGTAAGGTCACGCCTCCAAAAAGGTCAATGGTATCTAAAGGCTTGCTCAGGGGCTTGATAACGATGTTTTGCTGCCGGATAAACCGGTCCACCAGCAAGCCCAGGCGGCGGTTGTTGTAGTTCACGACCAATACCTGTTGGGCGCCGGTCATGTCATCTTTGGTGGCTAGCGGCAGGAGTTCGTCGCCTTCGTCGTGCAGCAGCTGACGTAGCGGCACCAATGGTACCGCTTGCTCCTGAAAATGGGTTACGAGTACACCACCCACTATCGAAATCTGGCCGGGATGCAGGGCTAGTACCGTATCGGTATGCAGCAGCGGCACGGCGTAAGGCCGGTCGTCCAGCTCCACCAGCAAAGCGCCTTTCACGGCAATAGAAGTAGGCAGCACCAGCGTAAACGTAGTACCTACGCCCAGCTGCGACTCGACCCGCAACTGCCCGCCCAACGAGTCGAGGGCCAGCTTCACCACGTCCAGGCCCACGCCCCGGCCCGAAATATCGGTCACTTGCTGCGCCATCGAGAAGCCCGGCTCGAACAAGAAGGCCCACACCGCTTGCTCGTCAAGCGTGGCTGCTGCGTTGGCAGTGGTCAGCCCGCGCTCCACAGCTTTGCGCCGCACGGCTTCGGTATCGATGCCCCGCCCGTCGTCGCGGACCTGAATGAGCACATCGTCGCGCTCGGTCATTGCCGAAAGGGTGAGGTGGCCAATCGGCGATTTGCCCGCCTTATGACGTTGGTCCTTGGTTTCGAGGCCGTGGCTGACGGCATTGCGAACCAAGTGCAACAAAGCATCGGTAATGATTTGCAGAATATTACGGTCAATCTGGACATCCTGACCGCTCAGCGTGAGTTCTACTTCCTTGTCTTCGGCCGACGCCACGTCGCGTACCACGCGTGGAAACTTGTTCAACAGCACACCTACCCCTACCAGCCGGGCGTCCATTACGCTGTACTGCAGGTCATCGGAAATGCGGAAAAGGTGTTGAGCAGTGGCGAGTAGCGCCGGGTTGCCGATTTCCTGGGCCAGGGTCATTACCCGGTCACGGTCAATTACCAACTCCCCTACCAGATTTAGCAGATTGTCAAGCTTTTTCACCTGGATATACACCAGGTCCGAAAGCTCCATTTTCTTATTGGCCTCCTCCTCGGTTTCTGGAGCATCGGCCTCATCTAAAATGGGTGCTTCGCCGCGCACAAGGCGGTCGAGGTTATCGAGCAAGGCGGTGGCGTCGGGCAGCGGCTGGTTGGCGCCCACCGCCCGAATCATATTGCCTAGCGCATCAACCCCGGTAAAGACGACCTTGATAAGCGGCCCGCTGAACGTCCGTTCCTGGTCCCGAATCAGCCCGAAGAGCGTTTCCAAGTGGTGCGCCACCTCGCCCAAGTCATTGAAACCCATGGCCCGGGCGTTGGCCTTGAGGTTGTGCATCAGCCGGAACAGCTCATTAAGGGCCGGACCGGCATTTGGGTTGCGTTCCAGCTCGCTCAGGTGCCGGCTCATGGAGTCATAATACTCCAACGCTTCGGCCATGAACAGCTCCCGGTATTCTTGGTCGCGCGTTTTCATTGGCCGAAATTGATTGTTTTAGTTCTCCATCTCAGCACCGCGCACAGGTAAGCCCCGTCGTTTCCGACGAAGGTCAGCTGTACCACGGAGCATTGAGGGCGCACTTTACGCCGGCTGCTCTGAGGCGTCATTTTGCAGCGCCGAACCCACAATCTCCAACACTTTCTCTTCCGAGAACGGCTTCACGATGTAAGCCAGGGCACCATTTTCGATGGCTTCGGTCACGATGACTTCCTGGCCCACCGCGCTGCACATCACCACTTTGGTTGCGGGCTGCGTTTGGCGCAGGCTTTTGAGAACATCCAGGCCGGTGTTATCCGGCAGGATTACATCGAGCGTGATGAGGTCGGGAGTAGTCGAAGCAGCCATTTCCAGGGCTTGCGCACCGTTGGCTGCCTCGCCTACTACTTCGTAGCCAGCATCGGTGAGCATGTTTTTGAGCATCGTGCGCATGTAAAAAGAGTCGTCGACGATGAGGATGCGCTTATTCATGGAATTGGGTGACATGAGTATGATATCGGGAGGGTAGCTGGTCGACCGACCAAGCCACGCGTTGTACGGGCTGAAAGCTACTTAGATGCGGCTCGACCAGGAAGTCGCATTATCTCGCTTGGGGTGAGCAGCTTGCGCATATCCAGCACAATGATTATTCCTCCTTCGGGCAGCTTGGCAATGCCTTCAAGGTATTTGTCGCGGGTGCCGGCATCCTGCACAAATTCGGGCGCTGCTTCAATCTGGCTGAGGGGCAGGGTGAAAGGCCGGGGCACTTCCCGCACCACCAGGCCCAGGGTGTAGTCGGCGGCTTCTACGGCCACCGTGTAGCTACGCTCGGGCAGGGGCCGGCCGGCCGGCCGCAGCCGAAACCGCTCCTCCAGGTCAATGATGGCAATGATGTCGCCGCGCAGGTTGGCAATGCCCTTGATGAACGGCGGGGTTTTGGGCATCCGGGCCACTTCGGGCGTTACGGTTACTTCCTTCACCTGCTCAATGCGAATACCGTAGTCCTCATCGCCCAGCCGGAACACGATAAGCTGCACCATTTCGGTGGGCTTGGCGCGTTCGGCTTTGGGGGTCGGGGTTGCTAGTTCAATCTCAGCCATGCGGTAGACGATAATGGGTCAACGATTGGTTTGAGAAATTACTTGGTCTTGGCTTTCGACTTCGCGCCACCCTTAGCCGCCTGTCCATTTTGGGGGGAGCTGCCATTTTCCGACGGCGCGGCTTTTTTTGTAGGTCTGGCGGTTGAGCGGGGTTCAGGAGTTGCCGCGGCCGCAATGCGAGCCGTACGTTCCCGACGCACTACAGCGGGTGCCGTCGCAGGACTTGCGGCTGGCTCGGACCGAGTTGAGCGACGGTTTGTAGCGCCTTGGCGTGCATTCTCGGCAGCGGCAACTTCGCCTTGGCGCTGGGCGCGACGGGCGGCCATGCCACTTTGCGGTGTGGGGGTAGCTACGTAGGGTTCGCGGGTGCGATAGTTGTCGCGGGTCAAGGGTCGGCGCACCGGCAGCGGCTCGGGTTCCGGCTCGTAGGAGCTGAGCTGGAAGGTTTCGAGGCCGGCCTGCAGGTCGTCGGCAATGTCGGTCAGGCGCTGCGAGCTGGTCGTCAGTTCCTGCATGGCCGTGGAGAGTTGCTTGGCCGTGCCGGCTACCTGCTGCGTGCCGGTGGCCGTTTGCTCGGCAATGGCTACCACCTCCTCCACGTACTTCACCACGTCGCCAATCGAAGTTTTCTGCACCTCGGTAGCCGTGAGAATGTCGCGAGAGGTGCGGAGCGTTTCGCCGCTGCTGGTGGCAATGTTCTTAAAGGCCGAACTGGCTTCAAATGTGGCGTTCTTGCCTTTGAGTACTCGGTTTTCCATGGTCGAAATAGCCGTGGCGGCCGAGGTCGTATCCTTCTTAACGTCCTCTACCAGCGTGGCAATTTCGTTGGCCGATTTGCGCGAGCCCTCGGCCAGCTTTCGGATTTCTTCGGCTACTACGGCGAAGCCGCGGCCAGCTTCTCCGGCACGGGCGGCTTCGATGGCGGCGTTCAGAGCCAGCAGGTTGGTCTGCGAAGCAATGTCGGTTATCACGCCGAGCGACTTGCTGATTTCCTGCGAGCGGGTGCTTAGCACTTCGATAGTGCGCGAGGTTTGGGAAGCGGCGCTGGATATTTCTTCCATGTTTTTCACCACTTCGGCCACCGTTTTCAGACCGAGCTGTGAGGTCTGCTCACCCAAAATAGCCGATTTGTTCACCACGTCGGCCTTATTGGCCGTTTCCTTGGTGGCCTGCATGATTTCTTCAATCAGCTTAAAGGCCTGGTCGGTTTTCAATGCCTGATTCTGGGCGCCTTCAGCCATCTGCTGCATGGCCAAGGCCACATCGACGGTTACTCGGCTCATTTCCTGGCCTTTACCGGCCATTTCTTCCGAAGAGGTTCCCACAATCTGTGACGATTCGTTGATTTCGCCGAGCAGTTCGTTCAGGTTTTCCACAGCCAGGTTCAGGGCGTTGGCCATGGCCAGAATGTCGCCCGTGGTGGGCACTTCCACGCGCTGGGTCAGGTCGCCTTCCGAGATGGCCCGTACCACCCGCGATACTTCCAGTACCGGCGAGGCGATACTCTCAATCAGCGCGTTGAGCGTGTCCACCAGTTCTTTCCAGGAGCCCGACACGCCGCCCACGGTAGCGCGTTCGGTCAGCTTGCCTTCTACCCCAGCCACTTTGGCCACGCGGCTGACTTCCGAAGCGAGGCGGTTCAGGTCGTCCACCATGCGGTTGATGGTGTCGGCCAGCTCGGCTACTTCGCCTTTGGCTTGCAGCGTGAGCTTCTGGGTCAAGTCGCCTTTCGAAACGGCGGTTACTACTTTCACAATGCCCCGCACCTGCGTGGTGAGGTTGGAGGCCATGTAGTTTACGTTATCGGTCAGGTCCTTCCAGGTGCCGGCTACGTTGGGCACGGCAGCCTGGCCACCCAGCTTGCCTTCGGTGCCCACTTCCTGCGCCACGCGGGTTACCTCGCCGGCGAAGATGTTGAGCGAGTCCACCATTCGGTTCAGGTTGTCCTTCAGGTCCAACAGCTCGCCGTTCACGTCCACTGTCACCTTCTGCGTCAAGTCGCCGCGCGATACGGCGGTGGCCACGTTGGCAATGTCCCGCACCTGACTCGTCAGGTTGCTGGCCATCGTGTTCACGTTGTCGGTCAGGTCTTTCCACGTGCCGCGCACGTTGGGCACTTTGGCCTGGCCGCCGAGCTTGCCTTCGGTACCTACTTCGCGCGCCACCCGGGTTACTTCGTCGCCGAAGGTATTCAGCGAGTCCACCATTTCGTTGAGGTTCTCCTTCAACTGGAGCAGCTCACCGCGCACGTTTACAGTGATTTTCTGACTCAAGTCACCTTTAGCCACGGCCGTTGCTACGTTGGCAATGTCACGCATTTGCGAGGTCAGGTTCGAGGCCATCGTGTTCACGTTGTCCGTCAAATCCTTCCAGGTTCCGCTCACTTTCGGCACGTTGGCCTGACCACCGAGGATACCCTCTGTGCCCACTTCACGCGCCACACGGGTTACTTCGCCGGCGAAGATGTTGAGCGAGTCCACCATCTGGTTGAGGTTGTCCTTCAGGTCCAGCAGCTCGCCTTTTACATCTACTGTAATCTTCTGCGACAAGTCACCTTTTGATACAGCGGTGGCCACGTTAGCAATGTCCCGTACCTGACTCGTCAGGTTGCTGGCCATCGTGTTTACGTTGTCGGTCAGCTCTTTCCAGGTGCCGCCTACGCGGGGCACCACGGCTTGGCCGCCGAGCTTGCCCTCGGTGCCTACTTCGCGGGCCACGCGGGTTACTTCGTCACCGAAGATGTTGAGCGAGTCCACCATCTGGTTGAGGATGTTCTTCAACTCCAGGATTTCGCCCTTCACGTTCACCGTCATCTTCTGGCTCAAGTCGCCGCGGGCTACCGCTGTGGCCACGTTGGCAATGTCCCGTACCTGCGAGGTGAGGGCCGCAGCCATGTCGTTTACGTTGTCGGTGAGGGCTTTCCACACGCCGGCCACGTTGGGCACGCTGGCCTGGCCGCCGAGCTTGCCTTCGGTGCCCACTTCCTGGGCCACGCGGGTTACCTCGCCGGCAAACAGGTTGAGCGAGTCCACCATCTGGTTCAGGTTCTGCTTTAGCTGCAGGAATTCGCCTTTTACATCGACGGTCACCGTCTGGGTCAGGTCGCCTTTGGCTACGGCCGTGGCCACGTTGGCAATGTCTCGTACCTGGCTGGTGAGGTTACTAGCCATGTAGTTCACATTGTCGGTCAGGTCTTTCCATACACCGGCCACGTTGGGCACCACAGCCTGACCACCGAGGCGGCCTTCGGTGCCTACTTCCTGGGCCACACGAGTTACCTCGCCGGCAAACAGGTTGAGCGAGTCCACCATCTGGTTCAGGTTCTGCTTCAGCTGAAGCAGCTCGCCTTTTACGTCAACGGTTACTTTTTGCGACAAGTCGCCTTTAGCAACCGCAGTCGCCACGTTGGCAATATCCCGTACCTGAGAAGTCAGGTTCGAGGCCATGTTATTTACGTTGTCGGTCAGGTCCTTCCACACGCCGGCCACGTTGGGCACGCTGGCCTGGCCGCCGAGCTTGCCTTCGGTGCCCACTTCCTGGGCCACGCGGGTTACCTCGCCGGCAAACAGGTTGAGCGAGTCCACCATCTGGTTCAGGTTCTGCTTCAGCTGCAAAAACTCCCCTTTTACGTCTACCGTGATTTTCTGCGAAAGGTCGCCTTTGGCTACGGCCGTGGCCACGTTGGCAATGTCCCGCACCTGCACGGTGAGGTTCGAGGCCATGTTGTTTACGTTGTCGGTCAGGTCTTTCCAGATGCCGCCTACGTTCGGTACCGATGCCTGGCCGCCCAGTTTGCCTTCGGTGCCCACTTCCTGCGCCACACGAGTTACCTCGCCGGCGAAGATGTTGAGGTTGTCAATGGTTTTGTTGATGGTTTCGGCCATCAGCTTGAAGTCGCCCGAAACCGGAATCTGGAAGCTTTCGTCCAAGTTGCCGCGGCTGATGTTCTTCAATACCTTGCCTACTTCCAATACCGGTACGGCAATGCTGTCCACGAGGCCGTTGATGTTGTTCACCATGTCGCGCCAGAAGCCGGCGGCACCGTCCGAAGAGGCGCGGGCTTTGAGGTTGCCCTCCACACCGGCCACTTTCGAGATGCGCGACACCTCGCCCCCTACCCCGGCAATCATGTCCACCATCGAGTTGTAGGCCTCGGCGATTTCAGCGAAGATGTCGTCGTTCTGCTTGGTCAGCCGCACCGATACGTCACCCTTCTTAAAGGCGTCGAGGGCGAAGAGCACGCGGTTGAGTTGGTCGTTGACGTAGCCGGGGTCCTGGGTATCGATGGAGCCGCGCGAATTGCCTTTCTTGCGGGTTAGGTCGTTATTGGTGCGAACAACATCGAGAGGCGACACCGCGCCAGAATCCGGCGTTCCACCGGTATCCATATCCGAGGTAGCGTCGGTGGAGGTCCGACCGGGCTTAGATTGCGGATTCTTGGGAGAAGCCATATAAGAATGATTGGGAACGGATGGGAAGGGAATCGGATTGGAGGACGAATGTACGGGGCTTCGTCGCGAATAAGCAAAGGTATTGGCGGCGCATGAGGCAATAATGAGGACGTGAACTCTGCTGGGGGATTATTCTGTTGACGGGCTCAGGTTGCGGCCAGATTCTTGCGGCTTGCGCCAACGCTGAGAATTATCCGGCATCTTTGCGCCCTGTTTAACTTTTCAGCCCGGCTGGCCGTTTCACCACCCACTACCCCTTTCAGCTTGCCGTCACCCCTTAATCGCCCACATGGTCAAGAATTTAGTTATCGTCGAGTCGCCGGCCAAGGCCAAAACCATTGAAGGCTACCTCGGCCAGGATTTCGTGGTGCGCTCCAGCTACGGCCATGTGCGGGACCTGCCAAAAGACAACAACGCCATTGACATTGCCAATGGTTTCAAGCCGACGTACGTGGTTTCGGCCGATAAACGCGAGCTTATTGCCCAGCTCAAAAAACTTTCGAAAGAAGCCGAAACCGTCTGGTTGGCGAGTGACGACGACCGCGAGGGTGAAGCCATCAGCTGGCACCTGGCCGAAACCCTGAACCTGCCCGACGCCAAAACGCGCCGCATCGTATTCCGCGAAATCACCAAAAATGCCATCTTGGGAGCCATTGCCAACCCGCGGCAGGTGAACCAGGATTTGGTGAATGCCCAGCAGGCCCGCCGGGTGCTCGACCGCCTCGTAGGCTTCGAGCTGAGCCCCGTACTCTGGAAAAAAGTGAAGCCCGGCCTCTCGGCCGGCCGCGTGCAGAGCGTGGCCGTGCGGCTGGTGGTGGAGCGGGAGCGCGAAGTAGCCAGCTTTCTGAGTGCCAGCGCCTACCGGGTAGTGGCACGTTTCGATGCCGGCCGCGGTGCCGTGCTGGAAGCCGAGCTGCCGACCCGCTACAAAACCCGCGCCGATGCCGAAGCTTTTTTGGAGCGGTGCGTGGGCGCTACGTATCAGATTGAAAGCCTGGACAAGAAGCCGGGCAAGCGCAGCCCCGCCGCACCGTTCACCACGTCTACGCTGCAACAGGAAGCCTCGCGCAAGCTGGGCTTTTCGGTGGCGCAGACGATGAGTGTGGCTCAGAAGCTGTACGAAGCTGGTAAAATCAGCTACATGCGGACGGACTCGGTGAACCTGTCGCAGGAGGCACTGGCGGGTGCGCAAGCCGCCATTACGGCTGCTTACGGCGCCGAGTACCATCAAATCCGCACCTTTAAGACGAAATCCGCCTCGGCCCAGGAGGCCCACGAAGCCATTCGCCCTACCGATTTTGGGGCGGTGAAAGCGGGTTCCGATGCGTCGGAACAGCGGTTGTACGACCTGATTCGGAAGCGGGCCATGGCCTCGCAAATGGCAGAGGCCGTGATTGAGCGCACCACGGCCGTGATTGGCATCAGCACGCAGCCGGGCGTTACGCTGTCGGCCACGGGCGAGGTCATCACGTTTGAGGGCTTTCTGAAAGTGTATGCCGAGAGCAAGGACGACGAGGACGAAGACGATGCAAAAGACGGCGAATCGAGCTTCTCGCGCGGCCTGCCGCCGCTGAGCGTGGGCCAGAATTTGCCCTTGCAGCGGCTGAACGCCACAGAGCGATTCTCGGCGCCGCCGGCCCGCTACACGGAAGCTTCACTGGTGAAGAAGCTGGAGGAAATGGGCATCGGCCGGCCTTCGACCTACGCCCCAACCATCAGCACCGTGCAGAAGCGCGGCTATGTGGAGAAGGACACCCGCGAGGGCAAAGAACGTAAGTTCCACGTGCTGACGCTGGACGGCAATGTTGTGCAAACCGAGGTTAAAACCGAGAACTACGGGGCGGAGAAAGCGAAGCTGTTCCCGACGGATACGGCCATGGTGGTCAATGACTTCCTGGTGGCGCACTTCCCGGTGATTGTGGACTACCAGTTCACGGCTAAGGTGGAGGACGAGTTCGACCAGATTGCCAATGGCCACGAAAACTGGACGCAGATGCTGACCGGCTTCTACGACAAGTTCCACGCAACCATTGAGGCGGGGCAGGACATTGAGCGCAACACCTTGGGCAGCACCCGCGAAATCGGGGTGCATCCGGAAACAGGCGAGAAAATCACGGCCCGTCTGGGCCGCTACGGCCCTTACGTGGCGCTGGGCGACACCACCGACCCAGAGGTGAAACCCGCCTATGCCAACCTGCGCAAAGGTCAGTTCATCGAGAGCATTACGCTGGAAGAGGCACTGGATTTGTTTAAGCTGCCGCGCGTAGTGGGCGAGTTTGAGGGCAAGGACATGACGGCCAACCTCGGCCGCTTTGGTCCCTATATCCGCCACGACAGCAAGTTCTACTCGCTCACCAAGGAGCAGGACCCGCACACCATCAACGCCGAAGAAGGTGTGGCCCTGATTGAGAACAAGCGCAAAACCGACGCGGAGCGCCTCATCAAGTCGTTCCCCGAAAACCCGGACATTCAGGTGCTGAACGGCCGGTTCGGGCCGTACATCGTGGCGGGCAAGAAGAACGTGAAAATTCCCAAAGGCGAGGAGCCCACGGAATTGACGTTGGAACGCTGCATTGAACTAGCCGATGCCACGCCAGATAAGCCCGCCAAAGGTGGCCGCTTCGGCAAAAAAGCGGCCCCCGCCGCCAAGGAAGAAAAAGTGGATACTCCGGCCAAGAAAAAGCCCGTTGCGAAGAAAGCCGCGGCCAAAAAGCCCGCTACCAAAAAGGCGCCAGCCAAGAAAGCTACTGCCAAGGCAAAATAATGACCCACCTTCGGCGTGGCCTCTATGAAGCTGTTTAAGTAGGATGTCGTTTGCTGGTCCGACGCCGTAGGCGTCTGACCGGTCGTCGCCAGAACCACTCCCGTTCGACCGTCGACTAACAACCGGTCGGACGCCTACGGCGTCGGACCGCGTGCCGCCGACCTTCAAAACAGCTTCTATATCTAAAAAGCCCGCTCTTTGCGGGCTTTTTTGTTACTTACCGCCCTGATGAGTACACGTCGATTTATGTTGCCAGTTGGGGTGCTGCTCCTGCTGACGGGCCCAGTTTGCTCTACCGCTCCGCCGGACAATGAGCAGCAAGCGCCAGCGGGTACGGGGCGCCCAAAGGGACTCTCCTACCCTTGGCTGGCCCAGGCTGGCAGCGCATCGCAGACGCTGGCGGGGCGATTTGCTCCCCCGGCCGGGTGCCGCCGGGTGGCAGTAGCGCCCGGCTCCTGGGGCGAGTGGCTGCGGTGGCTGCCGCTGCGGCCAGCTGGCACTCGGGCGCGGCTGTTCAACGGCGAGTTGAAGGACCGGCCCGAAGTGGTAGCCGCCGTGGTCGACATCGATGTGGGTACAAAGGACCTGCAGCAGTGCGCCGATGCGGTTATTCGCCTGCGGGCTGAGTACGTGTTCAGCCACGACCCTAAAAAGGTGCATTTTCACCTGACTACGGGCTATGATTTCTGGTTTTCTGACTTTGTAGCCGGCAAAACCTTCAAGGTGCGCGGCGAGGAAGTGACGCCCGCCACCCGGCCGGCCGAGGCCCCCACGCACGCCGCCCTGGCGCGCTACCTTATTCCCACGTTTGGCTATGCGGGTACGCTTTCGCTGAGTCGGGAGCTGCGGCCGGTGCCCCTGACGGCAGTTCAGCCCGGCGATGTGCTCATTCACGGCGGGGCGCCCGGCCACGCCGTGCTGGTGGTAGACGTGGCCGAAAACCCCGCCACGCACCAGAAATTTATGTTGCTGGCGCAGAGCTACATGCCAGCCCAAAACATTCATGTGCTGCACGAAAATTGGAACGCCAGCCCGTGGTTCGCCGTCGATGCCAACGCGGCGGAGGTGAATACGCCGGAATGGACGTTTGAACCGCAGGAGCTGGCGCGGTTCTGATGCCAATACTCGCGGGATTATTCTAACACGATTTTGCGCGTGGTGGCCGTGCCATCGGCCTGGCAAACCTGCAGCACGTAGAGGCCGGGGGCTAACGCGGCCGTATTTATGGTTGTAGTTGAAGCCGTGGGCTGCTGGGTTAGCACAATGCGGCCGGTGATATTCAGCAGCGTTATCTGCTGAGTGGAAACGTCACCTGCCAGGGCAATCTGTAATTGGTTGTGCGCGGGTACTGGCCAAGCCTCTACCGACGGTCCCTTTTCAGACTGCCGAGTAGCCAGCGGAGTTGCGGCTAGCAGGCGGGCCAGCCCATTGTGCGCCACACCGCCAGCTTGCGAAAATCGACCGGCCACTAGTAGCTTGCCATTGGGCTCTACCAGCAAATCATTTACCCGCGCAGCATTGTAAACGGGCACGGTACCGAAAAGCGAGTCGGGCCAATAGAAATAATCTGGGTTCCAGGTGACGTCAGTTCCACCTTGTGGCTGGGTGCGGAGCAGCGTAACGTCATGGCGAATAGCAAGTAGGTCCCCGCAAGCCAGAATTCGGCCATCGGGTTGCACAGCCAGCGCCCCTACCGGATTTACTACATTAAACCCAAAGGACATTCTGGTGCACGGGAGCGAGAATGGGAAAGCAGCGTCAAGTGCACCCGAAGGCAGCAGCCTACCCACGGCCTGCCCACTGGCTCCCATTAGCCCCCCAATGGCATAAGTGCCGCCCGGGCACAAGGCTATTTTGCCGATTTGGATGGCTTGCGGTGAGGTGTAGGCAAAAGAGGCATCGACCTGCCCGCTTGGCAACAGCCGCGTGACCAAAGTTCCGGTGCTCGGCGCATCAAACGCGCACGAAGCGAAAAGCATCCGGCCATTGGGTTCTAGCACCAAACTGGTGTAGGCATTGCCAACCGGAAAAGAGGCCATGAACGAGGCATCGACCCGGCCGCTGGGCAACAGGCGCACCAGCCCGCTCCGGCCCAGCGAGTCAGTGACCATTCCGGCCAGCAGGATTTTGCCATCGGTCTGCACCAATACTTGGTCGAAAAGGCCACTACGTTGCAACGCGGGGTGGAAAGCCGCATCGGGTTGCCCCGACGGCAACAGCCGGGAGAGCCTATGCCCGGATGGCGGAACCGCACTATAATTATTTACGAGCAACTTGCCATCAGGCTGCACAGCCAGCAAAAAGCCGCTGCTAGTGCAAGTGAACGTGGTATCGACGTGTCCGTCGGGTAGCAGGCGGGCAATGCCGCCACTGGGGTGGCCATCGACCGACTGGAAGCCGCCGGAAATGAGGTAGCGGCCATCGGGCTGGCGCAGCACCTTGCTAATCGTCACCGAATTCTGAACCGCTGGGTTTACAAATACGGGCGGGTGAAAAGTCGGGTCGAGCTGCTGGGCCCGCAACCTCGTAACGGGTAGGCCCAGCAGCAGCAGGCCGGCCACAAATCGAGTAATCGGGGTAAGATTGGGCATAAGGCAGAAAGGAAAAGGCGAGATAACCGCCTGCGCAAAAACTGCGCCTCCTTCCCTCACGTCAATGCCTGTTCAGCAATTTATTTGGTAACCTATGTTCTATTGGGCTCAATGGCCTCAATTTCCGGCGCGGTTAGTTCCGAGAAATGCTGGATAATTCGGTCGGCCAGGTGCAGGTCCTGTCCGGCCGAGTGCTCACTAGCGTAGCCGATGCAGTAGATACCGGCCGCCTTGGCCGCGGCCACGCCATTGGCCGAATCTTCAATGACGATGCACTCGGTAACGGGCGTGTGGGCCAGCATGGCCGCGTGCAGGAAAATGGCCGGGTCGGGTTTGGAGTTCACAAAATCTTCGCCGCTGACGCGGTGCGCGAAGTACGGCCCCAGCCCGAAGCGGTCGAACACCCGCGCAATGGTGGCTTTGGAGGCGGAGGACGCCACCACCAGCTGCACATCGTGGCGGCGCAGGTCTTCGATGAGGGTGCGCACGCCGGGCAGCAGGTCGAGGCTGGCGTCTTCGTCGAAGGACTTGTTGAACAACTCACGCTTGCGCAGCACCATATTTTCCACGGTCTGCGAGAGGCCGTATTGCTGTTTGAGCAATTGGAAGACGTTGCGCGTCGATTTGCCCAGGAAAGTGGCGTATTCGGCTTCCGTGACGGGAATGCCGAGTTCGGCAAACTGCGTGAAGAAGGCGTGGTGATGGCTGGGTTCGGTGTCGATGATGACGCCGTCCATATCGAAAATAACCGTACGAATCATGGGTGCAGAAGCAGGGAATGGTTGTGGGCAAAGGTACCGGCTGCTCGCCCGGTGCCTGCTCCTTTTGCAAATAATGAAAGCGAGAAAACTTTTTTTCTATGAATAATGTATAGACATTAAATGTATGTACATTTGTCATACGAACACACTAATTCAACGCCTCAATCATGGCCCGCACCGTTCTGCATCCTGCCAACACCCGCGGCCACGCCAACCATGGCTGGCTCAATTCCTTTCACACTTTCAGCTTCGCCGGCTACAACAATCCCAGCCGCGTGCACTTCGGGGCATTGCGCGTGCTGAATGACGATACCGTGGCAGGCGGCATGGGCTTCGGCAAGCACCCGCACGACAACATGGAAATCATTTCCATTCCGCTCTTTGGCGATTTGGAGCATCAGGACTCGATGGGCAACAAAACCGTCATCCGCCAGCACGACGTGCAGGTGATGAGCGCCGGCACCGGCGTAGCCCACTCCGAGAAAAATCACAATGCCAACCAAGAAGTGAAGTTCTTGCAAATCTGGGTGTTTCCGAACGAGCGCGGCATCAAGCCGGCTTACGGCCAGCAGACCTTTGCACCGGAAGCCCGCCACAACCAGCTGCTGCAAGTGGTATCGCCGGAAGGTGATGGCACCAACCCGCACATCCACCAAGATGCCTGGTTTCACCTCGGCAATCTGGATAAAGGCTTCGCCACTGATTACACCGTGAAAAAAGCCGGCAACGGCGTTTACGCCTTCGTGCTGGAGGGCGATGTGACCATCAACGGCCAGGCCCTGCACCGGCGCGACGGATTCGGCATTTGGGAAACCGACAAGCTGGAAATCAGCGCCGACAGCAATGCCGAACTGCTGCTGATGGAAGTACCGATGGAATTTTAAGGAATGAATAACGAGAACGCCGTGCCGGGCACGGCGTTCATTTCAACATAGCAACCACCATGAACGCCGCTCCCACTACCTACCCTGTCCACGAACTCATCCGCAGCCGGTGGAGCCCCCGCTCCTACGCCGCTACGCCCGTGACACAAGACGCGCTGAATCAGGCTTTTGAGGCAGCCTCCTGGGCTTTCAGCGCCATGAATGCGCAGCCCTGGCAGTACATCTACGCGCATAAGTCCGACGCCGAGGCCTTCCAGAAAATTCTGGATACGCTGATGCCCGGCAACCAGCCCTGGGCCAGAAATGCGCCTGTCCTCATCATTGCCCTGGCCAACACCCGCTTTGAAAACGGCCAACCCAACGGCGCCGCCCTGCACGACCTGGGCGCGGCCAACGCCACGCTATTCCTCGAAGCCACTGCGCTGGGCCTGCACGGCCACGTGATGGGCGGCTTCGACCGCGAAAAAGTGCGCCGCGAGTTCAACCTACCCGAGGGCCTGGAGCCCGCCGTCATTATGGCCCTGGGCTACCTCGGCGAGGCCGAACAGCTGGAAGAACCCTTCCTGAGCCGCGAGAAAGCCGCCCGCTCCCGTAAGCCCGTGTCAGAGTTTGTGTTTCAGAACGAACTGCCCGTAGCCGCTACCGCATGAAGACTCGCCTCACCCGCGCCACCGAGCGCGGCCTCAAAGACATTGGCTGGCTGAAAAGCCACCTCTCGCTCAGCTTCGGCCCCTACCCCGACCCAGAGCGCAGTGGTTTCGGCCTGCTCCGCGTGTTCAACGACGATGTGGTGCAGCCGGGTGGTGGCTTCGGCATCCATGGGCACGCCAACATGGAAATCATTTCGGTAATGCTGGCCGGCAGCATGAACCACAAGGATACCCTCGGCTACACCGAAGTGGTGCACCAGGACTGGGTGCAAATCATGAGCGCCGGCTCGGGCCTGCGCCACGAAGAGCACAACGTGGGCGACACCGACGTGAACTTCCTGCAAATCTGGATTGAACCCAAGCTCCAGAATATCGGCCCGCGCTACCAACGCCGCCAGTTCCCGGAAGCGCAGCGCGTAAACCAGCTCACCACCATCGTGAGCAACGAAGAAGGGCCGGCTCATTGCTGGATAAACCAGAACGCCAAGCTCTCCCTGGGCTATTACACGGAGGCCCAGACGGTGGATTACACCTTCAAGCCACTGAATAAGCTACTGTTTGTGTTCGTCATCAGCGGCAGCGTCGCGGTGGATGGGCAGGAAGTGGGTACTCGGGACAGCCTTGGCATCTGGGAAACCGACGGCGTAAGCATTGAAGCGGGAGCCGGTACGCGGTTTCTCTTAATTGAGTGCCCAATAAACCATTAGGCGCTTCTGTGGCACCAACTGAGTAACTCACGTAGTAGAAAGAGCTTGCAGATTGCAGGCTATTTGAACCAGGCAGCGAAGCGCCGCGTACTCCGCCCTCACGCCTTTCCCACCGAACATCCTCATGGCCGAAACCTCCCTGAAAGCCGTCGCCGCCAAAATGGCGAAGCTCGACATCACGATGCTCACCACGCACACCAGCCGCGGCCAGCTCAGTACCCGCCCCATGAGCAACAACGGCGACGTGGAATACGACGGCAACTCCTACTACTTCACCTACGAAGGCTCTCGCACGGTGAGTGACATCGAGGAAAACCCGCACGTTAGCCTCGGCTTTGCCGGCCCCGACTACCTGTACGTGTCCGTGGTCGGCAACGCGACGCTGATTCGCCAGCGTGCCACCCTCGAAAAGCATTGGCTGCCTGAACTAAAACGCTGGTTTAAAGAGGGTGTCGACACGCCCGGCATTGTGCTCGTCCGTGTGCAGGCAAAGCGCATCAAGTTCTGGCACGGCGAAGACGAAGGCGAGGTGACACTGTAAGCGTCACTAGCAAAAATAAAACGGCGGTTAGAGATTCCGCATAACCAACAAAAAAGCCTTTCCAACACAATGGAAAGGCTTTTTTGTTGGTTATGCGGGTCGGCTATTCTCCTAGTTCGCGGTACTTTGGCATCTCTTTGGGCTCAGAGAGCAGGCCGGTGGTCAGAAGCGTGGCCCCGATGGCCAGGAAGATGTTGCGCGCTTTTTTGTTTTTGGAAAAACCAGCAGCCACGGGGCGCTCAGACTGGTAAGAGCCGTTACCACGTCGAGGGTGAGGTGGGTTTTGAAGGGGACTGCCTTAACCAAGCCCCATTCGGCGCGGGTGCAGGCGGTGAGGGCCAGGATGCCGCTGCCTAATACATAGCTCAGGAGCGTGGGCGTTTTGTCCTGGCTGAAGCCGATGAGGGCGGGAGCGGCGGCCACCAGGGCACGGCCCACTAGTCGAGAACGCCGTGGACTTGGCGGGAAATGGGCTTACTCATAGTTGGGATTGGGAATTGGGAAAGAATGGATTGGTAAAAAGCTAACGGCAGCCTGCCGGCAAGGGATATTTTCGAGTTATGAGTTTTGGGGCCAACTGGGGATGCCTCCTTCCCCTTCTAAACCCGAGAAATAACTGGTTACTGAACTCAGTTTAGACGGGGATACGGCTATCTTTGAGCGCGGGGCAAAAGCCGCTTTTTGCCCCGAATAACCTGGTTTTTATGGCTGACAAACACCTCGTCGTGCTCACGGGAGCCGGCGTCTCTGCCGAGTCCGGCATCCGCACTTTCCGCGACACCAACGGGCTCTGGGAAGAGCACCGCGTCGAGGACGTAGCCTCCCCCGAGGGCTTTGCGCGCAACCCCGCCCTGGTGCTCGATTTCTACAACCAACGCCGTGCCCAGGCCCGTACCGTGCAGCCCAACGCCGCCCACCTGGCCCTGGCTGGCTTTGAGGAAGCACCCGGCTGGCGCGTGAGCATTATCACCCAAAACGTGGACGACCTGCACGAGCGCGCCGGCTCTACCGAGGTGCTGCACCTGCACGGCATGCTGAACCAGATGCGCTCGGTGGCCGACGAAACCACGGTGTATGACTGCCCCGCCGACATCCGGGTGGGCGACCTCGCGCCCGACGGACACCAACTGCGCCCCCACATCGTGTGGTTTGGCGAAATGGTGCCCGCCATCGAAGTAGCGGCCGAAACCGTGAGCACGGCCGATGTGCTGCTGGTGGTGGGTACTTCGCTGCAGGTGTACCCGGCGGCCGGCCTGCTGCATTACGCCCCAGCCACCTGCCCCGTTTTCGTCATCGACCCGCACCAGCCCGAAGCCGGCCGACACGGCGTGCGCTACGTAGCCGAGCCCGCCAGCACGGGCGTGCCCAAGGTGCTGCAAGAGTTGACTAAATAATTGGCGGCTTCCTCACCCAACAACCACAATGGCTTCTGCCTTTGCTCACGCCGCCCTGGGCGCCACTTTGGGCAAGCTGCTGCTTCCCAGTCGCATGCATTGGCCCTATTGGTTGGCCGCCGGCATTTGTGCCGCCCTGCCCGACGTGGATGCGCTCGGCTACCGGCTGGGGGTGCCGTACGACAGCCTATGGGGGCATCGGGGGCTCACGCATTCGCTGTTGGCGGCTGCGCTGGTGGCGGCCGTGGGCGAGGGCCTGGGGCAATTAAGCCCGCGCGCCAGGCGTCCTGCGGCCGGGCGGCTGGCGGCGCTGTTGTTTCTGGCTACGGCCTCGCACGGCTTGCTCGATGCCATGACGACGGGCGGACTGGGCGTGGCCTTTTTCAGCCCCTGGGAATTGAAGCGCTATTTTTTCGGCTTCCGGCCCATCAACGTGTCGCCCATCAGCATCCGGGCCTTTTTGGGCGGGCGCGGGCTGCGGGTGCTGGCCAGTGAGGCGCTTTGGGTGGACCTGCCGTGCCTGCTGATGCTGTGGCTACAACGTCGGTTGCCTGTGTTGAAGAAAGCCAAAGGCTAAGCCCGGCCGGCTTTTTTGGCGAGGAGAGCGGTTGGCGGTTAAGCTTGATTGGTTAGCGCTTGCATTGCCAAACCATATTGCTGCGCGTAGGCAACAAAATCAGCCTCGTTGAAGGAAGCGGCCACCAGGCCGAGGTGGCCGTCGGGGCGCACCACATAGGCGCGGGCTACCCGCCCGCACCATTTTGCCTTGCGCCACAAACTGCTCGGCGAGACCCTGGCGGTCGAGCAACTCCAGGGTGCAGGCGTGCATCACCAGCGCCCGACTCAGGGGCGACGGCCCGGGCAGCGCGTCGATGAGGCGGGGGCGCACGCCGTGGCGCGCTAACTCCAGCGCCAGCAGCAAGATGGCCCGGCTCCTACTACCAGCACATCGGGTGCGGATGAGTTCATCGGCAAAGTCGGTGGGTTAGCCGGTAAATGTGGGTAAAAGCGGCTTTTCCAGTCGGCGGGAATAACCGCACAGTAGCCGTCCGCCGTAGAAGAAAATCTTAACCATCTCTTTATGCTGTTTCGCTACGTTAGTGCCCTGCTTTTCGCGCTGGGCTTTGCCGCTGCTTGCCCTGCTTTCGCCCAAGCTCCGGCGCACACCGTTTTCCTGCTGGGCAACACCGCTCAGGCCGACATTCCGCCCGCCCGCCTGCAGCAGCTACGCCACGTGCTGGAACAGCAAACCGGTTCCTTCACCGTGGTGCACCTCGGCGACATTGTGGGGAATACCGGCTTGGTTTCCAAGAGCGACACCGCGCTGGCCCAGGCCGAGCGCACCCGCGCCGACGCCCTCATTGCGCTGGTAAAAGGCTTACCGCAGGGCAAAATCTACTTCCTGCCCGGCGATAAGGACTGGGCCAACTCCGGCCGCGACGGCCTGAAAGCCGTACGGCGCCTCGAGAAATACATCGAAAAGCAACTGCCTGGCCAGAATGCTTTCATTCCCACCAACGGCTGCCCGGGCCCGGAAGTGGTGGACGTGGCCCCGCTGGTGCGCCTTGTGGCCATCAATACACCCTGGTTCACGCACCCCTACGACCGGCCCGAGGCCCCCGACACCGACTGCAAGACGCTTACCAAGGAGGAGTTCCGCGAGCAACTGCAGGACCTGATTGACGACTCCAAGAACAAGAATGTGCTGCTGCTGGGCCACCACCCCGTGGTAAGCAACGGCGTATACGCGGGCCACGAGCCGCTTTCGCGCCATTTGAGCCCGCCGGTGCTGGGCACCATTTATGCCGCCTACCGCCAGAACGTGGGCAGCCCGCGCGACCTGGCCAGCCCCGGCTACCAGGAGCTGAAAAAGGAGCTGCTGAACACGCTGCAAAGCAACCCCGGCGTGATTTACGCCGCGGCCCACGATTACAGCCTGCAGCTCACCCCTTTTCAGGGCAACTACCACGTGGTGAGCGGCAGCTTTGTGGAAAGCGAGCACGTGGGCGCCAAAGGCCAGTCACTCTACAGCAAAAGCGAAGAAGGCTACACTACCCTGGAGTACTTCCCCGATGGCACCGTGAAGTCGCACATTTTCACGTTTGGCAGCGGCGACCAGCCCGCCAAAGACGCGTACACCGGCACGCTGTTCCGCTCGGCCTGCGCCGGCACAGCCGACTCGCAGGCGCCCCAGAATCCGTTCATCATCACCTGCCCCGGCACTACCCAAGCCGCGGCCCAGGCCAAGCCTGATGCGCCGTTTCAGGCCACTACCACGGTTGTGCCTGGCCCGGAATACAAGCCTACCGGCAGCCGCAACTTCTTTATTGGCAAAATCTACCGCTCGTCGTGGCTGCAGCCCGTCACGGTGCCCACCCTCAACCTGGCCACCGAGAAAGGCGGCCTGCGCCCCACCGGCAAAGGCGGCGGGCGCCAGACCACTTCGCTCAAGCTGGTGGCGGCCGACAGTTCGGAATACGTTTTCCGGTCCGTGGACAAGGACGTGACCAAGATTCTGCCGCCCGAGCTGCGCAACTCCATTGCTTCGGACATACTGCGCGATGTGACGGCCACGGCCAACCCGTATTCCAACCTGCCCATCAGCTACATGCTGGACCAGACGGACATTCTGCACGCCCGCCCGCGCTTGTTCCGGCTGCCCGACAACCAGGAGCTAGGCGCCTACCGAGCCGAATACGCCGGCCTGCTCGGCACCCTCGAAGACAGCCCGAAAGACCCCAAGGCCAACCTGCCCGGCTTTGGTGGCTCCAATGAAGTGACCCGTTCGTTCGGCCTCTTCCGCAAGCTCTACAAAGACCACGACAACCACGTGGACGCCCCGGCCCTGGCCCGCGCCCGCGCCTTCGACATGCTGGTGGCCGACTTCGGCAAGCACGAAGACAACTGGAAATGGGCCGGCTACAAGCAGCCCAATGGCGGCATCCTCTACCGCCCCATCCCGCGCGACCGGGACCAGAGCTTTACCCTGTGGAATGGCTTCCTCACTTACCTCGCCAACCGCGAGTGGGCCGTACCCAGCATCGAGGGCTTCAACACCGAATTCCAGGACATGAAAAGCCTGAACTGGCCCGCCCGCCACCTCGACCGTTTCCTCCTCCAAAGCCTCACGCGCGAGCAGTGGCAGGAAGCCGCCAAGTACCTGCAGGCTAAAATAACGCCCACTGTTATTGATGGCGCTACTGCTCAACTACCCGCTGAAATTCATGATAAATCGGGCCAAGACATCAACCGCAAGTTGAAGGCAAGAATTCAGGAATTGCCCAAGGCCATTGATGAGTATTATTTGCTCCTGGCCCGGCGCGTGGACGTGGTGGGCTCCAACAAAGGCGAGGTGTTTCAGGTGAACCGGCTGCCCGACGGGCAGGTGCGCGTGCAGATGTTTGACCGCGCCGGCGACACCGACAATTCTAAGGGCACGGCCCTGTTTGACCGCACATTTAATCCCAACGAAACCGACGAAGTCTGCCTCTACGGGCTGGCTGGCAAGGACGTATTTACGGTGACCGGGGACGGCGGCAGTCACAGCGTGCTGGTGCGCGTCATCGGCGGCGACGGCAAGGACAAGATTACCGACAACTCCACAGCCACAGGCCTGCGCACCCGCACCAAAATCTACGACGTGCCCGACACCGAGATGCAGCTCGGCAAGGAGTCGGACAACCGCACCAGCACCCGCCCCGGCGTGAATGCCTACGACCGGGAGCAGTTCGAATTCAACAGCTACAAGCCCAGCATTGGCTTGTTCTACAACGCCAACGACGGCTTTGGGGCCAGCGTGGGCGTTACGTTTCTGCGCCAGGGCTTCCGCAAGCCGGGCTACAAAAACATGTACTCCTTCGACGTGCAGGGCAGCGTCAACGGCCTGCTGCAGCTCACGGCCAGCACGCGCCACCGCTACGCCATTGGCAAAATTGATGCGGGCGCCACGGCCAGCTACGGCAGCTACTTCCCGTTCTACCGCTTCTTCGGGTTGGGCAACAACACCGGCTTCGACCAAGGCTTGTACGACAACAAATTCTATAACGCCCGCTACCAGGGCTATAATTTCAATGCTTTCCTGGAGCGCACCTTCTTCCAGCGCAGCGTAATCCGGGTGGGCCCCACGTTCGAGAATTATACCAGCGACTTCGGCGGCAACACCTATCTGGGCACCATCGATACCCGTCCGGCCGACGTGCGCCCCAACACCAGCAGCCAACGGCTGGTAGGCTTGAATGGCGTGTTCGACCTCGACTTGCGCAATCGTCCCAGCTTCGCCCAGCGCGGCGTTCGCATTCGCTTGCAACACGATTCTTACCGGCAGCTTACCAGCACCAAAAGCAACTTCGGCCTTTCCCAAGGCTTCGCCGAATACTACGGCACCGCTAAAATCGGCATCCCCGTCACCCTCGTCCTGAAAGGCGGCGGAGCCAAGAACTACGGCCCCGACAACGACATCCCCTTCTACAAATTCGCCAGCATTGGCCAGAACGAAGGCCTGCGCGGCTACTACCGCAACCGCTTCAGCGGCGACGCCGCCCTGTACTACAACACGGAGCTGCGCTTGGCGCTGGGCCAGGTCAAAAATGGTTTCCTGCCTTTCTATTACGGCGTGTTCGGCTTCTACGACCAGGGCCGCGTGTACTACCAGGGCACCTCGCCCGGCGGCTGGCACTCGGGCTACGGCGCCGGCTTCTACATAGCCCCGGTGGTCGAAACACTGGCTTTTGCCGTGTCGTACCAAAAATCGGTGGAGAGCAGCCTGATTCAGTTCGGCTTGGGTTTCCGGTTGGACAAATAGCCTCCGCTTCCTAATTACCCAAACGCAACGCTACGGCTTACCTTTGGGCTTTGGTTTAAATCTGACGCATTCTGCATGAATTTTCCCCTCCGTAAACTCGCCGCCATTGATATTGGGTCCAACGCCGTACGGTGTCAGATTTCGGCGGTTTTGTATTACGAAGGGCGCTACCGGCTCAAGCGCGTAGAGTACGTGCGCTTTCCCATGCGCCTGGGCGAAGACGTGTTTGCCACCGGCGAGATTTCGCCGGCCAAAGAAGAGCAGTTCGTGAAGTTTCTGCACTCGCTCAAGCTGCTGATGGAGGTGCACAGCGTGGCCCATTACCTCGTCTGCGCCACTTCGGCCATGCGCTCGGCCGCCAACGGGGCCGCCATTGTGGCCCGCGTGCGCGAGCAGCTGGGCATGGAAATAAAAGTGATTGACGGCCAGGACGAGGCTTTTTACATCAACCGCGTCATCGAGCACGTGCTGGAAGACAAGCGCCACTACCTGCACATCGACGTGGGCGGCGGCAGCACCGAGTTCAACATCTACCACGACCGCCGCAAGGTAGCTGCGCAGTCGTTCGAAATTGGCTCCATTCGGCGCATGCAGCAGGAAGAAAGCGGCGGCGCCAGCACCGAGGCTCAGAACGAGCTGTGGGCCCGCATGGAAGCCTGGGTGCGCACCAACGCCCGGCAGTACCACGTCACGCGCGCCATCGGCACGGGCGGCAACATCAACAAGCTGTACAGCCTCACCCCCTCGGCCCCCGACCGGGCCGTGACCCGACGCACCCTCGAATCAACCCTGGCCCGCCTCGCCGGCCTGAGCATGAACGAGCGCGTGAACGTGGCCATGCTCAACCCTGACCGGGCCGACGTCATTGTGCCCGCTGGCCATATTTACCTCTCGGCCATGCAGTGGGCCAATGTTAACAACATGGTGGTGCCCGATATTGGCCTGAAAGACGGCATGCTGCAGGCTCTGTTCGAAGACTACTTCGATGAGCTAAGCCCCGACGGCACCCACCCCGCCCACTTGCCAGTGCCGGACGTGCAAAATTCACCGGCCATTGATTAGGCAGTCGAGTAGAATTACCTACGCAAAAGGCCCGTCATGCTGAGCGAAGTCGAAGCATCTCTACCGCAATAGGAAATGATTACTATTGCAGTAGAGATGCTTCGCTGCGCTCTGCATGACGGCCTTTATTATTACAGCCGGTTACAGAAACTTCGCCTGCACGGCCTGCACAATCTGGCGGGTGTCGGCATCGGCGATGTACACGATGACGGAGCACTTCCGGTCGTTCCACACGCTGGCGGCCGGCATCTGGTAGCCTACATAGTCGCCAAACTGCTGCCCGGCCGTGGGCGCCACCACCTGCTGCGTACCAAAAGTGCCCGCCAGAGCCGCCCGCAGCACGTTGTGGTGCACGTAGGTATCCACTGTTTGGTCGGGAAACTGCACCCGGTTCAGCCGGTAGTCCTTTTGGGCCCCTACCACGCTGTCTTCCACCACCATTATGCCCAGGCGCATGCTGCGGCCGGGCCGGGCCGTGAGGTACTTGGTGGCCACTTTCAGGGTGAGCAAGCGGCTGCTGCGGTTGAACAGCGGCGTGGCGCGCAGCTCCACCGTAGGCGTTTGGGCCAGTTGGGCAGTAACCACGCCCGGCCACAGCGAAAAAGTTGCCACCGGGTCGTTGTTGGCAGCCACAAAGGGACTGCGGTTCACGGCACCCTGCGGCAGGCCGCGGTTCGAGAGGTCGTACGTTTTATCCAGCTCCTGGCTCACCACCGGCACCCGAAAGTCGATGGGAAAATGCGGCAGCCGCGGCGCGGCAAAGTAATCGGTAACGTGTTCCTCGGTCACGAGCACGCGGCCGGGGTAGCGCAGGCGCAGCGAATCGGCCATGCTGGCTGCCCGGGGGCAGTTGCCGCAGTACTGGCCGGTCAGGTCCTCAATCAGCACGTGTTGCGTCAGCGCCGGGGCCGGGTGCTTGGCATCAGCCGAGTCGAGCCGGGCTTGCTGAATTGGCGTGAGGCTCGACGTTATTTTGGCCGGTTGCGGGTTGTCGATGACATCGCAGGCCGAGAGCGCGGCCATGCTGCCCAGCACCACCAAACTCGCGGAGCGCATCCAGATAAGGGTAATGTTGTTCATAACAAGTGTCGATACATAGCCGCTGGTAGTCGGCACACGGCCGGCCTCCTTACTGCTGCTTAAAAAGAACTGGTGATGCTCAGCGTAGCGCCATTGGAAGCCGGCACGTAGCGGCACACACCGCCCACGCACACAATGCCGGCCCGCTGCCGGCCGTAGCCCACGGCAATGCGCGTGGTGCCGCCAATGTAGCCCACCTGCCCCACCAGGTAATGGATTTGCTTGGTAGGGTCGTCGTTGCCATAATTGTACTGGTCGTAGGCAGTCGCAAAAAAGTGGGGCGAGTAGGTGTATTCCAGCAGCGCCGCCGCCCAGGAGCCCTGGTCGCGCTTGGTTTGCAGGGTCTGGAGCTCGCCGCGCAGGCTGTGCTTGGTCGAGAACTTGTAGGCCACGTCCACCACCCCCAGGTCGGAAGTAATGGTGCCGAAACCGGCCACGCCTTCCACTACATCTTTGTTGTACACAAAGTGCGCGTACATAGCATTCGCCTTCACCTTTTTGGAAAAGCGCCGGTGCACTTCCACGTTGAAATCGCGAAAATACGGCGTCCCTCCTACCTTAAAAAAGTCGGAAGTATAGCCCTGCCGGGTCGTTTGCTGGTCGTTGAGCGGGGTGGTGTCCAGGTTATTCACCGCCGAGTAGTTCAGGGCAATGTCGGTGCCGTAGTGGCCGCCCACCGGGCCGCTGGGCAGGTGGTAGGTCACTTCCAACTGGCCGCTTACCTCGCCCAGCGGCTGGGTAGCGTAGGGGTAAATGCTGGCCGCCAGCAGGTAGGTGTGCTGCTTGGTGAGCGCCGGCAGAAAGTTCAGCCGGTTCAGAATCCCCGTCGCATTGCGGTCGGTCCGAAAGTCGAAGTTATCGACGCGCTTCAGGCCCGCCACAATGCCAAAGCCGTTGCGGGCGTAGCTGCTGGTCACGAGCAAGGACTCGCCCTTGCGGTAAATGAAGTTGTTGGCCACCGAAGGGTCGTTGGCCCGCCGGGCATATTCGGCATTGAACACGAAGCCACCATTGCTGATGCTCAGCCGGCCAGCGCCCGCGCCCACATTCTCCGGCAAAATCAGGGCCGGGTCGTCGGCCGCCTGGTACTTGCTCACGAACGAGCCGCCCACCGTCAGGCGCGTGGCGGCCGAGTCCAGGCCCGGCAACAATTCGTTAAGGCTCACTTCGGCATCCACGCCGCGCACGGTGGCGGGGGCTTTGTCAAAGAAATAGCGCTGCTTGCCAATCAGGCCCGTGAGACGCACGCCCGGCACGGGCTGTAGCCGCACCCGCAGCCCGTCAATCGACGTGTCGATGCCGAGGTTGCGCTCCTCATAGGCCCGAAACACGAGCCCGGACCCGAACTGCTCGTAGAAATTGCCCACCGTCACGGCCAGGCGGCCGGCGTCGTAAGTAGCGTAGCGGTACGGGACGCCCTGGCCGTTGTAGCGCTGGTCGAAGCCTTGCAGCGGCGGCAGGTAGGCCTCGTAGCGCACGCCGGCCGAGAACTTGCCGGCCGTCAGAATCAGGTTGGCGAAAGTGTTGCTGCGGATGCGTTCCGGCACGGCCGGCGCACCAATGGCCGGGTCGGCCTTGTAGCTCTGCACGTCGGTCTGAAAATCGCCGTGAATCTGGGCTCCCTCGAGCCCGTTGTTGCCGCTTTGGGCGCGGGCGGCCAGCGGCAAGGCCAGCAGCGCCAGCCCTACCGGCAGCCTTCGGGTAATGGTTATCATCAATACAGACATAAAAACGCCAGTCGGAAGCGGGTAGCTGCGACTGGCGTTTTCGGTTAGAAACATGTACGTGAGCGCAAATTACTGGCTGATTTTTTCGCCTTTGGCCACTTTGTGCACCAGCTCCAGCAGGTGGTTTTCGTCGCCTTCGTTGTAGGCGTTGTGCTGCCACACAATGTTGCCGGCCCCATCGAGCAGGAACGTGTGCGGGATGTTGTTCACGTTCAGCGCCCGCTTCAGGTCCTGGTTTTGGTCGAGGTACACCGGGTAAGTCCAGCCCCGGCCTTTGGTCAATGGCCCCACTTTGGCCGCGTTGCGGGCATCGTCGATGCTGATGGCAATGAGCTGCGCGCCGGTTTCGGCCTGCAAGTCCGGAAACAATTCGTGAATATTGGTGAGCTCGGCAATGCAGGGCTTGCACCAGGTAGCCCAGAAGCTGATGATGACCGGCTTGCCCTGCCCCACGCCCGGCAGCGCCGCCGTGCTAATGGACTTGCCATCCAAGGTGCGGATGCTGACGGCGGGCAGCTTGCGGCTTTTCAGGTCGGCATCGTTGGGCGTAGCCGCCTGCGCGGGCGCCGAAGAGCCCGACTGGGCCCATGCGGCCGGTGCCAGCCCCAAGGCCAGCAAGCCCGCCAGCAGCCCGATAACGGTGGTATTTTTCATTAACGAAGGGGGAGAGGAAAAGGTACCTGGCTAGAATGGGTGCTATTCCAGGGTCAGTTTGCTGGTCCGGACGCCCTGGCTGCTGGTCAGGCGCACGGTGTAGAGGCCGGCCGCCTGATGGGTCAGGTTGAGGCTCAACTCCTGGGCACCGATGCCCAGCGCCTGCGGGGCCAGGTCCAGCACGTTGCGGCCCAGCATGTCCAGCACTTCCACGCGCACGGTTTCGGGGCGAGAAAGGTTGAGCTGCAAGGCGGTGCGGCCGGTGGTCGGGTTGGGGTACAGGCTGAAGGCCGGGCCGGTTTGGGCATTGCGAGTAGCTAACGGGTTACGCAATGTCATTTGCTCTCCCTGGTAGACTTGGTTGGTCAGCTTATCCTGCACAAAAACGACAACCCGCAAGCTATCGAAATGCTCTACTGCTTGAATGCTCGGTAACGTTGACACGTCGAATGACTGACTAAGGTTGAATACTTGGCCCGAGGCCAAAGCGGGTAGCAACGTGCCGTATTGATTGGGCATCATCTTCTTCATCACATCGTAAAAGTCCGTTTCGCCGTTGGTGCGGGCGTTGAGCACAGTGTGGCGCTCCGTGATGGCCATATGAACGACCAGCCGGCCGGCTGGTGCAGCAAAAAACGGCTTAATCTGGGCATTGGCTGTTACCAGCCGCCCGCCGGTGAGGGTATAGGTGCCTTGTACCCGCGCAAACGCTGGCTGGCTCTGAAACTGGTCCAAAATGCCCGCCGTGTATGTCTGGGAGTTACCGCTCCAGCCGCCATCCAGCATCATATAAGGAATACCCGTACCCTGATAAAAATCAAAGCGGGACCTGCCTTCTACCGTATAATAAGGGTCATTGCCTGGAGAAGGAAAATTCTGCTGATACTTGATTTCTACCTGTTTGTTGCGGTTAATAGGTTGTGTATTTATGGCTCTGGTATTAATGTTACCAAGTCGGCAATAAGGATTACATGTGCTGCTAGTAAAATCTTCCTCTACCACTTTCCGGCGCATGGTGGAGTCGGCTACCACTACTGTGGCACGCAATGTATCATTGGCCGGGTTCTGGTCAGGCTGTCCGTTCGGCAGCGACACCCAGACTTTCACCGGCAATACCCCGCCCGTACTGGGCACCCAGCGCGTAGGGTGAATGAAGGTGCCCACGTTCTGGGTTGGCACGAGGTAGTTGCTCAGCACCGCCGATACCACCGGGCCATTGGCCACGCGGTAGCTGACTGTCAGACTGGTGACATCCTGCGTGCCCTGGTTGCGAAATTCTCCCCGGACGGCAAGGTTGGCGCCGCGCAAGGCCGTAGCCGGCAGGGTCAGCGAAGCAGCCGATATATCGTAAGCCGGCTGATTACCCGGCCCAAACTCGTAGTAGACGTTATCGGCCGGTGTGGTATCGCTCAGGCTTGGGATGCTAACCGATGGAGAGGCTGGCAATTGCACGGCGGTAGTAGCATCAAGTTGGATGCCTGCCGTAAGGGATTGCGGCTGCGACGAAGAGCGCTGCCACACCAGATAAACTTTGTTGGTCGTTTCCTCAAGTACAATAGAGGCATACAGCAAGCTTCCAACAATCGGGGAGGTACCCGTGCCTGTGGGAAAGGGCAGCGTGGCGGAGTTGAACTGCACCCAATGCTGCCGGAAAGGCGCCGTCCCGAACGTTTTGCTCACCACGTAGTCTGCGTTGGCGGTCAGCAGTGTTCCCCATACACACACCGAGTTGTTGGGCACCTGCGCCGAAGGCAATGCCGTGTTCAGCGTGGGTGGTACCGCTGTAGCTGCGGTGCTGAAGGTCAAGACCCCGCTCGAAGATACTTTGTAAGTGGTAAAGCTTTGTCCATTCATTTGAAAGGCAAAGGGTAAGGTTTGCACGCCCGTCCAGACTGGCTGTGCTGCAGAAGCCGAGTCGCCGGTAGCCAGCAGGCTCCAGCCGGGTACGCCCCCGTATGCCAGTTCATTATCTTGGTTCACACTGTTAGGGTTGCGCCCCGGCGTGAGGTTGGGAATTATGTAATACTGCGCCTGGGCTAGCTGGCTGGCTATAATACCAAGCAATGTGATGGTCGCGAGGAAAACTTTTTTCATAGAATGGTTTAGTTGGGTGAGGAGAACCTATTGAGCGGTGGCATGCGGAAAATGAGCTTGGGTGATACACTTGGCCGGTCATAAAGTTAAGGTAGCGAGTTGCGTTAGTCATCATATAGTAGCTACTTTATAGCCCAGCACGTATTTTTGTTTACGTACCACCTGTTATTTACCCCCTCATCACCCGTCTATGAACAAATTCTTACTTGCCGCGGCCTTGCTGTTTGGTGCCACCACTGCCTGCCGAGCCGGCCTTTTGCAAGGCGTCACCCTTAGCGGAGCGCCGACCATCACCGTAAGAGGTGGCTACTCTCAGCCTGATTTAACAACCACGATTCAAGTCACCAATCGTTCGGGTAATACCCTGTCATTGGGTCTGCAACGTCAGATTCGTTCTGAAGTAGTAGGTTCGGAGAATAGCTTTTGCTTCGGCGTGGGCTGCTATCCGGGCAACGTCACCACTTCCCCTGCCAATGCTCCATTGGTACTAGCCAATAACGCTATTGATAGCGGCATGATATTAGACTATATACCTAATAATCAGCCCGGCATTACCACCATCCGTTATGCCGTGTACGTGCAGGGCGGGCAGGACTCTACCTACGTCACCGTTCGCTTCGATGCCTCCCAGCGCGTGCTGGCCACGGCGGCCAGCCACGCGTCGGAATCCATTCTGAGCCAGCCGTGGCCCAACCCCGCCGCGGCCGGTGCCACTGCTCAGCTCAACTACCAGCTACCCAATGGCAGCCGGGGCGCTCACCTCGTCCTCGTCTCGATGGCCGACGGGCGTCGCGTCCGTGATGTCGTCGTCCCCGTCGCCCTCGCCGAAAGCAGCATCCGTTTCGGCACCGAGGGGCTCGCAGCTGGCATCTATAGCTGCCTGCTCTTCAGCCGCGCTGATGGCCGCGACCTGCTCCTCGCGGCGCGCCGTCTGCAGGTTCAGTAGCGCCAGCAACCCTTCGGGCGTGGCGGTGGCCAGCAGCGCCTCGTCACGCTTGAAGAAGTCCTTGTGTACGTTCACGACCGGCTCGCCTGCGGCGGGCCGCTGTCGTATATAGGCCCCGTCTTCGCGCATCACGTAGCTATTCTGGTTATCCATCATGTTCATCATCAGAATGTTGATGGCTTCGCGCTTGAGCTGCGGATTCACAATCAGGAACAGGGCCTCGATGCGGCGGTCGAAGGAGCGCACCATGATGTCAGCCGAGCCGGCGTACACCTTGGCATCGCCGCCGTTGTGGAAATAAAACAGGCGGGTATGCTCCAGGTACTCGCCCACAATGCTGCGCACCTCAATGTTCTCGCTCAGCCCCGGCCGCCCCGGCCGCAGGCAGCAAATGCCGCGCACAATGAACCGGATGGGTACCCCCGCCTTGGCCGCCCGGTAAAACTCATCAATCAACTCCTTGTCTTCCAAAGAGTTCATTTTCATCACAATGCCGCTCGGCAAGCCTTTTTTGGCATACTTTACCTCTTCCCGCACCAAGTGGATGAGCTGCTGCCGCATGTCCTTGGGCGCGGTGATGAGGTATTCGTAGTCGTCGGGCTGCGAGTGCCCGGTGATGACGTTGAAGAATTCCGAAACGTCGTGCCCGTAGGTGTCGTTGGTCGTCAGCAAGCTCACGTCGGTGTAGAGTCGGGCGGTTTGCTCGTTGTAGTTGCCCGAGCCGATGTGCACGTAGCGCGTCACCTTCTCCCCTTCCTTGCGGATAATCATGAGCAGTTTGGTGTGCGTCTTGTACTTGCTCACCCCATAAATCACAAAGCAACCGGCCTTTTCCAGCCGGGCACCTTCCCGGATATTTTTTTCCTCATCGAAACGGGCCTTCACCTCGAACAGCACCGACACGTGCTTGCCGTTTTCGGCCGCCTTCAGCAGCGCAGCGCTCACGCGCGAGTCGTCGGCCAGGCGGTAGATGGTTTGCTTGATGCCCAGCACGTGCGGGTCCACAGCCGCCTGTTCCAGCAGCCGCACCATGGGTTCAATGCTGTTGTAGGGGTGGTGCAGCAGCACGTCGTGGTGTTTGAGGTATTCAAACAGGTTGTCTTCGGCGCCTTCGGGCAAGCTCAGCGGCTGCACCGAGGAAGGCGTTTTGGCCGACTTCCCCCGGAAATTGGGATGACGAACTATCTGCCACAGGCCTTTCAGGTCAATCAGCGAGTTGATAACGAATACGTTGCCGTTGTCAATATTCCACCGCTCGCGCAGCACCTGCATCAGAACCGAGGAGGCATTCGGCTCGACTTCTACGCGCACCACGCGGCCGCGCTTGCGGGTTTTCAGGCCCACCTGAATTTCCTTGATAAAGTCGTTGTCAATGTCGTCGGACTCTTCCAGCGTAAAATCGCCGTTGCGCGTAATGCGAAACAGGTCGGCCGACACAATCTCCACGTTGCGAAACAGGCGCGGCAGAAACTCGCGCACCACTTCTTCAATCGGCACAAAAATGACCTTATCCTTGCGCGTAAGCTCAAAAAACCGGGTCAGGTTCTGTGGTATTTGCACGAAGGTGAGCCGCTCCTGCCCTTTCTCGGCCTCGCCGTCGAGCCCGACCGCCAAGCCGTTACCGATGCGCGTCACCACCCCGAAGATGAGCATCTGGTTCATCATCAGCGGAAAGCCGTGGTACGAGTCGTACACCATCGGCGTGAGCAGTGGAAATACAGTGTTCTTGAAGTAGCCGTCCGCCTTCTTTACTTCCAGTTCTGTCAGGTCGCTCATTTTGAGAATGTTGAACCCATTTTTTTCAAAATTGGGTTTCAACTCATTCAGATACGTCAGGCTTTGGTCATTCACGAAGCGGTGCGCAAAGTCCAGCAGCTTGCGCCGAAACGGCAGCTCGCGCAGGCCCGAGTAGTCAATTCGCTCCTTGCCGTAGTCGAGGTAGTTGTAGAGCGACCCCACGCGAATCATAAAAAACTCGTCGAGGTTGGAGCTGGTGATGGCCAGAAACTTCAGCTTGTCAAACAACGCCCGACTAGAGTCCTGCGCCTGGTCGAGCACGCGGTAGTTGAACCGCAGCCAACTCAAATCACGGCTGATGTACTTGCTTTTGCGGATAAGGTCGGCGGATTTGAAGAGCTTCATGGCGGAATAAGGATGACAGGGCAAAATACGGGAAAACGGCCCTGTGAATAAGCAATTACGCAGAAATAATAGCAGTGGCCTCAATTTCGACCAGCAAGCGAGGGTCAATCAGCGCGCGCACTTCCACCATGGCCGTGGCCGGGCGGATTTCGCCGAACACCTCCCCGTGCGCCCGGCCCACGGCCTCCCACTGCGAAATGTCGGTGACGAAAATGCGCGTGCGCACCACGTCGCCAAACGCGGCCCCGGCGGCGCTTAGTGCCTCGCCAATTTTTTCGAGCGCCCGTTTGGTTTGGGCGTAGGCGTCGGCAGCGGGCACGGCGTCGCCGTCCTGGGCGGTGGTGCCGGCCACTTCCACCACGTTGCCCACGCGCACGGCGCGCGAGTAGCCCACAATCGGCTCCCAGAGGGCGCCGGAAGAAATCAGTTGTCGCATCGGGGTAAACGTTTGTTCAACTCTATTCTGAACGTCCTGCTGAGCTTGCCGAAGCAGGACCGTTCCACCAAAAGAACAAATAAAAAAGGCCCGCTTCGCAGCGGGCCTTTCAATGCGCGGCTGGCTACACGTCCAGCTTCGCGTACTTGGCGTTCCGTTCAATGAAGTCGCGCCGCGGGGCCACTTCGTCGCCCATCAGCATCGAGAACAGGTGGTCGGCTTCGGCGGCCGACTCCACGGTTACCTGCTTCAGGGTGCGGGTCGAAGGCTGCATGGTGGTGGTCCAGAGTTGCTCGGCGTTCATCTCGCCCAAGCCTTTGTAGCGCTGTACGTTCACGGTCTCGGGTTTGCCGCGGCCCATATCTTCTTGGGCTTGCGTGCGTTCTTCCTCGGTCCAGCAATAACGCTCCTCCTTGCCGCGCTTCACGAGGTAGAGCGGCGGCAGGGCGATGTAGATGTAGCCCCGGTCCACCAGCTCGCGCATGTAGCGGAAGAAGAAGGTCAGAATCAGCGTGCGGATGTGCGAGCCGTCGATGTCGGCGTCGGTCATGATGATGACCTTGTGGTAGCGCAGCTTGTCGAAGTTCAGCGGGCCGGTCTCGGCGCCGGTATCATCAGTCGTGAAAGCCAAGGACTTCCGCTCGTTGAAGCTCACGCCCAGCGCGGTAATCATGTTCCGGATTTCTTCGTTCTCCAAAATGCGGTGCTCCTGGGCTTTCTCCACGTTCAGGATTTTGCCCCGTAGCGGCATAATGGCCTGGAATGCCCGGTTGCGGCCCTGCTTGGCCGTGCCACCGGCCGAGTCGCCTTCCACGAGGTAGAGCTCGCAGATTTCGGGGTCCGACTCCGAGCAGTCGGCCAGCTTGCCCGGCAGGCTGTTGCTCGAGAGCACACCCTTGCGCTGCACCATGTCCTTGGCCTTGCGGGCGGCAATGCGGGCCTTGGCGGCCAGAATCACCTTCTCCATGATGCGGTTGGCCTGGTTGGGGTTCTCGTCGAGGTACTGCGTCAGGATTTCGCCCACCACCGAGTTCACGGCGCCGCTCACTTCGGAGTTGCCCAGCTTGGTTTTGGTCTGGCCCTCAAACTGCGGCTCCTGCACTTTCACCGAGATAACGGCCGTCAGGCCCTCGCGGAAGTCGTCGCCGGTGATTTCTACCTTGGCTTTTTCAAACAGCTTGTTCTTGTCGCCATACGTTTTCAACACCCGCGTCACCGCCGAGCGGAAGCCCGCCACGTGCGTGCCCCCCTCAATGGTGTTGATGTTGTTGACGTAGGAATAGACGTTTTCCTGGTACGAGGTGTTGTACTGCAGAGCCACTTCCACGGGCGTGCCGCCCTTCTCGCTTTCCACATAGATGGGCTCGGCCAGCAGCGAAGGCCGCTGTTCGCCGTCGAGGTACTGCACAAAGTCGCGCAGGCCACCGGTCGAGTAGAACTCCTCGCCCCGGAACTCACCATTCTCCAGCTTCTCGCGGCGGTCGGTGAGGGTGATACGAATGCCCTTGTTCAGGTAGGCCAGGTCGCGCAGGCGCGAGGCCACGGTGTCGTAGCGGTACTCGGTTTCGGAGAAGATGCTGGCGTCGGGCAGGAACTGCACCTCGGTGCCGTGCTCGTCGGTGTCGCCAATCTCCTTCACCGGATACTGCGGGAAGCCAATCTTGTATTCCTGCTCGTACACGTGGCCTTTGCGGCGCACGGTCACTTTCAGGTCGGTGCTCAGCGCGTTCACACAGCTCACGCCCACGCCGTGCAGGCCGCCGGAAACTTTGTAGGAGCCCTTGTCGAACTTGCCGCCGGCGTGCAGCACCGTGAGTACCACCTCCAGGGCCGACTTGCCTTCCTTGGCGTGCCAGTCCACCGGAATGCCGCGGCCGTTGTCGCGCACGGTGATGGAGTTGTTCTCGTTGATGGTGACGTTAATCAGGTCGCAGTGCCCGGCGAGGGCTTCGTCAATCGAGTTATCGACCACTTCCCACACCAAATGGTGCAGGCCTTTAAGGCCGGTGTCGCCGATGTACATGCTGGGCCGCTTGCGCACGGCCTCCAATCCTTCGAGTACTTGAATGCTGTCAGCGGTATAATCCGGCTGCGGGATTTTTTCGGTTGTTTCGCTCATGAAGGCGGGGTTAAATCAGGTCATTAAACAGCCCATCGGGCTGCTAGGTACTGAACACTCAAAAGTACTCATTTAATCCCATTTTTGCGCGTTTTTACGGTTTTTATCCCAGTATCTTTTCATTTTTCATCTCTCCGAATTTTTGTTTACAAATCCGCATAAGCTGCAAAAAAAAGGACAAAAAAAAGGGCCTTTCCTCAGCAGGAAAGGCCCTTTTTCGCAAATTGGAAATGCGCTTACTCGATTACCACTTTTTGGGTAGCAATGCCGTTGTCGGTACGGATTTGCAGGGTGTAGATGCCGGTTTTCTCACCGCTGAGGTCCAAGTTGAATTTCTTGGCACCAACGGTTGTCGCGTTAAGCACCTGCGACTTCACCTGACGGCCAAGGGCGTCGGTCACGGTGAGTTGGGCACCTGCTTTCAACGATGACCCCAGGTCGACGGTGAATATGCCCGAAGCGCTGGGATTGGGGTACACGCCCAGTTCGCTTTGCAAAGCCACATCCCGCGTGGTAGAGGTGATAACCCGGTTGGACTGATAGACGCCACCCGCGCCCTGGCCGTCGGTAAACGAACCGGCATAGCCTACTGCGCCAGTGCCGCTGGCAATCAAATCAAGGGTAAGGAAAATTTGGTTGTTAGCCAATGCATTGATGTTGGTGATGTTTCTCCAGTTGATGCCATCGGTGCTGTATGAGCTACCAAAGTCCGCAATGACGCTGGGCGATGCCCGCGGGAAACGAACCCCGACACTGTAGTAAGCGCCGTTGACGCCGTCGATGTCGGTACGGTAGAAGCTGCCGGCAGCACTGTTGACGGGCGTAATTGGCGACCAAGTTGCACCACCATTAGAGGTGCTAATCATGTGAATGGCAGTCACCGCTCCGGTGGTAGCGTCGACGTCGTAATTGTAAGCAATGCCATTGCTTGCATCCTTGAAGGCAAGGCGGTGCACGCTGCCAAGCAAAGCGGTAACCGGGCTGGCAGTCCAGGTAACCCCCTTATCGGTAGACTTGAAAATGCGCACCGGGTCGGTTGCTTGCGACGAGGCACCCGCAAACCAGATGGTGTTGCCTTGGGCAAAAAACGAACGCACCAAGCCATACTCGCGTGTGTTCAGCACCGGGGGAATGTTGGCCTGGGGCACACGCGTCCAGCTGACGCCGCCGTTCGAAGTGGTATAGATTTCGAAATAGCCCAGGGTGGGGTCGCCCACAGCCACCCCGTCGAGGGAATTGAACATGTGCACGAAGTCGAGGAAACTGCTGCTGTTCGCAAACGTCAGGACTTTGGTCCAGCTAGCGCCCGCGTTGGTGGTGCGCAATATTTCGCCACCACCATTGGCGCCATAGTTACCCGCAATGGCTGTGGTAGCCGAAACACCCACGGGAGCAATGTTGGCCGTTTCGTAGGCTTGGTTTCCGGTAGGGGCCGAAATCGGGCCGAAATCGAACTGGGTTCCAGCCGCGTTATTGGTTACCAAGTAAGTGTTGGCCGGCGTGTTGGTAGTAGCCGAATACTCTTCCGTCAAAGCCCAGCAGATGGTGGGTGAGGCAGTAGCTATGTTAACTACGTCATAGCCAGGTGCAAACGTACCGTAGCCGACAGTATTTACTTGCGTCCAAGGACCCATAACAATTGGGGTTTGTGCACGGGCACTGGCCGCGAAGCCCAGTAAGCCCATAAAAAGTAGTGTTTTTTTCATGGCAACAAAAAAGTGATAAGGTGGTGAGGGGAATGATTTACGAATGCAGTACAGACGAGCGCATTTTGTACAATGCAAAGAACAAAAAGCGGTATGGAATGAAAAACCGCTTTTCGGACGACAAGATATGGACCTTGGCCGGTTATCGCAAAAACAACGGGATGGAGCGGGCTAGGGTTTTGGACAGAATCATGGAGGAGCCGCTAGCGGCTCTTCACAATCTGACCTTGGATAAGCAGCGACAATCCCACGCCTGATGATGCACTGGCCAAGCGTCTGCCCGAACCGGGAAAGGCACCGCCTTTATTGTCACTAAATTTCCGCGTTTTTAACAGCGCCTGGTTCTGCATATTGAAATAAAAAATGCGCCACAAACAGGGCTCCTGGCAAATAAACTGAAGCTGCGGCGCAAGTTACCCTGCGTTTTTTCCATTGCATAGGAAGTTGGATACGAACATCGACAGGGGCGCTCAAACCATCGACGGGGACCGTAAATGGAGACGCTTAAAAATTTCACTTATCCCCAATACTGGCTCTAAGTACGGGCTGTATGCCACCTACCGGTACCAGCAAGGCCACGTGCTTATCTACTTCTTTTCAGGCATCAAATTTGAACAAGCATGGGATTTAGTTGATTGAACCATGGGCGCAACGCACAAAAAAAGCCTCTCACGGACGGTGAGAGGCTTTTTAGTGGCCCCGTTTGGATTCGAACCAAAGACCGACTACTTAGAAGGTAGTTGCTCTATCCAGCTGAGCTACGGGGTCGAAACCGGGGCTGGAAAAACTTATGTCGGGGTGGCAGGATTCGAACCTACGACCTCCTGGTCCCAAACCAGGCGCGATACCGGGCTACGCTACACCCCGAGGGAAAAAAATAATGCTGGGCCTAGAAAACTGCCTACTGGGTGGAGCCCCAATGGGAAACTTTCGCAACCCAACATTATTGGTGGAGAAGGGGGGATTCGAACCCCCGGTAACCTTTAGAGCTACGGCAGTTTAGCAAACTACTGGTTTCAGCCACTCACCCACTTCTCCGGCTGGTTACGCTTCCGTCCGAAGCGGGTGCAAATATACAGGCCGAATCGAAAAGGCCAACCTTTGGCAAAAAATTTATCTTTGCTAGCAGCCGGCACCGCTGCGGAGGTGGAGCGCAAGCCAGGCTGCGCCCGGCGTCGCAAGAGGGTGCATGGTTCGGTACTTGGCAAATGGTGGTATTATTGACGGTCTTTTTCCTTCGCACTTGCTAACCTGGGCGTACCCGTATTTTCTAGCCGTTGGGCTGGCACTGGCCGCGGCGCTGGTGCTGCTGCGCCGGCACTGGCAGCGGAGCACGCGCCTAGGCCGGGCGCTGGGCACCCGGCCCCGAAACCGCGGCTGGAAGCTGTTGCTGCGCCTGCTGGCCGCCGTGCTGCTGGGCAGTGCGGCGCTGGGCCCTTCGCTGGGCGTAAGCCAGCGTCCGGTGCGCACAGCGGGCAAGGATGTGTGGCTGCTGGTGGACGTGTCGCGGTCGATGGATGCGCCCGACGTGGCCCCTACCCGCCTGCTGCGTGCCCAGGCCGAACTTCAGGAGCTGGTGGCCCAGTTTCCGGCCGACCGGATGGGGCTGGTGGTGTTCGGGGCCGAAGCCATGGTGCAATGCCCGCTTACCTACGACCAAGCCGCGGTTCAAACCTTTGTCAGCACCATGCGCACGGGCTTGCTCCCCCCCGGCCCCACCACCCTGCGGGCGCCGCTTGACTTGGTGCTGCCGCGCTTGGTGCCAGCCGAGGGCGCCGCCAGCGCAACGCCCCGGGCAACGGCCCTGGTGGTGGTGAGCGACGGCGAAGACTTTGGTGAAAACCTGGAGCCGGTGCTGCGCGCGTTGGGCCGCACCGGCGCACGGGTGTACACGGTGGGCGTGGGCACAGCGGCCGGCACAAAAATCCCTAAAACCGGCGGCGGGTTTGTGGTAGACGGCCGGGGAAAGCCGGCGCAAAGCCGCCTGCGCGAAGCACCCCTGCTACAATTGGCCGCCCAAACAGGTGGGCAGTACGTGGAGCTGAATAATCAGCAAAACGGCTTTGGCACGCTATTGCGCGGCTTGCGGGCCATGCAGGGCGCCGTGGAGCAGGTGCGCACCGTGGCCGTGGCCGACAACCGCTACCGCTACCCACTGGCCGTGGCGCTGCTGCTGCTGGCGCTGGATGTTGCCCTTACCATTCCAATCCTTCGCCCATGAAATACCTGGCGCTGCTGCTGGTTCTAAGCGGTTCGGGCTGGCATTGGCTTGCCCATGTGCGCGACCGGAACGCCGCGGTGGCCGCCGGCACGGCCGCCTACGCCCGCGGCGACGCAGCCCGCGCCGCAACGGCCTTTGCCGAGGCACTGGCGGCGAAAGCACGCCGCCAACCCGACCCGCGCCTGCTGCTCAACCTGGCCCACGCCCAGGCCCGGTCGGGAAGGCAGGCGGCGGCTTATGCCAACTACGGCCGTCTGCTGACCACCAACGCCCCGGCGGCGTTGAGCAGCATTGCCCGGCAGCAACTGGCGGTGCTGGCGGCCCAACGGGGGGAAATAGCCCAAGCGGCGGGGCTGCTGCGGCAGGCGTTGGTGCTTGACCCTGGCAACGCCGGGGCACGTTTTGATTATGAAGTATTGAGCGACTACCTGGCCAAGCGTCCAAACAGTCCGCAGATTGCGCCGCCGCCGCCAGGCACGGACGCTGATACGCCGAAGCCGGCCCCCGAAAAAAACGATGCCGACAAGGCCCAGGCCGGGACGAAGGAAGGCACGGACCATCAGGACGAAACCAATGATTCGAAGGCCGCTCCGGCTGCTCCCACCACGCCGCCCGCCCGCCGCCCCGACGCCATGGAACAGCCCGATGACCAGCGTCCCTCTTCCGGCTCGGGCAACGCTGCCAAGGGCGGCCGACAACCCGGCGCAGGCACACCCCAACCCCTGGCCAGCGGGGAGCAACCCGGCACCCAGCGGGGCCTGGACCGCAGCAGTTCTGCGCCGGCCTCCCCAGCCGGCGGGCGCAGCAACCGCCCCGGTACCGAGGATGCTACTCCTACCGACGTCCAGCTCCAAACTCAGCGCGAGCGCCTGCAAGCCATGAACTTGAGTCCTGCGCAGGCCCGCCAGCTATTGGAAACCCTCCGCGCCCAGGAGCAGCAGTACCTGCAACAGCTGGCGCGGCCCGCAGCTGAAAAACCCGACCCCACCAAGCCTACTTGGTAATTCATAAGCAGATACCGGGCTTGGTGAGCAAGCAACCAACTTGGGCTAACACCTGTTAGGCTGACTCTGCGTTCGGGGACGGTAAATCCGTACTTTTGCGGCCAGATTCAACCTCCCACCCCACTTCATTTTACATCGGTATGCAAACCAAAGAAGTTGTCATTATTTCCGCTGTCCGCACACCCATTGGGTCTTTTGGCGGGGCGCTGGCCTCGTTATCGGCCACGGAGCTGGGCGCCATTGCGTTGAAAGGAGCCCTGGAAAAGGCCGGCGTTGCGCCCTCGGAAGTCGAGCAGGTAATTATGGGCAACGTGATTTCGGCCAACCTGGGCCAGGCACCGGCTCGTCAGGCTGCTAAAAAAGCCGGCCTGCCCGATACGGTGGAATGCACGACCGTTAATAAAGTGTGCGCTTCGGGCTCGAAGGCCATCATGTATGCCGCCCAGGCCATCATGCTGGGGCAGGCCGATGTGATTCTGGCCGGTGGCATGGAAAGCATGAGCAATGTGCCTTATTACCTTGACAAGGCCCGTTTTGGCGCCAAGTACGGCCACGGACAAATGATTGACGGCCTTGTACGCGACGGCTTGTGGGACCCCTACCACGACTACGCCATGGGCAACGCGGCCGAGAACACGGCCAAGGAAATGGGCATCACCCGCGAGCAGCAGGACGCTTTTGCCATCGAGAGCTACACGCGCAGCGCTGCCGCCGCCAAGGCCGGCAAGAAGAAGGACGAGATTGTGCCCGTCACCATCGAGAGCCGCGGCAAAACCACCGTCATCGAAGACGACGAGGAATACTTGAAGGTGGACTTCGCCAAAGTGCCCGGCCTGAAGCCGGCCTTCATCAAAGAAGGCGGCACCGTGACGGCCGCCAACGCCTCCACCCTGAACGACGGGGCTGCTGCCGTGCTGCTGATGAGCCGCGAGAAAGCCGACGCGCTGGGCCTCACGCCCATTGGCCGCATCCTGGGCTTTGCCGATGCCGAGCAGGCACCGGAGTGGTTCACCACTTCGCCCTCGCTGGCTATTCCGAAGGCCTTGAAAAACGCCGGCAAAACCGCTGCCGACGTGGATTTCTACGAAATCAACGAAGCTTTCTCGGTGGTGAGCCTGGCCAACAACAAGCTGCTGAACCTGGAAGGCGACAAAGTGAACAAGTACGGCGGGGCGGTGAGCCTGGGCCACCCGCTGGGTGCTTCCGGTGCGCGCATCGTGACCACGCTGATGAACGTGCTCAAGAACGAGGGCGGTAAAATCGGCGTGACGGGCATTTGCAACGGCGGCGGCGGTGCCAGCGCCATTGTGGTGGAGGCGCTGTAGAGCGCTTCTTTTACTGGGATGAACGTCATGCTTAGCGGAGTCGAAGCATGACCTTACTTATTCAAGCCCCGCCAATTTCTTGGCGGGGCTTCCTTTTTTGGCCCGAATTTTAAGAGCTACTCGTTCACTGCACGGAAATAGCTTTTCCTGCGTTCTTGCGCCTATGAAATACCTATTGCCTTTTCTCTTTTTGCTGGTGGTTCTGCCTTCGCATGGACAACGACTGAAGCGCTTTATATCTTACTACGACTCGCTCAAGACGAATAAACGGGAAGTTTACACGGCCTTGGTAGCGGCCGATACTGTGCCACAGGGCACCTACAAGCGGTTTTACCGCAATGGAAAGCTGGAGCAGCAAACGAGCTTTAACCAGGGCAAGCGCGACTCGGCCTACGTGGAGTTTCACCCCACGGGCACGCGGCGGCTGGAGGCTACTTATAAGGACGGCATCCGCCAGGGTCCTTTCAAAACCTACTACGACGATGGGAAAGTGGCCCAGGCCGGCTTCTTCGAAGACGATGTGCCCAACGGCGAAATCACCTACTACCACCCCGATGGCTCGGTGAAGCTGCGCACAACGCTCACCAAGGGCCAGCCCAACGGGCCCTTGAAGTCATTATACCCGGACGGCAAGACGCAGGCCGAAATCACCTACGTGGACGGCCAGCCCAACGGGGCCGTGAAATTCTACTACCCCAACGGCGTGGTGCAGAGCGAGGGCAGCTTCACGAAAGGGCTGCTGTCGGGTCCTTACAAAACGTATTACCCCAATAGCCAGATTGAGGTGGAAGTGCTGGCCGATAAAAACGGCCGCGGCCGCTACCGCAGCTACTACCAAAGCGGCAAGCTTCAAACGGAAAGCACTTACGTGCCCGCCCCGCTGGTGCAACGCACGGTGCGCAACCCCCTGGGCGACGACCTAACCAAACGCGCCGCTCCGGTGAGCGGCACGGCCAACCTCGACGGCCCCGCTACCAGCTACTACGAGAGCGGGCAGGTGAAAACCAAGCTTACTTATAAGAACGGCATCCTGACGGGCCACGGCCTGGAGTACTTCGAAAACGGTCATCTGCGCGAGGAAACCGACTACGGCAACGGCGGCAAGGACCGCAAAATCACCCGTTACCACGACGTGGCCGGGCAGGTGAAGCAGGCCGAAGAGCAATATAAGAACAACCGCCCGGCCGGTACCTGGCGTGAGTTTTACCCCGATGGGAAAACGCCTCGCAAGGTGGAAACCTACGGCCCCCAGGGCAAGCTGGTGGGCGAGCGCCTCACCTACTTCGAAAACGGCGAAGTGCAGAGCCGACAGCCGTACCTAAACGGCTTCATGGCCGGTGTTGGGCAGGAATATTTCCCCTCGGGCAAGGTGCGCAAGGAAACTACCTACGTGCGCAGCATGATTCAGGGGCCGTTTAAGGAATACCGCGAGGATGGTACGCTGGCCGTGAATGGGCTGTACCGCAACAGCAAGCAAAGCGGCGTGTGGACTTACTACAAGGAAGACGGCAAAACCGTGGACCGCACCGTGACCTACCGCAACGGACAGCAAGTGCTCGACCCCGTGCACCAGTCCAAGCCGAAACTCAAGCCCAAGGCTCCGGTGAAGAAGCGGTAGTGTTCAAGTTAGCCTCCACAAGCGAAAGCCCTGGCCACAAGGTCAGGGCTTTTTTGCGATTGAGTAAAATTTTCAGGCCTCGGGCAACCCTCCTAGAGGGCTATGCATCTATTGACTGAATGCCACGCTCAGCCATCAATCTGTTTCGAGGAACTATCGGCCGCTTCCGGCCATAAAATTTTCCTGCTGTAAATCAAGGGTTAATGAATTCAAAAGCCAAGCTTAAAGCAAAATATTTGTAACAGTACCTTGCGTTGCAAAGTACCTGCTTTACATTTGTTCCATACAACACCAAGTAGCTGCCGTCAGCGCGTACTAAAGACGGCCCGCTACCGCCCCAAACCTCCCACTCACCGGGAAAAACGGGCGACTGAGCTACTCACCTCCGCAGCGGAACCGCGGCCGCTGCCCGACCTGAGTAGCCGCATCGCCCTCCCACACCTCCCTTCTGCACCATGAAAACCTTTTTCACAACCGCTTCCATTTCCCGCGTTGGCCGCGCCTTGCTCGGCCTTGCTATTGCCGCGCTAGCCATGCCATTGGCCGCGGCAGCCCAAACCGGCGGCCCCGGCGCCGTGAGCGGCAGCCTGGTGGAAGCCGGGACAGGCAAGGCAGTGCCATTTTCGGATGTACTGCTGCTGCGCGCCGCCGACTCCACGTTTGTAGCCGTGGCCCAAACAACGGAGCAAGGCACATTTAAGGCAACGGCCCTGCCGCTGGGCACCTACTTGCTGCGGGTGCAGGACTTGAACTACCAGCCCCTGCGCCGCCGCTTCACGCTCACGACCGACGCACCGACCATGCAGTTTGGGGGCTTGAAACTTGCAACCGCCACGGCCACCAAGCTCAACGAAGTGGTGGTGACCGGCCAGAAAGCCGCCGTGGTAGAAGAGTTAGGCAAGCGCGTGATTAACGTGGAAAAAGACCTGGCCAGCGTGGGCGGCACGGCGGCCAACGTGCTGCAAAACGTGCCCTCGGTGAGCGTGGACGTGAACGGCACCGTGAGCATGCGCGGCACTTCTAACGTCACCATTCTCATCGACGGCAAGCCTGCCGGCGTGAGCAACGGCGGCACCGGCGGCCAGCGTCTCGACCAGATTCCGGCCTCGCGCATTGCCCAGGTGGAGGTGATTACCAACCCCTCGGCCAAGTACGACGCGGCCGGCGGTGGCGGGGTTATCAACCTGATTACCAAAAAAGAAACCCGCACCGGCACCAATGGCACGGCGTCCATCAACCTGGGCACCCACGACAAATTCAGCGGCAACCTGAGCCTGAGCCGCAAGGTGGGCAAAGCTACCTGGAGCGGCGGATACGATGGCCGCGACGTGACCTACAGCAGCAAAGGCCACTCGGAGCAAACGGCGCTGCTGGGCTCCGAAACGATACGCACCACCCAGGTAGGCGCCGGCAGCGAAGGCCACCGCAACCACAACGTGCGGGTGGGCGTGGAGCTGGAACTGCCCAAGAGCCAGACGCTGAGCCTGAACGTGAGCCCCGGCACCGAGCGCAACCTCGAAAGCGAAGGCCAGGAGTTGACCCAGCAAACCAACAACGGCCCGGTGCAGCGCGCCCGTGGGCGTCAGGACCTCGACGTGCAGGTGAAGCTCCTGAACTACAACGGCAACTACCGCCGCACCTGGGCCGAGCACAAAGGCCGCGAGCTGACGGCCAACTTCGGCGGCGTGGTGATTGACGCCAACGTGCCGGTGGTGCAGCGCCAGTACGCCGAGGCCGGCTCGACGGGCGTGCCGCAGCCCGGCACCCGGCAGCAGCTCGACTTGCTGGGCAATATCCAGTTCGGGCAGGTGGACTACACCCACCCCACGGCCGGTGGCAAAGGCCGCCTGGAAATGGGCGCCAAGATTGAGCACCAGGGCAACCACGGCAGCAACAGCTTTGGCTTTGCCGCCAACGAAAGCCGGCCCGACGACTTCGTGAACGACCCCGCCCGCTCGCTCACCTACACATCCAACCAACTGGTGCCCGCCGCTTACTTCACCGCCCAGCACGCCCTCGGCCCGAAGTGGAACGCCCAGGCCGGCCTGCGCACCGAATACACCTACCTGAGCGGCAGCATCGAGGGCGGCGTGGGCATTGCCCAGCGCGGCAGCCTGGCCCAGGACTACCTCAGCTTTTTCCCCTCGGCTCTCATCAGCCGCGACTTTGGCAAGGAGCCCGGCCAGAACCGACTGCAGCTGAGCTACGCCCGCCGCCTCAACCGGCCCAACTTCATGCAGCAACTGCCGCTGGCCATTTACCAAGACCCGCGCAGCTACCGCCTCGGCAACCCCCGCCTGCAGGCCGAATTCAGCAACAACATCGAGCTGGGCCACCAGCTGACCGTGGGCCAGGCCACCATCACCAGCACCGTGTTTGCCCGCATCACCACCAACTCCATCCAGCGCCTGCGCTTCGTGGACACCGTGGCTACCCGCCTCGCCGGCAACGCCGGCCTGGTGATGGCCGAAACCTACGACAACTTCGGCACCACCACCAACCTCGGCGCCGAGCTGAGCCTCAACCAGCCGCTGGCCAAGTGGTGGCGCCTGACGGCCAGCACCAGCCTCTACCGCGCCCAGATTGCCGGCAACGGCATTGCCAACAACCGCACGGCCCTGGTAGGCACGGCCCGCCTTTCCAATAATTTCACCCTCCGCCCCACTCTGGAAATGCAGCTGAGCGGCAACGTGCGCTCGGCATCTGTCACGGCGCAGGGCCGGCAACTGGGCTGGGGCCAGCTAGACCTGGCCCTGCGCCAGCGCCTATTTTCCGACCGCGCCGCCCTCACCCTGCGCGTATCGGATTTCCTGAATACCAACTCTTACCGCAGCGAAGTAGCCACCGACGTGCTCAGCAGCACCCGCTACGCCAAAGACGAAACCCGCGTGGGCTGGCTGGGCTTCACTTGGTACATCGGCGCCAGCAAGGCCAAGCCGGGCCGCATCGAGGCCGCGCCCCAGGGCGGTGGTGGCTTCGGCGGCTGAGTTGCCCCGCTTCTGAAACCACCCCCTGCTTTTCTCTCCTTCTTTCTGCAAAAAGCCCCGTCGTCGGTTTGGTCCGGCGGCGGGGCTTTGCGCTTTTAGAACGATGCGGCGACGGAACTGGCCATCGCCCGGCTATTTGCGCATTTCAACGATTTCGTTCAACGTTTGGGCGGGGTCAGCCCTTACGTCGCACAGCTGAAAACCAAATAGAACCCTTGTAATGCAAGAAATAACGGTGCGATTTAGAACCCGATTCCAGGCAGCGGCGCGAGTGCGGCCAAAGGCTTAGCTTCGCTGCTGGACTCGAAATTGTCTGTTTCACACCTCCTTCCTGCACGCCTTTTCTCCATTCTTTCTGACTTTCATGTCAAAACAACTCCCCCTGACCGTTGCGCTTCTACTGGCGGCCGGCACCGCTTCGGCCCAATCGGGTAAGGTGAAAGTCAAGACCAAGCCGGGCCGCAACCAAGAAGCCGCCGCTGCTCCCGCACCGGCCGCCGCGCCCGCTGACTGGTCAGTTACCTATGCCAACAGCATCACGCCCGCCGGCCTCAAAGCCGACCTCGACGTGCTGGCTTCAGATGCCTACGAGGGCCGCGAAACCGGCAAAAAAGGCCAGAAAATGGCCGCCGACTACATTGCCAAAGCCTTCGCCGCCGACGGACTGACCGGCCCCGTACAGGGCTCCGACAACCCTTACCTGCAGCACTTCGATATGATTCGGACGACCTTGGACGGCCCGGCCAGTGTGCTAAAAGTGGGTTCCAAGACCTATCAGGGCAGCAAGGACTTTTACGCCACAGTCAACGAGACGTTTGCGGCACCGCTTACTCTGAAGCCGGTGTTTGTGGGCTACGGCATTAAGGAAGAAAAGTATTCGGACTTTATTGCTGCCGCCGACTACCAAGGCAAAGACTTGGTGTTCCTGCTGGGCGAGCCCCTGAACGCGAAGGGCCAGTCGCTGGTGAGCGCCGACGGCAAACCCAGCCCCTACGCCACCGCCGACCTGGCGGGCCTGTACGCCCGACAAGGCGCGATGGTCCCCCTTGGGGCTAGTTCCATCACGGTGATTATGCCGACGGCGGCATCCTTGGCGGCCGCGCCCAAGGTGTTTACCGACATACTGGGCCGTGTGCAGCTCTCGTTTGTGGGCGCCAAAAAGCGGCAGGGCGGGCTGAACATGTTCTTTGTTTCGCCCGAGCTGGGCGCTAAGCTATTGGGTACTACCCCGGCCGGCCTCGATAAGTACCGCCAGAGCGTGGCCCAGGCAGGCAAACCGGTTGCTCCTTCCTTCCAGCCCGTGCCAGTCGAGGCAACGGCCGTACTGCGTAACGAGCCCTTCACCACCGAAAACGTGCTGGGCTACCTCGAAGGCACCGACAAAAAAGATGAAGTCGTGGTAGTATCGGCCCACTACGACCACCTGGGCATCAAGGACGGCGAAGTATTCAACGGGGCCGACGACGACGGCTCGGGCACGGTGAGCGTGCTGGCCATGGCCCGCGCCTTTTCGCAGGCCAAAAAGGACGGGCACGGCCCGCGCCGCAGCATCCTGTTCCTGGCCAATACCGGCGAGGAAGAAGGCCTGCTGGGCTCGCAGTACTACACCGACCACCCCGTGTTCCCGCTCGAGAAAACGGTGACCGACCTCAACATCGACATGGTGGGCCGCGTCGACAGCCTGCACCAGGGCAAAGGCGACTACCTCTACCTGGTGGGCGCTGACCGCCTCAGCACCGAGCTCAATACCCTGAGCGAGAGCACCAACCAGCAGTACAACCCGCTGGCCTTCGACTACAAGTTCAACGACCCCAACGACCCCGAGCGAATCTATTATCGCTCCGACCACTACAACTTCGCCAAGCACAACATCCCGATTATCTTCTACACCAGCGGTCTGCACCCGCAGTACCACAAGGCCACCGATGACATCGAGTTCATCGATTTCCCGGCCATGGCCCGGCGCGACCAGCTCATCTTCCACACGGCCTGGACCCTGGCCGAGCGCGACACCCGCGTGGCCCTGAAGCCCGAGTTTGTGAAGACCGGCTTCGTGCCCGCCCCCGCCGACCTCGACCGCTACGCCGGCACCTACGGCAGCGCCCAAGTGCCGCTCAAAATCACCTTCACCCGCGAGGGCAGCGTGCTTAAGGCCCAGGCCACCGGCCAGCCCGCCTTCTCCCTCGAAGCCGTGAGCCTGGGCGTGTTCAAGTTCGACCCGGCCCAGCTGCGCGTGGATTTTTCGGCCGACCAGCCCACCTTCAAGCTGAAGCAGGGAGGTGCGGAGCTGGAGTTTAAGAAGGAGTAGCCCGTTTTTTTGGAGCAAGCCCCGTCGTTGGTTCGTCCGGCGGCGGGGCTTGGTGCTTAGGAAGGCGTGCTTATTGTAATGAAGCTACCTTTCTGACTATCCAGACAAAAAAATAAAACCATCTTATCTAATGAGAAGGATATATCGGAACAGCTTAGCCAACTCAATTGCAACATCAGGTTTGAATTTGACTGATTTTAGCATCGAGGAGGACAATGGAAGATATGTTGTAGCTCACAATGCATTGGATAGAGGATTTTACTTTTCTATAAAAGTCAATAGCAGTTCACCAGATATAACAGTTGCTCTAAACCCCTTTGCCAATATTCTGACCAAAGTGCATGGGACTTTCAGCGTAGAAATGTCACCTGGTCAGATTGCATCAGTTGAGACAAGTCATTACCGTGAATGGGAAGCACTATCAGATTCTTTTGATACTTGGCTTCAATGGGTCAAAGAAGAAATAGACACCCCCGACCTCTGGGCCGAAGCGGCCAAAACCGCCCAACTCTTTGCTTATACCGCCGAACCCTCCGACGACAAATTTACCCGCACTGAACTGGCCGAAGTGCAGGGACAATTGCGGCAACTGCAACTGAGTTTCACGCAATCAGCATTGCCCGAAGAGGCTAAGCAAAAGTTGATTGAGTTGACCCAAACTGCTGCGGTAAAGGCCGAAGGACTAACCAAGAAAGATTGGCAGAACTGGATTATCGGCGGCTTCATCAGCGCCATAACAGGACTGCTGTTAAATCCTACGCAAGCCGGGGAGGTGCTGAAATTAGTAAAGGCAGCTTTCGGAGGATTGTTTCTCCATTAATATCGAATCAAACGTCTGGCTCCCCCTCTCCTTTGGGAGAGGGGGCCGGGGGGTGAGGCGCCCGGTCGCGCCGTTCGGGTACCTGATGCGGCCCTGCCTACCTTTGTTCCGTTATGCAAAAACCGAGTATTCCCAAGGGCACCCGCGACTTTGGCCCCGCGCAGGTGGCGCGCCGCCAGCACATCTTCAATGTTATCCGCCGCACGTTTGAGTCGTTTGGCTACGCGCCACTCGAAACGCCGACGCTGGAGAACCTGTCGGTTCTCACCGGCAAGTACGGCGATGAGGGCGACCAGCTGCTGTTCAAAGTCCTGAATTCCGGCGACTTTGCCAAGGACATGACGGCCGACGACCTAGCTACCGGCTCAAAAGCCCTGCTGCCCAAAGTGGCCGAAAAAGGCCTGCGCTACGACCTTACCGTGCCTTTCGCCCGCTACGTGGCCATGAACCGCGGCACGCTCACTTTCCCCTTTAAGCGCTACCAGATGCAGCCCGTGTGGCGCGCCGACCGCCCCCAGCGCGGCCGCTACCGCGAGTTTTACCAGTGCGACGCCGACGTAGTGGGTACCGACTCGCTGCTCTGCGAGGCCGAAATCGTACTGATGATGGCCCAGGTGTTGGGCGGCCTGGGGCTGCATGATTTCACCATCAAAATCAATCACCGCGGGGTGCTGCGCAACATCTACCAGGCGCTGGGCGGCGAGGGCCGCGAGACGGATTTGTTTGTGGCGATTGACAAGCTCGATAAAATTGGGCGCGACGGCGTGAGCAAGGAGCTGCTGGAACGCGGCTTTTCGGAGCCCACCATCGACACACTGTTTGCCTTGCTGACCGTGGAAGGCACCTACGAAGAGAAGCTGCAGCGGCTGCTGGCGGGTTTCGTGACGGCCGGCGTGGAGCCCGATGGCGTGCGCCCCACCACTGCCGACATAAATGCTGACTCACCGGAGCCGCTGGCCAACTACCGCGGGCTGACCGAGCTGGCCGAGGTGCTGGACATTCTCCGAGCCTCCGGTTTCAAGCAATTTGACCGGCTCGAATTTGACCCCACCCTGGCGCGGGGCCTCTCCTACTATACGGGCTGCATTTTCGAGGTAAAAATCAACAACGTGCAGATGGGCAGCGTGAGCGGCGGCGGGCGCTACGACAACCTCACCGGCTCCTTTGGGCTGCCGGGCGTGTCCGGGGTGGGCTTCTCCTTTGGCGTCGACCGGCTGTATGACTGCCTGGAGGCGTTGGACCTCTTCACCGTGACAGCCGAAACGCCCACCCGCTGCCTCCTCACGCACTTCGACGTGGCCAGCGGCCGGGCAGCCCTCCCGTTGCTCGCTGAGCTTCGAGCTGCGGGCATTCCCAGCGAGTTATATCCTGACGCCAGCAAGCTGCAAAAGCAGTTCAAATACGCTGACGCCAAAGGCATTCCCCTGGTTGTCATCATGGGCCCCGAGGAAGTAGCGGCCGGCGTAGTAAAAATCAAAATCATGCAAACCGGCGTGGAGCGGGTGCTGCCCGTTAGCGAAGTGATAGCGGCGCTGACGGGGGAATAAGGCTGACGTTTGGCAAATAAAAAACCGTCGTGCCTCAACTACGCTTGGCACGACGGTTTTTTATGGCTGTGTTGCTACAGGTTTTCGCAGATAATATCGGGCAGCATTTGAGCGGCTATCTACCCGGGCTGGGCCCAAACACGCAGACGATGATGAGGGGGTGTGGCCAATGCTGTCCGTACCCGTTAGCGCGCGGCGTACACCCGCGGCGTGCGGCGGCTGGGGCCAAACTGCTGGGCGAGCAGGGTATTGGCTTGGCCGGCGGTGGGGTCGCGCAGTACCTGTTGCAGCACCAGGTTCAGGCGCTGCGCGGTACGGCGGCGCTGGGCGGGGTGGCGGGCCAGGTTGGGGCAGCGGTCAGGCAGGGTTTCTTCGTACACCAGCTGGTCCTGGGCACTGTAGAAACGCACGGTGGTGTAGTCGCGGGAAGTGAGGTTGGTTTCCACGTTCCAATAGCCCGGCAAAGCGATTGTGGCCGGCGTTTGGGCCTGGGCCAGCGGGGCAGCCAGCAGGAAAAGGAACAACAAGCTAAGGCGGAAGTGAAGCGGCATTTTCATGATGCGGAGGGTATAAAAGGTGGATTAAAAAAGCAATGCGAGCGGCCGAATGCCCCGAATGGGCGGCCATCGGCCACTACCAAGCGAATAGAGAAACGGAGCCCGCTACTGGCCCACGTAGGTGGTGGAAACGTAGGTGCCTTGCCCGGAAATGGCTTGCCACTGCGTTTCGCCTTTCTGGAAAATGATGGAGCGGCGCACGTAGATGAAGGAGTCGCCGGCCGGCGTGCGCACTTTGATGCGCTTGGTAACGGTCATCGTGGCCAGGTCGCCGGTGTAGGCGAAAATGTCGAACTGCGGGGCCATGCGCTCCACCGTCAGCCAGGGGCCGTGAATGAGGGTTTTGATTTCGGCAGCCTTGTTGTTGAGCTCGTTGTTGGGGGTGCAGTTGTAGTAGGGCGCGCCGTAGTACTTCACAAAAAAGGCCGAATCCTTGGCCACCATGGCCCGGTTGTGCTGGTCGTCGAGGGTGTAGAAGTAAGCTTTTGCCTCGGCGGCGCTGGCAAACTCGGCGGGTGTCTGGGGTGCCACGGATTCTGTTTTCTGGCAGGCGGCGAGGGGCAGGAGAGCCAGGAGGTAGGCGAGCTTTTTCATGGAAATGGGGGTTGGTCGGTGAGGTGTTGGCAGTAAAAAACCGGCCTGACAGTGGCGTCACTTGGCCGTTGACTTGCCCAAAGGTGGGGGTTGCGAAAAGCCATTGCTGGGCTATTCGCCCGGCGACACCAGAGCCCCGCAACACGGCACGGCGCCGTCGACCAACCGCTGGTTTGGTCGTTGGTCGACGCCCGGATGTCGTTGGTCTACAAAGCGGATTTTTAAGGCGTTACCAAGGCTCGGCTCGATATATTTACTCAGGCTAAGGCACCCACTTCCTTCATGACACACACGGCAACGCACCGGCTGGCTGCAGCCCTGCAGGCAATAGACGAGCGGTTTTGGCTTCGGCACGGACTGTTCTGGCTGGTGCGCACCCTGCTCATGGCCTGGCTGATGGTCCATGTCATTCACGTGGCGGTGAATGGGCGGCTGGCCCTGCGCGACGCGCTGCTGTTTCTGGTGCCGTTGGTGCCGGTCACCTACGCGTTGCTCTATGGCGTGCTGCCGGCGCTGGAGCAGGGCCGCCGGCTGCGGTTTGCGCTGCTCCTGGCCGCCTGGGTGCCGCTGAGTCTGGCGCTGAACTACCTCTTCCGCTTCCTGGTGCTGGTGCCGCTGTACCAGAACGTGAAAACGGCCATTCCCGACCAGCATCACGCGCTGGCCGTGGGTCCCTTTCTGCCGCTCATCATTACGGTAGGTGTGGCCGTGTGCTTGCGGCTGTACCGCCAATGGCGGCAGCGCGAGTTGGCCAACGCCCGCCTCCGCCAGGAAAACTACCAGGCGGAGCTGCAACTCCTGAAGGCCCAGATTCACCCGCACTTTCTCTTCAACACCCTCAACAACCTCTACGCCCTCACCCTCAAGCAGTCGGACCAGGCACCCGAGGTAGTGGAGCGCCTCACCGGCCTCCTGCAGTTCGTGGTGGAGCAGGGCGACGCACCGCTGGTAGCCCTGCGCGACGAAGTGGCGCTGCTCCGCAACTACCTCGCGCTGGAACAACTGCGCTATGGCAGCCGCCTAAAGCTCGATTTCGCAGCCGACCACATTCCGGCTAACGGCCGCATAGCCCCCCTCCTGTTGCTGCCGCTGGTCGAAAACGCATTCAAGCACGGCTCGGCCGAGCAGCTGGGGCAGGCGCACATCCGGGTGGCGCTGGGCGTGGAGGGGCGGCGCTTTACCTGCGTCATCACCAATAGCAAAAACGAGGCCCCCGCACCCGCCGGTGGCAAAAACGGCATCGGCCTGCGCAATGTGCGGCAGCGCCTCCAGCTGCTTTACCCCCATCGCCACCGCTTCGAGACCGAAGCCGGAACCGATGTATTTACGGTGCGCCTGTGGCTGGACATGGGCGCTGGGTCTGCTGCCGCACGGGCCGCGGAAATCACGTCTCTGCCTTCGGCAATAACAGCGCGGGCCCCGGTGGCCGAAGCCGCCACAGACGCCCCCGAAGCACTGCCGCACCTAGCCACGCACCGCCCATGAACGTCCGGTTTCTTTCCCATCGGCGACGGTGGCGGCACGGACTGTTCTGGGCCGTCGCGTCAGCGTTTCTGTTTATGATACAGCTACCTAGCCCTTCCTACCTGGGTGCGCGGCTCTACTGGCGCGAGTACTTGCTGGTGCAGCTGCCGGTGTTTCTGCTGGCTACGTATCCGCTGCTGTACGGGCTGCTGCCGCAGCTGCTCCAGCGCCGGCGAGCGGCTATTTTTCTGGGTGGGCTGCTGGGCTGGCTGGCAATCAGCGCGCTTGTATCGAACGCGTTTTGGGTGTTTTACGGCTGCGTATTGACGCCCATCGTATTCGGCGAAAAGCCGTTGGTGGCTTTCAGCTGGCAGCACATCGGGGGTGAGTTTTTTGCCCTGCTGCTGGTGGCCGGGGCGGCCAGCGCCATCCGTGTATTCAACGAATGGTACGCACAGCAACAGCTCAGCCAGGTGCTGCGCCAACGCCAGCTCCGGGCCGAGCTGCAATTGCTGAAGGCCCAGCTGCAACCAACGTTTCTGTTCAGCACGCTGCGCTCCCTGCACGCCCTTACCAAGCAGAAATCATCCGATTCGCCGGCGGCGGTGCTGCACCTGTCGGCCCTGCTCCGCTACATGCTCTACGACGGCCAGCTCGACGCCGTGCCGCTATCAGACGAAGTGGACATGATGCGGCACTACGTGGCCCTGGAACAGCTGCGCCTGGGCCGGCACGTGGATGTGTCGCTCAGTTTCAATGGCCCGCTTGGCCAGCACCACATCGCGCCGCTGCTGCTCCTTCCCTTTGTCGAAAACGCGTTTGCGCACATTACCGTGGCGCCCGCCGACTGCCAATGGGTCAGCATCGACCTCACAGTTAAGGTCCATTCGCTCACCTTCAAAGTTATCAGCGGCCGTCCCGAAGCGGAAGTAGCTACCGAAACTGCTTTGCCCGAAACGCCCGTGTTGGCCAGCATCCGCGAGCGGCTGGCCCGCCTCTACCCCGGCCGGCACAAGATGAGACTTGTATCGGAGCCCGATACCTTGCTGGCCTCGCTGCACTTGCAGCTGGCGCCAGCTGATGCACTACCAGCCGTGCCCGCCAGGGCCGCCCGGGCAGAACTTCACTTCAATTCCCAGCCATGAAACTGCACTGCCTGTTGGTCGACGACGAGCCCCCGGCCCTGGAGGTGCTCGAGTCATACGTGCGCGAAGTGGCGCACCTGGAGCTGGTGGGCACCTGCGGCAATGCCCTGGAGGCCTTCGGTGTGCTGCAGCGGCAGCCGGTCGATTTATTGTTTCTCGACATCAAAATGCCCAAAATGCTGGGCACCGATTTTCTGCGCAGCCTGCGTCACCCGCCGCAGGTCATTTTCACCACCGCCTACCGCGAGTATGCCTACGAAGGCTTCGAGCTGGATGCCATCGACTATTTGCTGAAGCCGATTTCGCTGGAACGGTTCCTGAAAGCGGTGGCCAAAGCCAGCCCGACCGATGCCGTCGCGGCCGCCCCTACAGAAGCGCCGCTCCCGGCAAACCCCGACGCTTTCCTGTATTTCCGCATCGACCGCAAAATGGTGAAAGTGGTGCTGCGGGACATTCTGTACGTGGAGGGCTTGAAAGACTACGTCAAAATCCACACCGTAGCCGGGCCGCCGCTGGTGGTGAAGCAAATCATTAACGGCCTGGAAGAGAAGCTCTCGGAGAGTAATTTTCTGCGCATTCACCGCTCGTTTATTGTGGCGATTGATAAAATCCGAACCTACAGTGCCCGCCACATTGAGGTAGCCAATCAGGAGCTGCCCATTGGCCGGTTGTTTCGGCCCCGGGTGGAGGAAGTACTGGGGTAAAGCAGGCCAATACGGCTGGGGCGGCGGGGCCGGAAATGCGTCTAATTTTGTAGCCCCCAACCGCCCCTCACCCACCACCTGAATGCCCACCCATACCATTTCGCCCGCGCAGCCGCTCACCTTGGCCGCGCTGGCCACCCTGCTGGCCGATGGCCGGCCCGTGCAGCTTGGCGACGATGCCAGGCAGCAGATTGCCGCCTGCCACAGCTACCTGCACCAGCGCCTGGCCCACGACGACCAGCCGGTTTACGGCATCAACACCGGCTTCGGCTCTTTATACAATGTGAGCATTGCGCCCGAGGCCCGTGCCCAGCTGCAAGTCAACCTGATGATGTCGCACGCCTGCGGCACCGGCGCCGAGGTCCCGCAGCACCTTGTGCGCCTCATGCTTTTTCTCAAAGCCCAGAGCCTGAGCTACGGCCACAGCGGTGTGCAAACCACTACCGCCGAACGCCTGGTGGCCATGTACAACCGCGAGCTGCTGCCCGTGGTGTACGAGCAGGGCTCCCTGGGTGCCTCCGGCGACTTGGCCCCGCTGGCCCACCTTTGCCTGCCACTGCTGGGCCTGGGCGAAGTGAACTACCAGGGCTACCGCCTGAGCGCTGCCGATGCCATGAGCCTCTTCAGCTGGGAGCCGCTGGCGCTGCAAGCCAAGGAAGGACTCGCCCTGCTCAACGGCACCCAGTTCATGCAGGCCTACGCCGTGGACGGGGTGCTGCGCGCCCAGCGTCTGGCCAATGCAGCCGACGTGATTGGGGCGCTCTCGACGGAAGCTTTTGGGGGCTGCGCCGACCCGTTCAATGAAAACCTGCACCGCATCCGGCCGCATGCCGGGCAGGTGCTGGTGGCCCAGCGTCTGCGCGAGCTGCTGACTGGCTCCGAGCTGCAAACCCAGCCGCGCCACGCCGTGCAGGACCCCTACTCCTTCCGCTGCCAGCCGCAGGTGCACGGGGCCTCGCGCGATGCCCTGGCCTACGTGGCCCAGGTGGTGGAAACCGAGTGCAACTCTGTGACCGACAACCCCAATATCTTTCCGGAGCAGGACCTGATTCTGAGCGGGGGCAACTTCCACGGCCAACCCCTGGCCCTGGCCCTCGACCACCTGGCCGTGGCCGTGGCCGAGTTGGGCAGCATCTCGGAGCGCCGCACCTACCAGCTCATTTCGGGCCAGCGTGGCCTGCCCACCTACCTCATAGCCGAGCCCGGCCTGAACTCCGGCCTGATGATTCCGCAGTACACCGCGGCCGGCATCGTGAGCCAGACCAAGCAGCTGTGCACACCCGCTTCGGTCGACAGCATTGTGAGCAGCAACGGCCAGGAAGACCACGTGAGCATGGGCGCCAACGCCGCTACCAAGAGCCGCCGCGTGCTCGATAATGTGGAGCAGGTGCTCGGCATCGAGCTGATGACGGCAGTGCAGGCGCTGGCGTTCCGCCGGCCGGGGCGCAGTTCCGAGGCGCTGGAGCGGGTAGTGGAAGCTTTCGGACAGGAAGTAAAATTTGTGGTGCGCGACCGGGTGCTGTACCCGGATTTGCACAAAGCCGCAGCCTTCGTCCGTAAGTTTGACTGGCAATAAAGCGCGCCTTTCTTCGTAAAGAGCCGCCGCCACGGGCTTTCTCTCAAAAGACTGCCCGATTTTTGCGTGGCTTGGGCGCCATTCGGCCCCTTTGCGCGTTACGAGAGCTACCTATGAAGTTGGTCAAATACCTTTTTTTAGCATTGTGCGGCTGGACGTGGAATACGGTGGCTGCGCAAGCTCAATGTGTTACACAGCCCAATGACCCTACTGCATTCCGAGCTGTTGACGCCTCCGGAGTTGAAGTAAATGCTTTTTGCGTGGGCCAACCTGTCAGATTTGAATCTCGGGCTAACCGTAATATAGACCCTACCCTTGTGACCTATGGAGTGCTCAAAGGAATTGATAAGGACTACTTCCCTAGTTGCCTGCCACCTAATAAGCTCCCATACACATATACTCCCCAGGCGGCTGATGTGGGCGACGTAACCGTTTCTGAGTTACTTACAATCCCTGGCGGAACTCCCATTTACTATATCCGCAATTACAAAGTCTACGGCACCCCGCCGCCTGCTTTTACGGCCATAGCCTGTGCGGGAGGGGCCTACGCCATTACTGTTACGGATGCTACTTACGACAACTACACGGTCCAGACTGCAGCAGGTACCACAAATCTCATTCGCAACCAGTCGGTCACCATCCTACCGCCCGCTGGCGCTACCACTATTTCTGTTACGGGAAATTACACCCTAATCGGAACCTGCGTTGGCAACAGCTCGCAGCCCCTGCCGGTGCTGGCGCCGCCCCAAACGCCCCTTTTCACTACTCTCACCCTGCAAGGCCCGCTGCCCGGCGGCGCGGCCACTCTGGCCGTGGGGCAGCTGCCCGCCGGCTACCTCTACACCCTGCAAATTGCTGACGCCAGCGCCCCCGGCGGCTTCCGGCGCGTGGCCGACGTGCCCGCTGGCAGCACCAGCATTGCCCTCTCGGCTCCCGAAGCTGGCTGCTACCGGATTTCCCGCACCGATGCCTGTGGCACCAGCCAGGCAGCCACGCCCGTCATCTGCACGCTGAGTTTGAGTGGCACCTCCACCCAAAACCGCAACCAGCTGCTGCTCAGCGATGCCGGCAGTCCCGGCACCACCTACTCTGTGCTGCGCAACAACACCCCAATCACCAATTATACGGTGATTGCGGGGGGCCTGGAAGATGCCGACGTGCAGTGCGGCACCACCTACACCTACGTGGTGAGGGCTACCCAGCCGGGCGGCACAGCCATTTCCAATCCGATTTCCATCCTGACCAAATCCAGCCTGGCCCCAGCGCAGCCGCAGCTCATTGCCAGTGTTAAAGATGACAATTCTGTTGAGTTGACGCCGCTTTTGGGCGCGCCGCTCACGCCGGGTAGCAGCTTGCACTACCAGCGCACTGCCCCCGGCCAAGTCCTGGCAGACCTGGGCACGTTTACCGATGCCAATGCGCTGGTCGATTCGAAGCCGCTGGAGGAGTTGCTGGCTGCCCCGCCCTGCTACTCGGTGCGCCTCACCGATGTGTGCGGCAACGTCTCGCCCGAAAGCCCTGCGGCTTGCCCGGCACTCCTCACCGCCACCCCCGCCGACCCCGACGGCAACACCGTCGCGCTCACCTGGACGCCCTTCGGCGGGCCGAATCCCAGTATTCCCGTTGCCTACACCCTCCAGCGCCTGGCCGCCGATGGCACCGTGCTGGGCCCGCCCCTTGCCGTGAGTGGCACCCGCTATACCGACTTTGCTCCGCCCTCCGACCGCCAGGTAGCGCGCTACCGCCTCCAAATCAGTGGGGCAGGGCTGCCGGCCGGCACATACAGCTACTCCAACCACGCCAGCGTGACCCGCAAGCTGACCTTGACCATCCCCACTGCCTTCACCCCCAACGGCGACGGCCTGAACGACGTGCTCGAAGTGAAAGGCAAGTACCTGAACCACTACACCTTTGTTGTGGTCGACCGCAACGGCCAGGAAGTGTTCCGGGGCACGCAGCGCAGCGACACCTGGGACGGCCGCATCCAAGGCCACCAGCCAGTGCTGGGCGCCTACGCCTGGCGCTTTCAGCAGGACCAGGAAGACGGCAAGCGCTTCACGGCTACGGGTTCGGTCACTATTTTGAAATAGTGCTCCCGTCATGCAGAGGCGCAGCCGAAGCATTTCGCGTGCTTTTTAACTTTGGAGGCGGCTTTAATAAAAATCGACTTCAATACAACCGGAGGCTACGCCCACCTTTGTGAAAGAATACGGCATCAGTGAATAAAAAAGGCATCCTTTTTCGCACGTAGCCTGTTCACTGCAAACTGACAACTGTTAATCGAGAGACATATGGCATTCGACCTCACCGGGATGATGGGCAAAGTGAAAGAGCTGCAGGATAAAATGCAGCAGGCCCAACAGGAAATTCAGCACATCGTGGCCACGGGCGAAGCCGGCGGCGGCCTGGTGCGCGCCACGGCCAATGGCCACCGCAAAATCATCAAGCTCGACATCGACGAAACCCTGCTCACGCCGCAGGACCGCGACATGCTGGCCGACCTGGTGGTAGCCGCCGTGAACAAAGCGTTGGACGAAGCCGCCGAGCTGGCCCGGCAGGAGCTGCAACGTAAAACCAGCGGCCTCATGCCCAACGTGCCCGGCCTGGATTTGAGCGGTTTTGGCGTCTGACGCTGCGTTCCGCTTGCTTAATCTGGAATGAAAAATGAGGAATGAAGAATTATTTGCTGAGCCGATGAACCCGAAGGATGAGAAAGAAAATTTCTCATTCTTCATTCCTGATTCTTCATTTGAAGGCGCCTGCGCCGACGTAGCCATCGTCATTCTGAACTGGAACGGGGCGGGTTTTCTGCGGCGTTTCCTGCCCGGCGTGCTCACCCACGCCGACGGCGCCCGCGTGCTGGTGGCCGACAATGCCTCCACCGACGACTCGGTAGAGCTGCTGGCCCGCGACTTTCCCACAGTAGAACTGTTGCTGCTGGACCGCAACTGGGGCTTTTGCGAGGGCTACAACCAAGCCCTGGCTCAGGTCGACAGCCCGTATTTTGTGCTGCTCAACTCGGACGTGGAAGTGACGCTCGGCTGGCTGCGCCCCCTGCGCGACCTGCTCGAAATCAACCCGCGCATTGCCGCCGTGCAGCCCAAAATTCTGGCCCACGCCGACCCCACGCTGTTTGAGTACGCCGGCGCCGGCGGCGGCTACCTCGACAAGCTGGCCTATCCCTTCTGCCGGGGCCGCCTGTTCGACACCCTGGAAAAAGACCTCGGCCAGTACAACGACGCCCGGCCCGTGGCCTGGGCCAGCGGCGCCTGCCTGCTGCTGCGCCGCAGCGCCTGGCTGGAGATGGGTGGCCTGGAGCCGGCTTTTTTTGCGCACATGGAAGAAATCGACTTCTGCTGGCGCCTCCAGAATGCCGGCCACGAAGTGTGGTACCACGGCGGCAGCGTGGTGCAGCACGTAGGCGGCGGCACCTTGCCCAAAACCAACCCCCGCAAAACCTACCTCAACTTCCGCAACGGCTTGGCCCTGCTTTACAAGAATGCAGCCCCTGGTGAGTTATACAGCTCTATTTTCCAACGCCTGGTGCTGGATGGCGTAGCAGGCCTGCGCTTTTTGGCCGGCGGCCAGCTCAGAAATTTCTGGGCCGTGTTGCGCGCTCATTTCAGCTTCTATGGCAAGCTCGGCTATTGGCAGCAGCGGCGCCAAGCAGCCCGGCCCCACTTGCGGGCCACCGAGCGGGCTGGGGTGTACGCGGGCAGCATCGTGTGGGCCTATTTCGCCAAAAGCAAGCGCAAGTTCAGCGAGTTGGGCTTGAAGTAGCGCCGGTCGTTGCCAAGGTAGTGTGGCACAACCGTTAAGCAGTCAAGCAAACGTAAACGGATAGTAAAAAGGTGGTCATGCTGAGCGCAGTCGAAGCATGACGTTCGAGCGAATACGGTGACTACTTAAAAAAAGCCCCGACTCTATACAGAGCCGGGGCTTTTGCATCTATTATGCTGCTACAAATCCCACACCGTGCTGCGCTGCTGGCGCATGGCCCGGCGCACATTCATCCAGAAAGCGCCGGCGAAATAAAGTACGATGGGCGAGCCAAACGTAAAAAACGAAGCGTATACAAACGACAAGCGCACGCTGCGGGTACTGAACCCCCATTTCTGGGCCAGCGCCGAGCAAAGGCCAAAGGACTGCGTTTCGAGGTAGTCGGTGAAGCGTTTCATGGGCGGTAGCGGCTAGCGAAATACAGAATGTCTGGGCTAAGATAAGGCTTTGGGCGGGGCAGGGCAAGCACAAGCGCGTAATTTTGCTGCCCCTAACCCAGCTACCCGAACGCCTTGTACGTTTACAGCGGTAGTTTTCGTTTTCCTGCCTTGCGCATTTTGATGAGTATTTTTTTGCGGCCTCTGGCCTACGGGCTGCTGGCAGCCGCTGTTGCTTTATTGCCGGGCTGCACCCTGCCGCGGGTGCTCAAACAAGCCGAAACCGGCCGTACCGTAACGGCCCACCCCGCGCCGCTCACGGCCTCGGGCGATGACGTGCCCTTTACCGTAGAGGCCCGCGTGCCGGCCAAGCACCTGCACAAAGGCGTGGTGTACGAGCTACTGCTGAGCTACCGCTACGAGCACGGCCTGCGCGAAGACACCTTGGGCCGCATCTCCTTCAGCTTTGGCAATTACGTGTACGACGACGAACACAAGGGTCAGTTGTTGGCAACCGGCAAATACAGCATCCCCAACACCCCCAGCCGCCACCCCGGCGAACTGCTGGCCCATGGCCAGGTGCGCGAGCTGAAACGCGACGGCCGTCTGCTGCGCGCGCCCGACAACGTGCTGGTGGCCCGCGGTATTTCCGACCCCGCCCGCCTTGTGGTGCGCGAAGACACGACCCTAAGCCTGCTGCCCGAGCAGGCCAACAACAACATGAGCGGCACCCGGGTGCTGCCCTTTTATTTTGACGAAGACAAGTGGTACATCCGGGGCTACCTGGGTACCAACGTGCAGGCGCTGGAAGACCTCATCGACGCCAATCAGCAAACCAAGCAGGTGCTCATCATCGCGGGCCATTCGCCCGACTCCACTGATGCCCACAACCGCCTGCTGGCCAGTAAGCGCGTGCGCATGCTGCTTTACTACTACCAGCAGCGGGTCAAGAATTTCTCGTATTTGAACAAGGTAGAGGCCATTCGCTTCGACACCCTGGCCTACGTGCGCAAATGGGATACCTTCCTGCAAAAGGTGACTACCTCGGCCCTCAAGCCCGAGCAGATGGACTCCGTCGTCACCATCATCAACGACACCAAGGGCACGTTTGAGGAAAAAGAAAAGGCCCTGCATCGCCTTACCTTTTTCGATTACATCGAGCAATACATCTACCCGGTGCTGCGGTTCGGCACGGTGGCCGTTACCTACACCGCCCCCAAGCGCTACGACTCGGAGGTGTACCTGCTGTCGAAAAAGATTGTGGAGAAGCAGATTGAAGCCGATGCCCTCACGCCCGAGGAGCTGCGCTACTCGGCCACGCTCACCCCGCTGCTGGCCGAAAAGCAGCGCATCTACGAAGTGGCCGCCGCCAACACCAACAGCTGGGAAGCCTTCCACAACCTGGGCGTAGTCCTGTTGCAACGCGCCGAAAAAGAGCCCACCGATAAGATTCAGAAAGCCTACTACCACCGCGCCGCCGTCAACTTTACGCTGGCGGCCCACCGCAACCCCACGGCCGAGTTCTTTTACCACGCCGCCACGGCCTACCACCGCGCCGGCGACCGCCTCGAAGCCCTACAGAACTACGACTACGCCATCAAGCTGGGTGGCCCGCGCCCGCTGCTACGCAAGATTTTTTCGGACCGCGCCGCGCTGGAAATCCAGGTGGGCCAGCCCGACGAGGCCCTCCGCAGCCTGCAATACGCCGGCCCCTCCTACCAGAATGCCCTCAACCACGCCCTCATCGAGCTGGGCCGCGAGCACTACGAGTTGGCCCTGGAGCAGTACAAAATAGCCGCAGCTCTGCGCCCCGCGGCTGCTGCCCCCATCTACGGCATGGCCGTGGTGGCCGCCCGCCAACACGACGAAACCACGGCCACCAGCTTCCTCAAACAGGCCGTGGCGCTCGACCGCAGCTACGCTCAGCGCGCCGTGGAGGACCTGGAATTTCAGGAGTTTGTGCAGAGCAAAAGCTTCCGGGAAGCGCTGAAATAGCCGTAACGCTTCCGTGAACATAGATTGAACGTCCTGCTGAGTGGAGTCGAAGCATCTCTACCTTGTGACTAATCAATTTTAGTGTTGCGGTAGAGATGCTTCGACAAGCTCAGCATGACCGTTTTTATTGATTCAACCCACTTTGTAATTACTGCGGTGGGCGCGGCCTATTACTTAACTCCCATCTTAATTTGCCCCAACGTCCGCCCCTGTCGTAGCTTTGTCGAACGGCCGGAATCCGGCTTTACCTAACCAAAACCATGCGTCAAATTCAATTTCGTGAGGCCTTGCGCGAGGCCCTGTCCGAGGAAATGCGTCGCGACCCGCGGGTGTTCCTCATGGGCGAAGAAGTAGCCCAGTACAACGGTGCCTACAAAGTGAGCCAAGGCATGCTCGACGAGTTCGGGCCCGAGCGGGTGATTGATACCCCAATTGCTGAGCTGGGTTTTGCCGGCATCGGCGTGGGCGCCGCCGCCAACGGGCTGGTTCCCATCATCGAGTTCATGACCTTCAACTTCTCGCTGGTTGCCATCGACCAGGTGATTAACTCGGCCGCCAAGCTCTATTCCATGTCGGGCGGGCAGTACTCCTGCCCCATCGTGTTCCGCGGCCCAACCGGCAACGCCGGCATGCTCAGCAGCCAGCACTCGCAAAACTTCGAGAACTGGTTTGCCAACACGCCCGGCCTGAAAGTGGTAGTGCCCTCGAACCCCTACGACGCCAAAGGCCTGCTGAAATCGGCCATCCGCGACCCCGACCCGGTTATTTTCATGGAGTCGGAGCTGATGTACGGCGACAAGGGCGAGGTGCCCGAAGAGGAGTACCTGCTCGAAATAGGCAAAGCCAACGTGGTGCGCCAGGGCAAGCACGTGACGCTGGTGAGCTTCGGCAAGATGATGAAAATTGCCTACGCCGCCGCCGATGAGCTGGCCAAGGAAGGCATCGAAGCCGAAGTAATCGACCTGCGTTCGGTGCGGCCCATTGACTTCGACACGCTCATTGCCTCGGTGAAGAAAACCAACCGCATGGTGGTCATCGAAGAAGCTTGGCCGCTGGCCAGCATTTCCAGCGAGCTGAGCTACATCGTGCAGCGCCGCGCCTTCGACCACCTCGATGCCCCCGTCATCCGCATTACCTGCGCCGATGTTCCCCTGCCCTACGCCCCCACGCTCATCGAAGCCTCGCTGCCCAACGTGGCCCGCGTGGTGAAGGCCGTGAAGGAAGTAACCTACGCCAAAGCGTAACGCTGCGCTTCGCGCGCTTAATGAAGAATGAGGAGTGAGGAATGAAGAATTGCCATTGGGTATTTCTTCATTCCTCACTCCTCATTCTTCATTAAGCGCAGCGTCATTCCGGGGCTTCGGAGGGTGGGCGCAACTGCCGGGCAGTGGTTTCGGAGAGCTGCCAACAGCCCCATACCCAAGCCGCCAGCATGGTCAATCTAACCAGTTTGCTTAGAAACGCCCTGCTTTGTCCCTTCCAAGAGGGCTGCCACCGCGCCGCCACTCCAGTGACTAGCAACAAATGCAGCGGCAACAAAAATCGGCATTCCATCAGGGTGGGCAGCACCAGCAAAGAAGGCAGCAGCAGCGCCAGGAGCACCGGCACGATTCCTTTGTTGTTGGCGGGCAAGACGTTTCGGCGCGTGCCACGCCACAAAGCCAGCAGCGCCAGCCAGGTGCCTAGCCCGAGCAGGCCATAATTCAGCAGTCGCAGCCCGAACTGGCCCGGCGGGTGCAAGCGCCGGGGGTAAGGGGATGGGTACCAGATGTCAAGGCCATTGAAGAGGTGCTTGAGGTAGCGCGCGCCCGTGGCCAGTGGCTGCCGGGCCACAAAGGCCAGGTAATGCATGTAAGTAGCAAAATGCTGACCTGGCTCAGCAGCGAGGGCCAGCCGGCCATTCGGGTCAGCATAGACCAGGGAGCGCGGAATCTTCGGTATCAGGCTCGACTCATACCGTTGAAAGCGCGTGCCCCAGCCTAGCTGCTTGAGGTAAAGCGGCGGGCTGCCGGGCTGCCGGGCCAGCACCAGCGGCGTGGCCTGCTGAAAGTGCCGCTGATTGATGAGCCATTGCGGCAGCAGCACCAGCGCCGCCCCCGCCACTACCAGCGCCGCATAACGCAGCTTCGCGGTCCGCGGCAATGGCGCCCCGGCCAACAGCCACAAACAACCGGGCGCGCTAGCCACATAAATTGGCCGGATGTTGAGGGCCGCCGCCAGCAACAGGCCGGCGGCAAACGCCTGCCCTATGCCTGCTCGGCAGAGCGCCGCCAACCCCAGCAGCAACAACGTGAGGGCGGGGATGTCGCTGAGGGTGAAGTTGAAGTAGTCGCGCCAAAAAACAAAGCTGAGCAGCAACAAGGCCAGCCATCGGGCGCCGCTCATCTGCCCCCCTACTGCCCGTCCCCAAAGCTGGGGAATGGCCACGCCAAACAGCAACGCCGCCCAACCCATGCCGAGCACCTGCGCCCCGCGCAGCATCGACCAACCCGTGAAGTGGCAGAGCAACCGGGCCGGCAATATCAGCAACGGGCCCAGGTAGCCCCGCAACGGCGCATCGAAGGCGAGCAGGGAAAAGCCGCCGTACCGGGTGAACCGGAGCGACAATTCCCAATACTCGGCGGCGTCGAAGCGAAACTGGTCCGGCGTGTAGCCACTCAGGGGCAGGTAGATGGCATAGAGCGCCACCACCACCAGCACCCGCCAGCGGGCAGGCCACGGAGTGCGCAGAAAAGCCAAAGCGGTGTGCATGCCGGGCAAAGCTAGTGCGCGGCAGCTCAGCCAATCAACCGGCCACCGTCCGGGCGCATTACTGATTAGTGCCGGCACCGCGCCATGTTCCGTACCTTTTACGCCCTTTTCCATCGTATACCCCGCGCTTACTCCATCCCACCCGTATGAACCACCGCCTGCACCTCAAACTCGAACAGTTGGAACGCGCCACCGAGCGCCTGCTTACCTCGGCCGAAGCCCTGGGGCCCGACAGTGCAACGGCTCCCGCGCCGGGCAAATGGTCGGCCACGCAGGTAGTGCATCACCTCTTATTTATCGAAGGCAACATCATTCAATACGTGCAGAAGAAAATGCAGTCGGAAGAGTTGCTGCCCAAGGTTGGGCTCTTGACGCGGCTACGGGCCCGCTTCGTGCGCCTGCTGCTGCGCATCCCGGGCCTCAAATACAAGGCGCCGCGCGGCGTGGCCACCCTCACCGATGCCGGCGCCTTGCCGACTCTGGCGGAACTGCGCAATACCTGGAATGCCAGCCGCCGCCAATTGGAGCGCCTGCTCAACGAGTTTCCGGGCCGCCAATTGAACCGCGCTATTTTTCCGCACCCCCGCTCCGGGCGGATTACCATTTATCAAGTAATGGACTTTCTGCTCGACCACCTGCTCCACCACCAGCAGCAGCTCAACCGCATTACCAAAGCGCTCCGGCCGACTGCTTCCGGGGTGAGCAGCAAGTAAGAAGGTATTGTTTTGGAAAACCGTTAAAAGCGGAGAGCTAAAAGTTAAGGCACCAGAATATCAGTTTGTTTAACGTCAACCTCTCCACTTTTAAGCCTCCATTACACCACCGGGGGCTCGTACGCGGGCATGGTGCTGAAGGCGGCGGCCAACTCAGCCGGCGGCACGGTAAGCTTGCGGCGGTCTAGGTCAATCCAGGCGCCGTCCACGGTGACAGTGGCGGCCACGCGCCCATCGGCTTTGAAAATGGTGTGCACAATGGTCCAGCGCGAGCCATCGGCGCTGGCGCTGGCCAGGCGGCCATCCACCCGTATTTCTTCGCCAATGTTTACCTCTTTGAGGTACTTGGTTTCTTCCCGAAACAGGATGGGCCCCAGCCGCAGCTGCGCAAAGCGTTTGATGTCGAAGCCCACTTTGGCCAGGAGCACCACCCGCTGGTCGGCGGCAAAGTCGGCGTAAGCAGAGTGGCGCATGTGGCCGTTGGGGTCCATATCGGCCCAGCGGGTGCGGTAGGTGATGATGTCGGTCATAGTTAAGGAAGCAACGGATGGTGTTGATGGAATGCCGTGGGCTGAATAATGGCCTAAGCTACTGGGGTTGTTGGGCGAAGTACCAGGCGGAGTACCCCGAAATTTTATTTCGGTCCATGCGCCGGACCAGACGGGCCGAAATAAAATTTCGGGGTACTCCGCCTGGTTGCTTCAACCAGGGACTGCCGGCCGACCGCGCTAGGCAAGTTGCAGGCGGACCAGGTACTGGCCGTTGTCGTCTTCGCTCAGGAAATCGGCGGTGTAGCCGGCGGCTTCGGCCGCATCGTTGAGCAGGGCCGCATCGACAAATAACCAGGGAAAAGGCTCGCCGGTTTGGCCGGCGTAGCTCAGGCGGTACTCTACCTCGCCGTAATAGGGGCCGTTGAGGTTGATGAGCACAGCACCGTCCTCGTCTTCGTAGAGGTAGCGCACATCGGAGGAAGTGGCCAGAATCTGGCCATCGGGAGCCAGCAGGGTGCGGGCATGAGCCAGAAATTTATCGAGCCCCTCCAACGTGCCGGTCAGGCCAAGTCCGTTCATGAGCAGCAAAATGGTGTCGTGCGGCACTTCGGTGGGTGGCAACGGGGCGAATAAATCATGCCGCGCCACGGTCCGCACGCCCCGTTCGCTCATCACCTGCACCGCCCCGGCCGATACATCCACGGCCTTCACCTCGAAGCCGCGGCCCTGAAGCTCCAGGCTGTGGCAGCCGGCGCCGGCCCCCAGGTCGAGCACGCGGCCCCGGCTTTCGTCCAGGGCCAGGCGCTCCAGTTCGGGCATCTGCAGCAGCGTGCGAAAGAAATACGCGGCGTGCAGGGGCTCGTCTTCGGCGACGTTGCAATGCACGTTGAGGGTTGCGGTGGTATCGCCGTGGTGGCAGGCCAGCAGGGCCCGGCCCAGGATATCGGGGGCGGTGGTTGTCGTCATGAAAAGGGAAACGGAAAACTGGCAGCATCGGGTGCAGCCACGCGGCACCCAGCCCCAACCGTTTCGGAGGCGAAAAGTACCCAAAACTTCGTGGGCCGGTCCGGCGTTTGGATGGCACCGCGCTACATTCGTTGTCCCAATGCTTCCCCAAAAACTGCGTAAAGGCCAGTTGCCCACCAAAATCTGCGCCACCTGCGGCCGGCCGTTTGAGTACCGAAAAAAGTGGCGCGCCAATTGGGCCGAGGTGAAGTATTGCGGCGAAAAATGCCAGCGCAACCGCCCGGCCGCCCCAGTACCTCCGGCCACTTCCTAGCCGCCGCAACAAACCCGGCCGTATCTTTTCGGCCCGAAACTCGTTTTGAAAACGACGCATTTTGCCGTTCTCCCTCATTACATTTTTGCTTGCTCCGCTGCCATGGCTTCCAATCTCGACTACCTGAACCCGGCGCTTATTCCGCTGGAAGAAAAAGTAAATGCTTACCTGGAAGCTGAAAAGAGCCTGCGCCGCGCCGAAACCGACGCTTCCCAAAACCCGGAAATCACCCCTGCAGACTTAGCCCGCTTGGAGCAGGAAATCATTGCCATGCTCCCCACCCGCGATGAATGGGTGAAAGTGAACCTGGGCTACGGCCCCAGCCGCGTGGGCGCCTGGCACGTGCCCGCCCTCAACGGCGCCCCGGAGCGCTACGAGTTGCGGGTAGTGCATTAATTCAGGAAGCAGGGAGCAACAGAAACATTATGCTGAGCTTGTCGAAACCTCTCTATCGCAATAAGGTTGTTTACAGCGGTTTCGGAGTCGGTATACAGGCGCTGGAAGTAGCGCGAACTGTGTAGTTCGCGTCCCCGCACCATCTTATCGAAGCGACTGGCGCGGGGGCACAAACTACACAGTTCGCGCAACGGTACACCAACCCCGAATCTGCACTATGAAGTGTCTCGTTGACCGGTCGGACGCCCTAAGCGTCCGACCGGTTGTCGCCAGCACGGCTTCCAACTGACCGTCGACCCACAACCGGTCGGACGCCTAGGGCATCCGACCGGGCAGAGCCGATTTTCTAAATAGCTTCAATAGTAATCCAACCCAAAGGATTAGTTACAGGGTAGAGATGCTTCGACTCCGCTCAGTAGGACGTTTATTTAGTACCAATGGCTCATGATGCGCTAAGCGTCAATGGCCTGCATCCCAGTCGTAACCCAGTTCGGCCCAGTAATCTTTGGGGCGGGTATCGGCGAAGGCAATGGTGCCGATACGCTTAAGGTGCTTGATGCCGTACTTGAGCGGGGTAACCAGCCGAAGCGGCGCCCCGTGGCCCGGCGTGAGCGGTTGGCCATTCATCTCGTAGCAAAGCAGCGTTTGGGGATGCAGGGCGCTGGCCATGTCGAGGCCCACATAATACTGCTCGTCTGGGGTGAGCATGCCCACGTAGGGCGCCAGGTCGGCGGGCGGATGGAGCGGGTCGGCGGGCCGGCCGTTGCGGGTGGCCAGCGGGTAGCGGGCCAGAAAATCGGAGAGCCGGGCGCCGGCCCAGTGCACGACCACGCTCCACCCCTCAATGCATTTGAGTTCGGTAGTCATCTCCACTTTGGGTAGAGCCTTGATGTCGGCCAGCGTAAATTCCTGCAGCTTGCCGGTGCCGTAGGCCTGCACACGCAGGCGCCAGGCATCAGCATCTAACTCCGAATCCAGCCCCACGTCGCCGTTTTCGCGGGGGGTGCGGGCACGGCTCCGGGCAAATTCCGGCGCGAGGCGCGTTTCCTTAAAATAGGCGCGGCTCAGGCGGCCGTTGGCGTCCAGTACTTGGCGCAGCGGGTGCGGAATGCCGGCATCGTCGGGACGCGAAAGCAGCCAGCGCCAGCCGCCAAGGCCAGCCAGGCTGGCCAGCCCCAGCCCAATAAAGGAGCGGCGCGAGCGGCGGCGGGCATCGGCCAGCACAGCCGCTTCCGATTGCTGCCGAGGCTTGGGTGTAAGGGGGTCCGGGGTACGGATTGGCTCAGTCATACCGAAAACAGCTAATTATTTCGACGAAAGTGACGCATCGGCGGCAGGCAGCGAGGTAGGCCCGGCCACGATTTCGTGCGTCGCAGGATTGATTTCTTCTACCTCGAAACCCGCCACCATGGCCCGAAAATTATTCCAGCCCGCCCGAACCACCTGCGCAATGTGCACGATAAAAAACAGCACATAGCCGAGGGTGAGCACAAAGTGAATGATGCGGGCAAACTCGTAGCCGCCCAGCGCCTGCGTGAGCCAGCCAAACTGCACGGGCTTGTAAATGGCCAACCCGGTGAGCACCGAACCCAGGCCCATCAGGATTACGCTGGTATAGGCAATTTGCTGGGCACCGTTGAACTTGCGCACGGGCAGCGGCTTTTTGTAAAGACCCAGGTCGTGCAGGGTCACCAACACCGCCTCGCGAAACGAGTGCCGCGTGGGCAACAGGTAGCGCCACTCGCCCGAAATAATGGTGTAGAGCACGTAAAGCACGCCATTACCGAAAAACACCCACATGAGCACAAAATGCCAGCTCATGCCCTGCGCCAGCTTGTGGTCGAGGTGCAGGGCATCGTTGAACGACTGCGGGAAGAATTTAAACAGCGTGGTGTGGCCCCAACCAATACGGTACACGTCGTTGGCCCAATAAATCCAGAGCCCGCTCCAAATCATCAGGCTCAGGACGGGGAAGTTGACCCAGTGAAACCAGCGAATGGCCAACGGGTGCTTTTCAACGAGTTGCTTCATAAACAAGCGAATTAATAGGAAACCGGCGCAAAGTACCGCCCCCGAGGGGGCCACACCTACGCCCGGCTCGACGCTGCGGATGGTGTACCCTTACAAGCGGCGCCCCTTATTTCCCGGTGCAAGCGGCAATTGGGGCGTGGGCTTTAGTGCCCAAAACTGGATAGCCTTCCAACGGTTTACGCGTCTCCCTAACCAGTTGGGCTTAGCTCTACCCTCAGCAGCTGGGCGCAATTCACTCAGCCACCTCCACGCTTCACGGATAATACATTGATTGTCAGTAAATAAAATAGGCGGCAGGGAAACCCCGCCGCCTATCCATACCAAAACACCTTAAAAAACTATTCTTTCACGATGATGCTAACAATAATTGCACCAAAAGATTCCGAGCCAGAGAATATTTTTACAGAACGCTTGCGATGAGGGGCCTATGCGTTAGCCGACAGCCTGTTTCGATGAATTATCCGGTGGGGAAACTGCTTTCATACGCTTTCACAAAAAGGGCCCCGACGCATTCGTCGGGGCCCCAGATAGTACAGGCGCAGTGCCGGAAGCTTAGCGGCCCATCATGCCGCCGGGGCCGCCTTTCATGCCGCCCATCATCTTGGCCATCTGGGCCATGCCGCCTTTAGTCTGGCTGAGCTTGTTCATGGTGCGCATCATTTTGCGCATGTCGTCAAATTGCTTCATCAGCGCGTTTACCTGCTGAATGTCGGTGCCCGAGCCTTTGGCCAGCCGGCGCTTGCGCGAGCCGTTGAGCAGGTCGGGGTTGGCCCGCTCCTGCTTGGTCATGCTCCGGATAATGGCCTCGACCGGCTTGAAGGCGTCGTCGTCGATTTCCACGTCCTTCATGGCCTTGCTCATGCCCGGAATCATGCCCATCAAGTCTTTGATGTTGCCCATCTTCTTGATTTGCTCGAGCTGGCCGAGGAAGTCGTTGAAGTCGAACTGGTTTTTGCGGATTTTCTTCTCGATGCGCCGCGCCTCGTCTTCGTCGAACTGCTGCTGCGCCCGTTCGACCAGCGAAATCACGTCGCCCATGCCCAAGATGCGCTGGGCCATGCGGTCGGGGTAGAACAGGTCGAGCGCGTCCATCTTCTCGCCCGTCGAGATGAACTTGATGGGCTTGGTGACCACGGCCCGAATGCTGAGGGCCGCGCCACCGCGCGAGTCGCCGTCGAGCTTGGTCAGCACCACACCGTCGAAATTCAGACGCTCGTTGAAGGTTTTGGCGGTGTTCACGGCGTCCTGGCCGGTCATGGAGTCCACCACAAACAGCGTTTCGCTCGGGTTGATGGCCGACTTCACGGCTTCAATCTCGCGCATCATCTGCTCGTCCACGGCCAAGCGGCCCGCGGTGTCGATGATGACTACCTTCTTGCCATTTTTTCGGGCATAGTCAATGGCGTTGCGGGAAATCTCAACGGGGTTCTTGTTCTCAACTTCCGAGTACACTTCCACCCCGATTTGCTCGCCGAGCACCTTGAGCTGGTCGATGGCCGCGGGGCGGTACACGTCGCAGGCCACGAGCAGCGTGTTGCGGCCCTGCTTCTTGATGTAGCTGGCCAGCTTGCCGGCAAAGGTGGTTTTGCCCGAGCCCTGCAAGCCCGAAAGCAAAATCACGGCCGGGTCGCCCTTGATGACGATGTCCTTCTTTTCGCCGCCCATGAGCTCGGTGAGCTCATCGTAGACGATTTTGACCATAAGCTGGCCCGGCGACACAGCCGTAAGCACGTCGCGGCCCATGGCAGCGTCCTTGATTTTATCGGTTACATCCTTGGCAACCTTGTAGTTAACGTCGGCGTCAACCAGTGCCCGGCGGATTTCCTTGATGGTGGCCGCGACGTTGATTTCGGAAATGCTGCCCTGACCTTTGAGGGTTTTAATGGCCCGGTCGAGCTTGGTGGAGAGACTGTCAAACATGAATCACGGATTAGTCGGATTAAAGGCGAATTTTTCGGATTCCGTAGCCGGGGCCACCTTCCGCAGTTGCCTTTACTGAACCCCAAAAGTAACCATAAAAGCCTGAAAAGCGGCAGTCGGTGTACCTTCGCGCCCCGCTTTGTGTATCAACATTCCGTGCCCACGTCTCCCCCGCTCCGCCTGCTCGTCATTACTTACTACTGGCCGCCCTCGGGCGGGGCCGGTGTGCAGCGCTGCCTCAAGTTTGTGAAGCACCTGGGCCATTTCAACGTGGCGCCCACCGTGATAACCGTGGATGCGGCGCTGGCCACCTACCCGGTATGGGACGAAAGCCTGCTGGCCGAAGTGCCGGCCACGGTGCGCGTCATCCGCACCAAAACCTCGGAGCCATTCGAGAGCTACAAGAAGCTGACCGGCCGCGCCGTGCCCTACGGCGGCTTTGCCAACGAAGGCAAGCCCGGTGCCGTGCAGAAGGCGCTACGCTTCGTGCGCGGCAACTTGTTTATTCCGGACCCGCGCCGGGGCTGGAACCGCCACGCCCTGGCCGCGGTAGAAAAGCTGCTGGCGGCCGGCGAGCGGTTTGACGCCGTGCTCACGTCGTCGCCGCCGCACTCTACCCAGCTTATTGGCCTGGAGCTGAAAAAACGCCACGGCCTGCGCTGGCTGGCCGACCTGCGCGACCCCTGGACGGACATATACTACTACAAAGACTTGCACCACACGCCGCTAGCTGCCTGGCTGGACGCGCGCTACGAGCGCCAGGTGCTGACCCAGGCCGACGCCGTGCTGGTGACCTCGCCCGAAACGAAACGCCTGTTTTTGGCCAAGCTGCCGGCTTTGCCGTCTACCAAGTTCCACGTGTTGCCCAATGGCTACGACGAATCGGACTTCCGACAGTCCTCGCGCCCACCGGCCGACAGCCTACGCATTACGCACACCGGCACCATCACCGAGTTGTACCACATCGACAACCTGCTGACAGCCGTGGCTGCCTGCGCCGACGCCCATCCCGAAGTGCCTTTCCGGCTGCGCTTCGTGGGCCAGGTTTCTACCCAACTGCGCCGGCAAATTGAGCAGGCGGGCTTGCTGTCCGTTACCGAGTTCATTCCATTTGTGCCGCACGATGCATCGGTGCAATTCCTGTTGGAATCCTCTGTCCTGCTCATGGCCATTCCGGACGTGCCACGCAACTTCGGCATTCTGCCAGGCAAAGTATTTGAATACCTGGCGGCTAACAAACCTATTCTGTGCGTCGGACCCGCGGGCTCCGACGCCGATAACCTGCTGCAGGAATGCGGCGCGGGCCAAGCCCTGCCCTACGAAGACGAGGAATTGATGCGCCAAACCCTCGAGACCTTAGCGGCGCAGTGGCGCAGCAACCCCAACCTCGATTTGCCGGCCGTGAGCCACTCCCGCTACTCACGCCGGGGGCTGGCGGGGCAGCTGGCCAAAATTGCGGTAGCCTTATAAGGGATGTCTTAGGCAAAGCGCTTAACTTGTTGCGCATTTCTTTAATTCCTTAACTCCTTTTATGACAACACGTTTCTACCCAACCAAACTAGTACTTACCATGGTGCTAATGGGCTTCGTTGCCTGGTCGACTCATGCACAGCCCACCATCAGCAGCATTACGCCAACGGCCAACCAAAACAGTGTACCCCGGACCAGCCCGGTCACGGTGCGGTTTAGCCAACCGCTGACGGCAGCTTCGACCAGTGCACTACGCGTTTTCAGCAACCAGCGCGGCGGGCTGCGCACTGGCACCAGCGGTGGCGTTTCCGTCAACAACAATGAGCTGACTTTTTCGCCAACGCGCAGCTTCAGGGCCGGCGAGACCGTGAGCGTAAGCATTACCACAGCCGCCCGAAGCGCTGCCGGAGCGCTGGCGACACCCCGGATTTTTCAGTTCACGGCAGCGGCCACCGGCGGCAATGGCTCATTCGTCAATGGGACGGATATTGCCACCGGCGCCTCGCCGTATGCTGTAAAAACAGCCGATGTTGACAACGACGGGGATTTGGACATTCTCACCCCCTCCTTTGCCAACTTTACGGTTATAACCCTGCTAAACAACGGCAACGGCACGTTCACTAACAGCACCGCTACCGGCGTGGGCAACCAGCCGCGTAGCTTGGCCCTGGCCGACTTGGATGGCAACGGCAGCCTGGATATGCTCACAGCCAACTACGGGGCCAACACTGTGAGCATACGCTTCAACGATGGCACCGGCTTCTTTAGCGGATTTACCGAAGTGCCGGTAGGGAGCCAGCCACAAAGCATCACCACCGCCGATGTGGATGCCGACGGCGACCAGGATTTTCTGGCTGCCAACGGGGCCAACAACTCGGTGTCGGTTCGCCTCAACGATGGCAGCGGCAATTTCAGCGGTGGCAGCGATGTCGCCGTTGGCGGACTGCCCTTCCAGGTGATTACGGGCGATGTGGACAACGACGGCGACTTGGATGTGCTCACGGCCAACATGGCCAGCGGCAGCAATACCGTCAGCGTGCGCCTTAACAACGGCAACGGTACATTCAGCCCGGGGTACGATGCCTTTGTGGGCAGCAGCCCCCGAAGCATCGCCTTGAGCGACCTGGACAGCGACGGCGACTTGGACTTGCTGAGTGCCAACGCAGGCAGCGGCACGGTTAGCATCCGCTTCAATAACGGCAGTGGCTATTTCAGCAGCGGCACCGACTACCTTTCGGGAACTACGCCCAGCAGCGTAGTCACGGCCGACATCGACGGCGATAACGACCAGGACATGCTCGTTTCGAATTTTTATTCCAATAACGTCTTGGTTTGGCTGAACAACGGCAGCGGCTCCTTTATTCTCACGCCCACCGTACCAACTGGCACCAACCCCAACGGCATTGCCGCCGCCGACATGGACAACGACGGCGATATGGATTTGCTGGCCGCCAATTTCACGACCAGTACGGTCAGCCTTCGGTTCAATAACGGGACTTCGGCGGCTTTGGCAACGCCGGTGGCCAGAGCCCACGCCGCCTTTTCGCTGTACCCCAATCCGGCCCATGCCAGCTTCAACATCGTGGCGCCGCTTTCTACTGATGCAGTCCCAGCTCAGGCCTTCTTAATCAATAGTTTAGGCCAATTGGCAGGCAAGCCCATTCCCTTGTCCTCCGCTGGCACAGCCACGTTCGTCGACGTATCTACTTTGGCCAAAGGTCTCTATACTCTGCGCATAATGATTGGCAGCACCGCAACCATGCAGCGCCTTGCAATCGAATAGTCTTGCTAGCATGAAGCGAGTTGAATTACTTGCTTAAGTCTATCCCAAGCTGCCGACTGAAACCAACACTGGCGCTCTGCTGCAAGTGGTTACCATCGGTGGTGGCATAAGGCTGGGCGCTGTAATCCAGAAACGGCACGGCCACATCGGCCGCCAGCTGGCGCATGAGCTGGTTGAAGCCGGGCTGGTAGACATGCTCCAGCTGAAGCAATGCTGCACCAACGGGCAGGCGCACCAGCACCACGCGGCCGTGCGGCTTCAAAAACTGAATAGTGTGGCGCAAACCCGTCAACCGGCCGGCGGACAGGTGCTGGCTGGCAGCCAGCAGCCGGTAGTCCTGTAGTTTGCGGGCGGTGCGGGCCCGCACTTGGGCGCTGTCGGTCCCAATATTGACTTCCAGCCAGCCATCGGGGTGCAGGCGTTCGGTGGCGGTGGCATAGTCGAGCAGCAGGCGGTAGAGCGGCTTGGTCTGGTAGCGGGCGAGGTAGGGCAGGTTGGGATTTTGGCTGACCTGGCGGAGCTGGCCGATGAACGACTGTTCTTCCGGAAACTTGCCCTCGGGCCCGGTGAGCGACAGCGACCACGGGTCGACTGCGAGAATAAATAAGCCGTTTTTCGTTTCCGGCCGCAGCTTGCGCTGGATGCTGCGCAGGTAAGCCGGCCCATAGGGCGAATGCGTGAGCGTGAAGGCGTAGTTCAGCAGCGGCCCTTCGAACCGGCCACCCAGCTGCGCCGCCAGCACCGCCGGCTGAATGCCCTGCGCCGCCCGCGAGGTGCCCAATACCAGCGAGCCAGCCAGCGGGCTCGTGAAGCGGCCATAAAAGGCATCGACCCGGCCCTTGAATACCACCGGGCACAGCAGCACCGCGCCCAGCAGCAGGGCACCGGCCAGCAGCGCCAGCCGCCGCAGCAGCTTCGAAACGGCGGCAACAAGTGGGCTTTTCAAAATTGAAAGTAGATAAACGAGGTACTGTTGAAAACGCCCAGATAAAGAATCAGCAGCGCGAGGCCGGCATAGCCGGCCCAGCGCACGGCAAATGGCTGGGCCACCACCCAGGCCTGCGGGCTGCGTTGGCTGCCGAAGTATTCTACCAGCAGCATGAGCCCCACGCCGAACACGGCGACGACCAGCTCGGGGCGGTAGTGTTGCGAGAACTCCAGGAGCAAGGTGCCCCACTGCCGGCCACTTAGCCCCGCCCACCCACGCAGCAAATGCTGGCTGATGAACACGGCATCGCTCAGGGTATTGGCCCGAAAAAACACCCAGGCATAGGCAACCAGCCCGAAGGTTAGCAAAACGCCCAGCCCGCGCCGCAAGCCCGGGCGCCCGGCCAGGCCCGTGAGCTGCGCCAGCCGCTCGCGCCACGGCCGCGCCCAAGTGCTGACGACCAGGTAAATTCCGTGCAGGCCGCCCCAGACCAGAAACGTCCAGTTGGCCCCGTGCCAAAGGCCGCTGACGAGGAAAACGACCAGCAGATTGAAATAGGCCCGCGCTTGGCCTACCCGGCTGCCGCCCAAGGGGATATACAAATAATCCCGAAACCAGCTCGACAGCGAAATGTGCCAGCGCCGCCAGAACTCCGGCACCGAAGCCGACTGGTAAGGCTGCCGAAAATTCAGGTTGAAATCGAAGCCCAGCACGCGGGCCGCGCCGCGGGCCAGGTCGGTGTAGCCCGAGAAGTCGGCGTAAATCTGGAAGGTGAAGGCCAGCGTGGCCAGCACCAGCAGCGGGCCTTCGGGGTGCTGCCGGGGGTTGTTGAAAATGGGATTGACGAGCAGGGCCAGCCGGTCGGCCACCACCACTTTCTTGAACAGGCCCCAGGCCATGAGGCGCAAGCCACGCACGATGCGCGAATAATCGAACGCATGCCGCCGCCGGAACTGCGGCAGCATGTGCCCGCCGCGCTCAATGGGGCCCGCCACCAGCTGCGGAAAAAACGCTACAAACAGTGCAAACCGCCCGAAATTCCGCTCCGCCTCCAGCCGGCCCTGGTACACATCCACGATGTAACCCACCGACTGAAACGTGTAGAACGACACGCCCACCGGCAGCAGCAGCCCCAGCGTCGGCAGGGCCGCGTGCGGCAGGTTCAGGTTTTCAGCCAGCTGCAGAGCCGAGTCCCGGAAGAAATTGAAATACTTGAAAACGAACAGCGTGCCCAGGTTGCTGGCCAAGCTGAGGTAGAGCCAGGGCCGGCGCGCTTGCTTGCCGGGCAGCTGGCTCATGCGGTAGCCGCTATAGTAATCCAACAGCGTGGTAGCCAGCAGCAGGATGGCGTAGGCCGCCCGCCAGCTCATGTAGAAGTAGTAGCTGGCCAGCAGCAGCAGGGGGTTGCGCCAGCGCGGCGGCAGCCCGTAGTATAGCCCGACGACGAGCGGGAAAAAGACGAGGAAATGAAGGGAATTGAATAGCATTCGCGCCGCGGCAGAAGCTCCGCGGGCCAAAGGTCGGGAGTAACGGGCGTTTTTGCGGGGCTTGTGTGATGCTTCGCTACGCTCTGCATGACGTTCTGTTGTTTCTCCACGTCAACCAAACCCAATTGAACTACTTTTGCAGTCCTGATTTCGGCTTTTCAATTTTCATGGCTCTCGACCTCAACCACAAGTCCATCCTCGTTACGGGTGGCACCGGCTCCTTCGGCAAGCAATTCGTGCGCACCGTTTTCGAAAAATTCCCGGAGGTGAAACGCCTCGTGGTGTTCTCGCGCGACGAGCTGAAGCAGTACGAGATGAGCCAGGAGTTCAGCCCGGCCAAGTACCCGGCCATTCGCTATTTCATTGGCGATGTGCGCGACCCGCAGCGCCTGCACCGCGCCTGCGAAGGCATCGACATCGTGATTCACGCCGCCGCCCTCAAGCAGGTGCCCGCCGCCGAGTACAACCCGATGGAGTGCATCAAGACCAATATTTTCGGGGCCGAAAATGTGATTAACGCGGCGCTGGATTCGGGCGTGAAGGACGTGGTGGCCCTGAGCACCGATAAGGCGGCCGCGCCCATCAACCTCTACGGCGCCACCAAGCTCTGCTCCGACAAGCTGTTTGTGGCGGCCAATAACATGAAGGGTAGCCGCGACTTGCGCTTTTCGGTGGTGCGCTACGGCAACGTTATCGGCTCGCGCGGCTCGGTGGTGCCGTTCTTTTTGCAGCAGCGCCACACCGGCGTGCTGCCCATCACCCATCCCGACATGACGCGCTTCAACATCTCGCTCGAAGAGGGCGTTGACCTGGTGCTCTATGCGCTGGAGCACGCCTGGGGCGGCGAAATTTTCGTACCGAAAATCCCGAGCTACAAAATCACGGAAGTGGCCCGCGCCATCGGCCCGGAGTGCGAGCAGAAAATCGTGGGCATCCGCCCCGGCGAGAAGCTGCACGAGGCCATGATTACCGAAACCGATGCCTTGAGCACCGTGGAGCTGGACCGCTATTACGTTATCCTGCCCTCGATGCCGACCTGGAACGTGGACAAATTCATCGAAACCTTCCACGGCAAGCGCGTGCCGCTGGGCTTCCAGTACGACTCGGCCAATAACGAAGAATGGCTCGACGCCAAGCAGATTCGCGAGGAAATCCGCCTGCACGTGGATGCCGATTTTGAGGCGTAATAATTTGCCCGGCAATGCCTGATACCGCCTTCCATCCCACTCGCCCGATTCCGTACGGCCGCCAGCACATTACCGAGGCCGATGTAGCGGCCGTCACGGCCGCGTTGCAAGCCGATTTTCTCACCCAAGGGCCCACGGTAGCCGAATTTGAAAAGCAGTTTGCCCAATACATCGGGGCCAAATATGCCGTGGCCGTGAGCAACGGCACGGCCGCCCTGCACCTCTGCGCCCTGGCCCTGAACGTGCAGCCCGGCCAGCGCGTCATTACCACGCCCCTTACCTTCTCGGCCTCGGCCAACTGCGTGCGCTACTGCGGCGGCGAAGTCCATTTTGCGGATATCGACCCCGCCACGGGTTTGATTGATTTGGCCAAGGTGCGGGCCTTGCTGGAAGCGCATCCCAAAGATTATTTCACCGGCCTGATTCCCGTCGATTTTGCCGGCCTGGCCGTGAATATGGAAGCGGCCCGCCAACTGGCCGACGCCTTTGGCCTCTGGATAATTGAGGATGCCTGCCACGCACCGGGCGGTTTTTTCCTTGATTCGCAGGGCCAGGAGCAGCGCTGCGGCAACGGCCGGTTTGCCGACCTCGCCATCTTCAGCTTCCACCCCGTGAAGCACATTGCCACCGGCGAGGGCGGCATGATTACCACCAACTCCGAGGCGCTGTTTCATCACCTGCTGCGGCTGCGCACCCACGGCATCACCCGCGACCCGGCCGACCTGCAGCGTGAGCCCGACGGCGGCTGGTATATGGAAATGCAGGAACTCGGCTACAACTACCGCCTGCCCGATTTCAACTGTGCCCTTGGCCTCAGCCAGCTCGCCCGCGCCGATGAAGGCCTGGCCCGTCGCCGCCAGCTGGCCGCGCAATACGATACGGCCTTCGCCCAGGTACCCGGCCTCACGGTGCTGGCGCCCAGCGCCCCCGGCCATGCCTACCACCTGTATGTGATTCAAGTAGAAAATCGGCGCGAGCTGTACGACTACCTGAAGACCAAACAGATATTTGCGCAGGTACACTATATTCCGGTGCACCGTATGCCCTACTACGAAAGCCTGGGCTGGCGCGAAGGTGACTTTCCGCTAGCCGAAAATTATTACGCGCAGTGCCTCAGCATTCCCATGTTCCCGGCCTTGACCGACGAGGAGCAGGACTACGTGGTGGCGTGCATCACCGAATTTTTATCCCGAAATGGGTGATAATTGAACGTCATGCTGAGCGCAGCCGAAGCATCTCTCCCGAAGAAGTAATCCAATCGTTAGCATTAGTTGCGCGGGAGAGATGCTTCGGCTGCGCTCAGCATGACGTTCTACTGATTAATCCAACCAACCACTCCCTTGCAGCACACCCAACAAGAAGACTTCTGGGCCGGCGATTTCGGCCGCGAATACACCGACCGCAACTCCCGCCCACTCGACGAGTGGAATGCCTTTTACCGCGAACTGTTTGGCCACACCAAGCTGGAAATGAATGCCGAATTCCTCGGCCATCTCCCGCACGAAGCACGCATTTTGGAGGTGGGCTGCAATACGGGCATGCAACTGGTGGGTTTGCAAGCCGCTGGCTTTACCAATCTGTATGGCATTGAATTGCAACAGTATGCGGTAGAAAAGGCACGCGATTTCGTGCGCGGCGTGAACATCCTGCAAGGCAGCGGCTTCGACCTGCCCTTCAAAGACAATTACTTCGACGTGACCTGCACCAACGGCGTGCTCATTCACATTGCGCCGGAGGACTTGCCGCGCATCATGGGCGAGATGGTGCGCACCTCACGGCGCTACATCATGGGCTTCGAGTATTACGCCCCCGAGACGACGCCCATCAGGTACCGGGGCAACGAGGGTTTCCTCTGGAAAACCGATTTTGCCCAAGTATTTCTCCACCATTTCCCAAACCTCCGCTTGGTCAAGCAGAAGCTCTACCCCTACCTTACCGACACGGAGCGCGGCAATGAGGACGTGATTTACCTACTCGAAAAAGTAGCTGCATAATGCAACGCGCTGGCATCATTTCGCAGGTGCGGATGGGCAGCACGCGGCTGCCAAGCAAAGTGCTGCTGCCCGCCGCCGGCCGCCCCCTGCTGGACTACCATGTGGCCCGGGCGCAGCAAAGCGGCTTGCCCATCTACCTGGCTACCACCACCGAGCCGGCCGATGACATGCTGGCCGCCTATGCGGAGACCAACGGTTTGCCTTACCATCGCGGCAGCGAGGCCGATGTGCTGGCCCGTTACTACGAAACCGCGCAGAAGTTCGACCTCGACGTGATAGTGCGCGTCACTTCCGACTGCCCGCTGGTGGATGGCCCACTCATTGGCGCGGCCGTGGCGCGGTATCTGGAAGAGGGCAACCCGATGGTGTACCGCTCCAATTCCATTGTGCGCACCTTTCCGCGGGGTCTTGATTTCGAGATTTTCTCCATGAAAATGCTGGCCGAAGCTTACGCCAACGCCACCCTGCCCTACGAACGGGAACACGTCACGCCGTACATCAAAACCAATCTGCCCGCGGCCGGGCGCGTTATTTACCGCGACGAGGTGTGGCCCGGAGGCGACTTCAGCCGCTTCCGCATCACTTTGGATACAGCCGAAGATTACGAAGTGCTGCGCCGCCTCATTGAGGAGCACCACGCCCAGGAGTTGCACGTGGCCGACCTGCTGGCCCTGCTCGAAGCCCATCCCGAAATCATGGCTCTGAACGCACACATCGAGCAAAAGACCACCTGAACTTGCCCGATTCCCTGCGTAGGAACGAGTTCGGCCTCTGTGAAACCAAAGTTAAACCGACCCCGGCCGAGCTGCGCAATTATTACGCCCAACGCTATTACCAGGAAAACCTGACCACCTACCAGCCCAAATATCCGACCGAGGAGTTGGAGCACATCAAGGGCAAGCTGCGGCTGCGCCCCTAGGTGCTGGACTGTTTTCAGCGGCAGGGCGGAGGCTTGATTTCAGCAGCTTTAGCTTGGCGCGGTTTCATCTGGCATTGCGGGGGCGGCTGCGCACCGGCGACCAGTATGCGGAGGTGCAAAAACTTGTGGCCGGCGGCCAGCAATTCGATGTGCTGTGGCCAGACAAGGTGCTCGAACACGTCCTCGGACCGGCCGGGCTGCTGCGCCTTTGCCGGTCGCTAATCCTACCCTATGGATGCCGACGGTAGACGTGCCCAACGATTTTTCGACCCTGCAAGAGCACCTCTTCAACACCGTCCAAATTGACCGGCCCTTCTGGGTGGTGCTATCCGAACATCTCTCCTGTTTCACCCAGTCCGACCTGCGAAACCTGACCGAAGCTACCGGCTGGGCAAATGCAAAAGTTATTGCTGTTCAAATTACTGGCCCCAACCTGCTAAACCCGGCCACCAACTACGTGATGGACCGCACCGCTGGCAAAGGTGCTCACCAAACCCGGGTGGCGCAGGACAATTTTCTGCTGCGCACGGCCCCACTGCCCGCCATAGCCGCCTACTACGAAGCCCCGGCCAGCGTTGGGCGGGGCCGCAGTATTGTTGCATTTTTGCAGCCGGCAAAGAAATAATTACTGCTGCACGCGAGCTGCTTCGACTCCGCTCAGCAGGACGTTTAGAAAAATCTGGCCGACCACCGACAACTAACCTCATGTCCTCCCCTATTTCCGTGCTCAGTGGGGCTTCCGCGCCCGAGCAGTTGCGCCGCGAAGGCTTCGCCCAAACCCTACGTGAGTCGCCGATTCCGAACACCGAACTGCTCAACAACCTGGGCCTGTACCTGAACCGGCAGACATTTTCGCGCTTGCTGTTCTTCACCGAACTCTACCAGCAAATCATTCCGGTGCACGGCGTGGCCATGGAATTCGGCGTGCGTTGGGGCCAGAACCTGGCGCTGATGCACGCGTTGCGCGGCATTTACGAGCCGTTCAATTACAACCGCAAAATCATTGGCTTTGACACCTTCGGCGGATTTCCATCCGTGGATGCCAAAGACGGCCAATTGGTGAAGGAAGGCGACTACGGCGTGACCGAGAATTACCAGGAATACCTCACCCAAATCCTGGCCCTGCACGAGGCCGACAGCCCCATTCCGCACAAGCGCAAGTTCGAGCTGGTGGCCGGCGACGCTTCCGAAACCGTGCCCCGCTACCTGCGCGACCACCCCGAAACCGTCATCGCCTTCGCCTACTTCGACTTCGACATCTACGCGCCCACCAAGGCTTGCCTCGAAGCCATCCGGCCGCGCCTCACGAAGGGCGCCGTCGTTGCGTTTGATGAGTTGAATTGCCCCGAATTTCCAGGCGAGACGCTGGCATTTGACGAGGTATTTGGCGTGGCCAACTACGCCTTGCGCCGCAGCCCACTCAATCCGCTGATTTCGTATTTGGTGGTGTAAACCGTCCTGCTGAGCGCAGCGAAGCATCTCGCTTGCATAGGTAATCCCAATAGTTGCTTTCGTGTAAGCGAGCGAGATGCTTCGCGACGCTCTGCATGATGTGCTTTCCGCCTGTAACGTGACCACCTACCGTCCCCTTTCCCAAGCCGAATACCGTTGGAATAACTACCAGCTCATCCCCATCCGCTACGAGGACCGGGAGCCGATTCGGGCCTGGCGCAACGCGCAATTGCAGGTACTGCGCCAGGCCGAACCACTCACCGCCGAGCAGCAAGATGCTTATTTTCAGCGCGTCGTGCTGCCGCTGTTTGAACAGGAGAAGCCCGGCCAATTGCTGTTTTCGCTGCTGCACAACGGCGAGTTGATTGCCTACGGCGGCCTCGTGCACCTTTCGTGGCCCGATTTGCGGGCCGAGGTTTCTTTTCTGGTCGACCCGGCGCGGGCGGCCGATGCGGCTACCTACCGCCAGGATTTTAGGGCGTACCTGCGGCTGCTGGGGCAAGTGGCGTTTGAAGGGCTGAAATTCAACCGCTTGTTCACCGAAACCTATGACATTCGTCCGGCGCACGTCGCCATTCTGGAAGCAGCGGGCTTTCGACTAGAAGGCCGTTTGCGCCAGCACATCCAGCTTGCACCCGGTACTTTTGCCGACTCACTGATGCACGGCCAACTGGCCGCCGACTATGCCACAGCCTTTGGAATTGCCCTTTAAACGAATTTTCATCAGCGGCGGGGCCGGCGTGATTGGCCAGGAAATGGTGCGCCGGCTGGCCATGCTCAACACCGGAATTGAGGTGCTGGTGGGCGACCTTAAGCCGCCGCCTGCCGATTTCCCAGCACAATTCCAATACCGCCAGGGCGACCTCAACCGGCTCACCGAGCAGGAAATCAGCGCTTTCGCGCCCGATTTGTTCATTCACCTTGCGGCCACCTTCGAGCGCTCCACCGAAACCTACGGCTTCTGGGAGGAGAATTTCCGGCACAACGTGCAGCTCAGCCACCACCTCATGACCGTGCAGAAGGACTTGCCTTCGCTGCGCCGCGTGGTGTTCGCTTCCAGCTACCTGATTTACGACCCGGCGCTCTACACCTTCGCCGAAGCACCCCACCAGGCCCGGAGCCTGCGCGAAACCGACCCCATCCTGCCCCGCAACCTCACGGGCATGGCCAAGCTGGCCCATGAGATTGAGCTGCGCTTTCTGCAAACCTTTCGGGCCGAGCAGTTTAGCACAGCCATTCCGCGCATCTACCGCGGCTACGGACGCAACGGGCGCGACATCACCTCGCGCTGGGTGCGGATGCTGCTGGCCGGCGAGAAAATCACGGTGTATGGGGCCGAGTCGTTTTTCGACTACCTCTACGCCGCCGACACGGCCGAGGGCCTGCTCCGATTAGCAGCGGCCGAAACCGTCACGGGCATCATCAACCTGGGCACCGGCCGCGCCCGGCGCGTGGCCGATGTGGTGGGGGTGCTCGAGCAGAATTTCCCGGAAATGCGGGCCGACTACGTGGCTTCGGATATCCCGTTTGAGGCTTCGCAGGCCGATATGAGCCTGTGGAGCAGCCAGATAAACTGGCTACCGACGACGACGCTGGAAGTTGCAATTCCCGAAATTATTGCCTTCGAACGCGCGCGTCAGTCCACCATTGCCCCGGCCGCAGCGGCTCCGGTTACGGGCGTCGGCCATGTGCTCATCAGCAGCATTTCGGCCAAAGTGCCATTGACCCAAGCCGTCAAGGATGCGGCTAGGCGCTTCAATCCCGGCATGAAAGTGGTGGGCGGCGACCTCAACCCGCAGGCGCTGGCCTTTCATTACGCCGACGCGCAGTGGGTGATGCCGCTGACCATTGACGACAACCTGCCCGAGATTATTAGCTATTGCCAGGAGCAGTCCATCACGCACATCATCCCGACCCGCGACGGTGAACTGGCTTTTTGGGCCCGGCACCGCGCCGGGTTGGCCGCCGCTGGCATTGCCGTGCTGGTGAGCGAGCCCGCCGCCGTGCAGCGCTGCCTCGATAAGGTGGAATTTGCCACGTTCGGCCGGCTGACGGGCCTGCCGGTCATCCCCACCAGCTTGCGTCTCGATGCCTTGGCCACCGACCGCGAGCCCCTGCCGCCCAACGCCGCGTTTGTGGTGAAGGAACGCTACGGCGCCGGCTCGCTTAGCCTGGGGCTCAACCTACCCGAAGCCGCCGCCCTCACGCACTCCTACGAATTGCAGGAACCTGTTTTCCAGCCGTTTATTCAAGGCCAGGAAATCAGCGTGGATGGCTACGTGGACCGGGCCGGCCGCGTGCATGGCTTGATAGCCCGCACCCGCGATTTGGTGGTGCGCGGCGAATCGCAGGTAACCACCACCATTCAAGTGCCCGATGCGCTGGCGCGCCTCACCCCGGCCATCGAAAAGCTGGGGCTGTACGGTCCTTTTGTGCTGCAAGCGCTGCTCACGCCCGCTGGCGGCCTGCACATCATCGAGTGCAATTGCCGGTTCGGGGGGGCATCTACACTGGGCATCGCGGCGGGCGTCGATTCGTTTTTCTGGTTTTTGCAGGAATCGGCGGGCGTTGACTTGCGCCAGTTTCCGTTTCAGCCGGTGGCGGGGCAGTTGCGGCAAGTGCGCGCGGCGGCAGATGTGGTTACGGCTATGCTGTAGAGACGCAATATTTTGCGTCTCGTTGTTGAACGACCGGGGCCACACATAACCGCGCAGTAATAACAACATCAGCAACGACGCGACGCAAAATATTGCGTCTCTATACCATTCCTATGCCCGTTCTCGTTTTCGACCTTGACGACACGCTCTACCCTGAACTGAGCTACGTGCACAGCGGCTTTCGAGCCGTGGCCGCGTTGCTAAGTCCGCTACTAAGTGTGCCGGATGAAGCATTGGCAATGAGCATGATTGCCGAAGAAGCCGTACAGGGCCGGGGCCAAGTGTTTGATAACGTGCTCCGTCAGCACGGTCGTTGGAGTAAGGCACTGGTAGCCGCCTGCCTGCGTACCTACCGGCAGCACAACCCCGAGCTGCGCCTATACCCCGATGCCGAGCGCTGCCTCACGCGCTTTGCCGACTGGCCGCTCTACATCGTAACCGACGGCCACAAGGAGGTGCAGGCCCGCAAAGTGGCCGCCCTAAATCTTGCCAGCCGGGTACGCCACGCCTACCTCACCAACCGCTACGGCCGCCACCGCGCCAAGCCCGACCCGCACGTTTTCCAGCTGATTTGCCGGCGTGAGGGCGTGGCGCCGGAGGAGGTGACTTATGTAGGCGATAACGTGCGCAAGGATTTTGTGGGCATCAAACCGCTGGGGTTCAAAACCGTGCGGATTCTGCGGGGCAACTACGCGCATTACGAAGCTGATGCGGCGCACGAAGCGGACAGGAGCATTCATTCACTGGATGAGTTGTAGCGCGGACGTTGCTGCCGGTGGGGCCGCACCGTTGAAATACACTTGGGACGCGGGCTACAAAGCCCGCGCTACAACGCGCGACGGCCCGCGTACCTTTGCGCTTCCGATTCGCCTCCCCAAAATCATGACCGAAATCACCATCGGCGGCCGTCCGGTTGGCCCCGCGCACAAGCCGTTTATCATTGCCGAAATGTCGGGCAACCACAACCAGCGCCTGGAGCGGGCCCTGGCGCTGGTAGATGCCGCCGCCGCGGCGGGCGTCGATGCCCTTAAGCTTCAGACCTATACCGCCGACACCATTACCATGGACACTGGCTTCGCCATCGACGAGGAAGGCCAGTCGCTGTGGGAGGGCAAGAACTTATACAAGCTCTACGAGGAAGCCCACACGCCCTGGGAGTGGCACGCCGAGCTGTTTGCGCGCGCCCGGCAGCACGGCCTGCTGGCCTTCAGCTCGCCGTTTGATGAAACGGCGGTTGATTTTCTGGAGTCGCTGGACGTGCCGGCCTACAAAATTGCCTCCTTCGAAAATGCCCATTGGCCCCTGCTGCGCAAAGTAGCCGCCACCGGCAAACCGGTGATTGTGAGCACCGGTGCCGCTACCCTGGCCGAGATTGACGACGCCGTGCGGGTGCTGCGCGAAGCCGGCTGCCGCGAGCTGGTGCTGCTGAAATGCACCAGCACCTACCCCGCCTCGCCGGCCAATACCAACCTGCGCACCATTCCGGTGCTGGCCGAAACGTTCGGCTGCCCCATCGGCCTGAGCGACCACACCATGGGCGTGGGCGCGAGCGTAGCCGCCGTTGCGCTAGGCGCCTGCGTTATCGAAAAACACTTCACTACCAGCCGCGCGGAGGGCGGGGTGGATTCGGCGTTTTCGCTCGAACCTCATGAACTAAAAATGCTGGTGGAGGAAACCGAGCGGGCGCACCAGGCGCTGGGCACGGTGCAGCTCTGCATTCAGACCGGTGAAGAAAAAAGCCGGCTCTACAAGCGCAGCATCTACGTGTCGAAGCCCATTGCGGCGGGCGAAGAATTCACCACGGACAACCTGAAAATTATTCGTCCGGGGGATGGGCTGTGGCCGCGCCATTGGGAAACGGTACTGGGCCGCAAAGCGGTAAAAGACCTGAAACCAGGCACGCCGCTGACTTGGGAGGCGCTGTAATGCCGCCGCGTACGCTCCCGCTCATCCCACGCCTGCGCGACATTTTACAGCTGCGCTTCACGGCCATATTCGCGGCATTGCCGGCGGCGGCCCTGGCCGACATTTCGCCGGCCAACCCGCTGAAGCGACTGGCGCGGGTGTTGGGCTATGCGGGGCTTCGGCTGGTGGGCAACATCTTCAAATCCATCAAAACCCACGACGACCTATACGGCAAAGTGTGGCTTTACGTGGTGAGTGCCAACAACTACGATGCCTTGGAATTCATTCAGAAGGCCCGGCCCGATGCCGTGCTGGTGGCGGGACAGGCCAAGAACATTGGGCGCTACAATGCGGCCGTGAACCGGCTCTCGTTGCGGCGCAAGCTGCTGCACTACTGGCAATTTCCGCTGGCCTTTTTCGGCTTGCTGAAAACGGATGGCGACCGGGCGTGGCGGTTTTTCGACTTTATTTTCTACGCCATTGGCTACTATGAAGTATACCGGCGGGCGCTGCGACACTACCGGCCCCGCGCCGTGATTTTCTCCAACGACCACAACGACGACACCCGCTCCCTGCTGCTGGCCTGCCGCGCCGAGGGCGTGCCCACGGCCTACGTGCAGCACGCCAGCGTGAGCGCCAACTTTCCCCCGCTGGGCTTCGACCTGAGCCTGCTGGAAGGCCAGGATGCGCTGGACAAGTACCGTCTCTGCGGGCCCGTGCAAGGGCGTGTCGAGTTGGTAGGCATGCCCAAAGCCGATGCTTACCTGAGCCAGAAAAACACGGCGCCCGCCGTGCGCCGCGTGGGCATTGCCTGCAACATCCACGACCCCATGCCTGCCCTGGTCGACACGCTGGTGTACCTGGTGCAGGAGTTGCCGGAACTCACTTTCACCCTGCGCCCGCATCCGAGCGACGGCCGCGACTTCGAGCCGCTGCGGAAGCTGCTGCCCACGCTGCAATGGTCGAGCGCCCGGCAGGAGAACGTGTTCGATTTCCTGCTCCGGCAGGATGCACTGGTGGCGGCCGATACCTCCACCCACCTCGAAGCCACACTGCTGAACGTGGCCAGCATTTACTTTCGCTTCGGCACGTTTGCGCTCACCAACGACTACTACGGCTACGCCGCCCGCGGCCTCGTAGAACGAGCCGACTCGCCCGCTGAGTTGGCTGCCGCCCTGCGCCGATACGCCCAGCATAAGCACACCGACCTCTACCTGCGGGCGGCTTATTACAATGCCACGTTGGGCACGCCCGACGAAGGCAGGAGTCAGATTCGCACGGCAACGCTATTAAATGACTGGCTGAATCAGACTGCGCCAACTCGCTGACCATCGAATACTTTTGCGCCAATGACAACCATACCAGTTGCCACTTCGCTGCCGCCGTTGCGGGCCGTTTCGGTTACGGCCGAAATGCGGCTGGCGTATGTGTTGCGGCATTTCCGGCTGGCATATCCCGGCATGCCGAACGTGGAGATTGGTTATCCGGACAGCCATCCGGCCATAGTCGTGGCGGATGAAGTGGGCAACTTTTTTCAGCAAAATGCGCCCTATCCCGCTGCCGCCAACTACCGCGAATGGACCGGAAAGCGCATCCCCTTTTTCTTTGATAACCGCCCCCAGGCACCGCTGATGGAGCGAAGCACGGGCCGGGCAGTCATCAATGCCGACATCATTTCGGCGGCCTTCTACCTGCTCAGCGGCTGGCAGGAATATTTCTCCGACGAGCGGGACCGGCACGGCCGTTTCCCCTATTCGGCCAGCGTGCAGCAGCGCTACAGCTTCGTGGATTTGCCGGTGGTTAACTACTATTTCGATGTGCTGAAGACGGCCGTGGAGCACGTTACCGGCCAAGCGCTGCAGCCGCGGACCTGGGCGGGCGGCGCTCCGTTCGCGGCCTTCATCACTCACGATATCGACAACCTGCGCAGCGCCTGGAAAGCACCTGCTAAAGCGTCCTTGAAGCAGGGCCAGCTCCTGCGTTTCGGTCGGCAGCTGTGGCAGCACTTGACGCAGCCCGATGCCTGGGACAACCTAGAGGCGGTGGCCGCGGCCGCGGCTGAATACGGCGCGAAGTCTACGTTTTTTATATTGCCGGCACCCCGGCCCGGGGCCGATGGCACGCCTAATGCCGACTACGCGGTATCAACGTCGCTGCTCCAGCGGCTGGAGGTCCTAAAGGTGCAAGGTTGCGAAATCAGCCTGCATGGCAGCCTCGGAACGGCGACCGATGACCGACGACTTGGACATGAAATCGACGTCCTGCAGCACGGTGCCACAGGCCTGCGCTTTCACTACCTGCGCTGGGAACCGCGCCAGACGCCGGCAATTGTGGACGCGGCCAACTGGTTTGCCTACGATTCTACCTTGGGCTTTGCCGAGCATTTCGGCTTTCGCAATTCCTACTGCCACCCGTTTTATCCGTTCAATTTTGCCACGGGTGAGGAACAGGACTTTCTAGAAATCCCGCTCAACGTGATGGATGCTACCTTGCACCATCCCAATTACTTGCAGCTGCAAGCCGAGGAAATTCTGCCTGCGCTACGCCCCATGTTGGCGGAGATTGAACGCTTTGGCGGGGTGGCAACGGTGCTCTGGCACAACGACCATTTTGACCCGGCCAACGCCGTGACCGGCCCGCGCCAGTTTGCCGATATCATGAGTTACCTACAGCAGCGGGGCGCGGCCTTTCTCACCGGAAGCCAGATTGTGGCCGAACTTTGAGACTCGTAGCACATGCTTCAGCGTGTGCCTAAAAACCTTGCACACGCTGAAGCATGTGCCACACTTTACTCTCCACCTAATTGGGCATCGTTCAACGCCAGGGCATTCGCAACACCCTGATTTCTTACGTCGGGCTGGCCATCGGCTTTGCCAATACCATTCTGGTGCTGCCGCGCCTGCTCTCGCCGTCCCAGATTGGTCTTGTGGCAACGGTACTGCTTCCGATGGCCACTATTGGGGCACAGGTAGCCTCTTTTGGGTTTGCCAACATGGGCATCCGGTATTTTCCATTTTTCCGGAATCAGGGGCGCAACCACGCGGGCTTTTTCCCGCTGCTGCTGGGTCCGCCCATGCTGGGCTTCGTGGTAGTAGCGGCGGCTATGCTGGTGGGCAAGCCGCTGCTGTTGCACTGGTATGCCAAGGACGACGCAGACCTGCTCGCCCCCCACTACTTAGGAGCTATTGTGCTAGCGGCTTGCATCATGCTGGGCTCGTTGCAGGATGCGTACCTGCGTTCACTCTACCACACGTCCTTTTCTTCTTTTTGCCAGGAAATTTTGCTGCGGCTAATGCTGGTCGGGGCAGCCGTGGCTTACAGCAAAGGTATTATCAGTTTTCATGGCTTCGTGCTCGCATACGCGGGGGCCTACGGAGCAGTGGCAGTGCTGCTGGCCATTTACCTAGCCGCTATCGGTGAATTGCATCTGCGGCCTACGCGGGCGGCGTTGCGCATCAAGCCCCTGCGCGAAATGCTGGGTTTTGGCGCGTTTGTGCTTTTGAGCAATATTTCGGGCACGGTGTTGCTGAACATCGACAGCTTCATGGTGGGTGCCAAAGTGAGCTTTGCTGCAGGAGGTATTTACCTCATTGCCACCAATGTGAGCACGGCTTTGGTCCTGCCTTTTCGGGCACTCTACAAAACGGCTTTCTCGCTGATTGCTGAGTACTGGAAGGAAGGCAACATGGCCAAGATGGCCGACTTCTACCGCCGCAGCACCCGCATCAACACACTGCTGGGCTGCTACCTGGCGCTGGGTATTGGTTTGAATCTCAACTTTATCTACGGCCTAATTCACCGGCCTGAATACGCGGCGGGCACCTCAGCGGTGCTTCTGTTATTGGCTGGTCGGTTGTTCGACGGTATCACGGGTGTTAATGGCATCATCGTGGCTACGTCGCCGCGCTACCGATTCGATTTGGTATTCAATATCTCCCTCGCAGCCGCGGTAGTTGTTCTCAACTGGCTGCTGATTCCGCGCCTGGAGCTGGCCGGCGCGGCGCTGGCCTACTGCATTGCGCTGGTCAGTATCAACACCGTGCGAACTTGGTTTGTGTGGCGCAACTATGGCATGCAGCCTTTCGATGGCAGCATCGTGCGCATTTTGCTGGTGGCGGCCGTGGCTGGCTTGGCAGCCTGGATGCTGCCCGATACCGGCAATGCATTTCTCACGCTATTGACGCGCGGCAGCGTGCTCACAGTGCTATATGGCGCGGGCGTGCTGCTAACCGGCACCGCCCCGGAAGCTGCCGCTTTGCTAACTACATTTCGAGCCCGCTTAAAACGCTAACAACCCAACACAACATCGCAAAAAAGGGTGGGCGGGTCATTTGGCCACCCACCCTTTCTCATAAATCAGACGTGGTAAATTAGCAGCAGCTGCCGCTCACCGCTTCGCCCGCCGCGACGGCTATCGGCGACGGTCCGCAATCGAAAAGGCCGAAGTGCTGGCTGGTGTCGCCCAGCACTTTAAAGTGCGGTGCGTAGCGCGTTTCGGCCACCATAGCCGCCGTGTTGCCGCACACCAGCATGGGGCGGCCGGTTTCAAACGTGTGGTGGTCGTCGAGGACGAATTGGTGGGGCTGGCCGGGCACCGTGCCCAGATAAGTAGCCACCTGGCCGTGGTCTTCGCACTTGTCTTCGATGTCGAGTTTGAAGGCGCGCACCGTGAGCGAGTAGAAGCCGATGTTGCCGACTTTGGCTTCGATTTCGGGGTTGTTGATGGTGAGGCGCCGGCTGCTCATCAGGCGGTAATCGTTGATGCCGAGGCGCAACAGCAGGCGGCGGAAATCTTCGGTGTACATGGCACCACTCAGGCACTCGCCGTACAGAACGGGGTCCTGGCGCAGGGTTTCGGGCACGCGACGGTCGGCAAAAACGTCGGCGATAAATAGCTCGCCGCCCGGTTTCAATACCCGGAAAACCTCGCGGTAGGTAGCTTCCTTGTCGGTGCTCAAATTGAGCACACAGTTGCTCACCACCAGGTCCACGCTATTATCAGGGATGTTGGCCGATTTCAGGTCCTCAATGTAGCCGTGGCGGAACTCCACATTGGGCTTGGCGTAGCCAAAAGTGACGGTGTGCGCATCGATGTGGCGCCGGGCCACGTCGAGCTGTTCCTCGGTCATATCCACGCCGATGACGTGGCCGTTTTCGCCCACTAGTTTGGAAAGCAAATACGCATCCCGGCCCGAGCCGGAGCCCAAATCCAGTACCGTGATGCCTTCGATGGCCTCCGGAATGCACACGCCGCAGCCGTAGTACTTCTCCAGCACCTCCGGCTCCAGCTGCGACAAAATGCGGCGGTGCGCCAGCGGAATGTCGTCGGTGCAGCAGGCATTGGTGAGCAGGTCCTGACTGGTTTGCAGCTGGGTGCCGTAGTAGTCCTGAACTTGGGCGTGGGTGTTAGAATTGGCCATTTACGGGGAGAAAATTAGGATGGGGGACGCACTGGAAATACGTTGCGCCGAGAACAACTGGTTTGCCCCTCGAAAGTTCTTTTGCGCCTGCCTCAGCGCTACGCCCCCACCAGCACCGGCCGTTCTTCCTCAACCCGCTTGGGCGCGGGGCCATCCTGGTGCATCTCGCGGTAGAAAAAGGCGAAGATGAGCGGGAATATCAGCAGCGTGAGCACGGTGGCCGTCACCAGCCCGCCAATCACCACAATGGCCAGTGGCTTCTGCGTTTCGGAGCCAATGCCGGTGCTGAGGGCGGCCGGGAAAAGGCCAATCATGGCCATGAGGGCCGTCATCACCACGGGGCGTACGCGCGAGGCCACGCCCAGGCGCAGGCTCTCGGCCAGGCTCAGCTTCTTGCGCAGGTTTTCCTTGAACACGGTGATGAGTACAATGCCGTTCTGAATACATATCCCCAACAGGGCGATGAAGCCAATGCCGGCCGAAATGGAAAAGTTGACGCCGGTGATGTGCAGCGCGGCAATGCCGCCGATGAGGGCAAAGGGCACGTTGGCCAGCACCAGCGCCGCGTCCTTGCCGTTGCCGAAGGTGATAAACAGCAGGATAAAAATGATGACCAGCGACACCGGCACCACCTGACCCAGGCGCTTGGTGGCGCGCACCTGGTTCTCAAACTCGCCGGCCCACTCGATGCGGTAGCCCTTGCCGAGCTTGATGGTCTGGTCCATTTTCTTCTGCGCTTCGGCAATGGTCGAGCCCATGTCGCGGTCGCGGATGGAGAATTTCACCGCAATAAACCGCTGGCCATTGTCGTGGTACACGAAGGCCGGGCCGTTCTCGGTTTTGATGGTGGCAATTTCCTTGAGCGCCACTTTGCCACCGCGAATGGTGGGCACGCGCAGCTCGCCAATCTTGGCTTCGGTGTCGCGGTCCTGCTTGGGGTAGCGCACCGTCACGTCAAACTTGCGCTCGCCCTCGTAAATCTGGGTAGCAGCTTTGCCGCCCACAGCCATTTCCACCACGGTTTGGGCATCGGCGGTTTGGACGCCGTAGGCAGCCATGCGGGTCTGGTCGAGGCGCACGCTCATTTCGGGCTGGCCCAGGTTGCGCAGAATGCCCAGGTCCTTCACGCCGCGCACGTTGCCGAGCACTTTCATCACCTCGTTGGCTTTGCCGTCGAGCTCCTTCAGGTCGTTGCCAAATATCTTCACCGCCAGCGCGGCATTGATGCCGGCCACGGCCTCCTCCACGTTGTCGATGATGGGCTGCGAGTAGTTGAAAATGATGCCGGGGTACTCCTTCAGCTTCTTGTCCATCTCGTCAATCAGCTGCTCCTTCGTGATGTTGCGCTTCCATTCCTCCTTGGGCTTGAGGTTGACCTGCGCCTGCACGTAGTAGATGCCAGAGGGGTCGGTGCCGTCGTTCGAGCGGCCCGTCTGGCTCAGCACCGACGTCACCTCCGGAAACGAGCGCAGAATGCGGCGGTAGTTGGCCGCCATCTTGTTCGTCTCCGTCAGCGACGACGACATCGGCAGCTTGGTTTCCACCCACAGCGCGCCTTCGTTCAACTCTGGCAAGAACTCCGAGCCCAGGAATTTGAAGGAATAAAGGCCGGCCACCACAATGGCCATGGTCACCCCAAAGCTCAGCAGCTTGTGGCGGTAGGTGAAGCCAAACGCAGCCGTCACAATATTGTCGAAGAAGCTCACAATCGGGTTGTGCTTCTCCTTCACATTCTTGTTCAGCAGCAGGGCCGAGAGCACCGGCACCAGCGTCAGGGTCAGAATAAGGGCGCCCACCAGCGCAAAGCCCAGCGTATAGGCCAGCGGGCTAAACATCTTGCCCTCCACTTTCTCGAAGGCGAAAATGGGCAGCAGGCAGGTCAGAATGATGAGCTTCGAGAAGAAAATGGCCTTGCCCAGCTCACCGCCGGTTTTCTTAATCATACCCAGCTTGGCCAGCTTGTTAAACTTTTCCATGCCCACCTGCTGGGCCTTGTGGTCGAGCACCACAAAAATGCCTTCCACCATCACCACCGCGCCGTCGATGATAATACCGAAGTCGATGGCGCCCATACTCAACAGGTTGGCGCTCATTCCTTTCAGGCGCAGGCACACGAAGGCAAACAGCAGCGCCAGCGGCACCACGATGCCCACCGTGAGCGTAGTGCGCCAGTCGGCCATGAAGATGAGCACGATGAGCGTCACGAGCACAATGCCCTCAATCAGGTTATGAATAACGGTGTGCGTGCAGTGGTCCATCAGCACGTCGCGGTCGTAGAACGTTTTGAGGTACACGTCGTTGGGCAGCACCTTTTCGTTGAGCTCGGTGATTTTGGCCTTCACGCGGCCCAGCACCTCGGCCGGGTTTTCGCCTTTGCGCATAATCACGATGCCCTCCACCACGTCGCTCTGGTCGTCCAGACCGGCCTGGCCTACGCGGGGGGCGTTGCTCTCGGTCACCTGGGCCACGTTGCGCACCAGAATGGGCACGTTGTTGATGTCCTTGACGATGATGTTGCCGATGTCTTCGGGTTTGGTGAGCAAGCCGATGCCGCGCACCACGTAGCTCTGCGAGTTCTTCTCAATCACGTCGCCGCCCACGTTCATGTTCGACTTCTGCACGGCGTCGTACACTTCCAGCGGCGTCATGTCGTACTTGGCCAGCATGGCAGGGTTCACGCTGATTTCGTACACTTTACGCGTGCCCCCGAAGGCCGCAATGTCGGCCACGCCGGGCACCGATTTCAGCTGCCGCTCCACCGTCCAGTCCTGAATCGCGAGCAGCTCGTTGGTGCTGCGGCCGGTGCGGCTCTGCACCGTGTACCGGAAAATTTCGCCCGTGGGGCCGTAAGGCGGCTGCACGTGCGAGTCGCAACCGGCGGGCAGGTTCACGCCGGCCAGCAAGTTGTTCACCTGCTGCCGGGCAAAGAAATCTTCCACGTTGTCCTCGAAGTTAATCTTGAGCACCGACAAGCCAAACATGCTGATGCTGCGCATGTTGCTTTTCATCTGCACCGAGTTCATGGCCACCTCGATGGGCGTGCTCACGAAGCGTTCTACCTCCTCGGCCGAGCGGCCGGGCCAGAGGCTCACAATAATCATCTGGGTATTCGTCACGTCCGGAAACGCCTCAATGGGCGTGTGCACGTAGCTATAGGTGCCGCCGGCCACCAGCAGGGCCGTCATGAAAAAGATGAAGAAACGATTCTTCAGCGAAAAGGCAACAATGCCCGAAATAAACTTATTCATGAATGAGCGTAGCGGGTGGGTAAGGGTAGCAATCCAACTCCATTTCTTCCCAATTAGGCTAGAAATAAGTTAGAAAATGAGAATTTGGTGAAAAGTTCATGAGAAAACAATGAGGGTTACATGAAGCCTCCGGGCACAAAAAAGCCCGCTGCCGGAAACGGCAGCGGGCTTTTTTGTCTTTCGATATCGGGGCTCAACTAGTGCACAAGCAACGGTTTTTCACGAGCGGCCCGCTCGGCGGCCAAATCGTCGCCGTAGTGCGTGTGCTCCGAGCGGTAGAAACGCTCAAACACCAGCGGGAAGATAAAGAGCGTGAGGATGGTACCCGTTATCAAACCGCCAATCACCACAATGGCCAGCGGCTTGGACGTCTCCGAGCCAATACCGGTGGAAATGGCGGCCGGCATCAGGCCGATGGTGGCCATGAGGGCCGTCATCACCACGGGACGCACCCGCGAAATCACGCCTTCGTTGATGCTGTGGTCGAGCGAGTGCTTTTTGACCAGGTTCTGCTTGAACACGGAGATGAGAATCACGCCGTTCTGAATACAGATACCGAACAGCGCGATGAAGCCGATGCCGGCCGAAATCGAGAAGTTGGTGTGCGTGATGAGCAGCGCCGCAATGCCGCCGATGATGGCAAACGGCACGTTGAGCAGCACCAGCCCGGCATCTTTCAGGTTGCTGAACAGGATGAACAGGATGAAGAAGATGAGACCCAGCGAGATGGGCACCACCTGCGTGAGGCGCTGCTGGGCGCGGCGCTGGTTCTCAAAGTCGCCGGTCCACTTCTGCTCGTAGCCGGCGGGCAGCTTCACGTGGCGGTTCACTTTTTCCTGCGCCTCCTTGATGGTTGAGCCCATATCGCGGCCACGAATCGAAAACTTGACGGCGGCGAAGCGGCGATTGTCGTCGCGGTAAATCAGGCTGGGACCGGTCACGGAGCCGATGTTGGCGATTTCGGAAAGCGGAATGGTTTTGCCCGATTGCGTGGGCACCATCAGGGCCGCGATTTCGGCCGGCGTCTGACGGAACTGAGGCTCGTAACGGACCCGGATGGGGAATTTGCGCTCGCCTTCGTAGAGTTGAGTGGCCTCCTTGCCGCCCACGGCCATTTCCAGCACCGAGTTGGCGTCCGACTTATTCACGCCGTAGCTGGCCATGCGGCGCTCGTCGAGGTCAACGTGAAATTCTGGCTGGCCGATGTTGCGCAGCACCCCGAGGTCGTCAATGCCTTTCACGGTTTTCAGTACTTCGTACACTTCGCGGGCTTTGGCTTCGAGCGTGGCCAGGTCGGTGCCGTAAATCTTCACGGCGATGGAGCCCTTCACGCCCGAAGCCGCTTCTTCCACGTTGTCGGTGATGGGCTGCGAGAAGTTAAAATCAACGCCCGTAAACCGGTCGAGCTTGTCCTTCATGCGCTCCACCAAATCTTCGCGGTAGGCCTTGGACTTCATCTTCTTCTCCACCTCCGGCGTGTGCTTGATTTGCACCAGAAACTCGTTGTTGTAGAAGCCCGTCGGGTCGGTGCCGTCGTTGGGCCGGCCGGTCTGGCTCACCACGTCGCTCACCTCGGGGAAGCTCAGAAACACCCGCCGCATCTCGTTGCACAGCTCGTTCGATGACTGCAGGCTGATGCTGAGCGGCAGCTGCGCCCGCACGTAAATCGAGCCCTCGTTCAGCTCCGGCAGGAATTCCGAGCCCAGGAATGAAAACGAATACAGCCCCACCGCCGTGATGACAAAGGCGACAATCAGGCTGACCGTTTTGCGGGCGTAAGTGAAGGCGAAGAAACGCTCCGCGCCCCGGTTGACGCCGCGCACGAAGAAGTTTTCTTTCTCGCGCACGTCCTTTTTCAGCAGAATGCTTACCAGCACCGGCACCAGCGTCAGGGTAAAAATGAGCGCGCCCAGCAGCGCAAAACCCAATGTCCAGGCCAGTGGGCTGAACACCTTGCCTTCTACTTTCTCGAAGGAGAAGATGGGCAGCAAAGCGGTGATAATAATGGCCTTGGCGAAGAAGATGGACTTGCCCATGTCGCGGCCCGACTTCTTTATCAAGCCCAGCTTAGAAAGCTTGTTGAACCGTTCCATGCCCATCTCGTGCGCCTTGTGGTCGAGGGCCACAAAGAGTCCTTCCACCATCACCACCGCCCCGTCGATGATGATGCCGAAGTCAATCGCGCCCATGCTCAGCAGGTTGGCGCTCATGCCGCGCAGCCGCAGGCAGATGAAGGCAAACAGCAGCGCCAGCGGAATAATCACCGACACAATCACCGTGGTGCGCCAGTCGGCCATGAACAGGAACACAATCAGCGTCACCAGCACGATGCCTTCCAGCAGGTTGTGAATCACCGTTTCCGTCGAGAAATCGATGAGCTGCTGCCGGTCGTAGAAGGTTTTCATCTTCACGTCGGGCGGCAGGATTTTGGCGTTCAATTCGTCCACCTTATCGTGCAGGCGGGCAATGACTTCCGAGGGATTTTCGCCCTTGCGCATCACCACAATGCCTTCCAGCTTGTCGTCGTCGTAGCCGCGGCCCACCTGGCCCAGGCGCGGCAGGGCGCTTTCGGTCACACGGGCCACGTCGCGCACCAGAATGGGCACCCCGTTTACGTTCTTAATCACGGTGTTGGTGATGTCCGAGATGTTATTCAGCAGGCCGATGCCGCGCACCACGTAGTTCTGTTGGCCTTCGTTTATCACGTCGCCGCCCACGTTGATGTTGGAGCGCTGCACGGCGTTGTAGAGGTCGAGCGGCGTGAGGCCGAAATCCTGCAGCTTGCCGGGGTTGACGCTGATTTCGTAGTCCTTCACTTCGCCACCGAAGCTGTTCACGTCGGCCACGCCGGGCACGGCTTTCAGGTTGCGCTCAATCACCCAGTCCTGCAGGGTTTTGAGCTCGCGCACAGTTTTGGTTTTGCTTTCCAGCGTGTAGCGGTAAATTTCGCCAGTCGGGCCGTAGGGCGGCTGCACGTCGGGCGTGATGCCGTCGGGCAAATCCACCTCGCGCAGCAGGTTGTTCACCTGCGGACGGGCGAAGGCGTCGTCGACGCCATCGTCAAAAATCACCTTCACCACCGACAGGCCAAACAGCGTGGTGCTGCGCACCGAGGCCTTTTTCTGCACCGGGTTCAGGGCAATTTCGATGGGCACGGTCACGAACTTCTCCATCTCCTCGGCCGAGCGGCCGGGCCACTGCGTGATGATGGTGATTTCCGTGTTGGTCACGTCCGGGAAGGCCTCAATGGGTGTGTTGCGGTAGCTCACCACGCCCATCACCACCACCACCAGGGTCATGAGGAAGATGAAGCCCTTGTTCTTAAGCGAGAAGGTAATGATGCCTTGAATGAACTTGTTCATAATGTCATTTAACAATTATACCCGTCACGAAGTGGGTTGCGAATCGAGCAGGTGAAAGTGGAGGGTGAGTAAGGACGCGAGTTCGTGCCCGA
>NZ_JAERQF010000011.1 GCF_016734815.1 Hymenobacter rubidus
ATTGCCGCATCCGGGCCTGGTGCTGCTGGCGCAGGGCCTCGTACTGCTGCTGCTGCTGCCGGGTGAGCCCCAACTCAGGCACCACGTAAGCCGCCACCGGCCCCACGGCGGGCGGTGGCGGCTTACGTGGTGCGTGGCCGGGCCGGCCCAGCCACAGCAGCGCAAGCAGGCCCACATTGAGCAGGGCCAAAGCTCCCACCAGCAGGGAGAGGACGCGGGTTTGGGAAACGGCCATGGGAGGTGTGCGTGGTTTGTTGCAATGAAGCGGTTTAGGCCGTCGGTTCCGCCCGGTCCGACGGCGTAGGCGTCCGACCGGTTGCCGCCCGAACGAGGCGCCAACGGCCGTTGACCGACGACCGGTCGGACCCCTACGGCGTCGGACCGGCAAGCGAGACCCTTCCGAAACAGCTTCTATATCAGTAGTCGGACAGCGTCGGGTAAGCGTATTCCACGGGGGTCGGCGCCAGGCCATTGTCGGCCACGAAGTCGTCGTGGTGGGCAAACGTGACCATATTGGCAACCACCAAAGCGGCCAGCACCGCCACGCGGGCCAGCACCCAGGCCACGCCCGGTGCCTCCATCGGCGCCGGCCCGGCCGCCAGCCGACGGCGCACGCCCGCATAGAGCCAGGCCGAAGGTTCCGGGCGCGCGGTTCCTTCCAGGCTCCGGAGCGTTTGCTCCACCCATTCGTGCTCAGAAAGTGGTTCGTTTTTCATGTCGGTCTATCGGTCTAAAGGCTTAGATGTCATCAACGACAAAACCCTGCGCTACCCGGCCAAATATTCTTGGTAGTACCCTCGTAAGCGCTGCTGCAGGCTGGCTTTGGCCCGGTGCAGCAACGATTCTACGGCGCCCACCGACAAGTCCAGCGTCTCGGCAATCTCGCTATGGGGCAGCCCTTCAAGATGAAAAAGCGTGAAAGCGGCCTGTTGTCGTTCGGGCAGCCGGGCCACGGCTTGCAGCAAAATGGCGGCCTGCTCCCGCCGTTCGGCCAGCACGCCGGGGTGGTCAAAATCGGGCAGGTCGTGGGCCGGCGCGTTGTCGTCGGCCCCGAACAGGCTGGTAAAAAAGGCAAACCGCTTCTGCCGCTTGCGGTAGCGCTGCCACTCCAGGCATTTGTTCACGGCAATGCGGTATACCCAGGTACTTAGCTTGGCCTCGCCCCGAAACGCCGCCAGCTGGCGGTGCACTTCCACAAATACTTCCTGGGTCATGTCCTCCGCATCGGCCCGCTGCGGCACCAGGCCCAGGCAGGTATTGAGCACCCGCGCCCCGTAGCGGGCCACCACTTCCTCGAACGCGCCGGGCTGCCGGGCCCGCAAAGCCACCAACAAGTCCTCATCAGAAAGCGAAGCCGACACATGCATAAGGGAAGTTAGGACCTTTGATGCCGTTGCGGCCAAAATCCTGTGCCGGCCGTCAGCTTTTTTAAGACGCTCCGGCCTAAACAGCCGGTATTCAAGCGCTTGCTTGCGCATTGCCGCTGGATGGCCGCAGTTTTCAGCCAAAATGCGTCCTTGCCTTGCAAAAAACCGGCTGCGCAACGTACCTTTGCAGCGGCAAGTCAGAACGACCAGCTCCTGCTGAACTCCCCCAGGACCGGAAGGTAGCAAGGGTAGGTGGTTGTAGCGGTGCGATTTTGGCTTGCTTTTTTTTGCCCTTTCTCGTCGGCCCCGACGCTCCTCCAGCCCGCATGTTGCGGCCGAATGAGTAGCTTTGGGGCCGATTCTTTTTCGTCGGTAGTCAGTATCAGGTAGTCGGTATTCAGACTCAACTACCTAACTACTGACTACTTAATACTGACTACTCTTTCCCATGAAATTCTTCCTCGATACCGCCAACCTTGCCGACATCCGCGAAGCAGTAGAGTTGGGCGTCCTCGACGGCGTGACCACCAACCCTTCGCTGATGGCCAAAGAAGGCATCCGCGGCATCGATAACGTGATGACCCACTACCGCAAAATCTGCGAGCTGGTGGAAGGCGACGTATCGGCCGAAGTCATTGCCACCGATTTCGACGGCATCGTCCGCGAGGGCGAGGAGCTGGCCGAATTGCACCCCAACATTGTGGTGAAGGTGCCCATGATTAAGGACGGTATCAAAGCCATCAAGTACTTCTCCGACAAAGGCATCAAAACCAACTGCACCCTGATTTTCACCGCCGGGCAGGCCCTGCTGGCCGCCAAGGCCGGGGCCACCTACGTGTCGCCCTTCGTGGGCCGGCTGGACGATATTGGCCACGACGGCTTGCAGCTGGTGGAACAGATAGTGCAGATTTTCAGCAACTACGGCTACCCCACCGAGGTACTGGCGGCTTCGGTGCGCCACGTACCGCACCTCATTCAGTGCGCCGAAATTGGGGCCGACGTGGTGACCTGCCCGCTCAGCGTCATCACCGGCCTGCTCAGCCACCCGCTCACCGATAAGGGCCTGGCCACGTTCCTGGCCGACCACAAACGCGTTAATTCTTAACGCTTAATTAGGAATGAAGAATGAGGAATTAAGAATTTGACGTTCTGTAATTCCTCATTCTTCATTTTTCATTCCTAATTCAACCATGTACATCATCAAAGTAAAAGGCAAGGCCAAAATTCCCGACTACATTCAGCTGCGGGACGAAGGCTTCGTGCTCATTGCGTATTTCCGGGCCGACCGCCCGCTGAAAGACCTGCACCGCTACGGCCTCGAAGGCAAGGAAACCGAGCTGGCGGCCGTGATTTCGGGCCTGGAATTTGGAAAATTGCAGCCCTTGAGTTTGTAACGGTATGAGTGAAAACGTGATTGAGCTGCACGATGCAACGATTATGCAGGAGCAGCAGGCGGTGTTGCAGGGCGTTACTTTTTCGCTGGAAAAAGGCGCTTTTTGCTACCTCGTGGGCCGCACCGGCTCGGGCAAGTCGTCGCTGCTGAAAACGCTGTATGCCGACCTGCCGCTGCAAAGCGGCACGGGCACCGTGGCGGGCTTTGCGCTGCCCAAGCTGCCGGCCAGCAAAGTGCCCTACCTGCGGCGCAAGCTGGGCATCGTGTTTCAGGATTTTCAATTGCTCTCGGACCGCACCGTGGCCGAAAACCTGCTGTTTGTGCTCAACGCCACGGGCTGGAAAGGCAAGTCGCAGAAGCAGCAGCGCATTTCCGACGTGCTGGTGCGCGTGGGCCTGAGCGGGGCAGCCAACCGCATGCCGCACCGCCTCTCGGGCGGCGAGCAGCAGCGCGTGGTCATTGCCCGCGCCATGCTGAACGAGCCCTTGCTGCTGCTGGCCGATGAGCCCACCGGCAACCTCGACCCCGACGTATCGGCCAGCATCATGCAGCTGTTTGGCGAGATAAATAATGCCGGCACTGCTATTCTGATGGCCACCCACAATTTTCAATTAATTGAGCAATACCCCCACCGCGTGCTGACGTGCAAAGACGGAGAATTGCTGGATTCGGCGAAGCAGCGGTAGCGGGCATCGTGTGCCAGCCGGTGTGGAATGAGCGTTATTAATTGAGCATGCACATGGCTGCTGGGCTGTCGGTATTGATTCCGGTTTTTAATTGGAACGTCAACGAGCTAGTGGCTTCGTTGGTGATGCAGCACGCCGATTGGCCCGGCCCGCTGGAAATACTGTTATACGATGACGGTTCGTGGGAAGAATTTCGGACGTTGAACCGGCCGTTGGCGGCGCTGCCAGCCGTGCGCTACCACGAGCTGCCGCGCAACGTGGGCCGGGCCGCCATTCGCAACCAGCTGGCCGCCGCCGCGCAGCACGGGTGGCTGCTGCTGCTGGACAACGACAGCCTGCTGCCCGACGCGCAATTCCTGGCGCGCTACGCCGCCGCGCGAAACCGCGCCGCCGTGCTCATTGGTGGTACTTGCTACGAGGCCACGCCCCCGGCCGATGCAGCACTCCAGTTGCGTTGGCTCTATGGCCAAGCCCGGGAGGCGCGGCCGGCGGCTGTGCGCCAGGCTGCGCCGTATAGCCAACTCACCATCAACAACGCCCTGATTCGAGCCGATGTTTTCCGCCAATTTCCGCTCGATGAGCGCCTGACCGGCTACGGGCACGAAGACACCAAATTCGGGGTAGAGCTGGCAGCGGCCCAAGTGCCGGTGCTGCACCTGGATAACCCCGTGCTGCACGCTGGCCTGGAACCAGCCGCGCAATTCCTCCAGAAAAGCGAGCAGGCCGTGCGCAACCTCGCGCAAGTGTACCGACAGGATGGGCTGGGAACCGATGCCCGGCTGCTGCAAACGGCTCTACGGCTGCGCCGGCTGGGGCTGTCAGGAGTGGCAAGCATGGGGCTGGCCGCTGCTGCACCTAGGTTGCGCCGGCAGCTACTTTCGGCCACACCGCGCCTGCGAGCCCTCGATTTGCTGAAGCTTCACTGGCTGCTGCGGGAGTTGGGCTGATTCTGCCCAGTATCTTTGGCTGGCTCCTTTTTCGCTGATTTCCCTTGATTCTTCCCGCCCCGCCTTCCCCCATCCTCCTGCTCGATTTGGTAGCGGAGCACGCCGCGCTGCAACCGGCTCTGAACGAGGCAATGCAGGCCGTGCTGGATTCGGCCGCCTTCATCCAAGGGCCAGCGGTGGAGCAGTTTACCACCGCGCTGGGCACCTACTTGGGTGACGCCCACGTTGTGCCTTGCGCCAACGGCACCGATGCCCTCACGCTGGCGCTGATGAGCCTGAACCTGCCGGCCGGGGCCGAAATAATTACTCCTGCTTTCACCTACGTTGCTACTCTGGAAGCGGCAGCGCTGCTCGGCCTGCGCCCAGTGCTGGTCGACGTGCGCCCCGACACCTTCAACATTGACCCGGCCGCCATAGAAGCGGCCCTCACGCCGCGTACCGGCGCCATTGTGGCCGTGCATTTGTTTGGGCAATGCGCCGATTTGGAAGCATTGCGGGCCATTGCGCAGCGGCACGGCGTGGCCCTGATTGAGGACAATGCCCAGGCAATTGGCGCAACTTTTCGCTTTGCCGACGGCGAGACCGCCTTTGCCGGCGCGGTGGGCGAAATCGGTACCACCTCCTTTTTCCCTTCCAAAAACCTGGGCGGCCTCGGCGACGGGGGCGCGCTCATCACCCGCGACGCTGCCCGCGCCACCTTGCTCCGCCAGCTCGCCAACCACGGCCAAAGCCAGAAATACCACCACCAGCGCATTGGCCTCAACTCCCGCCTCGACACCCTGCAAGCCGCCCTGCTGCAAGTGAAGCTTCGGCAGCTACCCGCCAATACCGCCGCCCGCCAGGCTGTAGGGACTTACTACGATGCTGCGTTGGCTACCGTACTTGGTATCACCATTCCCGCCCGCGATGCGCGCAGCAGCCACGTCTTTCACCAGTACACCATTCAGGTGGAAGGCGCGGGCCGCCGCGATGAGATGCAGTTGTTTCTGCGGAAATGCGGCGTGCCGACCATGATTTACTACCCGCTGCCAGTACATGCGCAGCCGGCGTATGCCTATTTGGGTTACCAAGCGGGGCAGTTTCCGGTGGCGGAGCGGCTGTGCGAAACCGTGCTGTCGCTGCCGATACACCCGCTGCTGACGGAGGAGCAGCAGGCCTATATCGTAGAACTTGTGAAGCAGTTTTAGTGGCTAATAAATTGTTTTTCGCACCGAGTTAAACAGAGGCAAATTGAGTTTCACGGCGGGTGCCATGTTATACTCATTGGAACTCCTTTTACCTCTCTTTAACTCGGTGCGAAATTTTTCTTAAACCCTGATTTCCGCATGCAAACCTCACCCGTCCGCTTCGCCATTTGTGGAGTAGGCCACATTGGCCGGCGCCACGCCGCGCTGGTTTCGCGCCACAGCGGCGGCGAATTAACGGCCTTGATTGACGTGCGAACGGAGTTGCAGCCTGGCCTTGCTGCGGAATTTCCCGGCGTGCCCTTTTTCAACTCCCTCGAAGAATACCTGCAAAACGGCCCCGCCACCGACGTTCTCACCGTGGCTACGCCCAACGGCCTGCACGCCCCGCAGGCGGTGGCCGGCCTGCGCCACGGCCTGCACGTCGTCATCGAAAAGCCAATTGCGCTGACCAAAGCCGATGCCGAAACCGTCGTGCACACCGCCCTGCAAACCGGCCGGCTGGTGTTTGGGGTGATGCAAAACCGCTACTCGCCGCCGGCCGCGTGGCTGAAACAGATTTACAACGAGGGCCGGCTGGGCCAGGTGTTTCTGGTGCAGCTGAATTGCTTCTGGAACCGCGACGCGCGCTACTACAAGCCAGGCGGCTGGAAGGGCACCCAGGCGCTGGACGGCGGCACGCTCTTCACCCAGTTCAGCCATTTCGTCGATTTGCTGTACTGGGTGTTTGGCGACATTGCCAACATCTCGGCCCGCTTTCGCGACTTTACCCACGCGGGGCTGACGGAATTTGAAGACAGCGGCCTCGTCACTTTCGACCTCGTGCGCGGCGGCAGCGGCACGCTCAGCTACAGCACCGCCGTGTGGGACCGCAACCTCGAAAGTTCTCTCACCGTGGTGGCCGAGCGCGGCAGCCTGCGCATCGCCGGCCAGTACATGGACAAGGTGGAATACTGCCACCTCGAAGGCTACCAGATGCCGGAGTTGGCCCCCACCAACCCGGCCAATCATTACGGCGCTTTCCAGGGCTCCGCCGCCAACCATGTGCAGGTCATCGAAAACGTGGTGGACACCGTGCAAAAGCGCAGCTTCGCCACGACCAATGCGCTGGAAGGGCTGAAAGTGGTGGAAATCATTGAGCGGATTTACGCGCTGCGGTAGCGCGGTACTCTCGGCGTCGCGCCTACCTTGGCAGCGCCGGCGATAATGATAATGACGTGCGGCTTTTCTTAACTGCTCTTTGTAGTGTACAACACCGAAAGAACCAGGGGTATTTGAGCAAGGGGCATCTCCCGACAAAAACTGCCTACCTTGAGCCATGAAATACCGCTATATTCTTGCCTTTGGTCTCGCAGTCGCTGGCGCATCAGCCGCCGTTGCGCAGCCCACGCAAGCCGGCAAGCCCCGAAAAGCCATTATCTGCCTGACCTACGACGACGGGTTGACCACCCAGCGCACCACGGCCCTGCCGCAGCTCGATTCGGCAGGGCTGAAGGCCACTTTCTTTTTAAATTCCATTCAAGGGTCGTCGGAAACGGAGGTCATTGGCGAAGCTCCGGCGGCCGTGGTGGGCTGGCGGGCGGCGGCCGCGCACGGCCACGAGCTGGCCAACCACACCCTGTTTCACCCCTGCCCCGAAAAGCTGGGCTGGCTAAAAGCCGTGGCCATTGAAACCTACACGGTGGACCAAATCATGCAGGAAATCAGGACGCAAAACGCGCTGCTGGCCTTGCTGGACCCTGGCCGCACAGCCCGTGCCTTTGCCTACCCGTGCAACAACACGTTCATCGGCGCCGTCGACTACCTGCCCACCGTGCAGCGCAGCGGCCTGGTAAAATACGGGCGGGGCGGCGGCGACCGCACCAGCATCATTACCAATTTCACGTCCCTGAATCCCATGCAGGTGCCCAGCTGGATGGTGGAGCCCGGCACTACCCTACCCGAGCTCATTGCCTTCGCCGAAAAGGTGCAGCAGGCCCACGGCATGGGCGTGTACCAGATTCACGGCGTTGGGGGACAGATTTTTAAGATTTCGAGCCAGGTCCACCGTGGCTTTTTGGCCTATTTGAAAGCCCACGAAGCCGACTATTCGGTGCTCACGTTTTCGGAAGCCATGGCGGTGGTTACCCGGAAATAAGCGCGGCCGATTTACTTCTTCGCCTCCACAAAATTCTGCACGGCATAGGCAATGCCGATGGTCAGCCCCTGCGAAAACTGCACGCCGTGGTCCTGGTCGTAGTCGTAGAGGGCAATGCCGTTGAGGGCGACATTCACGTATTTGCCCACTTTGGCGGTGAGGCCCACGTCGAGACGGTGGTCGATTTCCTGAAAGTTCAGGTTTTTGTAATTGGCAAATAGCAGGTAGCGAGCCTTGAGGTTGACGTTGGGGCTGATGTTTTTGTCCAGCTCCGCCAGAATCTGGGCGGCCAGTACTTCGAAGCGGGTGCTGTGGCCGGGGTTCACGCCGTAGGGCGTATCGCCGAGGGCAGCCACGAAACGGTCGGCCCGGTTGACGACGGTAAGGCGCGGGGCGAACGGCGCAAGGCGTAGATGGAAATAAGTGGCGGGATGGTACTCGAAGCCGTAAGCGGCCGTGATGAATGCTGGCGCAAAGAAATCGGAAGTGAGCCGGGCGCGGTCGAGGCCGGCGGCATCGGTGTCGTATTTGTAGCCGGGGGCGAATTGCGAGAGCAGGTTCAGGGACAGAAACATGTCCCACTGGCTGCTGATGGCGCGGCCGTACTTGGTGTCGAGGTAAAGCCGGTCCTGCCCCTTGCGGTAGCCGAGTCCCTTGGTTTGAGAAAAAGCAAACAGGAAATCGGCTTCGTTGTCGAAGCTGTGCGGGCCCAGCTTGCGGTTGGCCCTGGTGTTGAACAGGGCGTTGAAGCCGATGGTGTTCACGCCGCCGCCACGCCAGTTGCTGCTCAGCAGCGACTCGTTGAGTCCGAGGCCGGTTTTCAGGGTTTTGCGCCAGAGCGGGTCAGGAGCGGGCGCCGTTGGGGCCGGCTCGGGGATGATGGTGGGCGTGGTCTGGGCCTGGGCAGTGGCCAGCGCGAGCGCGGCCAGCGCGGTAAGGAATAGTTGTTTCATGCGCAGGAGATGAGGATTTGGGCGGGAAAGTACGAAAAAAGGCTTGGGGGTGAAGCCCGCCGGTAATTCTGCCTTTCGTTCGGCAATTGGCTACGCGTAAGCCTCGCCCCTACTGCCCCAGCCGGTATCTTTGCTTTGATGCCAACGCCCACTTTTGCCCCTGCCATTGCTGCCGTTCCGCCCGCGGCCTCCCTTTCGTTCCTGGCCGCCACGGCCCGCGAGTTGCTGGACCGCTACGGCTCCGGCCCACTCGATGAACTGTCCGACATCATTGTGGTGGTGCCCACGCGCCGTGCCGTGGTGTATTTGAAAAATGAATTGGCCCTGGCCCTGCCCGGCGGGGCCCCGCTGTGGGCCCCGCGCGTGGCCGCCATGGAAGACTACATGGTGGACTTGGCCGGCGTGCAGGTGGAGGAACCCATTGCCCTGCAACTGCTGCTCTACGACATTCTCAAGGGCATCGATACCGGGTTGGATTTCGACCGCTTCGTGGGCTGGGCCGGCCTGCTGCTGAGCGACTTCTCCAACCTCGACCAGAACCTGGCCCCCACCCACAAGCTCTTTGAATACCTGAGCCAGGCCAAAGCCCTCGAACGCTGGAAGCTGGATGCGCTGCCCGAGAAAAGCCAAGCCGCCGCGCATTCCTTCAGCTTCTGGGACCAGCTGGAGCAGGTGTACCACAAGCTAAAAAAACGCATGCTGGCCGACCGCCTGGCCTACCCCGGCCTGGCCTACCGCATGGCCGTCGAAAAGCTCGAAAAGCAGCTTGAGGACCCCGCCGCCCCCGACCCAGCCCGCCACGTTTTCGTGGGATTGGGCAACTTGTCCAAGTCGGAAGAAAAGCTGATTCGGCTGCTCATCAGCGCAGGACGGGCCGAAGTCCGCTTCGATGCCGACCCGTTCTACCTCGAAAAAGACTCGCCCAACCGCGCCGGCCAGCATCTGCGTCGCTATTTTGAAAAGTGGAAGCTGCCGCTCGACAATTTCGGCGGCGGCGTGGAGTGGCTGCGCGGCCAGCCCCACCACGTGCGCTATCTGGGCGTGGCCAACCCCAGCATGCAGGGCAAATTGGCCGGTCAGCTCCTGGCCGAAGCCCGCCAGCGCTACCCCGACGCCACCGTGGCCGTGGTACTGCCCGACGAAACCCTGCTCCTGCCCGTGCTCCACGGCCTGCCGCCCGACGAGGTGCCCGACTACAACGTGACCATGGGCCTCAGCTTCCAGGCCACGCCGCTGTTCAACCTGGTCGACTTGCTGTTTGAGGTGCACCTCACCGGCATCCGGGAGGGTAGCGCCGAAACCGGCTACGGGGTGCCGCGCTACCACCATTTGGCCGTGAGCAAATTGCTTTCGCACCCTTTTCTGCGCCGCTACCAGCAGTGGCAGGACCGCCAGGCCGACCAGCCCCAGTTCCACGGCATTCTGGACCAGATTTGCCGGGAAATCGTGCGCGTCAACGCTGTGCTGCTGCCCGCCACCGAGCTACTGAAAATGGGTGCCCATCACCCGCTCATCGAGGCCCTGTTCAAAACCTGGGACAATTGCGACGACATCATCGCCGCCTGCTACACCATCATCGACCTGCTGCGCCAGGTGTACGCCGCCGAAATGGCCGACACCGACCGCGAAGCCAGCCTCGGCGCCGAGTACCTGTACTTGTTTTATACCCTGGTCAAACAGCTCGATTCGGCCTTCGACTGCCGCGAGCAGCGCCTGTCGGTGCGCTCTTTCCGGCGTTTCCTGTACGAGCAGATGGCCCGCACCCGCTTGCCCTTCTCCGGCGAGCCGCTGGCCGATGTGCAGGTAATGGGGCTGCTCGAAACGCGGGCCCTCGATTTCGACCACCTCATCATTCTGAGCTGCAACGAGGGCGTGTTGCCGGCCCCCAAAAAGCAGCAGTCGCTGTTTCCCTACGACGTCCTCACCGAATTTAAGCTGCCCACCTACGCCGACGCCGAGGCAATTACGGCCTATAACTTCTGGCGCCTGCTGCAGCGGGCCCAGCGCGTCGATTTGGTACACGTGCTGCCCGGCGCTGAGGGCATGAAAAGCGGCGAGCGCAGCCGCTTCCTGCTGCAATTGCAGAACGACCTGCTGCCCCAAAACCCGCAGCTTACGCTGGAAGACTTAACGGTCGGCGTAGCCTCCCCTAATGAGGAATTAGGAATGAAGAATGAAGAATTGGGAACACCCGCTATTTCCTCATTCTTCATTCCTCATTCCTCATTAAGCTATCAGGGCGACCTTATACTGGACAAAGACCCCGAGATGCTGGCCGCCCTGCGCGGCGTGCTGGAGCGCAATATTTCCCCCTCGCGTCTCAACGATTTTCTGGCCTGCTCGCTGCGATTTTACTTCTCGAAGGTGGCCCGCTTCCACGAAAACGAGGCGGTGGAAGAAACGCTCGAAGCCAGCAGCTTCGGCACCATGATACACGAGGCACTGGAAAACCTGATGCGTCCCTTCCAGCAGGATGCCCGTCTGATTACGGCGGCCGACATCCCCGACCTTGTGCGGCAAGCTCCGGCCGAAGTGCAGAAAGTGCTGCGGCAGGAAGAAACCGAGAAACACGCCCGCGCCGATGAGGGCCTGAACCACGTGTACGGCCAGGTGGCTACCCGCCTGGTGGTGCGCCTGCTCGAAAGCATGCTGGAACAGCCCGGCATCTTACCGCTGCGCTTGTTTTCGCTGGAAGATGAGTTGGTGGCTACCGTTTTCGTGGACGTGCCCGGCCAAACCGAGCGCCTGGCCGTGCGCCTCGCTGGCTTTGCCGACCGCGTGGACCAACTGCCCGACGGACGGCTGCGCGTGGTGGACTACAAATCGGGCCTCGTGAAGCGCAACGACCTCCAGCTGCGCGGCTACCGCGACCGCCTCAGCCCGTCCGAAGCCATTGACCGCCTCCTGCACGAAGCCAGCAGCAGCGCCGACAAAGTGCGTCAGCTCTGGCTCTACCGCCTTATGCTGGCCCACACTGCCAAGCGCGAAACGGCCGACACGTCCATCCTCTCCCTGCGCAACCTCGATGAGGGACTGCTTTCCGCCGACCTCAGCTTCCTCACCGAGGGCGGCGAAGATTTCGTGGCGGTTTCGGAAGAGCTGGTGCGTAAGATTGTGCTGCGGATGCTGGACCCCACCGAGCCCATTCGCAAAACCGATGACTTCACGAAGTGCGAGCACTGTCCCTACAAGGGTATTTGCGCCCGCTAATGCCTGCTGATTACCACCGCATGAAGTACCTGCTGAGCCTGCTGCTCGCCCTGACTTTGCCGCCGGCTTTGGCGCAAACGCCTCCATTTACGGTACACCCGGTTTCGCTGCCCAAGGAGCTGGAGTTCTACGACAACCAGTTTTCCGGCCTCGCCATCAGCAAGGGCCAGCTGTTTCTGCTATCAGAAAGCCGACTGCAGGACAAGGCCGAGGCCAAGCTATACACTGTGCAGCTGGCCGACGTAGACCGCAAGCTTCTGGATACCGCCTACGTCCTGCCCTACCAGAAGCTGCCCCTCAACAACCTTCCGATGTTGCGCGCCCGTATGAAGGCGGCCGGACAAAGCTACGAAGGCCTTGAGGCCATGCTCATTGACGGGAACAAGATTTACCTGTCCGTTGAAACCGCCACTCCTTCAGCCAATTGCTACCTGCTAAAAGGCCAGCTGAATTCAACTGCGGTTGACCTAGATACCACCTTCCTGGTGACGCTGGCCAAGCCACTGGCCGCCGATGGCTCGCACATCTACAATGCCGGTTTTGAGGCAATAACTCAAGTAAATAAGCAAATTGTTGCCTTCTTCGAATACAATTCTTTTCCTGGTGAGGACTTCGAAATAGCTCGGAAAATAATTCGGATGAACAAACCTCCTGTTACTTCCTTTGAACACAAATCTTCGCCTGGTCAGAACCACGCCTACGGCCTCAACAAGCGCCGGATTTCCAACACGTCAGTTCCCCGCCAATTACCTTTCGACCCGCTACCGTTCCGCATTACGGACATGACGTCGGTCGGCAAGAACCGTTTCACGGCCATCAATTACTTCTTCAAAGGTGACGGCGAAGATGCCGTGTACCGCGTCCCGCCCGCCGACGCCGCCAATACCAAACTTATTACTGGGCCAAAGGGCTTTAAAAACTACTGCCGGTTGGTCGATATTACGTTCAAAAACAAACGCTTCACCTGGCAGCCTGTGTGGGAGTTTCCCGAGCAATACATGGGCTACAATTGGGAAGGCATTGCCGCCTACAAAAGCGGCTACTTCATCATCAACGACAAATACACGCCCAGCCGCCCGTACCGCACCACGCTGCTGTACTTGCAAAGCAACCGCTGAGCCTCAGCATCCCACTCACCAGTCAATACACCTATGCAACCCCAAAACACCGCCGCCAGCAAAGACGAATTCATGCAAGCCGCCATCGACGAAGCCCGGCTGGGCCGCTCGCAGGGCGGTATTCCCATCGGCTCGGTGCTGGTGCGCGACGGCAAAATCATCGGCCAGGGCCACAACAAGCGCGTGCAGGAAGACAGCGCCATCAAGCACGGCGAGATGGATTGCCTCACCAACGCCGGCCGCCAGCGCAGCTACCGCGACACCGTCATTTACACTACGCTGATGCCGTGCTACATGTGCGCCGGCACCATCGTGCAGTTCAAAATCCCGAAGGTGATGGTGGGCGAGTCGCGCACGTTTGGCGAGTCGCGCGCTTTCCTGGAAAGCCACGGCGTGGAAGTCGTCGACCTCGACCTCCAGGAATGCGTGGATATGATGAACGAGTTCATCGAAGCCGAGCCCGCCCTCTGGAACGAGGACATCATGGAGGAGTAAGGCTCAGTTTTAGCAAGAAAGGCGGTCATGCTACGCTACGCTCTGCATGACCGCCTTTCTTGCTACCTATTTGCTTATGCTCTAAGCGCTTTCGCCAACCAGGTTATTGGCATACTCCAGCAGCTCAACAATGCGGGGCGTGAGCGAAGACAACTCAGTGGAGCCATTAAACAGCTGAGAGCCGATGCCAACGGCGTTGACCCCGGCCCCGAACCAAGCGCGCAGGCTCTCCTGCGTGGGTTCGATGCCACCCGTCACCATCACCTTCACCTTGGGCAGCGGGCCGCGCACGGCTTTCACGTAAGCCGGGCCCACGACATGGGCCGGGAACACCTTGATGATGGTGGCACCCATGCGCATGGCCTGGTAAATCTCGTTTATTGTCATTGCCCCCGGCATCCACAGCCGGTCGTAGTGGCGGCAGATGGCAGCCACGGTGGCCGAAATGACCGGCTGTACCACAAAGTCGGCCCCGGCTTCAATGAATATTTCCGCCTCCTGATTGGTGTAGACGGTGCCAATGCCAAGCGTAAGGTCGGGATACTGCTGGCGCACGTATTCCCGCAGGTAGGTAAAAACAGGCAACGCATTATCGCCCCGGTTGCTGAACTCAACCACGCGCACCCCACCCGCATAGCAGGCATCAACTACTTGCCGGGCGTACTCCTCATCATCGGTATGGAATACAGGAACGATGGGGTGTTGGAGCAGCCGCTCGAGGGTCTGCTTGTGAAATTCTTGGAACATACGGTGGGAATTTTGGGGTGAGAAAGGAAGCAGTTGATTGCCGTACTAAAGCGACGCCGCAAACTGCCAGCAGTTAAAAACACGTACGAAGCAACACAGAAATCGATACGAAAATAGGCGTTTTCAGCATAGCACCTATTTTATTTTTATTGTTCTGATTCAGGCATTCAAAAATGCAGCGCATTTCGCCATCATCAAGCAGAACGCTGAATAACAGCTAATAACATTCCTCAAATGTATTAATAGAAAGTTATTCCGCTCGGCCATTGGCTGGCAAGTGATAGAAATTCTGCTATTGCTGCAAATAAAGGGACCAAAATGCTTCGCCCATTGTGCGGCGTTAGCTTACTTTACGGCACGGATACGGTTGCTGCTTAGACTGCCCAGCACAGCGACCTACCTTCGACACTTCCACTTTGGGTGATGCCGGTTTTGGCCGGCTTCTGTCCCCTTTTAGCACCCCTCTATGTACACCCGCCGCAATATTCGAACAGGTCTAATACTGCGTTTTGCCTGGAAAAACCTACTGTTTTTCACCATCTGGGCCACCTTGGTGACGGTATCGTATGTGTACCTGCAGCCGCATCACATCGACATCCGGCTGCCGTTTTTGCCCTTGAGCACCATCGGCATTGCCGTGTCGTTCTACATGGGCTTCAAAAACAGCCAGTCCTACGACCGATTCTGGGAGGGGCGCAAGCAATGGGGCGGCATCCTGAACCTGTGTCGCCAATGGGGCGGGCAAGTGCGCGGCTATGTCATTAACCGACACATGACAATGCCACTGCCCAACGCGGAGCTGCATGTCCGGCACCGGGACCTCATCTACCGGCAGCTGGCCTGGGCCAATGCCCTGCGGCTGCAGCTGCGCCGCTCTACCATCTACGACCGCCAAAACCTGACGCATACGCCCACCATCACGGGCATTGTTCAGCCGGCGGGCGAGCCACGGGTGGAAGATTTTCTGAGTGCTGAGGAGTACGCCCAGGTAATGTCCAAAGCAAACCCGGCGGCCCAAATCCTGCACAACCAGAGCCAGGCCCTGACCGATATGCTGCAAGAGGGCCTGATTGAAGATTTTCGCCACATCGATATGATGATGGCCCTTCGGGACGCTTACACCCTGCAAGGAGCCTGCGAACGCATCAAAAACACGCCTTTTCCGCGCCAGTATGCGTATTTCAGCAATGTCTTCGTGCGCATTTTCGTGCTGCTGCTGCCCTTTGGCCTGCTTGGCGAGTTCAGCAAGATGGCCGACGGCACCGGCGTGTGGCTGAACATTCCCTTCTCAGTCCTCATTTCCTGGATTTTCACTACCATGGAAATTGTGGGCGATAACAGCGAGGACCCTTTCGAGAACTACGTCAACGACGTACCCATGACGGCCATTTGCCGCACGGTCGAAATTGACCTGCGCGAAATGCTGGGCGAAACCCAGCTGCCGGCCCGTATGCAGCCCGTTGATGATATTCTGCTCTAACATTTCCCACCTCTCCCTTTTTTTATGCAAGAGTTTGTCCGCCAGTTTTACCCCAATGCCATTGAGTCCGGCACCTTCGTGCAGCGCACCCTGGATGTGCTGAAAAACGAGTACGGATTGCACCCCAGCCAGATTCTTCTGGCCCACTCCATCTGCTCCGACGACGTGAATGCCATTGCTTACCCCGAAGAGGGCCGGCAAATGCTCGGCCCGTTCAATCTGGGCGGGCTCGACGGCTACCCCTTCGTGGGCCTCACCGGCATGGCGGCCTTCGCCCACCACGTGCCCGACGATGGGGCCGCGCTCATCTTTTACGCGCCCCACATCGGCGTCACGGCCCAGGGCGAGTTGGGAAAAATATTACGGGTGGGCCAGCCCGCTCCCTCTTCTTGCTGCGGGGCGGCCGTGGCAGCACTCCAGCAGGTCTGGGACGGCGTGGAGTTGCCGGCCAGCCCACCCGACGACAACTACCAGCAATACAGCCTGGTACGCATACTGCAAGCGCAGCGCGAACGGATTCTCGCCGCCAAATACCCGTTGCAGGAAGCCACCGAAGTTATTCTGGAAGCCTCAAGCGAGCGAATCGACCACATGATTCGCAACACGTCCTTCACGGGCAAATACATCTTCGTGGTCAGTGCCGTCATCATCAACGGCGACCGGGACTTTGGCTCCCACCAGGAGCTGCGCCGCTTCGAGCGCCTAGACCTGGAAACCAAGGAAGTAGTGGCGACGCATACTTTTTAAGTGGTTAAGCAGAAGCAAGTGTGCTAAAGTTATAACGTCATGCTGTTTAGCAAGTCTGCTTTGCCTACACGTCTGTCATCCTGAGCGCAGCGAAGGACCTTATCACGTCAGAACAACGCCTATTCTGACGTGATAAGGTCCTTCGCTGCGCTCAGGATGACAACGATTTTGACTTTCTAAACAGCTTCAACGTCATGCTGGGCGGCTTTTGCATAACCCAAACAGATTTTTAAGCGCTGCATTGCTCAGATTACGATACAAAAAGAAAGTCCTGCTGAGCGCACCGCTCAGCAGGACTTTCTTTTTGTATCGTAATCTGAGCAAGCCGTTTAGCCGTCGTAGCGGAGGGTGAGCAGCGTGATGTCGTCGAACTGAGCGTTGTCGCCGATAAACTCTTTCAGGTTCTGGTACATCATCTCGTCGATTTGGGTGGGCGTGGCGGCCGAGGTGGCCCCGGCTAGCAGCAGCTTCACGCGCTCCATGCCGAACCGCTCGCCGGCTTTGTTATTGGCGTCGGGCACGCCATCGGTGTAGAGGAACAGGGTGTCGCCGGGCTCCAATTGCATGGTGTGCGAGATGTAGTCGAATTCGCCGTCGATGCCCAGGGCCAGGCCTCCTTTTTTCTTGAGCACTTCCACTTCGTTGTTTTTGCGCAGAATCAAGGGTGACTCGTGGCCGGCGTCGACGTATTCAATCACACCGGTGGCTGGGTCCAAAATGCCCAGAAATGCCGTCACAAACATCATCGACTCGTTTTCTTCGCTTAGGAAGCCGTTCACCCGCACCGTTTCTTCGCACAGCGTGCCGCAGTTTTTGCTGGCAAAGTGGCTTTTGAAAATGGCTTTGGTGATGGCCATGAACAGCGAGGCCGGTACGCCCTTATCCGATACGTCGCCGATGATGAAAAACAGGCGGCCGTCTTCCATCAGGAAGTAGTCGTACAGGTCGCCGCCCACCATTTTGGCGGCTTTCAGAAAGGCGTGCAGGTCGAAATCCTTGCGCTCCGGGAAGGGCGGAAATTTCATCGGCAACATGCGGTGCTGAATGTCCTGCGCGATGTTGAGGTCGTTCTGAATGGACTCCAGCTTGTCGTGCTCCAGCTGCGACTCAATCAGGGAAAGCACGTGCTCGATGGTGCGGTTGAGCGTCGTTTCCAAGTCCTCGAAGCTGATGGGCTTGGTCACGAAATCGAACGCCCCGCGGTTCATGGCCGTCCGGATGTTGTCCATGTCGTTGAAAGCCGACACCATCACCGCCTTCTGATGCGGGTTTTTGCGGTCGTTGAACTTGGTCAGGAAGGTCAGCCCGTCCATTTCGGGCATGTTGATGTCTGACAAAATCAGGGCGATGTCCTTGTTTTCCTCCAGCCGGTCGAGGGCTTCAGCCCCGTTGTTGGCAAAAATAAATTCAAAGCTTTTGTCGCGGATTTGCCTTCTGAAACGCTGGGTAATGAGCATTTCCATGTCAGGCTCGTCGTCCACGCTTAGTATTTTGATGGTCATAGTCGTTTGAATTGAAAGGTATGGCTGTTGTAAGGAAGAGGATTGAATGCGCGTTACGTGGTGGCCGGCAGGCCCAACGGCAGCCGAATGGTAAACTCGGTGAACTCGCCCGGCGTCGACTCCACGCTCAGCCGGCCTTTGTGCAGCTCCTGCACAATGTTGCGGCTCAGCGACAGTCCCAGGCCCGTGCCTTTGCCCACCGGCTTGGTAGTGAAAAACGGCGTGAACAACTTGCTTTTCACCGCGTCGGAAATGCCGTTGCCGTTGTCACGGATTTTGATGTCGATGTGGTCATCGGCCTTTTCCGACGATATGCTGATGGCGGGTTTGTAGCCGTCCTGCTGCTGCTCGCTGCGCTCGTTCACGGCATAGCAAGCGTTCAGCACGAGGTTCATAATCACGCGGTTGAACTCATACGGCGCAATGGTAACCATGCCAAGTCCGGGGTCGAGCGCGAACTTCAGCGACACGTTGAAGTTCACGTTGCCGGCCCGGACGCCCTGGTAGGCCAGCTTGGCAAAGTCTTCAACCAGCGCGTTCACGTCCGTGGGTTCAAAATGGTTGCCGTCGCCCCGCGTCTGGGCCAGCATGCCCAGGATAATGCGTTCGGCCCGCGCCCCGTTCTCCCGAATCCGGGTCAGGTTGGCGGTCAGCATGTCGAGCACCTGGGTAAAATCCTCGGCGTCGGCCGTGTCCGGCAGCTTGCCCGCAAAATCCGTCAGCTCCCCCACCAGGTCACCCGAGAGGCGGGCAAAGCTGGAGATGAAGTTCAACGGATTTTTTATCTCGTGCAAAATGCCCGCGGTTAGCTGCCCAATTGCGGCCAGTCGGTCTAGCTGGGCCACCTGCTCGCGCAAGGCGGTCAGCTCCGCTTCCGACGCAAGGGAGTCACTACTGGGGTGCTCGGTGGCAGCCACTTCATTCAACGGTTTCATTCAGCGATGAGTAAGGGATAAGGCAAGAAAGGACGTAGGATTAGCCAGCAATAGTGGGCAGGCGCACGGTAATCAGGGTGAATTCCCCTTCCTGGGAGTCGATGTGAAAACTTCCGTTGTGCGTTTCAATAATGTCTTTGGTCATGAACAGGCCCAGTCCCGTGCCCTTGGAAGTGGGCTTGGTGGTGAAGTAGGGGTTGCAGAGCTTGGGGATTTCGTGTTTCGGAATGCCGGTGCCATTGTCGCGCAGCTCCACCACGCTGTAGTCATTCACCAGCCGGGTGGTGATGCGCAGCTCCGGGGTGAACGCCTGGCCCGATTTGCTCTTTTCGAACATGGCGTAGCAAGCGTTATTTACCAGGTCCTGCACGGCCTGGCCCAGCTCATAGTGCAGCACGCTCACCCGCAGGCTCTGCGGGCATTGCTCCATCACCACGTTGATGGGGAACGAGTTGAATTCTTTTTCCACGTTTTGCAGCGCCGTTTTCACTTCCCCTTCAATGAACAAGTTGAGGTCGGTTTCGATGAACTCGCGCGATTTTTCTTTGAGCAGGCGCTGCATATCTCGCAGAATGCGGGTGGTAGAAGCGCTGTGCTCCTGAACTTTCATCGAATTGTACTTCAGCATATTGAGAGCATCAAACAGGCTGTCGAGCGTGTCGATAGGCAAAACGTGCTGCTGTTTTTTGAGGGTTTCGATGACTTCCTGCACCAGCTCGTCGGATGACTGCGAGAAATTAGTGATGTAGTTGAGTGGGTTGAAAATACGGTCGACGATGCCCTTGGTGAGCTGGCCCACGGAGGCCGTTCTTTCCTGGCGAATGAGCTCATCCTGCACTTTTTCCAATGCCTCCAGGGTGCTTTCAATCTGCTTGCGCAGGACGGCGAGCTGGGCCTTGGGCGTGGGCGGTACGCTACGATTGTGCAGTTGCTCGGGAGCGGCTACGGCGTTCAATGGTTCCATACAGCTGGGAATTAGTGATGGGATAAAAAGGCGGGCAGCACCGGCTACCCGTTCAGCGTGGGCAAGGTCATGGTAATCTGGGTAAACTCGCCTTCGAGTGTGTCAATTTCAATCTTGCCCTTGTGGGTTTCTACAATGTCTTTGGCCATAAACAGGCCCAATCCGGTGCCTTTGGAAGTGGGCTTGGTGGTGAAAAAGGGGCTGAACAGCTTGGGCACCTCGCGGGCCGCAATGCCCTTGCCGTTGTCGCGCAGGCGCACCACCACTTGCCCATCGGCCAGCCGGGTGCTGATGCGCAGCGCCGGAGCGAAATCCTTGGCCGTTTTGCTTTTTTCGAACAAGGTGTAGTAGGCATTGCTCACAATGCTCTGGACCACCTGCCCAAATTCGTAAGGCAACAGGCTGATGCGCACGGGCAACGGCTCGAGGTCGAATTCCAGATTGATGGCAAATGTTTTGTATTCCGGGCTCAGCTCCTGAATGGCGGCGCGGGCTTTGTTTTCAATAAACGCGTTGAGGTCGGTTTCAATCAGGTCGCGCGATTTTTCCTTCAGCAGCTTCTGCATGTCTTTCAGAATGCGCGTGGTGCTGGCGCTGTGCTCCTGAATTTTTACCGAGTTGGTTTTCAGTACATTTAGTTCATCCAGCAAATCATCCAGCGTGGCGGCAGGTAGCAATTCCTGCTGCTTTTCCAGGATTTCCACCACCTCACTAATCACCTCGTCCGAAGACTGGGAGAAGTTTGTGACGTAGTTGAGCGGGTTGAGAATGCGGTCGACAATGCCCTTGGTGAGCTGGCCTACCGACGCCAGCTTTTCCTGCCGAATAAGCTCGCCCTGGGTGTTTTCCAGGTCGTTGAGGGTGTTTTCCAGGCTTTCGAGCAAGCGCGTTTTGATGAAGGCTGCAATCAGGTGCTCCTTCAGGTTGCATATCATGCTGATGTCCCGCTCATCGAATGCATCGGTGCGGGTGGTATTTTCCAGCGTGATAAAGCCTTCAATGTGCCCTTCCGATTCAATTACAATGGTAATCAATGATTTGGGCGTTGTCAAGTCATCAATCGGACTGCCCAGGGCCGCAAAGTCAACCTGATTTTTCAGGTAGATGTCTTCGTACACCTCCACGGCATTGGTGAGGTAACGGTTTTCGGCCTGCTCCAGCGTGAGCTGCACCGACTGCACGTAGCTCAGGTCGCGGTTGCCGCGCAGGGCCTTGAAGCGGAACGACTCCGTGGGCTTGTCGTAAATCAGGAAGCTGGCGCTGTTCATGTTGCGGATGACCGAGAACTTGGCCAGAATCATCTGGAACAGGTTCGCGAAGTCAATCTCGGCGTTGATGGACTGCACGATGAGGTCGATTTTTTCGAGTTGGTCGTTTTTCACGGCCAGCTCGTCCGACTGCTTTTCCAGCTCGGCTTTCTGGCTCACCACCTCCTCGGTACGCTCCTGAATCAGGGTTTCGAGGGCTTGCTTTTCGCGTACCACCGCCGCCAGCCGCCACCGCACCACCCACGAAAGCAACAGCCCACCCGCGGCTACAAACAGCGCAATGGCCCACCAGCGGGCATACCAGGGCGCCAGCACCGTGAAGGCGTAGGTGGCTTCGCGGCTGGTCGTGCCGTAAATGTTGCGGGCCTGCACCCGAAAGCGGTACTGGCCGGGCGGCAGGTTGGTGTATTCTTTGGTGTTGGTGGCCGTCCAGTCCGACCAGATACGGTCGTAATTTTCGAGCATGTACTGAAACGTGAGCGCCTGCCCCACCGGAAACGTGGCCGCCGCAAACTCAAAGTTGATGTCGTTGCCGTTGGGGTCCAGCTTCACGGCGCCGTAGTTCAGGGTATCGGCAGAGGCGGTGCTGGCGGCGCGGGCGCCGTCGAACAGGGTCTTCTCTCCTACCGTCTGCACCTGGCGGATGAGGGCATCGTAGGGCTGGGCGTAGGCCTTGCGCACCGTGGGGTCGTAGCGCACCAGGCCATCGCGCCCGCCAAACCAGACCACGCCCTGCTGGTCCGGGTAAATGAGGTTGATGGGTGAGGTGGAAAGGGGCAGGAAAGGAGCCGTAACCGACGTGAACCCGCTTTTCGTTTTCTGGTGCAGCGTAATGGTTTTCTTGTCGCCTTCCACGGTCCAAACATTGCCGGCATCGTCCTCCAACAAACTGTTTTTCCAGTTCTCGGCCACGCTGTGCTTACCAAAGGGATTGAAGACAACGAACCGGTTGCGGGCGTCGTCAAACCGAAAAATGCCTTTGTCGTTGTACGCCAGCAGGCGGCCCTCTACCGTCGCCAGATGGTTGTAGAGCTGCGTGGGCAAGCCTTGGGCGGCGGCGTAGTGGCGCAGCTCGCCCGTGGCGGGCAGCAGCCGGTAGAGGCCAGCGGTTAGGGTTTCAAGCCACACGCTGCCGTCGCCCGCTTCCTCGATGCCGAATACCCGCTCCGACAAGCCTGGCAAGGCCCGGTAGCTTGGGGCCTGCCCCGGCTTGAGGGTGACTTCGCCCAAGCCGTTTTGGGTGCCCACGTAAAGCAGCGAAGGGTTGGCTTTGGAAGCCAACACGCAAATGGTGTATTCCTGCGTCAGCTCGCGCGGGCCGTTGGCCGTCAGCTGGAACAGGCCCCGGCTAGTGGCCACAAACAGCGTCCCGCCCGCTTCGGCGAGCTTGAAGGAGCCAATGTTCAAGCCCCCCACGGGACGTGGCTGGCCGTTCTGCAATCGAAACAAGCCATTGGCCGCCGCCAGATACAGCACGCCCCCTACCCGGCGGATGTCGGTAATTTCGCCGGTTTGCTGCGCCGATTCGGTAAAAAGCGTCAGCGGCGAAGGGACTTCTACCTGCGCCAACCCGTTGTCCAGGGCCAGCCAGAGGTTGCTTTCGCGGTCAGCGTAAATGGCGTTGATGAGCTGGCCAGAGAGGTTGACGCTGTACCGGAATTTTTGCTTGAACTGACCGGCCGCATCCAGCAGCAGCACGCCGCTTTGCGTGCTCACCGCCAGCGAATGGTCCGGCAGCACCGCCGCGCCGCTGGGCTGGTCGCTGAGGAGCAGGTCGTTGGCGGCGCTCGGATACGGGCGAATGACGTTATTGGCCAGCTGAAGCAGGCCGTGATTGGTGGTGACCAACAAGGCCTTCCCCCCCCCGGTGGGCAACATCCCCACCAACCCGTAGAGCGTAGAAAAGTCGGCCTGCAAGGCAACAGCGCGCCATTTGCCCTGGGCAAACGTGCTCAGGCCCCGCTGCGGCTGAAACACGTACAGCGACTGCCCCAGCTGGTACCCCGACTGAATGGGCACCGGGCTGGCCCACTCGCGCAGGGCTTTGCCGTTCCACTGAAACAGGACATTGCGGGCCACGAAGTAGATGCCGTCCTTGGCTTCGACCACTGCCAGCACTTCATTGAAACGGGTCTTGGTGCGCTGGCTCAGGCTCCGGAAGCGCAGGGCGCCCACACTATCGGGCGCCAGGTAGCCAAATTCACCGTTTGCGCCCACGTACACCATGCCGTTGGCCGCCGTGAGCAGGGCCGACACTTTGGTAATGTTGGCCGTGGGAATGGTGCGCCAGGTGAGGCCATCGTACTCCAGCACCCCGGCAAAGTTGCCCACATACAGCACGCCGCGTCGGTCTTGCGTGACGGCAAAGTTTTGACTGTGAGCGTTGTACTGGCTCGGCAGATACGTTCGGGTGGGCAGGCCTCCGGTTTCGCCTTGGCCATAAGCAGCCCGACCACCCAGCAGGCAGCAAAGCAGGAGCCACGTCAAAAAGAGCGAATACCGGGTCATGGGCAAAGGGAACAATTTATAAAAGCAATTAATGCTAAATATATACGTTTTAAGTACTAATCAGGGAATTGTCTCCCACTTGTTCGGCCGCGAGTTTCAGCACCAGCAACTCGTCCTCAGCCATGCCGCCGACAATGCGGGTAGCCAACTGAATAGCAGCCGATTGGTCCTGTTCCAGCAGCACCTGATAGAGGGCAGCAAACCGCTCCGGATTGAGCCGATGCAAGACGTACAAGGCCGTTTCAGCAATCAATGGCTCCGGAGCAACCGCGTTGGCTACCAAAATAGCGGTAGGGTCGGTCTGGTGCCAGGTCAGCAATTCCCGAATGGCCACGGCTTTGGCCCACGGCGTCACCTTGTTGTAGTCTTTGTTGATGAAATCGTGGAGCCGTGCTTCCGTGCCCAATTGCTGCTGCGGATAATTTACGGAGCATTTTCGGACTTTATCGGCCAGCGGCACATTTGCGAACAGCGGCAGTACATTGTCCTTCACCTCAGTAGGCAGAATGGTGCTCAGCAGTTCCAGCAAAAACCCCTGGATTTCGTCATTCTTCTGGGTAATCAGCTCGCTGATAACATCAAACTGATTATTCCCATACAGCACCGAAAGCAGGTTGAATACCTTGGGCACCACGTGCTGCTTTTCCTGCGTCAGGGCCTGCTTCATGAGCGAATACCGGGGGTAGTCCTGCAGGTCGAGGCGGGTGGCAGCCAGCCACACCAGCAACTCTACTTGCTCGTCGAGCTGCCGCAGCAAATGCGGCCGCTCCGTAACGGTAGCGCGGTGGTGCAGGCGCGTCAAGCCGATAAAAACCTTGTCGCGTACCATTTGCACCGGGTGGTTGATGCTGGCCCGCAAAAAGCGGAGGCCTCCCTCGCCCCCAATCTGATTCACAAGCTGCACGATGTCGGCCTGCCGTTCCCGTGGCAAGTCGCCCTGGTTGAATAGCTTGGTGAGGGCCGGAATCACCGGCTCGCCGATTTCCAGCAGTGCCGCGGTGGCCGCGGCCTGGTAGCGCTCGGTGCCCAAGTACTGGAACAGGCGCGGCCACAACTCGGGCTTGCGCAGCTGGCCAGCGGCCCGAATGGCGGCGGTACGCACTTCCGGGTCAGGGTCGTCGAGCAAGGTCAGCAGGTATTGGTAGGCGTAGAACCTGCCCGAATTACCGAGCCCTACGGCGGCCCGGCAACGGTCGGCGGCCACTTCCGAGCCCACCAGCTGGCCCAGTTCGTCCAATGACTGCTTGGTGAGCACCGCTGCCTGGGGCGCAGCCGCTTCCAGCGCGGTAGCCGACTGCCCTTTGCTGAGGTTGTGAATGTAGGCTGCCGACCGACCAATGGCCTCGCCCAGCATGACACGGTACTCACCCTGAATTCGAAACGAGCTGATGGCCCAGAACACCAGTACGGCAATGAAAATGTAGCTCAGCTCCACCATGGTATTGAGGCCGATGGCGGCCAGGCCCAGCAGCAACAGGCCCGTTAGCAGCGTACCCAATGCCTTCGGGCTGCCTTCGATGCGGCTTTGCAGCAGCGTGCGCTCGGCAGGTGGGATGGGCTGAAACAGCACCTGAAAGGCCGGCTCGCTGATGGACCGCCGAATGGAGCTCAGGAAAAACCGGCTCAGGGCGATATAGGCAAAAAACAGCGGCGTCACTCCGTATGCCGTGCCGTAGAGCGCCGCCAGCACATAGCTGAATATCAATAAAATAGGCAGCAGCACAATGCCAATGCGAATGGAATACGTGCTGATGAGGCGGTTATACAAAAACGTCTTGATGAAGAGCTCAATCACGGCACAAATGCCAAAGAACAGGCCCAGAAAACTGGCCAGACTGGCTTTGTTCGGGTACACTTCTTTCGACAACACCGAGAACATAAACTCCACGTACACCAACCCGAATACCGGCAACAAAGCCAATAAAAACAGGAGCGAATAGTAAGAACGGCCCATTGATTTGGCCAGTTTGCCGGCGATGGGCGGCGGGGTGGCCGCTTTGGGGGCCACCTGCTCGGCCATCAGCACGGCGCGGTAGCGCCGCCGAATGTAGGCCATCAGCCCCGCGCAAAGCAGCAGAAACAGGAAGGCCACGCCCAGCAGGCGGTCGGGCGAGAACAGCTTGAGTAGCAGCGGCACCGACAAGTAGCTGATGATGGACGACACGACATCGCCCAGGCCGATAAAGCTAAACAGACGCTTCGACTGCTCGAAGTTGAACACCCGGCTGAGGGTGGCCCAGAACACGATGCCGTTGATGAAAACAAAACCGCGGTTCCAGAGGAAAAGCACGAAATACAGCCACTTGCTGTGCACCACCGTGCTCAATAGCAACAGCCCGCCCACCGTGAGCAGCATGAACAGCACCAGTCCGGCATTTACTTGCACAAACGACAGCCGCCGCTGCAAATACTGCACGCTTAGGCCCAGCGCATAGATGAATGCCCCGCCGGCAACAAAAGCCAGGGGAAGCTGCTCCCGGTCGAAGTTGGTGAGAAACAACGACGTGGTGCAGGTATAAAACACGGCCACCGCTGCCCCCATGAGCAGCGAATACAGACTGAACAACAACACCGTGCGCTCTTCGCCGGGCTGCAGGTTCAGCAGCTTAAAAAAGGCGGCTTGCAGGCGCGGGCGAGGCAGGGTCAGCAGCATGGTATACCATAAAATACAGCGGCCAGTCGGGCCGCTCAGGTGCTTTGCGAACATCGCAGAGCGTGTTAAAACCTAGTTTAGCCAGGGCCTTTTGCCGAAATTCCAGCTGCGTAGCCGCCGTCAGCACACTGGCTCCCATGGCCAGCCCTTCGGCCACCCGCACACGGTCGAGCAGGGTGGAGAAACCGTGGCCGCGGTGCGAGGGCACCACCACCATGCGGCTGATGGTAGCAATCAGGATGTTAGACAGTTTTTTCTGGCAATAGTCCGGCAACAGGTAGGCATAAGGCACGTCGGTCACGGAAGTGTGCAGGCTGAGGCGGCCTGAGGCCACGGGCAGGCCATTGTCGGTAATCAACCAGTGCTCTGCATCTTCATCGAGGGCTTCAATCCAGGTGGGGCGGGCAAAAAAGACGGGGTCGATGCCGCTTTCATTACGCCAGGCGTCCACCCGCAAACGGCCGATGATGTCACCATAAGTTTGAAAATCAACCTTTTCTAATAAGAAAGGTGTTCCTGGCAAAACGGTTGGCGCAGAAGTAGCTTTCAAGGTAGTAGTTAACATAGCTGGCGTTACCGTCAGAGAAAAAAATCGGATTTAGGGTAGAAAGACGGACGTGAACAGCCTCTTACTTCTGGCCAATGGTAGGAAAAGTGTAGTAGGCGCCCAGGGATATGAAACGACGGTCTTGCGGGAAGCGCGAGGCAATCAGGATGTTATCGGCTTCCCGAATGCCGGGCACAAAGTATTCCTTATCCAGCAGGTTGTTGACCGAAGCCTGAAGGGACAGGCCATTGATGACGTTGTGCAGGGTCAAATTGGAATTCAAAATCAGGAAGGGGTCGAAGTTCTGCTGGGGGTTGTTGCTACCCGAAGTGCCAGCCCCGGTCTTACGGGCGCCCACCAAGTTGCCCGACAGGTACAGGCTCAGCTTATGCCACTGGTAGTCGGCCCCGGCATTGGCCGTGTAATCTGCAATGTCGCTGATGCGCAGGCCAGTGGGCGAATCGATGGGATTGGTGTAAGTAGCATTCCACCAGATATTAAGCTGAGTGGCCTTGTAGCCGCCTTCGGCCTGCAAACCCCAGATGCGCCGGCTACCCAAGGGCTGAAACTGTTGGGTAGGTGTGCCGTTGGGCAGGAAAGCCTGGGCTGTACCCACGGCATTGTTGTAGCTGGAATGGTAGGCAACAATAGCGGCCGATAGCTGCTGGGTTGCCTGGAAATAAATACTGCCTTCGAAATTGCGCACGCGCTCCGGCTCCAGGGTCGGATTGGCCAAGGCCCGGGCAGTGGTGGTGCCGTATTTCTGCAGGAAGGAAGCATCCTTAAAGGCCTGGGCATAAATGCCTTTGAGCACAAATTTACCCAGGCTATAGACTGCCGCAAGACGGGGGTTACTTACCGTGCCATAGCCGCCGTTATCGCGCACTTTGTTGTTATCAATTCGAATTCCCGCAACCAATTTCAGCGCCTTTATGGGCCGGTACGTGGCCTGCCCGTAAAAGCCCAAATCCCTGGTACGAAAGTTATTGCCGCCTAATACTGCCGAAGCGGTTGAAACCGTGCCGGTTTCGTCGGCAAAGCCGGAAACTGACGTGACGTAATTACCCTGAATCAGACCGCTGCGCAGCTCGAAGCCGCCGTTCAGGTCCAGGTTTTCGAGGGGCGACCAGAACAGGCGCAATTCGTTGCGCAGTTGGGTCGAAATCCGATATTGATAGGTGGTTATGGCCCGCGCTGCTGAATCCCGGGCTAGTTCCAGAAAGCTGAATTTATTGTTGTAATACCCATTATAGGTCATCAGATTGGTAGCTCCATCAATTTCGTGAGTCAGGAAAGACGCCAGGTTTAGAATCTGGAACCTGTTGCTGAATTGCTTGGCATAGGTAATGGAAGAGGCCCGGTCGTGGGTTATCCAGCGCGGGTTGCTGCCGGCCGGTACCGTCATGCGGTTCGTGTACCACGGCGTGGCCCCTTCGTCGGTCTGCCATTCCAGATAGGAAATGGTCAGGTCCTTAAATTCCACTTTCCCCCGAATCAGCCAGTCAAACTTGTCATTCTGGAATCCTACCGGGTTGCCTTTCACACTGTTGCCAAACAGCTTATTGTCCAACGTTGCCGCCTTTGCGGCCCCCTGCGGCGTGATGCGGATGGCCGTAGCCGTGGCCGGCGTCACATTGGGCAGGTAGTCAACCGTGAACAGGTTGCTGTTGGGGAAGCGGGTGAGGAGGCTGTTTTTCTGAATGTACTGCTGGGCTTTGTAGGCACCAGTGGCCGGGTCGGTACCCGTCATGTCGAGCGAGGTACCATAGTCGGCGGCGGTGCGGGCCTGGTAGTTCCATTCGGGGTACTCCGACAGGTCGCGCGACGACGACCGGTAGACCCGCCCCGTGATGGACACGGCCACATCCGGTGTACGCGCCGACAACACCCCGTCCAAGTAGCGCGTGTTGTACGTGGCCGCCCGGGTCTGGGCCGTTACGCCCAGCATCCGGGTTGGGCCAAGCTGGCTTCGGAAACTCTTGGTAATGATGTTGATAACGCCCGTAAAGGCATTGGCCCCGTACAGCGTAGAAGCGGGTCCGTAGATGATTTCAACCCGGTCAACATCCGACAGCGCGTACTGCGGCGAGAGCAACACGCTGTTCGACACCAGGTCGTTTTCCTCCACGCCGTCAATCAGAATCAGGGTGCGGTCATTCGACGTGGAGCGATAGCCACGCTGGTAAAAATTGGAATAGCCCACGCCGTTGCCCTTTATCACATCGAAGCCCGGCAGGTCGTGCAGCATCTGCTCCATGGTCTGGTAGCCGCGCTGCTCGAAATCTTTGCTGGTAAGCACCACGACCGTGGCCGGGGCGTAGAGAATGTTTTCCGCCCGCTTCGATACCGACGTTACCTGCACCACCTGGTCGCGCGTGTTGCGCACGTACGTAACCAAGGCCTTGTAGCGCGGCGAGGACGAAAAATCCGGTTCGAAATTAGGGTTCAGCACCAACAGCCGGGCAATGGCATGGGAGCTTTGCTCCAGCGAGTCAATGGCCAGGTAGGTCATCGACAACAGCTTATAGCCCTGAATGCGGCCGCTTTCGCTGAAGCCGTTTTCTACGCACGGCTTCAGCAGGCCAAAAACGTCGTCGAAGTTGCCGGTGCCATACAGCTTTTCAGCCTCTGGAATAGCCACGGCTTCGTCGCACTGCGCCCGTACCGGCCCCGCCAGCCCCAGCCACAGCACCGCCACCACGGTCAAAACTGTATAAAGCTTGTTCATGATAAGAACTGGTTACTTGCTTTCGCAACTATTCGGGCTTGAGCTTTTCGTACTGAATGTCCTTCCCGATGTATTTATTCCACTCTTCCACACTCAGGTTGCGCTTCAGCTTCTTCACCAGTTCCGCGTACAAATCGGCCGTGTCGATGGCCCGGATGCGAACCGTTTTGTCGGCTCCGCTGGCAATGATGCGCTTGTTGTCGTTGCTAAAGCGCACCGACATTACCCAAGCCCCAAAATCGGCGAGGATGATGGGCTGCTGCTGCGTTGCAATGCTGCTGTAGTTCCAGATGTGAATGGTCCAGTCGGGGCTACAGCTGGCCAGCAGCAACCCGTTGGGTGAGAAGGCAATGTCGCTGACACTGGAATTATGCCGGCCCGAAAGCACCTGCCCAAAATCGCCCGGCACATTATTAGTCAGCTCCCAGGCGTAAAGCGTGCCCGCCGAGTTACCGGTCACCAGCTGCTTGCCATCGGGGCTGAAAGCCAAGGCCGTTACCCGGTCACCGAACTCGCGGTGCTCAATAATTTCCGGCTTTTTCTTCAGGTCAGCCAGGTCAAAGCTCAGTATTCGGCCATTGTCGGAGCCACACACCAAGCGCTGGTTGTCGGGCGTGAGCTGAGCACAGAAAATGGCCTGTCCCGAACGTACATTTTGCACCGAATCGAGCCGGCCGGGACTTAGCCGCCAGCTGCGCAACTCTCCATCACCGCTCACCGAAAGCAGCATTTTCTCATCGGCGGTTTTCAGCAGCGCCCGCACCGGCACTTTGTGGCCCGCCACCGCCACCGGCATGGCAGTAGGCGTGCTGGTATTCCAGAGGTAAATCCGGCCTTTCTCGCTGCCGCCGGCTATGGTATGCCCTTCATCCTCAAATGCCAACGACCGAATACCGTCGGCATTTTTATTGGGCGTGCCCAGCACCACGGCTGGTTGCGTTAGGTTGGTATACGACCACAGCCGCACCGTGCCATCGTCGCTGCCCGAGGCCAGGGTGCTGCCTGCGCCCGGCGCCTGCACCACCGTGCGCACATAATCGGCATGGCCCCGCAGCACTCCCCTGGATTTGGAAGCCTTTGCCAACGCATTGAATACGTCGGGGTTATCAACCTGGCCACCACTCTTCTGGTTGAGATTGTAAGCTTCGACGGCCAACAGCGCGGGCAAGTCATCCTGGCCATTATCGGTCATTTGGAACGACTGAATGGCTACCGTGCGGGCAATGGCTTTGCCGCGCTGTTGCTCGGCGTAGCCCTGCGCCGTTACGGCTTTGGAGCGTTGGTCTTCGGCATCTTTCTGGGCACCTTTGGCAATGCCTTCCTGGCGGCGGGCATCTTTGCTGGCGGCCACGGCTTGTTCACTGGCGGCCAGCGCATTCTGGCGCTGCTCCTCCGCGTATTGCTGCGCTTTTTCGGCGCGTTGCTGGGCCGCTTCCGCTTCTTTTTGCTTTTCTACAGCCACGCGCTGGGCCCCTACGGCCAGTACGCGCTGCTCTTCGGTCATCTCTTTTTGCTGCCCCGTGATGATTTCCTGCTGCTCGGCAATTTTCTTCTGCGTAATGGCTTCGCGGGTCTGAGCTTCGGCCCGGTTTCGCTCAAACAGTGCATTCTTTTTCTCGGCCAGAGCCTGGTCCTCGCTCTGCTGAGCCTGGGTGCGCAGCACGGCCGAAATGATTAGGAACAACAGCGAAATCAGCGAGCCAATACCCAGAAAAATGGCGAAGGCCCGCGTGCGGCGCAACTCTTTTTTCTGCCGCAACTCTTTGCTTTCCAGCTCAAAATCGAATTGCTTTTTGCTATAAGTCAGGAAGTTGACGGCGCGGTCCAGGTGGGGGTCGTAGCGGTTGGCCCACGCCTGCGTGGGGTGGTTATCGGCCAGCCACTTCAGGCCGATTTGCAATTCCGGGTTGTTCCAGATGCCCGATTTACCATCGTGGTAAAGCGCGGCAGAGTTGCTGAGTTGCTTGTAGAACCGCGCCGATTCGGTTTCCTCGCGCACCCAGGCACTCAACCGTTCCCACAGGTTCATAATCCGCTCGTGGCCAATGTCCACAATAAGCTGCTCAGTGGCGGGGGTAGCAGTCGAAGGCGTCAGAAACGCCATGTCGGGCTCCCGAAACCGGTTCAGTATATCTACCAGAAGGTCCGGATTTACGCCCGCTATTTCGCTGATTTCGCGCACCGGCAGCGGATGAATCACACCGGTATTGCCGGCACCCAGCACAATCAGGGCCTTAAATAGCTTTTCAGTAGCTACCCGGCTTTTCTCGTCGGGCAGGTCGCCGTACACCTCTTCCGCGTGCTGCGTAATGGCCTTTTCCATCGTGCCGATGGCCTCGTAGTCGGCCTCATCGAGCGGCTGGCCCTGCTTGCGATTGAACTGCCAGTAATTCCACGTCCGCATCAGCGCGTGCTGCAAAATGGGGAGGTGGTCGGCCTTGTCGCCAATGTCGCTCAGCAAGCGGGCCGTGAGTTTGGGCGAGATGCTGGCTCCCATGATGGCCACGGGCGCCGTGATGGCCTGCTCAATCTCGGCCCGGTTCATCTTGGGCAGCAGGTACGAGCCGTGGTTGATGGCATCGGTCAGGCCCTCGTAATCGGTGCATTCATCCAGGTAGTCGGAGCGCATGGTTAGCACCACGTACACCGGATAGTTGGGGTGGCGGCTGAAGTTCAGCAGCAGGCTAACGAACTGGGCCACCTCACGACGGCTGCGCTGCTCCTGCTGGTAGCGGAACAGTTCTTCGAACTGGTCGATGAAAATGAGCAGATTGGTTTCGGCACACCATTCAATTACGGTGGCGGGACTAGTCAGCAGCAGCCGCTCAATTTCCTCTGGCGGGTACGCCACCGAAAACGCCCGGTTGTGGAGGCTGAACGTTTGGTGCAGCGCCAAGGCTAAATTGCGAATAGGCGTGGCCTCCGGTGTGAAATACGCCACCTTCCACTCCTGCTGGGCACCGGTGGCCTGGCTAGCCGTGAGCTGCGGAATCAGCCCTGCTTTCACTACCGATGATTTGCCGCTGCCCGAGGAGCCAATGATGGCCAGAAACCGCGAACGAGCAAGTTTCTGCTTGAGCTCGGCAATTTGACTGTCGCGCCCAAAAAACAGACTGGAATCTTCCAAATCAAAGCTCCGCAATCCCGGAAACGGGTTGGAATGGGCTACTTTGTTGTAAGAGTCAATCATTTCAAGCTACAATTAGGTGGGCAAGCGGGAGCGGCATGCCGCTCCCGCTTGCCCAAGCGACAAAAAGCAATTAGGCCGGAGCGCTGGCAGGCTCCGTTTTCATGATAAAGGTATTGCGGTTGCGATGGTTCACATACTCATATTTGAATTCATCTACTCCGTTTAGAGTCAAATGAATGCCCATGCCACCGATGGGCCGGTTTTCCAGCGGCTGCGCAAAGAATTGCTCGTCGGGCAGCGTGTGTTTCAGGGGGTCGAAAGCCACGGCGTCGTCTTCCAGCGTCACGCTGAGCTTGCCGTCGGCGTGCGAAATCAGCACGTCGACGGGGCCGGAGCCGCCGTTTTCGTCGTAGCCGTGGGTAATGATGTTGGTCGCAATCTCATCGACCGCCAACAACAGGGCGTACGTCGGCTTTTTGGCCAGTCCGGCTTGTTGGGCCTGCTCTTTCACTACCAGCCGGATGCCTTCCAGCGAGTCGAGCGTACCGGGAAACGTCGTGCGTTCCATGCGTTTTGAAAATAGTAAAACCGATATGCAAAAAGGGGGTATTATGCAAACTGAGGCAGTAGCCACCGCCACGAAAGCGGTGGCTACTGCCTCAGTACATTGCAGGCAGTGAAGGCCTACAGGTAGTGGTCGACGATGTTAAAGCTGTTGTCGAGCCCGGTTTTTACCATCGTTTCCACCACGGAAGGCTGCGCGCCAACCACGTACACGTTCAGGTGCGTGCCCAGTTTCTGCTTAGCGAAGATAAGCACCCGCAAGCCAGCTGAGGAAATGAAATCCAGGTCCTTGGCTACCAGGATGAGTTCATCGGGGGCTTCGGCCGCCATGCGCTCGATTTCTTTCTGAAACTCGCGGGCAGTCAGCGAATCCACTTCGCCCGTCAGGGTGATTTTGGCAATTTTCTTGGCTTCCGCCGTAATGGTCAGGCTCATGAGGAGGGCGTGTTGAGTGGGTTATGATTATTAGATGTCAGTTGCTGGTTGTTAGTTGTCAGTTGCAGGTTATCCGTTTGTTCTGGCTACTCGTGCACGAACTGGCAACTGACAACCAGCAACTGACAACCTATTTGCCGATGAGCACGACAATGCTGCGCGGGCCAACCAGGATGTTTTGCTGGTTTTCGAGCCGCACTTCGGTGCCATTGGCATGAATGTCATCGGGCGCGGCCAGGGCCGTGTTGGCAAACACGTGCCACTGCCGGTCGTGCGACAGGCCGGGTATTTCAAAGTCCAGCGCGTCCCAGTACATGTTCAGGGCCACGTACACCATGCTGTCTTTCACGATGCCCTGCTTGGCGTGGTCGCCGCAGAGCATGAAGGCGAAGGCGCGCGACGAAGCGTCGCTGTCGCTGTGCCAGGCCTGGGTGCCGTGGAAACTGATGTCGGGGTAGCCGCTGCCCACGTAGTCGCGGTGCTGGAAGTGCACCGGGCTGCGCAGCACCGGGTGGTTGCGCCGGAAGCGCGTCATCTCCTTGGCAAAGTTGAAGAGGTCGGCGTTGGTCTTCAGGTTGTCCCAGTTCAGCCAGTTCAGGTCGTTGTCCTGGCAATAGGTGTTGTTGTTGCCGCGCTGGGTGCGGCCCACTTCGTCGCCCATCAGCAGCATGGGCACGCCCTGGCTGACGAGCAGCATGGTCAGGGCATTCTTAATCTGCTTGTGACGCAGGAAATTGATGCCTTCGTCATCGGTTTCGCCTTCCCAGCCGCAGTTCCACGAGTCGTTGTCGTTGCCACCGTCGTTGTTGTCTTCGCCGTTGGCTTCGTTGTGCTTCTCGTTGTAGGCCACCATGTCGTACATGGTAAAGCCGTCGTGGCAGGTAATGAAGTTGATGCTGGCCGTGGGCCCCCGCTCGCTGTAGAGGTCGGGCGAGCCCATGATGCGCTCCTTCATGGGACCCACCTTGGCCTCGTCGCCCTTCAGAAACTGGCGGGTGTCGTCGCGGAACTTGCCGTTCCACTCGGCCCACCGGTCGTAGTTCGGAAACGAGCCCACCTGGTACAGTCCACCAGCGTCCCAAGCCTCAGCAATGAGCTTGCACTTGGCCAGAATGGGGTCGTAGGCGAGGGATTCCAGCAGCGGCGGGTTGCTGAGCGGGCTGCCATCCTGGGCGCGGCCCAAAATAGCGGCCAAATCGAAGCGGAAGCCGTCGATGTGGTACTCCGATGCCCAGTAGCGCAGGCAGTCGAGCACCATGTTGCGCACCACGGGGTGGTTGCAGTTCAGGGTGTTGCCGGTGCCGGAGAAGTTGAAGTAGTAGCCCTCCGGCGTCAGCATGTAGTACGTCTTGTTGTCGACGCCCCGGAACGAGATGGTGTGGCCGCGGTGGTCGCCCTCGGCGGTATGGTTGAACACCACGTCGAGCAGCACCTCGATGCCGTTTTTGTGCAGCTCCTTGATGAGCGTTTTCAGCTCATCGACCTGCATCCCGTACTTGCCGGTGGCCGCGTAGCCCGCTTTGGGCGAGAAGAAGTTGACCGTGCTGTAGCCCCAGTAGTTCACCAGTGGCTCGCCGGTTACGGGGTTGGGCTTGGTTCCTTCCCACTCATCAAACTCGTAGATGGGCAGCAGCTCCACGCAGTTCACGCCCAGTTCCTTCAGGTAAGGAATCTTGGCCTTGAGCGCGCTGAACGTACCCCGGTTTTTGAGGCCCGACGACGGGTGCTGGGTGAAGCCGCGCACGTGCATCTCGTACACAATCAGGTCTTCGATGGGCGTTTCGAGCGGGTGGTCGTTTTCCCAGTCGAAGTCGGCAAAGGCCAGGCGCGAGCGGTACGGGTACACGTTGTCCCAGTCGGGCGGCGCCATCCAGGCGTTGCGCCCGCCAATTACTTTGGCATAAGGGTCGCTCAGAATCTTGGTTTTGTCGAACCAGTGGCCGGCAGCCGGGTTGTAAGGCCCACCCATCCGGAAACCGTATTCGAGCCGCTCAAAATCGAGGTCGAACACAATCATGCTGTACACGTTGCCCACCCGGAACTCATCGGGAAACTGAATTTCGGCGTACGGCTGCTCGGCGCCTCGGTCAAACAGCACCAGGGTGCAGTCGGTAGCGGAAGCCGAATAGATGCTGAAATTCACTCCACCCGTCACGGACGTGGCCCCAAAGGGCAGCACATGGCCGCGCCGAAACTTAATGCCCTCGTGCTCGTGCGTGGGGTAATAGTCGATGCGCGTATCCGAAGAGTACGTATCGGCCACGGTTTGGGCAATGCCGACCACGGCCGTTTCGGGCGCTACTATCACGGTAGTAGGCGCTTTGGCGGCTTTGCTAGCCTTGGCTTTGGCGGCCGGCGACACCAGGGGCGTATCCGTAGCGGCGGGGGCCGCCTTGGACGCGCGGGGCTTGGCGGCCGGCTTGGCAGCGGCGGGAGCCTGGGGCTCGGCCGCCGCTGCGTTTTTGGGTTTGGTAGCCATCGTACTAGGCTGCTTTGAGGGTAGCCAGCCCTTCGGCCAGGGTATCTACCGTGACGAAGTAGCCGAGGAAGCCCGTGTCGCTCATGACATCCTGAATTTCTTCCGATGTACCCACGAGCACAACCTTGCCGTTTCTGGCTTTTACCTGGCGGTACGCTACTAAGAGCACACGCAGGCCGGCGCTCGACAGGAAGTCCACTTTCGTGAGGTCGATGATGACCTGGCTCTGGCCCTGCACGGCCCCAATGGCCGTACTTTCAAAAGCGGAAGCCGTTTTGCTGTCGATGCTGCCTTCCGCCGTAATCACGGTAATGCCATCGACGGTGCTGGATGTTGCGTTCATACTCAAGAGGAGTTAAGCGGGGTATTGGTAAATTATTTAACCGGCGTCAGCAGCACTTTCACCCGCACCTGCTTGTCGGTGTCGGGCAGCGTCACGCTCAGCGCGTCGGCGTCGAAGTTGGTGTAGGGCTGGTCGTCGATGAAACATTCCGTAATGCGCACGCTGCCTTTGGGCAGAATATCGGGCGACACCAACAGCAGGTTATCCTTAAAGGCGTTGGGGTACGGCTTGAAATAGAAGTACGTGGGCTCCTTGGTGATGAGCAGGTTGGTGTACACCGTCGAGAGGAAACACAGCTCGGTGCTGTGGTAAGCACTCATCGAGTGGCTGCCTTTGAAGCGCTCCGTGCCCAGCAGGTAGGGCATGCCGTTCGAAAGCACGTTGAAGTACACGCCGCCATCGTCGTTGTCGAGGAAGTAGGCGTTGTAGAACGAAGCGGCTTCGCGGGCCTGCTTCAGGTACTCGGCGTCGCCTTCAATGCCGTGCAGAATCATGTAGGCCAGGATGGCCTGCTCCTGCTGCCACCACGCCTTCCGGTCGTGCCACACAAACTTGTGGTGCTTGCCGCGCTTGTCCACGCGCTCTACCACGTCGTACCAGCCACCGCGCTGCTGGTCGGAGCCAGCTGCGGGCATGATGTCGGCAATTTTGCGGGCGAAGTCGATGTATTCCTGCTTGGGGCGCAGCGACTGCATCCGCATCAGGTTCCACGAAATCTTGAGGTTGTGGCCCACTACGGCGCGGTTTTGCTGCCAGCCCCAGCTCTGGTCCTTGCTCCAGTCTTCCATGAACTTCTCCTGCACGAAGGGGCTATTTTCGTAGTCAGGGAAGTATTTGGTGATGGTGTCGAAGGTGTATTCCAGGAAGTCGGCGTACTTCTCCTCGCCGGTGGCCAGGTAGAGGTTCACCAGGTAAGCCGGCGCGTGGTCGCCCACCGAGTTCCAATTTTTGCGGGCGCGGTTGTGGGCCAGGCTCTCGGCGCGGGGGTCCATGCCAATGGGCTCAAGGTGGGAGAAGTAGCCGCCGCCTTCTTCGTCCTTGTAGTACTTCTCGAACAGGTCGATGGTCTTCTCGATGTCCGACAGAATGCGCTTGTCGCCGGTGAGGCGGAAGGTCTGCGTGGGGCCGGCCAGGGCATAAATCTGCTCGTACATCGGGATGGAATAGAAGTCATCACCGAATTCCGAGGTCAGCAGCTTGGTTTCTTTTTGGCCGTCCACTTTCAGGCCGTGGTACCAGTACACGAGGTCCTCGTCCTGGTCGAAGAAGCGCATGTGGTCGCGCAGGTAGTTGGTGCCTTTCTCGGCGCCTTCCAGGTACTCATCCTTGCCGGTGAGCATGTAGGCCGACGCAAAACCGTAGACCATGCGCGAGATGGTGTCGGTTTCCTGCAGGTAGTCGCCCTGCTTGGCCCCGCCCAGGTGCAGCATGGTGCGGTAGTTGTGGTAGTCAATGGGCTGCTCGGGGTAGTTGAACTGCCATTTCAGGTAGCTCGTGGCAATGGAGCTGATTTGCCGAATCCACCAATCCTGGTCTTCCTGACGGTACGCCTTGGGCGTAGTGCTCGGGAAAATCATGAACTGCACCTCAAACGCGGGCTCGCCGTCGCCATCGGCGCTCGGGTAGAACGTGCCGTAGGTGTGCACGTACTGGCCCTTGGTCGAGAGCAGTTCCAGCATCACGCCGCCAGCATCCTGCCAGCCCTCGTCGAGGTTGCGCACGGTGCGGGCAAAGGTGCTGGCCGTCAGGCTCTCGGTGTAGCGGCGGCCGTCCGACGTTTCGATGACGAACGAACGGTCTTCGCGCGAAAACTCCACCACGTAGCCCGAGATGGTGTCCGAGAACGTGAAGTCAATTTTCATCGAAGCCGTGTGCGGCGGGATGGGTTGTTGGTCGGTTACCAACGCGGGAGTAGTGGGTTCCATTGACGAAAAGAAGGTAAGAGGATGATGTGAAGAATGGATGTTTGCAGAAAACAAGGGACTACTCTTGGTCGGTATAGCCCTGGCTGATTTCGACGATGTTGCCGTCGGGGTCGCGAACCCATACCGTGCGCCAGCCGGGAATAAAGGCATCAAAATCCAGCGGCCCCAACGTCACGTCGGCGGCATTACCCAGCGCCGCTAAGGTGTCGTCCACGCTGTCAACCTGGAAAGCCAGGTGCCGAATACCGGTGTAGTGGGGCCCGTCGCCCTCAAAGCGAGGCAGGCCAGCAGGCCGCTCCGCATCGGCCCGGAACAGCTCCAGGTACACGGAATGGCTGTTTTTCAGAAAGACGATTTCGTTGCCCTCCCCCAGCGGAATGGTCCGCGCCCGGCGGAAGCCAAAGTACTGGGAGTAGAACTGCTCGGTGCGGGCCAGGTCGGCACACGAAAGTGCGACGTGCGAAAAAAGGACGTTTGCTGCCATAAGAATCAGGGCCTAGCGCTCAGCCAGGATTTCGATAATTTTCTTTGCGAACAGGTGGGCATGGCCCCCCGAACGGCCCGTCACCAGGTCATCGCCGTCTACCACCACGTCTTCGTTCACGTAAACGGCTCCGTAGGCCTTGGCATCGCCAATCAGGTTGTTGTGGCACACCAGCCGGCGGCCTTTCACCAGCTCCGTTGCCGGTGCCGTGAGCCACAGCCCGTGGCAGATAATTCCTTTCAGAATGGATTTCTCGGCAAAAGCGCGCTTAAGGAACTCCGTGGCCGGCGGGATTTTCTCCACGTCGTCGGTGTAGCGCAGGCGGTCGCTCACCATGCCCGAGGGCACGATGATGGCGTCGTAGCTGCGCAGTTCTTCGTCGCTCATGTTCTCGAAGCTTTCCCAGCACTCCATGGGGGCGCGGTACTCGTGGCCGAGGAACGTGAGGCGCGGCTGGTTCCAGAGCCGGCTCAGGAAGTGCAGCTCCGCTCCTTCTTCCGGAAAACGGTATTTGTAGTAGAAAATCTCGTTCTCAAAGAAATCGGCTTCGAATAGAACACCGATTTTCTTGCCTTGCAGGCGTTGGTTATCTGCCATTGGGATGCCGTGGCTTGCGCCGGATTAAAGGGTGGCTGAACCTTCGTGATACTCCAGGCCATCCACCACATATTTCGTGATGATGGGGGTGCCCGCCGGGCCCGTCTTCACCTCCCAGGTCTGGAGGGCGTCGGCCACAATGCGCTTGCTCTTGGCTTCGGGTGCGTTCCACACGCTGGCTTCCCACTGCACTATCACGTCCACGGTAGCCGTGTCGCCGTTGATGGTGGCATCGGCTTTTTTCACGGTGTGCACCTCATCGAAGAAAATGCGGATAACCCGCTGAAACCAGCCCTCAAAGCCGGCGTGGCCATAAATGGTGGCTTCGGGAAACACCATTTCCAGTTCTTTGTCGGCCAGCAGGGGCAGTACCTCCACCATCGGCACGTGCACGTCGAGCTTGCGGTACCAGTCGGCCACCATCTCGGAGATTGATTCTTGCGTCAGCATCGGATTTGTTACTATCAGGAGTGAAGGAAAGGATTAAGCCAGCGAGCCGTCGGGGTGCTGCACCATGCCGGCGAAGTGGATGGCAATGCGACCATCGCGCAGCACCCAGCTGTCGGCGAAGCGCATGTTGGCATCGCCTCCCTTGGTGTGCATCGTAATCTGCTCGGTAATCATGAGCGTTTGCGGGTCCTCGGTTTCGGCCCAGAACACGATGTCGGTTTCCAGGCCATCGATGCCCAGAATGCCCTGCATGTGCTCTTTAATGCGCTCCCGGCCCTTGTAAATCACGGGCTCCTTCGAGAAGCTGCTGATGAGCAGCGCGTCGTCGGTGTACTGGTCGAGCAGGGCTTCAATGTTCTTGTCCAGAATGTGTTGGATGTGCTCGCGGTACATCTGGCCCAGGGGGGTATTGGGGACGTTGGTCATGAGAGGGGAAAGTAGAACGTGAAGGTTAGCGGGCGGCCGCAGCGGCGGCTACCGGAGCTGAGGCGAAGTCCGATTGCAGGCGGCGCTGCAGGTTCAGCAGCCGGGTTATCGACCAGGTGGCCACCACGGCCAGCGTGAGCAGCACCAGCCCAAATTGCAGGCCCGGCTGCGGATTAGTAGCCCAGTTTTTGGCCACCATGAAGTAAAATGCCAAGCCCAATGCCAGGTAGATGGCGCTGATGATGGCGTGGCTGGAAAGGTCGGAGCGCTGGCCGGTGCGCGAGCCGTTGCCGAACAGCATCGGCCAGATGTACCACGACGCCATGAGCAGGTGCCACCCGGAAAGCCCAAAGGCATACACCTGGAATTTCGTCGGGTTGCTGGCCACCAGCGACCACATCAGGATGGGAAACAACGCGGCAATGCGGGCCGTATCAAACAAAAACCGGTTAAAAGTGTGCTCGTAAGGCACTCGCTCAATCAGGACGCTGAACCCCAGCCACGCCGTAATGATGAATGTGAGGGTCACCAGAAACGACGCCAGCACCACCGCATCGTGCCAGTTGCTGGTATCGAAAGTAGGGTCCGTGTTCCAATGAAAATGGTCATTCAACAAGCGGAATCCGGTTACCAGCGTCAGCGAAAAGAACAACGTAATCAGGTTGGGCAGGCGGGTTAGCACCTTCTGTAGCGTAGGAGTATCCACGATGAACCAGGCGTTACGAGTGAAAAAATAAGCGGCAGGCCTGCGCGAACTACTTGAGCTGGTTTATCAGCCCCCAGTCGTCCCAGTTAGCCCAGGCTTCGGTGATTTTGCCATCCACCACGTGGTACATCACCAGGCCTTTCCATACCGCTTTGCGGCCGGTGCCTTCGATGCCACCAAACGGATGCAGGTGCGTGCCAGGCGCCTGGAAGCGGACCACCACTTTATCGCCCTCAGCCACGATGTCAACAATTTTCAATTCCAGGTCGGGAAATGCCCCGTAGAGCATATCCATCTGCGAATGCAGCGCATCTGCACCCTGGATGGCCTCGGGCACCGCCGAGCGGTCGATGTAAAAGCCGGGAGCCGTGAACTCCGTGAATTTGCTGAAATCACGATTCACGAGAATGGCGTCGACGTAGGCCCGCACGACTGCCTTGTTTGCTTCAATGGACATAAAAATGAGGTAATGTGGTTGAAAAAATACATCGTGCCGCAGTCAGCACACCCTTTGTTCGACTAGCTGTTGTACAGCATGGTAATGCCGTTAATCTGCTTCATCATGCTGATAACGTCGTTTTGCACCCGTGCTTCGGTGAGCTTTCCTTCTTCGTTGAAGCGGAAAAACGTCATGCCTTTAATAGCAACGGGGTTGCCGCTGGCCGGCACGTTACGCCAGGTGTCCTGGTGCTTGGTGGTCGACATGTTCCAGAACGCCGCGCCCTTCAGTTCCGTCGTCACGATGTCGTCGCGCGTGGTCTTGTAGGTAAGGTTCTCGAAGATGCGGCGATTGTTTTTCACCAGCCCTTTGAAAGCCTCCAGCCCATCAAGGTGCGCAAAAGCCAGAATGAACTGAAAGTTGGGGTCGCAAATCTCGTCGGCGGTTTCCATGTTGCCCTGGCTCCAGATTTCATCAAAAAAGCGGAGGAGGTAGGAAGTATTCTGTTCGATGCGGTCCATAAGAGTAGCTTATTTGGGTTTGGCGTTAGATATCGTACATTTTTTTCACCCCCCCGATGGTGAGCATGAACTTGAGCACGTCGTTTTGCACCCGGGCCTCGGTCATCTTTCCGGCTTCGTTGAAGCGGAAAAAGGTCATGCCCTTGATGGCCACGGCCTCGCCGCTGGCCGGCACATTGCGCCAAGTCCCTCGGTGGTTGCTGGTCGACATGCTCCAGAAGGCTGCGGCCTTTTGCTCGTCGGCCACCACGTCGTCGAGCGAGGCCAGCGAGTACGTGAGGTCCGCAAAAATCTCGTGGTTCTTGATGACCAGATTTTTGTATGCTTCGCGCCCGTCGAGCTGCGCAAACGCGAGGATAAACTGGAAATCGGGTGCCAACACCTCTTCCATGGCGGCCTGGTCGCCCTTCGACCATATTTCTTCCAGGAAGCGGCGGACGGCCTCCTTATTTTCGTCGATGCGACTCATGCGTGTGGTCTGAGGGTGAACGGGATGTGATGGGGGAGAAAGAGGACGGCGGCTTAGGCGCCGGGAGGAGGAGGCACCACGCCCAGCTGCTGCAGCAGGCCCAGTTCGTCCACATTGGCCCAGCGCTCGGCAATTTTGCCGTCGGCCATGCGGGCCGTGGTCGTACCCGTGAAGGTCAGGCTTTTGCCGCTCGGCGGCATGCCCATCACACCGCCCGTGTCGGTACCGGTCAGGCTCCAGCGGTGCACCACTTTGTCAGCGGCATAAATCTCATCGAGGATGGTGAGGTGAATGTCGGGCATGGCGTGCCGGAACATGCCCACAATGCCCTGGAAGCTCGCTACGCCGGGCTCCGACTTGGCTTTGCCGCCTACGAAGGAGTGGTCCATCGCATCGGCTGTCACCAGGTCAGCCCGCACGTTGCCGGTATTCCAGGCTGATTCAAAAAATTCTCTGCAAACCGCATTATTTTGTTCGGGAGTGGTCGACATACAATTTGGTGTTTTGGAAAAAAAGGTGAAAATCTTTGGTAATTCTGAATCAATGGTGGTTCTGGCGGCTGGCGGCGCCAAACGCGGCGTCGGTGGGCAGCACACCGCTTAGCTGGCCCACGAGCTGCCGGCTCACGGCCCCGCCTCCCGGTCGCAGCATCACGTCATACACTTGGCGCATCCCCAGGCTGCTGGCCACGGTGGCTTCAAACCACACGTAATCGGCGTCGCTGGTGATGTTTTCAACCGATACCGGCTTGAATCCGGATTCACGGGCAAACAAATCGGTGAAGAGCTGGCGAATAGCCGGGCGGCCGGTCACATTCACCTGCCCGGTCACCAGTTGGGCATCCTCGGTAAAAAAGTCATCGGCCAGACCGTCGGCGTCGCTCATGCGGTGGTACTCCAGGTAGCGCTGGTGAAAGCCATGCGTGGTCGGGTCGGCTGGCGGAACGGGCAGGTTGGCCAAGTCGCCGGGCTGCCACGGTGTGCCGTGTTTGAGGCCAAAGAGTTGGAGGTATATCTTTCCCTCACGCACAAACTTTACTTCGTACACGCGGATGGGCTCTTCCCCTGTGGGCTGCTGAATGCTCAGTTCTAGCCAGATGTAGTCGGAGCCGGTGATAAACTTGTCGATGGAGCGACTTCCCAACTGGCCGAGGCGCTTCAGGTAGGTTTGCAGCACCTGGCCAATAGCCGCGTGCCCGTCTGCCCGAAACTGAAAGGTGTGCAGCCGCGCATCGGGCGCGTAGCAGGCCTGGAGCAGGCCGGCCACGTCGCCCCGTTCCAGGTAGCTCACTTGCGTGGCCTGAAAAGCTTGGGCAGCAGCACTATCAGCAAACGCGGCGGACACGGTATGGAATAAAAAAGTGTAAAAAGCTCCCGTTGGCTTAGGACGGAATCATCCCCAATTGCTTGAGCAGGCCCAGGCTGTCGCCCGACATCCACATTTCGACAATGCGGCCGTCTTCGATGCGGAACATGTTGAGCCCCTGGTCGGTGACGCGACGCTGCGTAGCGGGCTGGCCCAGGAACTCGCCCGTGTGATTTGCCACGTACGACCACTGCGCCACTACCTTATCGCCTTCCGCCACCAGGTCATGCACCGTAAAGTGCACGTCGGGAAATGCCGACCTAGAGGTATCAAACCACTTGTGCAGGGTGGGCGGCTGGTGGGCCTGGCCGGGCGGGAAATGGAATTTCAGGTCCGGCACCGTGATTTCATCAATCACGCCTCGTTGCTTGTCGTTCCAGAGGTCATGCCAGTAGCGCATGACCACCGCTTTGTTTGCTTCTAAGGACATTAGGTATGCAGAAAAAAGGTATTCTACAGGTCTGAAATCTGAGTCGCCGACGGCGCGACTTCGCTTGGCTAGGCCGGAATAGCGCCCAGCTGTTGCATCAGCCCGAAGTCGTTCTCATTCACATGCACCGACACAATTTTGCCGTGGCGAATGGTGAAAATGTCAATGCCGAAATCCTTGATGTGGTTGCCGGTGGCCGGCGCCCCCAGGAATTCGCCTTTGTGCGTGCCTTCAATGGACCAGCGGCTGGCCACCTTGTTGCCTTCCGCAATCTGCCGCAGCGAGGTAAACTTAATGTCGGGGAAGGCATTGCGTAGGTACTGCACGAAGCCGCGGAAGGCCTCGTAGCTGGCAATGGGTTCCGGTTGAGTAGGGATGATGAAAGCGAAATCGGGCGCGAGAATTTCCTCGATTACTTCGAGTTTGCCCTCGCTCATGATGTCCTGGAAGTAGCGCTTTACCAAGGCTTCATTTTGGGCAGCAGTGGTTTCGGCCGCTGCTGCGGGTGGGGATGGTATCACCTCCAGTTGCAGCATCAGCCCCAGCGTGTCTTCATGGCCGATGGATTCGGTAATCTTACCGTCCTTAATGGTGTGCCAGGTCATGCCATCAATCTGGAAGAAGTTACCACTTGCCTCCACGTTGCCTTTTACTGTGAGCAGCGGGCCGCCGGTGTGCGTACCACCGCCCAGCCAGCGCGTGGCCACCCAGTCGCCGCTGGCTACCATGTCCTGCGGGTCGATATAGAAGTCGGGAAAAGCATCGTGCAGCATTTTCACCAGCCCGATGAAGCTATCCGGCCCCACAAAAGGCTCGGGGTGCGTGGGCAGGGTGAACACAAAATCCGGCGCGAGAAGCTCATGCGCCGTCGCCTCGTTGGCCTGGTTCATGATTTCGTGGAAATAGCGGCGCGAAATCGCCTTATTGGGGTTGCTAGCAGCCATGCAGATAAGGTGTACTCAGTACGTGAAGGGTGAAAAAATTAAAGCCCGGCGTCAAAGCCAGAAAAATTTACTAGGCATCCGCCAGCAGCATTTCGGCCGCTCGCTCACCAATCATAAAACAGGCCGCCACGGTATTACCGCTCGTTACGACGGGCATCACCGAAGCATCGGCCACCCGCAGGCCGGCCACCCCGCGCACGCGCAGTTGCGGGTCCACCACGGCCAGCTCGTCTTGCCCCATGCGGCACGTGCCGGCCGGGTGCCACAGCGTCGAAGCCTGCGAACGGATAAAGCCGTCGGGGTCGCCGGGGCCGGGAGCCAGCTCGCCGCCGTTGAGCGGGCTGTAGGCAGCCGTTTGGCTTATCCGACGAATGAGGTCCAGCGCCTTGTGAAACACCTCAATATCGACCGGGTCGCTCAGGTAGTTAGGGTTAACAAGGGGTTTGTCCAATGGGTCAGCGGAGCGCAGGCGCACTTCGCCAACGCTCTTGGGCTGCACCAGAATGGGCAGAAAAATGCTCACCGGCCCGCCAAAGTCGGGCAGATGCGGCGCCAGTGGCGCCGGAATGCTGGGCGTATAGTTCAGTTGCAAATCGGGCGCCGGAGCCTCCTCCTTCGTTTTCACAAACAGCACGTTACCAGTTAGAACCGTTGTCATGGGCCGGTCGCCCAGGCTACGGAATATCACGGGCAATTGCACATGGTCCTGCAGGTTCTGCCCCACTCCCGGCAGGTCTGCCTGCACCGGTATGCCAACCTCGGCCAGGTGCGCGGCCGGGCCAATGCCCGAGAGCAGCAGCAGCTTCGGCGACTGCAGGGCTCCGGCGCTCAGCACCACTTCTTTTTCCACCGCCAAGGTCACCAACTCATCTTTGATTTGGTACTCCACCCCCACAGCGCGGCCGTTTTCCACCACGATGCGCGTTACCTGCGCCCCGGTAATGATGGTCAAATTCGGACGCTCCTGGATGGGCTGCAAGAATGAGAGGGCACTGGTATCGCGCTGGTTGTCGGGCGTGATGTGAAACTGCAAAAAACCGGCGCCGTTTTCCTGGCGTTCGCCATTATAGTCCCAGCGAGGACCATCGTAGCCCAGCTCTACCGCACCCTGCAAAAACTCGTCGGAGCGCGACACTTCATCAGGACAATCGCGCACCCAAATTTCACCCTGGTCGCCGTGGTAAGCCGAGGCTCCACCTTCGTAATTTTCAATCTTTTTAAAATACGGCAGCACATCGGCGTAGCTCCAGCCGGTAGCTCCCTGAGCGGCCCACTGGTCGAAGTTGGCCGGGTTGCCTCGCACATACATCATGGCATTGATGCAGGTGCTGCCACCCACCACTTTACCTTGGTTGATGGTGATTTCCCGGTTGGCCAGGCCAGCCTGCGGGGTAGTGGGCAGGGCCCAGTCTACCCTCGAGCCCCAAAGCTCCACAAACCCACCGGGATTGGTCACATCCGGTTCAAAGTCCCAGTCGCCCGCCTCAAGCACAACTACCTGACAATCAGGATTTTTACTGAGACGGTTGGCCACGACGCTACCCGATGCTCCAGCACCGATAACCACGTAATGACAAGAAGATGCCATGGCTAAGTGAGTAAAAACTTTAATGCAGAAGAAAGGAAAGAAAGGAGTCAGCCATTGGCTACGAACCCGACTGCGAGCAAACCGCTTGAATCAAATCCGGGTGGAAATTGCCTTCGAGCACTAGGTCAATCAGGAAGGGCTTGTCATCGGCCAGCATGCGGTCGATAGCCGGACCGATTTCAGCCTCCGTTTCCACCCGCACCGCGTCAACCCCCAGGGACTTGGCGAGGTCGGCGAAGTGAATGGGCGGATGCGAAAGGTCGAATGAAAGCGGGTGGTTATGCGCCGCAATGCCCCGCTCCTGCCAATACACATCAATGTTGAGTTGCAGCAGCTTGTAGGAGCCGTTGTTGCACACCACGAACTTCGCGCCGGCGTTATGCCGCACGGCCGACCACAAGGCCTGAATGGTGTACATGCTGCCACCATCCCCCGAGAAGCCGATAACCGTCTTGTTCGGGTGCACCAGCTTTACCCCAATGGCCCCCGGAAAACCTACTCCCAGCGAGCCACCCCGCGTGGTGAAGTAAGAGCCGGGCGCACGCGGCGGAATGGCATGCTGCACCGCCGGCGAACTAGTGAGGGCTTCGTCAAAGATGATAACATCGGCAGGCACTTTCTGCGCCAGCACGTCGGCAAACTGAGACATCTTCAGTCGCTTGGCCTCGCCCGAATTGGTTTCAGGCGTTGCAGCGGGTTTGGCAGCGGCTTGCTTGGCCTCGCGGGCCGCTTGCAAGCGGCTTTCGGCGGCCTGTTGCTGCGCGGGGGTGCGCTGCTTTTCCAAGGCAGTTGCCAGGGCCTGCAAGGATAGTTTGGGGTCACTCACCACGCCAAGGTCTACATGGTGGTTCTTGGCGATTTCGTAGGCATTCAAGTCGAAATGCACCACTTTGGCGCCCGGCTTCCAGATGTCTTCCAGTCGCGGAAATACCTCTGGCAGCACGTAGGTACCCACTATCAGGTTGGCGTCGCCCTTGCTGGTGATGGGGTAGCTGTATTCGCCAAACATGTGGCCGGTGGTGCCCTTGTAGAGCGGGTGGGTATTGTCGATGAACGTGTCACCAAATTCAACGCCGTACACCTCCGCGCCCAGCAGTTCGGCCACATGGGCCAGTTCGCTGTTGGCGCCGGAGTAGGCCACGCCATCCCCGGCAAAAATCATGGGCACTTCGGCCGCCAACAGCAGGCGGGCCGCCTCCTCAATCAGCTCCGGCGCGGGCGCTACACGAGTTGAGGGCAAGCTGGTGGGCACCACAACTTCTTCGTTGATGGCATCCAGCACGTCCATCGGCAGGCACAGGTACACCGGACCCATGGGCGGAGTAGCCGCTATTTTAATAGCCCGACGCAACGTCCGCAACAGCGACTGCGGCGACATCACCATCGCCGAGTATTTGGTTACGGGCGCCATCATGGCCACCAGGTCGTTGGCCATCTGCGCGTCCATGTTGGCGTAGCGGATGCCGGCATCAGAGCCGATAACCACCAACGGTGCATGGCCCCGCTTGGCCTGATACAGGGCGCCCACCGCGTTGCCGATGCCCGGCGAGCTGTGAAGCTGCACGAGGGTCGGCTTCTGGGTGGCACGCGCATGGCCGTCGGCCATCATCACGGCAATGGTTTCCTGTAGCGTGAGGATGTACTTCATGGCCGGGTACTCGGCCAGCGCGTCCAGAAAACCCTGCTCTACCGTGCCGGGGTTGCCGTACATGTGGTCCATGCCATCGGCCAGAAACTGCTCGATAATCTTTTGATTACCGGTTTTCGGAGCCGAAGGCGAATGGTTGTCCACCGAGCCGCTGTTAACCAGTGGCTCCGCAACCGCTTGCTGAGTGGGGCTACCAGCCATAGCGCGTCACCCCTTTATCCAGCACCGCTACCATCTGGTCGCCAAACTCGAAAGAGCATTGCAGCGACCGGGCCGTGATGAACGGATAATCCACAATCACTGAGGTTTCCTTGCCAAAATTGCCGTGGTACTGGCCTTCGGGCCCTACCGCGTCGGCCAGGATGTACTCGAGCACGTACGGGGGCGGGCCCATGTTCAAATCGGTGTGCAGGAAGCCCGTACCATCGTGGTAGTCGTACTCAATGCAGTGGCCGGTAACGTGCTTGCCTTTGATGATGGAGCGCCGCTCGTTGAAATCGCGGGCAAAAACCAGCGGAGCCACGCCGTAGCAGATGGCACCAATCGGCATTCTTTTCTTGTAGAAACCCAGAATGATGTCGTGCACCCGCTGGTTGTTCACCATGTCGATGATGGGCCCGCTGCCACCCACCAGCAGCAACCCGGCATACTCTTCGGTGAGTTGCTCCTGCGCCTCCTTCACGTCGGAGAAATACTTCTCAAACTTGCGCAGAAAATCAGGGGTAGAGAAATACGGGCGCTCCGGCACCACTTCCGACATGTTGCGGCGCTCTTCCAGGCGGTTGGTGGCTTCAAAAGCTTTCACCATCTCGGCAGCCTGCGGGGTAGTCACGCATACACCCAGGGGCGGGTCAACGTAAGTCGTGTCGTAACTCGGGGGCAGGGCTTCAGCTTTTTTGCCGGTCGGCGTCATGAACTCGACCGTGTAGCCTGCCTCTTCCAACTTCGTAAGCGGAGCGACTAGTTCGATGCCCCAGTATCCGTATTCAGACAGGATGGCAAGTATCTTCTTTGACATAGCTTAAAAAAAAGGTGAGAGGAAGCAGAATGATTACCAAGGCAAAACTATGGGCCCCGAACAGGCATCGCAATGACATGATGATGTCATGCCGACGGGGTACTTACTTTAAAGCAATAGGGGCCTTTCAAGCTTTGGATGCATACCAGGAGCTATTTATATGAATGGTTCAGCAAAATGCTTATAGCCGTCCCTTAGTTGTAGCTGCGAATAGACGATAAAAGCTTGAACTACCTGAAAATAACAGATACTTGCTGCGTGCCGCAGGCAAAGGCCAATCAGAAAAACCGCTCGAAACCAAACCGTGAGCGTTCAAATGCAGCGCTTAAAGTTGCACCGGCAAATCAACTACTAAATTCCCACATATCATAAAATAGAGTGGGAATATTTTGTGAATTTTATGGGAATTATCGCAGTAAAAACAATAAACATATTATATAGGAATAAATTCACAATATAATAACTCACGCGAAAAGTTGTGCGCATGTTGCGCCCTAACTTAGGGCCGGCTTAAACCGGTGAGCGGAGCATGGCCAATGAGCCCAATCGTTTGTTGTCAGGCCTTGCTCGCACCGTAAGCAAGGGGTACTATGAAAAGAGTGCCGGAAAACGCCCGGCAACCGCCGCGGTTTTGTACCGTTTGGGGCCGGAGTATGCTCAGCAAATGACGGGAAATTACCCCAAACTAGGCAAGCCCTCGAGCCCTTTCGTCAATAATACCATACAAACCAATAATTATTTCACTGATTTACAATAACGTGAGTGTTCACTTACAAATAGTGAGCTGGCACTCATCCATACAAGTAAATTCCTCTACTACCTTTGTCCCGTTGTCACACGATATCTCACCCGTTCGTCCTGATAACCAAATTCCCACGTCCTGTTTAACCAGATGAACTCCCACCCCGTCTGGCAAACTTAGCTGAAACCGTTGGCCTTCGCCCTAGAAGCGCCCGACTTTGGGTTCAGCATATTGCAGCCGGCTAAATCGAACGCTCTTCGATTTGGTCGGCTGTATTTTTTAAGGCGTCAACCAAGGGCTTTGCGCCTGGTAAGCAGGCGGATGCAGCTCGTCCTTCTGCCTGATGGAGTGGCGGTGCAGGTGTGGCCAAATGGTATTCAGGCTCGTCTATTCCGTCGATAGCCCGTTATTTGCCAAAGCCTCTGCCTGCTTTGCAGCGCAGCAGCATCTTCTTCGGCTATCTGTTTTTATACGGTTTAGGTTATGACCAGTCATTCTAAAATTGAGCAATCCGCCCTGCGCCTGTTTGGCGAACGCGGCTACGACGACACTTCCACCCTACTGATTTCGCGCAATGCCGGGGTGTCGGAAGCATTGCTTTTCAAGTACTTTCTCAGCAAGGAAAAGCTGTTCGAATACCTCATTAAGCAGGGCTTTCAGCGCATTGTGGAGGCCAACCGCGGCATCCTGACGGAGAAAAACCCTCGCGTCCTTATCGAAAACATCATCGACCTGCCTTACAAGCTGGTGCAGGAAGAACCCGATTTCTGGAAGGTACAGGACAAGGAATTTAACAAGCCGCTGGTGCAGAAATATTTCCAGCGCTTCATGAGCCCCATCGACAGCTTACTAAGGCAGGCGTTTGTGGAGCTTGGCGTTGACAACCCGAAAATGACAACGCTCCAGCTTCTGCTGCTCATCCAGAGCCTGTGGCGCAACCTGCTGTATGAGCACGACGATAACCTGGTGCAATTGGGCGAACACCTTAAGCAGACGTACATCACCATCATTCCGGCGCAGAAATAAAGGAATGCTGGCAGCACACCGGTGGCTGTGCCTCCAGCGATGCATTGCCACCGGTGTGCTGCCAGCATTCATGCTTCACTCATTATCGAAGCGTAAATTAAAGCGCTAATTGCAAACACCTGACCGTAAGCCCGAAACCCACACAACAGGGATTACATCTATCAGCGCCACTTTTGCGTTGGTAATGGGGTTCCTTGTGCTGCCCGTCTATGCCTCACCACGCCGTTCATCGCCTGTTGCGTCCGCTGCTTGTGTGGCGTGCGCGCCACATCAGCGAGCGGATGTACATGCTCATTCTGAGTGTGCTGGTGGGCGCGGGTGCAGGCCTGGCAGCCGTTGCGCTTAAGAATTCGGTGCATTGGGGGCAGGAAATGCTGAAGCAAGGGATTTCGGAGCCCAGCCGGGTGTTTGCGCTTTCGGTGTACCCGGTTATCGGCATCGCGCTTACGGTGCTCTTTACCAAGCTCTTCCTGGGCGGGCAGTTGGGCCGGGGCATTGCACCCATCATCTACAACACGGCGCGGGAAGGCAGCGTGGTGCCGCGCTCCAAGATTTACTCGCAGCTGATTACGGCTTTCCTGACGGTCACCTTTGGGGGCTCGGCCGGCACGGAGGCCCCCATTTCGGTCACCGGGGCTGCGCTGGGCTCCAACGCCGGGCGCGTGCTGCACCTGGACCGCCGTCGGCGCCGCCTGCTCACGGGCTGCGGCGCCGCGGCGGGCGTGGCCGCTATTTTCAATTCGCCCATTGCGGGCGTGCTGTTTGCCGTCGAAACCATTCTGCTGGAGCTGCCCGCGCAGTATTTCATTCCGCTGCTTATTTCTTCGGCCACGGCCACGGTGGTGTCGAAGGCGTTGTACGAGGGCCAGCCGTTCGTGCTCATTACCACCAGTTGGCCCGTGGATGCGGTGCCGTTTTACATCCTGCTGGGGCTATTTACGGCTTTCTTCTCGGTGTATATGATTCGGACCTACCATTGGTTCGACCATTTTTTTGAGCGCTGGCCGGGGCTGGACTGGCGCAAAGTGCTGGTGGGCGGCGCCCTGCTGGGGGGGCTGATTTTCTTGTTTCCAACGCTTTACGGCGAGGGGTACAACACGGTGCAGCTGCTGCTGGGCGGCCACGCAGAACGCCTGACCGACGGCAGTATTTTTTCGGTGTATCAGGACAACAACCCCTGGCTTTTGTTGGTATTGGTGCTGTTCAGCATGCTGCTGAAGGTGGTGGCCACCAGCATTACGGTGGGCAGTGGCGGCAACGGGGGCATGTTTGGCTCGTCGCTCTTTGCGGGGGCAATGGCCGGTTTTTTCTTTGCCCGCCTCATCAATCTGAGCGGGCTGATTCACATTCCGGAAGTGCATTTTGTGGTGCTGGGCATGGCGGGCACGCTGGCGGGCGTCATTCATGCGCCGCTCACGGCCATCTTCCTCATTGCCGAAATCACGGGCGGCTACGCGCTGTTTGTGCCGCTGATGGTGGTTAGCAGCTCTTCTTATCTGATTACCAAATACTTCGAGCCGTACTCGGTGTACACGCGCAAGCTTACGGCCCGGGGCGTGGATGTGTATGCCAACCGCGACCGAGGCCTGCTGGCCCAGCTCGACCCCCGCAAGCTGCTCGAAACCGACTTCATTCCGGTGCGGCCCACCACCACGCTGGGCGAGCTGGTGGACATATTTCGGCACGCCTCGCGCAACTTGTTTCCGGTGGTGGCGGCCGGGGGCCGGCTGCTGGGCGTGGTCAGCCTCGATTCGGTGCGCGATGCGCTGTTCGACGATGCCCATTATGCTACTACCAAAGTGCGCGAATTGATGCGACCCGCTCCGGCCGTGGTGGGCCCCACCGATGATTTGGAGCATACCCTGGGCCTGCTCGACCGCCACGGCGCCTGGGCCCTGCCGGTGTGCGAGGAAGATGGCCGCTACCTGGGCTTCATTCTGAAATCGGCCATTCTGGCCCGGTACCGACGCCAGCTCATCCAGGAAAGTGAGGCCTGACGCTACGCTTAATGAGGAATGAGGAATTTAAATTTGGGACGTTGTTCTTTTGCATCTCTTCACCGTTAATTCTTCATTCCTCATTCCTCATTCTTCATTTAGCGTAGCGATAATAGGCGGTGGGCCGGCCGGGCTTATGGCGGCCCAGCAGCTGGCCGAAGCTGGCATGGCCGTGCAGCTTTACGAGGCCCAAGCTACGGTGGGGCGGAAATTTCTGGTAGCCGGACACGGGGGCTTCAACCTGAGCAATGCGGAAGAAATAGCCGCCTTTAGCGAACGATATGGGCAAGAGGCGGGCCGGTTTGCTGGCTTACTCCACCATTTTTCGCCGAATGACTTGCGGGCCTGGGCCGCTGATTTGGGCATTGAAACCTTTGTAGGCAGCAGCGGACGGGTATTTCCGGTGGCGGCGCACAAGCCGGCCGCTGTGCTCAGGGCTTGGCTGGGCCGGCTGCGTGCGTTGGGCGTGGAAATCAATACCCGGCACCGCTGGCTGGGCTTTGTAGGGGCCGCCGGCCTGCGCATGCGCAATGAGCGTGAAGGAGCAGGCCAGGAATTTACCCTGGAACCCGAGGCCACTGTGCTGGCCCTGGGTGGGGGTAGTTGGACCAAAACCGGCTCTGATGGGGCCTGGGCGCCGCTGTTGCAGAACATCGGGGTGCCGGTGGTGCCTTTTGCGCCGGCCAATTGCGGCGCCGAGCTGGCATGGTCAATGTTTGTCCGCGACAAAATTGGGCGGACACCGCTCAAGAACATTGCACTGCGGGTGAACGACGGGCCGGCCATTCGCGGGGAAATTATGCTGACTGCGTATGGCGTAGAGGGCACGCCGGTGTATGCGCTTACGCCCCAAGTTCGGGCGGCACTGGCCGGCAGCGGTCCAGCCACCCTGCATTTAAACCTAAAGCCCGACTTGTCTCCTGCTGCCCTGCTGCTGAAACTGAAGCAGCCCAGAGGGAAACTTTCGTTCGCGGAATTTCTTAAAAAGGCACTCCACCTGGGGGCACCGGTGCCGACGCTGCTGCGGGAGGTTCGGGCCGATGTGGCAACCCTGGGGCCGGAAGAATTGGCGCGGCTGCTGGTCGCCATTCCGCTGAATGTGACGGGACTGCGCCCGCTGGAAGAGGCTATTTCAACGGCCGGTGGGGTAGCTTTCGAGGCGGTAGACGAGCATTTGATGCTGCGGCAAAGGCCGGGCACCTACGTGGCCGGGGAAATGCTAGACTGGGAAGCGCCTACGGGCGGCTATCTGCTGCAAGGCTGCTTCAGCACCGGCGCCTGGGTGGCGCAGGCAATAATTGGTAGCCAGCTGGCCCGTGGCAGTTCAGAACAATAGCTAAACAACTGTAATAGAAGCCTTAACCGACCATCGGGTTCTACAGATTTCGCTGCTCGGCTTCGGTTTTGGCGCGGGCTTCGGCTTCGCGGAGGATGCCGCGGGCTTCGGCCAGCAAGCGACGGCCGGGGTTGAGCTCGTCGCGCGCGATGAGGGCAAAGAGCAGGAAAAACGAAACCAGCGGCAGCACCCAGCCCAGCACGAACCACAGCCAGAACGAGCGTCCCCGGCTGTGGGCACAGTAGCCGGTCAGAATCGGGATGAAGGAAATGGCCACCGCCATCACGAAAAGCATGTCGACAAAGAGCATAGGCTTGCACGGATGGAGGGTGGAAAAAAGCGGCCGGCGCTAGCCCGAAGATACAGCTTTGGGCGGAGTGCGAGAAGCCCTAAACGAGGAAATTTGTTTTGCTACGCCACTATCCAGCCGTTTTTTCCGTAGTTCGGGCTGAAGTTGGGCCCGCAACGGGGCCTGGCCGTTCTGAATTTGCCCATGTGGGAACACCAAAGCCTGTTTCGCGTTTCTGCCCAGCTCTTTGCCGAGGGGGTTTTTAATCTGCTCGACCGCAACCTGCGGCCCGAGGTGTTTCTTTTGGGGTTCGCCTCGGCCAAAGAAGCCGACGAGCCCGAAGCCGTGGTAGTAGAGCCCGCTTCGACACGCTATACGCCCATTGACTTTCAGCAAGTTAAAACCAGTGCCGCCACCCTGGAAGCCGATACCGGCCCGCAGGGCTCGGTATATCACCTGCACCCCAACGACCACGACCGGTTCGAGAAGCAACACTGGTACGAGCTCATGTGCCGGGCAACCGAAAGCCGACTCCATGAACTGACCACCAGCCGCCAGGAAAACCGCCGCTCGTTCTGCTCCACGCCCGTCAGCCTGCAAGGCTATTTGGTGACGGTGGTGTTGCAGCTGGCAGCCGACTGTTACGACGGTTATTATGCCTTGCCCAAACCTGGGGCCGGACGCCCCGCCAACCTGCCCCACGCGGCCGTGCTGGAGTTTCTGCACGACTGCTCCCGCGCCCTGCGCGAAGCCGACACGGCCGACAACGACCAACCCGTGCTCGACCGCGACTACAACGAGCTGCTGCGCTCGGCCGGGCGGCGGCTGATGCTGCGGGTGGCCCCGGCCGGCACCCACGGCCTCTACGACGCCTGCAACGGCGTGGCGGCTTTGCGCCACGAGGGCGACGAGGGCATTGGGACGATGCTGATTAGCCGGCGCCTGCACCCGGCCGTGGTGCCGGTGCTCACGCTGGAAACCCCGGTGCCCATGCGCGACCACCGCTCCATTCGCAAGCTGCTGGAGCTGAGCGAGGGCCACACGGCCCTGATTTCGGATGCCTCGCATGTGTTTGGGCTGGGCCAACTGGTGCCGGAATCGGACGCGCAGTACGAGCCGCTGGTGACGGTACATTTCACCAACCACTACAGCTGGGAAATGAGCCACGCCGGCCACGTGCTCATGCGCGTGGTGAGCAACACCCCTCGCCTGCCGCAGGGCCGCGTGGCCGCCGACAACTTTGCCCGCATTGTGCGCATCGTGTTTCCATCCCTCAACCCGGATAGCATCGAATACCTCTGGGACTTAGCCCAGAAAGCCACCACGCAGCCCAACGGTACCATTCTGGTCATCACCACCGGGGCGGCCCACGAGGCGCAGCGCCTCACGCGCCAATGCTTCCGGGTGGTGCCGCGCATCATGACGCCCACCGTGCTGCGCCTCGTCACCAATATCGACGGGGCCGTGCTCATCGAGCCCAACGGGGTATGCCACGCCATCGGCGCCATCCTCGATGGCTTGGCCACGGCTAAAGGCGACTCCTCGCGCGGCTCCCGCTTCAATTCGGCCCTGCGCTACGTGAACAGCAGCCAGTATCCGGTGCTGGCCGTGGTGGTGAGTGAAGACGGCTGGATTGATTTGCTGCCGTCGTAGTGGCCAGGTAGCCTAGGAGCATAGTGGCATATTAGTTAGCACCTGGTGCGATGTCTTTGCTGCCAGCTATTTCGTAGCATCCTATTGACTGAAAAGTCCCTTATTACGAAGGAGACTTCTTCCAATTTAACCGTCTCTTTTGGGGTAATAGGCCTCTATAAAACAGGCAGAGTGTTTATCCTCTTAACAAGACGCTTAAACAGGTCAGCATTCGGTATTTTGTAAAGTCTGCTTTCTCAATATATTGATTCTGTACCGACGGCGAGGCTACGTTTATTTGCGAATATCCTCTTAAGACTTTCGCATGCGTCTTCTGTACAGCTTCTTCGCCCTTACCAGCTATCTGGTAGCTGGCAATTCCGTAAGTACCACTGCCCAAACCTTGCCATGCCATTCCTCCTATTGGTATGCGGGAGTAAAGGCTTCCTACCACCAATACGCGCAGCCGGAGACGGTTCATGGTAGCGGAAATTCCTCGCCTTACCTGCTAAAACCGGCACAAGTGCTGGTCGGATACCGGTTCAGTCAAGGGCAGAGCGTAGAAGTTAGCTTTATGAAATACCAGCGGGAAGCACCAGCTAACAGCAACCGGACCTATCTAGACCGTGGGGACTACTATTATTATTCCAACGAAGCAGTAGAAGCTTTTGCTATCTCAGCGCTACTGGCTGTGCCACTCGTGCACCCAAGTGAAGCTAGCCACTGGCAACTCGATGGGAGGATTGGAGGCAGTTACGTAATCACCCGTTTTACCGAAAAATATTATAATGTGCTTGCCATAAATCCAGGCATAACATATCCTACGCTTGAAGAACGGCGCAAATTAGGTGACCTGCCCCTCACCCTGGGGCTAGCCGGCAGCTACATTGTCGGCTCGCATTTAGCAGTAACGGCGGATGCCAGCGCACATGTATCATGGATATTATGCGTGGTTAAACTATTCGGCACATCCGGGTCCCCGGTAGGCGGTGGCGGTGGCATCGGCCTGCGTTACAACCTGTGAGGCAGGCCGATGCCACCGCCTTCTGCTTCAAACAAAATTAGCTTACCCGTTCACCGACGCCATCATGGCGGCCGGGTAGCGCGAGCCGGCGGCTTTGCCCTGCGGGGCAATTTCGTTTAGCTGCGCCAGTTCGTCTTTCGACAGTTCCACTTCCAGCGCGCCCAGGTTTTCTTCCAGGTACTTCACGCGCTTGGTGCCGGGAATGGGCACCACGTCGTTGCCTTGGGCCAGCACCCAGGCCAGTGCCAACTGGCCGGCAGTACAGCGCTTTTGCAGAGCCAGGTCGTTGATTCGGGCCACGAGGTCGAGGTTTTTCTGGAAGTTTTCGCCCTGGAAGCGCGGCGTGAAACGGCGGTAGTCGTCCTCGGCCAAATCCTCAAACCGTTTGATTTGGCCGGTGAGGAAGCCCCGGCCCAGCGGCGAATACGGCACAAAGCCCACGCCCAATTCGCGGATGGACGGCAAAATCTCGTCTTCCGGCTCGCGGCTCCAGAGCGAGTATTCGGTTTGCAGGGCGGCAATGGGGTGCACGGCCACGGCCCGGCGCACGGTGGCCGGCGCGGCCTCGCTAAGGCCCAGAAAACGCACTTTACCTTCTTCCACCAGCCGGCTCATGGCGCCCACGGTTTCTTCAATGGGCGTGTTGGGGTCCACGCGGTGCTGGTAGTACAGGTCAATGTGGTCGGTGGCGAGGCGTTTGAGGCTGGCTTCGCAGGCGGCTTTCACGTACTCGGGCCGGCCGTTGATGCCGCGCCGGGTGGGGTCGTTGGGGTCGCGTTGAATGCCGAATTTGGTGGCCAGCACCACGCTGCCGCGCTTGCCTTTAAAGGCCCGGCCCACCAGCTCCTCGTTTTTGAAGGGGCCGTACATATCGGCGGTGTCAAAGAAAGTGACGCCCAGGTCCAGGGCGCGGTGCAAGGTGCGGGTGCTTTCGGCGTCGTCCTGGCCGGCGTAGAAATCGGACATGCCCATGCAGCCCAGGCCGAGGGCCGAAACGGTGAGGCCGGATGGGCCCAGTTGGCGAGTTTTCATCGGGAAATTTGCGGTGTGGTTTGTGGTTAATGGATAAGAAAACCGGTTCCGGCTGCCATACCAACCGGCACCCCAAACCGACCAACTGCACTTTTTGATTTGTGATTTTCGTACCATTTGCCCAACTGCCAACCGAAGTTCTATGGTTACCCACGAACTACTCGCCGACATTGAAGGCATCGAAAGAAATGTAGCGCTTTACGAGGAAATCAATTTCAGTAGTCGGGCCGAAGCCCTCAATTTTCTCGAGTTCCACGTTCTCGACCGCTTGGACGGGCTGCTGATGGCCCAAAACCCCGCCGCCGACCTGCTTGCCCTCCGGCAGCGCGCCCAACAAGTGAAACACCGCTTGGAAGCCACCGATGAATCGCTGTTTCAGCAGTTGCGGGCCGATATTCGCGCCGGCCGCTGCCGGGGCCAAGCCTTGCGCACCCGGCTAACGGCTTACGCCCCTACGGAAGGCAGCACAGGCCACTCAGACGCCCCGGAAATCGGTTACGATGCCCTGGATGATTTTACCAACGGGTTGTTTACCAGCCAGGTTCTGCCGGATGAAACCATTGCGAAGGAGCCGGAAATGGTGTTTTACCAAAAAACCCCTGCCCGTATTATTCTCGACCTTGTCGGGCGTGCCCAACTCACCACGGAGGACGTGTTTTATGATATCGGAGCCGGCCTGGGGCAGGTTCCTATTCTGGTTCACCTCCTCAGCGGGGCCGTGGCCAAAGGCATTGAGATAGAGCCGGCTTACTGCGCCTTGGCCACCGCCTGGGCAGCCGATTTGCAGTTGCCGGGCGTTACGTTTATTGCAGCCGATGCCCGGCGCGCCGACTATTCCGATGGCACTGTTTTCTTCCTGTACACGCCATTTAGAGGCAGCATCCTGCAAGCGGTATTGGCAGAGCTGCGGCGCCAGGCCCAACACCGATGCATCACGCTTTTCACGTACGGCCCCTGCACGTTTCCCATTGCCGAGGAGTGTTGGCTCCGATGCGCTGACGAATCGAAGGTCCACCTCTACCAGCTGTGCGAGTTCCGAAGTTGCCCAGCCGGGCACGGGCTATAATTTAAGCAGTCGAGCGAAAATAACCGTAGTAAAAAGCCCGTCCTGCTGAGCGCAGTCGAAGCATCTCTACTGCAGCAGTAAATGATTACGCTCGTGGTAGAGATGCTTCGACTGCGCTCAGCATGACGGGCTAAATTCAATACGCTTACTGCTGCACCACCACTTAGTAAATGGGCATCCTCCCGGCAGTGGACTTTGCACTAAACAAGTCAAACCCACTATTATTCAGCACATAACAAACCGGTCTTTATCCAACTACCATTTCCGACACGCGCAACTGGGTGCAACAGCCCAGGAAACGGCACTTCGCCGGCTGTGCCTGCCTTGCGACGTACCTTTGCGCTGTGAAAACCTGCTTTAAAACCTGCTTTAAACGCACCCTGCGCATCGTTGCAGCGGCCGGCATTCCGGCACTGGCGGCCTGCTCCTCGCCCAACAAGCCCATCAATGAGCAAGGCGCCGCTTCGCTGGCGAGCGCGGCCGAAATGGCTCTGCTGAACCAGCACGATTCCCTCATGGCCCGCACCCAGCAGCTCTACATGTACAAGAGCAAGCTGGCGGGCTACCACACCGAGGCCGCCGCGCCCTACATCCACGGCCTGCTGGCGGCCGATGGAGCCATGCTGGCCTGGATGCACCAGTACAAAGCGCCCGACACCACGGCGGCCCCCGCCACCCGCCTCGCCTACTTCCAGCAGCAGCGGCGGGTGCTGGACGCCGTAAGCCAACAGTTCAGTTCCTCCATCGACTCGGCTACCCGCTTCACCGCGGCCCACCCGGCGCCCGGCGACGTGCCGCCCCCCGCCCTTTCCAAGTAACGCCTCATCATGCTCAACCGCTTCCTGCTGCCTGCGCTGGCTGCCACGCTGCTCACCACCGCCTGCACCGAGCCGCCCAAAACGGTGGCCGCGCTGCCCATCCTGGGCGAACGCGACGTGCGCCCGCGCGCCGACGGCGGCCCCGCCGACACCGTGTACGCCGCCGTGCCGGCCTTCCGCCTCACCGACCAGGCGGGCCAACCCGTTTCGAACCAAACTTTTGCCGGCCGCGCCTACGTCACCGATTTCTTTTTTGCCACTTGCCCCGGCATCTGCCCCAAAATGCAGAGCGAGCTGCTGAAGGTGTACAAGAAATTCCCCACCGACCCGCGCATCAGCTTTCTGTCCATCACCATCGACCCCGACCACGATAGCACCGCCGTGCTGCGCGACTACGCCCAGCGCCTTGGCATCGGCGATGCCAGTCGTTGGCATTTCGCCAGCCTCGGCGACCGCGCCAAGTCGTTTGAGCTGGCCAACCATTTGCTCACGGGCGTAGTGCCCGATAGCCTCGCCCCCGGCGGGCTGGCCCACAACGGCACCCTGGCCCTGGTCGATGACCGGGGCTACATTCGCGGTGCCTACGACGGCCTGAACGCGGGCCAGGTTGCAGCCTTGCAGCGCGACATTCCCGTTTTGCTTGCCGAGATTGACGGCCGCAAAAAAGGGGTAGCAAAGAAATAAAGCGCAGACATGAGCGAGAATGTCAGGCAGCGCGTCGAGAGTTTCTCACCCCCGGCCCCCTTTTCCCGCGGAGAAGGGGGCGCGCACTCGTGTCAGGCTCCCCTCTCCGCGGGAGAGGGGCCGGGGGTGAGGTTCCGCCCCGCCGTTCTGTTCGCCTTCCTTCCGCTGCTCGCCCTTGCCGGCTGCTTCAGCAACAACCGGCACCAGGGTGAAAAGCTATACGCCCAGCACTGCGCCAGCTGCCACGGCGACCAAGGGCAGGGCCTGGAACGACTCATCCCACCGCTAGCCGGTTCCGACTACCTCACCGACCACCGCCGCGAGCTACCCTGCCTGCTTCACAACGGCCAAAACGAAGTGATGGTGGTGAATGGCGTGGGCTACCACAACGTGATGCCCAGCAACAAAGGCCTGAGCCCCGCCCAGCTCACCAACCTGCTGAATTACATTGAAAGCCACTGGGGCAACGAGGCAGTTCCGCGCACCATTCACGACGTACAGGCGCAGCTTGACAAGTGCCGGTGAACACGCGTGTCGTGCCGGATTGTGCGTAGGCTTGCCTCGCCGAAGCACGGTTTGTAGTAAGTCGCTAGCGCAGGCTTGGCAAGCCCCTGCACTGTGTGCACGCCGGAAAAAAGGGCCGAATGACTTGTGCTATTTCCTGCTCCACCAACGTTCCAGCGCCTCATTCCCTCCTTACCTAACCCATTTTTCGCCGTAGATTGCACCCCAATCCATTTGCATCTTGAATTCCCTATGGGCCTGTTCGACTTCCTGAAAAATAAACCCGCCGACGACAAGCCGGCTTCTGCTGCTACGCCCGGCACCCCCACCCCCGCCCCCGAAAAACCCGCTGGCGGGCCGCGCTACCAAGGCGCCAAGTTTACCGCGCCGCCCGAACCCGCAGCGCCGGTGCCCACCTACCAGGTGCCCGAGCCGCTGCCCCTGCCCTTCAAGCCCGAGAACGTGCTGGAGCAGCTGTTGCTGCTGGCCGCTACCGACGAAAACGCCCGCCCGGCCTTTTACCAAGCCTTATTGCAAGAGGAAATCCTCATGATTCTGGCGCCCATGGAAGGCATCGAGCCCGGCGAAGTTACCCTCGCCGAAGGCCAGGAAATCCAGCTCCAGATTCTGAGCGACGGCAAGCTGCCCATTTTCTCCTCGCCCCCGCGCCTCAGCGACGGTGGTGTGGACAATGGCCCCGTGAGCTACGTGCGCATTCCCGGCCACGCGTTCTTCAACATGGTGCAGGGCCAAGACTGCGTGCTGAACCCCTTCTCGCCCGCTGGCAAGCTCCTGCCGAAGGACGAGCTGGCGGCCCTGCTCAACGGCCAGCTCACCGGGCCGCTCTCGCCCGCCGGCGGCGATGCCCAAGTACTGCTCAGCCAACCGGCCGAGTACCCGCAGGCCATTGCCGATGGCGTAGCTGCCTGGGCGGCCAGCCAGCCTCACATCGAAGCCGCCTACCTGGCCCAGATGCAGCTCGCCAACAACCCCGACGTGCCCCGCCTGCTCCTCGCCTTCATCAGCACCAATCCCGACCCCAGCTTCATGCAGGAACTCGGCCCGGTGCTCGAGGGCAAGACCAACGTTTACCAGTTCGTCGATTTGATGCTGCTGGACATGAACTCGGAAGAGGGCGTGAATCCGTACTTCCGCACCATTGAGCCGTTTTATCAGAAGTAGCAAAACATATGACTCCCCTCCTTACCAAGGAGGGGAGTTTTCGCGCGGCGAAAATGGGGTTTGGTTGTGGCATGTGCACCGGCTCCTCTCATCCGAACGTCAGGCTTAGAGTAATTTCGGAGTCGGTGTACAGGCGCTGGAAGTAGCGCGAACGGTGTAGTTCGCGCTACTTCCAGCGCCTGTACACCGACTCCGAAACCGCTGCAATATAGCCAAACCCGAATAATTGCTTCAAAAAACTCAGCAGGCAGTTTTTTTTGCGGAAACATTCATCTCAGCGAGGCGCTTGGCTAGCAGAATACCCACACATCGAAGCTGTTTCGGAAGGGTGTCGTTTGCCGGTCCGACGGCCTAAACAACTTCATCAGCAGTAATGCCCTACATGCTTGGCGGTCTGGTGCCCCTTGCACGGCTACTCTTCCGGCAGCTTATTGTATACCTGCGTTGGCGGGGCGCTTTCCTGGTCGAACCGGACGCCCTTGGTTTTCTTGGCGGCTTTCAATTCATCAGTCCCTGCGCCACCAAATATTCTGATTGCAGGCTTGCGGCCAGGTCCATCCTGCTCGACTACAAACACATCATCGCCGCCCAAGCCTTCGATTTGAATGCGTTGGGTCTCAGCGGGTAGAAAAGCCCGGTGGTAAAATGGCGCCGCAGTAGCAGCCGCCTGCACCGTGACCACCGTCGAATCAGCATAGCGGTGAATGACGAACCGCTCGGCCTGGTCCGTGCCGCCGATGCGCGGCCGCCGGGCCAGCTCACGGTAAAATCCATCGGCCAGGGCAGGCAGCTGCTCGCGGCGGGCTTGGAGGGCCGCAATGGTGCGCGGGCCTTCCAGGGCAAAGGCGGCCGCCGGCAGTCGGTGCACGGCCCGCGCAAGGAGGGTGTCCGGCAGGCGCTGCTGCATGGCACGGGCCGTGGCCAGGAACTGACTGCGATTGAGAGCATTCAACCCGCGTTGGTCGAGGTAGTGGCCCGAACCCATCAGGCCGGCCGGATGCTTGTAGCGCGGCGCAAACGTGACCCAGTGCCGCAGCGCCAGATGCCCCACCAGCCAGCCCAGCACCCCATCATCGAGGCGGTAGAACACCATGTCACGGTCCTTCGGCAGCGGCATCAACGCCATGACTCCGCCTTTGGTAGGCGGCATCAGGGCCCAGCTCCATTGGCCGGGGTGGCGGTCCCAGTCACCCATCCAGCCGTCGAGCAGGCGGGCGCGCAGCAGCGCGGGCTGGTCGATTTGGTGAGTCGGGCTGGCATAGAGCGCCGTGAAAGCTTTGGTGCTGTTGACCACGGCCGTTGGGGCGGGCAGGGCGGCCGGCAGGGACGCCGCTTTTTCTTCCAGAAAAGCCAATTGGCCCCGAAAATGCTGCAGTGAATCGGTTTGAAAAGCCGGGGCATTGGCGCGCACGTAGTACAGGCGCGGGTTGGCATGGGGCACCCCCGCAGCTTCGGCCAGCACCGGCACGGTCAGGCTGGCGTAGGGATTGGTGGCGGAAATATTGTCGCGCAGCGCATTCACCAGAAACGTGCCCCGCAGCCACTCCGGCGTGGCCCGGATGGGGTCCTTGTCCACGGTCCGGACCACGTAGGCACGGCCGTCGGCCCCGTTCAGGCCCAGACTGGTGCTGTTGAAGCCTCCGCCTACTTTGCCGGGCAGCAGCCCCCCTGCCCTGACCGAGCTTAGCTGCAGCACCGGCGCGGCCACCGGCGCGGCCCAGGTGGGACGGTGATGCCGGCCCACCAGCGCATTGTAGAGGCCGCTGTGGTGGGCATATTGCCGGCCAGCGGTGGCGCCGCGCACACTGTCGGCCCCGGCGGGCAGGGCGCTGGCAGCGTCGGGCCGGGCATCGGGTTGGAAAAACTGCCGACGCACGCAGCCCGTGCTCAGCACAAATGCGGCGAAAGCGCCGGCCAGTGAAAAAAATGTGCGCAAACGAAACGTGGTCAAAAGCTAAACGGGAACAAAGGCTGGGGTTTGAACGGCAGCGGGAAATAAAACGACGAGGCGGGCCCGGCAATTCGGCCATTAATTATCGGTGTTGCGTTCGGCGGGGGTGTGCCGGCGACGGGAAAGGTAGGGCGCCTGCTGCCGGCTGGCGGCCGAAAAGTCGGAGGCTTGCTGCGCGTACAGCTTCAGGCGGCGGGCACTGCCTTGGTGGAGCAGCTGATTGGTGCCTTCGCCGCCGTAGAGGCGCAGACGCATCAGCTGGCGGGTGCCGGTGGTGTTCACCTCAAAAATGTCGTCACCACCCAGGCCATCGAGCGTCAACGTGCGGGTTTCGGTGCCAAAGTAGGTGCGCCGGAAGCGCAGCGAATCGTCGGCGGTGGGCGCATGCCGGGCCGAAGAAAACACGCGCACCGTGGTAGAATCGGGGTAGCGGTGCACCACAAACCGCTCGGCCACCGCGGTGCCGCCCAAGTTGGGCTTGCGGGCCAGGGTGAGGTAGAAAGCCTCGGCGGCCTGGGGCAGGGTTTGGCGGCGGGCTTTGAGGTAGTTGCCAATGCGCACGCCTTCGAGGGCAAACACGGCGGGCGGCAGGCGGTGCATGGCCCGCTCGATGAGGGTATCGGGCAGGCGGCGCTGCAAGTCGGCGGCCATGCGCTGGAAGTCGGCGCGCGTCAGCTGCGAGAGGCCGCGCTGGTCGATGAACTCGGCCTGGTACACAAGGCCGGGCAGGTAACCGTAATTGGCGCGAAAGGTGTGGAACTGCGGCGCAACGAAGGGCCGCGACGCCAGCCAGGGCACCAGCCCGTCATCGAACCGAAAATACACTTGGTCGCGGTCTTTGGGAATGGGTTGGTAGCGCACGCGCCCCCCGGCCTCCGGAAACTCGGCCCAGTCCCACTGCCGCTCGTGCCGGTCCCAGTCGCCGAGCCATACGTCGAGCAGGCGGGCGCGCAGAAAAGCCGGCTGGTCGAGGTAGGCGGCCGGGTGGAAGTACAGCTTCTTCAACACGTTTTCGCCGCCCACAAAATTGGTGGTACCGGCCAGGTCGGGCGTGCGCGAAGCCAGGGCTTCGTACTTCTCTTCCAGCAGCGCCACCTTGCCTTGGAACCGCTCCGAAATCGGGCCCAGGCCGGTTTCATCGGGCCGCACGTACACCAGCCGTGGGCGGGTGTGGGGCACCCCGGCCGCCTGCGCCAGGGGCGGCACCGTGAGGGCACCGTAGGGCATGGCCGCCGAAGTGGCATCGCGCACCACATTCAGCACAAACGTGGGCCGCAGCACTTTGGGCAGGGTTTTGCGGGGTTCTTTGTCGAGGGCCCGCAGGGCGTATTCGCGCTTTTGGCGGCCCTCCAGCGTCATGCTGATGCTTTGGAAGCCCCCGCCGATTTTGCCGGGCTTCAGCCCGCCGGGCGCAGCGGTGGCCAGGCGCAGCACCGGCACGGTAGCCGGAGCGGCCCATACCGGCCGGTAGTGCCGTCCCCAAAACAAGTAGAAAAACGCCGAGTGTTGCGTGTATTGGCGGCCGGCCGTGACTTGCACCGAATCGGCGCTGAGGGGCAGCGCCTCGGTGCTGCCGGTCCCGATGCGGGCATCGGATTGAAAAAAATGGCGACGGGTGCAGCCGGCGACGGCCAGTCCCAGGAATAGCAGCGCGGGCAGGCACCGCCAGAACCGGGGCAGTAGAGCAAAGAAATGAGGCATCCGGAGATTTGCGGGAGGCGGGGGTGCGCCTTTAACGCAACTGCGCCGTAAAGGTGGACGATTGAGCACAACCGTACCCGCTACCTTTGCGCTATACGGGCGCCCACAGCTTGGCTCTGGGCTTGCTCAGCGGCGCACTGGCCCTGTGAAAACCGCTACCTATGCCCGGGTTATCCTTTTCCGCTGCTTCCTTTTTCCAGGGTTTGGGCGTGTTGGCAGCCGTGAGCCTGGCCGGTTGTGCCGGGCCCGACGCAGCCCACAACCCGCCGCCGCAGTGGGCCGCCGACTCGGCCACGGTGCGGGTGGCCGCGGGGCCGCAATACGCCAGGGGCGCCGTATGGCGTTTTTTTTGGGGCACGCACTACCGCGCCCTCTGGGCCACGCCGGTCACAGTGCCCGTGGTGCGCCTGGCCACCGTGACGCCCGATACCCTCACGCCCACGCGGGCCGGCGGCAGCTACCAGACCCACACCCTGCGCCTGTGCGCCGCCGATGGCCGCGAATTTGTGCTGCGCTCCGTGGACAAAGACGCCAGCGCCGCCCTGCGCGCCGGCTGGATGCGCCGGCTGCTGGGCGGGCTGATGAAGGACCAGACCAGTGTGGCCCAGCCCTACGGGGCCTACGTGGCCGCGCCCCTGGCCGAAGCCGCCGGCGTGTACCACACCAACCCCGGCCTCGTGTTCTTGCCCAACGACCCCGACCTGGGAAAATTCCGGGCCGACTACGCCAACGCCCTGTACCTGCTCGAGGAACGCCCCGATGGCAACCAGCTCAGCGCGGCCAATTTCGGCCACTCCCCTGCCGTGGTAAACTCGCGCCGGATGCTCACGGCCATTCGCCGCCGGCCGGGCGCGCAGGTAGAAGCCCGCGCCTACCTGCGCGCCCGGCTGCTGGATATGTGGCTCGGCGACTGGAGCCGCCGCCCCGACCAATGGCGCTGGGCCAGCTTCCCGGCCGCCGGCCGCGTCAGCTACCGGCCCATCCCGCGCGACCGCGACCAGGCCTTTTTCCTCTTCGATGACGGCCTGATTACCCGCATTATATCGTGGTTGGTGCCCAAGTACCACAGCTTCCACGCCACCATTCCCCTTGGCACTGTCGATGGCCTGAGCACCACCGCCCGGACCCTCGACCGCACCTTGCTCAGCACCTTAAGCGCCGACGATTTTCGGCAGGAAGCCGACTCGCTGCGGCGGCGGCTGACCAACGCCGTCATTGCCAAAGCCCTCACCAACGGGCCGGCCGAAACCCGCGCAACCATAGCCGCCCGGTTTGGCCCGCTGCTGCGGTCCCGGCGCGAGCAATTGCCCGCCGTCGCGCAACGGTATTTCGAAGTCCTGAGCCAGGAAAGCTGGGTGGTGGGCACCGACAAAGATGAGCGGTTCATTATCAGCGAAGCCGGGCCGGGCCGGGCGCGGGTGCAAGTGCTGGCCAGGCGAGCAGGCCAGCCCGACAGCTTGATTTCTGACCGCACATACGACCGCCAGACCACCCGCCAACTCAATCTTTATGGATTGGCCGGCAACGATATTTTTGAAATAAGGCCCCCCTTCAATGCGGGCATCAGCGTAAACCTATACGACGGTGCGGGCCACGACCAGGTACTGCCATTAGCTGGCTCACCAGCGCCAGACGCCCATTTTACCTGGTACAGCCGCTCCGATGGCGATGCCGCTCACCACCTGACCGGCCTGGCCATCGAGCCCGACCCCCACCCCGAACTCACGACCGATGCCAGTGCCTGGCTGAAGCGCTACAACCTGCGCGATTAGCCCGGCCCCAGCAGCCCCGCCAGTGGCTCAATGCCATCGAGCGTGCCCGTGCTGCCCAGCACCTGGAACCGGGCAAACAGCTCTTCGGCGTACCAGTTTTCGCGGCGCGTGAGCTGGATGACCTCGCGGTGGCGGGCATCGTGGTAGGCGTACTGCTGCATGGCCTGGGCCGATTCCCACACGCTGAATGTGGCCTGGCGCACCACTGGCAGCTCGCCCAGGCCAATGGCGGCCCGCACGCCCACGGCCTGCGCCAGCGCGGCGCTGGTGGGCTCCACGTACTGCCAGAAGCGGGGCGTTTTGCGCAGCCGAATGCTGGCGCGCGTGAGCACGGCCACGGGCGCCGCAGCGCTGGCCGCAGCGGTTGAGGCATAATCAAACGGAGCTTGGCCATCCCACAGCCCGTGGGCTTTTAGCGGGGCCAGCCGCAGGGTCCAGATTTCCGCGCTGCGCTTTTGGTACTGCGCCCAGAGCGGATGCTGCGCAAAAAAGGCTTCGGCCGCCGCGGCGTCTTCCCACACGGCCATCAGCCCGTAGCGCCGCAGGTGGGGCCAGAAACCGAAACCGTTGTTGGCCCCGCTGCCCATCAACTTAAAGAACCGCAGCCCAAGTATCCGCTGCAACTGCGCGGGCGCCGTGCCCATTTGGGCCAGCGCCCAGCGCCGATGGCCGGGCCGGAAAGTGAAAACGGTGAGCGTGGTGAGCGGCATAGAGCAGGGTTTCAGACAACAAAAAAAGGCCGGAATTGCTTCCGACCTTTCCCAAATAACTTGGCTCAACATTACTTCACCTGCACCTGGGCGTGCTGGTTCACGTCGTCGTCTTTGGTGCGCTCGCCCGTGACCACGGCCCGTGCGTAGGCATAGGCCCGCACCAGGAAGCTGCTGGGCGAATCCCAGTATTCGGCTTTTTCGATGGTCACTTTCAGGATGTTGATGTGCGGGTCGTCCTTGCCCTTAGGAAACCAGCCGCGCATGGGCTCGCTCCACAGCTCGGCAATTTTGGCTTCGTCGCGGTAAGCATTGGCTGTGCCGGTTACCGAGGCGTAGACGTTGCTGCTCGGGTCGGAATAGCTGAGGTTTACCTGGCTGTCCTTTTTGATTTCGTAAACCTTGGCCGATTCCGAATCGGTGAGGAAATACAGGGCGCCGTCTTTGCCGGGCTTGATGGTAGCCATGGGGCGGCTGTGCAGGCTGCCGTGCTCGTCGGTGGTGGTGAGCATGGCCATGCGCACTTCTTTGATTTTATCGAACAGTTGGGTCAGGTCGTGGGTTACGGGCGACTTATCGGACATGGGAAAGGAGAATTGGGAGGTGAAAGAATAGGCGCAAGCAATTCGGGCCGGCCGCTGTTGGGCTTACGGGCGCGGCCCGGCTGGGGTTGAATAAAAGCCCGACGGCACCCGTACCTTGTCCCCGACAATGAATTTTCTGGCGCACTTATTTCTCTCCGGCCCCTCACACGCGGCGGCCTATTCCGACGTGCTACTCGGCAACTTCATGGCCGATTCCGTGCCCGGCAAGCAGCTCGAAAGCTACCCGCCCGCCGTGCAAACCGGCATCCGCCTGCACCGGGCCATCGATACCTTCACCGACCAGCACCCCGTGGTGCGCCGCAGCACCCAGCGCCTGCGCGAGGCCGGCTATGGCAAATACGCCGGCGTGATTTCGGATATGTTTCTGGACCATTTTTTGGCCCGGAATTTTGAGAAATTCTCATCAGAAAAGCTGCCCGAGTTTACCCGCCGCGTGTACGCGCTGCTCACGCAGCATCAGGCCGAGCTGCCGCCCCGCGTGCAGCAGTTTCTACCCTACATGGTGCAGCATAACTGGCTAGTGGGCTACGCCGAACTGGAAGGAATTCGCCGGGCCTTAGGGGGCCTTAGCCGCCGGGCCACCGCCGGCTCGGGCATGGAAACGGCCGTGGATGAATTGCAGGCCAACTACGCGGGATATGAAGCGGATTTTTGGGAGTATTTCCCGGAACTGCAGAAGTACGTAGCGGAAATACTGGGTTGAAGCAGGAGCAAAAAAGAACGTCATGCTGAGCGTAGCCGAAGCATCTCTACCACGTAAGTAATTCCTTCGATTAGGTTTACTATTAGAGATGCTTCGACCAGCCCAGCATGACGGGCTGGTTGGTTGCCAATTAGAATTCTGAACCTTAGTGGTGGTGGCCGCCTTCGCCGTGCACGTGGCCGTGGGCCAGCTCCTCGGCGGTGGCGTCGCGCACGTCCTGCACTTTGCCGTGGAAGTGCATCACCATGCCGGCCAGCGGGTGGTTGAAGTCCATTTGCACAGCATTCTCGCCGATGCTCACCACTTTGGCTTGCATGTGGTTGCCTTCGTTGTCGGCCATGGGCAGGAAGTTGCCGGGCTGCAGCATTTCATCGTCCAGCTTGCCGTCGATGAGGAACACCTCCTTGGGAATTTCAACCAGCGCCTGGTCGTCGTATTCGCCATAAGCCTGCTCGGGTGTAAGGCTGAACTGGAATTCATCGCCGGGGTTTTTGCCGTCGAGCTGGGCTTCAAACTCCTCGGGCAGGCCGCTGTGGCCGAACAGGAAGACCATCGGCGAATCAGGCTCAGCCGATTCGACCAGCACTTTTTCCTGGTTTTCGTCGGTCACGCTCAGGTCGTAGGTGATGGTGACGACTTTTTTATCGCTGATTGCAGTCATGGAAATAAAGTGGGGATTTGAAAGGGAAAAAGTGCCAGCCCGTGCGGCTGATGCACAAAGAAAGGAAGTTCTGCTGGGAACGGCGGATATTTTCGAGAAAAACCACAACGTCAGGCTGAGCTTGCCGAAGCATCTCTTTTGCGCAACTAATCAGATTACTTTCGCAATAGAGATGCTTCAGCAGGCACGGCCTGACGTGCTGATTTTGGGCTTTATCCCAGCCAGAATCTAAGCCGGCATTGCCTTCAATTCGCGGGTCCAGAAGCGGTGCTTGGCAACGGCGGCGATAAACTGCGTAGCCAAGCCATTCACTTGCGCATCGGGGCTGGTAATCACGCCGTCGGCCTTCAAAATGTCCTCAGCACCGGGGTAGGCGGCGGCTTGCAGCAACTCGATGCCGGCACCCGACGCCGCGATGGGCTTGCAATGGCGGAAGGCCTCGTTCACGAAGCGCACGGCGTCGGCATTCTGCTTCAGGGCGGCCACGCTGGCGTCGCCCCCGGCCACATACACGGCATCATACAGCACCGAGGAAGTGGAGTGGAAGGTGCCATTCACCAGCAGCTCCTCGCCGCCCGCGCCGGTGATGGTGCCCAAGTGCGTGGCCACAATGGCCGCTTGGGCGCCCTGGTCCATCAGGGCTTTCATGAGCGCCCCAATGGCGGCCACGTCGGCCCCATCCGTGGCCAACACAGCCACGTGGCGGGTTTTGATACTGGTTTTGCCCTGGTTGATTTTGGCATCCGAGGCAATGCTCAGGGCCGAATCCTTGCCAATGTTGGCGGCGGCGGGCTTCGATTGCAGGGTAGCGGCGTTGGCATCGGCGCCGACTTGCAGGTTGAGCTGCACGCCCTCGGCCGAGGGCACGGCCACGCCCAGGCCTTCGGCCACGCGGCGCACCAAGTCGCTGTCGATTTGGGCAAGCTGCACCAAGGTGCGGGTGCGCACAAATTCTTTTTGCACGTGGCTGAGCTCAAAGCGCAAGGCTTTCACAATGTGCATTTTCTCGGCATCGCTCTGGCTGTTCCAGAACAGCTTGGCCTGGCTGTAGTGGTCCACAAAGCTTTTGCTGCGCAACCGAATTTTGTGGCCTTCCACGCGCTCGTGCACGGAGTTGAAGCCGCCTTCGCTCAGCTTGGCCTGTTGGGGAAAGTTGTCGTTCAGCAGGTTGGGGCCGTAGGCCACCTGGCCTTTGTTGATGGTCTGGCGCATGTGGCCATCACGCTGCCCGTTGTGAATGGGCGCAATGGAGCGGTTAATCGGAATCTCGTGAAAGTTCGGGCCGCCGAGGCGGGTGAGCTGGGTATCGGTGTAAGAAAACAGGCGGCCCTGCAGGAGCGGGTCGTTGCTGAAATCGATGCCCGGCACCACGTGGCCGAGGTGAAAGGCCACCTGCTCGGTTTCGGCAAAATAGTTGTCCACGTTGCGGTTGAGCACCATTTTGCCCAGCAACTGCACCGGCACCAGGTCTTCCGGAATGAGCTTGGTAGAGTCGAGAATGTCGAAGTCGAACTTGCGCTCGTCTTCTTCCTCCACCACCTGCACGCCCAGTTCCCACTCGGGGTAGGCGCCCATTTCGATGCAGTTCCAGAGGTCGCGGCGGTGAAAGTCGGGGTCTTTGCCCGAAATCTGTTGGGCTTCTTCCCAGGCCACCGAGTGCGCGCCCAGCTTGGGCTTCCAGTGGAATTTGACGAAGCGCGACTTGCCCGCTTCGTTGATAAGGCGGAAGGTGTGCACGCCGAAGCCTTCCATCATGCGCAAGCTGCGCGGCAGGGCGCGGTCCGACATGGCCCAGAGCAGCATGTGCATGCTCTCAGGATTGGTCGAAATGAAGTCGTAGAACGTGTCGTGGGCCGAGGCGGCCTGCGGAATTTCGTTGTGCGGTTCTGGCTTCACGGCGTGCACAAAGTCGGGAAACTTGATGGCATCCTGGATGAAGAAAACCGGAATATTGTTGCCCACGAGGTCGAAAACGCCCTCCTGCGTGTAAAACTTCACGGCGAAGCCGCGCACGTCGCGCGCCAGGTCCGACGAGCCCCGCGAGCCGGCTACCGTGGAAAAGCGCGTGAACACCGGCGTTTGCACGCCGGCCTGCAGGAAGTCGGCGCGGCTCAGGTCGGCGTTGTTGCCGTAGGCTTCAAAATAGCCATGGGCGGCCACGCCGCGGGCGTGCACCACCCGTTCGGGGATGCGCTCGTGGTCGAAGTGGGTGATTTTCTCGCGCAGGATGAAGTCTTCGAGCAACGAAGGGCCGCGCTCACCAGCTTTCAGCGAGTTCTGGTCATCGTTGATGCGCAAGCCTTGGTTGGTGGTCAGGAACTGGCCGTAGCCGTCTTCGCGGTTTTGGGCCAGCTCGTCGGTTTTGGCGGTGCTCACGGCGTCTTCGTGGGTTTTCTTAGCTAAGGGTTTCTTGCTCATGGAAAGGAGGCAGGTTGGGTTAAATGGCGTTGGGTGAACGGCATTTTACAGTTGTGGTTAGGTATTTCCGGCCGAATAATTCGGGCTTTGTTGAGGCGCTTTTGGCTAGTAGCTGAAGGTCAGTAATTGCAGGTGCGTTAGTGAGGAGCCTCTTTAACTGACTTTCAGGGGCGACGCGGGCGGCCGAGGCCGTGGGGCATCGGCGGGGCCGGCAAAACCGGGCTGCCGAGGCCGTGGGCCGATAACCTCTCATTGGCCCGGTGCGTACCGATGGGCAACTATTTCCAACTCAGCCTTTTCTTTAAATTCTTTCACCGATGCGTAAATCCCCGCTCAATGCCCTGGCCAGCGTTCTGCTGAGTGCCAGCTTGTTGGCCGCCTGCCAATCCAACCCCCCCAAAACCGAACAGGAAGCCGTGAACAAAGAAGCCGTGGTAAAAACCGATTCGTCGGCTACTACCGTTGCCAAAACCGACTCGGTGCCTACCATCGGCAACCCGCAGCTGCTCTTTACCCTCGACGACGCCCACAACACGCCCGATGGATTGGCGCTGGCGCCTAATGGCCACCTCATCCTGTCGGTGCCGAATCTGGCCGATAACAGCCAGCCCGCTTCGTTGATGGAGATTGACGGCACCACCATCAAGCCCTTTGCCACCAACCTGCCGGTAGAGCCAACCACCAAAAAGGCGGCTCCTATGGACCTGGCTTTCGGCCCCGACGGCAACCTTTACTATGCCGAAAACCAGTATGAAAACAGCAAGGACTTCAAATCGCGCCTGATGCGGGTGCAAATGAAAAACGGCAAGCCCGGCGCCATCACCACGGTGGTCGACAACTTCGCCCTGGCCAACGCCGTGGTCTGGAAAGGCAACACGATATACGTGACCGACAGCCAGTGGGACCTGCCCGACAACGACAAAGGCAGCGCCATTCTCCGGTTTTCGCTGGCCGAATTGAACAAGGGTACCGTGCACCTCAAGCCCAAAACCCTGGACCCGCACGTGCTGGCCACGTTCACGACGACGGTGAACGAAACGGGGGTAGATAACGGCGCCGACGGCATGGATTACGACAGCAAAGGCAACTTCTACACCGGTAGTTTTGGCGACGGCAAGCTGTACAAAGTGTCGCTGAAACCCGACGGCAGCCTCGTAAAGCAGGAAACCCTTACGCTAACTGGGAAGTCCATTCCCTGCGTCGATGGCCTCATCATCGACCGAGCTACCGATAAACTGTACCTCTGCAACTCCCGCGAAAACGCCATTGAAGTAGTGGACCTGCGCAATAACAATGCCGTGACCACCCTGGCCCAGAACGGCGACACCGATGGTGCGGGCGGCAAGCTCGACCAGCCGGCCGAAGTGCTGCTGAAAGGCAAGCGGCTGTATATCTCGGATTTCGACAAGCCGGAAAAGCACTTCGTGAACACAAAATCGGACGCGCCGCACACCATGTCGGTGATTGACTTGCCCTAATATCCTCCTTTACTGCTAGCCATGCCCTTGCATCCCGAACTGCACAAGAAGCTAAGCAAAACGTTCGAGCCCAAAACCAGCTTCGATGACGTCTTTAAGGGCTATGACATCACTTTTGTGACCAACGAGCACGGCGAACCCGTAACGCTGTACTTTGGCAAGCGCCGGCCCGACGGCCGCATTGTGGGCGAGCGTTTCACGCGCACCATCAAGCGCGTGCCCGGCAGCATGGAGGTAAAGTCCAGCCATTGGGACAACCAAGGCAAAATAGGTCGCTGAGTCCACTATTTGGCCCGCTACTTAAATCCAAAAGGCCCCGTCACAGCTGTGACGGGGCCTTTTGGATTTAAAGAAATGAGTTGTGGAAATACTAATCCTGCAATTCCCAGGCGGTGCGGTAGCCGCCAACTAACTCCACGTACTCAATCAGCGACTTGAAAAATGGGTGCGCGCTGAGCGTTGACGAGTCGCCCACCAGCAGCAGTTTTTTGCGGGCCCGGGTCATGCCCACGTTCATGCGGCGGATGTCGGAAAGGAAGCCGATTTCGCCGTGGGTGTTGCTGCGGGTGAGGGTGATGGCGATGATGTCGCGCTCCTGGCCCTGGAAGGAGTCTACCGTGCCCACGCTGAGCTGGCGGTGCAGCAGGAAGCCGCTGAGCTCGTCGTTTTCCTCGATGGCGTCCTTCAGGTAGTTGATTTGGGCGCGGTAGGGCGCGATGACGCCGATGCTGAGCGGGTCTTCCTCGTGGTCGGCGGGGTCGTAGGGCTCCAGCAGCTGGGCGAGGCGCTTGAGCAGCAGGTCGGCTTCTTCGGGGTTGGCGGTGGAGCGGCTTTCGGGGATGGTAATTTCCTGAAAGCCAAAGCCGGCGGTGTCAAGGAATTCCACGGGCAGGTCGGGGGCGAAGCGGAGGTCGTAGGCATCGAGGCCGGCGTGCCGCACGGTTTCGTAGGCTTCGAGCTTGCCGTCGTAAAACTGGTCGGAGCTGAACTGCATGATTTGCTCGTGCATGCGGTACTGCACCGTGAGCATGCGGGCGGTGCCGGGCTGACGCTTGATGGCTTTCTCAAACAGCGTTTCACGCAGGGCGCCGGCTTTCTCGCTTTTCACGGTGGGCGGCAGCTGGTGATGGTCGCCGGCCAGAATCACGCGGTTGGCTTTGGCAATCGGAATCCAGCAGCCCGGCTCCAAGGCCTGGGCGGCTTCGTCGATGAACACGGTTTCGTAGGTGAGGTGGCGGATGTTGCGGTTGCTGGCGCCCACCAGCGTGCACGTGATTACCTGCACCGATTCCAGTAAGTCCTCGGTGATGTAGCGCTCCAAATCATCGGCTTGTTGGAAGAGCATGCGCGCTTCCTCCTTCAGCTGGCGGCGGTGCTGTTGCTCCTCGTAGCCGAAGTTGCGCACGTACTTGCTAGCCGTTTCGCGGTATTGGTCGGCCGTCTGGCGCATCGAGCGCATCTCGTTGTAGCTCTTGTGGGCCATTACCTGGGCATCCAGCGTGTGCTCCAAAAGCAAATCCGACACCCGCGACGGGTTGCCCATCCGGATGACGTTCACGCCGCGTTCGGCCAGCTTTTCGGTGAGCAAATCGACGGCCGTGTTGCTGGGCGCGCACACCAGTACGCGCCGCTCGCGCCGGATGGTTTCCAGAATGGCCTGCACCAATGTGGTGGTCTTGCCCGTGCCAGGTGGGCCGTGGATGATGGCCACGTCCTTGGCAGCCATTACGTGGTGCACGGCGGCCAGCTGCGAGTCATTCAGGGGGCTGGGGTAGAAAAGGTCGGAAGCTTTTTCCTCGCGGAAACGGGCCTCTTTGGCGCCGAGCAGGATGTCGCGCAGCTCGGCCAGGCGGTCGCCGTAGGCGCCCATCACCTTGCCCAGGGCATAGTCCATTTCGCGGTAGCTCACCTCGTCGAAGGTGAGGTCGATGCCCAACTTGTGGCCTTCGGTCACCCAGTCGGGCAGGTCTTCCTTGGTGGTGGCCAGCAGCAGCTTGTTGCGCCGCACGCTGGTAATCACACCGCTCAGGGTAGGCTTGTCGGTGGCAGCGCGGCCGGGCACGTTGCCAAACAAGGAGGCATTTTTGCCCACCTGAAACAGGTGCAGGCCCTGCTGACCGGCCGGGCGCTCCAGCTCCAGCACCACCTTGCCGCCGAAGCCAATTTCTTCCTGCGTGATGGTGACGGGATACCAGGTGAGGCCGCGCTGCTGGCGTTCGGCAATGCTGGCCTTGGCATTTTTGAGCTTGAATTGCTCCAGGTCTTCCTGCTGCTCCAGTTTCATCAGAGACTGGACGTGGCGCAGCTCTTTTTCGAGGGCGTAGGGGTCGGAGGGGGTGAAGGGGAAGTCGGACAAAACGTTTAGTCTAATTGAATTTATAATAACCCCTTAAATAGAAAAAGGGTGGCAGCGTTGCCTAATTTGGCTTTCCGTTAGCTGCCAAGTACGCTATTACTGCCCATGAATCCACCAAAAGAAGTCGGCCTGCTGCGAAAGCTGGTTTCAACCGCGCGCTCCGTTACGACCAAACAGGTGGCATTACCGCTCGGTATTTTACGCCTGACGAAGAATCTAGCCTGGTTGGAGCCTTACGGCATTCACCCCTTGAAACCAGCGGAATTAGCGGCCGTGAAGGACTATTACGGCCGCATCAGGGAGTTGCCATTGGAGCAGGAAAGAAATTATTGGGCTCCTGACTTGCTACGGGCGGCAGATGAGAAGCTAGAAAGAATAACCGCAACGTATCAGGACAAGTTAATGGCGATTCTGACGCGCATCGTATCCGAAGCTGCCTAAGCCGCGGCCAGCAGCATCTCGGCCGATAAACCCAGGTTGTCGTGCAGGGCTTTCATCATTTTGGCGGTGAGCTTGCGCTTGCGGTTCAGGATTTCGCTCACCCGGCTTTCGCCGCCCAGCCACGCGGCCAGGTCGCGCTGGCGCAGGCCGCGCTCGGCCATTTTGTACTTGATGTACTCGATGGGGTCGGGCTCGGGAATGGGGTAGTGCTGGTCCTCGTAGGCGCACACCAGCGTGCCGAGGATGTCCAGCTCATCAAACTCGGGCGTGCCGGGCAGGGCTTCAAATAGGGCTTCGACCCGGGCCAGGGCCTCACGGTAGTCGGCTTCGGTGCGAATGGGCTTGATGGTATTCATATCGTGGTGGCGTCGATGCGGTCGTATTCTTTGTGGGTGCCGATGAAGCGGATGTACACAATGTCTGTGGCGTAGTTGATAGCCGCAATCAACCGAAAGTCGTTGCCTTTGATGTTAAAAACGACGCGGTTACTGCCCACAATACTGGCATTGCCGTGCCGGGCTTTTACGTCGTTTGGTGTTTTCCAATCGGCTTCGCTGGTTTCCTTATACCAAACTTGTAAGGGCAATACAGCCGTGGGATGTTTCCCCCAAAAATCCCGCAGAGTGCCCTTAGCAATGATACGCATTACTTCAAATGTACTTAATACTTACCAATTAGGTAAGTAAGCGGCTTACGATATATCATTCCGCCAGTCGCTGTTACGAAATGCCTGCAACAAGCTCCACTAGCACTGCGACGATAGTTGCGAAATCCATTGGCTTGGCTGAAGCGCCAGCAAACTCCTCTCCATACTAGCCGGTATGGTAACCCTACATTGCGCGCGTGGGAGTGCGAGCTAATCACAGCGAGTAGTGCGGGAAAATATTTCCATCCAGAGTAACTGAAAATGTGCGCGCTATCCGCTCCAATCCAGTAGTTTTGCCGGGAAGTTTTCGGCTTATTTTTTTCTTAATTCATCCCCTTTCTTCTGTTTATGAACATTCGTACCCTGGGTCTATCGGCCGTCCTTTTTCTGGCGCTGCTCTGCACCGCGTGCGGCCCCAGCATTTACCTGGCCAATGATTTTCGCACCTATGCGCCCAATCACAAGGTAGTAGCCATTTTGCCGGCCAGCGTCAGCATTGGCCTGCGGCCCAACCAGGCCCGCAACACCAGCGACGAGCAGATGCGCACCCTGAAACAGCAAACCTCGCTCGACTTCCAGTCCCGCATCTACGCGTGGCTGTTGCGCCGCCAACAGCAGTCGCGCTACACCGTCGATTTTCAGGACGTGGCCCTGACCAACTCCCTGCTGCACAAAGCCAACCTCACCGACGAAGACATGCGCACGCAGTCGCCGCAGGACCTGGCCAAATTGCTCGGCGTGGATGCCGTGCTCACCACCGCCGTGCAAACCAGCAAGCCCATGAGCGACGGTGCAGCCGTGGCCGTGGGCCTGCTAGTGGGTGCCTGGGGTGCCACCAACCAAGCCAACATCACCGTGAACATTCACGAAGCCACGGGCGGCAAGCTGCTCTGGAAATACGATTACGTAGCGTCCGGCTCGGTGGGCAGCTCGCCCGAAGGCATGGTGAACGCGCTGATGCGCAACGCCTCGCGCAAATTCCCCTACACCCCGGTCAAGTCGTAAACCGCTTTCCGCCGAGAGCTTTAAAGGCCGCCTTCTGCTAGCAGGGGGCGGCTTTTTTTGCTATATCTCCTGCCAGACAAGCCACGATGATGCCCCGCTCCTACCTTACCGGGGCTACTGCGCCACGACTAGCCGCAGCGGCGCCGGCAAGCCCTACCTTTGCGCCCTATGTCGCCAACTTTAATTTTGAGCCTGGTTGCGGGCTATTTTGTCGTCCTCATCATCATTGCCCTGCTCACCTCGCGCGGGGCCACCAGTGAGAGTTTTTTTGTGGCCAACCGCAATGCTCCCTGGTACATGGTGGCCTTTGCCATGATTGGCACCTCGCTCTCGGGCGTCACGTTCATCTCGGTGCCGGGCAATGTGTACGGCAAAAGCTGGAGCTATCTGGCCGTGGCCCTGGGCTTTGTGGCGGGCTACGTGGTGATTGGCACCGTGCTGATGCCGCTCTACTACCGGCTGCGGCTGGTGAGCATCTACTCGTATCTGGAGCAGCGGTTTGGCTACTGGAGCTACAAGACCGGGGCGCTGTTTTTCCTGATTTCCCGGTCGTTGGGTTCGGCGCTGCGGCTGTATCTGGTGGCGGGCGTGCTGCAGCTGGCGGTGTTCGATTCGATGGGGGTGCCGTTTGCCGTCACGGTGATGGTCAGCATCCTGTTCATATACCTCTACACCTTCAAGGGTGGCCTCAAAACCATTCTCTGGACCGACACTTTCCAAACCCTGGCCATGCTGAGCTGCGTGGGCCTGAGCATTTATTTCATGGCCGATGCGCTGAATTTCTCCTTCAAGCAGCTCATCACGTCGGTGCGCGACAGCCCCATGTCGCAGGTGTATTTCTCCGATTTTCGGGACGACAAATTCTTCTGGAAGCAGTTTGCCTCGGGCATGTTCATCACCATTGTGATGACCGGGCTCGACCAGGACTTGATGCAGAAAAACCTGAGCTGCCGCAGCCTCGGCGAAGCCCAGAAGAACTTGTTCTGGTTCACGCCCGTCATCGTGGGCGTCAACATTCTGTTCCTCACCCTGGGCGTGCTGCTCTACAAATACGCCGCTGCCCGCGGCCTGCACCTGGAACAACTCCCCCAGCTGCTCAACCTGAAAGGCACCCTCGACACCGACAAGGTATTCCCCTTCCTGGCCACCACGCAGTTTTCCCTCACGGCGGGCATCATCTTTATTCTGGGCATCATTGCCGTCACCTACGCCTCCGCCGATTCGGCCCTCACGGCCCTGACTACCTCGTTTTGCGTCGATTTTCTGGACATCAAGCAATACCCCGAGGCCCGGCAGGCGCGGCTGCGGCAGCTCACGCACCTGGGCTGGTCGGTGGTGCTTATTATTATAATCCTGGTTTTCCGCGTCCTCAACGAGCAAAGCCTGATTGATGCCGTGTACAAGGCGGCGGGTTTCACCTACGGGCCGTTGCTGGGGCTTTTTGCCTTTGGCATTTTCACTGGGCGGGGGCTGCGCGACCGGCTGGTGCTGCCCACCTGCACCGCGGCTGTCCTGCTCACCCTGCTCATCGTCACGCACTCGGTGCAGTGGCTGAATGGCTATAAGTTCGGCTTCGAAATCCTGCTCCTCAACGGCGCGCTGGTGTACCTGGGACTGCTGGCCATTTCGCGCCCCGCCCCGGCGGTGAACCCCGCCGCCGCCCCTGCGGTTTAACTTTCCATGAGCAAGTCCATTCTTTCGTTTCTGCTGCTGCTGGCCATTTCTCCGGCCGCATTTGCCCAGCAGCCCGGCCCTGCCGGCACTACCCTCAAAGGCCCCGTTGTGCTGAAGGCCGGCCACATGCAGGCCCAGGCCCACGGCGCCGCCAACCGGCCCGATAAGGCGCCGCAGTTTCCGGGCGGTGCCCCGGCGTTGGGCGTATTTTTTCAGCAACATGTAAAATATCCGGAGGCCGCCCGCGTCAAGAATATTACCGGCAACGTGCTGCTCACGGCCACCGTGGGCACCGATGGCATGCTGAGCGACTTCAAGGTGGCGCAGTCGCTCTCGCCCGAATGCGATGCGGAGGCGTTGCGGGCCGCCGCGCAGCTACCGGCCTGGCAGCCGGCTACGCGCAAGGGCGTGCCCGTACCGGTCCTGATTCAGTTGCCGGTGCCCTTTGCCAACGGGGCTGTGTTGAAGGTTGAGAAATAGAAGTTGTCTGTCATTCTGAGCACAGCGAAGGACCTTCGCACCGAAGAACAGTTCGCAGTAACTGAACTGATGCAGGCGTTAGCAGGTGCTTCGCCGCGCTCAGGCTGAGAGGCGGCCTTCACCCAAGCCTCACCCCTGGCCGGCCTATTTGCCGAATTATTATTAGCCGAATTATCCCCGCCCGATGGCCAGAAGTGGACTAAATACCAGCGGCAGCGACGCCAGCGCCGACCTGCCCAAACCGAAAGTAAACAAGGAGTCGTTGCGGCGCGGCCTGCGGATTTTCCGCTACGTAATGCCTTACCGCACCAAGTTCATCACCGGCATGGTGCTGCTGGTGCTCAGCAGCATCAGCACCATGTCGTTCCCTTGGATTGCGGGCAAGCTCGTGAACGTGGCCACCGGCGAGGCATTGGTGCTGCCCGGCGGCCTGGTGCTCGACATCAACCGCGTGGCCATCGGGCTGTTTGTGGTCACGGTGCTGCAGGGCTTTTTCTCCTTTGGGCGCATCTGGTTTTTCACCCAGGTCAGCGAGTTCACGGTGCGCGACATTCGGCAGGCGCTCTACGCCAAGTTTGTGCAGCTGCCCATTCCGTTTTTTGAGAAAAACCGCGTGGGTGCCATCACCTCGCGCATTACCAGCGATGTCGCCCAGATTCAGGACTCGTTTTCGCTCACGCTGGCCGAGCTGTTCCGGCAGGTATTTACGCTGCTGGGGGGCATTGCTTTCATCATGGTCGTGTCGTGGAAGCTCTCGCTGTTTATGCTGCTCACCTTCCCTCCCATCGTGCTGGCGGCCGGGCTCTTCGGGCGCAAAATCCGGACGCTCTCCAAAACCGTGCAGCAGGAGTTGGCCCACACCAACACCATTGTGGAGGAAACCCTGCAAGCCATCAATTCGGTGAAGGCGTTCACGAACGAGAAGTTCGAAACCGGGCGCTACAACTTCTCCCTGAACAAGGTGGTGCGGGCCGCGCTGCAAAGCAATCTGTACCGCGGCGGCTTCGTGTCGTTTGTGATTATTGGCCTGTTTGGCGGCATCATTCTGGTGCTATGGCGCGGGGCCACGCTGGTGCACACCCCCGTCACCGACCCCAACCACCTGCAAATCGGTGACCTCACGGCTTTCATCATCTACACGGCTTTCATCGGCGCTTCGGTGGCAGGCTTGGGCGAAATCTACGGCAAGGTGCAGAGCACGCTGGGCGCATCAGAGCGCATCCTCGAAATCCTGGACGAAGCGCCGGAGCCGACGCACGTCGAGCCAGCTGTGGGGCTGGTCCCCGCCCGCATTCACGGCGACATTCGCTACGAGCACGTGGCTTTCCGCTACCCCACGCGGCCCGACGTGCCGGTGCTTTCGGACATTGATTTCCACATTTCGGCGGGCGAAAAAATTGCCCTCGTGGGCCCCAGCGGCGCGGGCAAAAGTACCATTGCGGGCCTGCTGATGCAGTTTTACCCACTCAGCGGCGGCCGCATTATCGTGGACGGGCACGACGTGCAGGACTATGACCTGACCGGCCTGCGCCGCCACATCGGCATTGTGCCGCAGGAAACGCTGCTTTTCGGCGGCACCATCCGCGAGAACATTGCCTACGGCAAGCCCGACGCCTCTGACGCCGAAATCATCGAAGCCGCCCAGCGGGCTAACGCCTGGCAGTTCATCCAGGCTTTCCCCGAGGCGCTCGATACAGTGGTGGGCGACCGGGGCATCAAGCTCTCGGGCGGGCAGCGCCAGCGCGTGGCCATTGCCCGCGCCATCCTGAAAAACCCGGCCATCCTGATTCTGGACGAAGCCACGTCCTCACTCGACAGCGAAAGCGAAAAGCTGGTGCAGGGCGCGCTGGATGAGTTGATGCAGCACCGCACCAGCCTCATCATTGCCCACCGCCTGAGCACCATCCGCAAAGTCGATAAAATTCTGGTCATCGACGGCGGCCGCATCGTGGAAGCCGGCTCACACGAGGAACTGAGTGAACGCGAAGGCGGGCTGTATGCCAACCTGTTGCGGTTGCAGTTTGAGCTGACGTAAGACTCGATTTAGCACACACGATTACGGCCCTTGCTTCGTTAGTCTTAGCGAAGCAAGGGCCGTAATTATTTTAGCAAATGACAAGCACTAAAAATCGGATTCGTTCAAGCCATGTCATTTCGCTGCCGAATATGGCTCCGTTTGCGGGTGTTATTTTTCTAATTGTCTGCTTTTATGCTATTAACACACGGTTCAAATCGTCACCAATTGGTAACGTGGCACTTGAAGAGCTACCGTACTGTAGTGGTTCCGGCTGTATGCCTGAAAATGCTGAAGCTGTAATTGGTTTGGATACTGACGGGCACTATTCCTTTTCAGTCAGCGGCCCCATATTCCAATCCATAACTATCCAAAAAGTCGCAGCGAATCAAAGCGTTATCTTCTCATCCTTACAACGCTCCAAATTGAATCACATTTACTATTTGGATGCAGATATTCGAGCATTACCGGCCATTCTAGAAGGACAATCGAGCAGCCAATCTTCACTTCTTATCAGAAAGCAGCATCCACTCGGTGAAAAACAACTATTGGAGTGCTTGTTGATTTCGAAAAAAGTAATTCAGACATTGGTCCACAAACCCAGTTATGTGGCATTGTTAATAAACGCCGAAACCAGTGCACCGAAGGTCATGCATTTGATTGACCTGCTACAAACGCAGGGAATTAACCGATTCAATTTAAAGCTTCAGGATGCTCCTTAATATGTATCCGAGTATTAATAGCTGATAATTCAATCTTCCAAAAACCCGCGCCCCAAGCGCGGGTTTCGTATTTTTAGCCCCACACTAACACCCTCACCCTTTCTCTTACTGATGAGCAAGCACTTCCTGAGTTTCTCCGTTGCTGTTGCGACGGCTGCTACCTTACTGGCCGCGCCGGCCGCGCACGCCCAAATCAAGACGCCCGCCGCCAGCCCCCAAAGCACCATCACGCAGCGCGTGGGCCTGACGGATATTACCATCGTGTACTCACGGCCCGGCGCCAAAGGCCGCAGCATTTTCGGCAGCGACAACTCGCTGGTGCCCAACGGCAAGCGCTGGCGCACGGGCGCCAATGCCACCACCAGCATCAAGTTTTCCGATGATGTGGTGATTGAAGGCAAGAAGGTGCCCGCGGGCGAGTATGGCCTCTACACCATTCCGCGCCCTACGGAGTGGACCGTGGTGCTGAACAAAAGCCTCAAACAAGGCGCCGACGTGGATGGCTTCAAAGACGACCAGGACGTGGCCCGCTTCACCATCAAGCCCTACAAGCTGCCCACCAAAATCGAAACCTTCACCATCAGTTTCACCGACCTGACCCCAGCCACGGCCAATGTGGCGATGGAGTGGGAAATGACCGGCGCCAAGTTCAAGGTCACGGCCGATGTGGACAGCAAGGTGATGGCCCAGATTGACGAGAAAATCACCAAAGCCGCCACCCCTGCTCCCGCCGACCTGGCCTCGGCCGCCGTGTACTACTACGACAACAACAAGGACCTGAAGCAGGCCCTGGCCTGGATGGAGAAAGCCAACGCCGCCGAGCCCACCAAGTTCTGGAACCTGAACACGGAAGCCAAAATCCGCCTCAAGATGAAGGACTACGCCGGCGCAACGAAAGCAGCAGAGGCCTCGAAGAAAGCCGCCCTGGCCGCCACGCCACCCAACGGCGAGTACGTGAAGATGAACGAGGATTTGATGGCCGAAGCCAAAAAAATGGGCAAATAATTCTCTGGTATTATTACCTGACACCTGCCCGGTTTGCAGAAAGAAAGCAAAAGCCTCGGCCCCGAAATGGGTCGAGGCTTTTCGTTTTAACTAGGCACGAGTAAGCGCCCAATAAAAGATGGTCATGCTTCGACTCCGCTCAGCATGACATTCAGGCTTATAGGGCTACTTCTGAACGAGTAACTAAGGCATTTAACCATCATGCGCTGCCTCTGCATGACGGTCACGCGCTACCGCAAAACGGCCGTACCTCTGCTCCGCTCCAGGCAGCGCTACCCCTTTCGCCGGCCCTGCATAATCAGCAGACGTTTGGGGTTGTCGACTTCCAGCTCATCGGGCTTGGTGGCCAGCACCCGGCGGATGTCTTTGGGCGAACGGCCACCAAACACTACGACTTTCAGACCGGCGGCGTGGGCCTGGGCTGCCTGTTCGGGCGTTACCCGGTCGGCATCGAGCACCACGGTATGAACTTTCTCCGTCTGGGCTACTTTCAGACCGAAGGCAAATTCGTCGGAGGCTATTTCGAAACCGATGCGGATGCCGGGCATGGCGCGCCGTGCCAGCGCCACCGTGCTGCTTTCCTGCGTGATGAGCAGCACCTGCCCCATGGGCACACGGTAGCGGCGCAGGCTGCGCGCAATCTGTCGGATGAGAAGCGGCACCTTTTCATGCTGGTGGCCGGCGGGCAGGCATTGGTCGTCCTCGTGCAAATCGAGGTGGATGAATGGGAACACCGGGCGGCGGCTGAGGCGGGCCAGAACGGTATCGAAGGTGACGGGCCGTTCTTTCTGAAACAGGTCATAGGGAAAACCGCCGCGGTAGCGCAGCTGGGTAAGTTCCGCGGCGGTGCGCTGGCTCACGCAGCCCGTGCCGGTGCTGCTGTTGCTAAGTTCCTGGTCGTGGTAGAGCATCACCACACTGTCGCGGCTCATTTGCAGGTCGATTTCGACGCCGTCGGTGCCCAGGCGCAGGGCGTGGCGAATGCCGCGCCAGCTGCTTGGGGGCCTGAAATTGAAGGGGCTAATGGGCGTAAAAAAGCCGGAACCGGCATGGCCCAGCACCACGAGCTTCGGATTGGCCACCGGTTTGGAAGACGAGCAGGCGGAAACAATCAGCAGCGCGCTAAGCGCCCATGTCGCGGTGAAGCAGAAGTGATTTCTCATGAAAATGCAAAACCCGGCACGCGCCGGTAGCCGGTTGAACGCAAGGCCGCAAATGAGGTTGGCAGGGCGTACAGATTTGACGCGGTAGCGCGGACTACGACGTCTGCGCTACTTGCTCATCCCGCCGGGGTGGGCCGTTGCAGCTGCCCGAACAGGAACGTGAGCGCCACCACCAGCCACAACGAAAACCAGACGTCGCTGAGGTAGTGCGCGCCCAGCACCAGCCGGCCCAGTGCAACGAGGCCCGGCAGCACCAGCAGCGGCACGCGCCAACGCGGAAACGCCAGCGCCAACGGCCAGAACAAGCTGAAATAAACGGCCGTGTGGTACGACGGAAACGAGTCGTTGTGCGGCCCGGCGGCCCACAGCCCCGAGCCCACATAGCCGCCCCCGAACTGCACTTCGGGCCGCAGGCGGTGCACGGCACCCTTCAGCACATTGGCCAGCACCATGCTAAACTCGTGGGTGAGCAGCAAGATGAGGAACAATGTAGCACCGCGTTTTTTGAGGGCGTAGCGGCCGACGCCGAAGGCCAGCCCCAGTGCCAGAAAAATAACGGGCAGGCCCACCACGTGCGCCATCAGGGCATCGTGCGCGGCATCGGCGGCGGCGGTGAGGGCAGCAAACAACGGCACCGCCCAAGTGAAATGCCCATGAATGAACCCGGCCAGCGGCTGGTCGAGCAACAGGATGAGCAGGCCGCAGGCCGGCAACGAAATGGCTGTGAAAAGCAGGAACTGGCGGAGCGTCATGGATTGTAGCGCGAACTTTGTAGTTCGCGTCCCCGCGCCGCTGAGATTGACACCAACGGCGAGGGGACGCGAACTACAAAGTTCGCGCTACTTCGCTTACCCCAGCGCCTGGTTGAGGGCCACGATGGCGGTGTTGTAATCCTCGCGGCCCACGATGAACTGGATGTTCACTTTGCGCAGCGCAAAGCCGGCGCTGCGGATGTTGATGCCCGAATCGGCGAGGGCGCCGGCGGCGCGGGCCAGCAGGCCGGGCTCGTCGATGTTGGAGCCGATGAGGCAGACCAGGGCGGCGGTTTGCACGGTCACGTTTTCGTACTTGGCTTCGAGGGCGGCCACGAGCTGGGGCTTGAGGTCCTTTTCCCAGATGAGCAGCGAGATGCTGTTGGCGCTGGTAGCCTTGAAGATGTAGCTCACGCCCAGGTCGTAGAACACCTGCATCAGGTGCAGGTCGAAGCCGGCGGCGCCCACCATCAGCGGGTCGTGAATGTCGATGATGACGACTTTATCGGTGCCGGTGATGACTTCGACGTGTTTATCCTTCGACACAAAATCGCGGGTGATGAGGGTGCCGGGGTGGTCGGGCTCGAAGGTATTTTTGATGCGCAGGTCGATGGCGTTTATTTCCAGCGGCTTCGAGGCTTTGGGGTGAATGGCTTCCATGCCCACGTCGGCCAGCTGGTCGGCCACGTCGTAGTTGGTGAAGCCGATGGGATGGCACTGGTCCACGCCCACCAGGTTGGGGTCGGCGGAGCTGAGGTGGTATTCCTTGTGAATAATGGCCTCTTTGGGGTGCACGGCCACGGCAATCTTGCTAAAAGTCACTTCGGAATAGCCTCGGTCGAATTCGCGCATAATGCCCTCGGTGCCCTTGGTGTAGCCGGTGGCGATGCAGATGGTTTTGGCGAATTCAATGTCGGCAAAGGCTTGCTTGATGCGCTCATCGATGGTGAGGGCGTGTGAATCGTCAAAGCCGCTGAGGTCGACCAGCGTGGCATGCACGCCCCGGCTTTGCAGGATATTGACCGAGTTGAAAGCCGAGTGCGCCTCCCCTATCGACGCCAGAATTTCGCGGGCCGCCTGCAGAATATTGGTGCTGTTGACGTAGCCCGAGGCCAGCACGTTCACCAGGCTGTCGAGGTAGGTTTGGGCCTGGTCGATGCGCTGCTGAATGAAGGCATTGGCCACGGCCAGGTTAAGGCCCAGGGGCTCGTAGTTCTTGTTCAGTTCTTGTAGCTTCACCGCCACGGCTTGCAGCGCCGCCCGAAACTCCTGCTGCTGGCTGATGTGGTAGTAGACGCCGGGTGCCCCGGTTTTCTTATTCTCCAGCAGCCAGTTGGTGACGTTGGCATAGGCCGACACCACCAAAATGCGGTTGTACAACTCGCGGCCCTCGCGGCCGTGGAAGATGATGTTGTCGAGAACATCGGCAAAGGCGGTCATCGAGGTGCCGCCGATTTTTTCTACTGTGAGCATGTGCGTGTTTTCGCCCTCCGCGCCGCAACCTCACCCCCGGCCCCTCTCCCGCGGAGAGGGGAGCCACGGCGGCGCTGGCGCGGAGGAAATCAATTCGAATATAAACAGGTCAGGTCGCCGGACAAACAGCCCAAACGACCTGCAAAGTAAAATCAGAAGCCCAGGAAACCGCTTTACCTGGGTTTATCCGCGAAAATATCGGCCCAGTCCAGCTCCAGGCCCGGCAGGGTGTGGCACGGAATAGCCCCCGGACTGGCGTACTCACCCGCCAGCTGGTAGCGGGCGGTGGCTTCGTCCAGCACAAACACCGAAATGTCGTTTTCCTGGGGCAGCACAATCCAGTATTCGCCCACGCCGGCTTCTTCGTAGAGGTCGAATTTGTCTTTCCAGTCGCGGGCGGCCGTGCGGGGCGACACTACTTCAATAATTAAATCGGGCGCACCGAGGCAGCCCCGGGATTCTATTTTAGATGGGTCGCAGATAACGCAGAGGTCGGGCTGCACCACGGTATAAATGGCGGCATCGGCCGTGGTGCCGGGCTTGGGCAGGCGCACATCGTAAGGGGCCACGCGCACCTGGCAGGGCTGCCGATACAGGTGGTTTGCCAGCCGACGATAAAGCTCGCCGACCAACGCCTGATGGGCATCGGTGGGCGCACTCATGCGGCGCATGATTTTGCCGCGCAGCAACTCAACCAGCTCGGTGAACTGCCAGCTGAGGTAGTCGGCGTAGGTATAGGAGCCGTTTGGGTCGAGTTGGTCGAGGGAGGTGATGGGGGCGGACATAGCGTAAAAATACGTTTGCGTACTCCGGCTACTGGAGCGGAGACGCGAACTACAAAGTTCGCGCTACTGCGCCACTTCCTTGCCGTAGGAAATCATGTTCGTGATAATGCGGTAGGCGCCCGGCACGCCCGCCGGCAGCTCCCGAAACAGCGACAAGCCCGTGTAGATGTAGTGCCCCTTGCCATAGTCCGTCACCAGAATGGCGCTTTCCTTGGGCGCTTCGCCGGGGTCGCTGCTGGAAATGACGGTCTGGTATTTTGGGTCCCATTTCGAGGGGTAATAGAGGCCCTGCTCCTGCACCCAGCCTTTGAAATCTTCCGCCGTAATCTTGTTCGGGGCGGCCAGCAGCGGGTGCTTCGAGAGGGTCACGGGGGCGTCTTCCACGGTCACGCGGTCCGTCGAAAGCGTCATGGGGTACGGGCCGATTTCGGGCAGCACGGTGCCGCGGTTCACCACGTATTGCACCACCACGTTGCCGCCCTGCTCGATGTATTTGAGGATTTCGGGCTGCTGGGTTTTGAGGCGGTCGACGGTGTTGTAGGCGCGGATGCCGACCACGAGGGCGTCGAATTTCTTGAGATTTGCTGCCGTGAGGTCCTTGGGTTCGAGCAGGGTCACGTTGTAGCCGATTTGGCGCAGGGCGTCGGGCACTTCGTCGCCGGCGCCCATGAGATAGGCCACGTTCTGGCCGCGCCGCTTCAGGTCGAGCTTCACCAGCGGGGCCACGGCTTCGGGGAAGAGGAACTGCGTGGGGATGTGCGGGTACTCAATCTTCTGGATGCCGCGGGTGTACGTTTGACCGTCAACCGTTGCCACGGCGCGCAACTCTGCTTTGCCTTCGGTAGTCGTAGTCGGAGAAATTTTAAAGGATACTGTTTGCTCGTCGTCTTTATTCGTCAAACTGAAAGGAATCGTGGCGGGCGTGACCCGCCAACCGGCCGGCACTTGCAAGGCCACGCTCCCGCTTACCCTAGCCCGGCCGGCGCGCAATGTCACTGGCACTGTTTGTCCGAAGCCACCACTTACCTGGGCCTGTAGATTGGTGAAAATATAGGAACGGGCGGGCGGCAGGTTCACCAGCACGGGCGGCACCACGGCCAGCGGCTGGTATAATTCGCCCAGCACGGGGTCGGTGTGCTTGTATTGGACGGGGACGGTGAATGCTAATGTTTCGCCATTGATTAGAAATTCACAGTCTACTGCCGCCGAAGGGAAATTTTCTGGCTGTCCGATAATCTGCTGACGCGTTATCACAAGCGGACCTTTGCAACCCGGATAGTAGCATCGGGTACTGATTATATCAGGCACCTGATACATACCCACGGTTCCTGTTTTGCGAAGCCAATACGGCTGTGAAATAGACATCGTATCCGCAATGGATAATTCGAGCTTTTCGTTTACCGCAATATTCTGCTTGAGTTCTTTATTCAGAGGACTCGTTTTACCGCTGTAATCTTCTGATGAAATAGAGCGTAACACAACGCTGCCCCCCGTTGCGCGACTGACAATTTCAACGTTAACCGGAAGCTTCTGCCCCGAAATTGCGGTTGCTTCCGTTGCTGTCGCGCCCACGTAGATTCCGGATGCTGCTTGCAGAAGCTTGTCGATGGCTTCAAATTTCTCACGCACCCAATAAAGGGTCGTTTGATTGTCTCGATTACCAGCCTTGGATTGCAAATCTGAAATTGATTTACGCGCCTTCAGCAGCCCCGCCACGCTGGCGCTGGGGTTGCTCGGGTCATACTTGCGAATCACCTCCTCGATGAGCTTGCCCACGGCCGCGCCGCCGGGCACCCGGTTCCAGGTCTGGTCCACGCCGTCGAACAGGTCTTTGGTGGCGGTGGCGCCTTTCACGGGCTGGAAATACTCCAGCGCCTCGCCCCGCTGGGCGGCCGAGCCGAAGCCCTGGCTGCGGTGGTTGCTGCGGCTGCGGGCCGCGATTTCGCCGTAGCTCTGGCCCAGCAGGGGGTTGTAGCCGCCGGCATCGAGCCGGAGGTAGCCGTCCATGTTTTCGCCGGGCTTCACGAAGAAGCTGCCGGTGTTCCAGAATAGCCGCTTGGGCTGCCAGGCTTGCACGTACTGGAGCTGTTCGGGGAAGCGCTTGGGGTCGCCGGCGGCGTCGAAGGCTTCGGCGGCGAGGATGGCGCTGGCCTGGTGGTGGCCGTGGCCGGCGCGGGCATCGGGCGGGAAGCGGGTGATGAGCACGTCGGGCCGGCGCTGGCGGATGACCCACACCATGTCGGCGAGCACCTGCTCCTTGTCCCAGATGCGAAAGGTTTCGTCGGAGGTTTTGGAGAAGCCGAAGTCGTTGGCGCGGGTGAAGAACTGCCGGCCGCCGTCGAGGCGCCGGGCCGCCAGCAGCTCCTGCGTGCGAATCACGCCGAGGCCTTCGCGCAGCTCGGGGCCGATGAGGTTCTGGCCGCCGTCGCCGCGGGTGCAGCTCAGGTAGCTGGTTTCGAGGAGGCGCTCGTTGGCCATGTAGGCGATGAGGCGGGTGTTTTCGTCGTCGGGGTGGGCGGCCAGGTACATCACCGAGCCGAGGACGTTGAGCTTCTTGAGGCCCAGCAGGATTTCGGAGGAGGTGTAGGTTTTGGGCGTTTGCGCCTCCGTCTCAATGAAAAATGAGCAATGAGCAATGAGCAATAAGGCCGTGAGGAGCGGGCGTAGGGAACGAGTCATGCGCGAGAAACCGGGTTGAGGGCGTGAAGTTACCGGACGAGGCGCGTGGTCCGGTCCGACCGCCCTAGGCGGTCCGACCGGTTGAAGGGCGAACGAGATGAAAGGGTTGCTATATTTCGTTTGCCATCTGCACTTACTTCGACCGGTCAGACCGCCTAGGGCGGTCGGACCAGGTGGTTCCTCCCTCAACCCTGATACACATAGAGGTTGAAGGCGGCGTAGTTGAGCGCGTAGTTGAGCAGGCCGGCCAGCACGCCCACCAGCACGGCCCGGCCCAGTGCGCCCCGCCAGCTGAGTCCCAGTCCCTGCCGGCCGATGAGGGCCAGGTAGGTGACGATGATAAGCGCCTGCAGAATGGCCGTGCTCAGGCCGGCCTGCCGCACCTGCAGCAGCACGGCGGCGGGCAGCGCCACCAGCAGAATGAGCTGAAACGCGCAGCCCATCACCACCTGCACCAGCACGGCTTCGGCGTAGTTGAGACCGCGCCAGCGGTAAACGGCCCAGGTCAGGAGCGCCTGCAGAGGCAACAGCACCAGCCACCACACGTTGAAAAACGCCCCAATGGCGTGGAAATACCCTTCGACGCGGCCCAGTTGGGCGGCGTTCAAGGTGGCGTGGCGCTGCATCTGGGCCACCACGCCGCTGCCCACGCCCTCGTAGTAATGCAGCTTCACGCCCAGCAGCGTGGCCAGGCCCACGGCCAGCAGCAGGAATTGAAACGGGTTGAAGTGCCGCTTACGACGCCCCGCCAGGTAGTCGGCTACCAGCACACCCGGCCGCAGCAGCACCAGCGGGATGAAGGCGAAGTTGCCCTTGTCGGCGTGGGTGAATACGTGCAGCACCTCGTGCAGCACGTGGGCGGTACTCAGGCGGTGGGCCGGCGCCTGCCCGCAGCGGGGGCAAAAGCAGCCGGGCGGGGCCAGGGCATGGCCGCAGTTCAGGCACGAAGCAGCGGGAGCAGCGGAGGCGTCGGACATGGGCGCAATATAAAAGAACCACGGCAGGCAAAAGCCTGGGAACGGGGCGCAACAGCTTGCGGCGCTGGCACGTCTTTGGCTCCGCTGAAATTTAGTTACCTGAATCTTGGTTTACTTCGCACACCCGCCGCAGTGTCGCGGCTCTTTCCTTTGCTCATGACGATTTACCCCCTCCACCGCTGGTCGCTTGCGCTGGCGTTCATTGCCTCGCCCATGCTGGGGCAGGCCCAATCCATAAACACGCCGGCTTCCACCCCGTCTCCGGCCGGTGACCAGAGCGCCGCTCAGTGGTACCTCAAAGACCCGCAGCTCGACAAGGTGCCCGGCATCGGGGCCACCCGGGCCTACACCGAAATCCTCAAAAACCTGGTGCCGACGCCCGTGGTGGTGGCCGTCATTGATTCCGGCATCGACACCGCCCACGTCGACCTGAAGCCCGTGCTGTGGCGCAACTACAAGGAAATTCCCGGCAATGGCATCGACGACGACCACAACGGCTACGTGGACGATGTGCACGGCTGGAACTTCCTCGGCGGCCCCGACGGCCGCAACGTGAACGCCGAAACCCTGGAAATGACGCGCATCGTGGCGGCCGGGCGCAAGCGCTTCCTCGGCAAAACCGCCAAGACGGTGAAGCCCGCCGACCAGGCCGATTTTGCGCTCTACCAAAAAGCCGAAAAAGCCTACAAAGCCCGCCTGAAGGAAGAAGGCGAGCGGGCGCAGTACGTTGACGATAATGTGGGCCCGCTGACCATGATGGTAGCTGCATTAAAGAAGTCGCTGGGCACTGAAAAGCTGGACACGGTGGCCCTGCGCAACGCCCAACCCAACGACCCCAACCTACAACAGGTGGTGGGCGGCCTGCTGGGCATGCTGCGCCAGACCGGCGTCCCCGACGCCGATGCCCTGCTCAAGGAACTGAACGGCGCCGCCAAGCAGGAGCGCAGCATGCTGGACAATTCGCTGAACCTGGACTTCAACCCGCGGGCCGACATCGTGAAGGACAACCCCAACGACGTGAACCAGCGCAACTACGGCAACAACGACCTGCAAGGCCCCGACCCCACCCACGGCACCCACGTGTCGGGCATCATCGCGGCCGTGCGCGATAACAACCAGGGCATCCAGGGCATTGCCGCCGACCCGGTGCGCATCATGATGGTGCGCGCCGTGCCCGACGGCGACGAGCGCGACAAGGATATTGCCAACGCCATCCGCTACGCCGTGGACAACGGCGCGCAGATTATCAACATGAGCTTCGGCAAGGAATTCTCGCCCCAGCGCCCGGCCGTGGAAGCCGCCTTTAAGTACGCGGCCAGCAAAAACGTGCTGCTGGTGCACGCCGCCGGCAACGAAAACCACAACCTCGACCTGGCCGACAACTACCCGGCCTCCTTCTACATCAACAAGGCCACCATCCCCAACCTGCTCACCGTGGGCGCCTCGGGCCCCAAAGACAGCCCCGCCCTCCCCGCCGAATTCTCAAACTACAGCAAGAAAGGCGTCGACGTATTTGCGCCCGGCGTGGGCATCTACAGCACGTTGCCGGGCAGCACCTACGGCAACGAAAGCGGCACCAGCATGGCCTCGCCCGTCACGGCCGGCATCGCCGCCGTGCTCAAATCCTACTTTCCCAAGCTCACGGCTACCGACTTGAAGCGCATCATCATGCAGTCGGCCCAGGTGCACCACACGCAAGTACTAGTGCCCGGCACCGATAAGAAAGCCGACTTCTCCACGCTTTCCGTCACCGGTGGCGTAGTGGACATGTACGAAGCCGTGAAGCTGGCGCAGAAGGCGTCGTTGTAAGAGGCGATTATTACCAAGCTATAAAAAGCACGTCATGCTGAGCGCAGCCGAAGCATCTCGCTCGTGGTAGTAATCAATCCCCTTTCAACGATTGAATTACTACCGCACGCGAGATGCTTCGACTGCGCTCAGCATGACGTTCTGCTTTTACTTTCTCTGCAAACCTTACCCCACGTCCACGCCCTTTTCTTCTTTGCGGAAGTGGTTCAGCACCAGCTTATCACTCAGACCGGGCAGGAGCTTATTGAGGAAAACCACCAGCTTGCCCTGGCCGGTGAGGGTGATGGTGCGCTTGCGCTGCTGCACGGCCTTGAGAATTTCCTCGGCCACGGCCTCGCTGCTCATCATGGCGCCTTCGTCGCGCGGCGATTCGCCCTGCGCCGAGCCATCGGCCGCCAGGGCGGTCTGCCGAATATTGGAAGCCGTGAAGCCCGGCGCAGCGGTGAGCACGTGCACCCCCTGGTCGAGCAGTTCGGTGCGCAACGCTTCCAGAAAGCCGTTCATCGCAAATTTGGAGGCCGAGTAGCCCGTGCGGCCCGGCAGCCCCCGATACCCCGCAATGCTGCTGATGCCCACAATGCTGCCCTTGCTGGCCAGCAGGTGCGGCAGCGCAAACTTGGTGCTGAACACGGTGCCAAAAAAATTGGTCTGCATCAGCCGCTTAATCACGTCCAAGTCCGCATCCTGAAAGCGGGCGCGCATGGAGATGCCCGCGTTGTTCAGCAGTACGTTGAGGCCGCCGAAGCGGGCCACGGCCTCCTGCACGGCGCGTTCCGCGGCGGCCTCGTCGCCCACATCGGCCCGGATGGGCAGGTTGGCAATGCCCGCGGCCGTCAGCGCGTGGGCTGTGTCGGTCAGCTTGGCTTCGTCGCGTCCGGTGAAGGCCACCCGGTAGCCGGCGCGGCCAAAGGCCAGCGCACAGGCCCGGCCAATGCCCGAAGTGCCGCCGGTGATGAGAACTGTGGGAGTTGCCATAAAGGAAAAAAGCTCGCAGGAGCCCGTGGAAAGCGTTTATCAAAAAATATAGGCAAACTTACGGCCGGGTGGTGCGATTTTTGTGCAACAGTTTTTGGATAAATCAATCGATTGTGGCGCAAGCATAATATCTGCCTATACCGTTGCGCGCATTTTTAGGTAATGGTCGCATCAAGTTCGGATGTGGCCGATTGAAATTTAAAAACGGCCGATTTTGACTGCTTCATCCTTGTTTTCTGCTTACATTTATCCACTGAATTCTATTTCTTTTCCTCTTAGTACCGTATGAACCCACTCTTACGTTCGTGGACCCGGCTTGCACCGGTTTTTTTGGCTGTTTTACTGGCGCTGGGCGCGTCGCCTACGGCCCAGGCGCAGGGCACGTGCGGCATGGTGGCGGCGGCCTGCACGCCGGGCACTGCCAGCAGCCCCATTGCCTCTTCCTTCGGCCTGGCTATCCTCAACGTAACGGTTGGGACGAGCGTTCTGGCCAACCGCACGGCCTACACCACCGGCTACCACGATTTTACCTGCACGGCCAACGCCCCGTTGGTAGTGGGCCAGAGCTACCCCATCAGCGTACGCACCACCACCAATGCCGTGCAAAACGTATTGGTCTGGATTGACTACAGCAACGACGGAGCCTTCAGCGCCAACGAGTTGGTTTTCCAGGACTTGGTGGGCACTACGGCCACGCACTCGGGCACCTTCACCCCGCCCGGCACTGCCGTGCTGGGCACCCGCCTGCGCATGCGAGTGGCCACCGACTACTTTGGCAGCCCCATCCCCACCTCCTGCTCCACACCCGTCTATTCGCAAACGGAGGACTACAGCGTAACCCTGTCGGCTAACGTTAACCCGCCCGTGGCAGCCTTCACCACCAGCGGCAACACCACCTGCACCGGGTGCGTGCAGTTCACCGATGCCAGCCAGAACGTGCCTACCTCCTGGAGCTGGAACTTCGGCGACGGCACCCCCGTCAGCACCCTGCGCAACCCCAACCACTGCTACACCACGGCCGGCACCTACTCCGTAACCCTGACGGCCACCAACGCAGCCGGCTCGAACACCAGCGCTGCCACTTCCATTGTGTACAATACGTCGGTGCCCCTGGCGGCCAGCTGCACGCCCCTCACCAGCGCCTATTTTGCCAACTACGGCATCACCCGCTTCCGGTTGGGCACCATCGACAACACTTCGGCCGACGGCAGCGCGGGCTACCAGGATTTCACCTGCCCCCAGCGCACCGAGGTGATTGCCGGCGTTAACTACCCAATGATTATCACCACCGGCGGCACCAACCCGCACGATATCCGGGTGTACCTCGACAAAAACAACGACGGTATTCTGACCACCACCGAGCAGCTATTCGTGAGCCTGAACACGGCCAGCCCTGGCACTACGTTCACGTTCACGGTGCCCACCGGCACTGTCCTCAACCAGCCCCTGCGCCTGCGCGTGATTGCCGATGCCGTGGGCTCGGCCATGGGCCCCTGCACCAACCAAACAGCCGGCCAGGCCGAAGACTACACCGTCATTGCCCGGCCCAACACGCTGCCGCCCTCGGTCAACTTCAGCACCAACTACGTGGCCGGCGGCTGCGTGAACCCCATTCAGTTCACCGACCTCACCACCAACCTGCCCACTTCTTGGCTCTGGGATTTTGGCGATGGCTACACCGGTCCGCAGCAAACGCAGCAAAACCCGCTGCACACCTACGCCGCATCGGGCACTTATAACGTGACGTTGTCGGCCACCAATACCAACGGCACGGCCAGCGTAACGCGGTTGAATGCGGTAACCATTCAGGTGCCCTGCCTCACGTACTGCGCTTCCAACGGCACCGGCAATTCGTTCTGGATTACGTCGGTGAGCGCTTCGAACGCTACCCCAGCCTTCACCAACAACTCCGTGAATTCGGCTACGGGCTATACCTTATATACGACGCCGCTGATTTCCACGTATCCCGGCACGTCGCTCAACTTCACGGTGGGCACCAACCTGGCCATTCAGCACCGCACCGCTGTGTGGGTTGACTGGAACCGCAACGGCACGTTCGATACTTCGGAGCTGGTGATAAACGGGGCCCCCACTACTATTCCGCCGCCGAGCACCTTTACCGGTGTTATCGCCGTGCCCACTACCGCGAGCGGCAATACTTACCGCGTCCGGGTGCAGGCCGTTGTGAACACGAACGCCCCCAACGCCTGCGCCATCAACATTGCCAATGCGGAAGTAGAGGACTACCAGTTGCGCGTGTTGCCCCTGGCTACCCGCGATGCACTGGCGCTGCCCAGCCTCGGCCTCTTTCCTAACCCGACGCAAGATGGCCACGTGAAACTGAGCCTGCCCGACGCTGCTGCCGCCGGCCTCTACACCACCGAAGTACAGAACCTGCTCGGCGCTACCGTGCTGCGCACCACCCTGCGGCTAGGCCCAGGCGCCGACGCCGAGCTGGACCTGAGTGGCCTGGCTTCGGGAGTCTATGTGCTGCGCTTGCGCGACGCTCAGGGCCAAACGGCGCTGCGCCGCCTGGTGCGCGAGTAGGCTTATTTTCCAGGTAGTCTTCGTGTTGTTCATCTAGCCCCCACCAAACTCAGCCGGCGACCCACGTATCGCCGGCTGAGTTCTTTCGCATTCCTACCCTTCATTTTTTTATATGTCCACAACCTTACTACGGCGTTTTTTTGGGCCGATTTTACTGCTGGTGCTGCTCGTTCTGGGAGTTCGGCCGGCGCAAGCCACTCACCTGCTGGGCGGTGAAATGAGCTACCGCTACCTCGATGCCAACGGGCCGGCGGCGTCGCCCTTTCGGTACGAAGTCACGGTGAATATCTACAGCAACGGCCTGTATCCGACCACTCCGGGCATTACCGGGCCACCCGCTACTGCGCCGATTACCGTGTACAGCCGTACGAGTGGAGCCGGCGGTGCAGTGCTGGGCAACTACTCTCCCGCCCGGCAAGGTGTGCTGGGCAACCCCATTGCACCCCATGTGCCGGCCGGGTGCGCGGTAGTAGGCCCCAGCCAGCCGTTTTACCTCTGCCGCTACGTGCAGATAGTGACCGTGCCCTTTGCTGCCGATGGCTACTATGCGGTGTTCTCGCTGGGCGCCCGCAACAACGACATCGACAACATCAATAACTCCGGCGGGCAAAACCTGGTGCTATCCGTGAGCATGGCCACGCCGCTGATTTACAACCGCTCGCCGGTATTCTCGGATACGGCCGTGGCCATTGTGTGCCAGAACGACACCACACTCACGCTAAACAACGCCTACGATGCCGACGGTGACCGACTGGTGTATTCCTTCGGGACCCCTTACGGCGGCCTGAACGTAACCGCCAGCACTCCGCCGGTTTTCAACTTCCAGCCGGTGCCCTACAAGCCGAACTTCAGCGCAACGGCTCCCTTTGGCCCAGGCGCCGGCAACTTTGCGCTGCTCAACGCCAGTACCGGGGTAGCCAAGTACGGCGGCACCACCCTCGGCAAATACGTGGTGGCGGTAGACGTATCGGAGTACCGCAACATCAACGGTCGGGAAGTGCTTATTGGCACTACGCGGCGTGACTTGCAGCTTGTGGTAGCCAGCTGCCCCACTACGCCGCCGCCGGTGATTCCGACCCTGAACGTTCCCCGGAACTACACCATTGAGGAAGGCCAATCGGTGTCCATCCCCATTTCGGCCACGCAGGCCAATAACCATCCGCTGGTGCTCACGGTGAACAGCGCCCTGCTCGATGGAAGCGGGCCTTACAACACCACCTTCAACGGCAGTACCGGCACGGTGCTGCCCGGTAACCTGACCGGCACGGCCACGGCCACGGGCAACGGCACCGTTTCGGGCACCTTTGTCTACAATTCGACCTGTGGCAATGCCCGGGCCAACCCCTACGACATCAGCGTGCGAGTGCAGGACAATGGCTGCGGCGGCAAGCTGGCCGTTGACATTTTCCAGGTGACGGTGACCCGCGCCGCCGGCCCCACGGCCATCAACGGCCCGGCCACCGTGTGCGACCCCGCCACCGTGCGCACCTACACGGCTACGGGCGCCACGCCGGCTTCGTACCGCTGGCGCATCACGGGTGGCACCATCAACAGCGGCCAGGGCACCAGTTCGGTGAACGTGACCTGGGCCAGTGCCAACAGCACGGGTACGCTGGTGGTGAAAGGAATTTCCTCCTACGGCTGCCCTACTGACTCGGTCACGAAATCGGTAGACATTCGGCCTTTGCCGGCCCTCAACGTTACGGCCAGTGCCCCCAACATTTGCCTCGGCGGCTCGTCGGTGCTGACGGTTACCGGCCAGGCCGGCCTGACTTACACTTGGTCGGGCGGCGGCCAGTCTTCTACCAGCAACACCATTACGGTATCGCCTACTGCCACTACCACCTATACCGTTACGGGCACCGATGGCACTTGCACCATTACGGGCACCGTGACCGTGACCGTGACCCCACCGCCCACCGCCAATGCCGGCGCCGACCGCAGCGTGTGCCCCGGTGTTGCTTCTACGCCCCTGGGCGCTGCCCCAATTGCGGGTGCTACTTATAGCTGGAGCCCGGCCATCGGCCTGAGCAGCACCACCGCCGCTCAGCCCACCGTGACGCTGCCCAATACCACCGGTGCCCCCATCACCCAGGTATACACCCTGACGGTATCGGTAAATGGCAGCTGTTCCAGCCAGGGCACGGTCACCATTACCGTCAACCCTGCCGCAACGGCCGACGCTGGGCCTGCCCGCGCCACTTGCTCCAACGTGGCTTCGGTCGCGCTGGGCACACCCGCTCTGCCGGGCTATACCTACAGCTGGAGTCCGGCTACTGGCCTAAGCAGCACCACCGCGGCGCAGCCCACCGCAACCATAGCCAACACCACCGGTGCACCTACCACAACGACGTACACCGTAACCGCGACCAATGCTACCGGTTGCTCTGCTACTTCTACAGTTGTAGTTACGGTGAACCCGGCGGCAGTGGCCACGCCGGGCCCGGCGGTGAGCTTCTGCTCGGGCCTGTCGGCCACGCTGGGCACGGCCCCGGTGGCCGGCACCAGCTACAGCTGGAGCCCGGCCACGGGCCTGAGCAGCACCACCGCATCTAACCCCACCGTGACCGGCACCAACACCACGGGCGCCCCAATTTCCACTACCTACACCCTGACCGCCACCACCGCCAACGGCTGCGTGGCCACCGCCACGGTTGTCGTGACTATCAACCCCGCCGCTGTAGCCGACGCGGGCCCGGCGGTGAGCTTCTGCTCGGGTTTATCGGCTACGCTGGGCAGCGGCACGCCAGTAGCTGGCACTACTTATGCTTGGACACCTATCACAGGTTTGAGCAGCGCCACTTCGCTGACGCCGACCATCACGCTGACTAACACCACCGGCGCGCCCATCACCACTACTTATACGCTGACCGCCACCACCGGCAGCGGCTGCGTGGCCACCAGCACCGTGGCCGTGACCGTGAACCCGGCGGCAGTGGCCACGCCGGGCCCGGCGGTGAGCTTCTGCTCGGGCCTGTCGGCCACGCTGGGCACGGCCCCGGTGGCCGGCACCAGCTACAGCTGGAGCCCGGCCACGGGCCTGAGCAGCACCACCGCATCTAACCCCACCGTGACCGGCACCAACACCACGGGCGCCCCAATTTCCACTACCTACACGCTGACGGCCACCACCGCCAACGGCTGCGTGGCCACCGCTACAGTTGTGGTGACCATCAACCCCGCCGCTGTAGCCGATGCGGGCCCGGCCAAGTCGACGTGCTCGAACGTGGGCGTGGTCATCGGCAGCGGCACGCCCGTGGCCGGCACCACCTACGCCTGGAGCCCCACTACAGGCCTGAGCAGCGCCACGGTGCTGACCCCGACCGTGACCCTGCCCAACCTGGGCACCGCCAACATCACCCAGACCTACACCCTGACCGCCACCACCGCCAACGGCTGCACCGCCTCCAGCACCGTCGTCGTCACCGTATTCCCCGCCGCCGTGGCCAATGCGGGCCCAGCCGTGAGCTTCTGCTCGGGTGGCACCGCAACGCTGGGCAGTGGCACGGCGGTAGCTGGCACTACGTATGCCTGGACCCCCACCACGGGCCTGAACGACCCGACGGTTATCAACCCCACCATTACACTGACCAATACCACCGGCGCTCCAATTACCACCACCTATACCCTGACGGCTACTACCGGCAATAGCTGCGTAGCCACCAGCACCGTAGCCGTGACCGTGAACCAGGCGGCGGTGGCCAACGCCGGACCGGCCAAAACCACCTGCTCGAACGTGGCCATTACCATTGGCAGCGGCACGGCTGTAACCGGCACCACCTACGCCTGGACCCCCACCACGGGCCTGAGCAGCGCGACTGCACTCACCCCTACCCTCACGCTGCCTAATACCACGGGCGCGCCCGTCACCACTACCTACACCCTGACCGCCACCACGGCCCAAGGCTGCACGGCCACCAGCACCGTGGCCGTGACGGTGAACCCGGCTGCCGTGGCCGATGCGGGCCCGGCCAAGTCGACGTGCTCGAACGTGGGCGTGGTCATCGGCAGCGGCACGCCCGTGGCCGGCACCACCTACGCCTGGAGCCCCACTACAGGCCTGAGCAGCGCCACGGTGCTGACCCCGACCGTGACCCTGCCCAACCTGGGCACCGCCAACATCACCCAGACCTACACCCTGACCGCCACCACCGCCAACGGCTGCACCGCCTCCAGCACCGTCGTCGTCACCGTGTTCCCCGCCGCCGTGGCCAATGTCGGCACCAGCCCAAACCTCCCCGTCTGCTCGGGCGCATTTACTGATATTGGCTCACCCATTTCTGTCCCGGGCACTACTTATGCTTGGACGCCTACAACTGGTCTGACTAATCCAAATTCGCCGGGCACCCGTGTCTCCATCGTGAATACAACGAGCGCGCCCATTGTTTACACTTATACCTTGACGGCCACTACCGCGAATGGTTGTGTGGCCACCAACACGGTAACTGTGACTGTGGCACCAGCGGCCGTGGCCGATGCTGGCCCCGATGTGGCCGTCTGCGACCTGAAGCGCTTGACGCTGGGCACACCGGCCCGCGCTGGCTACACATACAGTTGGAGCCCAACCACCGGCTTGAGTAATCCAACCGCTGCCCAACCAGTCCTCACTGCTTCGAATACTACTGGCGCGCCTATTACCCGTACGTATACGGTGACGGCTACTGATGGACAAACCGTCAATCAGTGCTTCACAACCGATGCCGTGGTCGTGACAATTAATCCCCGCCCCGCTCCTTCCACCATTGTCGGTCCGGTTTCGGTCTGCCCCACGGTCACCGGTATTGCTTACTCGGTGGCGAACCCCGTGGGTACGGCTTTCCAGTGGCTCATTCGCGGTGGTCAGATTACCAGTGGCAACGGCACTCCGGCCATCACCGTGGACTGGGGCGTGGCCAGCACCGGCGGCTACGTCAAAGTATTCAGCCTGAATGCACAAGGATGCTCTTCGGACACCACCACGCTGAACATCATCATCAACCAGCAGCTGCAAACGGTACGGCCCACGGGCCCCGGCGACATCATTGCCGCCCCGCCGCTGCCGCGCTCGGTTTGCCAGGCCGATGGTCCTTACACTTATACCAGCGGCGCTTATGCCAATGGCTCCAGCTACTCGTGGGTAATCACGGGCGGGCGGCAGGTGAGCACCTTCCAGAACACGGTGACCGTGCAATGGGACCCCGTGACGACGCCCACTACCGGTACTATTGTCGTAACTGAAACGAGCAACCCATCCGGTGGCGTTTGCCGCGGCACTTCGCAGGCACTGCAGGTACTCATCAACCCCTCGCCCCTCACCACGCTGGCCATTGTGAGCCCGGTACGCGTGTGCCAGACCGGCGGCCCCGTGACGTTCTCGCTGCCCGGTGGCTTCACCGGCTCGACCTACGTGTTCCAGCTGAACGGTACGACGGTAGCCGGCACCGGCAGCACCCGCACCCTGACCACGCTGCCAGCCCCCGGCACGTATTCGCTCACGGTGCGCGAAACCACTTCGGCCGGCTGCACCGGCCCACTCTATACCACGCCGTTCACGGTGAACCCCACCCCGGTGGCCCCCACCATTTCGGGCTCGGCCTTCGTCTGCAACGTGGCCACGCCGCAGCAGTACAGCATTGCCAATGCAACGGCCGGCTCGACCTATCAGTGGACTGTGACCGGTGGCATTGTGACGGCAGGTGCCGGCAGCAGTCAGGTAACGGTACTGTTCAACGGCACAGCTCCCTACACGGTGAGTGCGGTGGAAACGACAGCTACTCCGGCGTCCTGCGCCGGGCCGGCCACTACCCGCACCATCACGCTCGACAACCCCAGCGTGACGCTGACCGTGGCTTCGGTTGATGCGACCAGCAACAACCGCGTCATCCTGACTTTGAGCGCCCCGAGCAGCGGCAGCACTCCGAACCCCGTGCGCATCCTGCGCCGCGTGGCGGGTGTAGGCACGTTTGCACCGGTTGGTACGGTACCGGCTTCGGCCACTACCTACACCGACAATAATGCGGTGGACGCCAACGCCAACACCTACGAGTACCAGCTGGACCTGACCAACGGCTGCGGCACGGTGGTAAACAGCACCGGCGCGCAAACCATCCGTCTGGTGGCTACGCCTACTAATGGGCTAGGTGGCTACGACCAGGGCAAAACGACCCTTACCTGGAACGCCTATGTGGGCTTCCCGGTGGCGGAATACCGCATCTACCGTCGTGCCGACAACGGCACTGCTGCCCAGCTCGTACCCACGCCTGTGATTACAACCTCGGGCAACACCCTGACGGCCACGGTACCCAACGCGAATGCCGGCTCGGCTTCTGGTGCAGGCTTCAGCCAGAACTTCCGGGTGGTGGCCGTGAGCACCGGCGCCACGGCCCTGCTTTCCAACTCTAACGAGGTGGGCGTGACCTTCACGAACGATACCAAGACCTACAACATCATCACGCCTAACCACGACGGCAAAAACGACGTGCTGGTGATTGACAACATCCAGCTCTACCCTGGCAACACGTTCACGGTGTTCAACCGCTGGGGCCGCGAGGTGTACAAATCCACCAACTACCAGAACAACTGGGGCAGCGACGACAACATCGCCTCCGGCACCTACTACTACCTGCTCACGCTGCCCAACGGCACGAGTAAGAAGGGCTGGGTTGAGGTAGTGAAGTAAGACCGCAGATTGTAACGGATTTGACGGATTACACAGATTCGCAATAGCATTTCTGGCCCCAACAAAAAAGCCGCCCTGCAGGGCGGCTTTTTTGTTGGGGCCAGAAATGCTAATTTTTATGGGAGCTACTGGATTGCATGGCAATGGTCGACTGCCACGCCATTTATATGCCGTATGAATCTGCGAAATCCGTTTAATCTGCTTAATCCGCGGTTCAGACAGTAGTTTTGCACCCTTATGAGCCGAGCCAAAAAAATAGCCCCCGAGTTACTCCGTAACGTCACCATCCAGGACATGGTCGCCGAAGGCAAATGCCTCGTCCGCGTCGAGAACCTCGTCATTTTCGTATCCCAAGTCGCCCCCGGCGATGTCGTCGACCTGCACGTCACCAAAGCCAAAAAGAGCTTCCTGGAAGCCGTGCCCGTCAAGTTTCACCAGTATTCGGAGCTGCGCACCACGCCGTTTTGCCAGCACTTCGGCACCTGCGGCGGCTGCAAGTGGCAGCACCTCGGCTACGACACCCAGCTGCATTTCAAGCAGCAGCAGGTGGTCGACCAGCTCACCCGCATCGGCAAAGTGGCCCTGCCCGAGATTCCGTTCATCCTCCCCTCGCCCCAGCGTACCTACTACCGCAACAAGCTCGAATACACTTTCTCGGACAACGGCTGGCTTACCACCGCGCAAATCAACGACGACACCCAGACCTTCGACCGCAACGTGCTGGGCTTTCACACCCCCGCCCGCTTCGATAAGATTATCGACGTGCAGCACTGCCACCTCCAGGCCGAGCCCAGCAACGAAATCCGCCTCTTCGTGCGCGACTACGGCCGCGCGCACGGCCTCGAGTTCGGCAACATGGTGCGCCAGACCGGCAACCTGCGCAACCTCATCATCCGCACCGCCCAGAGCACCGGCGAAATCATGGTGATTCTGCAGTGCTACCGCCCCCACGACAGCATCGAGCCCCTGCTCGACGCCCTCTACGCCAAGTTCCCCGGCATCACCTCTCTCAACTACGTCCTCAACAGCAAGGGCAACGAAACCTTCCACGACCTCGACGTCATCACCTACCGCGGCAAGCCCTACATCGAGGAAGAAATGGAAGGCCTGCGCTTCCGCATCGGCCCCAAGTCCTTCTACCAAACCAACTCCGAAGGCGCCCACCAGCTCTACAAAGTAGCCCGCGAATTTGCCGACCTCAAGGGCGATGAGCTCGTGTACGACCTCTACACGGGGGCCGGCACCATCGCCAGCTTCGTGGCCCACCAGGCCCGCAAAGTCATCGGCGTCGAGTACGTGGAGCAGGCCGTGGCCGACGCCCACGTCAACGCCGAAATCAACAACATCACCAACACCGAGTTCTACGCCGGCGACATGAAGGACATCCTCACGGCCGACTTCACTGCCCACCACGGCCGCCCCGACGTCCTCATCACCGACCCGCCCCGCGCCGGCATGCACCCCGACGTGGTGGCCCGCCTCCTGGAGCTGCGCGCCCCCCGCATCGTTTACATCAGCTGCAACCCCGCCACCCAGGCCCGCGACTTAGAGCTGCTGGATGCGGCTTACAAGGTGACGCGTGTGCAGCCGGTAGATATGTTCCCCCACACCCACCACGTGGAAAATGTGGTGGCGCTGGAGTTGAAGTAGACAACAATTAATTAACGTCTGTCATGGTGCACGAAAAAATCACGAAAGATTTAGTCGGCGAAAAATTGAGTTCCGTGACTTTCGTGCTGGACTATTTGCAACTTGATTTCGACGGCAACAGATTTACCATGTTTGTATGGCCTATTATTCTAAGCGAGAACGAAAAAGCCGTTTATGGTGAAGACCAATATAGGAATAGGCTTTGCTCACTAATTGCGAAGGTTGTTACAAGAATTGATTACGTCGAAGATGTATTTCTCAATATAGTTTTTGACGAGACTAATCAAATTCGATGGCCAATTAATCCCGATAATCCAGATATCATTGCCGAAATCGGTATTTACAAAAATATTGAAGAGGAATGGTTCTTTTTTCAATAGCATAATTGTAATGGACTACTTCAACGACCCCGAACTCAACGGCAAATACCTCGGCACTATCACCAAGGACTTCGTGAAAGTGTGCGACACGCTGGCCGAAGCCTCTTCCCAGATTCGCAAGGGCGACTTCAGCCAATACCCCATTTTCGTCTTTGCCAAGCAGGAAGTGCCCCTCGGCGGCCTCCTCGTCAACGCCGATGAGCTGAACCTGGAGTGGCACGTCTTCGCCAGCTACCTCGAACTCTTCGTGCAGCAAGGCATCATTGACGTGGATGGCGTAGAAGCCTTCCGCGCTACCTATAAAGACCCTAATGAATTTTGCTGCCTCTTCGTGCTCGATGAGGAATTTACCAATTTTGTGTTTGTGCCGTATCCGGAGGATTAGTCGGAGACAGAAAAAGAACGTCATGCAGAGCGCCCGCGAAGCATGACGTTCTGCTTTTACAAATCGCCGGCCTAATTCCGGCGTTGCACCGGCAGGTCTTCCAGCTGCGCATAGCTCAGCTTCCAGGCGTTATCGGCTCCTTTTTTCCAAAGGAAGATGTAATTGCCTTCGCCGATGCCAGCGGGCTGGTTAGGGCCGGCCGGCAACACATCGACCGAGAAGGTGCCGGCTTCATAGGCCGTATTGGCATCGGTGGAAGAGCTCACCACGCTGGTTTTCAAATTGCTGATGGTGGGCACCGTGGCACTCACCCATTTCTGGCCCACCTCGTCCTTGCCCTTCCAGTGGGCACTGCCTTGCACGAAGGTTACGTCGTCGGCCATCAGGCCGGTGATTTTGCCAGAGTCCTTGTTGTTCCAGGCACTGATGAAGTCTTGATTCAGGCTCTGGATGTTTACCGCCTCGCCGGCTTTCGAGCACGAAGCCAGCGTAAGGGCTACAAACAAACTGCAAAAGAGGGCTTTCATACGTCTGGGGTATTGGTGAAGAAAAAGTAAAAATAGCGGCTGTGCGCAGTGCGCAAACCAAGGGGCTAAATGACGGAACCCCAGGCAAAGGCGCCCGGGGTTCCGTTAATGAAGCAAAACGGGCATTACCAGCTCTTCCGACGGAACTCGGAAGTCGCGTAGGGGTTGGACGGGTTGTTCACGGCGTCGTTGGGCAGGTAGGCCGAGTTGGACGGATAAGGGGCCAGGGCCGCCTGCGCGTCATAGGCATTAGCGGCCGAAGCGGTCAGGCTATTGGCCGGCACCACCGTGGTTTGGGTGCGCGAGGCTACCAAGGCAGTGCGGCTATTGTTGGCCCGGTGAGCCTGGGCAATTTCCCGGCGATAAGCCGCTTCGCGAGCCGCTACGGCCTGGCGCTCGGCAGCGGCAGCAGCACGCTGCTTGCGCTTGTTGTCGATGTGCTTGCCCACGCCGTAGCCAATGGCCCCACCGGCCACACCGCCTACCACGCCACCCACGGCCCGGTTGCGCTTATTGATGAGGGCACCGGCAGCGGCCCCACCCAGACCACCAATAACGGCGCCTTTAGCCTGCGGGCTCCACTGCGCCTGCGCAGGAGTTGCCGACCCAAAAACAGTGCTGAGAAGCACCAGGAGAGCGAAAATATAAGGAAGCTTTTTCATGGCTAAGAATCGTTAAAAGTGAACAGAAATCGCAGTTCTGGTTTTGGGAAAACAATTAGCATGCCACAAAGCCAGGCTTTTTTCTTTCGTTCCTCCTAACGGCAGCGCTTACATAAGGTTATTTCTACCCCAGGAATTGGCTAAAAGCTTGTCCAACCCTGCGCTTTCAGCGGTACCGGCTGGCCGGCTTTGGTAATGAGATTAGCTCCCTCGGCCTTGTCGGTGAGGTGGCCGAGAATGGTGATGTCGGGGTGGTTTTTGATTTTCTCGTGGTCCGTGACAGGCACTGTGAACAGCAGTTCGTAGTCCTCGCCGCCGTTCAGCGCGCAGGTAATGGGGTCGAGGTTGAACTCCGCCGCGGCCTCCAGGGTGGGGTTGGCCAGCGGCAGAAACTCACTAAATACCCGGGCGCCCGTGCCGCTGGCCGCGCACAAATGCAGCACCTCGGAGGCCAGCCCGTCAGAAATGTCAATCATGCTGGTGGGCTGCACGCCCAACTCGCGCAACTCGTGCACGATGTCGAGCCGGGCCTCGGGGCGCAGCTGGCGCTGCACCACATACTCATAGCTGGCCAGTTCGGGCTGGGTGTCGGGGTCGGCCAGGAAGGCTTGCTTTTCGCGCTCCAGCACTTGCAGGCCCAGAAACGCGCCCCCCAGGTCGCCACTCACGCACAGCAAATCGGTGGGTTTGGCGCCGCTGCGGCGCACGGCCTGGCCGGCGGGCACTTCGCCCAGTACCGTCACAGCCAGTGTGAGGCCGCCACGGCTGGCGGTGGTGTCGCCGCCCACCAGGTCTACGCCATAAGCTTCGCAGGCCAGGCGCATCCCGGCGTATAGTTCTTCAATTGCCTCGACCGTGAAGCGGGCACTGGCCGATATGCCCACCACCAGCTGCGTAGGCAGCGCATTCATCGCCGCCACGTCCGACACATTCACGGCCACGGCCTTGTAGCCCAGGTGCCGCAAGGGGCAAAAGGACAAATCAAAATGGATGCCCTCCACCAGCAAATCGGTGGTCATCACCGTATCGGTGCCGGGGGTGGGCGCAATAATGGCGGCGTCGTCGCCGATGCCCAGGACCGTGCCGGGCTGTCGGGTGCTGGTGCCCTCTTGCAAACGACGAATGAGGGCAAACTCGCCAATGGCGGTAAGCGGCGTGAGGTCAGACATATCTAGTCAATGAACTGTAAGCAGTAAGCAACAAGGAAAAAATATTGCTCCCGATGCGTGAAAGGACCCAAAAGTACGCGCATAAAAAAGAGGAGAGAATTACTTCCCTCCTCTTCCGGTCATCCTTTATCAGGCCGTTGAGCAAAACTCCCAGCAAACCACAAATTTGCCCGTTGCTCCTGCTTAATTGCCAACGGCTTTATTGCACCACCAATTCTTTGTAGATTTTGGTCTGGCCGTCGGCGCTGATAATCTGTACGAAGTACAGGCCGGCTTTCAGGCCCGATACGTCCAGGGTGAGCTTTTCCTGGCCGGTGCCCTTGGCTTGGGCGCTGATGCGCTGACCAATGCTGTTCATAACCGTTACGCTGCCTACTTTGGCGTCTTTAATCTCCACCGTAGCCGTGCCGTGGGCCGGGTTCGGGTATACGCTGATGTTGCTGTCAAACTTGTCCAGCGTGGAGGTAATCGTGGCTTGGTAAACGCCAAAGGGCCCTACGTAGTCGTTGTGGTTGCCAAGCTGGTCGTAGAGCTGGCCGCCGGGGTTGGCCGTGCCACCGGGGGGCGAGGAGTAGCTGTAGGCCATCCACTCATCGGCAATATTGTAGCCGCTCGCGTAAGTGTACGTGGTTGAGGGAGGTGTGACGGTGTAAACAGTAGGAACAGTACTGCGTACGCCTCTTGAAACCGACGACCGACGAATGAGCGACTGGTTTTCCGACACGACATTCGGGATATACGTGGTGCCCGGATAAGGCGAGTCGAGTGAGTTGGTACCGCGCCAGTTGCCGATGGTGGTACCAACCATACCCGTGTAGTCAGGCGGTAGCTGGCCTATCACGCCGATGAGGTCGATGATAATGCCGTTGCCCACGCCGGCCGTGCCGCTGGGGTAGCGCACCAGCGCCATCGCATCGTTGCCGTTAAAATAGACCGTGCCGCCGCCGGTGATGACGGTGGGACCTGTAGTAGGTGTGTGGCCCACGCTGAACTGGTTGGCCGCGTTGCGAATCACTGGCAGGGTGGCCTCGCCACTGGCCAATACGAATGTTGTGCGAGGGTTCATGCTGTTGGTACCCACCGCTTGCTGGGTAGCATTGCTGCGGAACAACCGCTCTTCCTCCGTAACGGTGGAACTGCCGTTGGAGTAGCGCCGTACCGAGTAGGGCGTGAGGCTCACTACATTATTGGTGGGGTTGAATATCTCAATGGCCCGTTCGCTGCCCGTGGAGGGCGCAGTAGCACCGGTGTAAATAACGCCCGACTGGTGGGCTCCCTCGTCGTACTCCGAGAAGAAAAGCTCAGTGCCCTGGGCATGCGCGGTCCCGGCCAGCAGCAAAGCTGCCGAAAACAGTAAGTATTGTTTTTTCATAATTAATGAGCTGGAAAAAGTCAGTGCAAAGGCAAAGATACGCATTGAGGGTGGTTTGGTTCATTACCAAAAGATGAAAACGCGGGCCACCTGTTCATCCTAAAAAAGTGGCAGTCACTCTTTTAATATTGACATAAAACACCAATTGAGCAGCTACTAAGCCGGTGAGCGGGGTTTATCCCACGTATCTTTGCGGCTACTTATGGCTTCACCTTCTCCCAGTCGCTCACGCAAAGCACAAATCGACCGCACGGCCACCGCATTGTTTCGGGCGCGGGGGTTTGCCGCCACCAGCATGCGCGAACTAGCCACCGAACTGGGCCTGGAAGCGGGCAGCTTGTACTCGCACATCAAGTCAAAAGAAGAAATCCTGCACCGGGTGTGCTTTGGGTTGGCGGAGGCTTTCTTTGCCGGCTTCTCGGCGGCCACGGCCGACACCGGGGCCCCCGTGGCCGCGCAGCTGCGGCAGGCCATTGAGGCCCATGTGCGGGTTCTGACGCAGGACAGTGCCGCGTCGGCGGTGTTTCTGCACGAGTGGCGCCACCTGAGCGAGCCCGCGCGCACCGAGTTTCTGGCCCTGCGCGACCGCTACGAAGGGGCCTTCCGGGCCCTGATTGAGCGGGGCCTGACCACTGGCGAGTTGCACGCGCCCGATGCCGCCTTTGCCGCGCTCACGCTCCTGGCCAGCCTGAATTGGCTGCCCAGCTGGTACCGGCCCGTCGGCAAGCTTACCCCTGATGAAATTGCGCACCGCCTGGCCGAGCAGCTACTGGGAGGGCTGCTGCAGAAGTAGGCAGCACTCCCTGGGCATTGGCGGCCCTGGCGATGACGCACTGGCGCATCTGGGGGTGATGCAACACTCCTATTAGATGAGGCAATAATAGAACGCGACGGCAACCGTTGGATAAGCGGTACCTGGCCAGCCTCACGAAACACGGTGCGGCCTGCCGCAATACCCGCACATCGGGCAACTGCGCGACGGCGTAGATTTGTAACCTTTCTGTTCTCCTATTCTGTCTCATTCGATGCGTTCCATTCTCCTTACGCCGTTTAAGCTGGCGGCTGTTGTTCTCCTCATTCTCACCGGCTGTGCGGCTTCCTGCAAGCGCGATGGCAACACAACGGCCCGCTTGGACCCGGCTTCCACGGCGGCCGTGAAAGCCCAGTTCGACATTTTGCGCGATTCGGTGGCCGTAAAATGGCGCAACATGACGGAGAGCGATGACCAGAAGATTGATGTGACGCGCCTGCTGCTGCGCGAGCTCAAGACCCAGCCGAGCGTTGATGCGGCCAAGCTGCAAGGCTTGGAGCGCGCCAACACCCGGCTCAAAATCCGGCGCTATTCGCAGCAATCCATGGCCAGCTCCGACCTTATCGACCAGTACGACTCGGCCCAGGATTCGCTGCTGACGGCTTTGTATCCCGTTGCCGCGCCCAATGGCAACGCCCCCACCGAAAACGCCCGCAACCTGGTAGAGGGTATTCAGCAAATTGATGCCAGCGTGGTAGCCTTCCGGGTGCAGTACGACCGCGCCGCGCAGCAATACAACGCCTACCTGAAGCTGCATCAGGCAGAGCTACAGTCATTGGGTGGAAAATACGCCGACCTGAAACCCCTGCCCCTGTTCACCATAGGCGCGCAATAGCTGTCCGGTTTTCGGTGCCTGCCACGGTCCATGCAACCTTGCCGCCATCCGGGCAGTCAGGCCGCGATGTTCCGTCGTGAGCCCCGTACGCCGTGCCGGTCATGCCCCGCTTCTCTTTTCTCACCATTGTGCTAACGCCGGGCTGGCTAGCTGCAGCAAAAGCGATGATACTATCCCCGACGCCAGCATTTGCGTCGGCAGGCCACTTACGGAGGCATAGGTAGCATTCTGCCATTTTGCTTATTTTTAATAACCAAAGCATGCTACTATTGCGTATCTTTCTCCCTCAACCACTCAACACCATTTCATTAATCCTCAACCTTATGCACACGCCTACTTTTTTTCGCCGACTGCTACCGGCAATTCTCTTAGCCGGCTTGGCACTCACTTCCTGTGGGCGCAAAGAATGCGACCCGCGCCCCAAAAATAAGTGCGGCACCCAAACACCCGCCCCCGACCCCACCAAGCCCAGCGGCAACTCTTAATCCAACTGCTTCATTACTGAAAAAGGCCGGCATATGCCGGCCCTTTTTTATGGTCCGGAAAAGGCAATCGAACGCTAACTGCCATCTATTTACCTTATTTATATTAATTTTTTTATTTATAAAGTACAAATAATATTTTTTTTGATATATATTGCATCGTATTAATAATAAATAATACTCCTTCCGCAAATTGCTTCTAAAAATACTCACCCTTACCTGTGTCTTCTTCAGCTACCAATATGGCACACCCCAAATCGCCTTCTCTAGCACGGATTTGGCTTTAACCCAGCGCGCCACTGCCTTGACGCGTCCCCTCATTCGCCAACTGCACCTCAATGAGGCCGAATAACTCCGCCTACGGCTTGTTCACAGCGTCCTGCTTGCCGCCGTCGATGGCATTGACAGCCAATATGCCCTCGACCCGGCCCAGCGCCGGTTTAAGCTGCAGGAGTCAGGCATACTACGACCGGGAACGTCTCCGGGTGCTCACCCCCAGCCAGATGAGCCGGCTGAAAGAACGCAGCATACACGAAAGGGTACCGGCCATAAACACCGAATCGGGTGGCCTGGGCTAAGTTTCCGACCACCCGAGTCTGACAGGACGTTTTACAAGTCCATTTCCTGCCTACAACGCAGCCATTTCTTCCCGAACGAAGTCGGCCAGGGTGCGCAGGTATTCGGTGCTGAAATCGAAGCGGATGCCGGCGGCGGCGTAAATCTGTCCGATGGGCGCCGTGTAGCCCAGCGCCAGCGCCCGCTTGTAGGCAGCCAGGCCTTCGGTGGGGTTTTGGCGGAAGTTGCGCCATACGGCAATGGCGCCGAGCTGGGCCATGGCGTACTCAATGTAGTAGAACGGCACTTCGTAGAGGTGCAGCTGCTTCTGCCACAAGTAGGGCTTGAAATTTTCCAGCCCGGCCCAGTCCACCGTGCGCTGGTTGAACTCATCGAACAGTTCTACCCAGCGCTGGTGACGCTCGGTTTCGGTGTGTGTGGGGTGTTCGTACACCCAGTGCTGGAATTTGTCGATGGTGGCCACCCACGGGAAGGTTTCGAGCACGCTTTCGAGGTGGGTTTTCTTGGCCCGGCGCAGGTCGCCGGCATGGGGGAAGAATACGTGCCACTGGTCCATGCTCATCAGCTCCATGCTCATGGAGGCCAGTTCGGCTACTTCGGACGGCGGGTGCTTGTCGGCGCCCAGCGGCAGGCTGCGCGTGAGGAAGCTGTGCACGGCGTGGCCGCCCTCGTGCAGCATGGTCACTACATCGCGCAAAGAGCTGGTGGCGTTCATGAAGATGAACGGTACGCCGGTTTCATCGAGCGGGTAGTTGTAGCCGCCCGGGGCTTTGCCTTTGCGGCTTTCCAGGTCGAGGTGGCCCATCTGGCGCATGGTGCGCAGGCAGTTGCCGAGGTAGGGGTCGAGCGCTTCGAAAACCGAAATGGTCTTTTCAATCAGCTCCTCGCCCGAGGCAAAGGGGCGCAGGGGCGGCTGGCCGCTGGGGTCTACGTCGAGGTCCCAGGGGCGCAGGGCGGGCAGGTTCAGGTCTTGGCGACGCTCCAGGTCAAAATCGTCGATGAGGGGCACCACGGTTTCCCGGATGGCGGTGTGGAAGTTGAAGCAGTCCTGCGGCGTGTAGTCGAACCTACCCAGGGCAGCAAACATGTAGTCGCGAAAGTTGGCGAAACCCGCATTCAGCGCGACCTGGTGACGCAGGCCAATTAGCTCACTGAAAAGCTTATCAAGCGGCTGGGAGTCTTGCAGGCGGCGCTGCTGGATGGCGCGCCAGGCAGTTTCGCGCACGGCCCGGTCGGGGTTCTTGAGGCGGTCGGCGGCTTGGGGCAGGGTCAGCTCCTGACCGTCGAGGGTCACGTTCATGGCGCCCACGGTGGCGGCGTACTGCTGCTGCTTGGTGCTGATGTCGGTTTTCAGCGGGATGTTTTCAACCCGGTAGATTTCCGAAGCCCGCCGCACCGAACGCAGAAACACGCCGTAGCGACGCTCATCCAGCTCGGCCAGGTACGGCGAGGCCAGCATCTTTTCGTTCAGGGCGTGGTCGTGCGGGGCTACTTGTGGCTCCACTTCGTTTACAAAATACTGAAACGCTTCGGAACGGGCGGGGTCCTGAGTGTCGCAGGTCATGTGGATGTAGCGCCAGGCCAGGTCCTCGCTCAGCACCGATTCCAGCTCGGAGCGGTCGAGCAGCCAGCGCTCCAGCTCGGCGGGCGAGTGGATGGACCGGTTTTGTAATTCCTGAAAAAATGGCTCAATCGCCGCCCAATCGGTTACCAAAAAATCTTCGGGTAAGTAATGACGAGGTGGCCGGCTGGTGTCGGTAGCCGACTCGGCAGTAGGTTCAGCAAGAAGCATCATAAAACAATGATAAGTAAAATAACTGGCGTGGCAGACGAGCACCAAGCAATTTCTGGCTTACGCAACAATCCCGGCACCGGCCGAAAGAAGTTTGCCGCAGCGCTGGCTTTTCGTTTGCAAGACGCTTAGCCGTTGCTGACGCAGCACAAATCGCCGACCATAAACCGCGCTATTTACCCAATCTCAATCACGACGTCGTCCGTCATGGGGTGGGCCACGCACGTCAGCACGTAGCCTTGCTTGAGCTCGGAATCGGACAAGCCTTCGCGCTCGTCGAGGTGCACTTTGCCGCTGAGGCACTTGCCCCGGCAGGCGGTGCAAAGGCCAGCCTGGCAGGAATAAGGCAGGTCAATATCCTGGTCGAGAGCGACTTCGAGGATGGTTTCGCCGGACGGCACTTCAATCTTATACTCGCTGCCTTCGTATTGAATGGTGACGGTGCGGGTGGCTTTCACGTTGTCGGCGGGGTTGGTGGATACGTCGCCGTGGCCGTTGGGCTGGGCGGCGGCCAGTTCGGCATTGTCGGCGCTGGCCACGAAGCTTTCGCGGCGGATGCGGGCTTCGGGCACGCGCAGCAGGTCGAGGGCAGCGCGGGCTTCGGTCATCAGGCCTTCGGGGCCGCACATAAAGTATTCGGCCTGCTCGGCCGGAAACTGGTGGCGCTGCTCCAGAATGCGCAGCAGCATGGTCCGGTTCACACGACCCGTGTGGCGGTGGGCGCCGCTGGGTTTCAGGGGCTGGCTGTAAACGTGCTCGACCTGCAAGTGGCCCTTGGCCTGGACCTCAAGGTCGAGGAGTTGCTGCTGAAAAATGACGGATTCCTCGTTGCGGTTGCCGTAAATGAGCAGGACGTGGCTTTGGGGCTCCGATTTCACTACCGCTTTCAGCATGGACATGAGCGGCGTGATGCCTGACCCGGCGCCAATGAGTACCAGCGAACGGGCCGCTTTGGGACTGGGGCTCAGCGTGAAATTGCCCAGCGGTTCCATCACCTCCAGCTGCTGGCCCACCTGCACGGTATCGAGCAAGTAGTTGCTTACCAGGCCGCCCGGCACGCGCTTCACGGTCACGGACAGGCGCGGCGCCTCGTCGGGGGTGCTGCTGAGGGAGTAGGCGCGGCGCTCCTTTTTGCCATTTGGGCCGCAGGGCACAATGAGGGTCAGGAACTGGCCGGGGCGGCTGGCAATGGGCGCCCGGTCGGGCCGTTCAAGGTGGATGGTAACAGAATCGTCGGTTTCCTGGGTCAGCTCAACAACGGTTAGCGTATGGTAACTCATGCGGGGATTGGGAGGGGAGAAAAAAGCAGGCGACGGGCATCACCCGGCCTGCTCCGAACTTTTACGAATGACAATAACAAAAGGACAGCCGCGCCGGCCCGCCGCGTCCTCGGCTGCAAAGGTAACTTGCCGCCGCGCCCGCCTTTAAGCCGCTCGCCTCTGATTCGGTTCAGACACGGCGCTTTTTTGTTCCGCTCTTTTATTTCCAGCTATTTGACTCTCTCCGCTTTGCTCCTGCGCCACCAGGCTAATTTCAGTCCGGTGCTGCCCGTCGACCTCAACGGCCCCGCCGTGGCCCGCCTCGATTTTTCGGCCCGAAACCCGCGCGTAGCCACCGCCGACCTGCGCGATACGGCTGCGTTCGCCCAGTTAGTTGAAGCGCTGCTCGCCGACCAACACGCCACCATCGGCATCGGCGGCTACCTCGAAAACCGCGTTATTTATCGCCGTAGCGCCCATTTCGGTCCCGGTGCCGCCGAAGAGCCCCGCTCGCTACACCTGGGCGTGGACGTATGGCTGCCCGCCGGCACGCCCGTGCTGGCGCCGTTGCCCGCCACCGTCCACAGCCTGGCCGACAACGACAACTTTGGCGATTACGGCCCCACCGTCATTCTCCAGCACGAGTTGGAGGGCACCGTTTTCTACAGCCTCTACGGCCATCTCAGCCGCCGGGAGTGGCAGCTGCTACGCCCCGGTCAGTTGCTGACGAAGGGCGAAGCTTTTGCCACCGTGGGCCCTTTTCCGGAAAATGGCGACTGGCCGCCGCATCTGCATCTCCAACTCATGACCGATTTACAGGGGCGTAACGGGGATTTTCCCGGCGTGGCCCGGCCCAGCGAGCGGGAGAAATGGGCGGCGCTGTGCCCAGACCCGAATCTGGTGCTGCAAAGCAAATTTATCTGAACCGCAGATTTTCGCAGATTAGACGGATAAGAACGGATTCAGACGTCTGCAATCGACTTTAGTCCTCACGCAACTGCAAATCAATCAGAAAGGCCAGCCCTCAAATAGGACTGGCCTTTCTGATTGATTTGCAGTTGCGGCTCTGAATCCGTTCTTATCCGTCTAATCTGCGAAAATCTGCGGTTCAGACAGTTAATCGAACTTAATAGCTACCACTGGCTTGATGCGGGCAATCAAGTACGTCGGAATCAGCACGGCCAGCAGCGAGGCCACGAAGGTGGCAATGTTCAGCAAGATGAGCATGGTCGGGTCCCAGGAAATCGGAACGCGGTCCATGTAATAGTTCTCGGGGTCGAGGGGGATGACGTGGAAATAATACTGAATGGCACAGAAGCCAACGGCTATTACGTTGCCAATCAGCATGCCGCGCAGCGTGAGCGACAGACCCCGGAAGAAAAACATGCGCCTGATTTGGTTGTCCGTCGCGCCCAAGGCTTTTAGGATACCAATCATGTTGGTGCGCTCCAGAATCATGATAAAAATCGTGGCCACCATGTTGAAAGTTGCCACGAAGATGATGAGAATCAGAAAAATCACCACGTTGCGGTTCAGCAGCTGCAGCCAGTCGAACAGCTGGGCGTACTGGTCCGTGATTTTATCGACTTTGAGGTCGTAAGGGAGTCGCTCGAAGAATTTTTCGCAGGTGGCGTCCAGGGTATTGAAATTTTTCAGCACTACTTCCATGCCGCCCACCAGCGAATCCGGCCAGGCCGGCGAGTTCAACTCCCGAATCTGGCGAATGTCGCCAATGACGTACACCTCATCAAACTCGTCGAGGCCGGTGGAATAGATGCCGCACACGCGAAACTGCCGAATGCGCGGCGGGTTCTGGATGAAGTAAAACAGGGCCTTGTCGCCCACGCTCAGGCGCAGCTTGTCGGCCACCTTGCGCGAGAGCAGCACGTCCTCGCTGGCCGACGAATCCGGAAAGGACAAAAACTTGCCGCTTACCAGGTTGGCTCGCATGGGCGATGGGCCATCGGTTTCGGCAATGCCTTTGAGCACCACGCCCAGCACCTCGTCCTTGGTTTTGATGATGGCCGTTTTCACGGCATAGGGCTGCGTCGACTTTACTTCCGGAAACTCGTGCAGGTCGCGCACCAGCCGGGGCGCGGCAATGGGCGCCACCTCCAGCGAATTGTTGGTGTCGTAGCGCGAAATCTGCAGGTGGGCCCCGAACGAGAAAATCTTGTTCTGAATCTCGTTGCGAAACCCTTGCAGGATGGCAAACGACACCACCATCACCGCCAAGCCCATGGCAATGCTGATGATGGCTATTTTTGTGACCGACGCGGTGAAGGAGCCGGAATCGGCTCCCCCGTCAATCTTGTGCGAAATGTAGCGGGCGACGTTCATTATTCAGCCGTAAAGCTACGTTTTGAAAGGGTACCGGCCACGCTCCCGCCGCATCTGCTACTTGCCCGCCGTGGCCGGGCCTTTTTTTTCGCGTTTTCCACCTGCTCTATGGTCACCATTTTTGCCAAAATTACCCTGTCAGTGCTGCTGGCGCTGCCGGCTTGTGGCCGTAATCAGCCGCTGGTTGCCGGAAGCCAGCATTCGGCCGAAACAGGTCCTACTACGTTGGCGCAGCCGCCCCGTGTTGCGGGCGTAGTGGTGGGCGCTGAGCGCCTGGGCAACTACCTGCCGCAGCTCAAAGGCAAGCGCGTGGGGCTGGTCATCAACCAAACTTCCCGCGTGGGCACCAGCTATCTGGTGGATACGCTGCGGGCGCGAGGCGTAAATGTAACGGCCATTTTTGCGCCGGAGCACGGTTTTCGGGGCGAGGAGGCCGACGGCGTCACCATTAAGGAAGGGCGCGATGCCCGCAGCGGCGTACCCGTACGCTCGGTGTACGGCAAAACCAAAAAGCCCACCCCCGAAATGCTGGCCGACGTGGATGTGCTGGTGTTTGATATTCAGGACGTGGGGGCCCGGTTTTACACCTTCATCAGCACGCTGCACTACGTGATGGAAGCGGCGGCCGAGCTGAACAAAGCCGTCATCGTGCTCGACCGTCCTAATCCCAACGGCGACCTAGTAGACGGCCCCGTGCTGGAACCTGCCCACAAATCTTTCGTCGGCCTCGACCCGCTGCCCATTGCCCACGGCCTCACGGTAGGCGAGTTGGCCACGATGATAAACGCCGAAAAGTGGCTGGCCGGCGGCCGACGCTGCGCCCTCACGGTGGTGCCCATGGCAGCCGGCTATACCCACGCCACGGCCTACCACCTGCCCGTGCGCCCCTCCCCCAACCTGCCCACCGACCACGCCGTGGCCCTTTATCCCAGCATCTGCCTGTTTGAGGGCACCAATGTGAGCGTGGGGCGCGGCACGGCCACGCCGTTTGAGGTCATCGGCAGCCCGGCGCAGCCAGCTTCACGGCCGTATTCGTTCACGCCCGCGCCCAATGCCGGCTCACCTAGTCCGCCGCTCAAGGGCCAGGTTTGCTACGGGCTGAATCTGGCCGGGGCCGCTACTCGAGAAGGCACGGGGCTGGTGCTGAAATACCTGCTCGATTTTTATCAGCAGAGCACCGACAAAGCCCATTTCTTCGGCAAGTATTTCGAGGAATTGTCGGGCACTAATTCTTTGCGTGAGCAGATTATTGCAGGTAAGTCCGAGGCTGAAATTCGCGCCTCCTGGGAACCGGGGCTGGGGAAGTTTAAAGCCCTGCGCAAGAAATATTTATTGTACCCGGAGCGGTAGGTGCTTTTCCCAGAACGTCATGCTGAGCGTAGTCGAAGCATCTCGCGTGCCGAAGTAATCAATGCTACTTCAACGAAGCGGTAGAGATGCTTCTACTACGCTCAGCATGACGTTCCACTCCTAACAAAATATCACACTCCTACATGCTGAACATCATTTTCATGGGCACGCCCGATTTTGCTGTGCCCACTTTGGAAAGCCTGCTGGCCTGGCCGGGTGGCCGGGTGGTAGCCGTTGTCACGGCGCCGGACCGGCCGGCGGGGCGCGGCCGCCAGCTCCAGGCCTCGGCTGTAAAGGTGGCCGCCGAGGCCCACAGCTTGCCCGTGCTGCAACCCACGAATTTGAAATCGCCCGAGTTTCAAGCGGAGCTGCAGCGCTATGCGGCCGATTTGCAGGTGGTGGTGGCTTTCCGGATGCTGCCCGAAGCGGTGTGGAACATGCCCCGGCTGGGTTCCATCAACATTCACGCCTCGCTGCTGCCGCAGTACCGGGGTGCGGCCCCCATCAACTGGGCCCTGATGCATGGCGACACCGAAACGGGCGTCACGTCGTTTTTTCTGCGCCACGAAATCGACACCGGCGACCTGATTTTTCAGGAGCGGGTGCCCATCGCGCCCGAAGACGATTTTGGCAGTCTGTACAACAAGCTGAAAGCCGTGGGCGCCGACTTAGCCAGGCGCTCGGTGGAGGCCATTGCGGCAGGTACGGCCCCCAGCATTCCGCAGGCGCAGGGCGACGACCTTCGCCCGGCTCCGAAGCTGCAAAAGGAAACCGGACGGCTTGATTTCAATCGCCCTACGTCCGAGCTGGTGAACTGGGTGCGCGGCCTCTCGCCCATTCCCACAGCATTTGCCACGCTGCCCGACGGTCGTGTTATGAAAATATTTCGTGCAAAATCCGTAGAACTAAACAACTCATTTACAACCCAAAAAACTCCCGGCACTTGGGCTTCGGATGGCAAGCACTACCTGCGCGTGGCTACCTCCGACGGCTGGCTTGACCTATTAGACGTACAGGCCGAAGGCAAGAAACGAATGGGGGTAGAAGAGTTTTTGCGGGGTGCCGGCCAAGGGCTGGGATTCGCAGCGCTTCCCGCCCAGTAGGCTTGCCTGTGCAAGCCTCTGAATGTCCTTCCCCTCCCACCCTACCGTCCGGCCGGTACCCCAAGCCGATACTTCCTACATGCCCGCCAAGCGCTGGCTGGTGCAGCACCGGGCTATGGGCCTCACGCTGTTGCTGGCCCTGGGGCTGCTGCCTTTTTTCGCGCTGTCGTTCTACAACTCACCCTTCTGGGACGATTTCGGCATGGCCCTGATGGTGCGCCAATACGGATTGTGGCCGGCCCAAAAGGTGTTTTACCTTACCTGGGGCGGGCGCTACGGCACGGCCTTGGTGCAAACGCTGAGCAACCCCCTCACCTACGGCTGGGTGGGCGGCATGCACTTCACGCCGCTGGTGCTGCTGGGCAGCACGCTGCTGGTGCTGCACCTGAACCTGCGGGAGCTATCCGGCCGGCGTCTCTCCTCCGGTACGGCCGGGCGCGGCGCGGCCTTGCTCCTGCTGCTTTCCCTAGCCTGGATGCCTACCATTTACCCCCTGTTTTATTGGTTTACGGCCGGCACCGGGTACATGCTGGGCATTATTCTGATGCTGCTTATTCCGGCGGCGGGCCTGCGGGCCTTGCGGGCGGGCACCGACTGGGGCCGGCGCGGCTGGTATGGCGTTGCGCAGGCAAGTACTGTACTGGCGGTTGGGCTCAATGAAATAGCTCTGCTGCTGCTGGCTTGGCTGCTGCTCGTGCTGCTGGCTTGCAGTTGGTGGGCAGGTCGGGGCCGGGCGGCGGCGTGTTGGGGCGGGCTGCTGGTGAGTGCGGTGGTGGGCGGCACGGTGGCCGTGCTGGCGCCCGGCAACTGGGTGCGGATGTATGGCCCTTCCGGCGCAAGCCAGCCTCACGCCTCCTTGAATGTCAGCAACGTTTTGCGTTACGCAGCCGAGTTTTTTACGGGTTTTCTGGCGCAGCCCCTGCACATTATGGCGCTGCTGCTGCTGGCCCTGTTGCTGGGGCCGCTGCTGGTGCGAACGCGGCATTGGCGGCCCGTGGGGTTCCGGCTGCCACTTGCGGGTGGCGTGGCCGTGCTGCTGGTGGGCCTGGGCAGCAGCTTCGTTTTCCATGCGCTGGTTACCCAGAACCCGCCGCCGGGCCGCACCCTGAGCTTTATGTGGCTTTGGCTGTTTCTCGGCTGGGTGGGCGTGCTGTGGGCCGCGGTGCCGCGTCGGGTGGCGCCCCTTTTGGTGCGCACGTTGGCGCGCTTGCAGCGGTTGGCGGCGGGGGTCACCTTCGTGTTGCTGCTGCTGGGGGTGGAGCGCAGCGCCTGGACGGAGTGGCTGCGCAACGCCCCGACCTGGCGGGCGCAGAACGACGCGCGGTTTTGCCGAATGCAGGAGGCGGTTCGGCTGGGGCAGCGGGTGGTAGTGGTGCCGCCGTTCGAGGGGATTGTGCCGCGGCACATTTCCATTTTGGGCGAAAACCTGTTTTTTCACCCCGGCAACAGCATCCAACACCACAACAACGACGTGACTGCCCGGTGGTTTGGGCTCGATTCTGTTAACCTCTCAGCGCCCTCGCTGCAAGGCCGGGTCGGAGAAGGGCTTTAACTTGCGAAGCGGCTGTAGCATTTCATTACCACAATAGCCGCTCCACCCTACCTCTCTCGCATGGTTTCCATCATTGTTGCCGTGGCCGAAAATGGCGTTATCGGCTATCAGGGCCAACTGCCCTGGGGCTCCCTCCCCGACGACCTCAAGCACTTCAAGCAACTCTCATTTGGCAAGCCCGTGCTGATGGGACGCCGCACCTACGACAGCATCGGGCGGCCCCTGCCGGGTCGGCCCAATATTGTCATCACCCGACAGGCCAATTGGTCGGCAGACGGATGCGAAACCGCGCCATCGGTGCTGGCCGCGCTGGCCCGCGCCCAGGAGTTGGGCCCCGACGTATGCGTGATTGGCGGCGGCGAAATCTACCGTGAAGCCCTGCCCGCCGTGGATGTCGTGTACCTCACCGAAGTGCATCACGCGTTCGAAGGCGACGCTTTTTTTTCACCCCTCAGCCCCACCGAATGGCGCGAAGAAACCCGCGTGCGCCACGAGCCCGACGCTCGCCACGCCTACGCTTTCAGCTTTGTCACGCTGCGAAGGCGGTAAAACGGCAAGCCGAACAATCTGCACAAAAAAGGCGGCCAGCTGAGCTTGTCGAAGCATCTCTGCCGTAAAAGCAAATGAATTGCTTACGCGGTAGAGATGCTTCGGCAAGCTCAGCAGGACGTGCTATTGCAACAAACTATTGCAGCAAAAAGGCAGCCTATCCAGGCTGCCTTTTTGCTTTTCAAATTACCACTGGTTCTACCGCATCAGCACCAGCTTGCCCCAGTCGTTCTTGAAGGCTTTGTCGCCGGAGGTGGCGCGGTGGCTGAACTGCGATTCGGCGTCGTCGAGGGCCACGCGGTAAAGGTAGGTGCCGTTGGCCAGGCGGTCGCCGTAGGTATCGGTGCCGTCCCAGGCAAAGTCGGTGATGTTGTTGCCGATGTGCAGCGGGCCCAGCTCGTTCATGAAAATCTCGCGCACCACGCGCCCGGTGAGGCTCAGAATCTGGATTTTCATGTTGCGCGGCAGCTGTTGGCCGGTGAGCGTGAACACAAAGCGCGCCTTGTTGATGACCGGGTTCGGATACGGGTACACGTTGGTGATTTGGGAAGCATTCACTACTTCGAAATTTACCTGGAAGTCCTGCGCCCCGGCAGTCGTGTTGCTGGGGTCGCGGCCCTGCACCCGCAGCGTGTACACGCCATCGTCGAGCGGCTTGGTTTTGCCGGGCTCGTAGGTGAGCTTGGCCACGCTGCCGTTGGTAATATCCGTGCTGAACTGCACTTCGTTGCTATTGAGGTCTACTAGGGTGGCGGTGCTGTTGGCACCAGGCTTGCGGAGCGTGACCACAAACGCCGAACGGTCGGTGATGTGGCGCAGCTTGTCCTCGTCGTTGAGCTGAATGATGATGACCGGGCGGGGCGACACCAGCTCGCCGTTGAGAATGTGGCGGCCGTCGAAAGCCACGTCCAGCACCGGCGGCACGTTCATGTCAACGACCGGGAAAAGCCCAATGTTGAGCTCGTTGTTGAACAGGTTGATTTCCGGCAGCGCATTCGGCGTCGGGTTTACCGTCACCTTGGCCGTGAAGCCTTGGGGGTCGAAATTGCCGACAAACGGCACCTCCGCATTAATGGTGATGGTCGAGTCCCCCATAAGCTGGCTCGGCGCATTTACGTACACCGGCGTCAGGGCGGTACCAACTGAGTTGCGCACTTCCACTTTAGCCCGTAGTGGCGTACCAAAGTCAAAAGGTGTCACGTTCTGAAACACCACCGGAATTTTGAGCTTGCCGGTCGTCTGGGCCTGGGCAGTCAGCGTAGCCGCGTCGTAGGCGGTGCTGGGCGTCACCAGGTCACGGCGCACCACGCCTTCGGGTACGCCCTGGTAGGTCACAAACCACTCCTTGAGCTGCGGCGCGGTGTGGCGCAGCGAGTCCTTCAGGGTCAGCTGCAGCTGCAGGTAGGGATAGTTGGCAGCCGAAATGGTGTTCAGCGCGAAGCCGCTCCGGCCCGAGTTGGCCGGCACGGTGGCCAGCACGGTCGACTGGTTGTTGGCCGAAATGCCAATTACCTTCAGCGTAAAGTTGCTGGTGGCGCCCGGCTCGCGCTTTATCCAATGGTAGAGCTTATCCCAGCTTTGGGCCGGACCAATGCGCGTCGAGGTGATAACGCCGTTGGTGGAAGGCGCTTGCAGGGTATCACTCATGCTGATGATTTGGTCGTAGGGCGGAATGGTGGGCGCCACCACTTGCGGGCCCAGCTCCCGGATGAGGCGACCGCCGCTGGCCCGCTTCTGCGCAAGCAAAGTGAAAGGGGCACCGTTCTGGAGCTGGTTGATGAGCTGCGAGCCCAGCATGGTGGTGAAAGCGGCCCTGACCGTGGTCAGGCTGGCCCAGCGCAGGCGGTTCATGCTTATCACGGCCACGTAGGCCCCATCGGGCACCGCAGACAGGAAAGCTACCAGTTCGGCCCGGCGTGCAGCACTGCCGTTCAGGGTGTTCACGGTATCGAGGGGACTGGCTGCATTGGCAAACATGTAGAACTGTTGCGGAGCCAGCCCACACGTGTACGGCGCCGGCAGTCCCGTGATGGGCTGCAGGGTGTGCTCGTCGTACACGGCTATCATCAGGTTGTTGGAATAGATGCCGCAGTTGGCCACCGTGGGCGCCACCGACGAGTTGGTGAAAATGCCGTAGCCGATGCCGACGCCAAAGGTTGGCTGCGCACCAGCTTGGCCGCCGCCCTGGGTGCGCAGGCGCAGGGGCAGCTTCTGCGGGCTGAAATCCCAACGCCCGGTGGGCACGGCTACTTCCACTCCCTGGCGGTCGTCGCGCCGAAACTGGGCGTAGTGGCTCTGCGACCATCCACCCGCGTTGCGGCCCTGAATGATGCGGAACGAGCTAACCAGCCAGTTGGGGTCTTCATCGGCGGCCGGGGTCTGGAAGCGCACGCGCCAGTACCACACCACGCTGTCGCGGCCCACTGATGGTAGCGTCGGGCGCCAACTGGCCGTTAGGGTGCTCGTTACCGGACCCGACTGCATCTTAATGCGGCTGGAGAAATTCGTCGTTGTGTCGGCCTCAAACTCGTACACGCGCTGCGGGCCGTTGGGGTCGTTGGTCTGGACCACCAGGTTGGGGCGGTTGTTGCCCACAATGGCAAATTCCGTCGGGTTGAGAATGGTCAGGCCGCTGCGCAGGAAGGTGTAAGTGATGGTAGCCGAGTTATTGTTCTCGTTGCTTTCATCCACCTTATTGGCGTAGTCCAGTTCTACCAGAAAGGTATTGATGCCAAACACATTGACGCCAACCGGATTGGGCAGCAGCACCGAGTACGTAGCGTTGCCCTGCAGGGCCTGCGCAAACTTATAGGTCCTTACACTCGGCTGCGCAGGGGGCGTGGTGGTATTAAACCGTGGGTCGTAGGTCCGGGTCACGCGCACTTCCACGCTGTCATAAGTCACCTTGCCGGGATTAGTCATCCCGATGTTGAGCTGGAAGCTGGTTGAGGTGGCGCTTACGGTGGTCTGGCCGGGGGCCGGCACGATGTTAAGCGTCGCGTTGCTCACCTGGAAATCCGGCTTGGGCGGCGCATACAGCGAGATGGTGGGGTCGCCATGCCAGATGGTGCATAGCAGCGTTTCCACCGCCCGCACATCGGTCATTCCATAGAAGGGGTTGTAGTGGCTGGCGGTATTGGGCACTTGCTGTAGGCGGCGCACCGCTTCATTGTACACGGCCGTGATGGGTTTGCCGTACCACTGCGGGTTGTTGAACAGCAGATGGTACAGGGTATCCGCCGGAGGGTCCAGCACGTCTTCGTAGCTGATATTGTACTGGCCCATTGCCCCAATCGAGCCCTTCCCGGGTGTAAAGAGCCAATTCTCAAAAAAAGTGGGGTTCCCTGCGGTATACAGATGGCCGGCAGCGCAGCCGTTGTATAACATCACCGGGTATTTGCCGTTGGGGTTGCTGTAGTCGGGCCCATCTACCCTGCCTAAGTCAATTCCCAGGGTCGTATTAGAGCCATGGCCAAAATAGCTGATAAGGCCTAGTCCGGAGGTAAGGTAATTGTCAATGTTGAGGCTCGTATACAGCGCGGTGCTGCTGGTATTGCGTTCCACCGTCGTCACCTTGCCGCCAAACAGCGGGCGCTCCACGTGCTGCTTATACGCATCCATGTAGTTCCGAAAGCGTACACCTTCCGCCGGCGTAGAGCCGCCCACGAGGTGCAGCACGTTTTTGCGCCAGGTTTGGTCGCCTAGCCTATCATATTGCTGCAGTTTGCCCAGGTAGGCCATTATCTGAGCGGGCGTCAGCACCGTCAGGCGGCCGGTATTCAGCTTGGCTGAAAAGTCGTTATTCTCAAAGTCGGCCGTAATCATATTATCCGAAACCGAACGACTGGCTGTCGGGACCAAATCCTGTTGTTCCCCATTGTACCGGTATATCGTCTCGCCAAGTGCGGGCACAATGCCCTTGCCCAGCAGCAGCAAATAGCGGTTGGTAGCGTTGGGCGTAGCGGCGGCCATCCAACGTCCAAACCGCCGCATGGCCAGCCACGACCGGTCGCCGTAGTTGAATTGGTCGTAGAGTTGGAAAGTGGTCACCAGCAGCGTGTCGTAGCGCGTCACGCCCGGTCCGGGGTTGGCGCGGTAGGAGGCATAAGCTTTCGCCGCGTTGGTGGTTCCGGGCGCCGGCTTCATCAGCAGTGGGTGTGTGATGATGATGAAGTTGGGGGTGGCCGGATTTATCTGGCGGAAGTAGATGCGTTGTGCCCGAAGCGGCGGCACCAGCAGGTGGGCTTCATCGGCCAGGGCCAGCTTATGCGAAACCCCAGTGGCCCCCGGGAACACAAAGCGCCGGGCGTTGCCCGCACCGGCCGTGCTCACAATGCGCTGCACGTTGTTGAAATCGTGCACGTCAAACCCGACCACGCTGGCCGGAATTGAATCGAGTTCGTACGTGGCCGGGCCCGCGAGCAGCGAGTCATTTTTGAAGTAAGTAGAGCTGCGGTCCGGAAACCAGCGGCTCTTTTGAGGGGTCACGACGCGCACGTAGGTCAGGGCAAAAAAATCGCGCCCCACCACTGCGCCCTGCGTTTTTACCCGCACTACCAACTTGCCGGCACTATTGAAATCAGACCGCTGAACCGGAAACGTCCGAATTCCCCGCGTATAGCCCGAATATTGAATAACGCCCAGCACACGTTGTGGCCCCGAGGGCGGAACAACCGAGACTTCGGTAAAATGCTGCGCTTCCGTCACGCCAAACACGCCGACTTCGACAGTGGGCGCTGGTCCTAGCGAAGAAATGCTGCGCAGGGTAGAATCAGCTGCGTTAAAGGATTGCGCAGACTCATTTGCTGGGTTATCAGACTGGCGGTCAGCCGTTATAATCCAAAAGAAGCCCTCTCCCGGCTCTATCCATGGCAGGTACACCGAAGGATTCTGGATGTCATAGCTACGGTCCTTGAAATCGCGGTAGTGCAGATACAGCGCCGACGCCAACCGGTAGGGCTGCACCGCCCCGCCCGCCGCCGTGGGCTGGGCCATGGCGCGGCCGGGCCGGGCGGCGGCCCCCACGCTCCAGGTAATGAAGTAGCTGGCCGTGTCGGTGTAGAAGTTCAGCAGCTGATGGGGCTGGTCCTGGGGTTGTTTATAGAGTCCGACGTCCAGCCGGCCGTCGTTGTGAGTAGCATAAAACTCGACGAACGTGGTGGGGTCCAGGGTGGCGGTATTGCCGCCCACGTACCGGGCCAGTTCCTGCCCACGCCGCCAAATCTGGAGCTGGCTGGGCGCTACGCCGCTGATGCCCGCCTGTGTTAAGTACTGATAGTCGAGCTTGTACAGGCCGTCCCGCACAATTTTGATTTTGTAGTACTGCTGGCCGGGCACAATCCATTCGTTGCCAACGGGCCCGGACTGCGCCTGCACCCCAAGGCCGCTCAGCAGCAAGCTCAGCAGCAGCAGCCATCCTCCCCAATTCCCTCGTAACCTGTGGTAGTTTTGGTGTTTCATAATGGAAAGGTCTATAATTCTATTTCTAACGCACAATTTTACAACGTAAAAAGGAACAGCGTTTTGCTCCGGGCCACCCCCTATTTAAACCCGTAGCCCAACGACACGATGAGCGAGTTGGTTTGGGAAGTGCTGCCCAGTTTCTCAACGGCCAGGCGCGAAAGGGCCAGGTCAACGCGCAGGCCGCTGATGGCCACGCCCGCGCCGAAGCTGTACTGCCCTTTCCACTGCATGGATTGGTCGACTACGCTGCTGATTTTTTGGAAGTTGCCGGCGCCACCGCGCAAAAATACCAGGTTTCGGTAGCCAATTTCCAGGCCGCCGCGCGGGTCCACGCTCACCGCTTTGGTCGAAATGGGCGTGCCCCGCTCGCCGTCGGTGGTGGTTTCCAGGTCCACCGCTACCAGGGCGGTGAATTGCTTGGGCAGCTCGATGCGGCGGCCGACGCCCAGCACGAAGCGCGGCAGCGTAATTTCGGCGCTGTTGGTCGGGATGCCGTCGGCGGTGTTGGCGTAGGTGCTGTTGATGCCCTTGAGGTATTCGTCGCCGTTGATGCTCCACTGCGTGAACGTGGTGGTCACGTCGCGGGCCATCAGGGCCAGGTTCCAGCCCTTGCGGTTGTACTGCACGCCGGCGTCGATGCCGAAGCCGTAGCCGTGCGCAAACTTGCCGATGTTGCGGTAAATAAGTTTGCCGTTGGCGCCCACGCTCAGTCCTTCCACGTTCCCGATTTTGCGGGCATAGGAAAGCAGCAGCGCATAGTCGGCCACCGAGAAGTACTCAATCTTGTCGTAGTTAATCTGACCGTACTCGTTGATGAGGCTGCGGGTATCGGCAATGTTGTCGACACCTAAGCGCATCACGCTTACCCCGATGCTGCTTTTGTCGTCCAGCGGCATGGAGAACGCGCCGTAGTCGTTTTTCACCACCCCCGAAAACAGTTCCGAGTGCATCAGCACGCCGTCGTATTTGTGGGTTTGGTTGACCAAGCCCGCGGGATTCCAGTAGCCGGCGGTGGCGTCGTTGGCCAGGGCCACCTGCACTTTGCCCATGCCCAGGGCCCGGGCGCCCACGCCGAGGTTGAGAAATTCGTTGCTGTACTTGGGCGTTTTGGTCGATTGGGCGGCCACGGGCAGGGCCAATACGGCCGAGGCACCGAGTAGAAGCAGCCCGCGGGCAGCAGAGGAAAATTGGGACATAGACGAAAGGAAGCTAAAGTTTTGCGCGGACGAAACGCAAGTTACTTCATTATAGTGCGCCGGTGCCCACCAATTTCGGGCCAATAAATCCTCTTGGGCGGGCGGGGAAACATTCCTCGGCCTCGATGAGCGAAACCACAGCAGCGAAGTACTTAAGGGCATCGGCTCCCAATTGACAGCTCATTTCCGGCTTGGGTGTCGTCCGTGCCTACTCGTGGAACAGGCTAAGCAAATTCAAATAAAATTTTTCTGGCTGATTATCAGCAAATAAAAAAATAATTCACCCACCATGGCTAAATTTTATATCCAGTACCTTGCGTTACAAAGTACCTACCATACATTTGTACTGTTTCTCACCCACTAGTAATTCGAAACGCCCATGAAACTCGAGAACACCCAGGTTCAGATGCGCAAGGGAATCCTTGAGTTCTGCATCCTGGAAATCATCGCCCGCGGCGAAGCCTACGCCTCCGACATGCTGGAGGAGCTGACTTCGGCCCGCATGATTGTGGTGGAGGGCACGCTCTACCCCTTGCTAACCCGCCTGAAAAATGCCGCCTTGCTCGACTATGTCTGGAAAGAAAGCACCAGCGGCCCACCCCGCAAATACTACACCCTCACCGATTCCGGCCGCCAGTTTCTTGATGAACTGCGCGACACCTGGGAGGAAATGGCCACTTCGGTGGGCATCATCCGCCACAGCCGGCCACCGGGTGACAGCCGCTAGTAGCCCCACTCCTTCTTTTCTGCTTCACTCACCAGCATTCAATCGGCCCGTTCGGCCTTCTTTCAGATGAAAAAGAACATCAGTATCAACTTACAGGGCATCATCTTCCACATCGAAGAAGATGGTTTCGAGGTTCTCAGCCGCTACCTGGCCGAGGTGAAAGCCCACTTTGCCAACTACCGCGGCCACGAGGACATCGTGTCCGACATCGAGGGCCGCATTGCCGAGCTGTTTTCGGCCCGCCTCTCGCCCATGCAGCAGGTCATTTCGCTCGACGATGTGAACGCCATGACGGCCAAGATGGGCCGCGTGAGCGACTTCGCTCCCGATGCCGACGAGGACGACGAAACCACCGCCGACGCCGGCAGCTTTGCCGGTACCACGGCCAATGCTTCGGCTGGTTTTGGCAGTAGCAGCAGCACGACGGCCAGCGCCGGAACCGCCACCGCTGCGGCGGCTGCCGCCACCGAGCCCAAGCGCCTGTACCGCGACATGGCCAACCGCAAGATTGCGGGGGTAGCCGCCGGCATTGCTCAGTATTTTGCCATTAACCCGCTGTGGGTGCGCCTGGGCTTTGTGCTGTTCGGTTTTTTCACGCACGCCCTGTGGTTTGTGTTTGACAACAACCCCTTCCGCCACTTCAATGGCAACGTTGGCGGCTGGGCCATTGCCCTCTACATCGTGCTGTGGATAGTGCTGCCCAAGCGCTACGACGCGCCCGCGCCCACCGAAGCTCTGCTGAGCACGGGCCCACTGGCTGGCCGCCGCCTGTTTCGTGACACCGGCAGCGGCAAAGTAGCCGGCGTAGCGGCCGGCCTGGCCGCCTACTTCAACATCGATGTGACGCTGGTGCGGGTGCTGCTGCTGGCCGGCCTGTTTGCCGGGGGCTTCACCTTCCTGCTCTACATCATTCTTTGGGTAGTCTTGCCCGAGGCCAAAACGGTCTCGGACAAGCTGCGTATGCGCGGCGACGCCATCACCCTGGAAAGCTTCGATAGCAGCGTGCGCAACAACGCCTTTGCCGACGGCCCCGCCACCACCAACCGTCCCGTGGGCGCTTTCGTGGAAGACGCCGCCCGCACCCTGCGCCCGGCCGTGAACTTTGTGGGCTCGGCCATTCGGGTGTTTGCGGGCATCTTGCTCACCATCATTGGGTTTGGCTGTTTGGTGGCACTCGCCATTGGGCTGGGCGCGGGCATTGGCCTGCTGCCTCATTCGCAGAACATTGTGCTGGGCGATGCGCCGGCCCACGTGATGCTGAACGGCATCCCAACCTGGGGGCTGCTGGCCGGCTTCCTGGCCTTTGGCATTCCGGCTTTGTCGCTGCTGCTGGGAGGCCTGAACCTCTTGTTCCGTCACTCCATTATGCCCCGCACCGTGAGCTTGTCGCTGCTGGGGCTGTGGCTGCTGAGCCTGGTGGGCGTGGCCATGGCCTTTGCGCAGCAAAGCCGCGAGTACCAGTACGATGCCCAGGTGGAGCAATTGGAGCGCTACCCGAACATCATCACGCCGGTGGTAAGGCTTGACGCGCGCCGCGTAGACCGCCAATGGGAGCAACACGTCGACCTGAACATCGCCGCCGTCGATAGCGGCAAAGTGCTGGAAGTGCTGCGCACCATGGGCTCGAAAGGCCCCAGCGAAGAAGTGGCCCGGCGCAACGCCCTCACCAGCATCGACTACACCATCCGGCCCAGCGGCGATTCTTCGCTGGTGTTGGACGACCATTTTTCCTTCCTGCCCGACGCCCGGTACCGCAAGCAGGAACTGACCGTGACCCTGCGCCTGCCCCGCGACCGCACCTTCCGCATTAGCCGCAGCTTTGCTTATGACTTGCTCGACGATGACAACTTTGTGAATAACCGCCGCCCCGAAGACCCTGAGCAGCACCGCTACCGCTTGCGCGGCAACAAGCTGGAGTGCATTGGCTGCACCGCCAAGGAATTGGGCCGCGACGAAGACGACCAGTCCGACGAACAATACGACAGCGACGACAACAGCAACGACGAAGGCGATAGCAGCGACGAGGACAGCGACAAAAGCGGCATTAACCTCAACTACGGGGGGGCTCCGTCCTTCGACACCGACCTCAACAGCTACGGCTCCGACCGCCGCACCTTCGAGCAAACCGGCTTCAACCGGGTGAGCGTGGTGGGCGGCTACCACGTGGTGGTGCGCCGCGGCGACGCCTTCAAGATTGAAGCCGGCGGTGACAACAGCGCCCTCAACGACGTGCGGGCCGAACTAGATGGCGACGAGCTGGTCATCAAACCCCGCAACAGCAGCAACTCGTTCTTCGGCGGCAACTGGGGCCGCGCCCAAAGCAAGGTGCTCATCGCCATCACCCTACCCGCCATCGAGCGCCTGGAGCTGGCCGGGGCCGTGCACGCCGACCTCGGCGGCTTCGAGCGCCAGGATGAGCTGCGCGTAGAGCAGTCCGGCGCCAGCCACCTGCGCCTCAACGGCAACTACGGCACCTTGCGCTTGGAGCAGGCCGGCGCCTGCCGCACCACCGCCACCGGCCACGCCGACGAGCTGAACCTGGAAGCCGCCGGCGCCTGCGAGCTGGCCGGGGCCACGCTCCAAACCCGCTCGGCCGTGGTGAACGTGGCCGGCGTGTGCAAGGCCCGCCTCAACGTGACGGAGCGCATCAAAGGCGACGCCGTGGGAGCCAGCGAAATTGCCTACAGCGGCAAACCCAAGAGCGTGGACGTGGACGCCACCGGCCCTTCCAGCATCAAGCGGCTATAGCCCAAAATATTTCTTTGTTACCAAATTAATTATAGGCAACTTCAATGCCCCATTCGGCATCTATGCCTCCGAAAACAACAAGAAGTCAGGCTTAGTTTGGTGAGTGAACGACGCCTCCTTCTGGAGCCAGTCCTTTGGCTGCCCCCTGCTGCAACAGGAAGGCCAGGGCTGGCTCCAACTCGTTTTTAATAACGCCGTCGAGAATAGCTTCCATCACGGCCTCTTTCAACTCACCTACTGTACGCGAAGGCTTTAGGCCAAAGGTGCTCATAATGATTTCGCCGGTGATGACCGGGCGGAAGCTGCGCAGGTGGTCTTTTTCTTCCACTTCCTTCAGCTTTTCCTCCACCTGCTCGAAGTTGCGCAGGTAGCGCACCTTGCGGTCGTGGTCCTTGCTGGTAATGTCGGCCCGGCACAGCAGCATCAGCCGGTCAATGTCCTCGCCGGCCTCAAACAACAGCCGGCGCACCGCCGAGTCGGTCACGGTTTCCTTCACCAGCGCGATGGGGCGCAGGTGCAGCCGCACCAGCTTTTGCACCATGCGCATCTCCTCGCCCAGGGGCAATTTCAGGTCCGTAAAAATCTGGGGCACCCAGCGGGCGCCCTTGTCCTCGTGGCCGTGAAACGTCCAGCCCACTTTGGGGAAGTAGCGCTTGGTGGCGGGCTTGGCAATGTCGTGCAGCACGGCGGCCCAGCGCAACCACAGGTCGCCGCCGGCGTTGGCCACGTTGTCCAGCACCTGCAGCGTGTGGTAGAAATTGTCCTTGTGGGCGTGGTTGCCTACTTTTTCCACGCCGTGCAGCTGCGCCATCTTCGGAAAGATGAGGTGCAACAGCCCCGTCTGAAACAGCAGCTTGAACCCGTAGCTCGGCGTGGGCGACTCGATAATCTTGTTCAGCTCGACGGTAATCCGTTCCTGCGACACAATTTTTATCCGTTCCTTATTCCGAATAATGGCGTCGAAGGTATCGGGCTCAATATCAAAGTTGAGCTGCGAGGCAAAGCGCACGGCGCGCATCATGCGCAGCGGGTCGTCCGAAAACGTCACGTCCGGCCCCAGCGGCGTGCGAATGGTCTTGCTGGCCAGGTCTTTCATGCCCCCGTAGCGGTCCACCAGCTCCCCAAAGTTTTCCGGGTTCAAGCTCAGGCCCAACGCGTTGATGGTGAAGTCGCGGCGGGCCAAATCCTCGTCCAGCGTACCGGCTTCTACTTCGGGCTTGCGACTTTCGGCGCGGTAGCTCTCCTTGCGGGCTCCCACAAACTCAATGTCGCCGGCCTCTTTGGTCGGCAGCATGGCCGTGCCGAAGTTCTTGAACACCTGCACCCGGCCCCGGCCTTTGAGCTTGGCGCCCACGGCCTGCGCCAAGGCAATGCCGTCGCCCACGGTCACCACGTCGATGTCCTTGCTGTCGCGGCCCAGCGCCAAGTCCCGCACATAGCCGCCAATGACGTAGGCCGGCTGCTTCAGCTCGGCTGCCGCTTCGGCAATGGTGCGGAAAATGGGCAATTCAGGTAATTGGGGCGTATTCATAGTAGCGCGAACTTTGTAGTTCGCGTCCCGGAACGTCAATCGTTGAAACGGCGCGGGGACGCGAACTACAAAGTTCGCGCTACTTTGCGTTACGGCCTACTCGCGCACCACTTCCAGCTGGCCGCCCTCGCCCAGCCGCACCACCCGCGAGGGCGCGGTGCGGGTCGTATCGTCCTGCCGCCAGTTTACTACGTGGTCGGCCCCGCGCACAATGGCCGCATCCACTTCTGAATACACCGCCGGGGTCGGCTCGCCGGCTTTATTGGCCGAAGTCGATACCAGTCCGTGGCCCAGCCGCCGCACCACTTTATGGCAGAATTCGTCCTTCACCACGCGCAGGCCCACAGTGCCATCAGGCGCCACCAGTTCCTTCGCCACCGCCCGGCTTGCGGGAAGGATGTAAGTGGTCGGGCGCGTGTCGGCGGCCAGCATGGCCTCCAGCTCGACGGGTACTTTGGCGGCGTAGCGCTTCAGCATGGCCAAATCGGCCACCAGCACAATGCAGGGCTTGCCGGCTTCGCGGCCCTTCAGCTTATAGAGCGCCTGCACGGCCGGCGGCGCTTCGGCATCGCAGCCCACACCCCACACGGTATCGGTGGGGTAGAGAATGACTTGCTGGAGTAGCAGGGCATCAACAGCAGCTTCTACTTCTTGTTGAAAACGGTTCATAGACCACAGATTTAGCGGATTTTAACGGATAGAACGGATTTTTTGTGGTCCCACTCGTTCAAAATTCATCTTGAACAACAACGACATTTAAGACAACGAAGGTCTGAAAACAATCGAGAAGCGGAACCACAAAAATCCGTTCTATCCGTTAAAATCCGCTAAATCTGTGGTCTGGCAAAGCTCCACCAATACGCCGGCCGCACTTTTAGGGTGCACAAAGCACACGAGCTTATTGTCGGCCCCCGACTTGGGCTCTTCGTTTAATAGAACGAAGCCTTCCGCACGCAGCCGCGCCATTTCAGCCCGGATATCATCGACCTCGAACGCGACGTGGTGAATGCCCTCGGGCTTCCCGGCCAGGAATTTTGTGATGGCGCTGTCCGGCGAGGTGCCGGCCAGCAACTCAATCTTCGAGCCGCCGACCTGGAAGAAAACGGTGTCCACGGCTTCGCTGGCCACATGCTCCTTTTTGTAAGGCCCAGCCCCGAGCAGTGTAGCGTAGAGGTCAGTGGCGGCTTCGAGGTCGTGCACGGCTAAGCCGAGGTGTTCGAGGTTGGTAAGCATAGAAAACGAGGGGGCGAAAAGCCATTTGGCAAGGAAAAACAGCCGCCCGACCAAGTGTTTTGCAGCTTCATCAGTGGTCGGCGCATTTCCTTATTTAGATTGTATCTACTTTTGTAGCACCAAAGAAAACTGATTGCCCCCGAACCGTGTTCTAGGCGGGTATCGGCCATTCGCTGGTTTACCATTTGTCACTACTGCTGCGCGCAATGCTTAAGCTCCCTATTTATCTCGACAACAACGCCACCACGCCCCTCGACCCGCGGGTGCTGGAGGCCATGATGCCTTATCTGACCGAAGTATTCGGCAACGCCGCTTCGCGGAACCATCCCTTTGGCTGGGCCGCCGAAGAAGCCGTGGACTACGCCCGCGAGCAGATTTCGAAGCTCATCAACTGCGATTCCAAGGAAATCATCTTCACGTCGGGCGCTACCGAGTCGGACAATCTGGGCATCAAGGGCGTGTTCGAGATGTATAGCCAGAAGGGCAACCACATCATCACCGCCACCACCGAGCACAAAGCTGTGCTCGACACCTGTAAGCACATCGAGAAGCTGGGGGGCCGCGTCACCTACCTGCCGGTCGATGAGAAAGGCCTTATCAGCCTGGAGGAGTTGGAGGCGGCCATGACGCCGGAGACCATTCTGGTCACCATCATGTACGGCAACAACGAGACGGGCACCATTCAGCCCATCCGCGAAATCGCCAAAATTGCCCACAAGCACGGCGCCCTGTTCATGACGGACGGCACCCAGGCCGTGGGCAAAATTCCGGTCGACGTTATTGCCGATGGCATCGATATCATGGCCTTCACGGCCCACAAAATGTATGGCCCGAAAGGCGTGGGTGCGCTCTACGTGCGTCGCAAAAACCCGCGCGTGAAGGTGACTGCCCAGATGGACGGCGGTGGCCACGAGCGTGGCATGCGCTCCGGCACCCTCAACGTGCCCGGTATTGTGGGCTTGGGCAAGGCCTGCGAGCTGGCCCGCCTCGAGATGGACGCCGACACCGCGCGCCTGAGCGCCCTGCGCGACCGCCTCGAGAAAGAGCTCACCACGCTGGAAGAAAGCTACGTGAACGGCTCGGTGGAGCACCGCCTGCCCCACGTCACCAACATCAGCTTCAAGTACGTAGAAGGCGAAGGCCTGATGATGGGCGTGAAGGATTTGGCCGTATCTTCCGGCTCGGCCTGCACTTCGGCTTCGCTGGAGCCCAGCTACGTCCTCAAGGCCCTGGGCCTGAGCGACGACTTGGCTCACAGCAGCCTGCGTTTCGGCCTGAGCCGCTTTACCACCGACGAGCAAATCGATTACGCCATCAACCACGTAAAAGAAGCCGTGACCAAGCTCCGCGAAATGTCGCCCCTGTGGGAGATGTTCAAGGAGGGCGTCGACTTGAGCAAAATCGAGTGGGCGGAACATTAATTTAATGAGGAATGAAGAATGAGGAATGAAGAATTGTTTCTGACGCCTCATTTGCTTCAATTCCTCATTCTTCATTCTTCATTATTAATTCAAGCGAAGCAACATGGCTTACTCCGATAAAGTAATCGACCACTACAGCAACCCCCGCAACGTGGGCACGCTGGACAAAAGCAAGAAAAACGTGGGCACCGGCTTGGTGGGTGCCCCTGAGTGCGGCGACGTGATGCGCCTGCAAATTGAGGTGGACGAAGCCACCAACACCATCACCGACGCCAAATTCAAGACCTTCGGTTGCGGCTCGGCCATCGCCTCGTCGTCGCTGGCTACGGAGTGGCTGAAAGGTAAAACGGTTGACGAGGCCCTGGCCATCGACAACATGGAAATTGTGGAAGAGCTGGCCTTGCCGCCCGTGAAAATCCACTGTTCGGTGCTGGCCGAAGATGCCATTAAGTCGGCTATTTCTGACTACCGCGTGAAAAATGGTTTGCCCGCTTTGGAACTGGCGCACCACTAGTTTTTGAGGAGAAATGAAGAATGAGGAATGAGGCACTGGCTGTTCGGCCGGTCCTTCATTCCTCATTCTTCATTTCTCATTCTTCATTGAACGATGGACGAATTTGAAATAGCCCGGCTGGAGCGCGAAATCCGGCAATACCTGGGCTTGGCGCCGGAGCTGTTGCAATTTGAGTTTCGGGAATTGGAAGGCCAAACCCGGCTCGACTTGATTACCGTGAACCCACGGCACCAGCAGCGCTTTCTGTTTCGCTACGAAACCGGCCGGGACCAGGTCGAATGCCTGCAAAAGATGCTGGAGTACGTGAAGCGTTTCCGCGACACCGAGAGCTCCTATACCGTACAGTGGCGCACGCGGGGCGACAAGGAACTACACACATCTTACTTCCGGGCGCACAATGCATACGAGGCGCTGGATAAGCTCTATTTCGGTCGTGACCTGAACACGATTACCGTGTTCAGTGTGGTGCTCAACCCGAGCTCGTAGCGCTTGCTTGCGGATTTTGGCAGGCGAATGAACAAAGCTTTTCGCTTGCTTGTTTATAATTTGTCTAAATTGCACCCGCATTCGTCTAGCTATTGACCTGGACCCTCCCCGCTCCTACTGCCATGATTACCGTTTCTGATAAAGCCAAAGAAAAAGTATCGCGCCTCATGACCGACGCGCATCTGGACGAAACCTACCGCCTGCGCGCTTCGGTGGCGGGCGGCGGCTGTTCCGGCTTGAGCTACAAGCTGGATTTCGACAACGAGGTACGCCCCATGGACCAGGAATTCGAGGACAAAGGCGTACGGGTGGTGGTCGATATGAAAAGTTTCCTCTACCTGGCGGGCACCGAGTTGGATTTCTCCGACGGCCTCAATGGCAAGGGTTTTCAGTTCAACAACCCCAATGCCTCACGCGAGTGCGGCTGTGGCGAGAGCTTCTCCGTATAATTTTTATGATACCGCATTGACCTCAGCGGCTGCGGAAATAATGAAGCTGTTTAGAAAGTCAAAATCGTTGTCATCCTGAGCGCAGCGAAGGACCTTATCCCGTCAGAACAACGCCTA
>NZ_JAERQF010000012.1 GCF_016734815.1 Hymenobacter rubidus
AGGACCTTATCCCGTCAGAACAACGCCTATTCTGACGTGATAAGGTCCTTCGCTGCGCTCAGGATGACAGACGTGTAGGCAAATCAGACTTTCTAAACAGCTTCAATAATAAAACACTTCCTGTGCTATGCCTCCGACAAATTCGGTACGCCCAATCATTTTCCCGCTTTCACTCCATAGTGTTTCTACCCCGTGCCGCAGCCCGCTGCGGATGTGGGCGTAAAGCGTGTTGGAGTATAGTTTACCCGAATGGTAGTATATCCGAACTGAACCGCTGACGCTGTCTCGAAACGAGACCTCAATGCGTCGAAAATAAGCTTGCCCCTCGGGAACTTGTTCTCCTTCATTATCGAGATAGATGTTCACTTTGTGCGGCTCATTAATGATGCGTTCCGACGCCAGCATTGCTGCCGAAAGGCCGCTAATTCTTGGGAAAGAGCCAGCAGTCAGCGTGTCCCGCTGGGCTGCACTCAACCGCGGCACCAACAGGACCGCCCCGACCAAAACGCACCCCTTCACCCGACAAAATGACACCATAGCTCCATTCTATAACAATGATACCAACCCCTCCGCCTTCGCAATGGCCGCCGCCAGCCCGGCCACGTTCTTGCCGCCGGCCGTGGCAAAAAACGGCTGCCCGCCGCCGCCACCCTGGATTTCCTTGGCCAGTTCGCGCACCAGCGTGCTGGCGTTGAGCTTGCCAGCTTTGGCAATTTCGTCGTCCAGCATCACGGCCAGCTGCGGCTTGCCGTCGATTTCGGCGCCCAGCACAGCTACCAGATTCGGCACGGCTTGGCGCAGGTTGAAGGCCAGGGTTTTTAGCGCGTCGGCGCTGCTGGCCTGCACCTGGGCGGCCAGGAAGCGCACGCCGTTCAGGTCCTTCACCTGGCCGATGAGTTGGTCTTTCTGCTGGTTGATGCTTTGCTGGGCGAACTGCTCGATTTGCTTGCGCAGGTTGGCAATTTCCTCGTTTTGCTTTTCAATGCTGGTGATGAGGTGCTGGGGGTTGCCCAGCGTCTCGCGCACCTGGGCCAGCAGGTCGAGCTGCTGGTCAACGTAGGCTTCGGCCGCGCCGGCCGTCACGGCTTCGATGCGGCGCACGCCCGCGCCCACGGCGCTTTCGGCCGTGATTTTGAGGTAGCCGATGCTGCCCGTGTTCTGCACGTGCAAGCCGCCGCACAGCTCCACCGAGTAGTCCTTATCGAAGGTGATGACGCGCACGAAGTCGCCGTACTTCTCGCCGAACAAGGCCATGGCGCCCAGGTTCTTAGCCTCGGCAATGGGCACGTTGCGGCGCTCGTCGAGCGGAATTTGCTGGCGGATACGCTCGTTCACCAGCTGCTCAATCTCGCGCAACTGCTCATCGGTCACTTTGGTGAAGTGCGAGAAGTCGAAGCGCAGCAGCTTGTCGTTCACCAGCGAGCCTTTTTGCTGCACGTGGGCGCCCAGCACCTGGCGCAGGGCGGCTTGCAGCAAGTGCGTGGCCGTGTGATTGTTCTTAATAAGGGCACGGCGGGCAGCATCGGGCCGGGCCAGGAACTCAGCTTCCAAATCCTGCGGCAAATCCAGCGTGGTGTGGATGATGAGGTCGTTTTCCTTCTTGGTGTCAATCACGCGCACCTTGCTCAGGGGCGACTCCAGGTAGCCGGTGTCGCCAATCTGGCCCCCGCTTTCGGCGTAGAACGGGGTTTGGTCGAACACCAGCTGGTACTCGGCTTTGCCCTTTTTGTCGACTTTGCGGTAGCGCAGCAGGCGGGCCGTGGCTTCGTCCTGGTCGTAGCCCACAAACACGTTCGGGGCATCCGTTTCATTCACGGTCACCCAGTCGCTTTGCTCGGTGTCCTGGGCGTTGCGGCTGCGGCTCTTCTGTTGCTCCAGCTCCTTTTTGAAGCCTTCCTCGTCCACGCTCAGGCCCTTTTCGCGGGCGATAAGAGCGGTGAGGTCGAGCGGGAAGCCGAAGGTATCGGACAGCTCAAACGCGGTTTTGCCGTCGATGATGCCGCCGTTGGCGCGGGTGGTTTCCTCCAGGGCGTCGAGGCGGCGCAGGCCGGTTTCCAGCGTTTTCAGGAAGGCAATTTCCTCTTCCTCAATCACGCGCTGCACGAAGGCCGTCTGGGCTTTTAACTCGGGGAAGATGCCGGCCATCTGCTCGGCCAGCACCGGCACCAGCTTATAGAGGAAGGGCTGCTTCTGATTGAGCGACGAGAAAGCGTAGCGCACGGCGCGGCGCAGGATGCGGCGGATGACGTAGCCGGCCTTCACGTTGCTCGGCAGCTGGCCGTCGGCAATGGTGAAGGCGATGGTGCGGATGTGGTCGGCAATCACGCGGATGGCGATGTCCGTTTTCTCGTTTTCCGTGGTGGGCTGGTCGGTCACTTTAGCGGGCGCGGTGCCGTGGTACTCCTTGCCCACTTCCTTGGCAATGAACTGAATGAGCGGCTGGAACACATCGGTATCGTAGTTCGACTTCACGCCCGACACAGCCATCATCAGGCGTTCGAAGCCCATGCCGGTGTCTACGCTCTGCTCGGGCAGCTTGATGAGGGACTTGTCGGCCAGGCGCTGGAATTCCATGAACACGTTGTTCCAAATTTCCACCACCTGCGGGTGGTCGGCGTTCACCAGCTCGCGGCCCGGTTTGGCGGCGCGCTCCTCCTCGGAGCGCAGGTCGATGTGGATTTCGGTGCAGGGGCCGCAGGGGCCGGTGTCGCCCATCTCCCAGAAGTTGTCCTTCTTATTGCCGGGCAAAATCCGGTCGTCGGTGGTGTATTTACGCCACAGGTTCTGGGTTTCGGTGTCGGCGGCGGTGCCATCCTTTTGGTCGCCCTCGAAGTAGGTGACATAGAGCCGGTCTTTTTCCAGCTTAAACACCTCGGTCAGCAGCTCCCAGGCCCAGGCAATGGCGTCGGTTTTGAAATAGTCGCCGAACGACCAGTTGCCCAGCATCTCGAACATGGTGTGGTGGTAGGTGTCGTAGCCTACTTCCTCCAGGTCGTTGTGCTTGCCGCTCACGCGCAGGCACTTCTGGGTATCGGCAATGCGCTTGTAGGGCGCGGGCTTGTTGCCCAGAAAATAGTCCTTAAACGGGGCCATGCCCGAGTTGATGAACAGCAGCGTAGGGTCGTCCTTCACCACAATCGGGGCCGAGGGCACGATGTGGTGGCCTTTAGAAGCGAAGAAATCGAGGAATTGCTGGCGGACAGCGGAAGCGGTGGGGAGTGACATGAAGCGAGGCGCCAACCCGGAGTTGGCGAATGATGAGAAACCGTTGGATATTCTCCACCAAATAAGCCCGCCACTGCGCATAGCTGCGAATTTTAGGCTACTTTTCGGAGTATTTGCAAAGGTAGCCCCATGCCCTATAAAGAGCGCAGCATCGAAAAACAATACTTCACCATTGGCGAAGTGGCCGCCCAGTTCAAGGTGGCCGAGTCGCTGGTGCGCTTCTGGGAAACCGAGTTTGAGGAGTTGCGCCCGCGCCGCAGCAAGAAAGGCAACCGCCTCTACACCCCGCAGGACATTGAGGTGTTTCGCACCATTTACCACCTGGTGAAGGAGCGCGGCTACACCATCCCCGGTGCCCGCGACATGCTCAAGCAAAAGGGCCCGCAGCTCAAGGAAAAAATTGACGTGGTGCAGAGCCTGGAGAAAGTCCGCGCGTTTCTGGTAAGCTTGAAGAAGGAGGTGGAGGCGGCGGGGAAGGCGGACCCGGAATAAGTGGCCGGCCCCGCTCCCGTGGAGGGGAGAGCCAGACGATTTTTGAATGCAAATTTTACACGCGCCGCCGTGGCTCCCCGCTCTTTTGGAGAGGGACCGGGGGTGAGGTTACCCAATGAACGATACCCTCTTCCACGAGCTCGCCCTCACGCTTCTACCCGGCATCGGCCCCCAGCTAACGCGGCAGCTGATGAGCTACGGCGGCTCGGCCAAAAACGTGCTGATGATGCCGCCCGGCAAGCTGCGCCGCATTCCGGGTGTGGGCGAAGCCACCGTCAAAGTCATCAGCGGCCAGGACCGGGAAAGCGCGTTTCGCAAGGCCGAGGCAGATTTAAAAAAAGCGGAAAAGGACGGCGTGGAAATCATTTTCTACACCAGCAAACGCTTCCCCAGCCGCCTCAAGCTGATTCCCGATGCGCCCGTAATGCTCTATTATAAAGGCACCGCCGACCTGAATGCGCTCAAAACCGTGGCCCTGGTGGGCACGCGCAAAAACACCGATTACGGCCGCGAGCAAACCGAGCGCATCGTGCAAGGCCTGGTGCCGCACCGGCCGCTGGTGGTGAGTGGCCTGGCCTACGGCATCGACATCATCGCGCACCGCGCGGCCCTGCAGGAAGGCCTGGAAACCGTGGGCGTGATGGCTACGGGCCTGGATAGAATTTACCCCCACACCCACCAGAAAACGGCCGAAAAAATGCGCGAGCAGGGCGGCCTGCTCACCGAGTTTCCCTTCGGCACGCCGCCCGACCGCTACAACTTCCCGGCCCGCAACCGCATCATCGCCGGCCTTTCGGATGGCACCGTGGTGGTGGAAGCCGCGATAAAAGGCGGCGCCCTCATTACGGCCGAGCTGGCCCTGAGCTACGACCGCGACGTGCTGGCCGTGCCCGGCAACCTGGGCTCGCCGGCCTCCGAAGGCTGCAATGCCCTTATCAAGAGCAACAAGGCCGCCATGTACACCGAGCCGCTGGATTTGGAGCAGCTGCTCAACTGGGACGCGGCCCTGCACCAGTCGGGCAAATTCAAGCCCGTTCCCTCCTATGCGGCCGATGATTTCACGGCCGACGAATTTGCACTGATAACCGTGCTGGCTGCCGCGCCCGGCCGCGAGCTGCACATGGACGACCTTGCCTGGAAAGCCCAGATTGCCATTTACGCCGTGGCCTCGCTGCTGCTGGGGCTGGAGTTCCGGGGCGTGGTGCGGGCGCTGCCGGGGAAGAAGTTTGCACTTATCTGACCCACGGAATGGTCGAATTAACTGGATTTTGAAACCGGACGGTATCAGCATGGCAAGGCTACTGTACAACGGGGAGATGCTTGCGGATGAAAGCATTCGCCTTTCCCTGCCCAACCGCGGCCTGGCCTTCGGCGACGGCTTTTTTGAAACCCTGGTTTTCACGGCCGGCCGCCTGCGTCTCGTGGCCGACCACCACGCCCGCATGCGGCAGGCCGCCGCCGCCTGTTACCTCACGCTTCCCGCCGCCCTGGCCACGCCCGCAGCCTTGGAAACAACCCTAGCTGGACTGGCCCGCGCCAACGGCTTCTCCGCCGCCCGCCTGCGCCTGCAGCTTTGGCGAGCCGGAGGCGGCCGCTACACCCCCCTCACCGATGCCGTTGAATGGCTGGCCACAGCCGAGCCCTTCGTTGCTGATAATTCGCCCATTGAAAACGCCGATTTTGCACGGCAAACCCATTCCGTTCACTCCCCGGTGAGCTTTTGCAAGGGACCGCAGGCGTGGATATACGTGCGGGCCGCCCATGAGCGGCAGCAGCGCAGGCTCGATGAAATCGTCCTCTGCGATGCGGTGGGGCACGTGGCCGAGGCTGGGGCCGCTGCTATTTTTTGGGTTAAAAACAAGGTACTTTTTACTCCGTCACTGCCCAGCGGCTGCGTGGCGGGGGTACGCCGGGCGCAGGTGCTGCGGGCCGCACGGGCGGCGGGCGTAGCATGCCGGGAAGGGCTGTTCGAACAAAAAGAGTTGTTGGCGGCCGAGGCGGTTTTCACGGCCAACGTAGCTTCGGTGCGGCCGGTGCTGGCCGTCGGCAGCACGAAGTTTCAGGCCCGCATTCCCGCATTTATTGCAGCGCAAACCCCTGCGTAACCGTCACCGTGTCCGAAGCAATGGCTGAAGGCGCAAAGCGCATTTGGGAGACCACCCGGATTACTTCTTCCTCCAAAGCCGCTTCGGCTGCAGGCGAAGGCGCATCAATCGACGCGGCCGCTTCGTCGAGCACCCGGCGGGTGATGCGCACAGCTCCCACGGTGCCCATCGGCCAACACCGTCAGCAATGCCCACACGTGGCCCCCTACGCCGGCCCGCAAAGACGTGACAGGGTAACTGGTGTGCTGCTGCTGAAACCGGTAATAGTCGCCGCGGACCTGCGAGCGCGCCGGCTCTGCCGCATGTCAGAAACGAGGAAAAACCGGCGAATCAATCGGCAGCACGGCGGGGCTAGCGGCCGGTTTCTTCATGGTTGGCGAAACTGCTTTTCGCGCCGGCCGCGGCAAAGTCGCCGCAACCGGTCCCTGTACCCGCACCGGCATCCCCGGCGCCGCGTACACTTCGCCGCGCGGCTGGGCCGCAACGCCAAACGGAGCACCTGAACCAGCGAGAAACGCAGTCAAAACAACCGTTAAGGATTTCATATGGTTGAGACAAACGGGCACAAACGTTGTAATTGCCGGCTAAAGCTCCGGGAATTTTCTAACTCAAAATGCGGCTATATTATTGCCAGAAATGTCCGTCGCTGCCGGGTGGTTGGGGTAAAGGGGCAGTCAGCATCACCCTGCATTTTCTTGCTACGGCCCAAACCGGTAGAAAATGGTCACGGTATCGACGGCGCTGCGGGTGCCGGCATCGGTGACATCCGTTACCTCGATGCCGTCGTTGCTTTCCACGCTTTCGGTTTGGTCGGTGATGTCGGTAATCTCGGCGGCGATGTCTGTGCTTGCGGGGATGGCGGTGCTATCGGTGTCGGTGCGCGGAAGGGCGGGCTTGAAGCGCAGCTGCCATGCTACCCGCTGCAGCTCGGCGTCAAGCGCCATCACCGCTTTTACGGGCGGCGCGCCGGCCCCCAAGTCGCGCCGCGTGATGGAAATGCCGCCCACGCGGCCATCGGGCAGCACGGTGAGCAAGGCGTAGAGGGTGCCTCCCACCCCTGCTTGAAGGGCCAGAGCGGGGTACTGAATGAAATGACGGAAGTACTGACTGAACACCTCCGTGGCGTCCATCCGCTCGGCCGAATCGGCTAGTTGCCAGAAGCGTGGCAGCAAGGGCAGCACGCCCGTGGGCGCAGCTGGCCCCGCCTGCTGCCCGTCCCGGGCTGTTTTTGCTCGGTTGCCCCTGGGCCCGGCCTTGACGGCCCTTTGTGCGCTAGCCTCGCCAGTCGCTACCACCCCCAGCACAACCAAAATCAAATAAAAAACCCGACGCCACATCACTTATTCTTCCTTAAAAGGGCCTTGGCCATCAAGCCGGCCCGGCCGGTGAGGAATGGCTGTTGGCGCTACACCGCCACCGGCGCTTTTATCGCGGGCCAGGGCTCGTAGTGTTCCAGCTTGAAATCCTCGTACGTGAACCCGAAAATATCCGTTACCTCCGGGTTGATGCGCATCTGCGGGAGCGAGCGGGGCTCGCGCTCCAGCTGCAGGCGCGCCTGCTCCAGGTGGTTGCTGTAGAGGTGGGTGTCGCCGCCCGTCCAGATGAATTCGCCGGGCTGCAGGCCCGTCACCTGGGCCACCATCAGGGTGAGCAGCGCGTAGCTGGCAATGTTGAAGGGCACGCCCAGAAACACGTCGGCCGAGCGCTGGTAGAGCTGGCAGGAGAGCTTGCCGTCGGCCACGTAAAACTGAAACAGGGCGTGGCAGGGCTGCAATTTCATCTCGGGCAGCTCGGCCACGTTCCAGGCCGAAACGAGGATGCGGCGCGAGTCGGGCTGGGTCCTGAGCTGCTGGATAATCTGGCTGATTTGGTCGATGTGGCCGCCGTGGCCATCGGGCCAGGAGCGCCACTGGTGGCCGTACACGGGGCCGAGGTCGCCATTTTCATCAGCCCACTCGTCCCAGATTTTCACGCCGTGCTCCTTGAGATAGGCAATGTTGGTGTCGCCCCGCAAAAACCACAGCAGCTCGTGAATGATGCTCTTCAAATGCACTTTTTTGGTGGTCACCAACGGGAACCCATCGGCCAGATTAAACCGCATCTGCGGGCCGAAGATGGACAGAGTACCGGTACCCGTGCGGTCAGTTTTCACGGTGCCGGTGTCAAGAATTTGGCGGAGGAGGTCCAGGTATTGGCGCATGGGGTGGAGGTAAATGTCTCCCAAAAATACTGAATCAGGGGACCTCTTTCATTCAGCAGTTATTTAGGCCGTCGGTTCCGCTCGGTCCGACGCCGTAGGCGTCCGACCGGTTGCCGCCCGAACGAGGCGCCAACGGCCGGTGACCGACGACCGGTCGGACGCCTACACCGTCGGACCAGCAAGCGAGGAACTTCCTAGAGCGGTTTTGGGGTCGGTATACAGTCGATGGAAGTAGCGCGAACTGTGTAGTTCGCGTCTCTGCACAGATTGTAAACGTTGAAACGGCGCGGGCACGCGAACTACAAAGTTCGCGCTACTTCCATCGACTCCGAAACCGCTCTAAAGAGCTTCATAGCCAAAAAGCCGCCTCATTGCTGAAGCGGCTTTTTAATTCTCAAGCGGCGGCCGAAGCCAGCCGAAACTACATTTTAGCGGTAGTGGGCGCTTTTTCAGCCGGCTTCACAGCGGCGGTTTTGGTGCCTTTTTTCATGCAGCAGGCGTCGCCGCCTTTGGTGCATTCCTTTTTGGTGGCTTTGGCGTCTTTGCCGGGGCCGGTGTGAGCGAAAGCGGTGGTGCCGGTTACGGCAAACAGAGCGAGGGCAAGCAGGGATTTTTTCATGGGAAACGAAGTGGGATGATGGGAAACAAAAGGTGAAAACTCAGGGTTTTCAGGCTCTAAGATACGTAGCGGCGGCACAAGTTTGCACATGGCCGCATCAGTCGCACCGGTTTCTTTTCGCTCACCAATTGCTGCCCGCGCGGCACCGGCCACGGCCGGGCCGGCACGGGTGGCCGTCTCATGTCCCTTCGCCGATACGCTCACCTCACCCTGCTCGTGCTGGGCCTGCTCACGGTGTTGAGCGGCTACTTTGTGGCCCAGCTGCGGTTCAATTACAATTTCAACGACTTCTACCCCGCCGGCGACCCCGACTTGGACTACTACCAGGGCTACACCCAGCGCTTCGGCAACGACAACGACTACCTGCTGCTGGGCGTGGAAGCGCCGGCCGGCAAAACGGTGTTTGACCCGGCCTTTCTCGCTCAGGTCAATTCGCTTACCCGCTTGGCGCGGCGCGAGCCCAACGTGCTACACGTCACCTCCCCCACCACGCTGGCCAACACCGTGGTCGAGGGATTGGGCGTGTTCAGCATTCCCTACCTGCACCCCGAGGCCTACGCCGCCGACCCCGCCCGCCGCGCCGCCGATTCCACCCTCATCTACCGCACGCCCGGCCTGGTAGGCAACGTGTTCAGCCCCAATGCCCGCGCCCTCACGCTGGTGTTTCAGCTCACCCCCGACCTCAAAAAGCCGCCGAGCGACTCACTCTTCACGGCGTTGCGTGGCGGCCTCACGCAGCTGGGCATCCCGGAGGCGCGGGTGCATTTTGCGGGCCGCATCGTGGCGCAGTCGGTGTTTGTGGACCGGCTGAAGTGGGAATTGGTCGTGTTCATGTCGCTGTCGGTGTTGCTGGTCACGGGGCTGCTGTGGCTCACGTTCCGAACGTGGTGGGGCGTGGTACTGCCGCTGATTGTGGTGCTGGGCGCCATTACTTGGGGCCTGGGCGTGATGTCGGCCTTTGGCGTCACCATCGATTTGATGACGGCCCTGCTCCCGCTCATGCTGTTCGTGGTAGGCATGAGCGACACTATTCACATCATCAGCCGCTACGTGAGCGAGCTGGGCTACGGCGCCAGCAAAAAAGATGCCTTGCGCGTCACCATCAAGGAATCGGGGTTCGGGTCGGGGCTCTCGGCGCTGACCACCAGCCTGGGCTTTTTCACGCTGATGACCAGCACTATCCGGCCCATTCACAACTTCGGACTGTTCACGGGCATTGCCGTTATACTGGCGTTCATCCTCAGTTTCACGCTGTTGCCGGCCATGCTGGTGCTGCTGGGCAAGCCCCAGCTGCGCGCGCCGCGCCGCCACGGCCACGACTGGGACGGCGTGCTCAGCCGCCTGTTTCGCACCGTGCTGTTGCGCCGCCGGCTGATTTTTACGCTTAGCGGGCTGGTGCTGGCGGCGGCCATTGGCCTGAGCACACGGGTGCGCATCAATTCCTCGCTGCTTGACGATTTGTCGAAAAGCGACCCCGTGCGGCAGGATTTCGCCTTTTTCGAGCGGCAGTTTGCCGGCGTGCGCCCATTTGAGCTGGAGCTGAAACCCGCCGGTGGCCGCGACATCTACGACCTGGCCGTGCTGCGCCAGACCGAGCAAATCGAAGGCTACCTGCAGCACACCTACGGCTTGCGCTTTGCCGCTTCGCCGGTCACGCTGGTGAAGTCGGTGCGCAAGGCCTTGCACGGCGGCGGCCTGGCCGAATACCGCCTGCCCGCCGACACCACGGAGCTGCAGAGCCTGCGCGGCAAGCTCCGGCAATTCCGCAAGCGGCCCGAATTCAGCGCCCTGGCCCTGCCCGATGGCACGGCCGGCCGCCTCACCGGGCGCATGGCCGACGTGGGCAGCATCCGGGCCGATGCGCTGAACGACGCCCTGCGCCACTACCTGCACACCCGCATCGACAGCACCGTGCTGCGCACCCGCCTCACGGGCTCGTCCAACCTCATCGATAAAAACAACGAAAACCTGACCCTGAACATGATTCAGGGCATGGCCATTGATGTGGCCATGGTCACGCTCATCGTGCTGGCCCTTTTCCGCTCCTTCCGCATGACGCTGGTGGTGCTCATTCCCAACCTGCTGCCCATCGTCATCGTGGCCGGCGTGATGGGCCTGGCCGGCGTGAACATGAAGGTGAGCACGAGCATCATTTTCACCATCGCCTTCGGCATTGCCGTCGACGACACCATCCACTTTATCAGCAAGCTGCGCCTCACGCTGGGCAAGGAACCGGATATTTTTCGGGCCGTGCGGCGTACGTATCTCCTGGCCGGCAAAGCCGTCATTTCCACGTCCCTAATTCTGGTGGGCGGCTTTTCAACGCTGCTGTTCTCCAAGTTTGACGGCACGTTTTACGTGGGCCTGCTCATCGGCCTCACGCTGCTGTTCGGCGTGGTGGCCGAGCTCACGCTGCTGCCCCTGCTGATTCTGTATTTCTACAAGCGGCCCAAAGGGCAGCGCGAGAAACAGCCGCAGGCCTTACAACTGGAACAATAACGGCATTCATTCCCTGCTGGAATTTCCTCTCGGCTAGCAGCCGTTGGCCTACAGGAAACATTCTAAGTGGTGGTCCAGAAGGAAGCGTATTGAATTTAGTCCGTCCTGCTGAGCGCAGTCGAAGCATGACGGGCTTTTTTACTACGGTTATTTTCGCTCGACTGCTTAAAGAGCACGTGAGCATGAATTCACAGAATCGTTTGTTAACTTTGTATTTCAAAGTTCTTTTTATGAAACCGGAATACTTCGTAGCTCCTCATTCCATCGTCCGCCGCATTTGGGGGACTGCTGATACGGTGCTGTTCATCTTTGCCGGAGCGGCCGCCGAGTTTGCGCTCAACAAAGCGGTGGACTGGCTGTACTTCACCGGGCGCCTGCCGGCCGACCCGCTGGAGCGTTTATTTTCGACCGTTGACTACGCCCGGCGCATTGTTTTTGCCGACCGCGCCGGGGCCGAGCAGGCCATCGACAGCATTGCGGCCATTCACCGGGCCGTTGAGGCGCGGCGCGGGCAGGCCATTCCCGACTGGGCTTACCGCGACGTGCTGTTCCTGCTCATTGCCTATTCCATCCGGGCTTTCGAATTGCTGGAACGGCCCCTGACTTTGCCCGAGCGGGAAGAAATAACCGATGTGTTCATTCGCCTGGGACGGCGCATGGGCATCCCGGCATTGCCCGGTTCTTATCAGGCCTGGACCGTCACCCGCGAGCAGCATCTTACCCAAAACTTGGCCCTAAGCAATTACAGCGCGGACCTTTACGTGCAATATCGCAAGCACCTGGGCAGCCCACGCTACGTGCTGCTGCGAGCAGTACAGGGGATGGTGGCGCCACCTTCGGTTCGCCGGATGCTGGGCTTGGGCACCGGCGCTTGGCTGCGGCCGGCCCTGCTTGCCTACCAACGCACCAAGCGCTTGGACATCAGCCAATGGGCCAAAAATTCCATGCTTCCCCCCGCATACCGGGCCCGCATCAAAGCCCTCGACGCGGCCCCGGCCGCAATGCCAGCTGGCAGTCGCCAGGTTTGTCCCTACCACAAAGCCCAGCGACAGCACTGATTCACTGCGGCAGTGCGATGAACAAAACGCCGTCGAAACAGCGCCCCGCTGCGTTGCCAGAACGGGAATGCGGGCAAAATGCGCTATTTTTACTACAAACAACCCACTTTATGAAATCAGCTTTTTCCGCGGTTATTACCCGATACTTCGTATTGACGCTGCTGGCGGCGGCCGGACTCTTCGCAACGGCCTGCACGAAAGATGCGCCTGAGGTCACCGATTACAGTGCAATTGACGATGGCATCATCAAGCAATACCTCTCCAGCCACAACATCACCACGGCTCAGCAACAGCTTTCCGGGCTCTACTTCCTGCCCGTTTCAACCAATGCCAACGCCACCAAGATAACCCCGGGCACCATCGTTTCGGTGTTCTATACGGCTCATTTGGTCGACGCCGCTGGCACGGTGTTCGATGCCTCGTCCCGCCACAACAACGTCCCCATCACCTTCGTCTCGGGCGGCGGCCAGCTGCTGCCGGGCTTCGAAGAAGGCATTTCCCTGATGCACATCGGCGACAAAGCCGAGCTGCTGATACCCTCCGCGCTGGCTTATGGGTCGTCTACCGCCGGCGGCGCCATCCCGGCCAATTCGGTGCTGCGCTTTGAAGTAGAAGTGGTCGACTACCAGGTTATCGACGACAATTTAATCAAAAACTACTTGACCACCAACAACATCACCACCGCCCAGAAACAGATTTCCGGTCTTTACTTTCTGCCCGTAACAACCAACGCGGGGGCCGTACACGCCGCCACCGGCAATACGGTTTCGGTGCTCTATACCGGCCATTTGCTCGATGCGGCCAGCACCGTATTCGATGCCTCGTCGCTGAACAACAACACCCCGATAACCTTCATTTTAGGCCGTGGCCAGGTAATTCCGGGCTTCGAAGAAGGCATTGCCCTGATGCACAAAGGCGACCGGGCCGAGCTGCTGCTGCCCTCGGCGCTGGCCTACGGGCCGCAGGGTTCATCCACCAAAATCGGCCCCAATGCCGTGCTGCGCTTCGAAGTGGAGCTGGTGGATGTGAAGTAGCACTGCGGAGCAAGCTGGTTTGGGCAATGAAGCGGGCCCGCGCCCGGCTCAATTTCATTGCCACAGGCCTCAAATGCTTTTAAGGAAACTTCTGAGCGTGCCATGTCCTTGATGACTCTACAGCGTCCTTATTACCTCGGAGCGGCGCTTTTGCTGCTGGTCGAAGCGTCCATTGCGCTATTATTATTTGTGCATGACAGCTTTGTTCGGCCACACGGCGGCGACTTTCTGGCCGCTATTTTTCTCTTTTGCCTTCTGCGCAGCGTTTGGGCGTGGCCCGTTTTCAAACCGGAAGTCCTGACGTTATTACTGGCATATGCCGTTGAACTCTCGCAGTCTGTTCATCCGCTGCACTACGTGGGCTGGCAGCATTCTCAACTGGCTCGCGTGGTCTTACAGCGGTTTCGGAGTCGGTATACAGGCGCTGGAAGTAGCGCGAACTGTGTAGTTCGCGTCCCAGCACCATCTTATCGAAACGACTGGCGCGGGGGCACGAACTGCAAAGTTCGCGCTACGGTACACCGACCCCGAATCTGCTCTAGGCAGCCAGTTTGAGTGGGCCGACCTGCTGGCTTACACTGCAGGGGCCGGCTTTGCCGGCAGTTGCGCGGCCGTAACAGACCACAGTGCCCAACTCCGAGCGAAAATTTTTTCATCCTGACTTCAGCACTGCTTTGCCCCAAAACCAATTATGAAAAACCTGTTTTCCGCCAGCCTCATTCGCACGGCCTTGTTCCTGTTACCTCTTACAGCCGGCTTACTCACGACGGCCTGCAAGAAGACGACGAAATCGGACGAGGAAATCATCAAAGAATACCTGGATACCAACAAGATAACGAATGCCCAACGACAAAGCTCCGGTCTATACTACGTGCCTACCCTCACCGATGCCACCCAAGTTCAGGCTGTGGCGGGCAAAACGGTTTCGGTGCTCTACACCGGCATGCTGATGGATGGCACCGTATTCGATGCCTCGGCGCAGCACGGCAACGTGCCCATCAGTTTTGTACTCGGACGCGGCAAAGTAATCGCGGGCTGGGACGAAGGCATCGCCCTGATGCACAAGGGCGACAAAGCCCAGTTGCTCATTCCTTCGGCCCTCGGCTACGGCTCAGCGGGTGCTCCGCCTTCTATTCCGGGCGATGCGGTACTGCGGTTCCAGGTCGAGCTGGTCGATGTGAAATAAAAGGTCACAAAGGAGCGGAGCAGCAGCTCCGCTCCTTTGTGCTTTACCGCCTTTCCGGCTCACCGCACCCGCTTCAGCAGGGCGGCGTGGTGGGGGGCCCGGCTCAGAACTTCCTCATTGCCCAGCAACACCAGTTGCTGCCGCGCCCGTGTGAGGGCCACGTTGAGTTTGCGGTCGACCTGTCCGGTTTCGTCCGGCGACACCATTAGTTCCAGCTGGTGCTCGTGGTGGCAGCAGAAACTCACGATAATCACCTCGCGCTGGCTCCCCTGGTAGCGCTCCACGGTGTCGACGCTGACCCGCGCCAGGGCCGGCAAACCGAGTTCCACCGCCAGTTGCGCGAGCCGGGCCCGAATGCGGGCCGCTTGGTTGCGGTAGCTGGCGATAATGCCCAGCGTGGTTTCCGGATTGAAAGCCGCGCCGAAGCCCTGGGCCACGTAAGCCGCCGCCTGCCCCGCCAGCTCCACTTCCTGGGCCGATTCTTTCATGGACAGGTCCTCCGGCACCCGGCGCGTGGGCACAAACACCACGCGCTGGCGGCTCATTTGGCCCGCAAGGTTAGTAGTAGGTGCCGGCCAGGCGTCCCGGTCCAGCGGGGCACTTTGCCAGGGCAGTGGGCAGCGCAACTGGCCGTTGTAAAAGTCCTGATTGACGAGGGTGGCCAGCTCCTGGTGCATGCGGTATTGGTCGGCCAGCGTGCCGTGGGCGTGGGGCCAATGGGTTTCGGCGCGGCGGAACAGGCGCTCGAAATACGAGTTGCGCAGGTTGGTCAGGCCCAGCTCGTGGTGCAGCAGCTCGGCGCATTCAGGAGCCACGGCGCTGCTTTCCATTTCCTGGGCCACCACGGCGGGCAGCTGGCGGTGGTCGCCGATGAGAATGAACTTGCGCACTTTGGCCAGCAGGGCCAGCATGGGCGCCTCCAGCACCTGGCTGGCCTCGTCCACCACGGCCAGGTCGAACTGCTTTAGCATAAACAGCTCGGGCTTGCCCAGCAGGCTGGCCACCGTGCCCACGTAGAACGGGCACGTAGTAAGGCGGCCCCGCACCATTTGGCGGCTGGTGCAGTCGCGCAGCATGTTGTCGAGCAAATATGGCCGGTACATGGGCGCCGTGCCCAGGCGCGAGCCCACCCGAATAAACGGCAGCCCGGCCTGCACCAGCTGCTCGCAGATTTCGTCCACGGCGCGGTTGGTGTAGGCAGCCAGCAGCACTTGCTTGTCCTCTTTGTACAGGCTCACGGCCAGCTCGCGCAGCACCGAGCGGGTTTTGCCGGTGCCCGGCGGGCCGCAGAGCACAAACCAATCGGGCGCTGCCAATGCACGGGCCACCACTTCGGTAGCCGTGGTGGCCGGGGCCGCCGCGGCGTTCCAGCCTTCCGGCTCGCGGGGGCCGGTGCGGGCCAGCAGCCGCTTGCGGCGGTCCGCGGCAAGGGATAAAAACGCCGACAAACCGGCCCACTCCCGCCGAAACGTGTCGTAGGTATCCGGCTCCAGTGCCCAATGCGAATGGCCGTGCAGGTAGCGCGGGGCCATGCGGCGGTTGCGCACGCTTAGCACCACTCGGCCGTCGGCACCCAAGTCTTCAGCCAGCACTGCTTTCACTACCTGGGCATCCAGGACAGACAAACGCTTGCTGTTTTGCTCCAGCCGGGAGCCGGCTTCCACACCGTCAATTTCCGGCGCTTCGGTGCCTTTGCCAGTTGCGTCAAGGTCGCGCGGCCGGCGTCGGCGGGGGTAGAGAATTAAGGTATCACCTGCCCGGAAGTTCACCTCGCGGCCATTGGCAGGGCGCTGAAAAATGAGGTGAGGCCCGAGTCCGTCGCGGGCATCGTCGGGGGCATCGCTGTGGTCCTCTACCAGCTCCAGGTCGTCGAGCAAGCTAAAGTTCTGGTACTTGCGGGCCTGGGGCAACAGCCAGAGGCCCGCCTGCCCGCCGGCATCGCCGGGCCGGGCTTCGTCGCCGAGCAGGGTCAGGCGCATTTCGCGCGCCGTAAAGCGGGCCAGCTCCAGGCAATAGGCGCGTTCCACGGGGTCGGCGGCAGCCCAGGCGTTGGCCACTTTTTCGGCCTTGGCTTTGCCGAAGGGCGGCAGTGCCGTCAGGTTGGGGTGTAGCACGGGAGCCAGCAGCTGGGCGGTTTGGAGGGGCCCGGTAGCCCGGGCCAGCTGCAACTCTAGTCCTACCAGATGGTTGCGAGCCGAGAGCAGCCGGTCAATCAAGTCCTGGTCCTGGTCGACGCGGCGCACGGCGGGCTGGCCACTGGCCGCGTTGGAATACAGAATGCTGGTGCGGCCCCGCCCGGCCGTTTCGCCATCGGCCCCGAACACCGATTCGAGCAGCAAGCGGTAGAGCTGGGCCTGGGCGGCGTGGTTACTCCACGGCTCGGCGTGCGGCACCTTGGTGGAGCTTTTCAACTCCACCAAATCGTAGCCGGTGCTACTTTCGTGAAGCAGGTCGAGTCGGCCCTGCAAGCCGTAAGTGGCCGACAGAAAAGTGGGTTCCAGAAAGCAGTCGGCCAGCCGCAGGGGCTCCTGCTGATAGCCCGTGCGGCTCTGGGCCACAAAGCCCTGGGCCCGGGTATCGCGCAGGGTGCAGTGGTGGCGGCGTAGGTCGTTCAGCAACTCGGGCACGCCGGTACGGGTCTGAAACTCCGGCAGCGTGCTGATGGCCAATGGCGCCGAACGAAACAGCTTCCCACGGAAAAACTTCTCTACGTTGAACTCAGCAGCTTCGGCATCGGTGGCAGCTGGCTCAGGTTCATCGGCACCGCTGGATACCAAGGATTTTGCCAGGGCAGCTTGTTCGGCCTGCCGGGCGGCGTGGCTCACTTCTTCGTCCAGCAGCAGGTTTACGAGGTTTCCCAGCACCAGGGGCCGCGAGATTTCGTCGGGCGAAAACGCATTTAGCAACGCCCATTCGGGAATGGTGCCGTCTTTCTGGGCACACTCAGCAATGGTCGTCACGCTCACCAGATAGTCGGGCTCGAGCACTACGCGCCGCACCCGAGCGCTGCCATCGGCCAGCAGCACGGGGCCGATGAGGTGCAGCGTGGGATGCAGCGCATCGGCCAGGGGCAGCACATTGTTGTAAGCCGGCGGCAGCACTAGCCGAAACGGTCCGGTAGGCAGACCTTCTGCGGGGGCAGCAACCTCGGCGGTCAACTCAGCGGCCGCCAGATTGACGTGCAGCACATGCACGCGCCAGGCGGTGCCAGGCCGTGCCGCCGCAAGGGGCACGAACGGCTTTTCCACCACCGGCTCGCCAGCGACGGCGCGGGCCTCCCGCAGCGTGGGCCCCTGGTAGGCGCTGCCCGTGAGGTGCAACACCAACGCCGCCACGGCCGCAAAGCCGCTGGCTACCTCGGCCGCAGTGCCCGCGTAGCTTTCGTGCAACACCAGGTTGGCCACGAGGCGCAGGGCTTGCAATTGCTGGCGCAGCCCGGTGGGCAACTCGTGGGCGTACGCCACCTGCCCAATGGCCTGATTCAGGTCAATAAACGGGGTTTCGCGCTGCTTGCAGGCGTCGCGGAGAATGGTTTCGAGCAATTTGCGCAGCTTGGGCAGTTGGTCGGCGGGCGCGGCAGCGGGCGCGTTGGCCAAGGCGGCAAGGGTCGAATAGTAATGGGTAGGCATCGGAAGGTAGAAAACGGAGGCCGGACTTATAAAAGTAAGGGATTCCGGCCCAATAATTGAACCGCCTTTCTTGCCGCTAGCGCACGCTGGCAAGCCCTTTGGGGGCCAGCAAGGCGCCTTCTTCGTACGTGTTGAGGTAGAATATCATGGGCTCCTTCCGGCCTTCCCTCCTCACGGCATACACATCGAGCTGGCCTTCGTTGTCGATGCCGCCATTGGCTAGCATGAAGGCACAGCAGCTTCCCTGGCACTCAATATCAAGCGTTTCGCCGCGCGGGCCCAGCAGCGCATTGCGGTAGCGCTGCTAATTGCGCAACCCGGCTTACCGGCCCCCGCCTACCCGCACCGGGTTATTTGCCGTAAAGCCGTAGGTCTCGTCCTGGCTGACGTGCTGCACCACAAAAGGCAGTACCGTACCGCCGGCCCGCTCGTGCAGGCCTTCCGACACGGCGCCGCCGTACGTGGGCGGGGTTTTCATGCGGGTGGTTTCACAGCCCCACAGGCCAAGAGCCAACAACAGCAGCCAGTCACTTTTTTCATTTTTTTTGTTTCGTTGATGCGCACACGATTCGTTCCACAAGGTACCAGCAGGCAGAGTGCCGCTCCTGTTCCGTTGTTTTCCAACCTGTCGGGCTGGGCATTGTTTAGCTTTTTGAGCCTGGCAACGGCCTTCTTGCCCGCGCAGGCCCAGGTTGTGACGCCCGACAGCCGTTTGCCCGGCCTGTTACAGGAGCGGGCCATCCTCACCCGCCGCTACGCCGAAGCCAGCGCCCAGCGCCACAGCCTGTTTGGCAACAAGCCCTCCAAGAAGGACCTGCAAGAGGTAGTAGACGCCCTTCAGGGCATCGTAGACAAGGACCAGCAAATTGTGGATGTCCTCAACGAAACGGCGCGCCAGGCCGAAACCACTTCCGTGCGGCTGGCGGCCACGGCTACTCACCTCGAAACCAGCAGCCGCGACGACCGCAACCTTACCGCCCAACGCCTTGCGGAGCTGGAAAACGAAGCCCAAAACCTGCGCCAGCGCGACAAGCAACAGCTGGCCCGCCAGCGCGACCTGCAAGCGGAAGTGAGCGAAGCCAAGCAAGGCCGGTTTGTGCGCGATGCCCTCATTGCGGCCCTGGCCGTGGCTTGCGCCGGATTGGCCCTGGCCCGCAGGCGCCGCCGCTAGCCGTACTTTCACGCCATGTCTTCCCCTTTTCCCTTCCAGGTTACGGCCGCGCCGGCCGCGCTATCCGCCGATTTTCCACTGGTCATTTTCGCCGACGTGGGTGGTTTGGAGGACTACTACACACTTTTTCAGCACTTTGGCTTTGGGGGCACGGCCGAGTCCTGGGTCGAGCACATCCAGACCATTATCGAAGAGCACGAGCCGGGCCTGCTCGATGAGCTGGAATTTGCCGAAGGCGGCCACACGTTTGTGGCCTACGCCACCGGGCAGGCGGCCGTCGACCAGTTTCTGGCCTGTGTCCTCCCCTACTTCGGGGCCCTGCCCAGCCTGCGCAAGTACCTTAGCCAAGCCGACCCGGAAGACTTTTTCGCGTGAGTATGCCGCTGGCTTCACCCGCGAAATCCAGGGTTTACTTCAGCATGCCGGCCACATAGGTAGTGCCTCCCAGGCGGCGCATGTTGCGCATCACCCGCAGCTGCTTGGCCCGCGCCACCGGGCCGGGGTTGCTGGCCCGGAAGCGGAGTGGGTTGGGCAGCACACCGGCCAGTAGCGCTGCCTCGGCGGCGGATACCTCGCTGGCCGACTTGCCAAAGTAGCGCTGGCTGGCCGCTTCCACGCCAAAAGTGCAGTCGCCCATTTCGGCCACGCTCAGGTACATTTCCATGATGCGTCGCTTGTTCCACAAAAACTCAATCAATACCGTGAAATAGGCCTCGGCGGCCTTTCGCACGTAGCTACGGCCCTGCCAGAGAAACACGTTTTTGGCCACTTGCTGCGAGATGGTGCTGCCGCCCACGATGTGGGTGCCGTCGCCGTTCCAGTTGCGTTTAGCAGCTTTGGCCAGGGCATCAAAGTCGAAACCGTGGTGAAGGAGGAAGCGTTGGTCTTCGGCAGCTACCAGGGCCAGGGGCACGGTGGGCGCTACCTCATCGAGGGTGCGGAACTGGTAGCGGATGTGCCGGGGCTCTTCCTGAATGCCGTAGTAGCCCAACCCCACCGGCGCGTGCGCCCGGCGGTCGAGCATGAGCCAGGTGGCGGGCGGCGGCACCCAACGGTAGAGCAGCACCCAGGCCACCGAGGTCAGAAACAGCGCGGCCACTACTTGTAGCAGGAGGCGGCTGGCCTTCTTCAGTAAAACCGAAACGTCAGGAATAAGCTTAGTAGCGGACATTGGGGCAAAAGTAGGTCCGTTCGCGGGGTTTCGGCTTTCCCGCCTACCTTGTCGGCTGCTTTCTGCCCAGCCCGCTCCGGGCGGCGGTGCCACCCCAAACCGGTGCGCTGCACTTACTGCGTATATCGGTTCGTTCCCTGTCTATAGTTCTGCTTTTATGGCCCGCCTGCTTCCGCTTTTTCCGCTCAACCTCGTCGTTTTTCCGGGTGAAAAGCTTAACCTGCACATTTTTGAGCCCCGCTACCGCCAGCTTGTGCACGAGTGCATTGAGCAAAATACCACCTTCGGCATTCCACCCTACCTCGACAATTCCCTGAGTGAGCTGGGCACCGAAATGCGCCTCATCAGCGTGGAGCAAACCTATTCCAGCGGCGAGCTCGACATTCGAACCAAGGGCGTGGGCGTGTTTCGCATCAACAAGTTTTACCGTCAGACTCCCGGCAAGCTCTACGCCGGCGGCCTCATCGAAACCGTGACGCAGGACGAAGTGGCCGACCCGCTGCTGCGCACCATCATCACCAAACAAGTACGGCAGCTCTACGAAGCCCTGGGCTTGCGCAAGCTGCTGCTGGAGCTGGCCCCCGACTATTGCATCTTCGACGTGGCCCACCACATCGGCTTCAGCACCGAGCAGGAATACCAGCTTCTGGCCACCACCAGCGAGCAGGAGCGCCAGGAAATGGTGCGCGACCACCTCGATACCATTCTGCCGGTCGTCCTTGAAACCGAGCGGCTCAAAGAGCGGGTTCGTTTGAATGGACATTTCAAAAACCTCACCCCGCCCAATTTTTAATTGCAGCGCATTGCAGATGACGCTATCTGCGAAGTGCATGCGACCGTTGACGGACAATTGGTCGGATGCTTAGGGCGGCGGACCGGGGCCCAATCACTTTTGATACGTTGTTGCTGCCACATAGCAGTTTCAGCCCGTCATGTATAGCAAAAGTCAGCCTGCTTTATTTTTACAGTACCCATTCACCACAAAAAAAGGCCTATACTATGTAGTACAGGCCTTTTTTAGGAGTCAGCCAAGCTTAATTCCGCAGCCCGGCCGGCACCCCCTGCGGGAACTCCGCAGTAATTTCTTTTTGCAGCTCGCCAATGCGGTTGCCGGGGTCGGGGTGCGTGCTCAGGAATTCGGGAGTAGAGCTGCGGCCCCCTTGTTCCTCCAGCATTTTCATCACCTGAATCATGGCACGCGGGTCGTAGCCGGCCTTGGGCGTAAAATCGACCGCCAGCTTGTCGGCTTCGAGTTCGTCGTTACGACCAAAGCGCAGGCTGATGACCTTGGCAATGGCCGCGGCCACCGCCGCTTTGGCCACCGAGCTGCCGGGGCTGTTGGGGTCGTAAGAAGCAATGGTGGCCGCACCGGCCAGGCCCTGGGTCAGGTTCGACTTAGCCACCTGCGCGGCTGAGTGCCGGCCCACCACATGGCCAATTTCGTGGGCCAACACCCCCGCCAGTTGGGCTTCCGACGTCAGGTTTTTCATCAAGCCCTGCGTGATAAAAACCTGCCCACCGGGCAGCGCAAAGGCATTGATGGTCTGGTCATCGGCCAGCAGGTGAAACTGAAACCGGTAAGGCGTTTTGCTGGCCGCGGTGCTGGCCACAATTTTTTGGCCCACCTGCTGCACTTCGGCAGTGGCACGGGCATCGGGGCTTTCGCCGCCGTATTGGGCCGCCATCTCGGGAGCAGCTTGCAAGCCCAGGGCTATTTCCTGGTCGGCGCTCATGTTGACGTGCTGCGTCTCGCCGGTCACTTCATTCTTAGAAGTGTGGAAAAAATAGCTAAACAAGGACACCGCCGCCACAATGATGGCAATGATGAAGCGGAGATTCAGTCGCATAGAAAAGGGACATAAAAAGTGAGAAGTTGCAGCCGCAGCGCTTGCCCTCGACTGTCGGGGTTAGCCCGGTTCGCTTTTAACGCACCCTTTGCGTTCGGGTTATTCCGAATGAGCCATTGGCTTAGCGCAGGCCTGCGTATGCGGCCACAGCGGTGTCCATATTCAGCCACCGTGAGCGGAATTCCGCCCCCGCCGGCCCGTGCAAATACAGCACGCTCCCGCCTTTGATGGCCTTCACAATGGCGGCTGTTTCGGCCACGGGCAGGGCCGGGCAGCCCTGGCTACGGCCCAGGCGGCCGTGGGCTTTCACAAAATCATCGCATACGTATTCGGCGCCGTGCACCACCACGGCCCGGCTCTCGGCGTTGGTATTGTAGCCGGGGTCGAGGCCAGTTAGCTTGAGAGAAAGGCCGTGCTTGCCCATGTAGGTGGTTGGGGCTGTGCGGTAGAAGCCCAGGCTGCTCATCTCCGAGCCGTCCTTGTTGGAAAATGCCATAGGAACGTCGGCTCCACTCGCTTTGCCGTGGGCCACCAGCGTGTGGAACAGCACTTTGGCTTTGTCCACGTCAATCACCCACAGGCGTTTTTGCTGGCTCGGGCGGCTAAAATCGATGAGGGTCAGCACCGATGAGTTGCGGTAAGGCTTCGGGCTTGTCGGCCGCAGGTTGTAGTAGCCCACCAAGCCCTCCCGAAACACCGCCAGCGGCAGCCCCTGCTCCCCCAGCCCAAGCCGGTTGTATAACGTAGCGGCCTGTCGCTCAAAAGCGGTCTGGAAATAGGCCCGCCGGGCCGAGGCCGGCAAAGCCGCCAGTGCCGCATTGGGTACCTGCTGCGCCACCACTTGGTGCACCGGGAGCCACAACGCTCCGGCAAGTAGGCCAGCCAGCAAGGCCTTCATCCGTTTTTTCATATCAATCAATAGCGGTAATAATCATATTTTAACAATTCCAAGATGGGCTCTCAACAACCCTTCGCCAAATTTAATGCTTAGTTTCGTCAGAAATCTGGCCATTCCAGCGCCTTTTTTACTCTGATGTCAAATCTATTCTCGTTGCCTTCCCATCGGCAAGCTTGCCGGGCCGGGGCCTTGGCCATAGCCACTGGCCTGGCGAGTTGCGGCCACTCGCTGCCGCAGCTACCCGGCTTTGATGCCGTGGCATGGCGCGCCGACCCGTACGCCTGCCGCGACCAACGCCGCACTGCCGTGCCGGTCCTCACCCGGGAAAAAGAAAAACTATACGAGGCCCGCGCCGATGACGTTACGGCCCTGCTGGGCCCGCCCGACGAGGAAGAGTTGCGCGCCGGCACCGAAAAGGTATATTATTATTACCTCGAGCCCGGTACCCAATGTGCGCCGACGCATCGCCGCTCAGGAGCTGCCTGCATCAGCCTGCGGTTTGGGCCGCTGGGCACCGTCACCGAGGTGCTGACTGACCCCCTAACCACTTCCGCCCGGTAGAAACAAAACCGCCCGCCAGGTAGCTGGCGGGCGGTTTTGCGAGTGTAGTAGGGTGATTATCCCAATCCGTTACCGGTGTTGGCAGGGGCGGCAGCGGGCTGTTCGTTTTCCTGTTGCAACTGGCTAAGCTGCGACGGCGTGAGGATGCGGCTGCACTCCTGTTCGAACTGGGCTTCGAGTTCGGCGGCTTTGGCAGCACGAGTGGCCGCATCGTTGCGGTACTCCTGTTCGATGCTGTTCATGCCCGCCAGGCGGGTGCGGTTGAGCGGTAGCAACTTCAAAAACTGCCCTTCGTTGAGGTGCAGGCGGTTGGTCATTTCACGGGTAACAGTCACAGCTTTATCAGCCGATTGTTTGCCCATGGTAGGATGCTCCGAGAGGCGGTCGGCCATCTGTGCTTTTGCCGAAAAAGAAGCAAAAGCCAGGCAGAGCGTAAACAGGAGATAGGACGGCTTGAACATAAAAAACGTTGTTTGTCAGGAAAGGTGCTGGGGCTTTGCTTTGCTGTGAACGCACGCAAGTTAACGTTTAGTTTCTGTTCAGTCTAACTTTTTTTATAAAATCCAGGACGGGAGCGCCAGGATGGCCAATAAAAAACGGCCCAGTACAGGGCCGTTTTTAGATTTTTCTAAGAAGTAAAAGCGAAGGCCAGAGGCTAATCCAAACTGGCGATGGGCTGGTGCTCAGCGCTTTTGAAGTACTGCATGGCAATGAGGGAGGTAATGACGCCGGCCATGGTGCCCAGCAGAATGATGCCTAGCCCACCAATGAGCACGCCCAGGTCGGCCCCGAACAAATCGCGCGCCTGAATCTGCTGAACGGCGCGTTGGCTAATGCCGCCCAGCAACCAGAAAAACGCGCCAAGCAGCACCGAAGCCACCAAAGCCGTGATGATGCCCGTGCCAAAGCCCTGCAGGTAGCCCATGTGGTAGCCCCGCGCCCGCTTGAGCCGCTTGATGGCCAGCACAACGCCCGCAGCCAGAATCACAACGTCCAGGGTACCCGCCTCAATATTGTCGAGAAACCCCGCCATTGCGGCAATGCCCGTGTACACTATCAGCACAACGGCCGTGAGCAGGCCCATGTGCACGCCGTTTTTTTCTGAGGTCAATTCAGTTTCAGCCATGACCAAAAGGGATTAAAGGTGAAAGAAAAGGCCGGCCACGCCGGTGTTCTGTGTTCTGCCCGTTATATACTTGCTTCGGAGGCCAGATGTTGTGCTTGGTCGGTTTTTCGTGCCGGAAAGAGGGCCATGCCGAATAAGCGGCACTTTTTGCCACGCAGGTCCGTTATTTTCGGTGGCCGGGCCACAGTTTTTCCCGCCCGGATTTCTGCGGGGGTGCTGTTGCGTAATTTTGTACGGCGGCGCGCCGTTGCGCCGCCACCGTAAGCTACTATTTTCTGACTGAATGATTTCGACCACCAATGTGAGCCTGCGCTATGGCAAGCGCATCCTGTTTGAAGACGTTACCGCCAAATTCCTACCCGGCAACTGCTACGGCCTCATCGGCGCCAACGGGGCGGGCAAATCCACGTTCCTGAAAATCCTATCGGGCGAGATGGAGCCCAATACCGGCTCCGTGGAAATGCCGGCGGGCCAGCGCCTGGCAGTCCTGAAGCAGAACCAGTTCGCTTACGACGACCAGCCCGTGCTGCAAACCGTGATTCAGGGCCACCAGCGCCTGTATGCGGTGATGCAGGAAAAGGACGCCCTCTACGCCAAAGCCGATTTTTCGGATGCCGACGGCGAGCGCGCCGCCGTGCTCGAAGGCGAGTTTGCCGACCTTGAAGGCTGGAATGCCGAATACGAGGCCGCCGAGCTGCTGTCGGGCTTGGGCATTGTGGAAAGCAAGCACCACGCGTTGATGGCTGACCTGGGGGCCAGCGAAAAAGTACGCGTACTGCTGGCCCAGGCCCTGTTTGGCAACCCCGACGTGCTGCTGCTCGACGAACCCACCAACAACCTCGACGCCGAGAGCGTGCTCTGGCTCGAAAACTTCCTCGACTCGTTTCAGAACACGGTCATTGTGGTGAGCCACGACCGCCACTTCCTCGACGCCGTGTGCAACTACATGGCCGATTTGGACTTCGGCAAAATCACGATGTACCCCGGCAACTACACCTTCTGGTACGAAAGCAGCCAGTTGGCCCTGCGTCAGCGCCAAGACGCCAACAAAAAGACCGAAGACCGCCGCAAAGAGCTGGAAGAATTCGTGCGCCGCTTCTCGGCCAATGCGTCGAAATCGAAACAGGCCACCAGCCGCCAGAAGCTACTGCAAAAGCTGACCCTGGAAGACATCAAGCCCAGCTCGCGGCGCTACCCGTACATCGCCTTCAAATCGGAGCGCGAGCCCGGCAACCAGCTGCTGAGCGTGGAAAACCTGAGTGCTAAAGTAGACGGGCAGACCATTTTCAAGAATGTCAGCTTCACGCTGGATAAAAAGGACAAGGTGGCCATTGTGGGCCGCGACGACCGGGCCGCTTCCCTCCTCTTTGACATTTTGTTCGGTGAGGCCAAAACCCTGACCGGCGAATACAAATGGGGCACCACCATCACGCCGAGCTATTTCCCGAAGGAAAACAACAACTATTTCCAGTCGGGTGAATTAAACCTGGTGGATTGGCTGCGTCAATATTCCGTGGAAAAAGACGAAAGCTTTGTGCGCGGCTGGCTGGGCCGGATGCTGTTTTCGGGCGAGGAGTCGCAGAAGAAATCCAACGTGCTGAGCGGGGGCGAAAAAGTGCGCTGCATGCTCTCGAAAATGATGCTGGAAGGCGGCAACGTGCTCGTGCTCGACGACCCCACGAACCACTTGGACCTGGAAAGCATTACGGCTCTGAACAACGCCCTGCGCGACTATCCGGGCTCCCTGTTGTTTGCCTCCCATGACTTACAATTCATTGAGACGGTGGCCAACCGTATTATTGAATTGACGCCGGACGGCATCATCGACCGGCGCATGAATTACGAAGAATACCTGGCCGACGAAACACTAAAAGCGCAGCGCCAGAAAATGTATCATTTGGCATAAAGCGTTTGAAGAATTGGGAACGAAGAATGAGAAATTCTTTTTACTCATGGGCCATTAATTCTTCATTCCAGCTATTTACCTGTTCCTTTTCATTTCATTCATGAAACGTTATTTGTTTCCGTTGCTGCTAGCCGGGGCGGCTTTTTTGCCAACTCGCCAGGCGTTTGCTCAGGACAAGCCCGTGCTGAATACGGCACCGCCCAGCCCTCCCGCAGCGCAGCCGCGCCCTGTGGAGCCAGTGCCCGCCACGCCAGCGCCTGCCCCCCCTGCGCCGGAGCCCGTTTACGCACCTTCGGCCCCCGCGCCCCAGCCCACGCCGGATGCGCCGTCGGGCCTCAATTTTCCAAACCGCAACGCTACCAAAGCAGGTGGTGCGGAAGACAAGCCGCCAACGAAAAAGTTTATTTATACGAACTTAGGACTAGGATATTCTTCAATAGATGGTATCGGTAATTTTACTGTCAGCCTGGCACCGGCCCTTGGGTATCGGCTGACTGATAAGTTTGCTATTGGTCCAGGTATTTCATATTCGTACAATAACTATTCGCTTTCGCCAGAAACGTTTATTAGAACTTATGGTCGCCCCTATCCATCTCCTACAGGTACGCTTACCGCAAGTGGAGCGAATGACATTTCAAGCAGCAGTTTAGGCTTTAAAGTCTTTGCGCAATACATCTTTTACAAAGAGTTTTTCTTTCACGGCGAATACGAAGTAACCAATGCTCAATTAGTTGGTTACGACAGCTACAACTACTTGGTCAAAATTAATCGCACAGTCAATTCTCCGTTAGCAGGCATCGGTTACCGCTCCTATTTTGGCGAGAAAGCAGCTCTTGACATTTTGGGACTTTATAATTTTGGCAGCTCCGCTTTTTCGCTTTATCCGGGCTTAAATCTTCGCTTTTGCTTTTTATATAACATTGGAAAGTAAAACGACCATTTTTCTCAAACACAAAAAAGCCACGCTGTTTCCAGCGCGGCTTTTTTGTGTTTTTAAGTTAACGCAGGCCTGTAATTACACCGCGCTTCGCCCGCTGATAACGCGGAGCAAAACGGCAATAATGGCAATTACCAGCAGGACGTGAATGATGCCGCCCGTGAAGAAGCCGCCGAAGAAGCTTACTGCCCAAATGATGACAAGAATGACGGCGATGATATACAGGAGGTTGCCCATGGCTTTGGAGGAAAAAAGAGAATGAAGAGAAGGTGAAAAAGTGGTTGAGAAGTGTCTCTGAGGCATTGTACGGGGGTATCTGAAATAAGGATATCATTAATGAAAAATATTTCTCAAACCGCAAACAAAAAGGCGCTTCCCGAGTGGAGGCGTAGCTTTGTTGCGGGGTATTTGCACCCCGGTAAGTGATTTCCCACCCTCTCTTTTCCCGATAGTTATGAACGTCGCCGTAATTGGCTCCGGCACCATGGGCAATGGCATTGCCCACGTGTTTGCCCAGCACGGTTTTTCCGTGGCCCTCATCGACATCCACCAACCGGCGCTGGACCGCGCCCTGGGCACCATCACCAAAAACCTGGACCGCCAGGTGGCCAAAGCCACCCTGAGTGAAGACGATAAAGCCGCCACCCTGGGCCGCCTGAAAACCTATACCTCGCTGGAAGCGGGCGTGGCCGGGGTGGGCCTGGTGGTAGAAGCCGCCACCGAAAACGTGGACCTGAAGCTGCAAATTTTCCGCGACCTGGACCAATATGCGCCGAAAGACGCCATCCTGGCCTCGAACACCTCGTCGATTTCCATCACCAAAATTGCGGCTGTCACCAAGCGCCCGGAGCTGGTAATTGGTATGCATTTTATGAACCCGGTGCCGGTAATGAAGCTGGTGGAAGTAATTCGCGGCTACGCAACTTCCGATGCCGTGACGCAGCAGGTGATGGACCTGTCGCGCCAGCTGGGCAAAACGCCGACCGAGGTGAACGACTACCCCGGTTTCGTGGCCAACCGCATTCTGATGCCGATGATAAACGAGGCCATCATCACGCTGTTTGAGGGCGTGGCCGGCGTGGAGGAAATAGATACCGTGATGAAGCTCGGCATGGCCCACCCGATGGGTCCCTTGCAACTGGCCGATTTTATTGGGCTGGATGTGTGCCTGGCCATTCTGCGGGTGCTGCACGAAGGTTTGGGGAATCCCAAATACGCTCCCTGCCCACTGCTGGTAAACATGGTGATGGCCGGCCGCCTGGGCGTGAAATCGGGCGAAGGTTTCTATCAGTATATAGCTGGCTCGAAGGAGTTGGTGGTGGCGGCGCGGTTCCGGAAGTAAAGCGCGGAGTTTTGGGGAGGGAGCAAAGTTTCGCAGAGAGGATACTTTCTGCGAAACTTTGCTCCCTCCCCGAAACTCCGCGCTATGTAAGGAAATAACCTGCGCCACGTCTACCGCGTTGTTATCAAACACAACGAATCAATTTCCTACCCATGCAAAAAGCAACATTTGGCGCCGGCTGCTTCTGGTGCGTCGAGGCCGTATTTCAGAATTTGAAAGGCGTTGAAAAAGTGGTTTCCGGCTACGCCGGCGGCCGCATCGCCAACCCGACGTATAAGGAAGTGTGCAGCGGCCTCACGGGGCACAATGAGGTTATCGACATCACCTTCGACCCGGCCGTTATCAGCTACAAGGAGCTGCTCGAAATCTTCTGGAAAACCCACGACCCCACCACCCTCAACCGCCAGGGCAACGACGTGGGCACGCAGTACCGCTCGGGCATCTACTACCACAACGAGGAGCAGAAGCAGCTGGCCGAGGAGTATAAAAAGAGGCTCAACGACAACCACGCCTTCCCCAACCCCGTGGTGACGGAGATTCTGCCCGCCCCCACCTTCTACCCCGCCGAAAACTACCACCAGAACTATTTTAACCTGCACGGCCACGAGCCCTACTGCCAGTTTGTGGCCCGCCCCAAAGTGGATAAGGTGAAGGCGCTGTTTGGCGAGAAACTGAAGGCTGGAGTATAACTGTCATTCCGAGCGCAGCGAGGAATCTGAGAAATGAAAAAGGCCGCTTCGTAAGAAGCAGCCTTTTTTGTAGGGGCGGGGTCGTACCCGGAGGGCTTGTCCCCGCCCGTCGTTGAACGGAATCGTTCAGCCGGTACAAACGTCCGGGCGGGGGCAAACCCTCCGGGTACGACCCGGCCCCTACATTATACACTCACCCCAAAGTCACGCAGCGCATCGTTCAACGACGTTTTCAAGTCCGTACTCGGCTTACGCTGGCCGATGATGAGGGCGCACGGCACCTGGTATTCGCCGGCCGGAAACTGCTTGGCAATGGAGCCCGGAATGACCACCGAACGCGGCGGCACGTAGCCGCGGTATTCTTTGGGCTCGGGGCCGGTTACGTCGATGATTTTGGTGCTGCCGGTGATGGTGACGCCCGCGCCAATTACGGCCTCCTTGCCGATGCGGCAGCCCTCCACGAGGATGCTGCGCGAACCGATGAAGGCCCCGTCTTCGATGATGACAGGGGCCGCCTGCACGGGCTCCAGCACGCCGCCGAGGCCCACGCCGCCGCTTAGGTGCACGCCTTTACCCACCTGGGCGCAGCTGCCCACGGTGGCCCAGGTGTCCACCATCGTGCCCTCGCCCACGTAGGCGCCGATGTTGGTGTAGCTGGGCATGAGGATGACGCCGGGGGCCAGAAACGCGCCGTAGCGGGCCACGGCGGGCGGCACCACGCGCACCTGCTGGCCGGCGTAGTCGGTTTTGAGCAGCATTTTGTCGTGGTACTCGAATGGGCCGACTTCCTGCGTGCTCATCTGGCGGATGGGGAAGTAGAGAATCACGGCCTTCTTCACCCATTCGTTGATGGTCCACTCGCCGCCGTCTTCGGTGGGCGGGGTGGCCACGCGCAGGCGGCCTTTGTCCAGCTCTTCGATGACGTGCTCGATGGCGGCTTTGGTTTCGGGGGTTTGCAGCAAGGTGCGGTCGGCCCAGGCGGCTTCAATTTGGGTTTGCAGGTCGGACATGAGGATACAGAATTCACAATGTTTCGCCGGGGACGTCCATGGCGGTCGGAAAGCCGCAAAACTACCACGTGAGCCCCAGCATTGGCGACTGGCAACCCAAAAACCGGCATCTTTGGCTTGTGCTTGGCTCGGCTACTTCCCCTTTTGTGGTGCTTTTGGCATCGGTCCTGAAACCGACGGATGATACCCGGATGCGGGGGAAATTCGCCGAAACCCTGCTTGAACGGCCCCATACGCAGGTTCACATTGCGGGCCGGGCGCCAGCAGTTCCGGACTCCGGCCAAGGCTCATCAGCGAAACTTCGCGTTGCCCAACACTCCATTTTCCAAGGCTCCCGCCTGAGCTTGGCCCGCCTGACAGCCCAGTGGCGCTACTGGCAATTGCTACGGCGCCTACGCCCAGCTCTGGTTATCGTGCATGCTCCGGAGCTGCTGCCCTTGACACTTATGTGGCAGCGGTTAGCCGCAGGTCGGCATTTTCTGTACGACATCCGCGAAAACTACGCGCTGAATGTTTCAACCCAAGGAGTGTACACCGGCCTGTTGCGCCGCGGGCTGGCAGCCGGGCTGCGCTGGGTAGAAGCACAGGCGGCGCGGCGGGCAGCAGGTATTATTCTGGCCGAGGAAAGCTACGCCGCGGAGTTGCCGTTTCTATCCGACCTGCCGGCAGGCCGCGTGGTGGTTCTGGAAAACAAATACCAGCCGACCTCCGCCGAAATCCTGCCCCGCGAGCCGCACACGCTTCCCTCACCACATGAGCCCTTGCGGCTCTTGTTTTCGGGCACTATCTCGAAGCTCAATGGCCTATGGGAAGCCGTGGAGGTGGCAGAAGCCCTCCACCACGGCTGCGGCTGGCCTGGCGGGGTGGTGCTTACCATCGTTGGGTTTTGCCAGCAGCCAGAGTTGCTGCGGGAGCTGCAGGAGCGCATTTCCGAACTGGGTTTTATCCGGTTGATTGGAGGGGCAGCCCTGGTTCCGCATACCGAAATTGTGGCCGAGATTGGACGTAGCCACCTGGGATTGGCCCTCTACCGGCCGCACCCCAGCACGGAACGGTGCCGGCCCACCAAGCTGTTTGAGTACCTCGCGCACGGCCTGCCGGTGCTGGTGCCCGCCAATCCGCTTTGGCAAACGCTCATTCAGCAGCACGATGCCGGCCTCACATTTGACCTAAATGCTCCTTCTCCCTCCAACGCCGTTGCCGCGCTGCTCAAGGAGCTAATGGCCCGCACCAAACTGGCCGGCCGGCATTTTTACCGCAATGGCGTCCCGGCCAGTGTGCTCTGGGCAGAAGAGGGCAAAAAATTGTGGCATTTGCTGGATACTGTCGTTTAACCTGCCACCTTTGCCCCCATTTTGCGTCTTCCGCTCTAGTGCCGGGCGCACTACAACCGCCAATTTTCGCCTTTTCTCACCCCGAATTCCCACCCATCTCTTCTCTCCATCATGGCTACTTTACGTCACGCTTACCTTGCCGGAGTCGGCCATTACGTCCCCAGCCGGGTTGTTACCAACGCCGAGCTGGAACCGATGCTTAACACCTCCGACGCCTGGATTCAGGAGCGCACCGGCATTCGGGAGCGGCGCTGGTTTGCCGAAGGCACCGACACCACCGCCAACATGGGCGCCAACGCTGCCCGCAAAGCCCTGGAAATGGCGGGCCTTGAGCCCAACGACGTGCAGCTCATCGTATTCGCCACCCTCTCGCCCGACTACTTTTTCCCCGGCTCCGGCGTGCTCCTGCAGCGCGAACTGGGCATGACCAACAACTGCCCCGCCCTCGACGTGCGCAACCAGTGCTCAGGTTTTATCTACGGCCTGTCGGTGGCCGACCAGTTCGTCCGTACCGGCATGTACGACACGGTGCTGGTGGTGGGCTCCGAAATTCATTCCTCCGGCCTCGACAAGACGCCCGAAGGCCGCGGCGTATCCGTTATTTTTGGTGATGGCGCCGGAGCTGTGGTGCTGCGGCCCAGCACCACCGAAGGTCAGGGCATTCTCAGCACCCACCTGCACGCCCAGGGCGAGTACGCCGAGGAGCTAATTGTGAAAGAGCCCAGCTCGAACCGCGACAACCGCAACCAGCGCATGATGGAAAAGAAGGAGGACCTCTACCCCTACATGAACGGCCAGAACGTGTTCAAGCACGCCGTGGTGCGCTTTCCGCAGGTCATCAAGGAGGCCCTCGACCAGAACGGCTACCAGTCCACCGATGTCGATATGCTCATCCCTCACCAGGCCAACCTGCGCATCACCCAATACGTGCAGCAGAAAATGGGCCTGACCGACGACAAGGTGTTCAGCAACATTCAGCGCTACGGCAACACCACCGCCGCTTCCGTGCCCATTGCCCTGAGCGAGGCGGTGCAGGAAGGCAAAATCAAGCGCGGCGACCTAGTGTGTCTCGCCGCGTTTGGCTCCGGCTTCACCTGGGCCTCGGCCCTGATTAAATGGTAGATTTTTGAGCTGTTAGCCAATAGCGGTTAGCTATTAGATTATGTTCAATAAAAAGCCAGCAGCTAGCAGCTGATGGCTAAAAGCTAACAGCTAGCAAGAATGACCATTACCGAGGAAAACTACCTAAAAGCCATTTACAAGCTGGCGGAAGCTGAGCCGGAAACCGCCGGCGTGAGCACCAATCGCATTGCGGCCGCTCTAACGACCCGGGCGGCCTCCGTCACCGATATGCTGCGCCGGCTGGCTGAGAAAGGCCTCCTCAACTACGAGAAATACCGGGGCGTGCAGCTCACGACCGAAGGCCAGCGTCTGGCTTTGCTCACCATCCGCAAGCATCGGCTGTGGGAAGTGTTCTTGGTGCAGCAGCTGGGCTTTAGCTGGGACGAGGTGCACGAAGTGGCCGAGGAGCTTGAACACGTGCAGTCGCCGCTGCTCATGCGCCGACTCGATGCCTTTCTGGGTCACCCCGCCCTCGACCCCCACGGCGACCCCATTCCGGCCGAAGACGGCGCCGTGCGCCGTCCCGCTACCCGCCTGCTGGCCGACCTGTGCGCGGGCGAGCACGGCACGCTGGCCGCCGTCAAAAACACCTCGGCTCCCTTCCTGCAATACCTGGACAAGGTAGGCTTGCAACTCGGCGCACTGGTTGAAGTGCTGGACAAAGTAGCGTTTGATAACTCGTTTGAAATCTGCATTAATCGTAAACGCACCGCATTAATTTCAGCCGAAGTCAGCTGCAATTTGTTAGTAACGGAATGACGCCGCTTTTCACCGATACCATTGTAGCGCTTTCCACACCGCCGGGCGCGGGCGCGCTGGCCATTATCCGCCTTTCGGGGCCCGCTGCTGTACCCATCACGGCCGCTGTGTTCTCGAAAAAGGCCTTGGCTGACGCTCCCGGCAACACCTTGCACTACGGCACGCTGCGCGACCCCACCACGGGCGAAACCCTCGACGAAGTAGTGATGAGTCTGTTTCGAGCCCCCCGCTCTTTTACTCGCGAAGACGTGATTGAAATCAGCTGCCACGGCTCCGACTACGTGGTGCGGCAGGTGTTGGCCCTGCTCCTGCGCCAGGGTGCCCGGCTGGCCGAAGCCGGCGAGTTCACGAAGCGCGCCTTCCTCAACGGTGCCTTGGACCTGGCGCAGGCCGAAGCCGTCGCCGACCTCATCGCCGCCGACTCTGCACTCAGCCACCGCGTGGCGCTTAACCAATTGCGGGGCGGCTTCTCGCAGGAATTGCGCGAGCTGCGGGCCCGGCTCATCAAGTTTGCGGCGCTGCTGGAGCTGGAGTTGGATTTCGGCGAAGAAGACGTCGAATTTGCCGACCGCAGCGGCCTGGCCCAACTGCTGGCCGAGGTGCGTGGCGTGGTGCTGGGCCTGCTGCGCTCTTTTGAGCTTGGCAACGTCATCAAAAACGGCATTACCGCCGTCATTGCCGGGCGGCCCAACGCCGGCAAGTCGACCCTGCTCAATGCTTTGCTGCGCGAGGAACGCGCCATTGTGTCGGCCATTCCGGGCACCACCCGCGACTTTATTGAAGACGAAGTGAGTCTCGACGGCCTGCGTTTCCGCTTTGTGGACACGGCCGGCCTGCGCGACAACCCGGCCGATGAAGTGGAAGCCATTGGCGTGCAGCGCACGCGCCAGCGGGTGCGGCAGGCGGCCTTGCTGCTGTATCTGTTCGATTTGACCGAAATGACGCCCGCCGAGGTGCAAGCCGAAATCAATGAGCTTACCACCGGCCTGGACTTGCCGGTTTTAGCCATCGGCAACAAAACCGACCTGGCCACGCCAGACACCCTGGCTTCCTTTGACACGGATACCCCAACGGGCTCGCCGCTAACTGTGCCCGTGGTGTTGGTAGCCGCCGGCCAAAACCAGGGCTTGGAGGCGCTGCAAACGACCCTGGTGGCCCAGGTGCGCGGCGCGGCGCTGGAAAACACGGCCTCTGCCACCATCGTCACCAACGTACGCCACGCCAGGGCGTTGGAAATGGCCGCCAGTCACCTCGCCGCCGTCCAGGCGGGCCTCGATACCGGACGAGGCACGGAGCTGCTGGCGGCCGACCTGCGCCACGCTCTGGCGGCTTTGGGCGAAATCACGGGCGAGATATCTTCTGAAGATTTGCTCACCAGCATATTCACACAGTTTTGCATTGGCAAGTGAGCGTAGCTGGACAAGCATTTGCCTGCCTCTGCTCACAATCGACGCAAACGTTGCCAAGCAAGCTCACTCCTTGTATATGAGCCTATTTACCCCCACCGCCTGCCGCCTCTTTTATCCTGAATGTGGCCCTTAATCTAAGAAAATTTCCCGGCTTACAGTGTATGCGTTAGTTTCGCACTCTATTCCCCTAATACTCCTCCCGCCCATGGCAGAAACTGCTGAACTCATCCTCGACGGCAAGTCCATCACCTTGCCCGTTATTGAAGGCACCGAACACGAAAAAGCGTTTGACATCGGCAAGCTGCGCGACCAAACCGGTTACGTTACCCTCGATTCGGGCTACAAAAACACCGGCGCCACCAAAAGCGCTATCACCTTCCTCGACGGCGAAGAAGGCATCCTGCGCTACCGTGGCTATCCCATTGAGCAGCTGGCCGAAAAGTCGAGCTTCCTGGAAGTAGCTTACCTGCTGATTTACGGCGCCCTGCCGACCACTGCCGAGTTGGATAACTTTAGCGGCCAAATCACCAAGCACACGCTGGTGCACGAGGACATGCGCAAGATTTTCGACGGCTTCCCCTCGGCCACGCACCCCATGGCCATCCTGTCGTCGCTCATCTGCGCCCTCACCGGCTTCTATCCGCAGAGCGTGTCGCCCGACCTCAGCCCCGAGGAACTGGACCTGAACGTGATTCGCCTGATGGCGAAAATGCCGACCATTGCGGCCTGGACCTATAAAAACAACATGGGCCATCCGTTGAACTACCCGCGCAACGACATGGACTATTGCGCGAACTTCCTCTACATGATGTTCAGCTTCCCCACCGAGAAGTACGAAATCAACCCGGTAGTGGTAAGTGCCCTCAACAAGCTCCTGATTCTGCACGCCGACCACGAGCAAAACTGCTCTACCAGCACCGTACGCCTCGTGGGCTCAGCCAACGCCAGCCTGTATGGCTCGGTTTCGGCCGGCATCAACGCCTTGTGGGGCCCGCTGCACGGCGGTGCCAACCAGGAAGTGATTGAAATGCTGGAAGCCATTGAGGCTGATGGCGGCGACACCAGCAAGTTCATCGCCAAAGCTAAGGACAAGAACGACTCGTTCCGCCTCATGGGCTTCGGCCACCGCGTATACAAGAACTTCGACCCGCGCGCCAAAATTATCAAAAAGGCTGCCGACGAAGTGCTGCAAGCCCTCGGCATGCAGGACAGCCCCCTGCTGAAAATCGCGCAGGAGCTGGAGCAAGCCGCCCTGACGGACCAGTACTTCATCGACCGCAAGCTGTACCCGAACGTGGACTTTTACTCGGGCATCATCTACAAAGCCCTGGGCATCCCCACCGAGATGTTCACGGTCATGTTCGCCCTGGGCCGCCTCCCCGGCTGGATTGCCCAGTGGAAAGAGATGCGCGAAAACAAAGAGCCCATCGGCCGCCCGCGCCAGATTTACACCGGCGAGCTGGAGCGCGACTACACCGAAATCGGTGCCCGCTAGCGTTTTAGTTGCTCGTTGTCAGTTGTTAGCTCGTGCTGGTATTGTCATTAGAAGCTAACAACTGACAACGAGCAACTAACAACTAGAATGGCAAAACAAAAAGCCCGCTCTTCGAAGCGGGCTTTTTCGTGTCCGGCCGGGGAGCACCTCCCCTATTTGATGCGGTGCGCGGTAAAATTGCTGCGAAGGGCTTGATAAGCGACCAGTTGCTGGGGCTGTAGCAGGTTGGCCAACTCGTTTTCGTAGCGCTGCTGGGCAATGGCGAGCTGGGTGTCCCGCTCTTCTGCGCCTGCCCCGTTGAGCAGAATTTCCAGGTCGCGGCGCTCGGTCAGCATCTGCAGGTGTAGTTGCTTCACGGCCAGGTACTGGGCCTCGTTGAAGTGGATGCATTGCGCCAAGGCCCGGGTGAGCGTCGTGGCCCGGGTTATCATGGCCGCCGAATAAGCGCCTTCGCCGGGACCTGCGGCCGCTACTGGTGCCGCACCTACTCCCGAAGCAATGCAAATGGCCAGAAAGAGATTTTTCATGGAATTTAGGGATAATGGTTAAAAATGATGTCTTGAAGGCCAACGCTGCTGTCATTGGTCATTTCAAACGTAGTCACAAATATTTATTGGATGAAAAAACATTTTTATGGCACTTTTTTAATTAGAACATTCTTCTCCCATACGATAAAATCCTCATTAATAACGTGTTGCTATTTAACAAAAAATCTTGTCATGAGGTAAAAAAAAAGCCCGCCAACGGGCGAGCCATATTTTTTTACCCCACAAATGCTATTAAATTTTCACTTACCTAAAGTATAGCTTTAGGTAAACTCTAATCCTGGTAAGCTGCACTCACTCGCCAGCCAAGTTAAAGAATGTGCAATTCGATGCGCCGGTTCAGTTGGCGGTGCGCCTCAGTGTCGTTCGCAGCGAGGGGATGGCCTTCGCCGTAGCCTTTTGAACGCAGGCGACTGACCGCTATGCCGTGGGTAGACAGGTATTCGACCACCGACTGGGCCCGGCGCTGCGAAAGCTGGATGTTGGATTCGGGGGTTCCCACGTTGTCGGTGTAGCCAGATACCTCAATCTGCACGTCGCGGTACTGCTGCAGGAACTCAATCAGGCGGTTGAGCTCGGTGCGGGACTGCGGCTTCAAGTCGTATTTATTGGTATCGAAAAACAGGTTGTTGAGCACCACGCTCCGGCCGGAGCGCACCGGCTCTAGGTAGATATCCAACGCCGTGGGGTTGAAAGCGTGCTGGTTGGTGTAGTCGAAGCTAAGGCTTTTGAGCAGGTATTTGTCGGCCGAGGCGTACATGGCATAGTGGTGGCCTTCGTTGAGCACCACGATGTAGTCGCCATACTCGGGGTCGGAGGTTACGAACTGCGTGAGGGCATCGGTGTCGAGGTCGTAGAGCTTGACCGCAGCCTTGAGCGGCTTTTTGGTCGTGGCATCAAACACACGCCCTTGGGTGTAAGTACTGGTTTCGCGGGCCTTCACGGGCGGGGGCACTGCGAAGCCAAATAACTCAACGGGCCGCTCCCGGGCCAGGCGGTAGCCGGCGGCGGGCTCATCGGAGGCGCGGCTGCGCGAGCAAAAGCCTTTTTGGTTATCGGAAGTCACGAAAAGGGAAGCCTCGTTCTCGAAGGTATTGAGCGGGTAGCCGAGGTTGCGCGGCTCGCTCCAGTTGCCGGCCGGGTTTCGCTCGCAACGAAACACATCCAGGCCGCCCATGCCGACCAACCCATCGGTGACGTAGTAAAGGGTGGTGCCGCTGGCGTGAATGAACGGGGCCATGTCCTTGCCGGGCGTGTTCACGGGGGTGCCCAGGTTCTGGGCGGGGCTCCAGTTGCCGTCGGGCTGCAGCGTGGTTACGTAAATATCTTCCTGGCCCTGTCCGCCGCGGCGGGTGGAGGTGAAGTACAGCGTGCGGCCATCGGCCGAGAGCGAGGGCTGCGAGTCCCACTCCGTAGAGTTCACGTTCAGGCCCAGGTTCATGGGCGGGCTCCAGTTGTTGCCGGTGCGGCGCGAAATGTACAGGTCGCAGTTGCCGATGGCCTTGGGCCGGTCGCAGGAGGCAAACACCAGCGTTTTGCCATCGCCGGAAATCGTGCCGGCCCCCTCGTTGTAGCTGGAGTTGATGGCAGGTGAAATGGGCACGGGTTCGCCCAGGCTGCCGTCTTTGTTTTGGCGGCTCACATACAGGTCTTCGCCGCTGCTGGCCGCCGGGCGCCCGGTAAACAGCAGAAAGCGGTTGTCGGCCGTTAGCGCCGGAAAATACTGAAACTTAAAGGCATTGAGCGGCGCCGGCAGCGGCACCGGCGCGTCGCCCACGGGGTGTTTCATGGCATCGAGCGCAAACTCGCAGGTGAGCAGATTCCGCTGCGACTTAGTCATGTTCTTCTGCGTCTTGGGCGCCACTTTCATCAGTTGCCGATAGGCGTCGAGCGCAGTTTGGTATTCGCCGTAGCTCAACGCCAGGTCGCCCAAGAGCTGATATTCAGAGGCGTGCACGGGGTCGGCAGGCACTTTGGCCAGGCCGTCGCGGTAGGCAGCCAGCGCGCCCTTATTGTCGCCCATGGCTTTGAGCAAGGAGCCCTTTAGCAGAAATGCCTCCCCGAACGACGGAAACTTCTGGTTGAGTTGGGTAAGTGTTTCAACGGCTTTGCTGAAGTCCCGGTCCTTGGTTTGCTGCTGGGCTTTTTCCAGCAGGCTGCGGGCCTTGGTGTTGGCGGGCGTCTGCACTTTGGGCGGAAGCTGGGCCCAGCCCGTTTCGGCTGAGGCCAGCGCAAGCAGCCACACCATTCCGAGGCGCACGGCCCCCAACACTGAAATGCGACGCATAGACGAGGTTACGGGATGTCGAGGTATTTGTGAGTCTGGAGCGATACCTGCCAGCGGGGGTGCTGCTTCACGTATTCCACCAGTTCGGGGGTCATGCGGGCGGCGCGGCTCCATTCGGGCTGCAAGTATAGGCGAGTGGTGGCGGGCACCAAGGCCGCGTGCTCCTCCGCCCAGGCAAAATCGTGGCTGTTGAAGACGACAACCTTGAGCTCGTGCGCTGCTGCCAGCACTTCGGGCAACGGGGCCTTGAATTTTTTAGGCGACAAACACACCCAGTCCCAAGTGCCCGACAGCGGGTGCGCGCCCGAGGTTTCGAGCCAGGTGCGGCAGCCAGCAGCGTGCAGGGCCTCGGTGAGGGGGCCCAGGTTGTGCATGAGCGGCTCGCCGCCAGTCACGACCACGTCGCGGCCGGGGTGGGCCAGCACCGCTTCTACCAGCTGCGCTACCGTTTGGCGGGGGTGCGCATCGGCATCCCACGACTCTTTCACGTCGCACCATACGCAGCCCACGTCGCAGCCGCCCAGCCGGATAAAGTAGGCCGCCCGTCCCGTATTATAGCCTTCGCCCTGAATGGTGTAAAACTGCTCCATCACGGGCAATTGCACGCCGGTAGCGGAAGGGGCACTTTCCTGAGAAGGTGCAATTAAGTCGGGGGAAAGTAACGTCACGGAAATCATAACTAAAAGGCGTCAGAAAGCGAAGCAACCTGAACGCCAGCCAGGAGACATACCGTTCCCAAGGCCGGACTTTAAAAGTACAGCTAACTCCCAGCTTAACCAAATATTGCTAAAAATCAGTTTGCCGCTTTCGGGTAGATTTCGCCCTTGGCGGCCCGTAAAGTATTCAGCAAAAGCATGGCAATGGTCATGGGGCCCACACCGCCGGGCACCGGCGTAATAGCTGAGGCCAGCGGCGCTACCTCCGTAAAGTTCACATCGCCTTTCAGCGTGTAGCCGCTTTTTTTGCTGGCATCGGCCACGCGGGTGGTGCCCACGTCGATGACCACCGCGCCGGGCCGTATCATATCGGCCGTCACGAACTCGGGCCGACCGATGGCCGCCACCACGATATCGGCCGTACGGCAGATTTCAGCCAGGTTCTGGGTGCGGGAATGGCACAAAGTAACGGTGCAATTAGCCGTATCCAAGTTTTTGGCCAGCAATATACTAACTGGTGTTCCAACAATATTGGAGCGGCCAATGACCACGGCATGCTTGCCGCTGGTTTTGATGCCCTGGCGAGCCAGCAGCTCAACGATTCCTGAGGGCGTGGCAGGCAGCAGGGCGGGCAGGCCAGCCACCATCCGGCCGATGTTCATGGGGTGAAAGCCGTCCACGTCTTTCTCGGGCCGGATGGCTTCGATGACCTTTTCGGGGTCGATGTGCTTCGGCAGCGGCAGCTGCACGATGAAGCCGTCGATTTCGGGGTTGTGGTTCAACTCATCGACTTTGGCCAGCAGCTCGGCCTCGGTGATGTCGTCCTCGTAGCGCAGCAGCGTGGAGGCAAAGCCCACCCGCTCGCAGGCCAGCACCTTGTTGCGCACATAGGTTTCGGAGCCGCCGTCGTGGCCCACCAGAATGGCGGCGAGGTGGGGCACCTTTTGGCCAGCGGCTTTCAGGGCCGCTACTTCGGTGGCGATTTCGGCTTTGATGTCTTCGGCGGTTTGTTTGCCGTCGATGAGGTTGGATGTGGTGGTGGTTGAGTTCATTGTTTACTTGTCATCCTGAGCGCAGCGAAGGACCTTATCACGTCCGCGCCGCTCAATCAAATGGAATCCCGAGAATGCAGCCGTGATAAGGTCCTTCGCTGCGCTCAGGATGACAAAATAAAAAAGGCGGCCCGAAAGCCGCCTTTATCAAATCAATCAATTTTAAGCACCGCCAGGAAGGCTTCCTGCGGGATTTCGACCGAGCCCACCGAGCGCATCCGCTTCTTGCCTTCTTTCTGCTTTTCGAGCAGTTTGCGCTTGCGGCTAATGTCGCCGCCGTAGCACTTGGCAATTACGTTTTTGCGCAGGGCTTTCACGGTTTCGCGGGCGATGATTTTCTGGCCGATGGACGCCTGAATGGCGATGTCGAACATCTGGCGGGGCAGCAGTTCGCGCAGCTTCTCGCAGAGGCGCTTGCCCCACTCGTAGCTCTTGGAGCGGTGCACGATGGCCGAAAGGGCATCCACTTTCTCCCCGTTCAGCATCACGTCGAGCTTCACCATGTCGGATTCGCGGAAGCCAATCAGCTCGTAGTCGAGCGAGGCGTAGCCGCGACTGATGGATTTGAGCTTGTCGAAAAAGTCAAACACGATTTCGGACAGCGGCAACTCAAAGCTCATTTCCACCCGCTCCGACGTCAGGTAGCTCTGGCCTTTGATAATGCCGCGCTTTTCCATGCACAGCGTGATGATGGGGCCGACGTACTCCGAAGCCGTGATAATCTGGGCCTTGATGTACGGCTCCTCGATGTACTTAATCAGGTTCGGCTCGGGCATTTCGCTCGGCGCGTTGATGGTCAGCAGCTGGTCCTTGGTGCCGGTGGCGTGAAACTGCACGCTGGGCACCGTGGTGATGACCGTCATGTTGAACTCACGCTCCAAGCGCTCCTGCACGATTTCCATGTGCAGCATGCCCAGGAAGCCGCAGCGGAAGCCGAAGCCCAGGGCCACCGACGTTTCGGGCTCCCAGACAAGCGAGGCGTCGTTGAGCTGCAGCTTTTCCATGCTGGAGCGCAGCTCTTCGTACTCGGTGGTATCGACGGGGTAAATGCCGGCGAAAACCATCGGTTTCACATCGGCGAAGCCCTGGATGGCTTCGGGCGTGGGGCGGTTGACGTGGGTGATGGTGTCGCCTACCTTCACCTCGCGGGCTTCCTTGATGCCCGAGATGAGGTAGCCCACGTTGCCGGCCTCCATCACCTGGCGCGGCTCCTGGTTCAAACCCAGAATGCCGATTTCGTCGGCGCCGTATTCCTTGCCGGTGGCCATGAAGCGGAGCTTGTCGCCCTTCTTCATCACGCCGTTCTTGATGCGGAACAGGACTTCAATGCCGCGGTAGGAGTTGAAGACCGAGTCGAAAATCAAAGCCTGCAGCGGGGCTTCCGGGTCGCCGGAGGGAGCGGGCACCCGCTCGCAGATAGCGTTCAGGATGGCCTCGATGCCGATGCCGGCCTTGCCCGAAGCGTGGATGATGTCTTCGGGTTTACACCCAATCAGGTCCACGATTTCGTCGGTCACCTCCTCCGGCATGGCGTGCGGGAGGTCGATTTTGTTGAGCACGGGAATGATTTCCAAATCGGCCCCGATGGCGAGGTAGAGGTTGGAAATCGTCTGGGCTTCGATGCCTTGTGAGGCGTCGACGATGAGCAGGGCGCCTTCGCAGGCCGCGATGCTGCGGCTCACTTCGTAGCTAAAATCGACGTGGCCGGGGGTGTCAATCAGGTTCAGCGTGTAGATTTCCCCTTTGTAGGGGTACTGCATCTGGATGGCGTGGCTCTTGATGGTGATGCCGCGCTCGCGCTCCAGGTCCATGTTGTCGAGCAGCTGGGCCTGCATGTCGCGCTTGGCCACGGTGCTGGTAAACTCCAGCAGGCGGTCGGCCAAGGTACTCTTGCCGTGGTCGATGTGGGCAATGATGCAAAAGTTGCGGATATTCTTCACAGAGGGCGGTTTTTCAGAGGGCGAAGGTACGAACCACCGGGCGCAAAAGCCAGAGACGAAGGGAAAGGACGTCGGTTGGCAAACGAGAACTACAATATGGGTATAGCTGCTTAGTTTTGTCGATTCCCCTATTTCGAACGAGTACTTAAACCTGTCCATGCAACCGGAAGCCACTGCAACAACCATTGACTCGCGACTCAACGACAAGCGTAAGTTTCTCATTTCGGCCCTCAACGGCACAGGGCTGTATGTGCTGGCGTATTACCTGGTGTGGGGCCTGCACGAGGCGGCGAAGTTTGGCATTTCCAGTTTTTATCATTTGCGGGGCAAGTGGGACCCCAGCCGGATTACTTACACCATAGCGGATAACGAATGGTGGCGCACCGCCGTGGTGGCCGTGTATGGCATGGGCCCGGCCGTGTGCTTGGCGGCCGGCCTAGTGGCTTTTTGGTGGTATTGGAAAAAGGAACGGGCCCGCCGCGGGCAGTTTAAATTATTTCTCCTCTGGATTGCTCTGCACGCTTGCAACGCGGTATTTGGGGCGCTGCTGGCCGACACGTTTACCCATTCCGGCTTCTGGTACGTGCCCGACTGGCTGATAAACCTTGGAAATGCTGTGGATGTAATCCTCGCGCTACTGGCCGGCATGACGCAGCTGGCGCTGGGCTACTTTGCCGCCGTTGCCTTTCTGCAAGCGCATGACTCAAAAACGGTGATGCGCTACTCCAACCGCCAATGGATGGTGTTGAGTACGCTGGTAGCGCCTTGGGTAGTGGGCAGCCTTTTCATTAGCGCAACGAAGGGGACTTATTTAACCGTCCAGGAGGGCTTGCACATGCTCATGATGGTTTTATTGCTAATTCCCCTGGCGCTGGGCTGCCTCAACGAAACGTTTGAATCGACGGTAAGGCGGGCGCAGGCCACCCACGTTGTTTGGGGCTTGGTGGTCTTGGCTGTGGTGGTGGCGCTGGTTTGGCGTGTGGTGCTGAGCCCCCCGGTAATGTTTGGGTGATTCCTGCATTCCATATGACATAATTATGTAGAAACGATTACTCGCTCTCGAAACGCCCCAGCAATCTTGCCGGGGCGTTTTTCGTACCTTAGTAACCCGCCATTATCCGATTCGCTATGAACCCGCTCTTTGCCGACGAACCCCTGGTGCTGGACGACCCCTACATGAGCCGCATGAGTGAGGCCGAGTTTTTCGACTTCTGCCAGCAGCACCGCAAGTGGCGCATCGAGCGCAACGCCCAGCAAGAAATTCTAGTCGCGGCTTCTGTTGGCTTGCTCAGGAGCCGGCGTGGCGCCCACCTTATCGGTCAACTTGGTATGTGGTGGAACCAACATCCCGAAACCGGCGAAATCTTCGATTCTAACGCCGGCTTCACGCTGCCCAACGGCGCGGTGCGCTCGCCCGATGCCTCGTGGGTGCCGGCCGCACAGTGGAACGCGCTGAGCTTGGAGCAGCAGGAGAAATTCGCGCACGTGTGCCCGGCGTTTGTGGTGGAGTTGCGGTCCAAAACCGACTCGCTACGCGTGCTGCTGGCCAAGATGGAAGAGTACCGCGAGAACGGCACCGCGCTGAGCTGGCTGCTGTCCTGCGACGACGAAACGGCCTATATTTTCCGGGCTGAAGAACCAGGCTATGAGACACTGGAAGGGTTTGAGCGGGAGTTGTCGGGCGAGGACGTACTGGTGGGGTTTGGGCTGGATTTGCGGAAACTGCGGTAATTTTTCTTAGCCCTATTGCCTAATAGACTTCACTGTGAATCTTACTGATGGGCTTAGGAATTGGCTGAATACAGTCTTTGAGAAAAAGACTGTCCCACGTCGTGAGGAACTGCTACAAATGGTGCTAGCTGGAGCCGCTACTTTGGGTTTGCCCCAAAGAGATATTCAGAACGCGCAGGAAATGTTAGATTATGATGAGTACCAACTTGGCTTTGACATTATTGTCGTACAGTTGCATGAATTTGAAATAGAAATAACCGAACAATACTTTCTCCTTCTTGAGCAAGTAGCAAATCGGTTACAAATTCCAGCAACCAAGTATGTTTTTGTAAAGGAATTGATACGGTCACCGAAGCACATTCCTAAACCGGTAAGCGACAAGCTCAGTTTACTGCTACAGATGCTCAAGGAGCAATAGCCACTAAGCCCCGGCCGACCCCGCCGGGGCGTTTTTCGTACCTTCGTGTACGTTTTCCACCCTCACGGATGCGGACTGAAAGTTCGCGCTACTCCCCAACTATGCACCCCGCTCCCACCGCGCCCTATAAGCCCCAAAACCACGTTCGCATCGTCACCGCCGCCGCACTGTTCGACGGCCACGACGCGGCTATCAACATCATGCGCCGCATTATTCAGAGCAGCGGCGCGGAGGTGATTCACCTCGGGCACAACCGCTCGGTGCAGGAAATCGTGGACTGCGCCATTCAGGAGGATGCGCAGGCCATTGCCATTACCAGCTACCAGGGCGGGCACAACGAGTACTTCAAGTACATGCACGACCTGCTGAAGGAGCGCGGCGCGGGCCACATCAAAATCTTCGGCGGCGGCGGCGGCGTGATTCTGCCCACCGAGATTGCCGAGTTGATGGGCTACGGCATCACCCGCATCTACTCGCCAGACGATGGTCGGGCCATGGGCCTGCAGGGCATGATTAACGACTTGCTGGAAAGTGCGGATTTCCCGACGGGTGAGAACCTGAACGGCGAGGCGGGCCACGTGAAAGAGAAGGATGCCCGCAGCATCGGCCGTCTAATTTCGGCGGCGGAGAATTTCCCGGAGGAGTTTGAGCGGGTGAAAGGCCAGCTGGTGGCCGACTTCCAAGAGAACGAGGCCGACCAGAACCAGATGCTGGCTTCCAAGTCCTCCGCTCCTATTCTCGGTATCACAGGTACGGGCGGCGCAGGCAAATCAAGCTTGGTGGATGAGCTGGTGCGGCGGTTTCTGATGGACTTTCCGGACAAGACCATTGCCATTATTTCCGTGGACCCCAGCAAGCGCAAGACCGGCGGGGCGCTGCTCGGCGACCGGATTCGAATGAATGCCATCAACTCGCCCAGGGTGTACATGCGCAGCCTGGCCACGCGCCAGAGCAACCTCGCGCTCTCGCGCTACGTGCAGGACGCCGTGGACGTGGTGCGCGCCGCCAACTATAATTTGATTATCCTCGAAACATCCGGCATCGGCCAGTCCGACACCGAAATCATCGAGCACTCCGACGCCAGCCTCTACGTGATGACGCCGGAGTACGGCGCGGCCACGCAGCTGGAGAAAATCGACATGCTCGATTTTGCCGACGTGATTGCGCTGAACAAGTTCGACAAGCGCGGGGCCCTGGATGCGCTGCGCGACGTGCGCAAGCAGTACCAGCGCAACCACGGCCTCTGGGACACGCCCACAGACCAGATGCCGGTGTTCGGTACGATTGCATCCCAGTTCAACGACCCGGGCATGAACCGGCTGTACCGGGCGGTGCTCAAGATGCTGGAAACCAAAACCGGGGCCACCTTCGCCTCCCACCTGGAAACCAGCGCCGAGGATTCGGAGAAGATTTACATCATCCCGCCGCACCGCACGCGCTACCTCTCGGAGATTGCCGAGAGCAACCGCGCTTACGACCAGCGCGTGAAGGAGCAGGCAAATATTGCCGAGGTAGCCGGAGCGTTTGCGAAGCTGGAGCAGCACTACCGCGACGAGAAAAAGAGCAGCGACAGTATGGTGGGCGAGTTCGAGAAGAACAAGCAAACCCAGTTGCGCCGCCTCGACGCCGACAGCCAGGCTATTCTGGAAAACTGGGAAAACACCTTGCAGAACTACCGCAACCCGGAGTACGTGTACTCGGTGCGGGGCAAGGAAATCCGGGTGCAGACGCACACCAAGTCGCTGTCGGGAAATATGATTCCGAAGGTTTCGGTGCCGCGCTACACGGGCTGGGGCGACCGCCTGCGCTGGGCCATGCAGGAGAATTTCCCCGGCGAATTCCCCTACACGGCCGGCGTGTTCCCCTTCAAGCGCGAAGGCGAGGACCCGACCCGCATGTTTGCCGGTGAGGGCGGACCGGAGCGCACCAACCGCCGCTTCCACTACGTGAGCATGGGCCTGCCCGCCAAGCGCCTGAGCACGGCCTTCGACTCGGTGACGCTTTACGGCGAAGACCCCGATTTGCGGCCCGACATCTACGGCAAAATTGGCAACGCGGGCGTGAGCATCGCCTGCCTCGACGATGCCAAAAAGCTCTACTCGGGCTTCAACCTGGCCAACCCCAGCACCTCGGTTTCGATGACGATAAACGGCCCGGCGGCTACGCTGGCGGCATTTTTTATGAATGCGGCCATCGACCAGCAGTGCGAGCTGTACATTAAGGAGCATGAGTTGACGGACGAAGTCAATGCCAAAATCGACGCGCTGTTTGCGGCTAAGGGTCAGCCCCGGCCCCGCTACCAGGGTGAGCTGCCGGCCGGCAACGACGGCCTCGGCCTGCTCCTGCTCGGCGTGACGGGCGAGGACGTGCTGCCCGCCGACGTGTACGCCGCCATCAAGGCCAAGACGCTGACGCAGGTGCGCGGCACCGTGCAGGCCGACATTCTGAAGGAAGACCAGGCCCAGAACACCTGCATTTTCAGCACCGAGTTTGCGCTGCGCCTGATGGGCGACGTGCAGGAATACTTCATCCGGCACGCGGTGCGGAATTTCTACTCGGTGTCGATTTCGGGCTACCACATTGCCGAGGCGGGCGCCAACCCCATTACGCAGCTGGCCCTGACGCTGAGCAACGGCTTCACGTTCGTGGAGTACTACGTGAGCCGGGGCATGAGCGTGAACGACTTCGCGCCGAACCTGAGCTTCTTCTTTTCCAACGGCATCGACCCGGAGTACGCCGTGATTGGGCGGGTGGCGCGCCGCATCTGGGCCAAGGCCATGAAGCTGAAGTACGGCGCCGACGCCCGCAGCCAGATGCTGAAGTACCACATCCAGACCTCGGGCCGCAGCCTGCACGCCCAGGAAATCGACTTCAACGACATCCGCACCACGTTGCAGGCGCTGTATGCCATCTACGACAACTGCAACTCCCTGCACACCAATGCCTACGACGAGGCCATCACCACGCCCACCGAGGAATCGGTGCGCCGGGCCATGGCCATTCAGCTCATCATCAACCGCGAGCTGGGCCTGGCCAAAAACGAAAACCCGCTGCAAGGCTCCTTCATCATCGAGGAGCTGACCGACCTGGTGGAAGAGGCGGTGCTGCTCGAATTTGACCGCATCACGGAGCGCGGCGGCGTGCTCGGGGCCATGGAAACCATGTACCAGCGCGGCAAAATCCAGGAGGAAAGCATGCACTACGAGATGCTGAAGCACACGGGCGAGTACCCCATCATCGGGGTGAATACCTTCCTTTCGTCGAAGGGCTCGCCCACGGTGGTGCCGGCCGAAGTCATCCGGGCCACGGAGGAGGAAAAGCAGTACCAAATCGAGATGCTCAACATCCTGCACGCCCGCAACGCCGACCAGACCGACACCCGCCTCAAGCGCCTGCAACAAGTGGCCGTGCGCAACGAAAACCTGTTCGAGGAGCTGATGGAAACAGTGAAATTCTGCTCACTCGGCCAGATTACGAACGCGCTGTTTGAGGTCGGCGGCCAGTACCGGCGGAATATGTAGGGTTACCAAATCTGAAATTCACTATCTCACAGATGTTAATAACTTCTACTAAATTATCAACATCTGTGAGCCTTAAAAACGCATATTTTTTTCTAAAGTAGAGCAGTATGGATTTTACAAATTTAAACTCATTTGGAGCGCCACAAATTTATCAGCCTAAAAATCGGGCGGTATTATCATACGAATCTTTAGAAAGTATGATATCGTATTGGAAACGTAATTATAAGAATGTACTTGAAGTAAAATTTGTCGCACCTGAAACACGGATTAATTGGGAATACACAATTATTCGATGTACTTATATGGTTAAATTCTTGAAAACACTTTATTCAAAATGCCCTGACAAAAGAATTTACAACGTAACGTTCGTATGGAAACCTTTTTGGAAAGAGACGACCTTTGCCATTGAGGACGATTCAGCCAACTATACTTTTATTGTTAAATCTGGATTTTTTGTCCGTGATTTTGACTACAGCAATGTCATACCACAACAGCTTCATATTGAAAGTGGTAAATTTCTTGACAAATTAATAGCGCAGTTATTAAATGAATTACCGCTCGAAGATTCCAATAGAATTTTAGCGCGCTTCGACTCTATCAAAGCCGAAGAGAATTGATTTCTTCTACCAGTTTCTCGATTTATATGAGCATATTTGATTTACTTATCGGTAATTCATCTACTTAACGTCCTGTCTTTTCATCCTAGCCGTATTGACTTAACGGGACAATTCCTACACTTACCGGCCCAACTGCTCCGCAATGTTCCGCGCGTCAATGGCCACTTCTTCAGCCTCCTCAGCCACTCAAGAGGCGGCGGGGGCGCTGGGAGCGGGCAGTTCCCAGACACTTCAAGCTTCCTCAGCGGCGTCGAGAGGCACCCAGGGCACGGGGGCGGGCGTTTGGGCCGGGCGGGGGCACCTCAAGCTTCGGCAGCGGATGGCCTATTTCCCGGAATCTTTGCATCTTTGCGCAACTTCCGGCGGCTGGGCATAGTTACAGTCCAAGGCAGGAAGGACTTGCGTCCCTCCTGCTGGCTACGGTTAGTGTTGCAGCACCACATAAGTGGCAGCGGCTAACACCAGCCACCGGCCAAACTGCGCAAGCAGCTTCACCGGGAGCCTGACGACGATTACCACGTAATCACCGTCGCTGTTTGGTTTGTTCTCCATCGTCTTCAATGTAATGGGAGGGACAAATCACCCACTTCTCGAAGCCCGTGGTTTGCCGACCACGGGCTTCGCTCGTTTTAGCCGAAGCCAAATGGAGCACCGTGGTTGGCGGGAGACTACCGCACAGTGCGGCAAAGCTACTTCGATTGGCTGAAACGGCAACCTCTCGCCCCTATCCAGCGCAATTCCCAGAGACAGTCCCAGCTTCTTCAGCGGCTTCGAGAGACGCCAAGGGCACGGCGGGCGGGCGCTGGGGGCGGGCGGCGGTGGGAACAAACAACAAAGCGGCCCGGTTGTCTGATTGGACAACCGGACTTACTTTTGCCCGATGGCCAAAAAGCGCGAACTGTTCTTCTTCAAAAACTATTTCCGCGACTTCTATGCCAGCCAGAGCGAGAAAGTCAAGAAGAAGATTCTATGGACGCTGCGGGTGGTGGAAGACCTGGACCAGATTCCTGAACTGTACTTCAAGCACCTGACTGGCACCGATGGCCTGTATGAAATCAGGGTGCAGGTCGGAAGCGACATCTTTCGCATCTTCTGCTTCTTCGATGCGGGCAATCTGGTGGTCGTGGGCCACGGCTTCGCCAAGAAAACGCAGAAAACGCCGCAAGCAGAGTTGGACAAAGCCCACAAAGTCAAAGCCGAATATCATGAAAGTCAACGAAAATCTTACTAGCCTGGACCAATTCATTGAGCAGGAACACGGCGCTATTGGCACGAAGCAACGCGAAGAATTTGAGGCCGGCTATGAAACGTTCAAGCTAGGTGTGCTTTTGCAACAGGCGCGTCAGGCTAAAGGGCTGACGCAAGCGCAGCTGGCCGAGCGCTCCGGCACGGATAAGGCCTATATCTCCAAGTTGGAGAATGATTTGAAGGATGTGCGGCTGTCAACCTTGCAGCGCATTATTGCCGATGGACTGGGCGGGCACCTGGAGTTTTCAATAAAATACTAACTCTAGGTACCGGTTTTACCGCTTCCCCAGCGGAATTAAGCGGCGCCGGGGGCACGCGCAGGAGGTACGCGAAGCTTCGGCAGCGGCGGCAGTTTTCCCGGAATCTTTGCATCTTTGCGCAACTTCCGGCGGCTGAGCGCAGTTACAGCCCAAGGCAGGAAGGACTTGCGTCCCTCCTGCTGGCTACGGTTAGTGTTGCAGCACCACGTAAGTGGCAGCGGCTAACACCAGCCACCGGCCAAACTGCGCAAGCAGCTTCACCGGGAGCCTGACGACGATTACCACGTAATCACCGTCGCTGTTTGGTTTGTTCTCCATCGTCTTCAATGTAATGGGAGGGACAAATCACCCACTTCTCGAAGCCCGTGGTTTGCCGACCACGGGCTTCGCTCGTTTCAGCCGAAGCCAAATGGAGCACCGTGGTTGGCGGGAGACTACCGCACAGTGCGGCAAAGCTACTTCGATTAGACGGAATGGCATTCTCTCGTTTCACTGTACTTAGCTTCCCAGACACGCCCAGCTTGCCAAGCGGCTCTAAGCGGCGCCAAGGGCACGGGAGCGGGCGTTTGGGGCCGGGCAGGTCTATCGTATCAACATCGTCTTGAATCGTATCAAATCGTATCACTCACCACTTGGAGCCGGGCGCGGCGGCGCGACGCGGCCCGCTTCGGCAGCGGCTTTGGGGACGCGGGGCATTTATCCTACCTTGTGAGGGCTACATCTCGCGTCCGCTGGATGAGCGCACTACCTCAACACCTCGCAACATGAAGGCATTTGTACTAACGCGTTATGGCAGCAACAAAGAGATACAGGCCGCCGAGATGCCGGAGCCGCTGGTAAAAGCGGATGATGTGTTGATTCAGGTGAAAGCGGCCAGCGTCAATCCGGTGGATTTCAAAATCAGGGACGGGCAACTCAAACAGGTGTTGCCACTGCGCTTCCCGCATATTTTGGGCAACGATGCGGCCGGCGTGGTGGCACGGATTGGGGCGAATGTGACGCAGTTTAAGCCCGGCGACGAGGTATATGCCCGGGTCGACGTGGACCGAATGGGGGCTTTTGCCGAATATGTGGCGGTGAACGAAGCGGCCGTGGCCCCCAAACCAACGAGCAGCACTATGGAAGAGGCCGCTGCCATGCCGCTAGTGGCCCTCACGGCTTGGCAAACGCTGCGCGACGTGGGCAAGCTGCAACCCGGGCAACGGGTGTTCATTCACGCCGGTTCGGGCGGTGTGGGCACGGTGGCCATTCAGCTGGCGAAACACTGGGGGGCCTTTGTGGCCACTACCACGAGCACGGCCAATGTGGAGTGGGTGCAAAAGCTGGGGGCCGACCTGGTCATCGACTACAAAAAAGAGGCGTTTGAAAACGTACTGGCGGGGTACGACCTCGTGTTGGACACGCTGGGCGGCGAAGCGCTGGATAAGTCTTTCCAGGTGTTGAAAGCCGGCGGCAAAGTCGTTTCCGTGGCCGGGCCGCCCGACCCGCAGTTTGCCAAAGAACAGGGCATGAATTGGTTTTTGCAGCAGGTGATACGGCTGCTCAGCTTCCGCGTCCGCCGGCTCGCGAAAAAGAACCAGGCCAGTTATTCCTTCCTGCTGATGCACCCGAGCGGCGCGCAGCTGCGCGAGCTTGGAGCGCTCCTGGACGCCGGCATCGTACGCCCGGTGGTTGACCGGGTGTTCCCGTTTGAAGCCACCAAAGAAGCGTTGGAATACCTTGAAACCGGACGGGCCAAGGGCAAAGTCGTGGTTCGAATGAGCTGATTATGCGGCAATGCATGACCTGGCGTGGGGGCAGGAATTTTGCGCGACGCCGCGGCCCGCTGCGGCAGCGGTGGGATGCTTTAGGAGCGTAAGAAGCGCTTTCCCAAAGCCCGGCTGTAACCCTGCGCCGGCCGGGCTAGTATGCCGCAGCTAACTCGTTGCCGGGTTGGGCGTGCTTTGCCTGATTCCAGCCTCTTATCACGGCCATTGCTTTATGATTGACCATTTCACCGAATTAGATAGGACCAAGCTGTTTCTGCTGTACCATCTGAACCCCGTGCATCCCAAAGCGCCGCCGGTACCCAAGGGGCCGTTGCTGCGGGTGGTCATTATCCGGCACGGCGAAAAGCCCACCGAGGGCGACAACCTTTCGGCCGAAGGGCTGGCCCGGGCGCTGGCCCTGCCCGACGTGCTTAATGAGCTGCTGCCCCGGCCCCCGGATTTCACCTACGTGCCGTGCATCGGCACCGACAAAGAGGAAACCACCCGCGTGCGGATGATGCAAACCGTGCTGCCCTACGCCGTGCAGCACAACCTGACCATCAACAGCGACTACGCACCCGACGAAATCAAGGGCCTCGCGAAAGAGCTGCGGCGCCTCCGCGGCACCGTGCTGCTGGTGTGGGAGCACCACAACATTGTGAAAATAGCCGAGGCCCTGGGCATCGAAGAACCCCAGCAGTGGCCCGACGATGACTACGACAGCATCTGGAGCATCACGTTCAAAAAAGGCCGCCCCAAGGGGAAAGCCCGGCAGCCGGTGCTCAAAAAGAGCCGCCAGGGCATTGAGCCGGCGGCCGGTTCGTAGTCCGAGCCCCTGTCGGTGCGCGGCCCGCGCCCTCCCCCTTTCACCTCCTCTGCTTCCGGTAATCATGCGGATGAACACGCTGCGCAATACGGTGCTGGGCTGGCTGCTGGCCGGCCTCGGCGCCTGCTCCCCAAACGCTACTTCGGAAGTGCGGGTGGAAGGCAAAACCACCGCCGATGGTCACCAATACACCCTGTTTTATCCCCAGGGCCTGGCCGTGCGGGTGATGACCGTGCGGCCGGACGTGGCCGACGGCCGCTACCAGCTCAGCGTGGCCGCCGCCTACACCGATTTGGACACCGGCCAGCCCCTCGACCTGCTGGTGAGCAACGGCCGCCTGCGCCAGGCCCGGGCCCAGGTGGGCTTTCTGGATGGCGTGCTCACCCTGCTCGGCGACTCGCTCACCATTGCCCGAATTCCCATGGGCCAGTCGCCGCCCCTGGCGGAGCTGGAGCGCGTGGGCAGCCACCGGGGCACGGTGCTGCTACAGGAGCTGCTGGTATTTGAGGGCCGGAACCTGCGTGCCGCCGGCGGGGCCGTTTTCCAGCGTCGGGCCCTGGTGGAGCTGGCGGGCCGCCGGTTTGTGGTGGTGGAAAGTACTTCGGATGCGATGACCATGCAGCAGTTTGCCGACGACCTGCTGGAGCTGGGCGCCCGCAACACCCTGTACCTGGACATGGGCGGCTGGGACGAAGGCTGGTACAAAACCGGCCCCCAGGTGGTGAAGCTGGGCCACCGCCGCACCGACACGGCCCGGCAGTCGAACTGGCTGGCGTTTGTGAAGCGGGATTCGGCCGATTGAACAACACCCCCGCCCAACCGGGCTGACGCGCTTTCTTACCGGGGCACCACATCAAACCGCGCCCGGTACACGGTGGTATCGGCGGGGCCGAAAAGGATACGGCGGTTGGCTTTCTCTTTCAGCTCAAAGTCGCCGTTGAGGGTGAATTTTACCTCCGTCACCTTGTAGCCGGTGTGCGTGGTGACGACAGCGCGGTAGAGGCTGTCTTTCCGGATGGGCGTCAGCAGCAGGTCGGAATCCCAGCTCAGGGGCTTGTCGCGGCCGCGCAGGCCCACTTGCTGCACGTTGGGGTGGCCGCTCACGTCGAGCAGGTACACCACGGTTTTGTCGTGGGCTGGCTGCACGCAGCCGGGCAGCAACAGTGCCGCCACGGCCAGCGCAACCAAGCCAGGCCGGAGGCGCGGCACCGCCGGTTTCGTCAGCAAATAGTCGAGCCCGAAGCGGCCGGAACCCAGCACCAATGCCGGCAAAGCGGCCCACAGAAAGCCGGCAGCCGGCAGCATGTTCCACAGCCCTTGCTGCCATTGCTGCATAAACATGGCCACCAGCATGGTGCAGCACACTAGCAATGCGGCCGGCCGCGTGAGCAGCCCCAGCACCAGCAGCACGCCGCCGATGGCTTCGCTGAAGGCCCCCATCCAGGCGAAGAAATTGGGAAACAGCGCGAAGATGCCCCCGTAGGCCGCCACATCCTGCGGAAACCAGAAGGCCACCTCAAACAAGCCCAGGTTGTTGTCGGGCGGCGACCAGGGCAGGCCGAATTTGGCGGCCCCGAAATTGGCGGCCAGCAGGTAGCCGCACACGATGCGCGGGAGGGCAAGCAGGGCGTCCTGCCACCAATGTGGCAGGGTGAGGGGGCGACAAAGCTGACGCATAAAAAAGGGAGGAAATGAGCCGCAGGGCCTGGGCCCAGGCAGCGCCTGATGAACCCGACAAAGGTGAAGCGTCGGGTTGGGCGCCGGGGCTCAAATCATCCGTTGGCCCGTCTCAACTTATAATTTGGGGCAGATTGGCTGCATTGGAGGGCTATTTTGAGACTAGCCCGGGCGCGTGGTGCTATCTTCCCTTATGCATCACCAGGAATTTGAGCCCCCGGCGGCGTTAGCCGAAACCATCAAGTGCCTGTGGTATGACCGGCTGGAATTCGGGGCAGCGCCCACGGCCTTCGAGGTTCAGCCGGACGGCTACGCGGAAATCATCTTTTACTTCGGCAGCCCCTGCGGCGTGGCTACCCCGGCGGGCGTGCAGAGGCTGCCCTCCCCTTTTATGGTGGGGCTACTCAACCAGCCGGCGCATTTCTACGCGCAAAACCGGCTGGAAATCATCGGCATTCGGTGTTTCCCCTGGACGGTATTCGACCTGCTTGGCCTGCCGCCCGCGCAGGATGGCGTGCGCGTGATGCGGCACCCCATTGCCGGGCTGCAGGCGCCTTTGGCGCAGTGGTTGGAGGCCGGAAAAATTGCCGAAGCCCTGGCGGAGGTGAAACGGTATTTCCTGCAACGCCACCCCGATGCCGCCCCCGGCCCGCTGCTGGCGAAAGCCGGCGGGGCCATGCGCGCCGCCGGCGGCACCCTGCCGGTGAGCCAGGTGGCCGCGGCGGCCCACGCCACGGTGCGCACCCTGGAACGAAGGTTTAAGCAAGCGGCAGGCTACACGGTGAAAGACATATCTAGCCTGATGCGGTTCGAACAGGCCCGCAACCACTTGTGGCACCATCCGTCGGCCAGCCTGGCCGGCCTGGCGCACGAGCTGGGCTACACCGACCAGGCCCACCTGAGCCGGGAATTCAAGCGTTACAGCGGCACCACGCCCGCCGCCTTTGCCCGCAAAGCCCGGAGCCGGCAGCAGGCGGTAAGCCCCGATTTTGTCGCGTTTCTACAAGACTAAGGAACGAGGCCGCCAGAGCTTTGTGGCATGAAAACCACTCTGAAAAGCGCGGGCTCCACCCCCAATCAACCGATTATTTACGACGTCATTATTGCCGGGGCCGGGCCGGTGGGGTTGTTCCTGGCCTGCGAGCTGGGCCTGGCCGGCTGCTCGGTGCTGCTGCTGGAAAAAGCCGAAAACCCGCACTCGCCCCTAAAGCAGCGGCCCTTTGGTATCCGGGGCCTCAACGCCCCTTCGGTGGAAGCGCTGCACCGCCGGGGACTGCTGCAGGAGCTAGAGCTGCACAAGCGCCTCAAAAACCCGCACCAGAACACCGAACCAGAAACCCGTCGCCAGGCCGGGCACTTCGCCGGCATCCCCTTTTATGAGGCCGATGTTGACCCCAAGCAGTGGCCCTACCGCTTGCCCAGCGCCACCGCAACCAGCCTCTTATCGGAACTGGCTGAGTTGGAAACGGTGCTCACGCGCCGCGCCGAAGCCCTGGGCGTTGAAATCAGGCGCGGGCTTGGGGTGACGGGCTTAGAGCAATCCGAAGCTGGCGTTACGGTGCAGGCCGATGTCCACACTTTCGCGGGCCAGTGGCTGGTGGGCTGCGATGGCGGCCGGAGCGTGGTGCGCAAGCTGGGCGGATTTGAGTTTGCCGGCACCGAGCCCGAGTTCACCGGCTATACCGCTCAGGTGAACCTGGCCGACCCCGAGAAGCTCCGCCCTGGCCGCAACCTGACCCCCACCGGTATGTACCTGCAGTCGCAGCCCGGCTACCTCATCATTCAAGATTTTGACGGCGGCACATTCCACACTTCCGGCCAGCCCGTCACGCGTGAGCACGTGCAGGCGGTGCTCCGCCGCATCTCCGGCACCGACGTCACCATCAGCGCCCTGCATCTGGCCACCACCTGGACCGACCGGGCCCGGCAGGCCACCTCTTACCGCCACGGCCGGGTGCTGCTGGCCGGCGATGCCGCGCATATTCATTCGCCGCTGGGCGGCCAAGGGCTCAACCTGGGCCTGGGCGATGCCCTGAACCTGGGCTGGAAGCTGGCGGCCACCCTCCGCGGGCAAGCGCCGGCCGGGCTGCTGGACAGCTACTGCACCGAGCGCTACCCCATTGGCGCGTGCGTGCTGGACTGGTCCCGCGCCCAAGTGGCCCTCATGAGCCCCCAGGGCCGTGCGCTACATGCCATCGTCCGCGACTTGCTGGCCACGCGCGACGGGGCCACCTATTTCGCCGGCCGTGTCTGGGGCATCGGCACGCACTACGACCTCGGCGCGGTCCACCCGCTGGCCGGCCACAGCGCGCCCAACTTCGCTTTCGACGACGGCACGACGCTAGGCGACCTCTTGCAAGATGGCCAGGGCCTACTGCTTGATTTTGAAGATAATGCCTCGCTGAAAACCGCGACGGAGGCGTATGGCGGCCAACTGAAGTATGCGGCCCGTCAGGCGCAGGCGCAGCTGGGCTTAAGCGCGGTGCTCATCCGGCCCGACGGTGTGGTGGCTTGGGCAGCGGATGAAATCCCTGATGCGAGCGCATTCCAACAAGCGGCGGCCCGCTGGTTTGCCTGAACGTATTCAGCCCCAAACTTCTCTGGCGCGCTACCAGAAATCAACAAGGGAGTTGCCACATTGAGCCCTCGCCTCACCCAAATAAATGGTTGAAAAATACCCAACCGGCCGTTTGGGGCTTGGCGCGCAGAGTGCCGGGCCTACTTTTGAAGGAATAACCACTTCTCTAACGGCGCAAGCCGACGCTTCCCTCCCCTTTTATGCCGGGCTACCGCAACCTCGACGACATCCTCACCCTTGAGCAAACCCCGCTGGCGGCCCAGCCGGTGCCCGCCCACACCCTGGCCCTGCTGGAGCGCGGCCGCGACCGCAACCCGGCGGCGCTGGCCCTGCGCTTCGTGTTCAGCGGCGAGCGGCCCACCGAGTCGGTCGATTTCAGCTACGCGCAGTTGGTGCAGCGCTGCTACCAGACGGCCAACATGCTGCACGAGATGGGCGTGGGGCCCACCGACGTGGTGTCGTACCTGTTGCCCAACCTGCCCGAAACGCACTTCACGCTCTGGGGCGGGCAGGCGGCCGGCATCGTCAACCCGCTGAACCCGCTGCTGGAGCCGGCCCAGATTGCCGAAATCCTGAACGCGGCCGGCACCAAGGTGCTGGTCACGCTGCGTGCTTTCCCCAAAACCGACATCTGGCAGAAGGTACAGGCCGTGGCTCCGCTGGTGCCCTCGCTGCGCACGGTCATTGCCGTCGATTTGCTGCACTACCTACCTGCAGCGCAGCGGCTGCTACTTGGCGGGCTGCGGCTGGTGCAGCCCAAGCTGAGGTTGCCGGGCATTCGGGTGATGGATTTTGCTGAAGCCAGCCGCCGCCAGGCGTCGGACCGACTGGTGTCGGGCCGGCAGCTCGCGCCCACCGATGTGGCCTGCTACTTCCACACCGGCGGCACCACGGGCACGCCCAAAATCGCGCCCCTCACCCACTACAATATTACGAGTACAACCTACGCCTCCTCGCAGCTGCTGGGCGGCGAGGCCGCGCCCGAGCGGCTGGTGTTCTTCTGCGGGCTGCCGCTGTTCCACGTCAATGGCGTGGTGGTGACGGGCAGCGTGCCGTGGCTGCTGGGCCACACGGTGGTGCTGGGCAGCCCGGCGGGCTACCGGGGGCCGGGCATTCTCGATAACTTCTGGCCGCTGGTGGCGCACTACCGCATCTCGCTGTTCAGCGGCGTGCCCACTATTTTCAGCAAGCTGCTCACGCTGCCCGTGGAGGGGCACGATTTGAGCTCGTTGCGCTACGCCATCTGCGGGGCCGCACCGCTGCCCGTGGAGCTGCTGCGGGCCTTCGAGCAGCGCACCAAGCTGCGGCTGGTGGAAGGCTACGGCTTCACCGAGGGCAGCTGCATCAGCGTGGTGGGGCCGCTGGCGGGGGCGCCCATGCCGGGCAGCATCGGCCTGCGCGTGCCCTACCAGGACGTGCGCATTGTGGTGCTCGACGAGCAAACCGGCGCGTTCCAGCGCTTTGCCGAGCCCGAGGAAAGCGGCGTGATGGTGGTGCGGGGCAGCAATATCTTCCACGGCTACCTGCAGCCCGAGCACAACAAAGGCATCTGGGTGGACACCGGCGATGGCCAGGGCCCCTACTACAACACCGGCGACCTGGGCCGGATGGACGCGCAGGCCGGCTTCTACATCACGGGCCGCAAAAAGGAGCTCATCATCCGCGGCGGCCACAACATCGACCCCAAGGTGATAGAGGACGCCCTGATGGCCCACCCCGCCGTGGCCCTGGCGGCCGCCATCGGCAGCCCCGATGCCCACGCCGGCGAGCTGCCCGTGGCCTACGTGACCCTAAAGCCCAACCAAACGGTGTCGGAAGCCGAGCTGCGCTCCTTCGCCGAAACCCACATTCCCGAGCGCGCCGCCTGGCCCAAGCAGGTGTACACGGCCGCCGAGCTGCCGCTCACGGCCATCGGCAAAATCTTTAAGCCGGCCCTGGCCAAGCAGGAAATCAGCCGGGTGTATGCGCGCCAGCTGGCGGCAGTGCCGAACCTGACCGTGGACGCCCTCACCGTGCGCGACGACCGGCAGCGGGGCCTGGTGGCCGACATCACGGTTTCGGGCGCGGCCACCGACGAGCAAGTTGCCCAAGCCCTGCTCGGCCTGGCCGTGCCCTACGACGTGCGCCGGCTGGCCTAATGCCCGCGTGGGCATGCCTGCCGACCTTTGCCGGCCCATGCAGCACCTTCTTGACCTCACTACCTGGAACCGGCGCGAGCATTTTGCTTTCTTTTCCGCGTTCGAGGCGCCTTTTTTTGGCCGCGTGGCCACCGTCGACTCCACCCGCGCCCGGGCCGATGCCAAGCGGCTGGGCGGGGCGTTTTTCCTGTATTACCTGCACCCGGCCCTGCACACCGTGAACCATGTGGCAGGCTTTCGCTACCGCATCGAGAGATGCAGCGCGAAGGCAAAAACCTGCACGTGGGCCTGACCCGCGAGGAGCTGCAGAGGGCCTGCGGCTAAGGCCCCTTGCCACCGTGGAAAACACGTACAGCCACGCCCAGGGCACCACCGTGCAGCTGCCCCACGGCGCCTATCCCGGCGGCGAAGAAGTGCTCGACCTGTGCGAGCAGTACGGCGTTCCGTTCATCTCCTTTTTCTCGCTGGCGCACGGCCTGCCCAAGGCCGGCAACAAACTGACCGAACTGGCCCGCAAGCACACCGCCACCGAAGCCCAGCTGAACCTTGCCTGGCTGCTGCCCATTGCGGGCGCGTCGTCGTGGGCCCACCTGCGCGAGAACCTCAAGCCGAAATCCAGCTCAGCGCCGAAGACATGGCGTATCTGGACTAGCCGTTGGGCGGCCGCCGGGCCGGCAGGTCCCCGGCAGCCAGCGCCAAGCCAGTGCACACGGTGCCCCGGCGGGTGGCCGGCATCGTGCAATGGAACGAAGCATCCCTTAGGCGCTTTAACGAGTCGTTGGGGCGTAAAAGGATGCTTTTTTCACGTATGACGACAACCCGTATTTTTTCGCCAAAAGCTATTTTTGCCCGCATGAAACGCAGCTTATGGTACGGCATCGGCTGCCTGCTGCTGGCAGGCCCGGTGCAAGCCCAATCCCTGACGGGCGTATGGCAGGGCGTAGAAGCCGAAACCAGCCAGCCCGACAAATACTGGCCGTCGGTGTTGCGGCTACAGCAGAGCAAGGACAGTTCGGTGTTTGGGGTGCTGTACGAGGAAGTAGGGGGCCAACCGGACGTTTCCGTCACGTTCCAGATGCAGGGAACCCGTACGGGCGCGGGCCTGCGCCTGGAACACGGCACCAAGCTGAACGAAACCGGCCGCACGCTCACCAGCTACTGGTGCGACGGTGCCATCACCTTCGCCTACGACCCGGCGCTGGAAAAGCTGACCGGCCACGCCACCTACCGCCCGGTGGGCGACTGCAGCGTGGGCACCCTCACGCTCTACCGCGTCAAGCTAAAATCAGCCAGCACAGTGCCCAATGGGGTAGAAACCAGCATCCGCGTTTCGGGGCGCAATGTGCTCTGGTACACCGATGTGAGCCTGAAGCAGCCCGTCAACACGGGCAATACCTACCGCACCGCTCTCAGCAAAACCACGACTTTTTACCTCACGCAGGGCTACTACCCCACCAGCCAGCGTGCGGTGGTGCCCATCACCATTCGCGTGACGGGCACCCCGCCCAAAGCAGCCCCGCCGAAGCCCCGCCCCGATACGGCGCAGGCAACGCAACGCCCGCTGCCGACCCCGCCGCTGGTGGCCGAAACGCCCGTGGTGCTGCCCACCGTGCTGTTTCGGGTGGGTACGCCGGAGCTTCTGCCCGAGTCGGGCCCGGCCCTCGACCAATTGGCCACCGCGCTTAAAAGCCGGCCGACTATGAAGCTCCAGATTGCGGGCCATGCCGACCGCGTGGGCGAGCCCGACAAAAACCAGGTACTCTCGGAGCAGCGCGCCGAAGCCGTGAAAGCCTACCTGGTGAAGGCCGGCATTGCCGCCGAGCGCATCAGCACCGTTGGCTACGGCGACACCCGGCCGCTTTACCCCTCGCCCGATGCCCGCAACCGCCGCGTGGAAGTTGCCGAAATAAAGTAGCGGCCATCCCCCCCGCCTGGCATAGCCGGGCCGTTGGCTAGGCGGGTACTAAACTTGCGGCGCCATTCATTTGCAGCATCGTTTTGGTTGCTGCCCTCACCCTCACCCAAGCATGAATTTATTCCGCCCCCTGGGAGTTGCCGCTGCGCTGTTGCTGGCGGGCCCAAGCTGTGTTTGGGCCCAGGCCCCGACGACCTGGAACAACAAGCAGTGCGCGGTGGTGCTGACCTACGACGACGCCATTGACGTGGACCTGGACAACGTGGTGCCGGCGCTGGATTCCCTGAAATTTCGCGGGACGTTCTACCTCATCGGTTCCTCGCCCGTGGTGGCCCGCCGCCTGAAGGAATGGCGCCAGGCCGCTGCCCGGGGGCACGAGCTGGGCAACCACGCGCTTTTCCACCCCTGCGACGGCAGCCTGCCCGGCCGCGGCTTCGTCACGCCCGACCACGACCTGAGCAAGTACACCGTGGGCCGCGCCGCCGACGAAATACGGGCCAACAACACCTTGCTCCGGGCCATTGACGGCAAAACCGCCCGCACCTTCGCCTACCCCTGCGGCGACCTGCAGATTGGCGGCGTTCCGTTCTACAACCAGCTGAAACAGGATTTCGTGGCCGCCCGGGGCGTCACGCCCGGCCTGCAAACCGCCGCGCAAGTGGCCCTCGACAACGTGGCCGCTTACTCCATCAACGGGCAGCCGGGCCAGTACCTGATTGATTTGGTGAAGCAGGCCCAGCAGTCGCACACGCTGCTGGTGTTTCTGTTCCACGGCGTGGGCGGCGGGCACCCGCTCAACGTCGCTTTGCCCGCGCACCGGCAGCTGCTGCGCTACCTCAAGGCGCACGAAAAGGAAATCTGGGTAGCCCCGATGGTGGATGTGGCCGAAAAAATCAAGCTTGAGCAGGCCGCCGGCGCTGCCCGGAAACAGTAGTTGCCTCTTTCATCCTGGCCATGCCCCACTTCCTCATCCACAAGCCCTACGGCTACCTCAGCCAGTTTGCGGGCGAGGCCAAGAAGAAAAAGCTGGGCGAATTCCACAATTTTCCCGAAGGCATCATGGCCATTGGCCGGCTCGACGAGGACAGCGAAGGCCTGCTCCTGCTCACCACCGACGGCCGCATGAGCGAGCGGGTGCGCAGCCGGAAAGTGGAGAAAGAATACTATTGCCAGGTCGACGGCCTGATGACAAACGAGGCCATCGCGCTGCTGCAAGCCGGCGTCGAAATCGGAATTCACGGCGTGAAATACCAGACCAGCCCCTGCGCCGCCCGTCGCCTCAACCCTCCGCCTGCCTTCGCACCCCGCACCCGCAAAATCCGCGACGACCGCCACGGCCCCACTTCCTGGGTGTCCATCACCCTCACCGAGGGCAAGTACCGCCAGATTCGGAAGATGACGGCCGCCGTGGGCTTCCCAACGCTCCGGCTGGTGCGGGTGCGGGTGGCCGGCATCTGGCTAGGAGATTTGGCGGCCGGTGAGGTGCGGGAGGTGGCGGATTTTGGGCTGTAGCGTGGACGCTGCGAGTCCGCGCCTGAGCGAACCGCCTGCCAAACGATGCCCGGACTCGCAGCGTCCACGCTACAGCTTACTTCACTGCCACGGGCTTGGAGCCGGCTTTCTTCTCGTCCACGAATTTCACGTTGTCGTAATAATACCGCTCAATCACCTTCTGATACGGGTCAACGCCGGCTTTGGCAGGCTTTTCGTTCACCACGAAGTTGAGGGTGGTTTCGGGCGTGGTGATTTTTACTTTCTTCAGGTACAAGGGCTTGCCGCGCACGTCCCAGGCTTCGCCATCCGATTTATCGGGCCCGAAAACGCCAACTTCGAGGTAGTCGGCCATCGGGATGGACTTTTCGTTGCCGAGGCTGTCGGCGCGCAGCTTGTCGGCCTTGATGGTGAGGCTGACGTCGTACTTGCCATCGGGGCGCGGCGTGTAGGTGGCGGTTTTCAGCTCGTTTTTATAGAGCGTAATGGTTTCGAACATGTCGCGCAATAAGTATTGCAACGAGTCGGGCGTGGCTTGGTGCAGGTAGGCCAGCAGGTCGGCCGAGTTCGGGTACGGGCGGGTCTGGTAGCGGTTTTTGGCGAGGAAAGCACGTAGCGCACCGTTCAGCTTGTCTTCGCCGATGTAGTCCTGCAGGGCGTAAAACACCATGCCGCCCTTGTAGTAGTGGATGTAGGGCTGGTTTTCGCACAGCATGAGCGGCTGCTCCTTTTTGCGCTCCTGACGGCGGCCGCGCAGGTAGTTGTCCAGCTCGCGGCGCATGAACTGTTGCATCCGCGCGGGCGTAAACTCGTGCTTGGCCGTCATAATGGCCGAGTACTCGGCCAGGGATTCTATCAGCATGCTGCTGCCCTGCACATTGGCACCCACTACTTGGTGGCCCCACCACTGGTGCGCCAGCTCGTGGTTGGTGATGAAAAAGGCCAGGTCCGGCTTGCTCTTATCGCGCAAATCATCAATAAAGCCCGCACTTTCTGAAAACGGCACCGTGTTGGGGAAGCTCTGGGCGAAGGACTTGTAGCGCGGAAACTCCAGCACCCGAATCTGGCGGTACTGATACGGCCCAAAGGCCGCCGTGTAGTACGGCAGGGCTTTGCGCAAGGCCTCGGCCATGCGGGCCACGTTGTAGGGGTGCTTGGGGTCGTGGTAGATTTCGATGGCCACGGGCGGGCCACCGGCGGGCGGCTGCCAGCTTTCGCGGTGCACCTGGTAGCGGGCCGAGAGCACCGAAATCATGGGCAGCATGGGCTGGTCCATGCGGTAGCGGAAGTAGCGGCGGCCGTTTTGCAGCCATTCTTTCTGCAGGTAGCCGGGCGTCATGGCAATCTGGTCGGGGTCGGTGCTGACGGTGGCCTGGTAGCGCAGGTAGTCGCCATCGGGGCCAAAATCGGCTTGGTTGCGGCCGCGCGGGTCGTTCAGTTTCAGGGCGCGGTCCTTGGGCTTGAGCCGGTTGCGCTGACGCACGTTGTCGTCATCAAGCTCCGAGCCGGGCTGGTAGCCGATGTGCAGGCCGGGGTCGTTGAGGAAAGTACCGTTCGCCGTGAGGCGGTCCTCGGGCGAAATGCTGGCCCAGTCGAACACGCCGTTGCCTTTCAGGCGCGAGGTGAAGCCCTGGGCCCGATAGGCCACATCAAAGCGCAGGTCGAGCGAGTCGCCGGGGGCCAGCGGCTGGGCCAGACGGTAGAGGCGCACGCCGGCCACGGGGTCGTCGTGCAGCACCTGAGCGGCCCGGTTCAGGCTCAGGCAGTTCGTGATGCTGGGGCTGGCGTCGTAGCTAATAAAAAGGGTGTCGAGGGCCCGCTTTTCCTTGTTGCGCAGCGTGTAGGTCCCTGCCATGCGAAAGCCGCGCGGCGAGGCCGTGGGGTACAAGTCGGCGTTCAGATTGATAGCCACAATCTTGGGTTGCAGCAGCTTTTCGTAGCGCTTGTACGCACGTTCGGCGTTGGCTTGGCGGGCTTCCAGCCCTTTGGGCGTCACGTATTGGTTGAGTACGTTGGTGTTGTAAAACACCCAGCCGCCGGCCCCAACAAACAACCCCAGCGCCCCCGCCAGCGCCCAGCGCAGCCCGGGCGCCTGCAGCCGCTGCCCGTAGAGCCGGCCCCGGGCACGCAGGCTGGTGTCGTTGCCGCGCACCCAAAGCAGGCCCGCGAGCAGCAGCAGCAGCAGCGCCCCGGCCAGGTAGTAGGCGTTGATGGCCAGCAGCGGGGCCACCAGGTGCCCGTAGCCATTCATGTCCGAATACGTGTAGGGCACCGACGCGCCAAACTTGAGCAGCGCGTGGTGCAGGCCCAGCGCATCGGCCAGCAGAAACACCACGCCGTAGTACACCATCATCACGGCGTGGCCCACGTACTTGTTGTTGGCCACCGTTTGCACGGTCATGGCCAGCACGCAGAGCACGGCCAGATTGGCCAGTTGTAAGGTAAAATCTTTCAGGTACAGCAGCGGCTCGAACAGCCCCGGAGCCCGGTACAACTGAATCCCGATGCCCACCAGGTCCATGACCAACGTCAGCAGAACCTGCACAGCAAACAGCGCCAGCAGCTTGCTCAAAAACGGTACCCAAGTGGAGAAGGGCAGCGCATCGAACACCAGCTGCAGGCGCGTGTCCCGCTCGCGCCACACCAGCTCGCCGGCGTAAATGGTGATGATAAGCAGCTGAAACAGCGTGTAGTTATCATTCAGCATCTTCAGAATCAGGTAAGTCACCGGCATCTGAATGCCGCGCGTGTCCTGGTAGGTGTAGTAGGCGTTGAAAAGCACGAACACCACCCCCAGCAGCGCCAGCACCCGAAACGGCCAGGCGCGCACCACGTTCTGGAGCTGCACCTTTGCCATTTGGCGGAGCTGCCAGAAGCCCAGGCCGCTGCCAAACGCCTGCGGGGAGCGGCGCAGCCCCCCGGCGCTCCCCGCGACCGGCGCGGCCTCGGGGGCTTGCTTTTTCACCCGCGTTTTGGCCTGGCCAAGGCGAAACAGAACGCAGGCCACGCCTAAAATCAGCAGCCCAATGGCACTCCACAGCAAGCGGTTCTGGATGATTTCGCCACCGAAATAATGCAGCAGCCTGGTGTTGCGCTCGGCAATGGTCCAATAGTTGGCATCAATGCTTTTGGCCGCCAGCCCAAACGGGTCGAGCTGGGCAAAGAGGTGGTCGCTGCTGACCTTGCTGGAAAAAGTGAACGATAACTGGTAGAGCACAAACAGCACAATCCCCCCCAGATACACCACCAACGGCGAACGAAACGCCAGGTACGCAGCGAAGAAGATACAGCCGGCAAACAGCGCATTCGTCCAAGCCCCGAACACCAGCGGGGCCAGCAACGCCAGCGGCATCACCGGGCCCAGCTTGTCGGCCTCCACCCACGGCATGAGCATGCCCAGCAGCGCCCCTGCCGATATCCCGGCCATAATGAACCAGATAGCAAGCAGCGAACCCAGGAAACGCCCCGCCAGATAAGCCGGCTTGGTGATGGAAGTGGTGTACACCAGGCCGGTCATGCCGTCCTTGTCGTCGCGATAAATGGGCGTACCCAGGATGGCCGCCGTCACAAACATGCCCAAAATAGAGGCAACGAAATGCAGCTGCGCCAACGCATCGGGCGAGTTGACGTGGACTTTGGCACTGGCAAATCCGAAATCATCAACGGTTTGGGAAAGAAACCCGAACAGCGCGAAAACGCCAAAATACAAGTACGTGCTGGGCTGGGTGAACCGGTAGCGCAGCTCGAAACGGAAGATGTGTGCGAACATGAAGTTTATTCTTAGGGCTTATAAGAGGCCGTCAGGCTGAGCGCAGCCGAAGCATCTCTACCAAGCAACCAACTACATCGAAAGGGTTTACTTTCGAGGCAGAGATGCTTCGGCTCCGCTCAGCCTGACGTTCCGGTTATCAGCTTAATGTTCAGATTATCAGATTAAGCACTAACAGCCGCTTTCTCCCGCTGCGCCAGCCGGTGGAAATACACGTCCTCCAGCGTGGCCTCGGCGGGCTGGAACTGTCCGTCGATGGGCTGCTCGCTGAACACCCGCACGATGGGCTGCCCCGCCACCAGTTTTGAGGAAATCACCTGGTGCTCGGATTTGAGTTGCGCCAAGGCGGCTTTCTCGGTTTTGGTGCGGTACACCTTGCCCCGGATTTCACCAATCACGTCGTTGGGCGAGCCCGTGGCCACCACCTCGCCGGCCGCAATAATGGCCATGTTGGGACACAGCTCGGTCACGTCCTCCACAATGTGCGTACTCAAAATAACCACCACATTCTCACCAATTTCCGATAACAAATCCAGAAACCGGTTGCGCTCCGTCGGGTCGAGGCCGGCGGTGGGCTCATCCACAATAATGAGCTGCGGCGAGCCCAGCAGCGCCACCGCAATGCCGAAGCGTTGCCGCATGCCGCCGGAGTAGCCGCCCACGGCTTTTTTGCGGGCGTTCCACAGGTTGGTTTGCTGCAAGAGGCTTTCCACGGCCTGCTTGCGCTCAGCGGCGTCCCGGATGCCTTTGAGGCCGGCGAAATAATCGAGCAGCACCTCGGCCGAGATGCTGGGATAGAGGCCAAACTCCTGCGGCAGGTAGCCCAGCACCCGGCGCACGGCATCCTTCTGAGTCAGTACGTTGATGTCGCCGAGCGTAATGCTGCCGCTGTCGGGCTCCTGCAAGGTAGCAATGGTGCGCATGAGCGAGCTTTTGCCCGCACCGTTGGGCCCCAGCAGGCCGAACATGCCATTGGGGATGCTGAGTGAAACATTGCGCAGGGCCCGCACGCCGTTGCTGTACGTTTTAGAAAGGTTTTGTATTCGAAGCTCCATATTGTGAACCAGTTAATGAACAGTGCAAAAGTGAGGCATATGCTTAAGCAATATATTCGCAATTATCTCTTTTACATTAATATTTGTAGCAAAAACCTGATTTTTATGCTGCATGCATAACATATTCGCTTTCTCAACGTATCTTTGCACCAGAATGACCCTTTAGGCTATTTCACGTATACTTATGAAAAAGACCACTGCCTTTTCGTTTTCCTCGCTGCTGCTTTTGGGTGGCGTGAGCTACCTGGCTGCCAAACTGGCCGACCTCGACCTGACGTTTTTCTTCGACAGCGACGACGACCATTCCCACTACTGCTAGCCCTCTTTTGGGGCAGTGGCGCGCGCAAACCCCGTATTCATCCGAAAGCCTGGCCCCCGAGCCGGGCTTTTTTGTTGTGGGCGCAACCGGGCACTCGGCCATTGCGGCTGACTGTTCTGGTTCGGCCCGGCTTTTGGAACCTTGGCCCGGCAACGGCGTAACCCGTTGAGCTATTTTTTCACCGGCTGCCGGCCCTCGTGCCAACCACGCCCGGCCGCGGCCCAACCCCCATTCCTTGGTTTTATGAACCTCGATTCCCACCAAGCTCAGGTGAGCTACATCATTGGCCGCGACCTGGCCCGCAACTTTGCCCAACAGGGCCTCGACCTGGACGTTGACACCCTGGCCGGTGCCCTCAAAGAAGGCTTGCAGGGCCTTCCCAGCCGCCTGACCCAGGAGCAGATGCAGGCCGCCATGCAGCAGCTCCAGGAGCAGATGGGCGGCGCCGAAGACGACACCAATTCAGACGATAATACCATGAACAACAAAGCCGAAGGCGAAGCCTTCCTCGCCCAAAATGCCCAGAAATCTGGCGTAACCACCCTGCCAAGCGGGCTGCAGTACGAAGTCATCACGCAGGGCACCGGCCCCAAGCCTACCCTGCGTTCGTCGGTAACGACGCACTACCACGGTACCCTCATCAACGGTACGGTGTTCGACAGCAGCTACCAGCGCGGCCAGCCCGCCACCTTCCCCGTTAACGGGGTGATTGCCGGCTGGACGGAAGCCCTGCAACTAATGCCCGAAGGCTCGAAATACCGCCTCTACATCCCCTCCGACCTGGCCTATGGCAAACGGGGCGCGGGCCGCGACATTCCGGGCGACACGGCACTGATTTTCGACGTGGAGCTGTTGAAAGTGAACAACTGAGGGCGTGTCGGGGCGGGCGCTGCCACAGCTTCCGCCCCGACCACCACGGCCGTTCCCCTTTGGTCGCGGCCTTCCACAACCCACTTGGCTGTTTCTGAGCACATGCACGACCTCGAAACCCAGCCTCCCGCGGTCAGCAACGCGGACCTGGAACCCCCTTCCGGGGCCGCGTTGCTGACCGCGCCCGACGCTGCCGCAACACCAGCGCCGATGCCCGATAGAACGTTCCACTTGTCCGTCGTTCAGGAGCCCCCGGCCCTACCGCCGCTCCCCCCGCTCCCGCCCCTGCGCAGCAACGATGGCCGCGTGGAGGTCACCGACAAAACCATCCGGGTGCTCGACCAAGAATTTCTGCTGCTGGAGCTGGAACGAGCCGAAATCACCCCCGTGAAATGGATTTTGTGGTACTTGCTGGGTGGGCTGGGCCTGGCGTTTGTGATGATTGCCTTTCTGCAAAACTGGCTGCGTACCGGGCCCGCCATGCTGGGCATGGCCCTCACGGCCCTGCTGCTGGCCTACGGGCACCGCGGCACCAACCGGTTGCGCCTGCACCGCTTGGGCCGCGAGGTGGTCAACTTTGCCCTGCCCGGCGAAACGCCGCCCTGGCAACGCTTGATGGCGGAGGTGAACCAGCGCATTTTCCGGGTGCACGACCACGCCGCCCGCGAAGCCGCCGCTTTGCTGGCGGCAGCCGATGAGGCACGGCGGCAGGCCGCGCTGGCGGCCCAAGCAGCGGCCGAAAAGGCGGAGCAAGCAAATAATAACCCGCTGGCTTTCAACTAATGCTACTTTAACGGGCCGATGACGTAAGCGCATTCCAGTGGCTTCCCTGTTACCTTCGCGCCCCGTAATCGATTTGTAGCTGTAAGTCTGGTTCTCGTCTTTACCCTTTCGCATGGATTCTAAACATTCGCACACCGCCATTTCCGGCGCAGGGCTGCTTATTGCCTTGGGCATTATTTACGGCGACATCGGCACCTCGCCGCTCTACGTGATGTCGTCCATCCTCAAGGGCGCCACGGTGCCCGATATGATTGATGCCCACTTGGTGCTGGGCGGCATCTCCTGCGTTATCTGGACGCTTACGCTGCAAACCACGGTCAAGTACGTACTGCTGACCCTCAACGCCGATAACAACGGCGAGGGCGGCATTTTCTCGCTTTATGCCTTGGTGCGGCGGCGGGGTGCCTGGCTCTCAGCGGTGGCCATTATTGGCGGGGCCTCGCTGCTAGCCGATGGCGTGATTACGCCGCCTATTTCAGTATCCTCGGCCATCGAGGGCTTGAAAGCCGTGTATCCTTCCCTGACGCAGGGCGTCATCGTTTACATTGTTATCGGCATCATCGCCGGCCTGTTCCTGCTTCAGAGCTTTGGCACCCAGATAGTTGGCAAAGCCTTCGGACCGATAATGTTCTTGTGGTTCACCATGTTGGGCGTACTGGGCATTAGCTGGGTGGTGCAGAACCCGGTTATTCTGAAGGCCATTAACCCCTACTATGCCTACGACCTGCTGGTGCGCTACCCGGGCGGGTTCTGGCTGCTGGGCTCGGTGTTTCTGTGCACCACCGGGGCCGAGGCCCTCTACTCCGACCTGGGCCACTGCGGCAAGGGCAACATTCGCATCAGCTGGACCTTTGTGAAGAGCACGCTGCTGCTCAACTACCTGGGGCAAGGCGCCTGGCTGCTGGCCCACCTGGGCGAGAAGCTCGACGGCCGCAACCCCTTCTATGCCCTCATGCCGCAGTGGTTCCTGCTCATCGGCATTGGCATTGCCACCATTGCCGCCATCATTGCGTCGCAGGCCCTCATCACGGGTTCTTTCACGCTGGTAGCCGAGGCCATTCGCCTCAATATGTGGCCCAAAGTGAAGCTGAACTACCCCACCGACGTGAAGGGCCAGCTCTTCGTGCCGAGCATGAACCGGCTGCTCTTGCTGGGCTGCATCGGGGTGGTGCTCTACTTCCAGGAATCGACCAACATGGAAGCGGCCTACGGCCTGGCCATCACACTCACCATGCTGATGACGACCATCCTGCTCACCGTTTGGCTGAAAGCTAAAAAGGTGTCGCCGGTACTCGTATTCAGCTTTGCTGCGCTCTATGGCATCATCGAGGGCTCGTTTCTCATTGCCAACATGCGCAAGTTTCCGCACGGCGGCTGGGTATCGCTGGCCATTGGCGGCACGCTGATGGCGGTGATGTACGTGTGGCTGAAGGCCTTTTACATCAAGCGCCGGCTCACCGAATTTGTGCGGCTGGAGCCCTACGTGGATGCCCTGAAACAACTTAGCGACGACGATACCATTCCGAAGTACTCCACGCACCTGGTATTCCTGACTTCGGCCGAGCGTAGCAGCGAAATCGAGCAAAAAATCATCTACTCCATTTTCCAGAAGCGCCCCAAACGGGCTGACATTTACTGGTTTATCCACGTAGACACGACCGATGAGCCGTACACGATGGAATACAAAGTGACCGAAGTGGCCAAGGACGACGTGTTCCGCATCAATTTCCGGCTGGGTTTCCGGGTGCAGCAGCGCATCAACCTCTACTTCCGCAAGGTGATTGAGGACCTGGTGCGCAACAAGGAAGTGGACATCACCTCGCGCTACGAGTCGCTTAACAAGCAGCACGTTACCGGCGACTTCCGCTTTGTGGTGCTGGAAAAATTTCTCAGCATCGAGAACGACTTCCCGACGCTGGAAAAACTGGTGATGCAGGCCTACTTCTATATCCGCCAGTTCATTGCTTCTGAGGACCAGTACTTTGGCCTGGACACTTCTTCGGTGAAGGTGGAAAAAGTCCCCATGGTCATTGCGCCGGTGCGAGAAGTGGCCCTCAAGCGCATTAAATAAAGCTGACTATTTTTTACAAGATAATGAAAACGCCCCCGGTGTATACCGAGGGCGTTTTCATTTACATTTGAACCAAGGCGGCCCTAATTTAAACAGACTTAAACCACCGCCGTCCTCCTAAACCTACTGGCCTCTGGTATAGCTCCTGTAGCACCTTTGGAGTCTCTTGCACCATATTCCACTCACCACTGAACACATGAATTGCGTGCTCCCCTATTTCGGTGAAATTAACCCGACCCAGCTGGAAGAATACTACCACATCACGGCTGTAGTGAAGGACTTGACGGTAAGCCTAGACCTCAACTTTGAACACAAAACCATCGGTCAAGAGAGCCTCCGCTCCATCCAAAATTTCTTGAACAACCTGGACCGCTGGGACGTACACAACCACGCCGCGCTGGAACGAGATTTTACCGCAGAAGGCGAAACAGCCGAGCACATCACTTTTTATTTTGACGAACTCGACGAAGCAGAGCTCTCTGCTTTGCTGCCCGGTGAGACGTCACCCGACGCCCGCGCGTTTCGGCTGCTGAAAGAATTGAAGCTCGTCCGGGTCGGCCTCTACCCCGATGGCAAGTACGACGCGGAACAGTTTGCCACTTTTGATTATGCCCTCTACCTAGCGGCAGAGCCGTCCAATCAAGTGCTGGCGGTCAACACCGACGAGCACGGGAAGGTGGACTACATCGCCTGGGAAAGTTAGCAGTGTCCAGCACAAGCCAGAAACGGCATTGGAGCCCGGGACGAATGATGATGCTAATTCTCGCTCCCCCAAACGCCACGCCCCGGCCTCTCACCCGGTGCCCCAAAGGCCACAACAGTATTGGCGGAGCCTACAGAGTCTCCCCGGCTGATGTGCGGAGGCTGAGTGGCAGTTGCGGGCTGCCGGGCGCGAGCCCGTTGGCCGAGTCCTAGCCTACTAGCTAGTGCTGGTTCCTTGGGCACGGCGGTTCGCCAGGTCCGGAGCCTTGCCGTGGTCGATGGCAAGGGTTCTTCATTAGGGTTGAACTACCCTTATCGTAAACCTACTTCGCGAATTTGTCGGTCTAGTCGTCAGGTGCGTCCCGTTGCACTTGTGCAGCACGCATGTCCAGCAGCAGGTCGAAAAACGAGATATATAGCAATTGCGTGGGCGCTGGGTTCTGGTAGCTGTTCAGGATGCACACCACCGCACAATCTTGCCCGTCCGACGTGCGGCGGTTGAAGTCGAAGCAAAGGCTTTTCAACTGCGGGTCATACGCGAATGGAATATAGTTCTGCTGCCGAAGGGTGCTCGGTTCTTGTAAAAAGAAGTAATGGTCCCATAGGCTTGCTTTCCACTCTTTAACGTCGTGCATGATAAACGAGATGCCCGCCGCATCATCCAGTTCATAGAAGTGGCGGTACCGCAAGAGTTCGACATACAACGGAGGGAAGGAGTGGCCGATGGCAGCTTCCAACTCGTGGATATCCGCCTCGGTAGCGGTACTGGCGATGGGCTTCCAGGCAGCCCAGTCGCCTCCCCAGCCCGCCGTTATCGGTCGCGCAGAATCCAGCATCGCGGCATCCACGAAAACTGCGGGCTGCCGCATCAACTCGTGGGCGGCCAAATAGGCCAAGGCCGCGTCTACATATTCTCGAACGAGTGCTTGCCCATCACTACTCATAGTAGTAAAGTAACGCTCCTTTTCCCTAAACGCCACGCCCCGGCCTCCCGAAAGGAGCACCGAAGGCGGCGTACCGGCGCCGCCCGGTTACTACTTCCCTAGCCACCTAGCCAGCAACTTTTGCTGCGCCGCCGTGGCATTGGGCAAGGGCTGAATAGTGAACTTACGGTCTGTGTTGGGCAGGGCGCGCAGGGTGATGTCGCGGGTGAGGCCGTCGCGGCGCACCTGCAGCTTCACATCGGTGCCAACGGGCGTGGAAATGAGGGCTTTCACGGTTTCGTCGCTGGGCGCGGCGCCGTTGATAAGCAGCACCTCATCGGTCGCGCTGAGGCCGGTGTTCCAGGCCGCGCCGTCGCGCAGCACACTGGTCACGAGCAGCTTGCCGGTCCGGTTGGAGAAGTTGGCCCCCAGCGTGCCGTCGGTGGTCAGCGGGTTGTTGGTGAGGCCCAGGCCAGCATAGCCGAGGGCCGTGGCAAAATCAATGGGTTTGGTGCCGTACACGCTATTTTGAAAGAACTCGTCGAAGCGGCGCCCCGCTACCGTGGCTACCGCGTCCTGGTATTCCTGGTCGGTGAAGCCGCGGGCCGCCTTCTTGTAGTATGTGTCGTAGAGCAGGCGAAATACGTCGTCCAAGTGCTTCTCGCCTTTTGTCGCTTCGGCAATGTTCAGGTCGAGCCAGGTGCCAATCAGGTCGCCTTTGGAATAGTAGCTGATTTGGGTATTGATGGCATTCTCGTTGGGCCGGTAATACTTAATCCAGGCGTCGAAACTGGACTCGGCGGCCGACTGGATGCGGTTGCCGGGCGTGTTTTCTACTTCGCCAATGGCATTGCCCAGCTTGCCCAGGTATTCATCCCGCGAAATCACCCCCGCCCGCTCCAAAATTTGCTTGGAGTAGTACTCGGTCATGCCCTCGCTCACCCACAGCATGTGCGTGTAGTTTTCCTGGTCGTAGTTGAAGGGCCCCAGCGCCACCGGCCGGATGCGCTTCACGTTCCAAAGGTGGAAGTACTCGTGCGCCGCCAGGCCCAAAAACGACTTATAGCCCGCTTCGGTGCCGTAGGTGGTACGGGTCACTTCCAAGGTGGTCGAGTACAGGTGCTCCAGGCCACCGCCGCCGCGCTCTAAGTTGTGCACGATGAACAGGTAGTGGTCGAGCGGATTCTGGCCTACTACGCGGTGCGCTTCTTCGCACACGCGCTTCAGGTCGGCCACCAGCTTGGCATCGTCGGCCACGTAGGTGCCGTACATGGCTACCTGGTGGGGGGTACCATTGGCCGTGAATTCCAATATTTTCTGGTTGCCAATTTCCATTGGCGAGTCGGCCAGCTCGTCGTAGCTCGCGGCCTTGTAAGTGAATTTGCCACTGCCAGGGCGCAACGGCGTGCTCACCTGGGCCCAGCCGGCGGCGGGCTGCACCACCACGGTACTGCCCAGCATCTTATTATCGGCTGGGTACATGAACACGCTGCTGCCGTTGAGGTAGCCGTGGTCACCGTCAATAAACGAGGTGCGCACGCTCAGCTCGAAGGCATACACCCGGTAGCTCACCTGAAAGCTGGCCTGCTTGGGGTGCTTCACCCGCCAGGTGTTCTTGCTGATTTTTTCCACAGACAAGGCTTGCCCGCCAGCCGTCCGGGCCTGAAAGCCTTCCACGTTCTTAGAAAATTCACGCACCAGATAAGAGCCGGGCGCCCAGACGGGCATTTTAACGTCGGTGTAGTCGGCCGGAAAGCCGCCCAGCTCCATTTTCACCTCGAAGTAATGGGACTGAGGCGCGGGCATCGACAGCGTGTAACGCAGGGAGGGCACCGCCGCCAGCGGCCGCGCTGGAGCGCTAAAGCCACTACCTATCAACACAGTAAATGCGGCCGAACGAAGTAGATACTTAAAGTTTTGAAGCATGGGCAAAGATTTAGAGAATAGCAAGGTCACAAAGTAAGCCCCGCGGGTTGCCTCCAACCTAGCAGCCGGCAACACCGTTAGGGCTAAGGTGGCGCTTACCCGCCTTGGGCACCTCACTACTTTTCTTCATATGCGCGTTGTGTGGCTGGTTTTTGTGGGATTAATTGCCGCTATGGCCCTGCTGCTCCCGCGCTTCAGGAAGCGGGCCGACCCGCCCGCCAAGATGCCGGTGCCGCACACGGTGGCCCTGGTTCCCGAAACCTCGCTACAGCGCCGCCAACTTGCCCGCGCCGACAGCATCGTCGCTTTTGGCCTGGCCCAACAGGGCACCCCCTATGTGTACGCGGGCACCTCCCCGCTCACCGGATTCGACTGCTCAGGGTTCATCATGTACACGTTTGCGCACTTTGGGCTGGCCGTGCCCCACTCCACGGCGCTGCTCATTGACGTGGGCCGGCCAGTGGCCCGCACCGATGCGCAACCGGGCGACATTGTGGTATTTACCGGCACGGCCAAAACCAGCACCACCCCCGGCCATGCGGGCATTGTCATCTCGGGCCGGGGCGAGGTGCCGCTGCGCTTCGTGCACGCCTCGTCGTCGCGCCGGGAGCCGTTTGTGAAGGTGAGTCAGGTTGAAGACTCTGATTATGAGCGGCGCTTTATGCAGGTGCGGCGCGTGCTGGGGCCGGGCGAAATTGCCACATCCCGCCCCAAAGTGCCCATTCCGGCCAGCACTGCCGTCCCTGTAGCCAAGCTACCGGCGCGAACCGTTCCGCTGGCTTTCTCGGAGTTGCCAATTCCTGCCCTGCCCCGGAAACTCCCTGCTAAAAAATACGGCGGCAAAAAAATTGCCACGCATACCACCGTACGAAAGAAAAGCGCTACCAAGCCGGCTGCCCGCAAAAAACCGTTAGCGTCCAAGCCCAAAGTTGGCAAGAAGCCCACAACAGCCACCCGCTCAAAAAAGCCGACCGTGAAAACTGCTTCTCACCACCGGTAGCCACCGTTTCAGAATGGGCCAGACGCAGCGATGCCCGGTTCGCCTTTGCCGTCCCACTAAAGGGCGACTGGGCAAACCGGGCATCTAATCCTTCAAATCTTACCAAGCGGCGAAACTGGGGTACAGTTCCGGCGTCTTTCAGATAAGACCTGGCCGAATGTGGGCAGCCTTAGGAGCTACCCCACGAAGCTGTTGTTAGGCGCGTACTGCGGTGAAGCGTACGACATTCGACAGGCTTGGCAGGATTTGTTTGGGACTACTAGACATTTTGTACCTCCTTTCTTTACGTTCGACATAGCCCCGTTCGCGCGGCCCAGCACCTTAGGGCTGCTTGAGCGGGGTCGTAGCACTCACTACTGAGCGGTAAAGTTAATAGCAGCGGCTAAGGTTCAAAATGCAGCGGCAGTATTTTACCCGAAAACGCAGTAATAGTGGCTTTGCACCTGATTTACAGTACTATTTTTTTTAGCCGTGAATCGGCAATTTTCGCTATTTTTTGGCATAGCTCATTCTTGGCCGTAAACTTGCCAATGGGCTCGTGCAAGCCCTTACGACTTGCTCCCAAAAATTTCCCTTACCTTTTCTTTACAAACCCACCTCTTTCTCGAATTCAGAATGAAGAAAACAATGCTCCTGCTCGTTGCTCTAGTGCTCGGCCTCGCCGGCATGGCTTCCGCCCAAACCATGTCCCCGCTTGGGGTTTGGACGAACTCGGAGAAAAAGGCGACGTTTGAAATCTACAAGTGCGGCGACAAGCTTTGCGGCAAAATCGTGAGCTTGACCGTACCCAACGACCCGGCCACCGGCAAGCCGAAAACCGATACGCAAAACCCCGACCCCAAGCTCCGCAGCCGGCCCCGTTTGGGCATGGTGTTCATGCAAAGCTTTAAATACGACAGCGACAATAAGTGGGACGACGGCAAAATTTATGACCCCGAAAGCGGCAAAACCTACTCCTGCTACATGAAGATGGAAAGTCCCAACACCATGGAGGTGAAAGGCTACATCGGCTTCTCGCTTATCGGCAAGTCGCAGACCTGGACGCGGGTGAAATAACGGATGCTTCTGGCCGCTTTAGCTGCCCCGCTACGCCTAAGGCCGGTTTCCTCGCGGAAGCCGGTCTTTTTTTGTGGCACGGTATGGGTTAGGGCGGGTGGCCTGGCAACGCGGGCCGTGGCCCAGCGCACTTCCAGAAACTATTTGTCCGGGCCCGTGTTTCGACTCCACTAACTTCCCAAGCTTTGTTCAATTTCATTCAAAATCTGTTCCGTCCAAAAGCGGCAGCTTCGGCTGGCTGGCACGCGGTAAAGCTGTCGGCGGCCCAGGCGCGGCGGCACGCGCAATGGGTGGAACAACGCGTGTATCTGAACTGGCTGTCGCCGTACTACAAGGCCTACCACCTGCGCAAAGGCGGCGCGGCCGGTGCCCGTGGCCTGCGGGTGCAACTGCTGCAGGAGAGCGGCCGCGAAGGGGCCTTGTTTTTCTTCGATTCCAGCATCGGGCCCGGCAACTTTCGGCATTTTTACGAATACCTGGGCGAGAAATTGCTGGCCTTGGGCTACCACCGGGCCTGTGCCGACCAATGCACCAATCGCAAAGCTCAACACACCGAGACGGCCCTAAAACAGCTTTTTAAGCCCAACCCCACCGACTGCCCCAAAACCGGCCGGTGCAACCAGCGCTACGGCCTGGTCACGGTCGACTTGGTTTCGATGGATGGGCAGCCCCTATTTATCCGGCTGACCAGCAATGCGGTGCTCGAAGCAGCTTTCACGCCCGCGTCTTCTTTCGATGAGTTGCTGGCTTCGCTGCTCAATGCCCCTCCGCCCGATGCGGCCACCGAAGCCCGCATTCAGGAATACCACGACCGGTTTTAGCAACGAAGCTGTTTAGGAAGTCAAACCCGTTGTCATCCTGAGCACAGCGAAGGACCTTCTCACCGCTGAACGGCGATTAGGCTGGCGTGAGAAGTTCCTTCGCTGAGCTCAGGATGACCAATAGGCACCCGAGGCCGACTTTCTAAACAGTTTCAACGGCTATTGCAATAAAACATACGCCTTATTCCCGCACAAACTGCCCGCGGCCCATTACTTCCGCCTCTTTGCTGAGTAGGCGCAGGTAGTAGAGGCCGGGCGCCAAGGCGTGCGTGTCGAGTTGAGGAGCAGCCATAGACTGGCGCATTACTACCCGGCCAGTGGCATCCAGCACCTCGGCGGTGAGGTTGGTAGCGGGCAAAGCAGTGAGTTGTAACTGGTCGTGGCAAGGGTTGGGATAGAGCGTGAGCAAGGGCGAGGTACCGGCAGTAGGCCGCACGGCCAACGCCAGCGAATTATCTCGCACAGCGGCTGACGCCGGCAGGTCCATCACCCACTGGTCGGGGTCGACGGCGATGCTGGCTACCGTGCCCGTGGCCGCAAACTGAAAGAACTGGATGGGCTGGCTTTGGTGCAGGCGCACGGTTTGGGTAGCGCCATTGGTAAAGGTGAGGCGGTAGTCAACGTCGGTATCGAAAAAAGGCGTGATGCCGGGCACCGAGGCCGTTTCGTTCACCCTAAGCACGACGGCGCTGCCAATCTGGTTCCAGCGCGCATTGAACGTGGGGTAGCCTTGGCCCCGGAACCATTGCTGGAAAAAATAGCCGAGCGACCGGCCCGCCTCCGCCTCAAAAATAGCCTGCAGGTTGGCCGTGCGGGCCGTAGAGCCGGCATACTGGGTTTGGTAAGTGCGCAGGGCCCGGAAAAACTTGGTATCGTCGTTCAGCAAATACCGAAGCATGTGAATGACGCCCGCGCCTTTCTTGTAGCTCAGGTAATAATCAAAAATGCGGTTGACGTTGGTGGTATCGGGCACGAAGATGGTGCCGGAGCTGTACTGGGCATACTGGTGGGCATTGTTCATCCAGTTGCGGGCATTGGCGGGCGTATCGAAGGCTTGCAGCGACAGGTATTCGCCGTAGGAAGCGAAGCTTTCGTTGAGCCAGATATCCTGCCAGCCGGCGCAGGTCACGTTGTCGCCAAACCACTGATGAAACAGCTCGTGGGCCGTGAGGGTAAAGTCGAATCCGTCCTGCGAAGTCATTGTTTGGTGCTCCATGCCGCCGTAGATGGGCACCATGGTGTGGCCGTATTTCTCGTTGGCAAACGGGTACATACCGGCCAGCGTCGAGTAGTTTTCGATGAAGCCCGGCGTCAGGTCGATGCGGTTCTGCCAGTACGTTAAGTAGTTCTGGTCGTAAACGTAGTTGACGATGGGAATCGTGGGCCCGCCGGTCGGGTGGGCATAGTTGATGTACTGGACGTAGGGCGCGATTGAAACCGAAATCAGGTAATAATCAATGGGATGGCGCGACTTCCATTCGTAGCGCACCTTGTTGTTGGGCAGTGGCACGGTGCGCACCAGCGCGCCGTTGGAGCCCACTTTGTTGGGCAGCGTGGTGGTCACCCACACGTCGCTGGAATCGGCTTTGTCGGTGAGTACCTGCTTACACGGAAACCACTCGTGCGCCGAGTACGGCTCCGAGAGCGACCATGTCACATTATAAGCAAAAGTGGGCGCGCCGGAATACGTATCGAGGTGCACGGTATTGGTGGTGCTCAGTCCGTTGCCAATGGCGGCGGAATTGCCGCTCGGCGCGGTGCCGTGGTAGTAAATGCGCGCATCGGCCAGGGTGCCGGCGGCGGCAGGCGCGGCCAGCCGGGCCGTCACGTCGTAGCCCGAGCGGCGGATGCCGGGCGAGCGCCGCCCATTCACCACCACCGAGTCGATGAGCAGCGTGGCCGTGCCGGCAGGCGAGCCTGCCGGGGCCTGGTACAGCTCAAACGCCAGCGAATCGAGCGCCTGGCTGCGCACCAGCACCCGCATCCACACCGAGCCCACCACGTTCAGGGAAGTATTTTCCATGGCCACGTCCAGCTTGTAGTACTTCACGTCGTAGCGCTCCATCTTAGCGCGGTGCGAAACCGACGAAGTGGCCGGGCGCTGGGCGCTGCGCACGTGGGCGGCCGCGCATTTCATGCCGGCATCCAGGTCGATGGTGGTGCGGGCAAAAGCGGCCGGGGCGCCTCCCGCCTGTTGGGCATGGCCAGGGCCGATGGAAGCCACCAGGCAACCAATTAAACACACGTAACGAAGGAGTTGCATAAGTTGGGCTGGAAACGGAACAAGTTAGGATAGGGCCGGGTTGAACGGCCAGCGACTCGAATGCCGAAGGTACAGCAGGCACCCGAAAATACCTGCACGTCGGCTTCGCGCAGCGTGCTTGCCAGGAACGCGCAAAGCTTGCTCTAAAGTTGAGGTTGATGGCCGTATATTTCGGCTTAAATCAGGATAAAATGCGCTTATTTCTTTATTCTGTCTCTGCCCTTGTGCCTTGTAGTCGGTCCACCTGGGCTGGTTGGCTACTACTCGTGTGCAGCCTGCTGGCCCTGGCCAGACCCGCACGGGCCACGCACATCGTGGGCGGCGAGATGGAGCTGGTGCACAATTCCGGAGAGTCTTACACTCTGATACTCAACCTGTACTTTGATGCGGTAAACGGTAGTGCCGGCGCCCTCGATGCCAGCCTGACGGCCAGTATCTTCGACAAAGCCAACAACAGCCGCATGCAGAACGTGGTGTTGCCCCTCATCAGCAACACCTTTGTTAACTACACCAACCCCGCCTGCGCCCAGCCCACGCTCAGCACCCGCAAGCTGGTGTATAGCACCCTCATCACTTTACCGGCCAACACCTACACCAGCACCAGCGGCTATTATGCGGCCGTGGAACGCTGCTGCCGCAACAGCTCCATCAGCAACATCGACAAGCCCTTCGATGCGGCCCAGACGTTCTACCTGGAATTCCCGGCCGTGGTGCGACGCGGCCAGCCGTTTTTCGACTCGACGCCGCGCATATTTCCACCCCTGGCCGACTACGCCTGCCGCAACGAGCTGTTTTACTACGACTTTGGTGGAACAGATGCCGATGGCGACTCGCTGGTGTACGACCTGGTGACCCCGCTCAACGGCCATGCCACCGGGGCCTCGCCCAAACCCGCCGGGGCCGACCCCGCCCCCTACGCTCCCATTACCTGGAACCCCGGGCTGAGCACGACCAACCAGATTCCGGGTGCCCCGACGCTGGGCATCAACCGGGCTACGGGCCGCCTCACGGTGCGGCCCACCAACATCGGCTTGTTCGTGTTCGGCGTGCGTTGCTCGGAGTACCGCAAGGGCGTAAAAATTGGCGAATCGCGCCGCGATTTCCAGCTCATGGCCTTGAATTGCCCCGTCAACAGCAAGCCCAAAATGTTGATGCAGGCCAACCCCAACAGCCCGGTTCTCTACCGCCCCGGTCGCGACACCCTGCATTTTGCACCCACCAGCAACCATTGCGTCCGCCTGCGTTTCACCGACCCCGACCCGGCCTCGCGCCTGACGCTGTCGCTGAGCCCGGTCAACTTCACGGCCCCGCTCCCCACGTTTACAACGGCTTCGAGCGGCGTGGTGCGCAGCCCCGGCGCGCCCGATACCCTCACGGCCACGCTCTGCTTCCCGGTGTGCACCAACACCAAGGGCCGGGTCTTTTTGCTCGATGTGGTGGTGGGCGACGACGGCTGCAGCCTGCCCAAGCGCGACACCATTCGGATTGCCTTCACATCGGTACCGCCGCCCAATTCGCCGCCATCCCTCACCACCACGGCCGGACCTGCCCTGCCGCTGCACGCGCGCGTGGGCGATTTGGTGTCGTTCGACATCGCCGGCACCGACCCCGACAACGACCCCGTGGTGCTGGAGATGAGCGGCCAGGGCTTTAGTCCCACCGCCTTGGGCGCCACCCTCACGCAAGCCACGGCGGGCACGCAGCAGCGCGGCCACTTTGCCTGGCGCGTCGATTGCCGGGCGGTGGGGCCCGACTCGTTATTCAACTTTCAGTTTACGGCCGCTACCTCGCCGTGCAGTGCGCGCGAGGTGGCCACGGTGACGGTACCCGTTGTGGTGCACTACCGCAACCTGCCGCCCGCGCTTACCGCCAACCCGGTGTTTGCGCCGCCCGTTGCGCCAAATCCGCTGCCCGTTGTGCGCCTGCTCCTGGGCGAAACGTTCACCGCCAACTTTACGGGCCTCGACCCCGACCGCGACGGGCTGACCCTAACGGCCACAGCCAGCGACGAAAACTTCTCGCTGGCCGAAGCCGGCATGCGCTTCACGGCCCAAAACGGGGTGGGCACGGCCACGGGCACGTTTACCTGGGACGCGAGCTGTGCGGCAGTCAACCTGCGCCGCAACCTCGACGTTACGTTTCAGCTGGTAGACGCCACCTGCAAGCCCCTGCCCCAGCAGCTCAAGGCACGGTTTGAAGTCATTCGGCCGGCCTCGCCGGACCTGCGCCTCTACAACATCATCACGCCTAACCACGACGGCATCAACGACGAATTCCAGCTGCCGGAGCTGCCCCTTGATTTTTGCGATGAGCGGTTTGCGGGCGTTAAGATATTTTCCCGTTGGGGCCAGGAAGTGTATTCCTCCGATGACCGGAATTTTCACTGGCCCGGCCAGGGCAATGGCGCCCTGTACTATTACCTGGTTACGTACACCGATGGGCGCAAGTACAAAGGCTGGCTGGAAGTAAAGCCGTAATGACGCTGGCCCGTGCCTCCAAAGCGCAACAGAGTTGCTTAGTATAGAAACAGGAAAACGGCAAAAAGCGCCACCCAGAGCACATCAATGAAGTGCCAATAAGTCCCCAGCATGCGTAGCTGGCGCCGGTGGTAAGGATTCCGGATAAATACCAGGGAGCGCACCGCGTCGCGGTCGGCATGCAACACGCGGAGCAGCATGGCCAGCAGAAAAATCATCCCGCCCAGCAAGTGCGCCACGTGCAGGGCCGATATCAGGTAGATAAACTGGCCACTGCTGTTGCTGAACTGTCCCTGAAACGGCACCCCGTTGGCCAATAGCTCGCGCCAGCCCAACACTTGCAAGCCCGCAAATACGCAGCCCAGCAGCAGCGTAGCGCCCAGGCAGCGGCCCAGGCTGCTGAGGTCGTCCTGCGCGTAGATTCGCGGTGCCTGGGCAATGGTGTAGCTACTGAGCACGAGCACAATGGTGCTGAGCGAAAAATAGCGGGGCAGCGAATGCAGGCCCGTGGGCACGCCGCTGCGCAACCGCGTAGCCGTGTAGGCCACCACCAGCAGCACAAACATGATGCTGATGGCGACCAACGCCAGGTACAGCGCAACTTGCATCGGTGGCATGCGCTCGATGCGGGCAAATGGCGACGGGCGCCGCCGCGCACCAATGTAATTTCTGGGGTCCTGCTCGGAGTTCATGGGGCTGTGCCAAGGGGTGTACTAGCCAAACTAAACGGGGTGAAATTAGTTGCACTCCCCTGATTTGAACCCAGGCCCTGTAACCCGTCACGCCTCAACAAGCTCTGCATGACGGGCACACCATTCTTACCGAAAAAAAGACCCAATCTTGCCGATAACCGCGTTCAGGGTAATCTTGGGCGTGCGCTGCACGCCGAACGTGACGTAGGTTTTGCCCCCCACGCGCAGGTCGAGCACCCAGCCCAGTTGCCGCGCCAGGTCGTTGAGCTGCTGCAAGGGGTCGGGGCCCGGCGGCTTGGGCGCCTTGGCAGCCCCCGGCACCTTGGGCGGACCGGCCGTAAGCTCATCAAGCACCTGCTGGCTGGGAATATTGAGGATGAGGTAGGTGCCGGCCGCGGCCAGCTGCAGCGCATGGCCGTTCCAGGTAATGACCAGCTGCGCCTCGATTTCGAGCGTACTAGGCACCGGCGTCGGGGCGGCTGGCGGGAAGCTGCGGGGCAGCGGGGGCGCTGGCCTGGTCGCCACGGGTGCGGATGCGAACCGAACCGTTCAGCTTCCAGGTGGCAGCCGGGGCGTTGGGATTTTGCGGATTAGGCACTTGCAGCTCCATTTGGTCGAAAGCGCAGCTTAGCTCGACGCCGCCCGAGAGCTTACCAAGGAGCGAAGCGGCCATATCGGCCCAGTTGGGAGAGGAAGAATCGGGCATAAGAACTTTTAGGTTGAGGTGAGGAGGAGGCAGGCCTTGCTTGGTAGCCAACGGGCCCGCAAAATACGACCCTGTGCCGCTAACGCAACCCAACGGCCGAGGTTGCCACCGGAAGCTCGGCTTACCTCTGCGGTGCTGGTTAGTGGCAGGCCCGTTGCGGATGATTATTGCAGCGCATCGTTCCGGCTTTAGGAGGTTTTGGGAATCGCAACACGCCCCGGCGCGGTCTACCTTTGCGCCTCCACTCCCGCCCCTCCTTCTTTTGCCATGAAGCTCATCGAATGCCCGCGCGATGCCATGCAGGGCCTCCACGAATTTATTCCGACCGCCACCAAAACTGCCTACCTCAACGCCCTGCTGCAAGTGGGCTTCGACACGCTGGATTTTGGCTCGTTCGTGTCGCCCAAGGCCATTCCGCAGTTGCGCGACACGGCTGAGGTGCTGGCCGGCCTGGACCTGAGCACCACCCGCACCAAGCTGCTCGCCATTGTAGCCAACCTGCGCGGGGCCGAAATCGCCGCCCAACACCCCGAAATCAGCTACCTGGGCTTCCCGTTATCGGTGTCTGAAACCTTCCAGCGGCGCAATACCAACCAAAGCACCGCCGAGGCCCTGGCCGATGTAGCGGCCATGCACGCCCTGTGCGAGCGCACCGGTAAAACGCTGGTTGTATACCTCTCCATGGGCTTCGGCAACCCCTACGGCGATGCCTGGAGCCCCGAAATCGTGGCCGATTTCACGCGGCACCTGTCGGCACTGGGCATCCGCATCGTGGCGCTGTCGGACACGGTGGGCACTTCCAGCGCGGCCACAATTGCGCCCTTGTTTGCCACGCTTATTCCGGCCTATCCGGCCATTGAGTTTGGGGCCCACCTGCACACCACGCCCGCTACCTGGCGCGAAAAAGTAAGCGCCGCCTACCAGGCCGGCTGCCGTCGCTTCGATGGCGCCATTGGCGGCTTTGGTGGCTGCCCAATGGCTGCCGATGAGCTGACGGGCAACATGGCCACGGAAAACCTGGTGGCTTTTCTGGAGGAGGAAGGCGTAGATTCGGGGCTAGATTTGACGGCTTTTGCGCAGGCACATGCGACAGCGCGCAGCGTCTTTGCATTTCATTAATATCCTCGTTCAATGGCTATTGTTGCCGATATCTTCATTCCCTGCTTCGTCGACCAGCTATATCCCACCACGGCTTTGAACATGGTGAAAGTGTTGGAAAAGGTCGGCGTCCGGGTCAGTTACAACCCCAACCAAACCTGCTGCGGCCAGCCAGCCTACAATGCCGGCTACGTACCTCAAAGCCGCGCTGTGGCGGAGAAATTTTTGCTGGATTTTGCCGCCCCTGCCGCTGCTGATACCCATTACATTGTCAGCCCCTCGGCTTCGTGCGTGGGCATGGTGCGCAACAGCTACTCCGAGCTATTTGCCGGCACCGGCGAATTGCCGGCCTGCCAGGCAGTGCAGCGCCGCACATACGAATTAACCGAATTCCTCGTTGACGTGCTGGGCATTACGGCCATTCCCGGCGCTCAGTTGGCGGGCAAATACACCTACCACGATTCCTGTTCGGCCTTGCGTGAGTGCGGCATACGCGCCGCGCCGCGCCAGCTGCTGGACTCCGTGGCGGGACTGGAAAGAGTAGAAATGGCTGAAACAACCACTTGCTGCGGCTTCGGCGGCACGTTTGCGGTGAAGTTTGAGGCAATTTCCGTCGCCATGGCGCAGCAAAAAGTAGAACACGCCCTGGAAACCGGCGCCGACTTCCTGGTGAGCACCGACGTCAGTTGTTTGATGCACCTGGAATCGTACATCAAAAAGGAAAAGCTGCCTCTTAAGTGCCTGCATGTGGCTGATGTGCTGGCGAGTGGGTGGTGAAGGCAACTGTTGAGCAATTCGCCATTTCGTCATGCTGCGCTGGTCGAAGCATCGAAGCTGTTTAGAAAGTCTAATTTGCCTACACGTCTGTCATCCTGAGCGCAGCGAAGGACCTTATCCCGTCAAAATAGGCGTTGTTCTGACGGGATAAGGTCCTTCGCTGCGCTCAGGATGACAACGATTTTGACTTTCTAAACAGCTTCATCTCTACCGCAGTAGTAAATAATTACTTGCGCAGTAGAGATGCCTCGACCAGCGCGGCATGACGAAATGTTTCAATAAATAGAAAGCCAAGCAATCAAGGCCCGATTCTGTGCAGCAGCTTTACCAATCCGGACGTCTTTCGCAATACCTGCTGTTGCTGGCCTGCCTGGCTGGCGTGGCGGGGTTGCTGGCCTCGCGGGCGTTTATTGCCATTGCCCCCATTGTGGGCGTGGTGGCTGCGCTGGCCAATCCTGCCCTGCGGCACTCTTTGCCCAACTATTTCCGCAATGGAGCCGCCATGCGGGCGGCGGCCGTCATTGTTTTCTTGCTATTGACGGGGCTCTATACCAGCGAATGGGCCATTTGGCGCCACGAGCTGTTTCGCGACCTGACGTGGCTGGCGGTGCCCCTGGCATTCACGCTGGCTGTACCGCTGGCCGGTTGGCAGTGCCTGGCGGTGGGCAGCCTATTTGTGCTGGGCACGGCGGCAGTGGGCGCGGCCACGCTGGTGGGCTACCTGCTCAACCCCGCGGCGGGCAACGAAGCCATTCATATTGGGCAGAACATTCCGGCCATCACCCACATATTTCACATTGCTTTCGGGGTGATGCTGGCGCTGGCTTTTTTTGGCGGGATACTCCTGCGGCGCCATGCGTTGGCTGGCCCGGTGCTGCGCGGGGCATTGGTGGGCGCCGCTTCCGTGGCCGTCATCACGTTGCACGTGCTGGCCTACCGCACGGGACTGCTGGTGCTATACACGGGCCTATTGGCGGTGGCTTTGCGGTTGCTGCTGAGTCGCAATCGGGTATTGGGCCTGGGCGTGCTGGCGCTATTGGTGCTGGGTCCGTGGCTGGCTTACAAGCTGCTGCCCTCGGTGCATGAGCGTGTGCAGGGCACCCGGTGGGACATTGAGCAATTCAACGAAAGACACGACATCAACGAGTATTCCCTGGCCCGCCGCCTGGCAGCCCTGGAAACGGCCAGCCACATCGTCGGGCAGCACTGGCTGCTGGGCGTGGGGCCGGCCGATACCCACGCCGCCATGATGGAGCAATACGACTGGAAGAGCTTCGACCTACGCCCCGAAAACCGCGTGGAAGTGCACAACCAGTACGTGCAGGCCTTGCTGGGTGGTGGGCTGGTGGGCTTGGCGCTCTTGCTGGCGCTCCTTGCTTGGCCATTCACGCAGCGCTGGGCCCGGCGCGATGCCGCCGTGAGTCTTTTTCTGCTTATCCAGGCCACGGCCATGCTGGTCGATGCCGTGCTGGATTTGCAGTTTGGGCTAAACCTGTTTGTATTTGGCTACGGCTTTCTGGTGGTGGCAGGCGAGCGAAGGAGCAATGAGCAATGAGCTATGAGCTATGAGCTATGAGCTATGAGCTATGAGCTATGAGCTATGAGCTATGAGCAAAAGAACGTCATGCTGAGCATAGTCGAAGCATCTCTACCGCATTAGTAAAATTGATTACTTGCGCAGTAGAGATGCTTCGACTACGCTCAGCATGACCGTTCTGCCAGCTGTACGCCTATCAAAGACTATAACGCCTTCCGAATCCGGTCTTTCAGGCCCTCCGTGGCTTCGAGTAGCGGCAGGCGCACGGCGGCTCCGCACACGCCCAGGGACTCCAGCACCGCTTTTACACCAACCGGGTTGCTTTCCTCATACATCAAAGGGTTGAGGGGCAGCAGGTGGAAAAGGCCGTCGCGGGCCGTGGCAAAGTCGCCGGCCAGCGCGGCGCGGGTCAGGTCCGAAAACCGCTTGGGGTAGGCATTGGCCAGCACCGAAATAGCGCCTACGCCCCCGCAGGAAATGAGGGCGGGCGTGAGCATGTCGTCGCCGGAAATCAGCAGGAAATCCTTGGGCTTGCGGGCCGCAATGGTGAGGCACTGCTCCATGAGGCCGCTGGCTTCCTTAATGCCGATGATGTTGGGGTGCTGGGCCAGGCGCAGCGTGGTTTCGGCGGTGAGGTTGGAGGCCGTGCGGCCGGGCACGTTGTAGAGCAGGAGGGGCACCGGGCTGGCGTCGGCCAGGTGCTGGTAGTGGGCCACCAGGCCGGCCTGGCTGGGCTTGTTGTAGGCCGGGCTGGCCGAAAGCACGGCGGCAACGCCGTGCAAATCGGTGGTACGCAGGGCTTCTTCGGCGGCGGCGGTGTCGTTGCTGCCAATGCCGTACACCAGCGGCACCCGGCCGGCTACGTGCTCCTTGGCCACGCGGAGCAACTCGGTTTTTTCAGCGGCCGTCGTGGTAGGCGACTCGCCCGTGGTGCCGTTCACTACCAGGTATTCGACGCCGCCCTCGATGCAGAAATCCAGCAGCCGGCGCCATCCGTCGTAGTCCACCGCGAAACTCGCAGTGAACGGGGTGACCAGGGCAACGCCCGTGCCGTAAAATACCGGAAGCCGGGAGCCAGAGTTGTTCATGCCGGGAGGTTTTGGGGTTAGTTTTGTGGGCTGCAAAAGTAGTGCGTGGGCTTGTTTTCCGTCGGCACTCCTGCTTTATCGTGGCGTTCACTAACTTTTTTTCTGGTTGCGACGCTTAGCGCCGCGCACTTTTCATGAAACTTACGTCTGCTTCCCTCCTGCTGGTGGCCCTCGCCGTGGCCGCCTGCGATTCCAAAACCGCTACTACCGGCGAAGCTGCTACCAGCAGCGCCACCGTAGAAGCCGCCACCATCGACCCGGCCGCCGCCGAAACCTCCGGCACCAAAGCCACGGCCGCCGACGAAGCCAACGCCACGCCAGCGCCCGACCCCAGCACCATTCCGGCCGCCAAGGCCACCGATGCCGCCGCCATTCTGGCCCGGCCGCAGGTGCCCATCCTGTGCTACCACCAGATTCGGGACTGGACGGCCCGCGACTCCAAAAACGCCAAGGACTACATCACGCCCATTGCCACGTTCAAAGGGCACATCAAGATGCTGGCCGACTCGGGCTACCACACCATCTCGCCCGACCAGCTCTACGCCTACATGACCACCGGCGCCAAGCTGCCGAGCAAGCCCATCATGCTCACGTTTGATGACACCGACCTCGACCAGTTCACCATCGCCCGCCCCGAGCTGGACAAGTACGGCTACAAGGCCATGTATTTCGTGATGACCGTGAGCTTGGGCCGCCCCCACTACATGACCAAAGCCATGGTGAAGCAGCTCTCCGACGAGGGCAACGTCATCGGCTCGCACACCTGGGACCACCACAACGTGAAGAAGTACCAGGGCAAAGACTGGGAAACCCAAATCGACAAGCCCACCAAGACGCTAGAAGAAATCACGGGCAAGAAAATCGTGTACTTCGCCTACCCCTTCGGCCTCTGGAACCCCCAGGCCTTCCCCGAGTTAAAGAAGCGCGGCTTCGTGGCTGCTTTCTCGCTAGCCGAAAAGCGCGACCAGAACGACCCGCTCTTTACCATCCGCCGCATCATTGCCAGCGGCTACTGGTCGCCCAAAACATTACGCAACAACATCGTACAGTCGTTCTAACGGACAACCACACCCCCTGACCCGCATTCCAAAAGAGAGGAGGCACCGGTTCGGAACAGACTTGAACACAAAGAGCCTTCTGCTAATGCAGAAGGCTCTTTTTATGGTAGGTAATGACGTGGTTACAAGACCGGTGCCCCCTCTCCGCGGGAGAGGGGGTCAGGGGGTGAGGTTGACGCTGGGCCGCTAAAACAACGAACCCTGCACCCCCGGCTCCGTCGATACAGGTGCATCAATGGCTGCCTCAGCCACCGGCGATTCATCCGGATTGGGTAGCAGTGCCATCAGTTCGCTTTCCGAAATAATGGGCACTTTGAAGCCCAGTGCTTTTTCACGCTTGGCCGGACCCATGTTGTCGCCAGCCACGAGGTAGCTCAGCTTCTTGCTGATGGAACCCGTGATTTTGCCGCCGTTCGAGATGATGAGTTGCTGCAGCTCGTCGCGGCTATGATTTTCGAACACGCCGGAAATCACAAACGTGAGCCCTGACAGCCGGTCCGAAGCCGGCACTGGCGCCTCCCCGGTTACCTCGAGCTGTACGCCGGCCTGGCGCAAGCGCGCTATCAATTCCTGGTTTTCGGGCTGCTGAAACCAGTGCGCTGCCGCTACTGCAATCACACCACCGACTTCGGGCACGGCGGCCATTTCTTCGGCCGAAGCGGCCATCAGGGCATCAATGCTGCGGTAGTGGACCGCCAGCTTCTGGGCCACGGTTTCGCCCACGTAGCGGATGCCCAGCCCAAATAGCACGCGCGGAAACGGCACCTGCTTACTGGCCTCAATGCCCGCAATGAGGTTGTCGATGCTCTTTTCGCCGAGGCGCTCCAGCGTCACCAGCTCGGGCCGGCGGGCCGGCAGGTCGTAGATATCAGCCACGGTTTTCACCATGCCGAGTTCGAAGAAACGGCCCACTGTTTCAGCGCCTAGCCCATCAATATTCAGAGCCTTGCGCGATACATAATGTTCCAGCCGGGCCTTGAGTTGCGGGCCGCAGCCGCGCTCGTTGGGGCAGCGGAAGTGGGCCTCGCCTTCGGGCCGCACCAGCGGCGTGCCGCAGGCCGGGCACTCCGTCGGATACTGAATGGGCACGGCCTCGGCAGGTCGGGCGCTCAGGTCCACGCCAGTGATTTTCGGGATGATTTCGCCGCCTTTTTCCACGTACACCGTGTCGCCGAGGCGCAGGTCGAGCAGCTCTATCTGGTTGGCGTTGTGCAGGGTGGCGCGCTTCACCACGGTGCCGGCCAAGGGCACAGGCGTGAGCAGTGCCACGGGCGTCACGGCCCCGGTCCGGCCCACGTTGTAGAGCACTTCATTGAGGCGGGTGCGGGCTGCTTCGGCAGGGTACTTGTAGGCAATGGCCCAGCGCGGGCTCTTGGCCGTGTAGCCCAGCTGGTCCTGTTGCCGCAGGTCGTCCACTTTTATCACAATGCCATCGGTAGCCACGGGAAGCTCGAAGCGCTTTTTGGCCCAATGGTGCACAAAATCCAACACCTCATCAATGGTGGAAGCCCGAAGCCAGGTATCTGACACGGGCAGGCCGTAGCGCGTGAGGGCTTCCAGCGCCGCGCTGTGGCTGGGAAAATGTCGGCCCGGCGTAAGCAAGGAATATGCATAAAACCGCAACTTGCGCGCCGCCACCTGGGCCGAATCCTGCAGCTTGAGCGTGCCGCTGGCGGCGTTGCGCGGGTTGGCCAGCAGGGCTTCGCCGTTCTGCTCGCGTTCGGCGTTTAGCTCCGCAAACACGGGCAGGGGCATGAATACCTCGCCGCGCACTTCGAAATCCTGGGGCTGGTCGGGGCCGGGGCGCAGGGCCAGCGGCAGGGTTTTGATGGTGCGCACGTTGGGCGTCACCACGTCGCCACGGGTGCCGTCGCCGCGCGTCACGCCCTGCGTGAGCTGGCCGTGCTCGTAGCTCAGGCTCATGGCCACGCCGTCGATTTTCAGCTCGCAGACATAGCTGTAGGGCGCGCCTTCAAGTCCTTTTTGCACCCGCTCGTCAAACTCCCGCAGGTCGTCTTCGGAGTAAGTATTGCCCAGGCTGAGCATGGGAAAACGGTGTACCGCCGTGGGAAACTGCTTGGTGATGGTGCCGCCCACGCGGCGTGTAGGCGAGTTGGGCTGGGCCAGGTCGGGATGCGCGGCTTCGAGCCGCTGCAGTTCGGCCAGCAGGGCGTCAAATTCCTGGTCCGATACCTCGGAGGTATCGAGCTGGTAGTACTGGTGGTTGAGGTGATGCAGCCGCTCAGTGAGGGCAAGGATGCGTTGCTGGATGGCAGGAGTATCGGGCATGAGCGGGGCATTCTGTAGAGAGATTCAATTAAAACAGAACGTCATGCTGAGCTTGCCGAAGCATCTCTACTGTGCAAGTAATCAGATTTACTGCTGCGGTAGAGATGCTTCGACAAGCTCAGCATGACGTTCTGTTGGGGTTTCTTAGGCGGCTAGTCGCGCACCAGCACACCATCGGCCAGAAACGTGAGCTGCTGCTCGTCCTGGCTGATGGCGGCGATTTCCTGGTCGGATTTGCCGGCGTCTTTGGCATAATGCTGCAGTTCTGCTTTCGGCACCGTGCTGCGGTAGGCCCAGCCGCTCACCACCACGTCGTGGCCGCTGAGGTCTTTGGGCACAAAAAACGCATAATCCCGAAAGCGGACGCGCATTTGCTTGCCATCGGCGGTGGGCAAGGTCATCCAGCAGCCTTTGGCCTGGCACACGGCGCTGGCTTTGCCCACCAGCTTCACCTGGGCCGAGTCGCGGCTGCCCAGGGCGGTGGGCAGCGCACTCATGGGCAGGGCGCCAGCGGGCGTGATGGCCGCACCGTAGGTTTGGCCGGGCGTGGCGGGCGCTACGCTCGTGCTGGAGTGGTTTTCCGCGCCTTCTTCCTCTTCTTCGTTAGCTTCACCGCCTGTGCCTTTGGGCACGTCCGAGTCGTGGCCGTTCACTTCGTTTTGGCCTTGCGGCACCGGCAGAACCGGGTTGATGGGGGCCGAAGGGAAGAAGCGCAGCACCACCAGAATGGCAATCAGGACGGCGGCAAACGAAAGCAGAAATTTCATAAATAAGGGGGGGGTAAAAGGACTCAGGAGCACACCGGTGCCAAACTGAAACAGGGAATTGGATTTACTGTGGTAAAAGACACACCACCAACCGTTTATTGGCTGATAACAACGGTTTTGCCCAGCTTGCGTGCGTAGGCCATGCGACGCTCGGCACCGCCCGCCGCCGTGTAGTCGAACCCAACCGTGCTGGGGTCCTCGCGCAGGGCCGACCAGGTTTTAGCGTCTACTTCGGCTGGCTGCTCTGCCCCGGCCGGAATGGCGGGCTGCGTGAAATGCGCACTCGAGAAAAAGGCGTTCATGCCCTGCAAAATGGCAATTTCCTGGTCGCGCACACTAGCGGCCTGCGAGTCGGTCAGCGCCTTTTCGGAGAGCAGGGCGCGGGCCGGAATTACTTCATGGCGCAGCGTATCGCCGGTGGCACTCGTCACGATGAGGTGGGCCTGGGCCGTGAGCACGCGGGGGCCGCGCAGCTCCAGCACAAAACGGTCTTCGGAAGTGGGACTGGAGAAAGCATGCGTCGTGCTCACAGAGTTGAGCACCGTTTTGCCACTTACGCGGGTGCGGCTGCCGGCTGCCGGCGGGGTGTAGGTAGACCGAGGGTCAACGGTTGAGTTGCTCACTTCGCGTTCGGTGCTCACGCAGGAAGCTAATTGCAACGAGAGGCCGGCGGCCAGCACAAGGCCGGAGAGTTTAAGAATGGGAGTTTTCATATAGGGAAACGCGGCCCGTTACGGGGTTGGGAGCACGAAGGTAAGGTGGGAAAATGAGGTCGGGAACACTCAACCGCGAATAGCAGGAAGTTCGATAACGGGATTTTTACGAAAAAGTACACCTAATGGGTGTGCCCCTGCCCGTTGGGGTTTAAAACAGGCCCACCTCCAGGCCCAGCACCCAGCGCGGCAGCTCGGGCCAGGCGGCGTAGCCGGGTGCCAAAGCCGACGTCAGGCGATAGCGCCCCACCAAGGCGTAGCGGTCGATGCCGAGCCGGACCCCTGCCACTCCCTTCCAACGCTTCAGGTAAGGCAGGCCGTATTCCGTTGTTTCAACGGAGCCGATACCGGGCGCGGGAGTATCTTCCATCGTGTGGGTGGTGGCCACTACCCAGGCGCCGCCCGCCAGCAGGTCGAGGTAGCGGCCCACGGCATTGCCCCGGCGGCCGGCATTCACTCGTAAGCTGATTTCGCCGAATGCCTGATGGAGGCCCAGCGTTTCCTGAAGGTGCAGCGTGGCAGTAGGGAAGGTTTTTTGCGCAGTTTGGGCCAGGGCGTAGTGCAGATAGGCGTAGCCGGCATCCATGTTCAGGGCAAAAGTCTGGTTGAGGCGGACCTTGAACCGGCCACCCCCACGCAGCTCCGAGGCGCGCGGCCCGTAACGAGGCGTAGCACCAATGCCAGCAGGGCCAGCCACCAGCCCAAACCCCGCGAAGAAATGCCCAAAATACCGCCGATTGGGGCCGAAAGTAGTTTTCACGGTGTCGTCGGCCACGTTGGCTTGCACCAGTACCTGCTGCGCCTGCGCGTTCAGCATGGCGCCGCCATTTAGCAGCAATATAGCTCCCAACCGCAGCGCCCAGCGCCTTGTTATGACCTGCCAGCCGTGCATTATTGTTCCGAATAAGTGGCAGTATAGCCCTTGAACTGCACCCGCAGCACGTCGCCCCCGCGCAGCAGGCGGCGCGGCACCTGCACCACCAGGCGCTGGGTTACGGCGCGGGTTTCGTAGCGCCGCAGTACGCCCCGACGGTCGGCTAGGTTCCAGTAGAGGTAGGCGGGGTAGTTGGGCTCGGGCAAGGGAGCCAGTGGGGCGTCGCCGGCCGGCACGGGCTGCTCGTGCCCCACGCGGGGCGTGTGCTCGTCGGATGGCGTTTTTTGGTCGCTGGCGGCGGCGGCGGGCATGGTGGCTTCGCTCTGGTCGGAAAGGAGGGGCAGTTGCTCGGCGGGCCGGATGGCGGCCTCCGGGCGAATGACGACGGCCACCAGGCTGTCGTGCGGCACAAAATCGAAGGTTGGCACCCCGACGGCGGCCGGCGCCGGGGCGGCAAAGCGGGCGAGGCGGGGCCGGCCGTAGCCATGCGCATAATCGAAATACGGATACAACTCGCCCGCCTGCTCCAAGGCCTTGAACAGCTGCATGGCCGTCAGCGTGCGGTGTTGCTGCCACAGGCAGGCCGCTAGGCCCGCCACCAGCGGCGCGGCAAAGGACGTGCCCTCCAGCCGCTCGTAGCCGTTGGGCGTGGCGGTAAGCACAATGCCAAATGCCGCCAGGTTGGGCTTGGGCCGACGGTCAGCGGTAGGCCCAAATGAGCTAAAATCAACGTGCAAACCGGTTTCGGGGTCGAGGCCACCCACGGCCAGCACCGAGTCGGCATCGGCCGGCGTCCCGATGCGCACCCAGTCGTTGTCGCCATCGTTGCCCGCCGCACTCACGACCAGCAGGCCCTTGCGGGCGGCCAGGTTGGCGGCGCGGGCAATGAGGCTGCGCTGCCCGTTCATTTGCTCCGGAAAATAGCGCTGCTCGGTGTAGGCCAGCGAGGAATTGATGATGTCGGCCCCCAGGCGGTCGGCCCATTCCACGGCAGCCAGCCAGGCTTCCTCTTCCGCGTAGCGCTCCCGGCTGAGCTGTTCGGTGCGGGCCAGTAGGTATTCGGCACCCGGGGCCAGGCCCAGCGCCGGGCCCAACAGCCCGTCGGGGCCGTCGGGCAGCCGGCCTGCCAGGCAGCCCATTACCTCGGTGCCGTGGCTGCCGGTGCGGAACACGTCGTCGCGGTTTTTCAGAAAGTCGTGAGTCGCCACGATGCGCTTGCTGGCCACCAGCGCCCGAAAGGCCGGGTGCTCGGGCAGGCCCCGGAAGCCAACGTCAAACACGGCAATGCGGAGCCCCTGCCCGGTCGTTCCCGCGGCGCGCAGGGCAGCCCCATCCAGGTGAGCGGTTTGCCGGCGGGCCAGCAGGTACTCATTGGGCGTAATAGGCTTGGGCTGAATAGGGTACTGGGGTATTTCAACCCTGTCGGCCTCTTTCCCAACTGCCGCTATCTGGGCAGTTCGGGCCGGCCAGGCCTCTACCGCGCGCACGCCCGGCAGGCCTAGCAGGGCAGCGGCCTGGGCGGGTGTGGCCCGGCAGGCCACGGCATTCAGCCAGCGGCTTACGAGGGTGATGGTATCGACCTGCGCTGCAATGGCCGCCACGTAATCGGGACGCACGGGCAGGTCGGTGGCATCGAAAGCCGGCAGGTGCTGGCGGGCCCGGCGGGCTTGCGCTTCGGGAGAAAAGTACTTTTTAGGGTCAAATTCGACGCCTTTTTTGTCGCTTAGCGTCACCCAGTACCGGGCCGTGGACTGGCCCTCGGCCCGCTCTTGGGCCGCTGCCTGCATCTCAAACGCCGGCAGCAGCCCCAAGCTCAAACAAATACGCAGGTAGAAGCTCTTCAAAACGGGATGATTCCGACTGTATGGCAGAAGCTGTTAGGAAATATAATTTGTTCGTCGTGCCGGGCGCAGCGAAACAGCGGCCGCGCTTAGGCAATCTGCTGGTCAGGATTCACTGCTGCATGCCAGAAGCTGCGCTCGGCGTGATGTTCGGACGGCTAGTTGCCTCCCGGTATCATCGCAGCCCTTGCCTTGCTGAACCTCAAGTATCCATCGAACAAATTGCTTTGCACGGCTCAGCACGACGCCTGCTACAGGCCGTACTTGCTCAGCAGGTAGAGCAAAGAGGCCATGCTGGCACCTCCCAGCTCCAACTCGCGGCGGTTTACCTTATCGAAGGTATCGGCGGCCGTGTGGTGAATGTCGAAATAACGTTGCGAGTCGCACTTATAGCCGATAAGGGCCTTGGGGTGCACAGCCGCCTGGAGCGGCTCCACGTCGGTACCGGAATGGCCCACCGCGATTTCGGCGGCGTGGTAGGGCTGGAAGAGGGGCGCCCAGCGGCCCATTTTGGCTACAATGGCTGGGCTGGCTTCCACGGTAAAGCCGCGGGGCGTGAAGCCGCCGCCGTCCGATTCGATGGCCGCCAGGTGGGTTTCCTTGTTTTGTGCGGCCAAGCGGGCGTACTCATTGCCGCCGCGGGTGCCATTTTCTTCGTTCATGAACAGCACCGCCCGTAGGGTGCGCTCGGGCTTGAAGCCGGCGGCACGCAAAACACGCAGGGCCTCGATGCTTTGCACGCAGCCGGTGCCGTCGTCGTGGGCGCCTTGGGCGAGGTCCCACGAGTCGAGGTGGCCGCCCACGGTGATGATTTCCTGCGGAAACTTGCTGCCTTTGATTTCGCCCACCACGTTGTAGCTTTTCTCGTCGGGCAGGGTCACGCATTCCATTTCCAGCTCGAATTGCAGGTCGGGATTGGCCTTAAGTAATTGGCTGAGCTGGTCGGCGGCGTTGGTGCTGAGGGCAGCGCCGGGCACTTTGGGCACGGCTTCGTCGTAGCGCATGGTGCCGGTGTGGGGGTTGTCGTCGCGGGCACTGGTCATGGAACGCACCAGGGCCCCCACGGCCCCGCGCCGGGCCGCCTCAATGGCGCCCAGGGCGCGCTGGTCGACCGCGCCGCCGTAGGCCGCGCCCGGCTCGATGAGGGCATCGTTGAACGGCCGGTTGTAGAACACAAACTTGCCTTTTACGGCCGCTTCCGGGAGGTTTTTCACCTCGGCCAGGCTGTGTACTTCCACCACGCCGGCTTTCAGCTTGCCGTTGGTGCCCACCGAGCCGCCCAGCGCGCACACCGGCACTTTGATGCCTTTGTCCTTATTGCCCACGATTTCGCCCCGCTCCCGGCTGCCCCGCACCCAGTGCGGCACCATCACCTCCTGCAGGTACACGCGGTCAAACCCGGCTTTTTCCATGGTGGCCTTGCCCCACTCCACGGCCTGCTGGGCCTGGGGCGAGCCCGACAGCCGTGCCCCGATGGTGCCGGTGAGGTAGCGCAGGTTTTCGTAGCTCTCGCCGCGCAGCAGCGCTTCGTCGAATATTTTGCGCAGGGCGATGGAGTCGGCTCGCTCCCCCCCGGAGGCCGCTACCGGCGCGGGTTTGGGCTTTTGGCGACTTTGGGCCTGGGTGGCAAAGGCAGTGAGCGCCAGCAGGGCCAGCGGCGCCAGGCTCCGGCGGAGCCAGGCCGTAGAAGGGTAATTGGTCATAAGAATAGCAACGGAGAAGGCCCGCCTCGGCGGGGCCACGCCGCGAAAGTACGTGGCCGGGACCGGCTATTTCACGGGCGCGGGGGGTGTGGCCTTCGGCGCGGCTTTGGCGCTGGCCTTGGCAGCCGGCTTGCGCTCGGCACCGTAGCCCCCCATGCCCACGGTGGGCTGCAGGCCCGGCGCCACGCGCACGGTGAACAGGTAGTCATACTCGTTTTCGCCAATTTCATCGACTGGAGCAGTACCGCCCAGGTCGTCGATAAACGGCAGTATGGTGTTCGAATGGCCCACCACCACCACGGTTTTGCCCGCGTATTCCTTCAGAATGCGGTCGGCCAGGTCGTGGCCGTACTTGGCGTCGTACACCTGCGGCTCCAGTTTGAGGGCGTCGGCCAGGGGGGCCAGGGTGGCACGGGTGCGCTTGGTATCGGTGGTGAAGAGGGCCACCGGGTGGTGCTTCGCCAGCGTCTGGCGCAGGGCCTGGGCCCGCAGCTGCCCGGCCACCGAAAGTGTGGGGTCCAGCGGGTCGGAGGTGGAGTCTTTTTCGGCGTGCCGCACCAAATAGACGGTGGTAGGGGGAATTTTGGTTTTGGCGGCAGCAGCCGGTTTGGCCTGGGCCCAGGCGGCCGATGGGGTGAAGAAAGCAGCCAGACCGGCCAGTAAAATCAACCAGGGAGATACGCGTGTCAACATAGTAAGAAAGGAATGAATTGATAGTACAAGCTCTGCCCAAGTTACGCCACTTTCGCTAATGCCGGTCATGTTCCCGGATATTCTCGGCGCTTCATCACACGTTCAGCCACGGGTGCCGTATGTTGCAGCATCGTTAGGCTTCTCTCCTTACCCTCTCCCCCACCATGCACGTTCTGCTCATCGAAGACGAAAAAAGCCTGCACCAGGAAATGCGTCAATTTCTACTGCAAGCCCAGTATTTGGTCGATTCGGCCTACACCTACGCCGAGGCTTCTGAAAAGCTCTACGTGAGCAGCTATGATTTTGTGCTGCTGGACCTGGGCCTGCCCGGCGGCGACGGCCTGGACCTGCTAAAGGAGGCCCGCCTCAACGAAAACCAGGAGGCTTCCTTCATCATCCTCACCGCCCGCGGCGCCCTCGACGACCGGATTCGCGGCCTCGACCTGGGGGCCGACGACTACCTGCCCAAGCCTTTTTCGCTGCTGGAGCTCACCAGCCGGATGCAGGCCATCACGCGCCGCAAGTTCAACCTCAAGCGCCCCGAAATCAGCTTCGGTCAGGGCTTCAGCATGGACCCCAACGCCCGCATCGTGCGGCACGGCAGCCAGGAGGTGCCCCTCACCAAAAAGGAATTCGACCTGTTGCACTACTTGTTGTTGCACCGCGGCCGCGTCCTCACCCGCCTGCAGCTCGGCGAGCACCTGTGGGGCAACGTGCTGGAAGACGACTCGGACTCCAACTACATCGACGTGCACATCAAAAACGTGCGCAAGAAACTCTCCCAGTTCGGCTCCGCCGATTTCCTGGAAACCGTGCGCGGCATCGGCTACCGGGCGGCGGAATAGGCAGAAGATGGTGCGTTTGGCGAGCGGCGTACGCATATTGCGCTGTATTACTTGCCGCGGCTGAAACCCCACGCACCGCTGTCTGCGCCATGAGAAACGTCTTATTACGCTTTGGTTGCATTTTCAGCCTATGGCTGTGGGTGCTGCCAATGATTGGAAAGGCACAAGTTCTACCGTTGATGGGGCTATACAACAGCGTGGCACCGCTGAAGATTATCGCCCTTGCCCCCGACGCTAACGGGAATGTATTGCTGGCGGGCACCCTGCCCAGCGAAAAGATAAATTTTGAGGGCATGCCCACCCGGAGCGGCGTTGTAGCCAAGTGGAACATCGCGCAACAGCGCCTGGTCTGGACGCAGCCCATGAGTTATGCCACGGCCGTTGCCGTGGTGGGCAGCAGCGTATACGTGGTGTGCCGCAAAGGGTGGGGCATGAACGAGCCTTCGCACCACACCAACATGCAGGTGGCCGATACCCTAATCACCAGCCTTGTTAGTGGCGAAGGCTCGGAAGTCTTTGTAGTGAAGCTGGAGGACCGCGGCGCCAGCAGCCACGCCGTGTGGGTGAAGCAGCTAAGTGCAACCGGCTTCACAAGCCTGGCGCTTAACGCCTTGGCAATCCGGGACCATAACCTGTACCTGGGCGGCAGCTTCAAGGGAGGAAAACTGAAATTTGATGCTATTCAGCTTAACGACGAAAACGCACGGGATTTATATTCCCGCTACCGCTACCCTTCCTCGTACGATGGTTTTGTGGCGAAGCTGGTTGACGAAGGCGCGACTGCTCGCTTTGTGTGGGCTCAAAAGATAGACGGCGCGCAGGGCGACTACGGGTCAATGGATGAGGTTACCAGTCTTAGCGTGCGCGACACCAGCCTCTACGTAGCGGGCACTTTTACTGGCCAAACCCTGACACTGGGCCACTTGGTTGTTGATAAACCCACGAGCAACGCGAAGTGGCGCGGCTACCCAGATGAAAGCCTCGGCCATACGTTTGTGGCAAAGCTGACGGACCAAGGCGCCCAAAGCCATTTCGTGTGGGCCCAACTGGTTACCGGGCTTAACCAGCCGGTGGCCCTGGCGGTGAGCGGCACATCGGTTTACGCAGTTGGCCGTTTTCAGGGGGAAGCCGACTTTGGGCATCTGCACCTGCGCAACGATGCCCGCCAGGATTCGGCCGACCTTTACCTTGCTAAAATCAAAGACGAAGAGGCACATGGTTATTTCTCGTGGGTCCGGCAGGTTGGGGCCCGTGACCGGTACAGGGCGAGCGCGCTGGTGGCCGAGGGGCCAGCGGTGTACTTGGCCGGCTGCTTCCCAAACCCGCTCTGGGTGGCCGGTCCCAACCCGCCCATGCCTGCCCCCGTGCCTTCGGAGGCCTGGCTCGTAAAGCTCAGCGACGATGAGCACAGCAGCACCTACAACTGGGCCCTGAAAACGGACACCACGGGCTTTACGGCGGCCCACCTGCTTGCCTTGCGCGGCACAACTTTGTACGTGGCAAACGAGAACGGTTTTGCGCTGCTGCCGCTGGCTGGTTCCAAGTCGGGAACGCCTGCGGGCTCGCCGGCCCGTCGTGCGCGCAGGTCGAAACGCTTAAAATCCGGTCAACTTATTTCCTCTCCGTAAGTGAGTATGCAGCGCTAAGCAGCCACCCAGTTCGCTCCGGATATGGGCCGGCAGGGCTTCGTATTTCTTTTTATTCCATCGTCCTCTACCTCGCATGGCAAAAATGCGCCTCGAAGCCAAGCTGGCCCTTTTCAATGCACTGTCTAAGCTGCTGCTGGTGCTGCTGGGGGCGCTGGTGCTGCCGCCCATTGTGCAGCGCGTGGCCGTGGCCCACACCGACCAGCACCTGCGCGAGAAGCAGCGGCGCGTGCTGGCCCTCATTGGCCGCGACGGCCTGCAGGCCTTCGAGCGCGGCGAACGGGCCGAAACCTACGCCGACTACAACATCTTTAAGCAGGAATACATCACCCTGACGCCGCTGCCTGCGGGCGCCCCGCTGCCCCCCGAGCGCATTTTCGAAGAGCCCCGGCAGGTGGACCAGCAGGTGGAGGACTTCCGCATTCTGAGCTTTGCCCGGCCACCGGGGGCCAAGGGCGAACCTGCTTTCCGGCTGGAGATTGGCTCCTCGCTCGCTACCGTGGAACTGCTCACGGCCACGCTGCGCAAGCTGGCGCTGTGGGTGCTGGTGGCCGCCTCCCTGCTCACCGTTTTCTCCGATGCGGCCTTTGCTCACTACCTGCTGGCGCCGTTGCGCGAGCTCACCATTCGCAAGCTGCGCGGCATTCGGCAGCCTTCCGATTTTCAATTTGAACCCATTGATACTGACACGACTGACTTCCGTCGCCTCGACGACCGGTTGAACTCCTTGATGCATCAGGTGCAGTCGGCTTTTGCGAAGGAACGGGAGTTTATGAGCAATGTGAGCCACGAGTTGCTCACGCCGGTCAGCATCCTGCAGTCGCGCTTCGAAAACATGCTGCAAGACCCCAGCCTACCCGAGCCGCATGCTCAGCAAATCGTGGAATCGCAGCGTACTCTCTACCGGCTGCGCAACACCGTGCGCACCCTGCTGCTCATTGCCAACATCGAAAACGAGCAGTACCTGCGCAACGAGCAGGTGCGCCTGTCGGCGGCCGTGGCCGACGTAGCCGAGGAACTGGACGACCGCCGCCAGCAGCGCGACATTGCCCTCACCGTGGACATGACCGGCGACGACGTGCGCCCCCTTGCCAATGCAAGCCTCATGCACACCCTGCTGCGCAACCTGCTCTCCAATGCCATCAAGTACAACCACGAGGGCGGGCGCATTCGGGTGCTGGGCCGCGCCGCGCCCAACGGCGGCTACACGCTGCGGGTGGAAGACACCGGCCCCGGTATTTCGGCCGACCACCTGCCGTTTTTGTTCGACCGGTTCCGGCGCTTCCACGCTAATGCGCCGGGCTCGCCGGAGGGATACGGGTTGGGCCTGCCCATTGCCCAAACCATCGCCGGCTTTCACGGCGCCACGCTCCGGGCCGAGTCGGAAGTGGGCAAAGGCACAGCTTTTGTGCTGGACTTTGGCCCGCCCGGTTTCAACGTAACCGGGTTCATGTCACCTTCATAGGTCGGAAACTACCTTCGGGTAGTCATTCGTCTTTCCGTGAAAACTTACTTGAAGCTTTTAGTATCAGTCCTGCTGATGGTGCTGCTGCTGGCAGTAGTCACCGAGGTAGTGGCCCTGCACCGTGTGGCGCTGCCCGGCCCTACCCAGGCCACCCGGCCGGTGGTGGTCCGCAAATCGACCCACGTCAGCACGCCGCCCAAAAGGGTGCGGCAAATACCGCGTCCGCCAGTGCCGCATGTGCCACACAAACCCGTTTCTATCATCGTAAAAAAGCCCCGGTCAGTGAGCCAGGGCTTTTTTGTGCACAAAGGAAAGTAACCAACTGGTTAGGCCGTCATGCTGAGCTTGTCGAAGCATCTCTACCGCGCAATGCAATCCAATTGGTTCATCGAAGCGGGAGAGCTGCTTCGCTCTGCTCTGTAGGACCGTTTTTTAGTGCTGTTGTTCGGATAGCATTATACTGAAGCTGCTTAGGCAGTGTCTCGATTGCCGGTCCGACGCCCTAGGCGTCCGACTGGTTGTAAGTAGACGGTCAGTTCTGACGACAACCGGTCGGACGCCTAGGGCGTCGGACCGGTTGGAACCGACTTGCTAAACAGCTTCACTGAAAACAACCAAACGCCCATACCCAGCGGGCCTTTAGTTTTGAGAGGCTACCCCGTAGTCTTCCGATGCAATGGGCTGGGGCGGCACGGCCGTGTCGGTCGGCTCGGGCAGGGGCAGCTGCCACTGGGTGCTGAGGTGGGCCAGGCCGTGCGCGGCGGTCAGGTCGAACTGGCACGGCACCACGGAAACGTAGTTGTGCGCCAGGGCCCACTCGTCGGTATCGGTGCCGGCGTCGAGGTTGACGAAGGAGCCCACAAGCCAGTAGTAGGGCCGCTGGTAGGGGTCGAGGCGGCGGTCGAATTCCTCCTGCCACTTGGCGCGGGCCTGCCGGGCGAGGCGCAGGCCGGCAATGGGCGTGGCCGAATTCTTGGGAATGTTCACGTTGAGCGCCGTGCCGACGGGCACGCCCTGCTCCAGCGCGAGGCGGCATACTTGCGTCACCCAGGGGCCGACGTGCGAGAAATCGGCCTTCGGGCCGTACTCACAAAGGGAGAAACCCACGGCCGGCAGCCCTTCAATGGCCGCTTCAATGGCAGCCGACATCGTGCCTGAGTACAAAACGTTTACCGAGGCATTGGAGCCGTGGTTGATGCCGGATACCACCAGGTCGGGCGTACGGTCTTTGAGAACGTAGTGCTTGGCAATTTTCACGCAGTCGGCGGGGGTGCCGGAGCATTCGTAGGCCTTCACGTCGGGGCCGAAAACGGGGTTTTCGGTGAGGCGCAGGGCGTGGCCGATGGTGATGGCGTGCCCCATGCCGGACTGCGGCGAGTCGGGGGCCACCACCACCACTTCGGCCCCCAGGGCCTGCACGGCTTCAACTAAGTGGCGGATGCCGGGGGCGGTGATGCCGTCGTCGTTGGAAACGAGAATGAGGGGCTTTTTCAAAGGTTATCAGGGAATAAGAAGTGGGTAAAGGTAGTGCCACCGTTTACGGGCAGATGCGAAATAGTAGCGCGAACTTTGTAGTTCGCGTCTCCACGCCGTCACAACCAATTGAAACGGCGCGGAAACGCGAACTACAAAGTTCGCGCTACTATGTTCCTTCTCCTGCTTTCGCTGATGACCCTCGCTCCCACCCCGGCGCCTGCCTGGCGCACCCCGTTCGAAAACGACCCGGCCGGCAACACCACCGCGACCTACGCCGAATGCCTGGCCCACTACCAGAAGCTGGCGGCGGCCTATCCACAGCATGTGCACCTGGCCGAAGCCGGCCCCACCGATGCGGGCCTGCCGCTGCATGAAGTAGTGCTAAGCGCCGACGGCGACGCCGACCCGGCCAGCACCCGCCAGAAAAACCGGCGCATCCTGTTCATTCAAAACGGTATCCATCCCGGCGAGCCCGAGGGCATCGACGCCAGCATGATGCTGGCCCGCGACCTGCTGCAACAAAAGCCGCTGCTGAAGCTGCTGGGTCAGGTCACGGTCGTCATTGTGCCGGTCTACAACATCGACGGCATGCTGAACCGCAACGCCACCACCCGCGTGAACCAGCAGGGGCCGGCCACCTACGGCTTCCGGGGCAACGCCCGGCACCTGGATTTGAACCGCGACTACATCAAGCAGGAATCGCGCAATGCCCGGTCCTTCGCACAGCTTTTCCAGAAGTGGCAGCCCGACGTGTTTGTGGAAACGCATACGTCCAACGGCGCCGACTACCAGTACACCATGACGCTCATTGCCACCCAGCACAGCAAGCTGGCGCCGGCGCTGGGCACCTACCTGCAAGGCCAGTTGCTGCCGGCGCTCTACAAAAGCATGGAGCAGAAAAAGTGGCCCATGACGCCCTACGTCGACTTTGAGGGCGAGACGCCGGAAAGCGGCCTGCGGGCGTTTCTGGAATCGCCGCGCTACTCCACCGGCTACGCGGCCCTGTTCAACACCATCGGCTTCATGCCCGAAACGCACATGCTGAAGGCCTTTGCGCCCCGCGTGCACTCCACCTACGATTTTCTGCTGACCATGCTCGAAACCGTGGGCCAGCAGGCCGGTGCCCTCGCGGCGGCCCGCGCCCAGGCCGCCACCGACCAGGCCGCCCAAACCACCTTCCCCCTCGCCTGGGCCCTGGACGACACGCAGCACGAAACCGTTCAGTTTCGGGGCTACGAAGCTGGCCATAAGCCCAGCGAAATCAGCGGCCAGCCGCGCCTGTACTACGACCGCGCCAAGCCGTTTACCCGGCCCGTGAAGTACTTCAACACCTTTAAGCCCACCGCTACGGCCAGCCGGCCCGCGGCTTATATCCTTCCCAAAGCCTGGGGCGAAGTGGCGGACATTCTGCGACGCAACGGTGCCACCCTCAAACCGCTGTCCCGCGAGGTGACGGTGCCTGTGGAATTCTATTATTTTGAGGAGTTTAAGACCACACCCAAGCCCTTCGAGGGCCATTATGTGCACAGCCAAGCCCAGCTACGCACCGGTTCGGAAACGGCCACTTTCCAGCCGGGTGACTTCGTGGTGTACCTCAATGGCGCGGCGCCGGTGCGCTACCTGATGGAAACGCTGGAGCCGCAAGCCACCGACTCGTTCTTCGCCTGGGGCTTTTTCGACAGCGTGCTTCAGCAGAAGGAGCACTACTCCGACTACGTATTCGAGGACCTGGCTGCCGACCTGCTGCGCCGCGACCCCAAGCTGCGGGAGCGCCTGGAAAAGCTCAAAAAAGACAACCCACCCTTTGCCGCCAACGGTGCCGCGCAGCTGGAATGGGTGTACCTGAACTCGCCCTACCACGAGGCCGGCCACAACCGCTACCCGGTGGCGCGCTGGCTGGGCACGGGCCGCGTGGGCGAATAAAATAACGTCATGGAGAGGCGCAGCCGAAGCATCTCGCGTGGAGTAGTGACTCAATCACCTGTCATCCTGAGCAGCGCGAAGGACCTTCTCACGTTTGTGCAGTTTGAAATTACTGCAGACTGTTCGGCGATGAGAAGGTCCTTCGCGCTGCTCAGGATGACAGGCGGAGCGAGCGAGATACTTCGCTGCATGGCCGCTTTTGTCGTTGCTTTTACTTTGGCAGTTCGGCGTTGGGCTTCAGTTGGTTCCGGGAGAAGGGAATCATCACGTCGTCGATGAGGTGAATGACGCCGTTGTTGCACAGAATGTAGGCGTTGCGCAATTCAACGGGCGCCGTGTTGAGGCCGGAGACGAATATTTTGGGTCCCTGCGCGGTTATTTTGATGTTGAGCACCGTGTTAAGGGTGCGCAGGCTTTGGCCGGCTTTGAGGGCTTCGGTGGTGTAGCGGCCGGGCACGACGTGGAATTTCATCATCAGGTCGAACTGGTGCGGGTCGATGCCTTTGACCGAGCTGCTGGTCAGCTTAACCCCTTTTTCTTCGAGGCGGTCGAAGGCGTCGTTGGTGGGCGCGAAGACGGTGTACTGCACTTTGGGCGTGCTATTCAGAATGGAATCGAGCTTGGCCAGCTTCAGGGCCGAATAGAACCGCGAGGCGATGCCCATCATGGCCAGGGTTTGCCCCACGGTCTTGCCCTGTACCGGCGGCACGGGCTTGAGGGTTTGGGCCTGGGCCTGGACGGATGCCAGGGTGAGCAGGAACAAGAAAACGAGTAAGAGACGGCGCATAAAGAATGAAATTTTTGGGCAAGATAAATTATTTCACCGTTTCATAGATATAGCCATACGGTGAATGCCCGGCGTGCACGCATTTTGGCTGCTTGCGCTAGCCGCATAACCTAAAAGCACGCGCCCGACTGCGCGCCGTCGGAACAAGGCGTGCTTGCTGCTTTTTCACCCGTTGCGTTCCTTACAGCAACGTCCGAGGGTCGGCGGTTGCCGGTCTTCGCAGTGTTTCGTACAGCACCAGGACCACCAACAGCCCAAACAGAATCAGCGAAGCGCCCTGGGTGCCAAATCCCAGGCCCTGCTTGCTGGTGGGTTTGGTGAGCAGGTCGCCAAACGTGGCTCCGAAGGGCCGCGTGAGCACAAACGCCACCCAGAACAGCAGCACCCGCGAAATGCGGGTGAAGTAATAGGCCAGCACCAGCACGGCCAGCAGACTGCCAATGAGCAAGGCGCCGCCACCAAACCCCAGCCCGGAATCATCGGCCAGAAAGTCGCCCAGGGCCGTACCCAGCGTGTTGGAAACCAGAATAGCGGCCCAGTAAAAGATTTCCCCGGTGCGGGTTTTGATTTCGGTGACGGACAAGGACTTTTCGCGCAGCCACCACAGCCCCAGCACGAGTACCAGCAGCGACACCAGAATGAGGGAGCCGGTGGCGTAACCCAATTCCAGGGTGCGGTCCATGTAGTCGGAAAGGGTGGTGCCGGCCGTGCTCGTGGCCAAAATGGTGGCCCAGTACAGGGCCGGGATGTAGCGCGATACGGCCAGCTGCCCCAGCAGCAGCACCGCAAAAAAGCCCAGCAACATCAGGGAGCTGGCGCCGTAGCCCACCTTCATGGTTTGGGCCAGCTGGTCGCCGGCTGTTTCGCCCAGCGTCGTGGCGCAGATTTTCATTATCCAGAATAAGAGGGTAACCGCCGCGATTTTTTTCATGGGAGCAGGGAAATGAATGATGCGCAAAAATTGCCGCCCTTCCTGTTGATTTCCTGTTGTAAAGAAGCTGAAGTTGTTTAGCAAGACGGTTCCGCCCGGTCCAACGCCGTAGGCGTCCGACCGGCAAACGACACCCTTCCGAAACAGCTTCGCTGTTTCGGCATTTGGCAGCTTTTCAGGCAGTGCACACATTCGGAGCCCTGGCCTCATTCAGGGCTGAGGCAGCGGCGGGGGCTCCGATAGCCGCACGCTGCGGATGCCGTAGTAATGGGCCAGGAACAGGTTGTTTTTCTGCCGGGCATCCTCAAACAATTCTACGTGCACATCGGCCCGCTGCCGGGCCGATGGAATGGGCGCCAGCAGTCCCCAGACCTGCGGCAGCCGGAGCGGCGGCACCACGGCCGCGGCCTGCCTCCCCCGGCGGTGCGCTGCGTTCAGCAGGTTGTAGCGGGCCTGCATCTGCCGGGCGTAATCGGGGGCCATGAACAAGAGCTCCTGCCAGGCCTGACGTGTTTGCCCCGTCAGCAGGAGAAGTAGTCCCAGCGCCCCCAGGGCCGGATGCAACGCCCGCCCGCGCCACTCGGGCAGCCTGCCCGGCAGCCGCTCCCGCGCCCACAAAGCCAGGGCAGTGGTCGAAACCAGCAGTTGCACTACCAACACGTTCACCACCCGGCCGGGCAGGGCTTCCACCCACATATCATGTAAGTAAAAGGCCTTCAAAAAGGCGACGCCGGCACAATTGAGCAGTGCGAAGCCCCCCAGCACCAGCCCCAGCTCGCGCCGACTAGTCGCAGGGCGGACCCGGCCGGCCGAAGCCGTGCCGAGCACCGCAACGGCCAGCAGCAGCGCGGCCCCAGCCACCGGCGGGCGCGCCGCCAGCCGGGCAGTCGCCAGCGCGGTATGGGGCCCAAGCAACAGCCAGCGGTGGTAAGGGCCAGCGGGGTCGGGGTCGGCCATGCCGTGGCGCTCGCGGTTGCCCGGCGCCCCCACCAATACCCCGGCCGTGATGAAAAACACCCCCACCCAAAGCGCCCGCAGCTGCCGGAAGCCGGCCGACGCTGCCGTGGCCTGAGCCCTGGGCCACAGCAGCGCCCCCGCCAGCAACACCCCGCAGCAGAGCATGGCCACCTCGCCGCCCCCCACGGCTCCTATCAGGCTGAGGGTGGCCAACCCGGCCCATCGCCCCCGCCCCCGTGCTCCCGGTGGCAGGCGCCCGGCCCGCAGCAAGGCCGCAGCGAAACCCAGGGTGAACACCAGCGGCAGCCCATAATTAAGGGCTCCGCTGTACCAGAAAAGCAGCGAAAACGGTTCAGGCAGTGCATTCAGGCTTAATATGGCCACGGCCAGCGCGGCTCCCCAGCTAAACGAGTGGCCATGCAGCTCATCAGCAGGCGCAAGCACTAATTGCAGGGCCCGAAAAAGCTGTTGCAGCGCCAAAACCAGGCTCAGCGCCAGCGTGATTAATGCCCCGCGCAATACCCAGAGCCCCGCCGGCGCCGCCCCGTGGCGTTCCATCAGGGAAAGCGGGTTGAGCAGCGTGGACACCCCAATGACCACGAAGCGCCCCGACCAATGCGTGTACCAATACCATTGCGCCCCCCAGCGCCCGAGCCGGGCCACGGTTGCAGCATTGTCGAAGTCATCGATGGCGGGCTGGGCAAACAACATAAGCCCCAGAAACGGCAGCAGCGCCAGCAGCAGGGTGGCGAAGGGCAAGGTCTTGGATAATGTGAATCGGTTCAGCATAGTCATACGCAGCGCAAAGATGCTCCGAGTAGCAGCAGCGCCTTGCCTGCTACTTACTAAATCGGTGACAGTTAGAAAACGCTAGCCGGGCTTGGCGTTCTATTTTGCGTCTCCCTGGCTACTTGTCCCAAAACCCAAGCTATGTTTAGTTGCCTCTTCCCGGCGCTCCTGGTTTTGCTGCTGGGCATGGCCCCGACTGCACAAGCCCAACCCACGTCGGCCAAACCCCCTTGGCAATGGGTGCAGCCCTTGCAGGCGCCCGAACTGGAGGTGACCTCACCGCCACCGCCGTGGCGCGCGACCGGCACGGCGACTATTACCTGACCGGCCATGCCAGCGGTACGGTGCTGATGGGCGGCGTCTGGCTGCGCGGGCGCGGGGAAAAGCAGGCCTTCGTGGCCCGGCTGGGGCCGGACTGCCGCTGCCGCCGGGCCAGCGCCCTGCCCACCCCCACCGGCCGCCTAGGCGCCGGCCAGAGCATCGCCGTCGATGGCACAGGGCATGTATGGGTGAGCGGCAGCATGCCAATACGGCCCATATAGCTGACCATTTGAGTATTATTGCTTTATCTTTCCTTCTTGCCCGGCTCTGCCATGAAAAAAATCTGTACCATTTTATTTGCAGGAGCGGCCTGCACGGTCTTGCCGCCCAGCCGGGCCACTGCCCAAGCGCCCACCATCACCCGCTTTGCTCCCGGCCGCAATGCCATGGATGCCTCGGCATCTGGCGACGCTGAGCTGACGTTTTCGCAGCCCGTAGCCGGCGCCAGCGGCATTCGGGTATTTGGCAACCGGCGCAACGGCCTCCTTACCGGAACGGTGCGGGGCGACGGCACCACCCAGCTGGGCTTCCACACCACCCAGGGCTTTGGGCTGGGCGCAACGGTGAGCGTGACCGTGCCGGCCTCGGTGCACGGCACCGGCGCGGGCAGCCCGGCCGTGGCCGGCACCGTGTACCAGTTCCGTACCCAGGCGGGCAGTGGGCTTTTCACTCCGGATTTTGTTGGGAGCAGCAGCTTGCCCGAGGTGGGCACCGCCCTGTACGAACCCACCCTGGCCGACCTCAACAACGATGGCCTGCTCGACCTGCTGCTGGCCGACGCCCAAAACGACCGGGTGCGTCTGCGCCTCGGCAGCTCCGCCAGCCCAGGCTTCTTTGGGCCCGCCACCTTGCTTAGTACCGGCCCGCAGCCCGGCAGCATTGCCGTGGCCGACATGAACAACGACGGCCAGCTCGACCTGCTCACCAGCTCCAACGGCAGTGCGCTGCGCATGGTATCGGTGGCACTGGGCGACGGCCTCGGGGGCTTTGGCGCCGCGGTGGCCGTGCCCATGGCGGGCACTCCCGGCCGCGTGCAGGTGGGCGACGTGAATGCCGACGGCAACCTCGACTTTGTGGTGCCCGTGCTGGCGCCGGCCGGGTCTGCTTCGACGGTGCTGGCCGTGCGCCTGGGCAACGGCCAGGGCAGCTTCACGGCTGCGCCCGATGTGCCGCTGGACCTAAGTGCCAGCAGCCCGAACCTTCACTTAGCCGATTTTAACAACGACGGCCAGCTCGACTGCCTGGTGGGCAGCACCTCCACCAACCTGCTGAAAACCTACCTCGGCAACGGCCAAGGCGGCTTTGTGCTCGCTGGCACCGCCCCTATCGCCCGCACCGGCCCCACCGACGTAGCCGACCTGACCGGCGATGGGGTGCTGGACGTGGTGATGGCCGATGGCCCCGGCAATGCCGTGCGCCTGTACCCTGGCACCGGGCAGGGCGGTTTCGGCGCGGCCACCGTCTTCGCGGTGACCAATCCCAGCAGCGTAATGGCCACGGGCGAGCCGAATGGCGTTGGCATTTTTGCAACCTATAACTCCACGACCGGTTCGGGCACGGCGGCGTGGCACAAGGCCTCCTATAGCACCGCTTTCACCGCCCCCCGGCTCATGAGCAACTGCGCCGGCACCGCTTTGGCCATGGGCACCGTCTACGGTGGTTTCCCGCTGCTGGTCATCGTCGACAATGGCTTGAATGGAAGCAGCCCCAACGTCAAGGCCCGTCTCAACCAAGTGGTGACGGCCTCCCGAACTTCGGCCAACGCCTTGCTGCTGACCTGCTACCCCAACCCCGCCCACGGCACCGTGCAACTGGCGCTGCCAACGGGCGCAGCCCGCAACGGGCGCGTGGAGCTATACAATGGCCTGGGCCAGCGCGTGAGCCGGCAGGAATTGCCAACGGGCGGGCCCACCACGCTCGACATCAGCCACCTGCCCGCTGGTCTCTACACCCTGCGCGCCACCGCCGAGGGTCTGGGAACCAGTACCCAGTCCCTGGCGATTGAGTAAGCAGAGTACAGAATACCGCAAAAGCCCCGCACACCTGTTGGCATGCGGGGCTTTTTCAACACTCCTTCCGCCGACTACCGCCGACGGCGGGCTTTTCTTCTTCGTCCTCGTCGTCGTCATCCTCGCCAAAGCTGGGCATGGTGAACATCGAAGAAAGCAAGTCCTTGAACTGGGCGCCGGCCGTGAGGCGGTTGCGCGAAATCAGGCTGTGCTCGGCCAGGCCGTGGAGCAGGAATTCCATGAGGAAATAGGTGTGCTCGGGCGTTTCGTTGGGGTGCAGCTCGTTCACGATGTCGCGCAGGCCGGGCACCTCGTCCAGCGCTTTGCGGTAGTCGGCCGTGCTGGCATCGTGCAGCAAGTCGAGGGTCTTGCCATTGCCAAACCACTCCTGAATGGTCTTGTACGGCGAAGGGCGATTTTTAAGCTTCTTGGACTTGTCGGGGTCGGGGAAATAGTTCAGGAACAGCGTGCGAATGGCCTGGCGGTCTTTTTTGTAGCCTCACTCCTATGCTAGTGATGCCGCCCCGTGGTGGACCCGACCAACAGCGTATGCCATGCGTCGTCGGGCGGCACAGCGGCCACTATTGACACATCCTGGAATTTGTAATCGGTCAGGAAACGGGCAAATTATGAGTAGATTTACCCTTACCTATTTCTTTCTTGAACTTATTGTATGACCACTACAGTATTTTTTGGGTTAGGCCAGCTGTATCAGCGGCTGGTGCTTGGACTTGGCCTGCTACTGGTAGTACATGGCACTATCCAGGCTCAATGTGGGCTAGGCGTGAGCATAAGCCCCGCTGGTACTGTGAGCCTGCCGGCTAGCGGCTCCCTCACGCTCACGGCGGCGGCCAACACCCCCGGCTTCAACGTCGGGGGCCAGGGCTGTGGCACGGGCACCATTCGGTCCATCGTGCCATTGCCCGATTGCAAGGCATTCGTACTTGGAGCTTTTTTACGCTACAACAATGACCCGGCTACGCCCCTTGGGATGATTCGCATAAATGCCGATGGGCTGCGCGATGTTAGTTTTAATGCAGGTGGCACAGGTTTCAGCGGCGGCCTCAGCGGTAGCGGCACCGTGCATGCAGTAGTGGTGCAGCCCGATGGTAAAATTCTGGTCGGTGGAGAATTCACCACTTACAACGGCCTGCCGGTATCGCGGGGCTTGGTGCGACTGAATCCAAACGGCAGCCTCGACCCCAGCTTCAACGCTGGGGGCACGGGTTTCGGTGGCACCAATACCAGCACCGTATATTCGCTGGCCGTGCTGCCCAATGGCAGCATTCTGGCCGGCAGCACGGCCACTTCCTACAATGGCGACACAGATGCACCCGATTTACTGGTACGCCTCTTTCCCGATGGCAGCCTCGACCCCAGCTTCAACGTAGGGGGCGATGGTTTTTATCCCGCGTACGGCGTCATCAGCAACTTGCTCGTGCTGCCCAGCGGCAAAATTCTGGCCGGCGGCGAATTTTCGGCTTACAACCTCACAAGTTATAGCCCCCGTTTTCTGCAGCGCCTGCGCCTGATGCGCCTCGAGGCCGATGGCAGCCCGGATGCCACCTTCATGCCTCAGCCGCCGGGCCAGGTGTCGGGCTTTAACGTGAATGTGCGCGGCCTCACCCTGCTGGCCGATGGTAGCATCACGGTTTGTAGCTCTTCCACTACGCTTAGTGGAAGCGCCATTCCGTTTGGCTTGGTCAAGCTGACCCCCAATGGCGTGCTCGACCCCACCTTTAACACGGCCGGCGCCAACTTCGATAGCTTTGCGTCCCAAGTAATAGAGCAACCCGGGGGCAAGCTGCTCGTGGGGGGGAACATGACCACCTACCAGGGCGTACCCGTTTCGCGCTACCTGCTGCGTCTTAACCCCAACGGCACTGTAGATACGAGCTTTAACTCGGGCGGAACCGGCTTCGACCAATACGTGGGGGCCATTGCCGTGCAAGCCGATGGCCGCATCATCGTGGGAGGTAATTTAGGCTCCTACAATGGGGTGCAGGTCCCGCCCACGCTGTTTCGCCTCAACGCCGATGCCAGCCCCAATGCCACCAGCCAACCCGTGCCAGGGGCCACCTACCGTTGGAATACTGGCGCGACCACACCCAACCTCACCGTCGCTACGCCCGGTACCTACTCGGTTGCCGTCACTGCTGGCGGAAACACTGTTCAATCAAGCAATGTGACCGTACCGGCTGCCGTGATGGCTACTCGTCAGAACAGCCTCCTGCCAACAGCCACGACGCTTTTTCCCAATCCGGCCAGTCATGCTACCACTTTGCTTTTGCCTGCTGGCCCTGGTGCTCCCCGCATAGAAATAGCCTTATACAATGCCCTGGGCCAATGCCTGCGTACGTATGCGCCACGCCCGCTGCCCGCCACTGGTCTGAAAACCGATTTGGATATTAGCAACTTAGCCAGCGGGCTGTATTCGCTTCGCCTAACAGTCGAAGGCTGCTCTATTCACCGGCCGCTGCTTGTGGATTGATGTTCAACCGGGCTGTAATTAAAAAAGCCCCGCGCACCAATCGGTACGCGGGGCTTTTTCAACACTCCTTCCGCCGACTACCGCCGACGGCGTGGCTTCTCGTCCTCATCCTCGTCGTCGTCATCCTCGCCGAAGCTGGGCATGGTGAACATCGAAGAAAGCAAGTCCTTGAACTGGGCACCGGCCGTGAGGCGGTTGCGCGAAATCAGGCTGTGCTCGGCCAGGCCGTGGAGCAGGAATTCCATCAGGAAGTAGGTGTGCTCGGGCGTTTCGTTGGGGTGCAGCTCGGTCACGATGTCGCGCAGGCCGGGCACGTTGTCGAGGGCCTTGCGGTAGTCCTCGGTGCTGGCGTCATGCAGCAGGTCCAGCGTGTTGCCGTTGCCGAACCACTCCTGCACCGTTTTGTAGGGCGAGACGCGGTTTTTGAGCTTTTTGCTCTTGTCGGGGTCGGGGAAATAGTTCAGGAACAGCGTGCGAATGGCTTTGCCCATCAGCTTCTCGGCCACAATGCCGGCGCCCTCCTGCTCGCCTTCGTACACCAGCTCTACCTTGCCCGTCACGGCGGGCACGGCCGAGATGAAGTCGCCCAGGCGCACGTAGGTGTTGCTTTCGCCATTCACCAGGGCCCGGCGCTCAGCCCCGGCAATTACCTGCTCGTAGGCCGAGATGGTGAGGCGGGCCGACACGCCCGACTTGGCGTCCACAAACTCGGAGCCGCGCGCCTCCACGGCCACCTGCTCCACCAGGTCGTGGATGATTTCGTTGCTCGTCACCATGCCCTTCTGCTCGTCTTTGATGCGGGCTTCCTGCTTGGTGATGCGCTTGCCGATTTCAATCGACTTCGGATAGTGCGTAATAATCTGGGCGTCAATCCGGTCCTTGAGCGGCGTCACGATTGAGCCACGGTTGGTGTAATCCTCGGGGTTGGCGGTGAAAACGAACTGGATATCGAGCGGCAGCCGCACCTTGAAACCGCGAATCTGGATATCGCCCTCCTGCAGGATGTTGAACAGCGACACCTGGATGCGCGCCTGCAAATCGGGCAGCTCGTTAATCACGAAAATGCCCCGGTGTGCCCGCGGAATCAGGCCGAAGTGAATCACCCGCTCGTCGCTGTAGGGCAGTTTTAGGGTAGCGGCCTTGATGGGGTCAGCGTCGCCGATGAGGTCGGCCACCGATACGTCGGGCGTGGCCAGCTTCTCGGTGTAGCGCTCGTCGCGGTGCACCCAGGCCACGGGCGTGTTGTCGCCGTGCTCGGCAATGAGGTTTTTGGCGAATACCGACAGCGGCTGCAGCGGGTCGTCGTTCAGCTCCGAGCCGGCCACCACGGGCATGTAGTCATCAAGCAGGTTGATGAGCAGGCGCGCAATGCGGGTTTTGGCCTGCCCGCGCAGGCCCAGCAGGTTGATGTGGTGCCCGGCCAGAATGGCACGCTGCAGCTCCGGAATCACGGTTTCGTCGTAGCCGAAGATGCCGGGAAACACGTCTTCCTTCACGCGGAGCTTGCGGATGAGGTTTTCCCGCAATTCGGCTTTCACCGAGCGGGATTTGTAGGCCGACTTTTTCAGCTGACCCAGGGTGGTGATGTGTGCGAAATGGTTGGTTGGAAGCTGGTCGTTGGCCATGAAGGGAAATTAATTGTCATCCTGAGCAGCGCGAAGGACCTTATCACGTCCGCGCTGATTGCATTAAGTGAACTGAAAAAGGCAGCCGTGATAAGATGCTTCCTTCGTCAGCATGACAGACTGTTACAGCGTCTTGCGCCGGTTTTTTTTGTAGTCCTCGAACACGAGGTGCCCCAGCCCTTTCAGGCCCGAATAGTAGGCCTTTCCCTGGTTTACCTCCGTGAATTCCTCCACGAATTTCTGCAAATACGGGTCGGAGGTAATCATGAACGTGGTGATGGGAATTTTGACGCGGCGCGCGGCGGCGGCCAGGTTCAGCGTCTTGTTCACCACCTTGCGGTCGAGGCCAAAGCTGTTTTTGTAATAGCCGTTGCCCTCTTTCAGGCAGGTGGGCTTGCCGTCGGTAATCATGAAAATCTGCTTGTTGGGCGTTTTGCGCTTGCGGAGCAGGTCCATGGCCAGCTCCAGGCCGGCCACGGTGTTGGTGTGGTAGGGGCCCACCTGCAGGTAGGGCAAGTCCTTCACCTCAATCTGCCAGGCGTCGTTGCCGAACACGATGACGTCGAGAAAATCCTTGGGGTATTTCTGCTTCACCAGCTCGGCCAGGGCCATGGCCACTTTCTTGGCCGGCGTGATGCGGTCCTCGCCGTAGAGTATCATCGAGTGCGAGATGTCAATCATCAGCACGGTGCTGGTTTGGCTCTTGTGCTCGTTTTCGCGCACTTCGAGGTCGCCTTCGGTCAGCATGAAGTCGTCGCCCTCCATGCCGTGGTTGAGCTGGGCGTTGCGGATGGACTCCGACATCTGAATAGATTCCAGCGAATCGCCGAAGCGAAACTCGCGCAGGTCAGTGCTCTGCTCGTCGCCCTGCCCGGTGTGGGGCGTGCGGTGGTTGCCGGTGCTGCTCTTTTTTAGCTTCCCGAAAATCTCCTCTAAGGCACTCTTGCGAATGCCCTGCTCGGTTTTGGGCGTAATCTTAAATTCGCCCTTTTCCTGCTCATTCTCATCGATGTAGCCTTTTTTCTTCAGGTCATCGATGAAGTTGCCCATGCCGTAGTTGTCGTCGGTGAGGCCATACTGCTTGTCGAGCTCATTGAGCCACTGCAGGGCCTCGCCCACATCGCCGCTGGTGATGGTGACAAGCTGCATAAACAGCTTAAATAACGACTCGAAGCCCTTCTCGGGTTGGTCTTCGGGCACAAAATCGCGGAAGCGGAAGCCAACGGCCATATAATTTCTCTTTCAGGATAGGCTTAGAAAACAAGCGCAGTACGGGCAATGTTCAATTGGCTCATCTGTCATTCCGAGCAGAGCGAGGAATCTGAGGTGTAATAACCGCATTCTCCAGATTCTTCGCTCTGTTCGGAATGACATTTCCACTCCCAACCCACCCATGAAAGCCATCTGGAACAACACCGTCGTAGCCGAAAGCAACGATACCATTGTCGTCGAAAACAACCACTATTTTCCCGCCGATTCCATCAAAAAAGAGTTTTTTGAAGACAGCATCGCCCAGACTTCCTGCCCCTGGAAAGGCCGCGCCAGCTACTATTCGCTGAACGTGAACGGCGATAAAAACAAAGACGCCGCCTGGTACTACCCTGAACCGAAGGATGCGGCCAAGGAAATAAAAGGCCGCGTAGCCTTTTGGAAAGGCGTGAAGGTGGAGAAGTAAAAGCGCTACTCCTGCTATAACTGTCCAAAGACCGTCCGGCTGAGCGCAGTCGAAGCATCTCTACCACATCGCCAGGACCGTTGCAACAAAGCGGTAGAGATGCTTCGGCTGCGCTCAGCATGACGTTCTTTTTTTCGATGAGCCTACTCAAACTGCGCAAGAATCGGGTTTCGCTCCTTGCTGTTCAACGCGAAATTTGTAGTCAATCAGCGAATCATTCCCATGACTGACTATGAGCGCATCGCCGCAGCGCTGGCTTACGCCGGAGCCCATTTTCACACGCAGCCCAGCCTGGAGGAGCTGGCGGCCCAGGCGCACTGGAGCCCGTTTCACTTCCAGCGCAAGTTTCAGGAGTGGGCCGGCGTTTCGCCCAAGAAATTTCTGCAATTCCTGAGCCTGGAGCACGCCAAGCGGATGCTTCGCCAGGCTGCCTCCCTGGCAGAGGCAGCCCACGAAACCGGCTTGTCCGGCACCGGCCGCCTGCACCACCTATTCGTGACGCTGGAAGCCATGACGCCCGGCGAATACCGCCACGGCGGCGCGGCCCTGACCATTCGCTACAGCTTCGGCGAAAGCTCGTTTGGCCGCTACCTGGTGGCCTCTACGGAAAAGGGCATCTGCAAGCTGGCGTTTGCGGAAGACGACGCAGCGGCCTTGAATGAGCTGCGCCTGGAATGGCCCAATGCCACATTTGCCGCAGCCGAAACGGCCAGCCACGGGCAGGCAACCCGGTTTTTTACCCGCAATTTTACTCCCCCCGACCGGTTGCACCTGCACCTGAAAGGCACGCCTTTCCAACTCAAAAGCTGGGAGTCGCTGCTGCGCATTCCGGAAGGCGAGCTGCGGACCTATTCCCAACTCGCCGCCGCTGCCGGGCAAGGTGCCGCCGTGCGAGCCGCCGGCACCGCCACCGGGGCCAATCCGGTGGCCTACCTCATTCCCTGCCACCGCGTCATTCGGCAAACCGGTGAGCTGGGCCAGTACCGCTGGGGCGCCCCACGCAAAGCGGCGCTGGTGGGCTGGGAAGCGGCGCGCCCCGAGGCCCTCCCTCACCCTGCGTAAGAGCCGAACAGCCAGGCTTTCCTTGCTGAAAGCCTGGCTGTTTGGCAGCAAACCGATGCTGGGTTTACGAAATCCACTTGAACTTGTACTCCAGCTTGGGCACGGCCATGCGGTCGCTCACGCGGCGCAGGCGGTTGGGCAGGGCCATGATGTAGTCGCGGGCTTTCTCGGCTTCGCCGGTGAGGTCTTTCAGGTGCTCGATGTCCCAATCGGTGATGAGCGAGTCCAGGATGTCGGTGTAGTCGGCGCTGGTGTACACGCCCAGGCGCTGGGCGGCGTCGGTGAAGTGGCCAAAGGTTTTGCCCATTTCCACGCCCATTTCGCGCATGTAGTGGGCCGGCATCACAATCTTCTTGCGCATCATGTCCTCGAAGGCCAGCATCATTTCCGAGGGGTCGAGCTCGAAAATCTTGGTCACAAAGGCCTTGTACACGCGGGCGTGGCGGGTTTCGTCGCCGGCAATCATGCCGCAGATTTTGGAGAGCTGGTCGTCGCCGGCTTTGCGGGCCAGCTGGCCCACGCGGCGGTGCGAAATGTTGGTGGCCTGCTCCTGGTAGCTCGTGTACACGAAGGCGCGGTAGGGGTCGTTGGCCGTGCCCAGGTCGAAGGCATCGTTGATGAGGTACTGGGTGCTCACCTCAAACTCGCGCATGTTCACCCGGCCCGAGAGGTAGAGGTAGCGGTTCAGCAGGTCGCCGTGGCGGTTTTCTTCGGCCGTCCAGCCCCGAATCCACTCGGCCCAGCCGTTGTTGCGGTCGCGGTTGATGTTGTCGAGCTCGTGGAACCAGGCTTCGTAGTTGGGGAGGGCCTCTTCGGTGATGGTGTCGCCGATGAGCACGGCCAGCAGGTCGTAGCTCAGGGTGCTGGCTTTTTCGCGCAGCTCTTTTACTTCGTCAAAAAAAGTATCGCGGCGCGAATCGGGCAGGTAATCGGCCGGCTGCCAGCTGTCTTCCACGCTTTTGAGGAAGGTGCTCATGTTCTCTTTCAGGTAGCCCTCCATTTGCTGAAGGACTTCGCCGCGGGTTATCGATATGGAGGTTTGCATGGGGTGGGGCGAAAAACGTGAAGGGGTTGTGAAGAAACGCTTTTTGCGCAACAAAGGTCTGGCTGAACCGTAGGGGGCTGGGTATAAGATTATGGCATTATATCCTAAAAAGGGCAATCAATCCACTTTGCAGACCCGAATCAGTGGCTGGAGCAACCTTGCAGATGGTAGACATGCAGCGTCGAATCGGCGCGAATGGCCGGCTGGCCGAGCTCGGGTGAGAGCATCAGGCGCGGCCCGTGCAGGCGAAAGCGCCGGCTGAGCCAGTTTGCTGTTTCGGGGGTGAGCACCCAAAGCACCCGTGCTCCTGGACCATAACCGGGCAGGCGGGCCAGGCGGCGCAGGCACGCCGTCTGGTCGGCCGAGCCGCTGAGGGCACGGCGCAACCGGGACTGGGATGCATCGTGGGCCGACCAGCCGGTGAGCAACAGGACCGGGCCGGGGGCGGACCGGTAGCTGCGAAAGGGCGAGAGGCTTTTGAGCAAGTCGTTGGTGCCGGCCAGCACGCGAAGGCGCCCTCGGCCGAGGTGGTCAATCTGGCTCAGCCCCAGCTGATGCTGGTGTTGCTCCCGGCGCAGGACCTGGTGCCGGTGCCAGGTTTTGGCTCCGTACAAGCCGATGACCAGCGCGCCAGCGGCCAAGCCCAGGCCCCTTGCCAGCGGCGGCGTCGGAGGAGCTTCTTTCCCGTCACGAGCGCACAGTGCCGCGGCAGCAGGGACGGAACGGCGCTTTTCCAACCAGAAAATCACGTTGGTCAGGAGCCAAAAATCCAGCAGCGGCAGCGCCAGCCGCGGCGGCAGCTTCAGCAGGCCCGCCAGCAGGAGCAAGGCGCCGGCAAAGCCCAGCTGCACCAGCCAGAACCACCCCCGAAAGCCTCGCTGCCGGGCCACGACCAGGGCCGTGACCACCACGGCCAGCAGCAATGGGAAGTAGTCGCGCACCAGCAACCCGAGCCGCAGGCGCAGCTTGGCCGGCACCTCGTGGCGCAGAAAGTCGGCGGCATCGAAGCGATAAGCACGGCGGCACAGGTCGGCGTTGACCACGGTAGAATCGCCGAGCAGCCACATGCCGATGGCGGCCGTGCCCAGGCTGTCGGCGCTTGTGCGCGGCTGCGGCAGCAGCTGGTTGTAGTCGAGAATGCGGGCGAAGTAGGCATCGCGCTGCTGCGTGCGGGCTTCGGTGGGTGTTAGCTGCCATTGCAAGGCAATGCTCGCCACCACCAAAACTAGCGCGGCGCCAGCCAATATCGGGGCAGCCCGGCGCCAGCCGCCGGCCAGCAGCCGCGCGGCGGGCACCACGGCACCCGCGCCCAGCACGGCCAGACTGGGCCGCACCAGCCAGGCCAGGCCCAGCGCCACCAGGCCCAGCACCAGCGCCCCGCGCTGCGCCGGCCGCTGGGCGGCAAAGAGCACGCCCGCCCCTGCCAGCAACAGCGCTACCCGCCCGTGGCTAAACCACAGCCAATGCTCGACCCAGGCCAGGCTAAAAAACACGCCCAGGACCACCACCAGAACGGCTGGCCGCAAAAGGGGCCGCAGCAGCCAGTCCAGCACCGCAAACGTGAGCACCGTGGCACCCAGCAGCAGCCCGCTCAGCAGCAGCCCCAACCACGGCACGGCAGGCGCCACTGCGTAGGCAGCTGCCAGCAAGTGTCCATAACCGTGCAGATACAGTGGCAGCGATGGCACGGGCCCCGTTGCCAGCGCCCCCGAAAACAACCACGCGAGCGTTTGGTCGTCACTGGTTTCAAAGAAACTGCCCAGCACCAGCACCGTGGTCGCGCTTAGCAGCAGCGGCAACAGCACAACGCGGGTAAATTTGGCAGACAACCAGCTCATGGGCGCAAGAACGGCAGTGCCAGGGAGAAGATGGGAGTTAAAAAAGTAAAAGGTAAAAGCGGTGAGTTAAAAGGGTGTTTTACAGAGCCTGTTTAGAAAGTCAAAAGCCCGGTCATCCTTCGCTGCGCTCAGGATGACTGGACTTTTGACCCATTACTTTTAACTTCCTACACGCCCTCACCCGAGCGGCAGACGGGTTAGCAAGCCCAATAGCCGGTCAACGGACCGAATATGCCCCGTCAGGCCGAGCAGCGCATACAGCGCACGGGCCTGGGCCATGTGGCGATGGCGCAGGGCCTGGCGCAGCTCCCAGCGCAGGCGCACGGCCAGGGCTTCGCGCTCGTCGGCAGTGCGACACAGGTCCAGGGCCTTGTCGCACACCCGGATGGTGGAAGCCAGGTAGGGGTCGTGGCGGCGGTAGGCGCGGGCGCTCATGCTGCGCGGGTGCTTGCGCTTGCGGGTGGTCACGGCATCGAGGTACTGGAACTGCCAGTCGCGGCTGGCCCGCACCCAGAAATCGAAGTCCTCGTAGGCCAGCGTTTCGTCGTAGCCGCCCAGGGCTTCGAGGCAGGCGCGGCGCATCATCATGGTGGGCGTGCTGATGAAGTAGCGCCGCAGCACCTCCGCAAAGACCCAGCCGCTGGCCGGCGCGGGGTCGTACCCGGTAGGGCGCAAGCCGCCGTGGCCATCGGGCCGGTGGTGCAGGCCCAGGAAACGCCCGGCTTCGTCCATCAATTCGGCGTTGGAGTACACCACGCCCACGCCGGAACCAGCCGCCTGAAACTGGGCCACCTGCGCGGCTACCCGCGTGGGCAGCAGCACGTCGTCGGTAGCAAAATCAATCACAAACGTGCCCCGGCTTTGCCGAAAAGCCTGGTTGAAGGCCCGGCAGTTGCCCACGTTTTCAGGCAGCAGAAGCAGGCGCCAGGCGGGGGTTCGGGCCGCGTATTCGCGCAAGATTTCGGGGCTGCCGTCGGTGCTGGCATCGTCCACGAGCCATACTTCCAGTTGCGGGTAGGTTTGGGCCAGAATGGAATTCAGGGCCTCGCGCAGGAAGGGCACGTGGTTGTGGCAAAGCGCTATGATGGTGACGAGGGGCGCTTCGCTCAATGAGGAATGAGGGATGAGGAATGAGGAGTCGGGCATGGAGCGCGGGCAACGGGTGGCGCAAAAGAAGCACAGGTGGCTGCTTGCAGCGGAAGGCTTCGCAGTTAGCAAAGGCAAAGCACGGGGCAGCAGGGCTTTTATTTTCCCTCGGTAATTGATAAAACCGAGTATTGTCGGCCAGAAAGATTTTCACCGTTCCCTTTCTACCTTGAGGCCAATCTTTCGCCATTCTACCCCGCACATCCAGCCACTAGCAGCCCGCAGTAAGATACCTGGCAAGATGTGCGTCCCACGCCGCACAATGGGCTACTCCTGACCGGCATAGTGGGCACAGGCAGCACCCAGGAACAAGGACAGCTTTTGCAGCTTGACAGCTTGAGTCACGTGCAGTGGCAGCAGCGTATCCCGGCCACGCTCGGCTCTACTACCCCTAACTGCGTGTTGCTAAACGGTCGTCCCCTGCTAAATGGCGACGTGCTGGTGAGCGGTTACCACGTGCCGCCCGGTTCAGTAACCCAAACACTAGATACTTACCAGGCAGTGTACCGGCCCAACGCTACGAGTGGAGCATCCGTGGTATGGGAGCGTGTTACGCCGGTCAGTGCCAACGAACCTTTTGGCCGTAGCCTCGACCTGAGCGCAGCCGGCGAGTTGACCATTACGGGCAACGTGTACGCCGGCATCTCCGCGCCCTACCAGCCCCTCTCCCACCTGCGCCTACAGCTCACCGAGCGTCCCTACGTGCCCAACCTGTGCCAGACGCCGCCCCAGGCCACGTTTGGCTACACGGCCACGGCGGGCGGCGACAGCCTGCGCTTCGTGAGCCTCTCCAGCCCTGGCCCGCAGTATGCCCAGCTGCTGCGCTGGCGCAGGGACTTTGGCGATGGCACCCGCTACGACGGCCCCACGCCCCCGCCCCACCGCTACGCCGTGGGCACGGGCGCCGGCACGGCCGTGCGCCTCACCATCACCAACAACCTGGGCTGCACCAGCACCACGGTGGTGTATCCGTTTGCGCTGGCTACGGCAGTACAACGCGCTTTGCAGGCACAATTGAGTGTATTTCCGAACCCTGCTGCTGCCGGAAACTTGACCGTACAGTTACCCGGCCTGCGCCCGCAGTCGCAGTGGCTGGTGAACTGCTCAACGCCCTCAGCCAAACCATTCGGCAGGTGGGCTGGCCCGCCGCCGCGCTGGCCCAGGGCGCGCCCCTGGAACTGCAGGGCCTAGCGGCAGGCGTCTACACCTTGCGCCTACGCCCGGAAGAAGACGCGGTGGTCAAGTGCCTGGTAGTGCAGTGAGCAATTAGCAATGAGCAATGAGCAATGAGCAAAAGGAACGTCATGCTGAGCGCAGCCGAAGCATCTCTACCGCGAGAGTAAACCAATCGATTGAATTAGTTGAAGCACGCGAGATGCTTCGGCTGCGCTCAGCATGACGTTCTTTTTGCCCATTGCCCATTGCCCATTGCTCATTCCTCATTGCTCATTCTCCATTGCCAAACCCCACAGCCCGCTAGCAGCAACGCATACCGCCCGGCGTGGGCCAGCACCGCTCCTTGCAGCCCGAAGCGCGGCAGCAGCAATGCCAACAGGGCCGCAAACACCACGGCAGACACAGCCTGCACCGCCACGTAGGCCCCGGTTCGCGCTTTGGCTGTGAGCTGAAAAATAAAAATCCAGCTGAGGAACTTGGCCCAGTCGCCCAGCAACTGCGGGGCCAGAAATACCTGGGCTCCAAGCAGGCGTGGCGCAAACAGCCACGGCAGCAGCCAGCTCCGGCAAGCGTAAAGCAGCCCAAGGCCCCCCGCCAGCAACGGGGCCAGCAGCCCGGCCACGCCCAGCACGTAGCGCTGGGCGGCGCGCGGCTGCCCCGCCAGGGCCGCCAGCCGGGGATAGAACACGCTGCTCATCACCGCGCCAAACACCATAGTATAGTTGTCCGACAGCTTGGCCACCGCCTGCCACAAATCGGTGCGGACCGGGCCGAAAGTGGCCAGCAGGTAGTCGCGCAACACATAGTCCACGGCTTTGCCAAAAAGCAAGGTGCTCACCGCCATCAGCAAGAACTGGCTGAGGCGGCGCAGGGCCAGCCGGCTCAGGGGCGCCCGCAGCGTCAGATGCTGCAAGAGCCCGGCGCGGGCGGCCAGCGCCAGCGCCAGCAGGAACGTGAGGCCCTGCGCCAGCAAATAGCTCAGCAGCACCTGGTTCAGCGGCCACTGCCAGAACAGCGTGATTGCCACGCCGGCCGTGCCGCACCCCGCCAGCGCCACCGACAAACCAATGTAAGCCCGCAGCCGACCCGCGGCCAGCAGCACCGCTCCGAGCAGGCCCTGCCCGGTTATCAGCCCAATGCCCAGCGCAAACGCGGCCAGGCTGGCCCAGCCCCAGCCCAGCAGGCCACGCACGGCCAGCAGGCCCAAGCCGGCCAGCAGGCCCGCCGCGTTCAGGCAGGCGGCCGCGCCCAGCCAGGTGCGGTAGCGGGGGCTGCCCGGCCGCAACGGCGCCAGATATTTCACCAGGCCCACCTGCACGCCATCGTAGGGCAGCGTGGTGAGCATGGCCATCAGGTTCTGGAACTGGGCCAGCAGCGTGAGCCCACCGGCGGGCGCATACGTGGCAAATAGCTTGTTCACAATGAGCGAGCCCGCCGCCCGCGCCGCCACGGCCACCCCCGCCCCCAATGACCCACGCACAAACTGGCGAATGGGCGAAGGGCTGGAAGGCGTAACGAGTGGCGTGATAGACATGCAGCCACAAAGAACGGCTCATCATCGTGAGCGCCCTAGGCCGGACCCGCCAATTCCCCTCTGCGCCTACCGCCGTACCTGATGCTGCGCCAGCGCCCGTCGCACGGCTGTCGCCGTGGGAAGCTCGTCGAGATAAGGCCGGGGAGTGGTATCGGCCCGGTACCGGGGAAGCCCGGCCTTGCTCAGACCGGCGTAGCGGAATACGTAAGTGTGCCGGTGCGACATGCGAGCATACGCCCTTTCCTTGGTCCCGTTCCCGTGTTCCAATAGCCCAGCTTCCTGCACTTCGGCGTATACCAATGCCAGCAGCTCCTTCTGTCCGTCCCGGTCCACATCGGCAAAGAAGAAGGCCGACAGGTTGGTGATATCGCCAATTGACGCCAGCAACAGCTTCTGCACGGCGTAGGTATTGAGCTGAAAAGGGTCGAGCACAAATAGCGCGGCATCCTCCCCTTCGTGGCGGTATTCGTTCACTTCGAGGCGCGGGAAAAACAGTTGCTTACCGAAAGCACCCGGCCGCCAGGCATAGGCCACCAGCCGCTCAGCCGTAAACGACACCGGGAAAGTTCGCTTCAGAAAGGTCGTATCCGCTTCGCCCGCCGCCCGCCGGGCGATGCCCTGGCGCACCAGCTGGTCTTCGGCGGCATACTGCTGCCTGGACGTGGACTCGGGCATCGCACCGGCTAATGCAGATGCTCCGGAAGCTGCCTGTGCCCAGCCGGAAACAGTGGGCGCCAACAGTCCGAAGGTAGTCAGCAGGAATAGCAAGCGGATTTGAAAAGCGAGCATGGACCACTAAACTACAGTATTTCGCCGCAAAATGCTTCCGCTACAGCGCCTTCTCCCAGCTCAGGCGCAGGCCCGCCACGCCGCCCAGGTGCCGCTTAAAGCGCAGCAGCGAGGCATTGGGGCCGGTGTCGAGGGTGGAGGTGCCAAGGTCGAGCACGGCCAACCCGCTGGCCTGGGCGAAAGCGTGCAGGCCTTCGTTGAGCAGCACCACCGGGCTCAGGGCGTTGCAGCGCAGGGGGCTGGCGGGGTAGAAGTTGTAGAGCACCTGCCCGCTTACCTGAATGGCTACCGTGAGCGCCGCCCAGTCGCCGTCGGCCTGGCGCACCGAGAACAGAAAATGCTCCCTGGGAAAGCGCCGAAACAGCTCCTGCACCCGTGCCAGGGGCAACGACAGCGCCTGCCCCCGCTCCTGCCGGCAGGCCCGGATGAAATCGTAGGCAGCGGGCAGCAGGAAAGGCGGCTCCTGCTCGAAATGCAGGCCCTGGCGGCGGCACTTGTGTAGCCGGCGGCGCTCGGAGGGGTGCAGGTGGGCTTCGTAGGCGCGGCGGGGGTCGAGGTGGTAGTTCTGCTCGGCCAGGGCCACGCGGTAGCCGCGCTGGCGCAGGGCTTCGGCCAGGGTGGCGGCCCCGGTGGGGTCGTAGGCAAAGGGGTAGCCGCGTAGCGCCAGCCGCTGCATACCGCGCTGGGCCAGGTGCTGCTCGGCTTCGTCCAGCAGCTGATGCACGGCGGCGCGGCCCAGGCCCGGCGCCAGCTGCACGGCCCCAAAAGGCGCCTGGGCGGGGCTGTGGGCCGTGTGGGTGGCGGAGTCCAGGGCAATGTGCAGGTGGGCCACGCTGCGCCCGACGGCCGGGTCTTCGAGGTAGAAGCTGAGAACCGGGGCCGCGCCTGTTTGCAAGGCCTGGTGCTCGGGCCGCAGGTACAGAAACGGCTCAAAGGCCAGGGGCAGCCGGGGCGCGGCGGGGCCGTTTTCGGCCAGCCACACCGCGAGGGCCGCCGGGCCGGGCTGCCGGGCCTCGTCGTCGGTGTTAATAATGGAATCCGTACTTTTCAAACCTGATGGGGGTGGCTCAGGGGGCAAAGTACGGCACGGAACGGGTGTCGGCCGCTTTTGGCAGATTCTGGCCGGGTTCCGGTTTGCGCCAACACACATCTTCATCCGTCCGCCATACGTAGGGCCCGAAATTGCCTTTTTGCTCCCGATTGACTCCGCCGCATGAATCCGCTCAGCTCTTCTACGCAGGCCGCGCCCAACCGCTCCCCCGCCCTGGCCGACATGGCCGGCCCCAGCTCCTACACCATCACCGACCGCGAAGCCACCCGGCAGGCACGCGAGCTGCAGGTGGGCCAGCGCCCCGGCACCCTCAACATTCGGGAAGGCGCCCTCAAGCCGCGCCTGTTCCTGATGTCGTACGACGACGACACGTTCATCGAAAAAGAGTACACCGACCACTACGTCGACATGCTCCACCAGCTGCGCGAGCACCCCGAGCTGAAGCACTGGATTGACGTGCGCGGCTACGGCGACCTGGACCTGATGGAGCGCCTGATGCAGGATTTTGGCTTGCACCCGCTGCAAATGGAGGACGTGCTGAACGACTACCAGCGGGCCAAGCTGGAAGTGTTCGACGACCAGCGCCTGTTCATGGTGTCGCGGATGACCGATTTCACCCCCCTGCTCGAAATCGACGACGACCAGCTGTCCATCTTCACCGGGCCGAACTACGTGCTGTCGTTTCAGGACGACTACGACGACTGCCTCGACTCGCTGCGGGTCCGCATCCGGGCCAATTTCAGCACCCTGCGCCGCCACCCGGCCCTGTACCTGGCCTACGCCCTCACCGACGTGGTGCTCGACCACTACTACCCCACCATGGCCGCCATCGGCGACTACATTGAGGAACTGGAGGAAGCCATTTTTGCCGACAAGCGCCCGCGCCGGCTGCTCAACCGCATTCTGCGCATCAAGAAAGACGTGGTGCGCTTCCGCCGGCTGGTGTACCCGGAGCGCGATAAAATTGCGGAAGTGCTGCGGCTGCCCGAGGAAATCATGCCCGAGAGCCTGAAAATCTTCTACCGCGACGCCTACGACCACGCCATCCAGGCCCTGGACCTGGCCGAAAGCTACCGCGACAACATTTCCTCCCTCACCGACCTCTACATGTCGGACCAGGGCAACCGCATGAACGAGGTAATGAAGGTGCTCACCATCATCAGCACCATTTTCATCCCGCTGGGCTTCGTAGTAGGACTCTACGGCATGAACTTTCAGCACGTAGACGAGCACGGCCACGTGCTGCCCCGCAACATGCCCGAGCTCTACAGCCCCTGGGGCTACCCCGCCGTGCTACTGCTCATGTTTGGGGTGGTGGCCATGCAACTGCTGTATTTCTACCGCAAAGGCTGGCTCACGAATCGGTGAGTTTGTCAATCACTCTTCATTTTCTTGAAAGTCCCGGCCGCTCGGCCGGGACTTTTTTTGTCCCGCAAACCCGTTTTTGCTGGTTTTTAGGCAGATTTGAACGCCGGGGTTCATCAGAAGCTCACTATCTTTCCGGCCATTCTAATTGGCTATATCCAAATCGTCCAGCTACTTATTTCACCTATTCTTTTTTTGGCCTTCTGCATGACTGATGAACAAACCATCACCACTAAAATAGCCAAGATTGCCACCTTCGCTGATGAATACCCGGGTGCGGTCATTGTTCTTAATGGCGATGCCAGCCGGGTGCTGTATATGTCGGACCGCGGCCTGCGCGACCTCGCCGGCATCACTCTGGCGGAGCTTACGGCAATGGGCCCAGAATACCATACCCGCTACTTCAATCCCGATGAAGCACACGAGTATGTGCCTCAAGTAGTTGGCCTGCTAGAGCGCAACGATTTGAACTACTCCGTCACGCTTTTTCAGCAGGTACGCACCGGACCGCGCCTCGATTTTGCCTGGCACATGACCACCGCGCGGCTACTAGTCCAGAGCAGGGCCGGCCTGCCGCTGCTGGTTATCTGCTTCTCGACGCCGATTGACCCGAAAAGCCACATCACAGCCAAGGTGCAACGACTCCTGGACGAGAACACCTTCCTGCGCGAGAACTCGGCCACTTTTACCAGCCTCACTACCCGCGAGCGCGAGGTCTTGGCCTGCCTGGCACTAGGCCGCAGTTCGCAGGAAATTGCGGCGGCTTTCCACATTTCGGCTCAAACCGCCGATACGCACCGTCGCAACATTCGCCAGAAGCTGGGCGCCGCTAGCAACTTCGATTTGGGCCAATACGCCCGGGCGTTCAACCTGATTTAGAAGCCTATCTAACCCATATTGCGGACTGCCGAATGAGAGCCCTAACGGGGCTATATATCGGGGATGAATGGGACTGCCCCCGCCGTTCAAAGCCTCAGCGGGGCGATACTGGTTGAACGAATGTCGCCCCGCTGGGGCTTTCACAAACACAACAAAGCAGGTTTACTACCGATATATTGCCCCACTCGAGCTGAACCGCTGTAGGTTGCTACTCGGATACAAGTCCGAAGTAGCACTACCCATTCAGCGCGGCCCGCACCTGCGCCACCCGCTCGGCCACGGTGCCATCCACCAGCGTGTAGGGGATGCCGAAGCAGTCCAGCTGCATCAGTATCGTGCCGTGCTGGAAGCTGCGCAGCGCCTCGGGGCCGCGCCAGCCATCCTGCTCGAAGGGCACCGTGGGGGCGCACACGAAGGTGTGGGCGTAGCGCTGGCCGCACACGGCCGCCATGGCCTGCAAGGCCGGGTCGCAGCGGTGAAAATAGTAGTAGGAATAAAGCGCCGTGGTAGCCGCATTGGTATCGCAGAACAAGACGCCGCGGGCCTGTTGGGCCGCTTCGTCCTCCAGTTCGGCATGCCGGCGCGCAATGTAGAGCAGGTCTTCGTAGTCGAGGTTGCCGTGCTTTTGCTCGTGCAGGGTGCGGCCGTATTCGGGCACCCATTGGGTGCCATACGCCTCGGCCAGCGCCGCGCAGAGCGTGGATTTTCCGCTACTTTCGGCCCCCAGAAATACCACGCGGGGCACCGGGGCCGGCGGCACCACTCCCAGCTGCGCCGCCACTAACGGGTGCAGAAATTGGGCATACGGCGCCGGATGGGCCCGTACCAGCGTGCCCGATACCGGGAGCAGCTGCCGGTCATTGTCGACTGCAATATGGGCCACGCCCAGGTGTTCGGCAAAGCCCGGCCCATAGGCTTCGCTGGTAAACACGACATCCACCTTAATGCCCTGCCGGGCCAGCCACTGCCGCACAAATTCGCGCTGGGTAAAATCACCGGCCGCATCGGGTGGCACCCCATCGGCCTCGGCCGAGAGGGAAAAAACGCGCAGCGGGGTGGCACCCATGTGCAGCCCGTCCGCCAACTCATCGCCCCGGTACAGCTCGCGCAGCCATTGGGCGCGCACGGGCGCGGGCATTGCGGCGGAATCGGGATTGGCGTAGACCAATACCACCAGCTCGGTTACTTGAGCGGCGGCGGTTTCAAGTAGCAGCTGGTGGCCCCGGTGCGGCGGCCAGAACTTGCCGACCACTAGGCCGGTGGTGTAAGGAGATGGCATAGTTGGGGAGGAATTGCTCTTTGAAAGAACATCCTGCTGAGAGCAGTCAGAGCATCCGCGTGCTCAGGATGACAGGCGGTTGAATCAGTGCTGCACGCGAGATGCCTCGGCTGCGCTCGGCAGGACGTTTTTTTTATTTTCCATCGCTCCCCTACGGCTGCGTCACTTTCAGCTCGGTGCGGCGCAGCTCGCGGCCCACTACGCGCACAAACTGGTAGGTATCGGTGGTGGCGTCGTAGCTGGCGCCCACGCCGGGAGCCGTGCTGGGCAGGGCCGCGCCGCCCAGCAGCTGCCCGCTGGCATCGTACAAGTATACCTGCCCCGGCCCGGTTTCGGTGATGGCTACCAGGCGGTGGCCGTTGTTGAAATCAAAAAATTGCACGGGCTTTTCGCCCGAGGTCACAAAGCGTTGGGTGAGCAGCGGCGCGGGCTGGCCGGGCAGGTACACATCGAGTTGGTTCTGGTCGTCGCGCGTCACCACAAAAGTGCGGCCCCGATGGTCGGGTACCAGGCGGAAGCGGGCCGTCCGGCTCCAGGTCGCTACGCGGCGGCGGCTCAGAATGTCGCCGCTCAGCGTAAACACCACCAGTTCGCCGTGCTGGTTCACCAGCGTCAGGTGGGTGCGGCTCAGGGTGCTGCCGGCTTGCACCAGCACATCGCCGGCCAGCCGGGCGCCCACGCTGAGGGGGAAACCGGGCAGCAGGCTGCCCTGCGCATCGTAGGCGTACACGTAGCCGTTTTGCAGGGGCACCAGCACCACATCGCGGCCGCTCACGCTGAGCACCGCCGGCTGGCCCGCCAACGGAAAATCGAGCTGCTTGGGCTGCCAGCCCGCAAACAAGCGCCCCTTGGCATCGAGCAGCACCAGGTCGTTGCCGGCCGTCACGGCCAGCAGGCGGGCCGGGGCCGAGGGGCTTGTGGCGGCCAGCACGGCCGCAATTCGTACGGTATCGGGCAGGTTGAGGGGGAAGGGCAGCACCTCGCGGCCGTCGTTGGCCAGCAGGTGCAGGCGGTGGCCGGCGCCCAGCAGCAGGCCGCCCGGCACGCCGCCCCCGGCGGGCAGCAAGGCCACGCTTACGGCGGGGCCGGCCAGGGTATCGGACCACAACACGGCGTTATCCGCACTTACAAAATGCAGGGTGTTGGCCGAATCCTGCACCACCACGGCCGGGATGCGCGTGCCCACCACGGGCAGCAGCGCGGGCGTGCCCACCAAGGCGTGCTGAAAGGCCAGGACCCGGCCGTTGGCCGCCGCGCCGCCGGGCTGCGCCAGCGCGGGCCCCAGGTCGGGCCGGCGTAGCAGCAGCTGGGTGTAATACTGCGCGTCGGGCGCGGCTTCGTTGTCGGCGGGCACCAGTTGCAGGGCCATCTGGGGGAAGCGCTTGAAGAGGGCTTCGTTGCGCAGCAGGCCGGCCCGGCGCTCTTCGGTGAGCACCCCGAGCAGGGCATTCCAGCTGTTGCGGGTGTCCACAAAAATGCTCAGGCGGGCGCGGGGCAGGGTTTCCTGTAAAAACGACACTTGGCTGGGCGACTGGGCCCAGGTGCGGCCGGCCACCACATCGGCCAGGTAGCCGCTTAGGGTCTGCTCATCGGCCAGCACCAGGTAGTTGCCCACCAGCGCCCCGGCTCCGGAGCGCACCTCTACCGCTTGGGGCTGGGCCGGGGCCAGCAGCGGCCCCAGCACCGTGGCCTCTGGGAACCCCACCGGGTGCACCTCATAAGGGCCCACCCTGGTGAAGGCCGGCGAGCTGCCGTCGAGCCGGCGCAGGCGCGCCAGCCAGGCCGCGGTGCGGGCCGGGGCCGGGCAGCGCACAAACGCCAACCGCCCCGGCCGGCTGCCGGCAGTCGCCGCCGCTACGTACCCAACCGCCATTTCGCCCCCAAACGTGGCCCGCAAGCTGTCGAGCGCGCCGCTGTAGCCCGAAGAATCGACCAGCGGCCGGCCAATGCGGGGCCAGGTGCGGGCGGGGCTGGCGGCGAGGTGCAGCAGCAGGGCCGTGCGCGTGCTCAGCAGGCCGGCACACTGCAGCAGCGGCTGGGCAGGCTGCTCCCGCAGCCGCTGCTGCAGTGTGCCGGCCACCGTTTCGGGGTTCGAAAAGCCTTGCAACTGTACCCGGCTGCCCACCAGCTTCACCCCGAGCAAGCCCTGCGACACGAGGCCGGTGAGCTGGTCGAACTGCCCGTGCACGTCGGGCCGAAACAGCACATCCAGAAACTGCGGCAGCCGCCGATAATTCACTAGCAACGTGGCATCTACCCCGCGCAGCTTCAGCAAGTCCGTGGAGCTGAAAGCCGCCAGCACCGTCGGTGCTTCGGAATGCGCCAGCCGGCGCACCACCGCCTCGACCAACCCCGAGTTGGCGCTGATGAGCAAGTGGTTGCGGTAGTTGAGCACCGTGAGGCTGAACTCGCTGCGCTGCTCCGTGAGCACGGTCAGCTCCTGGTCTTCGTAGTCGCGGGTGCTGAGGCGGTAGCGGGGGTCGCGGCCCAGGGTTTCGAGCAGGCTGCGCACCTGCCGGTACTCGCTCACGCGGCTCAGCGGAATCTGGTAGAGCACGTCGAACTCGCCGGGCCCGGTGACGTGCAGCGAGGAGATGACCAGCTTGTGGCCGAGCAGGCCCAGCAGGCCATTGCGCCGCCGGGCGTTGCCGCCGGCCAGGCTATCGGCCAGGGCAAGGTGGCCGGCCGCCTGCTGAAAGTAGCGCACGGCCGTGAGGTTGTCCCACAGTTCGGTTTCCTGCAGGTGGCGCAGCAGCGCGGGGTGGTCGTGGGTGCTGAGCACCAGCACGGCATCGTCGGGCACCAGGGCGTAGGGGTCGAAGGGCGCGGCCGCCAGCGTGCGCCGGTAATACACGTACGTGGCCAGCGCGAGTAGCAGCAAAAGGGCGGTGTATAACGCCAGATGCTTTCGGGACATGTGGGTGGAAGCGGATGACGGGCGACGAAAGTACGGCTTGCCGATGGGAAAGGGTGACCGGGCGGGTAGCAGCCCGGCTACCTTGCCGGCAGCGACTGTTGGAGAAACCGGCTGGAGAAATAATTATTTTTTATTTCTGCATCTTCCGCTATATTAGCCTATCACTCTGTCCTACACCCTCCTCCGGGCAGTGGGGCTGCGCCGCCATCCACCGGCGCAAGCCCGGTTCTTTTCCACAGTCTACTCCTGTTGGCCCATGGGCACTTTCTGTGATGCAGTTGTCTTGCCCGATGGCAGAAGCTGGCTAGCCAGCTCGTGCAATCCTACATTCGAGACTTTCGTTGCCGACCTGGCGCCCGTTTATGGTGGGCCAGGCCGGCTTTTTGGCGTTGCCCAGTGGCCGAGTGCTTTCGACGTTGTTCAGGCAGTCGGTTCCGCCCGGTCCGACGCCGTAGGCGTCCGACCGGTTGCCGTCAGAACGATATCCAACTCACCGTCGACAAACAACTGATTGGACGCCTAAGGCGTTGGGGCCGGCAAGCGGTACACTGCCTGAACTGCTTCCTCATCCTTTACCCCTACCCAAAATGTTATGAAAATTTACACACCCACAAGTCTGAGTCTGGACCGCAGCACCAACGCGGCGGCATCCAGCGACTACGTGACCAACTGCACCTTCGACTCCGACCCGGATGCCATGAAAAGCCCCTACGCGGCCAGCGGCACCAACCGCACCTATACCTATGCCCACCTGCGGGTGGCCGGCAACTTAGCGGTGCTTTCTGCCACGCAGTTGCCCATCATTCGCAATAATGCCTTCGACCACGCGCTGCTTCACGTGCTGCTCGATGCGACCAAGGGGGGCAGCGTAAACAACCCCCAACTGGCCCCCTACCTCATGCTCGACCAGTGCACGTTTACGAATTTTTACCTGGCGGGTATTGCCCACACCGATGCGATAGATGCCCAGCCGAGCTTCAACCGGCCGCTGACCTTGACCAATTGCACGTTCAAATTCTTCAAGGAGTTGGCCGCGCCAAATACGCCGCAAATTGCGGCCGCTCGCAGCACGGTCATGTTTGCCTACCTGCGGCCGGGGGTGGCGGGCATCAGCAGCGTTTTTGTACCGGTGAACGTGAGCAGCAGCACCTTTGTGCAGAGCGATACCAGCCCGTATGCCGATTTTCACTACGCCAACTACCGCACCGAGCAGTCGGGCATTGATGCCCGCTGGCTGCGCGACATCAAGCCGCTGACCAATGCCTCGGCCCCCAATACGTTCCAGGGCCTGCACTACGGCATCCGCTACCAGCTGCCGGCCAATGACATGGAGGCGGAAATAAAAGGCAACCTGTTTGCCGAGTGTGAAAAGGGGGTGGACTTCGTGACGGAACTGAACAGCCCCCCGCCGGCCAACGTGAGCACGGCCGGCACGGCGTGGCTCGACTGCAACACCTTCACGCGGGGCGTATCGCCCGCGGTGCGACAAAGCAAAGCTTATGGGATTTTTGTAGAGAACGGAGCAGCGGTCAGGATTGATAATCCCAACCCACTGGTAAATCCTAACACAACGTTTTTGCGCAACCTATTTGACGTGAACGGGCTCACGACGGCCGACATTGTAGCTATTGAGAATGACTACGCGGCGCTCTCCCTGACGTACTATACTTATACCGACTACCAGCCGACGTATAGCCAGTTTACGCTGGGAACTGTCAATCTGCCAGTGGCTAACCCGGCAGTGAATTCAAATCCTTACCAAGAGTGTGCGCCGTCTTACAACGGAGTAGGTATTCCGCGCCCGGCTGGCGCGGCGGGCACGGGCGTGGTCACTGCGGGTCTGGCGCAGAACACACCGAATCCAGCCACCGGTCATACCACAATAACCTACCAGGTACCAGTGACGACCCGGCAGGCTGCCCTACTGATTCGGCGGGCGACCGATGGGGTGCTCATCGGGCAACTGTCGCTCGACGTGAAAGCTGATAGGCAGGAAGTAGACCTACATTCCTATCCGACCGGTGTGTATTTCTATACACTGTTGACCGATGGCATACCCGTGAGCACCCGGCGGCTAATTGTGCGCTAAGGTCATGTGGTATCGATTGGTTGCGGGGGCGCTCGTAAGCGTCCTCGCCAGTCTGCCCAGTTACGGGCAGGCGGTACAGGTGTGGCAACGGCAGTTTAGTACGGGACCGATGGCGGGTAATTATATCAATCAAGTGCTTACACTGCCTTCGGGCCGGGTAATCACGGCCGGAACCAGCCAACAAGCTGTACCCAACACGACCGGGGGCTATAATTCATTTAACAGCCCGGAATTACGCACCTTCGACGCCAACGGCAATCCGGTTCGAACCCGGCTGTATGCGGGTGCTGGTCGGAGCGGCTTTGGCAACGTCGTAATCTCCCTACGTGGTGACTTGCTTTTGCACCGGGACAGCACGGATGCCAGCAGCAATGTCATTACTATTTATGAGCGAACGGATTCCCTGGGCAACCGGCGCTGGCGGCGCTCACTAACCGACCCGTGGGCGACGACCTTTCATTACCCCATCGTGGCATTGCCCGACGGCGGGATGCTGGGCGGGTTCAACGCCGACGTGTCGCCGGCCGGCTACACCGGAGCCCGCATCCCCGAGGCCAAAGTTGTGCGGCTCGACTCCGCCGGCCGGGTGCTGTGGCGGCACCAGTACGGCGGGGCCTACACGCAGATTGAGGCCATCACGGCACAGGCCGATGGTTCCTACGTGCTGGCCGGGCAGCAAGGGCGGGCGGTCACGCCGGGGCCGGGCTATTTGGTCACCGATGCCTGGGTGCAGCGCATCGACCTGGACGGCAACCCGCTGGGGCCGGCCCAGACCTACGGCACGCTCATCGACGGCGAATATGTCAATGACGTGCAGGCCACCCCAAACAAAGGGCTGCTGCTGACGGGGGCCGTGTACCCGAACTACTACTCCAACCAATTGCCCCTGGGCTGGCTGGTGCAGCTCGACAGCCTGGGCCAGGTGCAATGGCAGCAGCGGGTGGCCGGTGGCGTTCCCCTGCTGGCCAGCGCCGCGCAGTGCGCCTTCATTCGCGGTACCCCGCTGGCCAACGGGCAGGTGCTGGTCAGCGGCTACCGCACCCGCACCGGCTTGTCGCACCGCGACAACAACAGCTACCTGGCGGCCTACACCCCCAACAGCACCGGCGGCGCGACAGCAGCGTGGGAACAATATTTTCTCACCGGCGGCGCCTTTGTCCAGTCGGGGCTGACGGCCACGGGCCTGCTCACCTTTGGGGGGCGGGTAGACCCCACGGGTGGGGTCTACTACGCCGGGGTGCTCACGCGCTTCGCCAACGCGGGCGTGCCCTACGTGCCGGCCTACTGCCGCACGCCGCCGGTGGCCAGCGCCGGCTACGCCCTGAGCCCGGCCCGCGACACGCTGCGGCTGGTGGATTTCTCCACCGCCGGGCCGGGCTACGCCCAGCTCGTGCGCTGGCACTGGCAGCTGCCCGGCGGGCGGGTGCTGGAAGGTCCTGCCCCGCCCGGCCAGCGCGTGGTGCCCGCCCCGCCGGCCGGCACGCCCGTGCGCCTCACCGTGACCAACAACCTGGGCTGCACCAGCACCCAAACCTTGTATCCGTGGGGCCTGCCCTCGGCCGCACAGGCGGCGCAGGAGCTGGCCGGGCAGCTCACGCTCTACCCCAACCCGGCCAGCGGCACGGCCACGCTCACGCTGGCGGGCACGGCAGGCCAGCCGGCAGCCACGGTGCAGGTGCTCGATGCGCTGGGGCGGGTGGTGCGCCCGGTACAGCCGCTGGTTTGGGCCGCAGCCACGGCCACGGCGCACCTGAACGTGGCCGGCTTGCCGCCGGGTGTGTATGTGGTGCGCGTGCGGGTGAGCAACGCGGGCAGCTTCACCAGGAAATTGGTAGTGCAATAGCGGGATTTGCAACCGAGAGGCCGGGCGGCTTGGAAGTTATTTAGGAGGCCGTCCATACCAAGTTAGCGCGGTGTCGGGGTTGGTGTAGAGTAGCGCGAACGTTGTCGTTCGCGTCCCCGCGCCGCTAGCTCGTTCTGGCACGCGAACGGCAAAGTTCGCGCTACTGACCGCACGGACACTGACTTCGAAACGGCTGTAGAACATCATGCTGAGCGCAGTCGAGGCATCTCCACCGCAATAGTAAATGGATTACTTGCGCAGTAGAGATGCTTCGACTGCGCTCAGCATGACGGTCTGATTATACTGTAGACGGCCTCCTAAACAGCTCCAATGCCGGGCACCTTGTATCTTTCAGCAGAATCTTCTTCCTTATCGGGCAATGCGCTACTGGCCGGCCATCTTGGGTAAAACCGTCGTTCGCCGCCTGCCGTGGCTGGCCCTGCTGGCCCTGCCTGCCTGCTTCCAACTGCGCGAGCCCGAGCCGGCCGCGACGTCCAGCGAATGGCTTCAGCCGACGCAGGTGGACATTTTGCTTGCCAACTTCACCACAGCGGTGCAAAACCTGAACGTGGCCAACTACGAGCGCAGCTTCAGCGGCGCTACCTTCCGCTTCGTGCCCGACCCGACCAGCGCCGGGTCGTCGCCGGCGCTGTTTGCCAACTGGAGCGTGCCCGAAGAAACCACCTACTTCAGCAGCCTGCGCCGCCGCACGGCCGCCAACGTCACCAACACGCTCACCCTCAGCGACCGCCGCGACCAGCTCTACACCGCCGATTCAATTGAGGTTTCGGCCCTGTACCAGCTCAAAGTCACGCAGCAGGACACGGCTTTTCACGCGGGCCTGCTCCAGGGCAACCTGCGCCTCATCCTGCGCCGGCGCAACAACGAATGGCGCATCATTGCCTGGCGCGACCAACGCACCACCACCGGGCTTTGCTGGACGGATTTAAAAAAATACTTCAGCTCGCATTGACGCTGCGCTGAATGAGGAATGAGGAATGAGGAATGAGGAATGAGGAATGAGGAATGAGGAATGAGGAATGAGGAATGAGGAATGAGGAA
>NZ_JAERQF010000013.1 GCF_016734815.1 Hymenobacter rubidus
CTCCGTGTCGGTGAGAGAAACATTCATGCGGCAAGATTAACCAACTACTTTCGTTTTTCACTTCGCGAAAGGTTTAATAGCGCTAAAGTCATTAAGCTAAAAAAGCGAATGCTGATACACTCGTACGTAATCAATTTCGTAGCGGCTGGGCAGGCTGGCTGGCGCTAGTTCACCGCCGTTATCGCCGCCTAGCGCTAGGTTAAGCAGTATGTAATGGGGTTGCATCATGGGGTTGAAGCTGGAGCCGTCCTGATTCACCGTGTTGGCGAGGAGAGTTTCGTTCAGCAACAAATCATCCACGTAAAGGCGGATGGCCGTGGCATCCCAATCCATGCGCCATATGTGAAACTTCTGACTCCACTCGGGGTCCGAAAAGCTGGCAACGGGCTTCGTTTCGCTGTGCCATTTGGCGCTGTAGGGCTTGGCCGTGCCGGAGGCCACATTAGCCAGAATCTTCCCCTGGTAATACTCCATTATGTCAATTTCGCCGTTGCTGGGCCAGGGTTTGTCCACGCCTAGTGTCCAGAAAGCAGGCCACAGGCCCGGCCGGGTATCAATGCGGGCGCGCATCTCAAAACGGCCATACTGCCACTGGTGCCGGCTTTGGGTATTGAGGCTGGCTGAGGTGTAGTCGATGGCGGGGCGGCTGGTGCGCCAGTCGGTGCTGCCCGGCTTGTACGTGGGGTTCGGGCGCGACTCCCGACGCGCTTCAATCACCAGCTGGCCGCCTTCCACGCGGGCGTTGTCGGGCTGGTACCACTGCAGCTCGTGGTTGCGGGCGAAACCGGTTTCGAACTGCCAGTTCTTCGGGTCGGGCGCGCCGGGCGTGTTGAACTCGTCGGCCCACACCAGCTTCCAGCCCTCGTAGGACGGCGCGGCGGCTTGGGCGCCGCTGGCGGCCTTGGTACCGCCAGCCGGGGCGCCCGGCGCGGCCACGGCGCCGATGTTGGCGGGCTGCACGGGCTGGCCGGGCTTCCATTCCAAGATGTATACGGGCTGGGCGGGCAGGTTTTCCAGCGTTTCGCCGTCACCCTGGCCGGTGCGCTGCACGAAGAGGCTGAGGATACCCTCGGCTTTCCAGCGCTCGGTGTCGTAGCTGGGTTCCCAGTTGCCCACGGAGCTGGCGGTGAGGTCGGCGGGCGTCCACTGATTTTTGGCGAGGTCGGGGCATTGCAACACGGAGGCGCGGTCCTGCCGCTCGGCGTCGCGGTAGAGCAGGTAGGCGGCCGTGCGGCCTTTTTGGGTCGAAACCAGCAGCTGCGGGCGCGCAATCGGAATCTTCTTCGTGCCCACCCCGCTCAGGCTGAACGGCGTGGTGCGCTGGCTGACCTGAGCCGTTTTCCACTGCTTTCCGGCCTTGTAAATCAACTGGTACTGGGGCACCTGGGTGCCGGCTGGCCGCCAATAAGTGGCAATGTAGGGCGTGCCCGCCGCGTCGGACGTGATGGTTGTCTGGTTGATTAGCTCGCTGTTTTGAGGGATTCGGGCGGCGTATTCGGCGGTGCTTTCGGTGATGGGAATCTGGTATTTCTCGCCGGTGCTGCGCTGCCAGGTCTGGCCGCCGTCTTTCGAGCAGGCGTAGGCCATGTCGTGGTTGGAGGCTACGTTGGGACTTTCGCGCCACACCCAGGAAACGTGGATGGTGCCGCGCGCGTCGATGCAGGCCTGCCAGTAGGCGTTGCGCTTGCCTTCCCCGTCGATGAGCACGCTGTGCAGGCGCGTCCACTGCCGGGTTTTCACCGAGTAGCGGTTCAGCACGAGGTTGCCGTTGCCGGAGCCGCCGTCGCGGTACATAAACAGCACGTCGCCGCCGGGGAAACGGTGAAACTCGGGGTAGCTCACCTTTTGCTCCTGCTGGCCGGTCATGGCTTCGAGCGGGCCCATTTCGAGCGAGCCGGGCGCTTTGCTGCGGCAGTAGTGTAGCGGGTTGTTGTGGTGGTCGAAGCTCAGGTGCAGGTAGCCCGCGCCGTCGGCCATCAGGCTGATGACGTTGTGGGCATCCTTCACATTGCCTTTGTAAGCAGTGCGCTGCACTTGCCAGGGGCCGGCGGGCAGGCGGCGTTTGGCCAGCGTCACGTAGCCGGTCGAGTCGTAGTAGGCCGTGTATTGTTCCCGGCCTTGCGTCACAACGGAGTTTTTGCGGAATACCGCGCCGTTCACATTGTTCTTCGCCCAGCCCAGGCCGACGGGCGTTTGAGCCAGCGCCGCGTTGGGCTGAACAACGCTACCGCCCAAGAGCATCAGCCACAGGCAACCGGCAAATCGAAAAGAAAACATCAAGTAAAGGGAAGATTTAAAGTAAGGCCGTGCCCCGAATCATAATTCGGGGCTTACCGGACGGGTCGGGAGCTGGGGGCGGTGGAATATGGTTGCTAATCCGGACATCAACCAGCACGTCGGAACCCGAAGCCACGGCCCGTGTAATGTCGATGCGCGCAATGGCGTCGTTGGCAATGCGCAGGTCGGTCCAGGCCACCGGCATGCCGTTGACCGCGTAGCTGATTGTGCCCGACAAGGCCAGGCTGCGCCCAATCCGGGCCAGGGTGCGGCTGGTTACTTTCAGCTTCGCCTTGCGTTTCATGGTGATATCGATAATGCCGTAGGCGGTGAGCGGACGCCACTGCGGCGGCGCATCGGCGCCTTTGTAAATCCTCAGCTTGTCAATGTCATTCGGGTTAATTGCCGGGTTGGTGAGGTCGATGACAATCGAAGAGTTCAGAAGTACCAACGGCCCCGGCGTAGCAGCCGGGCGCACCAAGGCAGCCGCAGGCACCGGCCTTGCATCCGGTGGCGGCGGAGTGACCGCCACGCCCTGGCGCGCCGGGGCGTCCGGCGACACGGTAGCCAACTTGGGGGCAATGGGCGCCACTGCTGCTGGTTGCGCCATACCCGGTAGCCAAGCCAGGCAACAAGTAGTCAGCAGCAGCGAGGGAATCCAGTTGGGGCGCATGGCGAGGGGATGTCGGGTTGTTAGCACGGTGTAGAGACGCGACACTTCGCGGCTGTCGTTGAACAACATCACCTTGAAAATGATGTCTGACCGGCAAGGTACCGGTCGTTCAACTACGAGATGCGAAGCGCCACGCTTTTACATACCCGCCCCCGATTGAAGCACTTTCTCGTCCACCAATCGCAGGGTGTAGCTGTAGCTGTACTGTTTGTCGAGAAGGCGGTAGGGGTCGTGCGGGTAGGCGCCCCAGCTGTTGTCGCCGCCCACGCCGCGCTGCTTCAGGTCCACGCTCAAAAACACCCGGTCGTGGCGCTTCACGTCGCTGATGTGCTGCTGCTTCTTGGTGAGGCCGGGGTCCAGCTCTTCGGTACGCACGTCGAGGGCGCTGAAGCTGAGGGGCTGGGCGCCCTCGATGCGCAGGCCCTGGCCGGTGGCGTTGGTGAGGGTGAGCCAGCGCGCCTCGGTGTGGTAGCCGGCCTCCTGGGGCCGGATGTAGGTGTTCGGAAACTGGTTGTGCACCGTGTCGCGGTACACGCCCAGGAAGGTGGCGGTGTTGCGGTCCTGGTAGTTTTCCCAGGGGCCGCGGCCGTAGTAGCTGAGGTTGCTGTAGCGGCCGGGCAGCTCCATGCGCATGCCGAAGCGCATGAGCTCGGGCAGGTCGCGGCCGGTCATGTCCATGGAGGCGGTTACGTTCACGGCACCGTCGGGCTGGATGAGGTAGGCCACGGTGTAGGGCACGTTGATGTCGGTGAGCAAATATTCCACCTTGATGGGCAGGCCGGCGGCCGACTCCTCCCCCACCGTCACGCGCTGCACCTTGCGGGCGGCGTGGGCCGTGCGCCACACGCCCAGCCGTTGCGGCATGCCGCTGCCGAAGTCGTTGTCCGTCGGCGCGCGCCAGAAATACGGCTCCGGGTACTGGCCAATGACCTGATTGGGGCCGCGCCGGTAGTTGCTCAGCCGGCCCTGGGCGGTGTTGAACTCGCCGCTTACTTCGCCCGAAGTAAAGGTCAGCTTGTCGCCCTCGCGCTTGATTTGCAGACCGGTAGCGGCCACGGCCGGGCGCGTGAAGTAGGCCGCATCGGGCGTGAGGCGGAACTGCTCGCGGGCCACCTCGTGGCCGGCCGGCAACAGCGCCTCGGCAGTTTTGGTGTGGGCAAATACGTTGAGCACGTACTCCGCGCCGGGCTCGGTGGTCAGCTTGGGCAAATCCAGCTTCACTTCCTGTCGCTGGCGCGGGGCGGGCTTGGCGGCGAAGGTGCCGGTTTTTACGGCCACGCCGTTTTTCAATAATTCCCAGCGGAAAGCATAGTTATCCAAATTTTTAAACGAGAATCCGTTGAGCACCGTGAGGCGGCCCGAGGCGGGCTGCGCGGCACTGAACCGGATGTCCTGGTACACTTTCTTCACCTCGTACAGGCCGGGGTGCGGGGTGCGGTCGGCGGCCACGAGGCCGTTGGCGCAAAAGTTTTCGTCGTTCTGGCGGTTATAGCCGCCCAGGTCGCCACCGTAGGCGAAGTAGGGCAAGCCGTGGTCGTCGGTCTGCAGGCCCTGGTCGACCCAGTCCCAGATGAAGCCGCCCTGCATGTGCGGGTGCGCCCGAATCAAGTCCCAGTATTCCTGAAAGTTGCCGCTGCTGTTGCCCATGGCGTGCGAATATTCGCACATGATGTAGGGGCGCTTTTTGTCGGTGGCTTCGGCGTAGTGGCGCATCGAGCCCATGCCGGGATACATCGGGGCCACGATGTCGGTGTTCACGTCCTCGCCGGCCTGCTCGAAGGAGATGGGGCGGCTGGGGTCGCGCTGTTTCAGCCAGGTGTAGGCCTCGTGGAACACCGGGCCGTTGCCGCACTCGTTGCCCAGGCTCCAGATGATGACCGAGGGGTGGTTTTTGTCGCGCTCCACCAGCCGGTCGATGCGGTCGCGGTGGGCGGCCTTCCACTCGGGGCGGTAGGCAGGGTGCTGGCTTTGGTCGAACCAGTTCTGCCACTCGGCCCCGTAGCCGTGGGTTTCGATGTTGGCCTCGTCTTCGAGGTAAAAGCCCAGCTCGTCGCACAGCGCCAGAAACCGCTCGTCGTCGGGGTAGTGGCAGCTCCGGATAGCGTTGATGTTGTGCTGCTTCATCAGCTCCAGGTCGCGGCGCATGCCGGCCTCGGTGACGGTGCGGCCGGTGGTGGGCTCCCACTCGTGGCGGTTCACGCCGTGCACCTCCACGGGCTGGCCATTCACCAGCAGCTGGGCATTTTTAATCTCCACCTTCCGGAAGCCGATTTTGCTGCCCGTGGTGGCCAGCACCTGACCCTGCGCATCGGCCAGCGTCAGGCGCAGCAGGTAGAGGGTGGGGATTTCCGCGCTCCAGGGCCGCGCCTTTGGCACGGTGCCGCTGAACTTCACGGGCTGCGTGGCAGCCCCGGCGGGGGCGGCCACGGCCTGCTCCTGCCGCCATACCACTTTGCCGGCCGGGTCCATAATTTCGGCCGTGAGGCGGGCGGCGGGCGCGGGGCCGAAGCTGCGCAGGGTCACGTCGGCCGCAAACTGCCCGTTTTTATAGGTAGGGTCGAGGTCGGCCTGGGCAAAAAAGTCCCACACCGTGTGGCGGGGCAGCGCCAGCAGCGTCACGTCGCGGTCCAGCCCCGATACCCGCCAAAAGTCCTGGTCTTCGAGGTAGGAGCCATCGTGCCAGCGCATGACCTGCACGGCCAGTTCGTTGGTGCCGGGCTTCAAAAACCTGGTAATGTCAAACTCGGCCGGCGACTTGGCCGCCTTGCTCAGCCCCACGCGCTGCCCGTTCACGTACACAAAGGCGCAGCCCGAAATGGAGCCGAAATGCAGCAGCACCTCGCGCCCTATCCATTCGGCCGGCACCGTGAAGGTGCGGCGGTAGGTGCCCACCGGGTTGTAATTTGGGTCGATGTAGGGCTGGTTGCGCGGGAAGGGGTAAGTGACGTTGGTGTAAATCGGCAGGCCGAAACCCTGCATCTCCCAGTTGCCGGGCACCTGAATGGTTTTCCAGGCTGCATCGTCGAAGCCCGTTTGGAAGAAGCCCAGCGGCCGGTCGGCGGGCCGGTCCACGTAGTTGAATTTCCAGGTACCGTTCAGGCTTTGCTGCCAGGGCGAGCGGGCGTTGGGAGCAGCCACGTCGGCCGGGCGCTCGTAGAGCTGGAAGGTGGCACGGGGTGCTTCCTGGCCCTGCTGGATGAGCTGCGGGTTTTGCCACTCGGCGGGGTCGGGGGCCTGGGCGGCGGCCAGGTGGCCAGCTAGCAGGGCAGCCGTTAGAAAACGAAAATCGGGCATGGAAGACGGAGAGGAAAGGCGGTAGTAGCGGTGGCGAAACGGCCCACCGGTCGGGCGGCAAACACCAAGGCAATACTACTTCCGTCCGCTTTCCCGAAGGGGGGACATTTTCAGAGAAAGACAGGGATAAATTTGACACAGCCCATAAGCAGCATGTCTGGTATTTAGTTTAAAATATTGATTAACATTGATTTGATTCAGTAATTTTAATTCTATTTCTGAAGCTTAGCCAAAACGCCCCCCTATTTCGACGCAAATCCGGCCGGTGCGACTTATCAGAGCAATCTACCTTCGGTCCATGCTTTTAACTTCCCTTTTTATGTCCTTGCGCCCCTACGTTCGACAACGGGTATTGGCTGCGGCAGGTAATGGGTGTGCCTTGTTGCTGGCTACCGCGCCGGCTGCCCTGGCCCAGGTTCAGCCCCTGCTCTCTCCCGTTACGAGCAGCCCCGATGCGCCCGTCAACGTGACGGCCCCCACCCCGCTGCCGGTGTACGGCAACCCCATCATCCGCGACAAGTACACGGCCGACCCGGCCGCAATGGTCCACAACGGCACGGTGTACCTCTACACCGGCCACGACAACCCGCCGGCCGGCAAGGAGTGGTACTACATGAAACAGTGGCTCTGCTACTCCTCCACCGACATGGTGCACTGGACCGAGCACCCCTCCCCGCTCAACGTGCAGGCCTTCGCCTGGGCCAAGGCCGATGCCTGGGCCTCACAGGTGGTGGAGCGCGGCGGCAAATTCTATTGGTACGTGGCCGTGGAGCACGGCAGCATCGGGGGCAAAGCCATCGGCGTGGCCGTGAGCGACAGCCCCACCGGCCCCTTCAAAGATGCACGTGGCTCGGCGCTGGTTACCAACGATATGACTAAGGACACAAAAATCAGCTGGGATGATATTGACCCTACCGTGTATGTGGACGACAAGGGCCAGGCCTACCTCTACTGGGGCAATACGGTGTGCTACTGGGCCAGGCTCAAGCCCAACATGACCGAGTTCGACGGGACCATTCACGCCATCACCGCGCTGCCGCAGTTCACCGAAGCGCCCTGGCTGCACAAGCGCAAGGACTGGTACTACCTGAGCTACGCCACCGGCTTCCCGGAAAAAATAGCCTACGCCATGAGCCGCAGCCTCGAAGGGCCGTGGGAGTACAAGGGCATTCTCAATGAAGTAGCCGGCAATTCCAACACCAACCATCAGGCCATCATCGAGTTTCGGCACCAGTGGTATTTCATTTACCACAACGGCAGCATCAACACGCACGGCAGCAGCTTTCACCGCTCGGTGTGCATCGACAAGCTGGATTACAACAAAGACGGCACCATGAAGCGGGTGGTAATGACCACCGAGGGCGTGGTTCCGCCGGGCCAGGCAACACCGGCTGGTCGGTAGGTTCCCCACCTGAAGTAGCAGAGCAGGCCAACCCGTTGGCAAACAAAAAGCCCCGCCACTGCAAAGTGGCGGGGCTTTTTGATAAGCAGCCGCAAGCTACTCGCAGACGAGGCGCTTGGTGACGATGCCCGCGCTGGTTTCGAGTCGCAGGGTGTATACGCCGGCGGCCAGGTCCGTGAGGGGCAGTGAGCGCAGGGTAGCGCCCGCGGGCAGCGGGCGGGCTAGTACTACCTGGCCCAGCGCGTTGAGCACCGAGGCATTCAGCTTCTCGTGCTGGAGCGTGGCAGGTAGGCTCAATTTCACTTCGCCGTGGGCCGGGTTGGGGTACACCTCGACCAACTGACTGAGCTGGGCGGCGGCGGTGCCCAGCACCTGCTGCGGGCCGAACAGCAGCTCGAAGCGGCCCGTGGCCGAAGCCCCGGCGGCTACGGTGAAGGTGTAGCTGGTTTGCGGCGCCAGCGGCAGCACGGTGCCCGTCAGCAGGTCGCGGAGCGAAACACTACCTGCCTGGTTCAGCAGCTGCTCGGCGCGCAGGGTATAGGTGCCGGGCCGGGCTACGGTCAAGCCCAGCGGCACAACCAGGCCCTGGGTGCCAGGCTGCGGCAAGCCGTTGATGCTCAGCTCCTGCCCGCCGGCCAGCGAAAAGACGTTCACGGCGGCGGGGCCAACGTTGCGGAGCTTATAGGCGTCGTAGCGAGAATCAGGGCCAGTGGTGGCGCCGGCTTCGAAGTACACATAGGCATCATCAGCCACGACGGCCACGCCGCTCAGATGGAGCTGCACCAGGGGGCGGGGGTCAGCGGTACTGCGATTCATGGCGGGCTGCGCCCCGAAAGTTTTGACGCGGTTGCTGTTATTGAGGGTGAGCATGGGTGTGGCACCAGCGTTGCTAACCCGCACCACGAAGCCCTGTCCGGCCGGTATTAGTGCCGAAAACCCACCGATACCATTGGTGAAGCTGCGGTAGCTGCCACCGTATTGGGCAGTGCTTTGGTACACATACACGGCATTGTCGAGACCGACGGGCACTGTTACGGTACTCCAGTCGAGGGGGGCCGGGTACGGGTTGCCGAGCAAATACCAACCGGCTTCGGACGGTATGCCACGGGTCAGGGAGGTGTTGACAGGGCCATTATTGAGTGTACCCACAAAATCGACCAGCGCAGTGCCGGGCAGGTTCACGGTGTAGCCCTGGCCCACGGCCAGCGGACTGCTAAGGGCGGCTGGGGCTACCCAGCCTTGGTCGAAGTAGTTGGTGGCAGCCGTCAAGCGACTCTGGTCATAGGTGTACACGGTGGGGAAAATACCGTTCGAGTTGGCCACCACCGGCGTGAAGTTACTGGTGGTGAGGTCGGCTACGGTGGTGTTGCTCACCGGAGTACTGTAATGGCGGTAACCCAGGCCGGGGTTCAGGCTGGGGTCGAGGTAGCGCTGCACGGTGGCGGTGCCGTTCACTACCCCCCCGGTATTGTCTACCAGCGCGGTGCCGGTGGCGTCGGAGTGCAGGGTCAGGCCGTAGGTACCGAGGGTCAGGTTGCCTTGGGTAAGGCGCAGCACCTGCATCACGGTCAGTGGGGCACTCAGGGCCACGCCGGTGGCGTTTTGCACCGTCAGGTTGCGCACCTGGGCGGGCAGGCCGGCGCCCGTTTGCTGGGGCTGGGTGCCGAGGTAGGTGTAGCTCGCATCGGGGCTGAAGGTGCGAGTGCCGGTGGTTTGCACCGCGCCGCTCATGGTGCCCGTGGGCGCAATGCCCGTGGCGTCACAAATACGCAGCTCCGCGCCGGCCTCCACCATGAAATCGGCCGCGCCGGTGATGGGCTGGCAGCCGGTATTCAGCATGCCGCCGCTGGCTACGGTGATGGTGCCGGCCGCCACGAGCGGGGCGCTCAACGTCAGTTCGCCCTGCACCAGCACGTTGCCGTAGCGGCTGCTGGTGCTCATGTTCATCTGCTGGCCGGCCACTACGGTCAGGTCGCTCAGCACGGTGAAGGTGCGCGACACCGAGGTGGCGCCCAGGTATTTGAAGTCGCCGGGCTGGCTTACGGTGATGGTGACCGTGCCCGGCCCCACGATGCTGATAAGGCCGTTGTTCACGGTGGCCACGTTCAAATCGGAAGTCGCGTAGCCCAGTTGCAAGCCCGAGGTGGTGGTGGCGCTGGGGTAAAAATCGGCCGCGCCCTGCACTTGGTCGGGAATGGCATTGAAGGTGATGGTCTGGGGCACGCGCACATACAGCGAGTCGCGGGTGCCGGGTGTGAAGGCGATGCCGCGGTAGGCGTAGGTGGTGCTGGCGGCGTTGTTTTTCAGCACCGTTTGCGTCACGCTCAGGTTGTTGGTGAAGGCGGTATTGGCCAGCGTGTAGGTGGTGGCCCGGTCTTCGAGGCGCACCATCGACGTGTAGCTCACGGCGTAGAGCGTGGGCACGCCGCGCACCAGCGTGCCGGTCATGTCGCGCAGCAGGTTGTCGTTCAGGCCCGTGATGGTGAAGGTGCCGCGCGCCGTCCAGGTCGTGCCGTTGAAGGTGTACTTGTTGAGCGTGGGCGTGGGCGTGTCGTCGGTGTAGTATAGCAGGTCGAAGCCCGGCACGCTGGGGTTCACGTCGAACATGACAAACCCGCCCGGCTGCGAGGTCGACGACGGCGCCGGCAGGCCCGGCAACGTGACGGGCGTGGCCGCCCGGCCGGGCATCCCGTTCAGCCGCATCACCTTGGTAGTGGTGGGCGCGGCGGGGCCACCGGAGGTCGAGCTGGCGCCCGGTACGGTGGAGGTGGTGAAGTACAGGTTGCCCTCGTACACGGCCAGCTTTTTGAGGCTGATGGTGGGGAAGATGGTGACGCCCGTGCGCGTCTGCGGCGTGTTGGTCACGGTGCGAGGCAGCGAGGCGTGGCGCAGGCCGTAACTGTTGTTGCCGTAGGCGATGTACACCGTGGCGCTGTCCGTGACGGTGGCCGTGCGCATGGGCTGCCCGCTGCCGTCCGAGAAGCCGGTGCGGGTGTCGAGGTTACCGTCGGCGTCCAGAATAGCCACCACCCGGGGCGAGCTGCCGCCGTTCACGTTGGTGTTGCCGGTGGCCGAGTTGAAGCCCGAAAGCGCCATCTTGGTGCGGTCGGGCGAGATGCCCAGCGCCCCGTCGGCATTGGCTTTCATGGCCGAGCCCACGTAGCCGAAGTTGGCCCCGTAGTTGGCCGTCGGAATATTCACGGTCCGCATCAGCTGCCCGGCCGAGTACAGCGGCCCGCTCACGGGCGCAAACTCGTCGATGTACACCGGCAGCGTGGCGCCGGTGCCGCCCGTCCAGGAACTGCTGCCGTAGCGCGTCACGGCCAGGTTGCCGCGGCCGAAGGGCACCGGCACGGGCACGCTCACGGTGGGCGGCACCAGTGTGGGGTCGTAGGCCATGGGCGAAATCTTGTCGCGGTACACGATGCCGGCCGGCGTGATGGAGCTGGGGTCCGAGTCGGTCACAAACATCTTGCGCGTGTCTTCCACCCACTGGTACAGCGAGTAACGCTCCACGATGCGCGCCGTGTCGAGCATGGTGATGAAGCTCTGAATTTTGGCCGCCTCCTCAGCATAGGTCGGCTTCGGGCAGCCCGTCGAGCTGGTCCAGTTGGCGCCGTTGTTGAACTCCGTAATCCAGATGGGCCGCTTCGTGCGGTCATAAATGGCTTTCAGAAAGCCGTAGAACTGCGAGGCCGTCTGGCAGCCCCGGTAGAAGTGAATGGCCACGTAATCGACGCGGTAGCCCGCCGAGTCAGCCTTGTCGATGAAGGAATACAGCCAGCTCGCGCCACCATCGGTCGGGGCCGGCGAGCCCACCCGCAGGCCCGACTGCAGCAGGCCCGGCCAGTTCAGCATGGCCGTCTGCGGGCTCATGTTGGCCTGTTGGGTCGAGTTCGGCTCGTTGTAGCCCAGCAGGTGGGTCACCTTCCGTTTGGCGTTGGTGGTGGCGAAACCGGGCCAGTACTGGTTCTGCCGAATCGGCACGTACTCCATGTCGAGGGTCGACTGCCCGTTGTTGTTCCAGTTGTAGTTCCAGGCCGCGTGCAGCGAATCGCCGAGCAGCGGGGCGCTGCACCAGCCTTTCTTGCTCACCCAGGCCCACGGAAACACCCGTACCAGCGAGATTTTGCCCTGCAGATTCGTCGGCAGCGTGTTGATGGTAAGGTCATTATCGGGCGCGATGTACACCTTACTGGCGCCCGTGCCGTCCTCATTTTCGGCGAAGGTGGCCATGTAGCCCTTCTTCAACCGAAACGAGGCAATGGCGTTGTTGAACGCGCCCAGGTCGGCCGTTTTGTAGTAGGTGTACTGGTCGAACGGCATGGCGCTGCCGCCCAGGCTGGCGGCGGTGTAGGCCTGCAGCGGCTGGTAGCTAGCCGGCTGGCTGATGAGCACGCAGCCCTGCAGGTACTGCACCAGCCGCACGGTGGTGTCAATCTGGGCACGCTGCCCGTTCATCATCACCTGGGCCAGTAACCGCTGGTTGAACTTCGACGGCCGCACGCCCTCAAAATACAGCCACACGTTGTCGCCCTGCATGTCTATCATCGTGCCCGGCAGCGGGTTGCTCCCCGTGATGTGATACTCCGAGTTCCCGCTGATGCTCAGGATGCTATTCGTGATGCTAGCCTGCGTGCTGCTCGGGGCATTGCTGATGGTTTGCACCGGCAGGGCCGCGCCGGTGGGCTGCAAAGCGTAGCTTTTGGGGGCGCCGCTGGCGCTGGTTACCACGATGCTCAAGCCGCTGGTGAGCACCGTGGTTTTGGCTACCGGCACACCGGCCCCGTTCACCACTTTGATAGAGGCACCGGCCGAGTACTGGCTGCCCGAAAGCAGCTGCGCCACGCGGCCGTTGGCGGGCAGGCCGGTCACCTGCAGGTTGGTCTGGTCGATGGTGCCGAGCCAAGCGGCTGTCAGGTCGTTGGCCGTCGATTGGGCCAGGGCGGCCGTGGTGGTCAGCCAAGCCAAAGCCAGTAGTAAGAGGTGGAACGAGCGCCGCCACGGCGCTCGGTGAGGGGTAAAGTTTGCCATTGCTGGGTGGGAAAAAATGGAAAAAGGGATACCGGCGAAAGTGCTGCCCTGCCGCTGTCACCGGCCCGCAATTGCTTTCACAAGGCAATGCTACCCACAGTATTCCTCCAGCAACGGGGGCATTTTATTAAAAAAAAGGGGGCAAATCCACGCTATGGCTCAGATTGCGGCCAGCCCCCTTTTTTTGTTGATTTGCCCCTTCAGCGGGCTTTGTTTTCTGACCGCGCCAACCCGGCCCTGGCCCCTGGCTCAGGGCTGATACGGCTGGCCCGGCACCAGTTTGTCGCCGGTCAGGTCGACTTCGAACAGGCGCGGGATGCGGATGTATTGCCCGTGCTCGTCGCGGTGGCTGTGCAGGGCCATCAGCGTTTTGCCGCCGAAAGTGCGGAAGAGCATGCCGTGGCCGTAGTTGGGCGGCGTAATCGGGGCGGGCTCCTGCACCCAGGGGCCCGCCAGCTTCCCGCTCGTGGAATAGGCCACGCCCTGCGTGTACACATCGTACACCCAACTGGTCCAGAGCATGCCCAGGCGGCCGGTTTTGGTTTGAAACACGAAGGGGCCGTCGGTGACTTTATTGGGGCGCGCGGGGCCAGAGCGCGGGTTTTCGCGGCTCCAGGGCGAGTCGCTGGCCCGGAACAGCACCCGCCCCTCCCCCACCGTACCGCTGAAATCAGGCTTCAGGGCAATCTGCTCGACGGTGCCGTTCATATTATTCAGCCACTCATCGCAATACACCATATAGGCCCGGCCCTTTTCCACCCACAGCGTGGCATCCAGCGTCAGGCGGTTGGCGGGCATGTAGGTGGCGTCGGACATAGGCTTATATGGGCCGTCGGGCTGGTCGCTCACCAGCACATGGCAGGCCCGGCGCTCCAGCTGGCGGCCGTCGCTGGCGCTGACCTTGAGGGCCGAATTGGTGAAGGTGGCGAAGTAGTAATACTTGCCTTTATACAGGTGTAGCTCGGCCGCCCAAATCATCGGTTTCGGCCCCATCCAGGAAGCGGGGTCGGGCTGGGCTACCTCGTAAGGGCCATCCCAAAACTTCAAATCCGGGCTTTTCCAGAGCAGGCCGCCCGTGCCGGTCATGTAGTAAAGGTGGGTTTTGGCGTCGGCCAGAATGAACGGGTCACTCAGCCGAATGGAATCCAGCGGCACGTGCTGCCGGACGGGGCGCGGCCCCGAGCGCTGAGCCAGCACAGCCATCGGCAGCAGCAAACAGACCAGCAGGGCTGTATAATTTGTTTTCAAACTCATTAGTAAATGATTAGACAGGCATTAAGTGGCCACGCACAAGTATGCGTATACAAAAAGGTGGTCATGCTGAGCTTGTCGAAGCATCTCTACTGCAATAGTAACTAATTGCGTTGCGCGGTAGAGATGCTTCGACAAGCTCAGCATGACGTTCAGGCAAACTCGGTTTACTGAGTGCTGACAAGGCGACCGGAGCGGCGCTACTTTTTCTTGCCGGTCTTTGGGGCCGAAAGGCGGTAGAATACGGCCCCGTGCCGCCGCACAAATGGCGCGAGGCTGCCCGCCGACACCGCCACCGGACGGCCCGTCCACAGGTCGGTAACGGTGGCTCCGGCGGCGAGCCCCAGTTCCTTTAGCGTCACGGGCACGCGTACTGAGTCGGCGGGCGGGGGCAGCATGGGATTTTGGGTGAATATCAGGGGTTGAAACGTGCCGCCGGTGTTCTGCCCGGCGGCGGCCTGGTCGAGGCCCACCGTGGCCGTGAAGCGGGTGTAGCCGGCGGGCAGGCCGTACTCAATCAACGAGTTGGCGTGGGTGCCGATGCCCTGCTGATAGGTTCGCTCGCCCACGCGCAGGGCCGCGCCGCTCACGCTCTTGCCCACCGTGGCTTTGCCCCAGCCGGCCGAGGCCGCCCGCCAGGGCAAAGTGGTGAGCGCCACCGAATCGGGGCCCCGGTGCAGCATGGGGTTCAGCCAGTCGGCGTGGTCCCAGGCCGTGCCATCGCCGCCGTCGCGCACCACCAGGTAGAGCTTCGAGGCACCTTTCAGGTCCACGGCCACGGGCTGCTGCGGGTGCTGGCGGTCGAGGCGCGGGCCGGCCCAGGCGGCGGCGCTGGCGGGGGCCGGCTGCTGGTCCTGGGCGTTGAAGAGGGCCAGGTAGGTGTCGCCGGTGGCGGGGTCTTTGGCGGTCCAGGCCACCAGGTCGCCGTGCCGCCAGTGCTGGCGGCCGCCGGTGCTGCGCTGGTTCACGGCCAGCACGGCCTTGTTGGTTAATAAACTGAGGGTGAACGGGTCGTTGCTGGGCAAATCGCCGCCGAACATGAGCGGCGAGCGAAAGATGCTCCAGAGCGTCATCAGCGTGCGCTGCTCGTCTTTGGTGAAGCGCGTCATGCGGTCGTTGCCGCGCTCGGCCCGGATGCCCAGGCGGCCCAGGGGCAGCATGTCGGCGTCGGGCCAGTTACCGGGGCGGGTGTAGGGCGCCCAGCGCTCGCACACCTCAAAGTGCTCCTTTAGCTGGTCCCAAGAGTCCCAGAAGTCGCCCACGGTGCGCCACATGTTGGCATGCTCCTGCGCGTGCTTGGCGTCGGCAATAGGGGTTTCGCCCGGCGACATGCTCAGCACAATCTTGCGCCCGGTGCGGTCGATGGCCTTGCGAATCAGCTCAATCTCGCCGGTGTGGTAGGGCTCGGAAAGGTCGTCCACTTTCACAAAATCCAGGTCCCAGCTGGCGTAGAGCTCAAACAGGGAGTTGTAATATTCCTGCGCGCCCGGCCGGTCGGCCACCACGGTGTACATGTCGCGCAGCCAGCGGCACTGCCCGTCCTTTGTGTGGATGTCGGCCGCCGTCAGCTGGGTGCCTTTGATGGGTAGCTTGCGCAGCACGGCCTGCACCGGCACCCCGCGCATGATATGGATGCCGAATTTCAGCCCCTTGCTGTGCAGATAGTCGGCCAGCGGCTTGAAGCCTTTGCCGCCCCCGGCCGACGGAAACCGGTTGGGCGCGGGCACGAAGCGGCCGTACTCGTCGAGGTTCCAGTCGGGGTCCTTCTCGTTGTAGCCGTGGGCCGTGTCGTTGCCCACGTACCAGCGGATGTCCACTACCACGTACTCCCAGCCGCTGGCTTTCAGGTTTTTGGCCATGTAGTCGGCGTTGGCCTTGGTTTCGGCTTCGGTCACGGTGGGGCCGTAGCAGTCCCAGCTGTTCCAGCCCAGCGGCGGCGTGGTAGCCCAGTTGCGGAAGGTGGGCTGGAGTTGCTGGGCCTGGGCGATGGGGAGGCTGAAAGCAAGCGTGGCGCCCACGGCGGCCACCCGGCGGCCCCAACGGGCGGCGGGGGCAATACGGGAAAGCAGGTTGGTCATGGTAGTCAATCGATTGTGTAAAAGCAGCGCATAGTTAAATTATTGTCTCATCGAGCATGTCGTTCGGAGTTCTCCCCTACTTCAGCAGCCGCACGTCGTAGATGCCGCCGGCCGTGGAACCGGCCGCTGCCGCGAACTTCACCGTCAGCGCAGTGGCCTTGCGGACGGCTTCGGGCAGCTCGTAATCGGCCTCGTAGAAGTCGTTGCCCCGGCTGCCGTCCAGCGTCACGTCGGTGAGCGGCTGGCCGTTGACCAGGATGGTGAAGTGGCGGCTTTTGTCGCCGCCAAAATAGGTCAGGCGCAGTGTTTTGGCCTCGCGCTTCGGGTTTTGCAGGCGGTAGCTGAACCAGTGGGCGGCATCGCGCCAGTGCCGCTCGCGGAAGTTGCCGGCATTGGACTGCTCGCCCTCGTAGGCGTGGTCCGATTCGGGCTGCTGCTCGCCGGGGCTCACCTGGTCGACGGTGCGGGCGGCCAGGGCGCGGCGGGCGGCGTCTTCGCGGCGCAGCGCCTCCTGGCGAGCGGCCAGCTCAGTGGGCGTGGCCACGGGCCAATAGAGGGTGTAGCGGGCATCGTGAATCTGGTAGAATGGTACCAGTTCCGTATTACGCGGCTGGCCACCATCGGCGAGGCTGGCCACCGTGAAGGTGAGCGGCTTGCCGGGCACGGGTTGCAGGCCAGCCGTCAGCTCGGCAGCCGAGCTAGCTACCAGCACGGGCGTGTTTTCGATGGGCATGAGTGGCCCGCGCGCTACGTGGCCCATGCGGCTGGCATCGGCGCGCAGGCCCCGCAGGCCGGTGGTGTCGGTGCGGGCAGCCAGCACAATGGGGCCGCGCACAAACGACACCCAGGGCGAGTGGTCGGGCAGGTACTCGGCCTGCGTGTGCTGCGGCAGGGCCACCGTCAGCACGTCGCCGGTGCGCCACTTGCGGCTGATGGTGGCGTAGCCGGCCTGCGCCATGGTGTCGGCGGGCACGGGCTGACCATTCACGGTCAGCTTAAACTCGGCAGGGCGCACCCACACCGGACGGCGGATGCGCAGGGCCAGTTGGCGCGGCTTTCTCAGGGTGAGGCGCAGTGTACTCTGCTCCTCGTAGGGAAAGCGCGTGGTTTGCTCCAGGCTTAGGCCAGCCTCGGGCCAGCGCAGGCGCGAGGGCAGGAATAAGTTAACCAGCAGCTCACTGGTGCCCCGGCGGGCGTACACCAGCTCGCCGTACTTGCCGTGGTTTTCCAGTCCCGAGCCCACGCAGCACCAGAAGCTTTCCTGCGGCTGCGAGTACACGCGGTAGTGCTGCGGCCGAATGGGTGTGAAGTACACGAACCCGCCCTCGGGGCCGGGATGCTGGCTCGACAGAATATGGTTGTACATCGCCCGCTCGTAGTAGTCGAGGTAGCCCGTGCTGCCGCTCGTAAGGTAGAGCTGCTTGCTGAGCTTGAGCATGTTGTAGGTGTTGCACGTCTCCGGACCCTCGCGGCCTTCCAGCATGGAGGTGAAGTTGTTGACCGGATTAAAATGCTCGCTCACGCTGTTGCCGCCGATGCTCACGGTGCGGTGGTGCACCACCGTTTGCCAGAAGAAATTGGCAGCCCGCGCCCAGCTGGTATCGCCGCCCACCTCGGCCACGCGCTTGAAGCCGATTACCTTGGGAATCTGCGTATTGGCGTGCTGGCCGGTGAGCACATCCTTGCCCGCCAGCAGCGGGTCCAGGGTTTTGCGCTGCGAAAAGCGCTGGGCCAGGCGCAGGTACTTGGGGTCGTGGGTGAGCTGGGCCACGTCGGCAAACACCTCATTCAGCCCGCCGTGCTCGCTGATGAGCAGCTGCTGCACCTGCGCGTCGGTGAGGCCGGCGGTGAGGTCGAGCATCCAGTCTGTAAGTCCGATGAGCACCGTGCGGGCCGGCGCGCTGCCGGCGTAGAGGTAGGCGTCGCGCAGGCCGGCGTTGGTTTTGTGCAGGTTGTAGAGCGGTACCCATTTCTTATTCAGCTCGAAGCCGCCGACCTGGATGTTGCCGGCCTTGATTTGGGCCCACATGGCCTGGCCGCCGGGCACGCCGCCCACGTAGCCGTTGCCGTTCTGGCGCTGGCAGCGGGCCAGCTGCTCCACCATGTAGGTCAGGCGCTGCTGCACCTGCTGGTCGCCGGTGGCGGCGTACATCAGGGCCAGGGCCGAGAGGTAGTGCCCGCCAATGTGGCCGTCGAGGCCGGTGTTCTCCCAGTTGGGGTAGCGCTCGGCTTTGGTGGGCAAGCCCGCGTCGAGCAGGTAGGGTGCCAGCAGGCGGTCAGGGTCGAGGGCCAGCAGGTAGGCTTTGTCGGTTTGCTGGGCGGCCAGAAAGGGGCTTTCGAGCAGCTGCACGGCCGCGAGCGGAAAGGCTTCGAGCGGGATGGGCGGCTTGGTTTGGGCCAAGCTGGTGAGCGGCAGCGCACCAGCCAGCAGCAGCAGCTTCAGGCGGCGGACGGCGGAACAGCGCAAATCGCGGGCCGGCAGCGGGCGCACGCAGTTTCTCCAAATTGACAGCATTTTCCGACTACTTCTTTTTCTCTGATTTTGAACTCATTGCCAGTATGAACAAGGCATTATCACGGCTGACTTACTGCGGCTGCACCACAAAGCCGCCGCGCGCCGGCAGCGTGATGCTGGTGGTGCCGCCGGCTACTTCCCTGGTGCTGAAACTGCGGTTGGTGTCGCCATCGGTGATAAGCGCGCCGGCTTTCAGGCCCAGCTTTCCAAGGTCGAGCCGGATGGTCTTGGGCTGGTCGGTGGCATTGATGCCGGCCACGTACCACGCGCCGCCGGGGGCCTGGCGGGCCAGCACCGCGTACTGGCCGGGAAAGCCGTCGAGCAAACGCACATCGGCCCAGCGGGGCGGCAGTTTTTTCAGGAAGTCCTGCACGTAGGCGGGCTGCCGGGCCATGCCCTCGTCGGTTTCGGCATAGTGCTGAATGCCCGACTGAAATACCACCGACAACGCCAGCTCGAAGGCATTGGAGGTGCGGCGCTGCTTGCCGTTGATTTCCGAAAAAGCCACGGGCGTGAAGTCCATCGGCCCCACAGCGTTACGGGTAAATGGCAGCGTGGCGCAGTGCGTGGGCTCCTGGTCGGTGTTGGCCTGGTCGAAGGTCAGAAATTCGAAGCCGCGTACAGCTTCCATGCTCACAAGGTTGGGATAGGTGCGGTTCCAGCCCCTGGGGATGGTGGTGCCGTGAAAGCTGACCAGCAGCCCGGCCGTGGCGGCGTCGGTCAACAGGTCCTGGTAGTAATTCATGAACGACTGCCCGTCGCCCCCGAAAAAGTCGATTTTTACCCCCGCGATGCCCATCTGCCGGAGACGGGTGAACTCGGCCCGCCGGCTGGCAGCGTCAAACAGTTTGTTGATGGGCGTTTGCGGGGCCTCGTTCCAGTGGCCGTTCGAGTTGTACCACACCAGCAGGCGCACGTTTTTGCCACGGGCGTAGGCAGCCAGCTCGGCCATCTTGTCGTAGCCAATCTGCGTGTCCCACAGGGCATCAACCAGGCAGTACTCCCACCCCATGGTGGCGGCATAGTCGATGAAGCGGCGCTGCACGTCGTAGGTGGTGTTCTTATCGCCCAGCAGCACCCACGACCACGACGCCCGGCCCGCAGCCGTGGGCAGGGCGGCCGTGGTGGCCGGGGCGCTCAGGTCGGTGGTCAGCGTCGACTCGACGACGGGGGCCAGCGTATTGCCCACCACCAGCACGCGCCAGGGCGAGCGCCAGGGCAGGCGGCCTTCGGGCAGCACGGAGGCCGTGGGCGTGGTGCCCTCCGGGGCCTGAGCAAAGGCAATGCCGTACTCGCCCCCGGGCGACTGGTGCGCCAAGTGGCTGCCGCAGTAGTCGCGGCCCATGTTGGCTTCAGTGAGCAGCAGCCAGTGCCCGTTGGCCTGAAACAGCGCCGGAAACGACCACCCTTCGCCCAATGGCGAGACCGTGCCCGCCGCCACTTCCTGCTGGTAGTATTCCTCGTACGAAGGCTGGGTTTTGGCCCAGCCGGTACCGGCTTTGGCGTGCGGGTGCAGCCAGCCTTTGGTCCCTGCAGGCAGGCTGAAGGTGGTTTTTTCGGCCGTAATATGCTGAATGTCCTGGCTTGTGCCGGCTACCACGTAGCGCAGCGCCACGCCATCGTTCGATACCTGAAACTCCACGTCCAGCTGCGGGCCACCCGCCGGGCCCGCGAAATGCACAACCCGGCAGTTGGCCTTATAAGCGCACGCGGAGCGCTTGTCGGTCACGAGCTGGTAGCTGTCGGTTATGGCCGTCACCTTATCGGCGCGCACCAGTTTCAGCTTTTGGGTCAGGTCGGCGCTGGCCAGCACCAGGCCCAGACGGGAAGGCCGCAGGATTTCGGTGCGGTCGTAGCGCACGGCGTAGCTGGGGCGGCCCTGACTGTCCAGGTCCACGGTCACTTGAATCATCCCGTTGGGACTGGCTACGCGAACAGGTTCAGCGGCCCGGGCGGGGGCAGTGGCCAAAAGGCCCAGGGCCGTCAGAAGAAGAGAATAGCGCATCAGGTACTTAGAAAAGCAAACAGTCATTTCACCACTTCCCACGCAAAACAAGCCCCGTCGCGGCGGTTGGGGCGGGTGCCGGGTGCGTCGGCTGAGCACAGGCTGCCGGCGTGGGGGTCGGCGAAGAGGTAGCGGTGGGTCAGCAGCGATTGCAGCATCAGGTCGCCGCGCTGCATGTCCTGCCACTGGAAGAGCGAGGCGTCGCCCTGCTCCTCTTTTTCCAGCCGGACTTCGGCCAGGCCGCCCAGGCCGCGCACCGTCACCCAGCCGCCGGTGGCTGCCGACTGCAGGGCCACGCGCCCCCGGCCCCTATCCACCACGCGGAAGCGGCGGGCCGAGCCGTCGGCGGCCAGCTTGTCGCGGGTGGCTACCGGGCGCACAAAGTTTTTCCAGCCCACCAGCACCGTGCTATCGGCCAGGCTCGTGAGCTGGATTTCCTGGCCGTAGGGAATGGGCCGCGTCAGACCGCGCGCACGGGGCTCGGCCACTTCGAAGGTGTTGAAGTCGGCGTAGCCACCGTCTTTGCCCAGGGTGTTGTAGTTGAAGAGGCCATAGCGCACCCCCTGGAAGGTACGCAGCTGAAATACCATCGTGCATTCCGGCCCCAGCTCGGTGAAGGTTCGCCCATCGAAGCTGTAGCTGAAGCGGGCCTTTTCGGTGTCGAAGTTGCAGCTGGCGCGCAGCCACAGGTGCGGGCTGGCCAGCGGCTGCCGGGCCGTTTGGCCGGTTACGTGGTCGTACTGGCGCAGCTCCAAGCCGCTGGTTTCACGGGCTGCGCCCAGCCAGGCGTAGGGCCAGTTCAACAGGGCCAGTCCGGCCACGTCGCCGAGCTGCAGCTTGCTCAAATCCACCTCCGTTGTCACCACCGATTCGGGGCCCACGGCGCGTTGGGTGAGCGTGTTGCGGGCCTGCCAGAAATCGGGCGCGGGCAGGGCGTGCAGGCGCAGGTGGCCCTTACGCTCGCTGAGCGACCATTTGCCGGCCGTGGGCGCGTGGTTCCACTGCCACACCGGTTGCAGGGCGGCGGCGGCGAAATCGTCGCTGCGGCGGTAGGGCGCATGCGGGGTGTCGGTGGCGCCGGTGTTGGGCTTCACCCAGGTGCCGGGCGTGCGCGTGAGGTTGCCGGGCAGGCCGAAGTAAGGCCAGCCGTCTTGCCAGGTTACGGGGGAAAGGCAGGTGAGCCGGCCAATGGAGTTGTGGTCCATCATCGACCAGCCCCACCACTCCCCGGCCGGCGTTTGCACCAGCCCGCCCTGGTGCAGCGTGATGCTCCGTACGAGGTTCGGGACCGGCGGGGCCAGCTTGAACGGCGGCTGGCTGCCGCCGACCAGCTGGTAGCCCGTGCCGAAGCCCAGGTTTTCCTCGGCGCTGATTACCTGCACCTGGTAGGGGCCGCGCGGACTATCGGCCCGCAAACACACCTGGTAGCATAGCGGGTCGTAAATGGTGTTGGTAATGTAATACTTGCCGTCAATCTTGTAGAAGTGGCTGCCCTCGCCCGCCCCGCTGCCCTTGGTGGCAATCAGCTGCTCCGAGCCGGGCCGAATGTCGGTCAGGTCGTCGGTCAGCTCGGCCAGGTGCACGTCCTCGTAGCCCCAGATGACATACACCTTGCCATCATCGTCAAACAGTACCGAGAGGTCGTGAAACGACTTTTTCAGCTCGGTGTGCGTCCACGGACCTTTGGGGTTGGTGGCGGTGTAAAGCTGGGTTTTGCGCCCGTTCACGTTGGTGAAGATGTAGAACTTGCCATTGTGGTAGCGGAAGCTCGGGGCCCAGATGCCCTGCCCGTAGATGCTCTTGCCGTCCTCCAGCCGGTAGGCGGGCCCGAAGTCGAGCGTGCCGGCCGCGTAGGTCAGAAATTCCCAGTTCACCAGGTCTTTGGAGTGCAGCACCGGCAGGCCCGGCATGGCGTGCATGGTGGTGCCGGTGAGGTAGTAATCAGTGCCCACCCGGATGAGGTCGGGGTCGGAAAATTCGTCGTAAAACAGCGGGTTGGTGAAGGTGCCGTTGCCGTTATCCGAAGTCCAGGTAGGCGCGGTAAGGAAGCCCGGAGTCGCTTTTTTTTGTGCTATGGCTGGCAGCCCGGCCGCTAATAGCCAGCCGACACAGCAGATTTTAGTTAGTAAGCCTCTCACGTTGCGGTTAATTGGTTCATTATCAATAAAATAGTCCGGTATTAGCGTGTTTACTTTCTGCGATACTAGGACTTCGCCGGAGCCCCGCCGGCATAGCGGTACATCTCACTGGCCGCCAGCAGGAAAGCCCCCACCCCGAAGTTGGCCGTGGAGTTCTTGTCCACCACCTGGCCGGGAATGGCTTTCTCGCCGATGGGCTGCACGTAGCCCAGCGTGCCGTCGGGCTGCAGGGCGGTGGTGGTGAGGTACTGCCAGCCTTTCATCGCCGTGGGCAAGTACTGCTTCTGGTCGAGCACGCCGTGGTTGATTCCCCAGAGGTAGGCATAAGTGTTAAAGGCCGTGCCGCTGGTTTCGGGGCCGGGGGCGTGCGCCGGGTCGAGCAGGCTGCGGGTCCAGTAGCCTTCGGGCTGCTGCGCTTTCTGGAGGGCAGCGGCCAGACCGCGGTACTTGGCCAGGTACTCGGGGCGGTGCGGGTCGGTGGCGGGCAGGTCCTGCAGCACCTTGGCCAGGCCCGCAAACACCCAGCCGTCGCCCCGCGCCCAGAAGTCCTTCCGGCCGTTCACCGACTTGTGCTGGGGGTACACGTACTTGGCGTCGCGGTAGTAGAGGCCGGTTTCAGCGTCGTACATAATGCTGTTGGCGTAACCGAAATATTCGTGCAGCTTCTCTAAATACTGCGGGTTTTTGGTCACGCCGTAGAGCTTGGTCATCACCGGCATCACCATGTAGAGGCCGTCGGCCCACCACCAGTAATCGTTCTGGCTGGTGCTCATTTCGTATTCCATCACCTCGCGGGCGCGGGCAATGCGCACCGGCTCGGGCTTGATTTTATAGAGGTCGATGTAGGTCTGGAAGCACACCTGCCAGTCGCCGAACAGCACGTAGTCCGGCGTTTCGCCATACTTGTATTTCCAGGCGGCCTTGTCGGTCGAGGTGGCACCCTGCCAGTTGTTAAACACCGCCCAGTCCTCGGCGTACTGGCGGTACTTTTCGTTTTTGGTCACGGCGTAGGCGGCCATGTTGCCGGTCTGGTAGGCCGCATTGTCCCAGAAGGAGCGCACCTGCGCCGGGTGGCCAGCCTGCCAGTGGTCGTTCACTTTCGTGATGAGGGCCAGCACCTCGGCGGGCTGGGGCCGGCCGGTTTTCGCGCCGGCCTGGGCAGTGGCGCAACCGGTGTTAAGCAGGCTGACAACTCCCAACAAAGCGGCTCCCAGCAGACGATTAAAGTATTGTGACATAGTAAATTAAAGTTGGTTGTTCCGCCAATGGCGCTAGGGCACCCGCACCGGCGCAATGCCAGCGTGCGTGGGCACCACCGGCCGGATGCTGCCGTCGGCGTTAAATTCCAGCTTGTCGATGCACACCTCGCGGTGAAAGCCGGCCTCCTGGCCCATGCCGAGGCCCTGCGGGTAGGTGAAGCGGTGGTACACCACGTACCACTCGTCACGCCCCGGCACCTGCACCACCGAGTTGTGGCCGGTGCCGTAGATGCCCGACGCCGGTTCTTTACTGATTACCAGGTTATTGGCCGGCACCGTAATCGGGCCCAGCGGCGAAGCGGCCGTGCCGTAGCGCACGCGGTAGTCGGGGCTGCGCGTGTCGTTTTCGCTCCACATGAAGTAGTAGGTGCCGTTGCGGAAGAAAGCGTAGGCGCCCTCCCGAAAGGTGGCATCGGGCGTGAGCACCCGCGTGGTACCGGGCTTCAGGCTCAGCAGGTCGTCGGCCAGCTCGGCCCCGGCCAGGTAGCCATTGCCCCAGTAGAGGTATAGTTTGCCGGTTTTAGGGTCGCGGAAAGCCGCTGGGTCAATCTGCTGGCCGCCCTTCACGCTTTCGGGCAGCTTATCGAGCAGCGGCTGGCCCGAGTCTTTGAACGGGCCGGTGGGGCTGTCGGACAGCGCCACTCCTATTTTGGCCCCGGCGCAGAAATAATAGGCGTAACGGTAGCCAGCGGCCGTTTTTTGCTCGATGATGGTGGGAGCCCAGGCGCTTTTTTTCGCCCAGCTCACATCCTTGGGCAGGTCCAGGATAACGCCCTCGTCCTGCCAGTGCACTAGGTCAGGCGACGAAAACGCCTTGAAGGACGTGCCCGACCAGCCGGTGAAGCCGTCGCTGGTCGGATAGAGGTAGAACCGCCTGGTTTTCTGCGAGTACAGGATGTCCGGGTCGGCGTAGTAGCCAGTCAGGGCGGGGTTGTGGGTTTCGGTGGCGCTCACGGCGTAGGTCTGCGGCTGGCCGCCGGTGCCGATGGTGTAACGCACCAGACCTTTCGTGAAATCCTGCGGCCCGGCAGGCTTGACAGTAACGCCCGCGAAGCCGGTAAACTCCGGGTTGAACGCCGTAAGCCGCGTGCCCGGCTGCACCAAGAAGGCCACCTTGCCAGCTGCCGTGTCCACGGCCGTGTTCAGTGGGCGGATGGCGGGGTTGCGGGCCGTGGGCAGCACGTCGGCCGGGCGCAGCCAGCGCTGCGCCAGCCGGGCGGCCTCGGCGGCTGTGATGGGCATGACGGTGCCGTGACGGGGGTGGAAGTTCATGCTCACCTCGCCGTCTACTACCTTGAAATCCTGCAGGTTGCTGGTGCGTGTGAACTGGTAGCGCCCGCTGGTGTACATGTCGTACATCAGGATGTAGTCGCCCGAGTCGTTGAGCTGAAAGGTGCCCGCGCCCTCTACCGGAATGCTGGTTTGCTGCACGTATTTATCACGCAGCACGTAGCCGCCGGTCAGCCGGTCCGATACGGCGATTTTGATGCCGTTGCCCTGCCCTTCGGTCTTGAAAAACAGGTAGTACTTGCCGTCCTTCGCCACAATATCGCCGTCGATGCACGAGCCGTTGGTGGGCGAGAAAAACAGCTGCTTCGGCTCGCCTTCCAGGTCGGTGAAGTCCTTATTGGCGTAGGCGTAGTAAATTTTATCGGGGTCGTTGCCGTGCTTGAGCGAGAAGTACACCAAGTACTTCTTTGCCTGCGGGTCGTAGATGGTTTGGGGGGCCCACACACGCAGCAGGTTTTCCTGGCCGGGGTAGCGTTTCTGGAAATTAATTTTACTGGAAGTCCAGTTAATCAAGTCGTTGGATTTGAGCAGCACCATGCCCCGATTCGAACTCCAACCCTTGGCCGATACCATGTCAGTAGCCACCATGTAGAAGGTCTTGCCATCGGCCCCGCGCAGAATGTGCGGGTCGCGCACGCCCCCCGTCTCGCTGATGTCGGCCGAGGAAATGATGGGCCGGTTGCCGTTCAGGGCCGTGTAGTGAAAGCCATCGGGGCTAAGGGCGAAGCGAATAGCCTCTTCGGCCTTGTCATTGCCGGTGAAGTAGGCAAAAAGGTAGGCCGTGGTCCTGGGCGGAGCCGCAACGGCCGGCCCGCCCAGGCACAGCAGCCCGAGTAGTAGCACCAGCCCGGCAGGAAAATTCTTCATGAACCAGAATTGAAAACAATGATAAAATGGGGGGCTACAGGGATTTGTGCCATTAGGCGGTGATTTTGAACGCGTAGGCCAGCCCGGCGGCCGGGGCCTGGGCTGGCAGCTGCACGCGCAGGCCCTGCGCTGTGCGCTCAAATTCCAGCGGCACGCCGGCGTGGCCCAGCAGCTCAATCCGGCGCACCGGCTGCGGGCGCAGCGGGCTACCGGCGGCCAGCGCAGCCAGCACCAGATACCCTTCGGTGGGCCAGCCCAAGGCCGTGGCATACAGCACGTCGCCCTTGGTCACGTAGCGGATGTCCTGCGCGCCCAGCGGCTTGCCCTTGCCCTCGTTGAAGCCCTGCGCGGTGAGCGGCGCGGCGGCGGCCAGCGCCGGCCCTTCGCCCAGCACCTGCCAGGGGCGGGTGCCGTAAATGCTTTCGCCGTTGGCCCGCATCCAGGCGCCAATGCCCTCCACCACGGCGCGCTCCTGCTCGTCGATGGTGCCGTCGCCGCGCACGGGCACGCTCAGCAGCAGGTTGGCGTTTTTGCTCACCGCATCCACCAGCGTGTGAATCACCGTTTGGGCGCTCTTGTAGCCGTGGTGGTCGTAGATGCGGCGGTCGTAGTGCCACTGGCCTAGGCAGGTATCGGTTTGCCAGGGCAAGGGCTCAATCACGTTGCTCTGACCCCGCTCGATATCCCAGACCAGGCATTTGCGCTGCTGCTCGTTCAGGATTTTGCCGTTTATCACGGCTTCGAGCCGGCCGCCGTGGCGGCGCAGGCTCTCGTTGTACATGTGCGCCGCAATGCGCAGGCCCACGTCGCTCACCGGCCACAGTGGCAGGGCCGTGTCGTCGAAGTACACGAGGTCGGGCTCGTACCGGTCCAGCAGCTCGATGGTGCGGCGGTAGAATTTTTCGCAGTACTCCTTGCTGGGCGGGATAGCCCCGTTGTTCCAGTCCCACTGGCCATGAATGGCGCCGGGGCGCTCGCTGCCCGCGCTCAGGGGGTGGTTTTGGGCGTACAGCGCCTGCGGGTCTTCGCCATGCCACCACTGGCCCCGGCCCTGGGCGGCGGTCAGGTGGCCATCGTAGGGCACGCCAGTTAGGGGGCCATTTTTGTCGGCCAGCTGGGCTGCCTCGAGCCAGCGCCAGGCATGAGCCGCGTGCACGCTCACGCCGAAGCGCAGGCCGTGCTTTTTGGCCGCTTTGGCCCAGCCGCCGATGAGGTCCTTTTTCGGCCCCAGGCGGGTCGAGTTCCAGGGCTGGTGCGCGCTTTTATATAGGTCGAAATTGTCGTGGTGGTTGGCCAGGGCCACGAAGTACCGGGCCCCGGACCGCTGGTAGAGGCCCACCAGCTCATCGGGGTTCCAGTTTTCGGCCTTCCAACTGTTTATCACGTCCTTAAACCCTGCTTTCGAGGGATGGCCGTAGTGCTGGAGGTGATAGTTGTACTGGTCGCTGCCCTCCTGGTACATGCCCCGGGCGTACCAGTCGCCGCGCTCGGGCTGGCACTGCGGCCCCCAGTGCGCCCAGATGCCAAACTTGGCGTCGCGGAACCACTCGGGCGTCTGGTACTGCGCCAGCGACTCCCAGGAGGGTTGGAACGGCCCGGCGGCAGCCGGTGGGCGGCCAGCGTAGCCCGTCACCAGGCCGGGCAGCCAGGCAGCCGGGGCGGCCAGGGCGAGGTTCTTGAGCAGGTCGCGGCGAAGCATGGGAGGTGGGAATTAATGGGAAGAGAAAGGTTTCAGCGCAGCACGGTCAGCTTTATCGGGTCAACCTTGTGGTCAGCGCAGCTCGCTTACCAGCGTCACCACCGAGCGCGGCCCCACGACTAGTGGCCGCCCGGCAGCCAGGGCCAGGCCAGGCTGTAAATCGGCGGTAGCCGAGGTGACGTAGGTGCGGCCGGTGCGCAGGCGCTGCCGCCCGGCCAGCTCGAGCTGCACGGTGGCGGGTGCGTCGTGGTCGTTCACCAGCACCACTACCAGCTGCTTGCCCGTTGGGCTGCGGTAGGCCGACACCAGCGGCTGGCCGGCACGGGTCGAGTCGGCCAGGGCCACGGGCAGGCGCACCGCACCGGGCCGCACGAAGCGGCTGTAGTTGCCCAGCGCCCACAGCATTTTGCTCGGGTAGTAGTTGCCGTCGGTCTTGTTCTTATCCACATACACCAGCCCGTCCTTGTAGTCGTAGGGCGAGATGGCCAGCCACCACTGCCAGGCCGCCGCGTTGCCCACGGCCAAGTCGAGGTGAATGGTGCGGGCCAAGTACAGAGCCGGGGCCATGCCCAAATCGCGCGGGCCACCGTTGATTTCACCCGCATTGTCGCCCAGTATGCAGTACTCGCTTTGCCAGTAGCGCAGGCCCGGCACCGCCGCTACCCGCGCCGCCAGGCGCTGCCGCACCGCCACCGCCGACGCAGCCGGCGAGGTGGTGAAGTAGCTATGCCCAGCTATAATGGGGGCCACCTGCGGCACCTTGGCCACAGAGGTAGGCGCGGCCGGTGCGCCGAAAAACGCGGCTATCTGGTCGCCCCGGCCGGGTTTGTCGGCCCATTCGTAGAGGTGGTTCAGCTTGCCGGCTTCGGGTATCAGCAGTTTAGTAGGCAATTTATTATCCACCAGCGCGGCGCTTAGGGCTTTCACCACTCCGGCTGCTTCGCGGTTGCGATAGGGGCTGCCCTCCTGCCCGCCGCTCCAGTCCCACTGCGGCTCGTTTATGGGGCTGAAATAGTCGAAGGTGATGCCCGTGGCTTGCCGCACGCCGGCCACTACCCTGGCGCAGTACGCCCCCAATGCGGCGTAGCGGGTCGAGTCGAGATTGGTCTGGTCGTGGTCGGCGTGGGCTTTACCGTTGCGGGTGAGGCCCACGGGCGGGCTGTTGAGGAAGGCCAGAAACTGCCGCACCCCGCGCCGCCGCGCCGCTTCCAGAAACCAGCGCTGCCCGGCCTGCCGCGTAAAATCGTAAGTGCCGTCGGGCTTTAGAAACGACTCGGCCCGCCGCCACTCGTCTTTAATGTCGCTGGCCGCGCCCTGCTCGGCGCTGCCCGCGCCCACGTTGAAGCGCCACATCGACAAGCCAATTCCTTTTGGCTGCCCATCAGGACTGGCCTCTTGGCTGAACAGCAGGTCGGCAATGGCTTCTTTCTTGGCCGTTGGCCACTGGCCCACAAACTGACAGCTCCAGGCATCCGAAGCCGCGAAGTTGGCGATGGTCTGGGCCGGGTGGTCGGCATCGATGCGCACCATTACCGGACCCACTTGGGCGCGGGCCAGGCCGGGCAGGGCCAGCACCGCAACGAGCAGAAGGGACGTGAAGCTAGCGGGCATATCAATCCGGGTAATTTAGTTGCCGCTGGCTGCCATCGGCCATCGTCACGGTCACGCGGCCCGCGACCGAAGTATTCAGCCGGCGCACGGGCAGCAACTCAGCATCGGTCCACTTCTCGCCCGATTTTTTCCACAGCAGTAGCGTCGCAAATGTTCCGGTAGCCGGCGCGGTGCTGCCTACGGCATCGAGCACAGTGCTGACTTGGGCAACCGGATGCAGGCCGGTGGCGTCCACGGCTTCTACCTGGTCCCAACCGGCCAGCGGTACCAGCGCGAGCTGGTAAGTACCATTGTCAATGAGACTGACTTTGCGGCCTTTCACCTTGCGGGTGCTGCGCCGGATGGTACCCGTGAGGTTAGGCAGCGCATAGTGACCCAGGCGCAGGACGGTGGCCTCGGTACTGGCGTTCAGGTCGATGCGCAGGATGCCGTTGGGCAGCGGCATGTCGGCCAGACGCAGCTTGATGTTTGGGTTGGTTTCCAGCTCGGCGTTGCGGTAGTACGCGCCGTCCTCGAACTTTTTGAAGGTGTAGAGGCGTAGCGCTTCCCACTTTGCCTCCTTGTTTTTGAACACGTAGTTCATGGCCACCTCGCCGTTGGGCCCGTCGGCCTGCCAGGGGAAAGCACTGTTGTAGCTCAGCCGATTGTAGTTCTCGCTGGCCCGAAATGGCTCGCCCGCGCCGATGGCTTTAAAGTGGCACCATGCCCGGATTTCAGACGCGCCGATGTCGGCGTAATCCGTCAGCAGAATGCCGGGGCCGGGCAGGTAGGTATTCAGCACCTTGCCGGGGGCCAGCGCCCCGGTGCCCCAGGGACCTTCGTTTTCGATAGCTGTCCAGAACGGCGAGTCAGCCGGCGTGAGCAGGCCCAGGAAGATTTTGCTCAGCCAGTACATGCTGCCCCGGCAGCTATAGCTCTGCACGGCCGGGTCGAACTCGCCGTAGAAGCCTAGATTGGGCACGTTGTCCTGCAAAAAATCGGGGTTCTCCAAAAATTGCAGCAGCGTGCCCGAGGCAATGCGCCGCATCCAGCCGAAGTTGGTGTCGGCCTCGGGGCGCAGGCCCATCAGTGGGAACGGCACCGCCGCCGCAAAGCGGTAGCCGATGCTGCGGCCGTACATTATCATGCTACCGTCGCGGGCAAACATGTACGGGTAGCTGGCGCGCAGGGCGTTGAAGTTGGTGGTGAGCTGGGCCGCCACGGTGGGGTAGTGCGTACGGCTGTAGTATTCGGTCCAGAGCTTGCCGTACATCTGGAAGGCCCACATGCTGTAGTAGTCGTAGAACGGGGCGTCATGGTACCAGCCGTCGCCACGATAATGCATAAGCTGCTTCTGCAGGTATTCCTCCATCATCAGCTTGTTCACGGCATAGCCGCGCGTGTCGAAAAAGCTGAGCACGAAGATGTTGAAGTAGCGCCAGTTCTGCCCCACGGTGGGCCCGTCGCCGTAGCTGAGCATGGTGGCCGCCAGGGCATCTTTGGTGGCCCTGGGCAGCGGGTCCCACAGTATTTCGGGCGCCGCGAACAGCGCCACTGCCAGCCCGCCAAACTCGACCAGGTTCTGGCTGGGACCACCGTCCTTAGCGCGGGGCTTGATGAAGCCGGGGCTGGCCGGGTTCACCAGCTGGCTGATTTGGTGGCGGTAGTAGTCGGCCACTTTCACACCGTTCAGCGTCAGGCCGGGGTCTTCCTTGAGCAGCGGGGCGGCCATGAACAGAGTGCGGCATAGGCCTTCGAGCTTCTCGGTGGGCACCTGTCCTTCGTTGCGCGGGTAGCTCTTGCCGGGCTGCTTCGGGAATTGCATCGGGTCGTCCAGCGTATGCACGTAGCTGAACGCGCCGCTAAGCAGATAGCGGGCCGCGTCCTGCCAGTGCCGGCGCGTCATGCCGGTGAAAGGACTCAGCTGTTTATCAGGGTTTTTAACCTCGAATGGCAGCAGCTTCGTGGCAGCGGGGGCTACGTGCGTGTCGAAAAAAGCCGGTGCCGGTGCATTGGTCTGGGCGGCGGCGGACCTGGCGGCCAGCCCACCCAAGCCAAGCAGCGTGCAGAAAAACAGGCGGTAAGAAATGGCTAACACGTGAGGGAAAAAATGAAGCAGCTGTTTTTACTGAAGAGCGGTGGGCTGGTCTGCCGTTCATTACTGTAGTACTTCAAGCCAGCCCCGGCGCAGCTGGCCGCTCGGGGATATGGCGCAACAGGTAATAGTAGAGGCCCGGTGGCGGCCCTTGGGCAGCCCAGCGGTTGTCGTACCGGGCTTGCTCAAACACCCGCTGCCCCACCGATTAAAGACCTGCAAGCGCCAGTCGGCAGCTTCCAGGCCATCGAGCACGAAATAATTGTTGCGCCCGTCCCCGTTAGCCGTGATGATGTTGGGAATGAGGCCCACCGCTGGCTGGTTGGTGTTGCCGCTGCCGGGGCCATTTGGTCCACCCGACAGCGGCAAACGGGCATTGGACTAACATACAAACGCACGGCTCCGACCAGCGACCAGGAAGAGTCCCACCTCTCATCTGGCCAGCCACCCGATTGGGGCGGCGCCCGCTCACTCAATTGCCTGGTCGGAGCAGTACGTTTGTTAGGGTTGATGGCTATTTCTGCCAGCGAAATGTGTTGAAGAACTTGGCATCGTTCAAATTGCTCAAATCCGGTTCGGACGGGGCCTCTCCTATTGCGCGGTGGGGGCTTTGTCTTTGAGTTGATTGAACGCATTCAGGTCCCAGCGGTCGGCCCAGCGCAGCCGGGGCTGGTCGCCTTCGAAGGACAGCGGCAGCCAGATGTAGCCCCCGTCGATGGGGTTTTTCGGCGTCCAGCGGTCAGCCATGAAAATGAAGGAGTCAGCCTTGCCCGCCACCGGCAGAATGTAGGTACTCTGCGAATTGTAGGTGATGTTGGCCTGCAGGCCGGTGGCCGGGTTATCCAGCTGCTTCCACGGCCCCCAGACGGACGACGCCACGAACGAGCGGGCCGCGTTGGGCGCCCAGCCGGTGCAGCCCGAGGTGAGGAGGTAGTACTTGCCGTCCTTTTTACACAGGGCCGGCGCCTCGTTATGCCCGGCTGGCGCAATGGTGTTCCAGCGGCCGGTAAAACCCTGGTAGTCATCGGTCAGTTCGGCGACGTGCAGCGTCAGGTTGTCTTCGGAAGAGTGGATGTTGTAGGCTTTACCGTCATCGTCCACAAACACCGTCATGTCGCGGGCCATCTGGCCGGGCTGGAAATCGCGCCGGATGAACAGGCCTTCGGCCACGGCCTTGGTCCAGTCGGGCGTCCACCATTTCAGGTCCTTTTCGCCCGGCCGGTGCTGTTTCCACTCCTCCTTGAAGCCCAGCGGCCACTGGCCGGCGCCGGGGCGGTACGAGCGCACGTACTGGTACGGCCCGGTGGCTTTGTCGCTCACGGCCACGGCGGTGCGGGCGGCCGCGTAGCCCTGGCCCTTCAGCTCCAGGTGAAACCACATCACGTACTTGCCTGTCTTCTTATTGAACACCACTTTGGGTCGCTCTAGAATGCAGCCCTTCTCGATTTCGGAGCCGGAGCCGTCGGGTGCCACGGCCAAGGCAATGCCCTCATCCTGCCAGTTATAGAGGTCTTTGGAGGAGTAGCAATGCACGCCCACCTGGGCGCTGTTGCCCTTGGGCCCGGCAACCTTGTGCTCGCCAAACAGGTAGTAGCGGCCCTGGTCGTAGAGGGCGCCCGCGCCGTGGGCGTTGAGGTGAGCGCCCTTGTTGTCGGGCCACGTCTTGCCGGGCTCGAAGGCAGTGCGCGTCTGCGCCGGGGCGCTGCCGGCCAGCGCCAGCAATGCCATGGCCAAAAATGTCTTTTTCATGGCTCAGTCGTTGGTGGTGGTGGCCACACCCGGCTGCAGGTCGTTCAGGATGGCGTGGTCGAGGAAGGGCAGCTTGGTTTGCTCGGGCTTGAGCAGCTCCAGCACGGCGATGGTATTCTGGCCTTTTTTTAGCCACTCGGCCGGTACGTACAGGGTTTGCTGGGGGCCGATGGCCCAGTAGCGGCCCAAGTTGTGGCCGTTCACCCACACCACGCCCTTGCCCCAGGTGCGCAGGTCGAGGTAGGTATCCACCGGCTTGTCCACGTTGAAGGCGATAGAGCGGATGGTGGGGGCGCTGGTTGCGGTCAGGGCGCGGCCGCTGGTTTTTGCCAGCGTGGGGGCCTGGTCGAAGGGCAGGCCGAACATCTTCCAGCTTTTCACCTCGGTGCCGCCCAGGCTCACGCTTTTGGTAATGCCTTTATTATTCTGAAGCAGGTACTCGCCGAAGTTGACGCGGCCGAGGTTTTCTACCAGAATATCCAGCTGCACCGGCCCGGCGGGCAAAGCCACCTCTAGGGCGTCCTGCCGCAGGCGGCGGTCGAGGGTGCCCACGCGCTTGCCGTTCACCATCACCACGGCATAGTCGCGCAGGTCACTGATTTTAAGCTTTTGGGTACCGCCACCGGTCACCGTGGCGCGGTAGAGCACAAAGCCGTAGGCTTGTTTCAGAGCCTCGAACGTGAGCGGGGTGGCGCTGGCCACCGGCGCGGGCAGGCGGTCGAGCAGGCTGGAATTCTGCGTGAACTGTAGCGCGGGCAGAGCCACGCTGGGCTTGGCCGCGGGCACGGCCGGCAGGGGCTGGCCGGCTGGCCGGTACTTGGCAATGACTTCGCGGAAGGCCAGGAACTTGGGCGTGGCGTTGCCGGCTTCGTCCAGCGGCGCGTCGTAGTCGTAGCTGCTGATTTGGGGCTCGTAGTGCGAGGAGTCGCCCTTGTAGTTGGCGCCGTTCATGAAGCCGCGCGTGGTGCCGCCGTGGAACATGTACATGTTGATGCTCATGCCCGCGCGCAGCACCGAATCCAGGCCCGGCGTGTAGTTGCGGGCCGGCACGGTGTGGTGCTTGGTGCCCCACCAGTCGAACCATGCCGGGTACCACTCGGCCACGTAGTAAGGGCCCTTGCCACCGTGGTTAGCTTGCACCAGCTTGCGAATCTGGCTGGGCTTGTCGGTGCCGTTCACGGCGGGCAGCAGGCCGGGCAGGTGGCCAGCGGCCACGTCGCGCACGGGGTCGCAGGTATAGAGCAGGCCGTCAAAACCCACCTCCTCGAATAGCTTTTTATTCGAGGCCAGATACGCCTTATCGGAGCCGTAGGAGCCGTACTCGTTTTCCACCTGCACCATCAGGATGGGACCGCCGTGGTTGACTTGCAGCGGGGCCAGCTGCTTGGCCACGGCCTGCAGGTAGCGGCGGTAGGCGGCCACGTACTGCGGCTCCTGGCTGCGCACTTTCAGGCCCGCAATGTTCTGCAGCCAGTAGGGGTAGCCGCCAAATTCCCACTCGGCGCACACGTAAGGGCTGGGGCGCAATACCACCCACAGGCCTTCCTCCTGGGCCATTTTCACGAAGGCGGCCACGTCGTTATTGCCCGTGAAATCGTACTGACCCGGCTGCGGCTCGTGCGCGTTCCAGAACACGTAGGTGCCCACCGTATTCAGGCCCATGGCCTTGGCCATTTTCAGGCGCTGGCGCCAAGCCTCGCGCGGAATGCGGGGGTAGTGCAGCTCGCCCGAAATCATCTGAAACGGCTTGCCATCGAGCAAAAACTGCTCGGCGCCCAGCGTGAAGGTGTGCGCGGGCGTGGGGGCCGGCGTAGCAGATAAACCCAGGCCACCGGCCAGCAGTAAGGGCAGCAGGCGGCGCATGGGGCGGTGGAAAGAGATAATGGCAGCGGACATAAATCTGATAATCAACGGGTGGTTTGTCGGGCGAAGCGTATACGCAGCATTCCTACCGCGTTACCTCACCCCCGGCCCCTCTCCCGCGGAGAGGGGAGCCACGGCGGCGCAAACGCCTGCAATCGTTCGGCTCCCCTCTCCGCGGGAGAGGGGCCGGGGGTGAGGTGATAAAGCCCTACCAGCCGGGGTTCTGGCGCATGAGGGGCACCTTGCGGATTTCGCCGTCGGGGATGGGCAGCAGGTACATCTCGGGGCGGAAGTTGTGGCGGCGAATGCTCGACACCACGTTGTAGGTGTAGGTGAAGTTGGGCGTGGTGCCGCTGCGCACGATGCGCATGCGGTTGTTGTAGGCGTTGTTGGTCACCATCGCAATTTTCCAGCGGCGGATGTCGTGCCAGCGGTGGTCTTCGTAGGCCAGCTCGATGCGGCGCTCGTTCTGGATGAAGGTGCGCAACTGGGCCTGGCTAATGCCGGCCGGGATGCCGTAGCGGCCATCGGTGCCGGCGTCGATGCCGGCGCGGCGGCGCAATTCTATCAGCTTGGGCACGGCCAGCGTGGTTTGGCCGGTTTCGTTGATGGCCTCGGCGTAATTGAGCAGAATTTCGGCGTAGCGCAGCAGCGGCCAGGCGCGCTGGGTGTTGGCCGAAGAAAGCGCGTCGCACATCTTGCGGCAGTAGTAGCCGGTCACGGATGTGGTGCCGTCGAAGCCATCGGAAGCGGCGCCTTCGTAGGTGTTCACCGGCGCCATGGCCCCGCTCAGGAACAGCAGGGACTGGTTGTAGATGATGGTGTTGTAGAAGCGCGGGTCGCGGTTCACGTAGGGGTTGGTGGCCACGTAACCCGAGGTGGGGTCGGTGATGGGCTTGCCGCTCTTCATGGGAAAGGCGTCCACGATGTTCTGGGTTGGCATGGCGTTCCAGGCCCCGCCGCGGGTGGGCGGGAAGTAGAAGCCTTCCATGTCGCGGTTGGCGCCGCGGTTGAAGGGCAGGATGTATTCGGTGTTCACGCGCTGCAGAAACAGCGAGTAGAAGCCGTTGCCGGGGGCCGTGGCGTTGTCCTCCACCAGCGCATATTGGTTCAAGTTAATCACGGCCTGGGCCGCGTCGGCGGCAGCCTGCCAGCGGCTTACGTTATACGTCGGGTAGCTCACGACGGCCGCCAGGCTGGGGTCCTGAGTTTCGGCCCCGCCGTTGAAGAGCGGGCTGGCGGCCTCCAGCAGCAGGCGGCTTTTCAGGCCCAGGGCGGCGCCGCTGGTGATGCGGCCGTAGTCGGTGCCATTCTGGTTGGCGCGGCTGGTGAGCCCGGCGGCGCAGGCATCCAGCTCGCTGCTCAGGTAGGCCACGCAGTCGGCGTACGAATCGCGGGGTTGGTTGATGACGTCTTCGATGCCATAGACCTTGTCGCCAATCAGCGGCATGCCGCCGAAGCACACCAGCAGCTGCTCGTAGTAGTAGGCCCGCAGGAAGCGCGCCTCCAGCGCCAGCCGGTTTTTGGTCGATTGGGCCAGCGGCGTGGTGGGCAGCTTGCTCAGCAGCAGGTTGCAGCGCCGGATGTTGGCCCAGGGCAAATCGTAGAATTCCGGGAACGGAAAGTTGAGCGGCGTGAGGGTGCCGCTGTAGAGCACCACGGCCTTCTGGCCCGAGCCCGAGTAGCGGTATTCGGCGTCGTCGGTGGCTTCTTCGGTGTTGCCGTGCGAGTCCCAGCGGCCCTTCGCGAAGCTGAAACCCATGTCGGCGTACACGCGCGAGAGAAAGGAAAACGTGCGCAGGCTATCGGAAAACACCGTGTCTTCGGTGAGGGCGCTGGTGCGCGGCTCCAGGAAGTCGTCCTTTTTGCAGGCCGTGGTCAGGGCAACCCCGGCCAGTAGCAATCCAAGTAACTTTTTCATATCAGATGGGTGGGAAGTCGGGCTAGAAAGTGACGCTCAAACCGAAGTTGATGAGGCGCTGCGGCGGGTAGAGCGGGCGCGAGGTGTTGAGCGTCACCTCGGGGTCGAAGTCGTAGAGCTTGTCGACGGCCGACCAGGTGAGCAGGTTGGTGCCGTTGGCGTAGATGCGGGCCGAGGGAATGCCCAGGTAGCGCATGAAGCTGGTGGGCAAGTCGAAGTTGATTTGCGCGGTTTTGAGGCGTACATAATTGCCCGAAATCTGCCAGAAGGTCGACTGGTTGGCGCTGGGGTCGCTGATGCCGCCGAGCAGCGTCAGGCGCGGGTACTGGGCGTTGTCGCCCAATTCGGGCGTCCAGGCGTTTTGGTGCACGGCGCTCAGGTTGGCGGTGAAGGCCTTGATGGCCTCGCTGGCACCCGACACGTTGAAGTTGCTCGCGCCCTGAAATAGCACGCTCACGCTCAGGCCCTTGTAGCGGGCGCCTAGGTTCACGCCGTAGGTGGTGTTGGGCAGGTTGGGCAGGCCGGTCACCTTGCGGTCGAAGTCGTTGATGATGCCGTCGCCGTTCAGGTCCTGGTACTTCAGGTCGCCGGGGCGGGCGCCGGCGGCCGGCTTGGCCACGTCGGAACTGGCAATGTCGGCGGCGCTGTAGAAGCCTTGGAAGATGTACACGCGCTGCTGGCCGATGCTGTTGCCGGTGAAGCGCTGGTACTCGTACTGCGGCACGGGCTCGTCCTGAAACAGAATCTTGTTCTTGGCAAACGAGTAGTTGCCCTTAATCGACCAGGAGAAGTCCTTCGAAATGGGGCTCTGGTAGCCCAGCTCCAGCTCGTAGCCACGGTTGTTCACGCGGCCCAGGTTCACGGGTGGCAAGGACTGGCCGAAGATGCTCGACACCGTGCCGCGGGTGGTCAGGATGTCGTACCGGTCGTTGTTGAAGAAGTCGGCGCTGCCGAAGAGCTGGTCCTTGAACAGGCGGAATTCCACGGCCACGTCAAGCTTTTTCTCCTTCTCCCAGGTCACGTCGTTGTTGGCCAGGCGGCCTTCTGCAATGCCCGGCGCGCCGGTGCTGTTCAGGCCGAAGTCGTAGGCGGTGCTGCTGCCGTAGTTCTGCTGGTAATAGTAGGTGAACTGGTTGCCCAGCGCGTCGTTGCCCACCAAGCCGTAGCTGCCGCGCAGCTTCAGGTAGGTCACGGCCGGCACGGCGTCGCGGAAGAACGACTCCTCGGCCACGTTCCAGCCCGCCGACACGGCCGGGAACAAGCCGTAGCGGTTGTCGGCGTTGAAGCGGTCGGAGCCGTTGTAAGCCCCGTTCACCTGGAACAGGTAGCGGTTGTCGTAGTCGTAGCCCAGGCGGCCCGAGTAGCCCAGGTAGTTGCTCGGGATGAAGTTGTAGGTGTAGTCGCTGTTGGCAGCCGTGTTGGCGTTGCGGTTGTACAGCGCCAGGCCGTACACGTGGTGCTTGCCGAAAGTGCGGTCGTAGTTCACAATGGCCTGCAGGTTCACCACGCGCGAGGTGCTGCCGCCCGAGTAGCCCAGCGCGAAGGGGCGGGTGCGGTAGAGGTTGGGGTCGCGGGCCTCGTAGTTTTCGGGCGTGCTGCCGCTGGCCGGCGTGTAGATGAACGACGGGAAATCGGTGCGCGTCATCTGGCGGTAGTAGCCGTAGTTGCTGGTGTAGGCCAGGCGGCCGGTCACGTTCAGGCCCTTCAGCCCATCCGCAAATACGCCCAGGTCCTGCTTCAGGGAGAACACGCCGTTGATGTTGTTCTCGTTGTTGCGGCGGTAGCCGTTGTTAGTGAGGCGGCCCACGATGTTGTTCACGTTGTAGCCCGAGTTCACATCGCGCGACCATTTGCTGTAGCCGTACGAGCCGTCGGGGTTGTAGATGGGGTAGGCAAACGGCGCCAGCGTGGGAAAGCTGCTGTAGTCGTAGAACACGTCGTCGTTGGCGTTGAAGGCCGAGCTAAACGGCGTGTTCACCCGCGGAATGTTCACCTGGCCGAAGTTGCCGTAGAGGTCGATGCGCGCGTCGAGGCCCTTGGTGATGTTGATGTCGAGGTTCGAGCGGTAGTTGTAGCGCTGGTGGAAGTAGTTGCTGTTCACGCCGGCGTCGCTGCCGAAATCGTTCAGCAGGCCGTTCTGGTAGAGGTAGCCCACCGACACGAAGTACTTCACCCGCTGCGAGCCGCCGCTCATGTCCACGTTGGCGCGGTACTGCTGGCTCCAGTCCTTGAAGAGCACCTTGCGCCAGTTCACGTTGGGGTGGCCGTAGGGGTCCGAGCCGTCGCGGAATTTCTGAATATCATCGTCCGAGAAGCGCGGCTTGAAGCCGGCCACGGGGTTGAACTCGTTGTCGTTAATTTGGGCCTGGTCGTAGAGGCGGGCCGACTCGGCCGCGTCGAGGTAGTGGGTGAACTTGGTGGGCTGCGTCAGGCCAAACTCCACGCGGGCCGAAATCTGGGGCGGGCCGTCTTTGCCGCGGCGGGTGGTGACGACCACCACGCCGTTGGCCCCGCGCACGCCGTAGATGGCGGTAGTGGCGGCGTCTTTCAAAATGGCCAGGCTTTCAATCTCGTTGGGGTCGAGGCGGGCAAACTGGTCGTAGCTGTACTGCACGTCGTCGACGATGATGAGCGGCTGGTTGTTGCCGTTGTAGGAGCTGATGCCGCGGATGAAGAACTGCGCGCCGTCGGCGCCCGGCCGGCCCGAAGGCTGCTGCGAGAAGAAGCCCGGCAGGCGGCCCACCAGCGTGTTCTGCAAGCTGGCCGAGGGGTTTTCCCGAATGTCCTTGCCGCTCACCTGGCTCACCGAGCCGGTCTGCGTAATCTTCTTCTGCTCGCCGAAGCCCACCACCGTCACCTCATCAAGGCTCTGGTCGGCCGATTCCAGCTTCACGTCCACGCTGGTGCGGGTGCCCACTTGCACCTCGCTCAGCTTGTAGTTCACCGAGCGAAACACCAGGATGCCGCTCTTGCCCTTGATGGCCAGACTATACCGGCCTTCGGGGTCGGTGGTGGTACCGTTCGAAGTCAGGTCCTTCTCGTACACGGCCACGCCGGGCACGGGACCTTGCGCGTCGCGCACGGTGCCCTGCACCGTCCGGCTCTGCGCCGCCGCCCGCTGGCCGAGGGTGCTCAGTACCAGCAGGAAAACAATGAATAAAAAGTTTTTCATAAGTCGGGTGGGAAAATCAGTGGTGAAATGGGGAGGTGGTAAGTGGGGGAGAAAGGGAGATGGGGTGTGATGAAGTGTCAGAAGCGTTTTTTGGTGAGGCGCAGACTTGGCTTCCTCATTCGCACTTTCCCTCCTCTCTTCTCCCTTCCTCACCCGCTCCCCTCCTACCAGCCAGGGTTCTGCGTCAGGTTCAGGTTCTTGGTGGTCTCGTCGTAGGGCAGCGGCATGTAGTAGAGCCGGGGCTGCCAGGTCATATTGGCGGCCGTGGTGGTCGTGTAGGTGTAGGTGGGCGCCGTAGTAGTGCCGCCTTTCGTAATCTGCACGCCGTAGAGCGGGCCGTTGAGCACGTTCTCGGCCGTTTTCCAGCGGCGCAAATCCCAGAAGCGGTGCTCCTCAAAGCCCAGCTCGATGCGGCGCTCGTTGCGGATGAACGTGCGGGCGTCACTCTGGCTCAGCGTGGCCGGGATGCCGTAGCGGCTGTTGGTGCCCGGCGTGAGGCCCGCCCGCTGCCGCAGGGGCAGCAGCAGGGTCAGCGCCTCGGTGGTGCGGCCCAGCTCGTTGAGGGCCTCAGCGGCGTTGAGCAGCGTCTCGGCGTAACGGAAAATGGGGAAGTTGTGGCTCTGGTTGGAGTAGGCGGTCGCGGTGGTGAAATCGCCCAGGAACTTGCGCAGGTAGTAGCCGGTGCGCGTCTGTACGGCCCCGCCGCCGGGCCGGTCGCGGCCGCCGTCGAAGGTTTCCACGTTGCGGCTCAGCCAGCGGCTGCCGGGGGTGGTGGTGCCGGTGGTCACGCCGTTGGCAAACACCGAGAACAGCAGGCGCGGGTCGCGGTTGGCGTAGGGGTTCTGGGCGCTGTAGCCCGAGCCGGCGTCGGTGATGGCCGCGCCCGAGAGCATCGGGAAGGCATCCACGAAGTTCTGGCTGGGGCTGGTGAGGCCCTGGCTGGCGGCCGGGGCGCCGTAGCCCATGGGCGCGTTCCAGTTTTCCAGCGTGGTGTTGTTGCTGGCCTGCTTGGCCAGGATGATTTCGCTGTTCTTCTTGGTAGTGAACACGCTGGGGAAGGCCGTGGCCGTGGGCGTCATTATCAGCGAGTGCGCGTTCAGGGCGATGAGGTCCTGGGCGGCGGTGAGGGCCAGCTGCCAGCGGTTGGCGTCGGCGGTGGGGTAGCCCTGGCGGTCGCCGGCGCCGTTCACCTGCCCGCCGTTGAAGAGCGGGCTGGCGGCGTAGAGCAGCAGGCGGCTCTTGAGGGCGAAAGCGGCCGTGCGCGGAATCCGGCCCCACTCGCCGTCCGGAATGGCCGAAGGCAGGCGCAGGTCGGGCTTGATGAGGTCGCACTCGCTCACGATGTAATTCACCGTTTCGGCGTAGGTGTTGCGCGGCACCGACAGGTCGTCGTCGAGTGTAAAAATCTTGTCGCCGATGAGCGGCACGCCGCCGTAGCGCTTCAGCAGCTCGAAGTAGAGCATGGCCCGGATGAAGCGGGCTTCGGCCTTCCAAATCACGATGTTGGCCGGCAGGGCGGGCACGCGGTCGATGTTGGCCAGGAAGATGTTGACGCGGCGGATGCCGGCGTAGGCCGAGCTCCAGTAGGCGTCGGGGTTGTTCACCACGCTGATGGTGCCGTTGGTGAAGTACTGCGCCGGCGAGTTCAGACGCGAGGGCAGGGCGTCGTCGGTGGCGGCGGCCAGGAAGTCGCCGGGGCCCGTGAACGCCCCGATGCGGTTGAAGCCGCCGGGCAGGTAGTTGAACAGGTCGTTGAAGAAATACAGCGCCACGGTGGCGTTGCGGTCCTTGGCGTCCCACTCCGTGTCGTCGCGGATGAGGTTGCGCGGCTCGGTTTCGGGGTCTTTCTGGCAGGCGGTGGTGCCTAGGGCCAGCACGGCGGCCAGGGCCGCGGCGTATAGTTTCGTATTCATCGGAACAGAAGCGGCGGGTGGGAATTAGAGCTTGAGGTTGACGCCGAAGTTGATGAGGCGCTGCTGCGGGTACGCGGCGGTGAAAATCTCCGGGTCCACGCGGTCGTACTGGCTGAAGGTCACCAGGTTGGTGCCGTTGGCGAAGAAGCGAATGCCCTGCAGGCGCACGCGCTTGCTCAGGTTCAGGGGCAGGGTGTAGCCCAGCTCCACGTTCTTGAGGCGCATGTAGCTGTCATCGTGCAGCCAGTAGCTGCTGGTGGGGGCGTAGTTGTTCAGGTTGTTGCCCAGGCTCAGGCGCGGGTAGCTGGCGCCGGGGTTGCTGGGCGTCCAGCGGTCGAGGTGCTGCTCGAAGGCCCCGCCAAAGCCGCCGTTCTGGAAGGCGTACTCCGAAGCGCCGCTCAGGTAGATGACGCGGCTCAGGCTGCCCTGCAGCAGGGTGGTGAAGTCGAAGCCTTTGTAGCGGGCGCCCAGCGTCAGGCCAAACGGAATGCTGGGGTTGCTGCGGCCGATGGGGGCCACGTCGAACTGGTTAATCACGCCGTCGCCGTTCAGGTCCTTGTAGCGGATGTCGCCGGGCTGGGGCGTGTAGCCCACGATGGTGGCGGCGCCCTGAATCTCGGCCTGGTTCTGGAACAGGCCGTCGGCCACGTAGCCAAACGCCTGGCCCACCGGCTGGCCGGTGCGCTGCATCCAGGGATAGGGCCGGTACACCTCGTCCTGATACTCCACTTTCGAGTACTGCACGCCCACGTTCACGGCCGCCAGCAGGCTGAGCTGGCCGAAGTTCTGCTGGTAGCTGAGCTGGGTGGTGAGGCCCTGGTAGCGGTTACGGCCGATGTTCTCATCGGGGTACAGCTGGCCGATGAGCGTGCTGCTGCGGCCGCGCTGCTGCAACAGGTCGTAGTACAGCGAGTTGTAGTACTCCACCGTGAAGCCCAGGTGGTTGTCGAGCACGGCGCCCTGCAGGCCCAGACTCAGCTTGCGGCCTTTTTCCCAGGTGCGGTTGCGCGAGGCCAGCACCTGCTCGCTGTTAGAGAACTGCGTGCCGGCACCCGTGCCGAAGTAGGGCGCCGAGGTATCGAAGTAAGTCTGAATGTAGGTGAAGTAGCCCGGCACGTCGTTGCCGGTCAGGCCGTAAGAGCCGTACAGCTTCAGGTACGAGAGCCAGGGCTGGGTGCCCTTCATGAAATCCTCGCGCGACATGTTCCAGGCCAGGCCGGCCGAGGGGAAAAAGCCGTACTTGAAGTCGCCGTTGTCGGGGTAGCGGTTCGAGCCGTTCAGGCCGAAGGCCAGCTCGGCCACGTACTTGCCCTTGTAGTTGTACGACGCCCGGCCCGAGAGGCCCTGCACCGTGTAGGGCAGGTCCGAATCCTGGAGCAGCGACTGGCGCGAGGCCAGCGCCACGGCGTGCAGGCCGTGGTTGCCCAGCTGCCGGTCGTAGCCCAGGTCCGCCTCCAGGTAGGTGGTGTTGTTCTGGAAGTTGACGCCGTTGTTGTTCTGCTGGTCGCCGTTGGTGCCGTACTGCGTGTAGGTGGGCTGGCCGGCGGCATTGGCGCCCTGCACAAACACGGCGAAGGTTTTGTCGCGGTACACCGTCTCGGAGAGGCTGGCGTAGTACGAGGCCATCGCCTTCACCCACAGGCCGGGCGTCACCTCGTCCAGGGTGCGGCGCAGGTAGAAGTCGGCCACCACGTCGCGGTTGTAAAGCTGCCGGTAGCCCGAGCCGATGGTCTGGGCCCACAGGTTGTTCTGGAACTGCTGCGTGCCGCCGTAGCTGCCGTTGGCGTTGTACACCGGGTAGGCCAGCGCCGGCGTGTTGTAAAGGGCGTTGAGGATGGACGGCAGGCCCTGCCCGAAGTTGGCGCCCGTGTCGTTCGAGGTCAGGATGCGGCCCAGCAGGCCGATGCCGCCGGTGAGCTTCTTGCTCAGCTGCAAATCCACGTTCGAGCGGACGATGTAGGCCTTGTAGTCGTTGCTGGTGTTGTACTTGTTGATGTCGCTGGTTTTCAGCAGGCCCGTCTGGCTCAGGTGCTCCAGGCTCACGAAGTAGCGCGAGAACTTGTTGCCGCCAGTGGCCGAAAACGTGTAGCGGTCCAGCTTCGACGACTTCTTGAGCAGCTGGTCGAACCAGTTCACGTTGGGGTGGCCGATGGGGTCCGAGCCGTCGCGGTACTTCTGCAGGTCGTCGGCCGAAAAGCGGGGCTGGAAGCCGGCCACCGGATTGGCGGCGTTGTCGTTCGTCTGCGCCTCGTTATACAGGCTGGCGTAGTTGTAGGCATCCAGCGGCTTGGGCAGCTTGATGGGCTCCTGAATGGCCGACTGCACCGTGAACGAGATGCGCGGCTGCCCGGGCGTGCCCCGGCGCGTCGTCACGTTCAGGATGCCGCCGTTGGTGTTGCGCACGCCCAGCATGGAGGTGCTCAGCGCATCCTTCAGCAGCGTCACCGACTCAATCTCCTCCAAATCGAAGTTGTAGATGGGCCGCACCACGCCGTCAATTACCACTGTGGGAAAGCGGCCCAGCAGCGAGGCGCTGCCCGCGTCGCTGCCCGGCTGCCCCGAAATCTGCGTTACCTGCAGGCCGGCCCCCTGCCCGGCCAGCGCCGTCACAAACGACGTCACGGGCAGGCGCAGCAGCGCGGCGTTGTACACGGTCTGCGTCGAGGCGGCCGTGAGGTCGGCCGGCAGGCTGGTGCCGAAGAGCAGGCGCACCGGCTTGAGGCGGGCCACGGCCGGGTTCTTGGTGTCGAGCAGGATGATGGGCGTGAGGTCGTCGGTGGCTGTGTAGCGCCGAATCACCGAGCCTTCGATGCTCACCGTCAGGGTTTCACCGGCCTTCACGTCTGGCATCCGGGCCTGGCCCAGCGAGTCGGTCACGACGGTGTAGCTGTTGGCGCCGCCGTTGGCCAGGGTCACGCCCCGCAGCGGCTCGCCGTTTTCGTCCGTCACGGACGGGGTGAAGACGGTGATGGCCGGCATCGACTGGTCCGGGGTTTTGGTGGTGTCGCCGGGCGTGGTGGCGCGCGGCGGCATCACCGGCATATTCATCACCTGCGCCTGGGCAACTGTGGTGCCGGCCACGCCTGCCGCTGCTAATAGCAATAGCCGGCGCAGGGCCCTTGAGGGTAAGGGTTTTCGCATAGGATTGAAGGAAAGTTGGGTACAGTGGGTGGGAAATTGCTGTAGTGTCCACATCATGGAAACGGCTACCGACGACCGAAGTGAGTAAATGCTCAATCACAATCAATCGATTGTGCCCTGGTGCTTGGACCGAACAAAAGTAGGCCTGCTCAAAACCATTTATAGGGGGGGATTCCCATCGAATTGCGGGGGGATAATTCACAAAATCACGCCTCCCGGCAGGATGCATCAACGCCTAAACAGCACTGTATTTAGCTATTATATAATTGTTAATCAGCATTATTTAGACAGAACAAGGACTGACTAAAGGGGGGATATTCCGAAATCGACGCTTTTCGGCAGTTGGCACCGCGTGCTACCTTGCATCCCTGTAGCACTCCAAAACAGACTGGGCACCGCCGCCGATGCCGGCTCTGTTCTTGGCAGCCGCGGCGGCGTTCAGCGCCGCTTTTCAATAATGCTACCGTTGGAACTACTGCTAGCGGCACTCCTCTATCCCACCCACCGCATTTATGGCCTCCGTGCACCGGAAATTTGCCGCTTCTTTTTTGCTAATCTGGCTAGCTCTGACGGCGCGGGCGCAGGATACCGCGCCGAGCGAGTTTCGCTTCGAGCACCTCACCGTCGACCAGGGCTTGTCGCACTCCGACGCCATGGCCGTGGCCCAGGACCGCGCCGGCTTTATTTGGGTGGGCACCAACCGGGGCCTCGACCGCTACGACGGCTACAGCCTCAAAACCTACACCCTGCCCATCACCCGCGAGGGCGTTTCCGGCAACCGCATCAAAGTGTTGCACCTGGCCCCCAACGGCCGCCTGTGGGTGGGCACCGAGCGGGCCGGCCTGGGCTACTACGATGCCGCGACTGACAAGCTCACGACGCTGAACGAGGCTGCCGCGCCCGCTGCTTACCGGCCATTGGTGCGGCAGCTACTGGGCGTCAGCATCATGGGCCTGGCTTCGGATGGGCAAGGCCAGCTGTGGGTGGGCACCCAATGGGCGGGCTTGTTTGTGCTGGCATTCGACAAGCAGGCCCACCTCGCCACCATTCGCCGGGTGCCCTTTGCCGCCAACGCGCCGGCGACCTATGCCCTAAGCAGCCTGGCCACCGATGCCGAAGGCAACGTGTGGGTGGGCACCTACGACCACGGCCTGGGCGTGGTGCGGGCCGGCAGCACCGCCCTGGCCATAGAAGCCACGGCTTTCACCGAGCTGGTGCGGGTGCTGCAGGTAGACCGACGCGGCGACCTGTGGATTGGCTCCGACCAGCGCGTGTTTTGGGTGAGCGCGGCCAACCGCCGGGCCGTGCGCGAGCTAACCACCCATCCGCAGCCCATCGCCTATCCGCAGCTGCAGTCCATGCTGCTCGATTCGTTCGGGCGCTTGTGGGTGGGCACCATCTACGGGCTGTATGTGTGGGAGGCGGGCGCCGTGACGGGTCAGGCGCCGCCCCTGCGCCCCGCTCCTACCCTGCTGTTACCCGCCGATGGCGAGCCCTTCAGCATCAATTCGGAGCGGGTTCATCAGATTTTTGAAGACCGCACCCAGGTGATGTGGCTGTGTGCTTCGGCGGGGGGCCTGAACAAAGTAGACCTGCGCCAGAAGCCTTTCGGCCAGCTGCGCCGCCAGCGCACCGGGCAAACCGCGCTGGCCAACAACTACATCAACGCCATTTACAAGGAAGAGGCCACCAACACGCTGTGGCTGGGCACCCGCAACGGGGTACAGGCCTACGACCTGGCCCGCCAGACCTACCGCAGCTACACCAGCAAAGACGGCGGCACCCGCGGCGTAGATGTATCGGCAGTTTTCAAGGCCAGCAACGGCACGCTGTGGTTTGGCACCCGCAGCCGCGGCCTGGTTAGCCTCACGCGCCAAAACGGCCGCGAAAAGCTAACCACTTACAACCAGCTGCCCAACGGCATTCGGCTTAATACCATCAACATTGAGCGCATAACCGAGGACCGATACGGGCACCTGTGGGTGGCCACCTACGGCGCGGGACTGTTCAAATTCAGCCTGAGCGGTGAGTTTTTGGGTAACTACCGCATGGAAAACAGCGGCCTGCCCACCAACATTTTCTCGTTTCTGCTCTACGACCCGCACCAGGATGTGCTGTGGGCCAGCACCACCGACCAGGGCCTGCTGAAGCTGCGCGCTACGCCCGACTCGCTGCAGATACTCCGGCAGCTCCGGCACCAGCCCGACGCGGCCGATGGCCTACTGGTAAACTTCGTATGGCCCCTGCTACTCGACCGCCAGGGTACCCTCTGGATTGGCACCATCGGCGGCGGCCTGCATCAGCTTAATACCGACTCGCAGGGCCGCGAGACAGTGCACAACCTGCATAAATACCTGCCGGAGAGCGATGTAGAGAGCATCATGGCCGACGATGCCGGCCAGCTCTGGATTGGCGGCACGGGCCTTTACCGCTATTCGCCCGGCACCCGCCGCTACCTGCGCTACGACGTGGCCGACGGCTTGCAGAGCAACGCCTTTAAGGTGGGGGCTGCCGACCGCGGGGCCGACGGCACCCTGTATTTCGGGGGCATCAACGGGGTGAGTTATTTCCAACCGGCCACCATTCAGCCCAACCCGCATGCCCCGGTGGTGCAGCTCACGGGCCTGCGTATTGCCAGCCAGCCCGTGGCTGTGGGCCAGCCCTTCAACGGCCGGGTGCTGCTAACGCGGCCCTTGTCGGAACCGCAAACGGTGGTTATCCGGCCCGGCGACAACGACTTTTCGGTCGAATTTGTGGGCTTGAACTACGCCAACCCGCAGAAAAACCGCTATGCCTACCAGCTCGAAGGCTACAACGCCGGTTGGGTGACGCCGCCGCCCGGCCAGCGCTCGGCCAGCTTCGCTAACCTGCCGCCTGGCCAGTATACCCTGCGCGTGAAAGCCAGCAACGGAGAAGGCAGCTGGTCGGTCCAGCCCGCCATCATGCACTTCGACGTACGCGCCCCTTGGTACAAAACCGCCTGGGCGTATGGGCTTTACGCGCTGCTGCTACTGGGCGCCGTAGCGCTATACCGCCGCATTGAAATGAGCCAGCAGCAACTAAAAAGCCGCCTGGTATTGGAGCAGTTTCAGGCGGAAAAAGAGAAGGAGCTGACCAATCTCAAACTGGGCTTTTTTACCAGTATCAGCCACGAGCTGCGCACGCCGCTCACCCTCATTCTGGGGCCGATGGAGGACGTTATCAGTAGCCTCGGTGCGATGGTGGGCGTGCAAACCAAGGTGCAGCTGATGCAGCGCCAGGCCCAGAAGCTGCTGGATTTGGTGAACCAGCTGCTCGATTTTCGCAAGGTGGAAACCGGCAACGTGCCCCTGCGCGCCAGCTACGGCAACGTGTTGCCCTTTCTGACCGAACAGTTTGCCAGCTTCCAGCTGAAAGCCCAAGAGCGCGCCGTGCACTACCAGCTGCAGCTACCTGCCGAGCCAGTAGAGCTGTTTTTCGACCGCAGCAAGCTGGAAATCATTTTGACCAACCTGCTGGCCAACGCCTTCAAGTACGTGCGCGACAAAGGCCGGGTGGAGCTGGGCGCCTCGGTGGTGGGCGATGCCGGCGGCAATGCCGTGTATGAGCAAGGCCAGCTGACCGGCAACTACTTGAAAATAATGGTGTCGGACACCGGCGTGGGCATTGCGCCGCACGAGCTGCCGCGCATTTTCGACCCCTACTATCAGGCTTCGCACACCAACACGCTGCGCATGACGGGCACCGGCATTGGCCTGGCCCTGGCCCAGCAGTTTGCCCAGCGCCACGGCGGGCAATTGACGGTGGCCAGCACCCAGGGCGTGGGGACCACCTTCGAGCTGCGCCTGCCTTTCGGCCAGCAGCACCTGCAGCCCGAAGACCTGGCACCGGCCCAACCAGACCTTCCCAACGCCGCCCCGACGGAGCCCACGCCACCGCCGGTGCCCGATGAAGCCGCAGAACCGATGGCGCCTACGGCGGTGGAGCCTGCCCCGCCGGCCGGGCCACCCCACCTGCTGCTAGTAGAGGACAACGACGAGCTGCGCGAGTACCTGGTTCAGCTATTCGAGGCGGATTACCAGGTAATAACTGCCGAAGACGGCGTAGTGGGCTGGGAAAAAGCGCTGGCCCAGTTGCCCGACCTCATTATTTCGGACGTGATGATGCCGCGCTCCGACGGCCTGGAGCTGTGCCAGAAAATCAAGCAGCACCCCAAAACCGCCCACATCCCAGTGCTACTGCTCACCGCCCGCACGGCCGAAATCCACCAGCTCGAAGGCCTGGGCATGGGAGCCGACGACTATGTGAGCAAGCCCTTTAACCCTACCCTGCTGCAAGCCAAGGCCGAGGGCCTGCTGCGCAACCGCCGCAAGCTGCATGAGTTCTACCAGCGCCGCATTTTGCTGCAGCCCACCGAGATAGTAGTGGCCGACGCGGACCGGGAGTTCCTGGAAAAAGCGATGGGCATCGTTGAAAAGCACTTAGGTGACTCCGATTTCAACGTGCAGGTACTGGTGGGCGAGATGGCCATGAGCAACTCGATTTTCTACCGTCGCATCAAGAGCATCACCGGGCAAACCGTGGTTGAGTTTATTCGTGATGTGCGCCTGAAACGCGCCGCCCAGCTCCTGACCCAAACCACCTTGCGGGTGGCCGAAGTAGGCTTCGAGGTGGGCATCGAAAATGCTAAGTATTTCCGGCAGATGTTCCAGAAGCTGTATGGCATGACGCCTTCCGAATACGCTAAGCAACACCGGGACGTAGCGAACCAGGTAGCGAATGAGGATTGAGCGCTTGCGCAGGCTAGTTGCCACTACCGGCTAGCAAATGGGCAGGCCCTGATTTGCAGCCTGGCGAAAATTTACCCGCTATTTCCCCGAAATGCACCCCCTGGTTGGGGTAATGGCAGCTTAGTATTGCAGTACCGTTGCCCAAGCTGGTGAACCGCTTGGCGCAAACGGAGGAGGTGGCCATCTGTAAGGTTACTTCTGCCCCTTTCTGATAATATGGTCCTTCGCTTGTGGAGCGGCCTGCTCTTCAACACGCCCCTGTTTACGTCCTATATGGCTTGGTTGCTGGCCCATTCCTTCGTGGGAATCGAATCGGCCTCGTGCTCAATCACTAATCTCGTATGAAACGCCGCTACTTCCTCTCCCGGGCCACGGTGGGTGTATCCGCGCTTGCGCTTCCGCTGCCGACGCTGGCCGAACATCCATCGGAACTTAGCCAGGTGTCCCGCCCAACGGATGAACGCGCTTACTGGCTGGCCACCCTGCTGCGCGTGGCCGAACCCGTACTGGTGGCGGCCAGCGCCGGAATGCTCAAAGCGGCCATGCCCGTGGAGGCCGCCCCTGGCCAGCAAGCCGGGCGGCGCAGTGTGACGCACCTGGAGGCGCTGGGCCGCACCCTAGCGGGCCTGGCGCCCTGGCTTGAGACAACCGACGTGCCCTCCAACGAGGCCACGCGCCAGCTGCGCGCCGCCGAGCAGGCCCGCCAAGCCATCGCTCACGCCGTGAACCCGGCGGATGCCGATTTCCTGAATTTCACCCAGGGCGGCCAGCCGGTAGTCGATGCTGCTTTTCTGGCACATGCCCTATTAAGAGCCCCTACTGCCCTGTGGGCCAAGCTTACTCCCAACACGCAACAGCAGCTGGTGCTGGCGCTGCAAAGCACCCGAGCCATCAAACCTGTGTACAGCAACTGGCTGCTGTTCAGCGCCATTATTGAGGCTGCGTTGCTCAAATTCAGCGGTAGCGGCGACCTCATGCGCATGGACTACGCTATTCGGGAGCATCAAACCTGGTACAAAGGAGATGGAGCGTACGGCGACGGGCCCGATTTTCACTGGGATTACTACAACAGCTACGTCATCCAGCCCATGCTACTGGATGTGGTGGGCACGCTGGTAGCCGTGGGCAAAGAGCGAAAAGAATTGCTGGAAACGCTTCGTACTCGGGCCCGCCGCTACGCCGCGGTCCAGGAACGCCTGGTGGGCCCGGATGGCTCCTTTGCGGCTTTTGGTCGTTCCCTGGCTTACCGTTGCGGAGCCTTTCAGCACTTGGCCCAGTGCGCGTTACAAGGTCTGCTGCCCGAGACACTGCCGGCCGGGCAGGCACGGGCAGCCCTAACGGCGGTTATGCGCCGCACGCTGGATGCGCCGGGCACCTTCGATGCTAAGGGCTGGCTGCAAATCGGACTGTGCGGTCATCAACCCGGTATTGGGGAGGGTTACATCTCTACCGGTAGCCTGTATTTGTGCACCACGGCCTTTCTACCGCTGGGGCTGCCGGCCAGCCACGCGTTCTGGGCCGAGCCAGCGCAGGAATGGACCGCCCGGCGCATCTGGTCGGGGCAGGACGTGAAAACCGACCACGCGCTGTAAATGCCATCATGAGTGCGCGGACGCCCCCGCCCCGGTTCTTCACCCCAGCAGCTTCGTTCAGGGGGCTGCTATCTTATGCCTTGGTTCTGAAGAGTCCTTGGAAGCAACCCCGACCAGCTCTGGCTGGCAAACGTGCGAATTTTATGACTGGCGAACCTATCCGGCCAGCTTTGCTTGGCGCGCTTGTATTCCATTCCTCAAGCCCATGGCCTTTTCTAACTAATCACGCAATGCAAAACACTTTTAATACGCTCGACCTGGGGGTCTTTCTATTTTACCTCATGGGTGTAGCGGCCTACGGGTATTACGTGTACCGTAGCAAGCAGCAGGAGCAGATGAACACCCGTGACTACTTTCTGGCCGAGGGCTCGCTGACGTGGTGGGCCATTGGGGCGAGCATGATTGCCTCCAACATTTCGGCTGAACAGTTCATCGGCATGAGCGGCAACGGCTTTCAGGTGGGCGTGGCAGTGGCCGCCTACGAATGGGTGGCGGCCATCACGCTCATTATCGTGGCCGTATTCTTCATGCCGATTTACCTGAAGCAGCGGATTTATACCATGCCGCAGTTTCTGGAGCAGCGCTACAATGCGGCGCTGAGCTTGATAATGAGCATTTTCTGGCTGTTTTTGTACGTGCTGGTCAACCTCACGTCCATTCTCTACCTCGGGGCGCTGGCCATCAGCAACCTGGTGGGCGGGGCCGAGAGCTTCCACCTGATTATGGTGGCGCTGGCGGTGTTTGCGCTCATTATCACGCTGGGGGGCATGAAGGTGGTGGGCTACACCGACGTTATTCAGGTGACGGTGCTCATCATCGGCGGCCTGGCCACTACTTATCTGGCTCTCACGCTGGTGAGCGAGAAGTTCGGGCTGGGCAGCAGCGCCATCGCGGGCTTCAACGCCATGATGCGCGACGCCGGCGACCACTTCCACATGATATTCCCCAAGCCCACCCAGGCCACGCCGCAGGTCGACGTGAACAAGTACCTGATGGTGCCGGGCATCGCCATGTATGCCGCCGGCCAGTGGATTGTGAATCTCAACTACTGGGGCTGTAACCAGTACATTACCCAGCGTGCCCTCGGCGCCGACCTCAAAACGGCCCGCACCGGCATCCTGTTTGCCGGCATGCTCAAGCTGCTGATGCCCGTGATTGTGATGCTGCCCGGCATCGCGGCCTATGTGCTGCACAAAAACGGCAGCCTGCAATCCCAAATGGCCCCCGGCGGCGCCTTCAACTCCGACAACGCTTACTCGGCCATTCTCACCTTCCTGCCCAACGGGCTGAAGGGCTTGTCGCTGGCCGCCCTCACGGCGGCTATTGTGGCCTCGCTGGCGGGCAAGGTCAACTCCATTTCCACCATCTTCACCCTCGACGTGTACAAGCGCTACCTCAACCAAGACGCAACGGAGCAGAAGCAGGTGTGGGTGGGCCGGGTCACGGTATTTGCCGCCATGCTGCTGGCCATCATGCTCACCTGGAAGGACTTGCTAGGCATCGGTGGCGAAGGGGGATTCACTTACATTCAGAAGTACACGGGCTTTATCTCGCCGGGCATTGTAGCAGTATTCCTGCTGGGCCTGTTCTGGAAGCGTACGACCGCACCGGCCGCCATTGCCGGCATCCTGTCGGGCTTCGTGCTGTCGGTGTTTTTCAACAACTACGCCCCAGGCGTGCTGGGCCATGAAACGCTGCTTTACACCGCCTTCCCCAACGGCCACGGCGGCTACGAGATTCCTTTTCTCATTTGCATGGGCCTCTCTTTCGCCTTCACGTTTGTGCTGATGGTGAGCATGAGCCTGGCCGGGCCGGCCATCAATCCCCGCGCTCTGCACTACGAGGCGGGGCAGTTCAAAGTGGCGCCCAGCACGCTGGCCCTCATCGCGGTGACGCTGCTCATGATAATGGCGCTCTACGTTAAATTCTGGTAATTCAGCCGGTTGCTGAATCAGCGGCCAAAAAAAAGTCTGCACGCTGCCGAGCGCGTGCGGCGGCGTGCGCCGGGACTTTCTTGAAGCCCTTCAGGACGAAGACGTGACCCGCTTCAAATTCGTGGACGAGACGAGCGTCAGCCTGACCTACACCCGCCGCTACGGCCGCGCCCCAGGCGGGCGGCGGGTGGACGCGGCCGTGCCGCTGCACAACGGGCCCAGCGTGGCGGTGGTGGCCGCCCTCTCGGCCCAGGGCGTGGAGGCCGTCATGGAACTGGACGGGGCCGTGAACACGGCCAGCTTCGCCGGGTACCTCGAGCAGGGGCTCGGGCCGGGCTTGCAACCGGGCGACGTGGCCGTACTGGACAACTTGCGGGTCCACAAGGCGGCCGGCCTGGCGAAATTGGTGGAAGCACGCGGGGCCCGGCTCCTGTTTCTGCCGCCCTACTCGCCGGATTTTACGCCCATTGCGTTGGCCTTCGGCAAGCTCAAAACCCACCGGCGCACCGCGGCCGCCCGCACCCGCGAGGCGCTGACGGCCCCCTTGCAAGCGGCGCTGCCCTGGATAACGGCCGAGGATGCTCAAAACCGGTTCGACCACGGTGGCTACCACGTACACTGACTATGAAATTGCTCTAATACGCTGCAACTCTAACGCAAGACACAATTGAGGGGGCCTAACAATTTTTTGTTGAAAGGCGCACTACCAAGGCATCATCGGCCCTAAACCCGGCTAGCCCGCCCGCGCTCAAAAGGGTAAAACCAACGAGCACGACGATTAAGGCCATGCCAACCGAAATGGCAAAACCAGCCGAAATAAAGCGCATAACGAGTTGAGCTTAGGAGGAATATGTGTGCGGCGAACTTACCTCGCAAGTCCACCGTGAACTCTCTTCTTTCGTTACTTTGGCTACCATACCGCCCGCCCCTTCCACTGGTAGCCGCCCCGCCAGCCGGCCGCCCCTACCGCCAGCGCATACGGCGCGTACAGCAGCTGCAGCGGCAGCAGTCCCCACAACCACTTGCGCCGCCCGAAAAACCCCAGCACTGGGTTCAAAAACCAGGCATCGGCCCCGAGCTTAACCGCCCAGGCAGCGGCCACCCAGGGCCACCAACCAGGCCACGCCAGCCCCGCTCCTATCCCGGCGGCTAGGGCCACGTTGGCGCCCAGCACCAGCAAAGCCAGGCGGCGCGGCGCGGTGCTGTGGTAGTGCCGCCACTTGCTGGCCCAGCGCACCCGCTGCCGCAGCAGCGCCCGCAGCGTAGGCGGCGCGGCCGTACGCACCATGGCCGCCGTATCGGCCAGAAAATGCGCCGTACCGGGGAAAGCTGCGTGGATTTTGTGGAGCAGAAACTCGTCGTCGCCGCTGGCCAGGTGGGCATTGTCGGCGAAGCCGCCCACGGCTTCGAACGCTGTGCGGCGGTAGGCCAGGTTGGCCCCGTTGCACATGGTGGGCTGCTGGCAGGCCAGGCAGGCCGCGCCCACGCCCACCAGCCCGGCAAACTCCAGGCCCATGAGGGTTTGCAGGAGCGAGTCGGAGCCCGTCAGCAGCACCGGACCGCTGAGGAAATTGGCCTGTGGCTCGCGCAGAAGTTGAGTTGCATAAGCATCCAGCCAGCCCGGACCCAGTCGGCAGTCGGCATCGGTGCAGACCAGCCACGGGGCGCGGGCCGCTTGCTGGGCGGCGAGTAGGGCGGCTTTTTTACCGGTTTCCGTAGCCGGCAGGGTGATGAGCCGCAGGGCAAACGGCGAGTCGCGGGCAGCAGCGGCTACGAGGGCGGCCGTGGCATCGGTGGAATGGTCGTCGGCTATCAGGACTTCGAAGTGCGCGGCGGGCAGCAGCTGGACACGGAGGTCATGCAGCAGCTGGGGCAGGTTTTCGGCTTCGTTGCGAGCGGCAATGAGGATAGCGAAGAGGAGCGGTTGCGAAGATGTTGAACTGAAAAGTTGAGAGTTAAAAGTAAAAAGTTCGTCATTGGGGGCGGTTACGGCTTCCCCTGTGGCATGAACAGTCGCACCAGCTACTTCAACGCTTTTTCCTTTTAACTTTTCACTTTTAACTCCATTCGCCAGCCAGCCGGCCCGCAGCCGCACCATCAGCCCCGCATAAAGCAGCGGCAATACCAGCAGGGCCATTCCAGCCAGCATCATCGGCCCGCCCGCTTTTCGCGCAGCACCCGCAGGCCCGGCACCAGCAGCAGCCCGGCCGCGCTGGGCAGGGCAATATTGATGACCCACAAACTCAGGCTGGCCGACAGCACCGGTAGCGCCGGCTGGCCCAGCAGGCCGAACAAGTGCGTGGCCGACAACTCCCGCACGCCCACATCGGCCAGGGCATTGAGCGAGGGCACCAGTGATTTCAGCAGGAAGGTCCCCGCCACCGCCGCTAGCCCCGGCCCCAGCGGCCCGCCCACGCCATAGGCCGCCAGCAGCAGCATAAACTGCGCGCAAAACACCCCGTAGCGCAGCCCCGAAAGGACCAGCACCGCGTGCAGCGCCCGCGCCGGATACGTGGGCATGATGGCCAGCGCCGGCCGAAACCGCCGCAACGGCCGCCACACGCCCAGCGCCGCCAGCAGCAAGCGCGAACGGTACAGGGGCACCAGTACCAGCGCGCTCAGCAGCACGGCTGAGGCCGCCACGCCCAGCCCGGCGGCCGGGTAGCCCTTCAGGTAAAACGTCAGCAGGAAGTAGAGCAGGCCCGCCACGCCCGCCAGCACGGTGGCCACCAATTGGCAGTAGCGCCCCAGAAATACGGCGCCCAGCGCACTCACCCGGCGGCTTTTCAGCTCGATGATGCGGCCGGCGTAGTCGCCCACGCGGTTGGGGGTGGCAAAGCCCAGCGTGAGGCCCACCAGCACCGCCCGAAAGCTGCGCCCGAAGGTGACAGGCTCCAGGTGCCGGGCCAGGCGGTACCATTTCCAGGCCTCCAGGCCCCAGTTGAGCGGCACCAGCGCCAGGGCTGCCAGCACCGGCCCGCGCCCGGCCCCGCTGAGCGTAGTAGCCAGCAACTGCCGCCAGGCCTTCGCCGTATCGGGCGCGGCAAAAATGGAATTGTACAGCAGCCCCAGGGTGAGCAGGGTGACGCCAATTTTGCCCCAGAAAACCAGCCGGCGCCATTGCCGGGCGCGGCGGGTTTCGGGCTCGGGGGCGGGTTGGCGGCGATTAGGGCCGGAAGGGCTCAGGCTGGCGGCTGCAGCCGGCGCGGCGCTAGGTGTAGTGCCCTGGCTTGGGTTGTAACTTTGTGTCAGATGCCTGCCCCCCAACGCCCCCGCCCCGCCCCTGCCGTCGAGCTGCTGCCCAAAATCATTATGGGCGTCGACCCCGGCACCCAAATTATGGGTTACGCCCTGATTGAGGTGCGCGGCCAGCGGGTCGACGTGCTGTGCTACGACGTTATCAATATGAAGGCGCTGGGGTCGAACCATGCCGTAAAGCTAAAGCGGATTTTTGACCGCATGCTGGAGCTCATCGACGAGTACCTGCCCGACGAGCTGGCCATCGAGGCCCCGTTTTTCGGCGTCAACGTGCAGAGTATGCTCAAGCTGGGCCGGGCCCAGGGCGTGGCCATCGCCGCCGCCCTCTCCCGCCAGATTCCCTACGTGGAATACGCGCCCACCAAGGTGAAGCAGTCCGTCACGGGCTCGGGCTCGGCCACCAAGGAGCAGGTGGCCCACATGCTGCGCCAGACCCTCACGCTGCCGCCCCTGGCCGAAGCCAGTAAGTTCCTCGACGCCACCGATGCCCTGGCCGTGGCCCTCTGCCACCATTACATGAAGGGCAACAACACCACCGTGAGCGGCGGCAAAAGCTGGGGCAAGTTCCTGACCGAAAACCCGGAGCGGCTGGGGGCGAGTACGGGCAAGAAAAAAGCGCAGGCGAAGGGATAGCGCAAGCGGCAAGTATGCTCAAACTGATGCCTGCATTCTCCTAAAAGCGCCGCCCGAAGAATTTTGAGATATCAAAATAATACGACACCGTACTCCCATCCGATTTCTTAAACGCCAGAATGTCGTAAGGCTTTTTGTTTTCTGAGGTTAAGGATTGCCTTACGAATTGGCAGTCCGGGCAAACCTGCCTGACGTAGGCGTACTCCTGTGCTACTCCTCGAATAACAATGGCTTGCTCGAAGGAACTGCCGTCTCTTTCAGCGCTTCCAACGTTTTTGGTGGTCGCGCAGGCTGTAATAACCAGTAAACCCACCGAAAGTCCGATTTTGCTCATTTTGCTCAGTGTAATTGTGTAAGCCATGCATCCAGTCCTTTGCGCACAACTGCTTTGCTTCGGAAATAGTATGCTGCCTGCTTGATGCCCAATTTGTCTCAATTACACAGGTTACGCTTTCGGGCGGCTACCGCTTTGCGCAAGCCCCGTCTTGCCTGGTCAATGAAAGGGCTCAACTCATTACTGCAATTTCCCCCGCCGCATACGTCACCGCGTAGCCGCTGATGTCCACCCGGTCGCCTTCGCGCAGGCGGCACCACAAGTCGCCACCGCGGGGCGAAATCTGGCGGGCGCGCAGCTCGGTTTTGCCTAGCTTCTCGGCCCAATAGGGAATGAGCGTGCTGTGGGCCGAGCCGGTCACGGGGTCTTCGGGCACGCCCACGCGGGGCGCGAAAAACCGGGACACAAAATCGACGCCGGGACTACCGGGCGCGGTGGCGATGACCCCCACGTACTCCAGCGCCGCGATGCGGGCGTAGTCGGGGCGCAGGGCCAGCACTTCGGCTTCGGTGTTGAAGACGACCAGCAGGTCGCGGGCGGCCAGCACGTGCAGCGGCGTGGCGCGTAGGCCGTCGACCAGGCCGGTGGGGTGCGCGGTTAGCTCCTGCGGCGGGCGCGAAGGGAAGTCCAGCGTGAGGCGGCCATCGGCTTCGCGGGCCACCCGCAAGGGGCCGCTCTGGCTGTGGAAGGTGACCTGCGCTTCGGAGAAGCCCAGGTGCGTGAACAGCACGTGGGCCGAAGCCAGCGTGGCGTGCCCACACAGGTCGATTTCCACGGCAGGCGTAAACCAGCGGATGTCGTACTCGGCCACGGTACCGGCGCGGGGCACGATGAAGGCGGTTTCGGCCAGGCTGTTTTCGGCGGCGATGTGCTGCATGAGCTCGGCCGAAGGAAAGGCATCGAGCGGGCACACACCGGCGGGGTTGCCGGTGAATGGGGCTTGGGCGAAGGCGTCGACGTGGAAATAGCGCATGGGGACGGCGGGAGCAGTGACGAATGGGTGCGGCAAGAATACGGCGGACAGCGCAAGGCGGAGGCATTGCCGGGGCCGGGCCGTGATTTTTTTCAAAATAACTTAGGGGCCACGCAACCGCGCCGGCCGGCCGCCGGTCATGAGCCCAGATGCCGGGGGCTGTACACCCCGGTTTCTTCTACTGTCCTTCTGCATGCCGCCTCCCCTCGCCCCGGTTGATGAGGCCCTGCTGGCGGCGTGCCGGCGGGGCGAATCGGCTGCGCAGCACCGGCTCTATCAAAACCTCTCTTATCTGCTGATGGGGGTGTGCCTGCGCTACTGCCCCAACCGGGCCGAAGCGGAGGACGCCCTGCAAAACACGTTCGTTAAAATCTTCACCCGCCTCGACCAATACCGCGGCCAGGGGCCTTTCGAGGCCTGGGCCCGGCGCATTGCCGTCACCACCTCGCTGCACGCCGTGGAGCAGCACCGCCTGCGCCACCCCGGCCCCGGCGGCGAGGCCCTCGAGGACATGGCCGCCGACCTGCCCACGGCCGAGCCTTCCGCCCTGGAGCACCTGGCCGCCGACGACCTGCTGGCCTTGCTGGCCACGCTGCCGCCCGGCTACCGCGCCGTGCTCAACCTCTACGCCGTGGAAGGCTACTCCCACCAGGAAATCGGCGAGCTGCTGGGCATCGCCGAAGGCACCAGCAAATCGCAGCTGGCCCGGGCCCGCCGGCTGCTCGAAACCCGCCTGGCGGCCCAACACCACCCCCAATTGCCATGACCGACCGCGAACCCGACGACTTATACGATGCCCTGCGCGACCGCCTGGCCAACTACGGCCAGGAGCCGCCCGCGCCGCTCTGGGCCGACATTCGGGCGCAGCTACCGCCGCCCGTGGCCGTGCCGCAGCTGCGCCAGCGCAAGCGGCGGCGCGCCGTTTGGCTGGCGGTGCTGTTGCTGATTGTGAGTGTGTTCTGGCAGTGGCGGTTATCGGAGTGGCTTCAAAAAGTATCTCGGTCCGAAACTACAGCTCGCTCCACTTCCATTCAGCACACGCAAACCCATAAAGCCCTACGCACCAATCCGGCTACGCAACTACCTGCCGCGGATGGGACAGCGGTCACTGCTGAGGGCACCTCCACCGGTATTGCCTCGAACAATGGTGGCGCTGGCTTGGCTGCCGGCACTCGCCCGGCCGACCAACTGATGGGTGCGGGTAGCAACACGGCGGCAACGGCCGGCACGCCGGCACCCGTTCGGTCGGCTACCGGCGCCGGCCGCGCTGCCACCGTGGCTGCTGGTCGGCTGGCAATGGCTTCGGTTTCCCCATCTGGCTCTCGCAGCGCAGCTAAAACGGCAGCAGGCATTTCGGCCAGGCGCCTGGGCAAGTTCCGGGCAAGCCGCAACGGGCGGACCGGCGCTGTCTCTCAGACCGAAGCGGCAACGGGGAGCAGTGCCGTTGCAGTGGCTACTACTCTTGCTACCCAGGCAACTTTTGCCACTGCTGGCTCCCGCCGTCGCGTCCGCTACGCCAAGGCAACCACTCGCCCGGCCGCCGGCCAACTGCCCCGGCCCCACCTCAACCCGCAGCGTCTGGCCACGGCAAAGAATGCGCTGCCAGGGCCTGCTGCATTCGCGTCAGCAGCAGGGCCTGCGAGTGCACCCGTATCCGAGCTTCCCACTGATGCTGGCTCTTTCGCGGCCTGGAGCCGGCTGCAGCCGCTTCTGGTGGCACTTACGCAAACAGCAGGAGCCACGCCAACTGGCCAGGCTCAACTCATCGGCCACCAGCACCCGGCCGTGGCACAAGTGTCCCGTTGGGCGGTGCAGGTGCTGGGTGGGCCGGCGCTCACGTACCGGTATCTGGGCACAGCTTCGGGCCTGAGCTACTCCACTACGCCAAACATTACCGCTGCTGCTCCCACGGGCAGTACTTCTACCGCTGCTACTTCTTCGGTGGCGGAGTTGGAACGGCCCGCTCTGGGCTACGGCGCGCAGGTGAGCGTGCGCCGGGTGCTCAACGGGCGCTGGGCCGCGAGCGCCGGCCTTGGCTACGCCGAATATGCCACCCGGCTGGCCCTGCAACGGGTGAGTTCGACAACCGGTTTGCCCTCGAATACCATACTACATGCGCTGGACAGCGCCAATCGGCTGAGCGCTGCCAATACCACCATTCACCGCCGCGACACTTACCGGTTTCTGACCGTGCCGCTACGGCTAAGCTATACCTGGGCGGCCGGCCCCCGCTGGCAGGTCAACGGCCTGCTGGGAATGGATGTGGCGGCCTACCTCGGCGGCAACAGCACCGAGGGCACGGCCTGCGCCTGCCAAACCCAAAGCTGGGGCGTGTCGGGCAGCCCGTACCGCCGCGTCAGCCTGGGCGCCAGCCTGGGCATCGAAGCCCGCTACCACCTCACCGATAAGTGGACCCTGCTGGCCCAGCCCACGGGCACCTACCTACTCACGCCGCTGGCCAAGTCCACTACCTCGCTCTACCAGCGCTACCTGTTTGGGGGTACGGCCCTGCTGGGGGTTTCCCACGACTTGCCTTAACCCAACGGGCTGCTTGCTTTGGGTTAAACAGTAAATTCTTATCTGATAATCTGATACTTATCCTCTTTTTCGATTTTACGCCATGAAGCCTTTCGTATTACTATTCTTAGGTGTGGCCCTGCTGGCCGCCTGCCGCAAAGATGACGTAATTGTGTGCGACCCGGTAGTCGCGCCGTCTTCATTCGCCGACATACGGGCTGCCGCTCCGGCGGTCCAAAGGTTCACGTTCAATCTGGCACAGGCCCAAAGTTTGCTCACCAGCAAAGGAACCAGACTGGCTTTCGGGCCCAATGTGTTCTATCTGCCCAACAATACCCTGGCCACCGGCCAAGCCGAATTGAGGATACGCGAGGTGTTTACGGTTGGTGATATGCTGCTGACCGATATGCCGACTACCACGGGCTCGCCCTTTGGTTCCTATAGATTCGGCAACCCTTTTTCTGGACAAGTGCTTATTTCTGGCGGCGAGTTCAATATCCAGGTGTGGCAAGGAAACAACCGCCTTCGCTTCGCCACTTTTGCTTCACCGGCCAATGGCGTTTCCGGATTTATGCTCGCCTCGCCGGTGCCTGCCGCGGGCCTCGATACCACGCGCATGCTGCTCTGGAACCAGCCGGCAACGGCCTGGGGTAGTATCGCGCGCGACACGGCCGGCTGGCAGCGTGTATTTTATCCTACGGCTATTGGTTTCGGCCCCCAAATTCCGGTTGCAACAGCGGCGGGCAATTTTTCGGTCGTTTTACCGCTTGACTCGCTCGGCAACTGGAATCTCGACCAACTATGGCATGCTTACCAGGGTGCTTCTTCGGGGCCCATTGGCGTAGAAGTGCCATTATCTACCTCTGCCACAGCCACCCGCGTGTATGTTCGGCCCGTGGGATTCAATGGCTTGGCGCGTTGTGGCTATACTAATTTCGGAACCGGCAGCCGCTGGTATTGCCTGTTGCCCTACGGTGCCGCCGTCATTGCGGTGGTGCTGCAAGAGCGCGGCGGTGTGCTCTACTATGGCACCCAGCGCACCACCACAGCGGCCAATCTGGTAATAACGCCCCCGCTGGAAGCCGTGAGCGCGGCCGAAGCAGTTCGGCGCATTCGTCTGCTGTAAGCAGGTTCAGCAAGCAGCCCCGAGCAACCCTTTAACACGCAACGCCCGCCCTACAGCTGTCCCCCAATAACCACGTCACGCACCGGGTTTTCGCCCAGCCAATACGGGATTTCGGCTACGCTGCCCACGTTTAGCACCAGCACATCGGCCCGCTTGCCGGGCTCCAGGCTGCCGCAGTCGGCGGCGTGGCCAATGGCCCAGGCGGCGTTGAGGGTGGCAGCGGCCACGGCCTCTTTGGGCGTGAAACCCATTTTGAGGCAGGCCACCGACAGGGCCAGCCACAGGTTTTTGCTGGGGCACGAGCCGGGGTTGAAATCGGTGCTCAGGGCCACCGGCAGGCCGTGGTCGATGAACTCGCGGCCGGGCGCGTACACCGACTGCCGCAGAAACAGCGGCACCAGCGGCAGCAGCACGGCCACGGTTTGCCCGGCGGTGTGCTGGGCAATGCGGGCGGCGGCGGCGGGCGTGAGGTAGTCGCAGTGGTCGACGCTGGTAGCGCCCAGCGCGGCGGCCATTTCGCAGCCGCCCAGGTCGTGCAGCTGCTCGGCGTGGATTTTCAGGCCGAAGCCCATTTTATGCGCCTGCTCCAGGTAATACTTCGACACATCGAGCGGAAAAGCCCCGGCTTCGCAGAAAACATCCACGAAAGCCGCCTCCCCTTTCAGGTCCGACAGCACCTCGCGCAAAATGAAATCGACGTAGGCCTGCGGGCCCGCTTCCTTGAACTCGGGCGGCACCACGTGGGCGCCCAGAAAGGTGGGCACCACCCGCACCGGCTGCTGCCGGCCGGCCGTGCGCGCCACCCGCACCAGGCGCAACTCGGTGTCGCGGTCGAGGCCGTAGCCACTTTTGGCCTCCAGCGTGGTGATGCCGTAGCGCCGAAAGCCGTCGAGGTGGTGCAGGGCATTGGCCAGCAAGTTGGCTTCGGAGGTAGCACGAGTGGCGCGCACGGTGCTCAGGATGCCACCGCCGCTGGCCAGAATGTCGAGGTAGGACTCGCCGCGCAGCTTGCGCTCGAACTCGTGGGCGCGGTTGCCGCCGAACACGAGGTGGGTGTGGCACTCCACCAGACCGGGCATCACCACGCAGCCGGTGGCGTCCACGAGGCGGGTTTCGGGGCCGAGGTGGGCCAGGTTCAGCTCGGCCATGGGGCCCACGGCCACAATTTCGGCGCCCACACAGGCCACGTAGCCTCGCTCAATAATGGTCCAATCGCCGAGTGCGGAGCCGGCCAGCGGGCGGTGCGGGGGGCCGCCGGCCAGGGTGAGCACCTGCGCGGCGTGCTGAATGAGCAGGGTGTAGGGCGTGGTCTCGAACATGGAAGCAGGCGCCAAGTTAACCAGAGAACGGTTTCAGACCGGTGTTCCATATGAAGTTAAAAGCCACGGCTGTTGAGAAAATGCTCTTCGCGCGGGCAGCCCGCTACGCCGAAGCACCTTCCTGAACAGCTTTTCTACAGCCGTTTCGAAGTCAATGTACGTGCGGTCAGTAGCGCGGACTTTGTCGTTCGCGTGCCAGAACGAGCTAGCGGCGCGGGGACGCGAACGATAAGGTTCGCGCTACGGTATACCGATTCCGAAACCGCTGTAGTAGCGGGCGTAAAAACCGAAAACCGCTCCAACAGTCCTTTTACACTCGCCTTCTTTGCCCGGCCCACCGTTAGCGCCGTGCTTTACCACCGGGCAGGCTGCCTACGGCGTGGTGCGGCTCGCCCAGCCCGGCAAGGCGCCCGGCGATGAATTCGTGGAGCAAATTCGCCACTACGTCCGGCATCGGGCAGGAGCGCGGCAGCAGGGCCGTGCGGGTTTGCGGGTCGAGGTAAGCGGCCAGGCGATGAAGCACCTCGGGCGATGCCTGCTGAAACCCCAGGCTCCAGGCGGGAAAGATGCGCTGCGGCACCGCCTCCTGCAACAGGACCCGGAGCTGGGTGTGCCGCTCGTCCTCGCTGATTTGCTCGTGCAACTGCTCAACGGCGGCGGCTTCGCCTTCCAGCACCTGCAGGATTTGTTGGTCGGCGTAAAGCAACACCCCCGTAATGTTCTGGCTGTAGTTGTAGATGCGGGCCTGCAAAACCAGGCGCTTGAGCTCCGTATCGCCCAGCAGGCGGGTGGCGGTGCTGCGGTAGATTAGCTGATGAATAGCCATGGTAGGAAAGCAGTATTTCCTTGGACAGGTAGAGCGCGAGCCCGGCAGGCAATCGCGGCGGCGAATCCGTAATAGTACGTATCAGAAACTTATTGTGAAGCTGTTTGGGAAGGGTGTTGTTTGCCGGTCCGACGCCGTAGGCGTCCGACCGGTCGTCGCCAGAACGATTCCCATACAACCGTCGACCAACAACCGGTCGGACGCCTACGGCGTTAGACCGGGCGGAACCGTCTTTCTACACAGCTTCTGTGGCAAAAGAAGCTCCAAACTGGCTAATGGAGCGGCTTTTAAAATTCAATAAATACGCAAAACAAGCTGCACTAATTCCCTGAAGACGTCGGCTTTTCCCAGGCTGCCAGCGCGGTGCGCCACTCGCGGCGCACCTGGTTGTGCAGGACGCTGTCGGGCCGGATGCCGATGGTGATGGCGGTGCCCCGCTCGCGGGCATACGGGTCGGCCACGGCGGCAAACCGGCGCCAGGAAGCAAAGTGGGCCGCCAGGGCTTCGTCCGGCTCGTCGTCGACGACAATGATGGCTTGCTCCGTACCCAGCGCCGGCTGCCAATACAGAAAGCTGCCGTTGAAGCTGTTAGCCGCGGGCAGGCCCTGGCCGTGGTTGAAGTAATTGATGGCGCTGGCCTGCCCGTAGTTGGCGCATTGGATGAGCGTGTGGGCTTGCAGCGCCGCGGGCAGGCTGTGGTAGGCGGCGCGGGTTTTGCGGGCCAGTTCGCGCCAGCCGCGCATGTCGGCGTAGTCCTGGGGCAGGTTGTGGTCCTGGCCATCTTCCCAGCGGTAGAGGCCCAGGCTGGCAAAGCGGGGCCGCAGGGCGGCCATCTCGGCCGGCCCGCGCAGCGGGTAGATGAAGGGCACTATGGGCAACAGCAGCAGCACGGGCAGGGCCACCAGCACCAGCTGGAGCGCCATTTTGGGGGAGGAGTAACGGGGTTGCCCAAGCGGTAGTCGCGGGTTGAAACGAGTCATTCGCCCCACATTTGCCAATGGCTCGGAGGGGTTGGCATGCTGGGAATGCCCCAGCAGCAGCTCCCACCACCGCGCCCCAAAGCTGAACAACACCGGGTAGTAGCCCAGGGCGTAATAGTCCTTGCCGTGCAGGGCAAACAGCAGGCCCACGCCCAGCACCACCACTAGGCCCACCGCCCGATAGGGCCGAAACGTGCTGCCCAGCAACAGCGCCAGCAGCCCCGGCACCCACACCCAGAGCGCCGCCACGCACATCAGCAGTTGCGCCTTCCAGAAATCGACGGCCGAAACGTGCACCAGCTGGCTGTCGTGCAGCAGCTGCATGTGGTGCCGGAAGGGAATGCCGTGGCTGATTTGCCAGGCCAGATTTGGCCCCCAAACCAACAGCGCCAGTCCCGCCGCGCCCAAGAAATGGCGGTTCAGGAACAACCGGCGCCAGGGCGTGAGCAGCAGCGCCCCACCCAGCGCCGCGATGAAAAACAGCGTGGTGTACTTGTTCAGCAGGCTCAGCCCCAGCCCTAACCCCAGCAAATACAGGTCCCGTGGATTTTCCTCCTGAAAATACCGCACCAGCCAATACAGGCAAAACACGAAGCCAAATACCTCAAACGAGTTGGGCTGAAACAACAGGTTGAGCCGCGCGAAAGCCGTGCCCAGGTAGCAGGTGCCGGCCAGCGCCGTGGCAAACCAGCCGCCGCCCAGGCGCTGCGCCAGCCGCATCACGAGGTAGAGCGTGGCCGCGCCCCACAGGTAGGGCCAGAACCTCACCCAGCCTTCCCCGCCGCCCAGCGCCATGCTTACCCAGCCCTGCGCCGCAATGAGCGGCGGCACCTCCAGGTAGCCCCAGGCCGGGTGCATGCCTTGGTTCAGATAGAGGTATTCATCGCGGTGCAGGTCGTAGGCGGGGCTGCTGAGGAAGTACCCGGAAGCAAACTTGAGCAGGGCAAAGGCAAGGGGCAGCAGGCGTTTCATGGACGGCAAGGTAGGGCGGCAGGGGCATTTTTCGCCGTAGGCTGCCCTGCTTTCATGCTCGGCTACAGGGGGCCATTTTTTTGCTCACCGGTTGGATTGGCTTGCTTCGGCACTTTACTTTTAGCCTTCCACTGTTGCCATTTTTCGTTGCCCGACTCCTACCCTACATGGTTATTTACGGATTAAACACCACTCCCCTGCGCACCGAGCCCTTGCTGGGGGTGCCCTGCCCGTCCTGCGCAACGCCCAACAAATTGCAGGTGAGCATTGCCGGCCGCTACGCCCACGCCTACTGGATTCCTTTTTTTCCATTCGGAAAAATTGCTACGGCTTCTTGCACCCACTGCGGCCTGTCCTTGCAGGGCAAGGCGCTACCCGAGGCCGCCCAGGAGCAGGCCCGCGACCTCAAAAAGCAAACGTCGCTGCCGCTCTGGACGTGGTCGGGAATGGGGTTGCTGGCAGCGGGGCTACTGTGGGCCTCCATCGCCGGCCGCCACCATGCCCAAGCCGAGGCGGGCTACCTGGCCGCGCCCCACCCGGGCGACATCTACACGGTGCGCGCAAACGACAAAGCCACCGATTACTCGCTCCTGAAGGTGGTGGACGTGAAAGGCAAAACCGTGGACGTAGTGGCCAACGAGTACCAAATCGACAACAGCCACCCGCTCGACGAGCTCAACTCGCCGGCCAAGTACAGCAAAACGCCCTACCCTCTCACCCAGTTTGAGCTGCAAATTATGAAAAACAAAGGCCAGCTCACCAGCGTGGACCGGCCGGAAGAATAACGAGCCGTAGCGCGGATTTTGCAGCCCGCGTGTCCACGTCATGGCGCGGGTTTCTGTTGGGGACACGCGGACTACAAAATCCGCGCTACGGCTCGTTCAGCAGCCCGGCCCAACGCAGGAAGTCGTCACCCACTTGGTCCCAGTAGAAATCCTTGTAGTCTATCTGGCCATTCTTGACGCCGAAAAAGTTGTGTTCCCGGCCAGCGTATTCGCGGAAAGTGAAGTTGGTGCGGTGCTGCCGAATGGCCTCCAGGCGCAGGAAATCGTCGCCGGCCACGCCTCTGTCGAGGGTGCCGAAGCCGATGAACATGGGCACTTTCGTGCGCAGCAGCACCGGCATTTGCGACACCCCGAAGCCGATGCTGTTGCGCGGGTCGTCGCCTTGGCAGTCGGCAATGGTGGGGTCGGCCACCACCTGCTGCCAGCGGCGGAAAATCCAGCCCACGGCTGCCGTATCGGCCGCCTGCCGGTCCTGGGCCAGCATCGACATGTTGCGGCCTAGCGGGTTGCCGCTCAGGTACACGGCGTGGCTCACTAGGCCGGGCACAGCGGCCAGGTGGGCCACGATGGCGCTGCCCTCGGAGTGCCCGCCCACCACCACGTGCCCGGCGTCCACCCACGGCTGCTTCTTGAAATAGCGCAGCAGGGCCATGTCGCGCCGCACGTAGTAGTCGAGGTAATTACGGGCGCAGTAGTAGGCCGGCGGCTGGCGCTCACGAAACATTTCGTTGGCGTTCTGCCCGGTCACATCAGCCGTCAGCGGCAGGCCGGGCTTGCTGATGATGACCAGGTGGCAGCGTTCGAGCACCTTTTTGGGGTGGAAGGGAAACACCGGAAAAGCGCCGTGCTGGTCGTAGAGCACCAGCGGCGTGGGCAGCGAGCCCTGCACCCACAGCAACAGCGGCTTCTTCAACTGCTCCTCGCCGGGCTTCGAGAGCAGCAGCACCTGCACGCTGTCGCGCCCGAACATCACCACCACCTGGCGGTAGCCAAACTCCGCTGGCGTGCGCGCCGCGGCCTTGCTTTGGGCACGAGCCGGCGCCGACAGCCCCGCCAGCAGCAGTAGAAACAGAACCAAAACGCGCATATTTTCTTCCGGCAATGCCCGAAGCGGCAGTGCCAGGGCGGCGCAAGGACCTTAGAGGCCGGCAGGCAGTTGCACCAGCCGCAGGTAGTCGCCCAGCCCCGCCGGCTTCTGAAACACGTGGATGAACAGGATGTGCTCCTCGCCGCGGCTGCGCCAGATTTCGGCGTAGAAGCCCGCCACCGCATACAGCGTCAGGTCGAAGCTGTCTTCCTGGCGCTCGGCCAGGCGGGTGCCGTGCCGGGCAAGGTGCTCGGCCTGGTGGCGCTGGTGCAGGGCTTTAAAATCGAGGATGGTCACGGTAGGCTGGCACAAAAGAACGTCATGCAGAGCGTAGCGAAGCATCTTTACCGAGAAAGTAACTGATTGCATTGCGCGGTAAAGATGCTTCGCTACGCTCTGCATGACGTGCTGCTGGCGTTCTTTTGTTCCCTTAATCCTCGTTCTGTCCCCCTTCTTGCTTTGAATACCTTTCGCTTTCCCCACCCGCTGGTGCTGCTGGTGGGCTTCATCATGCTGGCCGCGGCGCTGAGCTACGTGCTGCCCGCCGGCCAGTTTGCCCGCCAGAAAAACGCAGCTACCGGCCGCGAGGTGGTGGTGCCCGGCTCCTACCAGCGCGTGGCGCCCAGCCCGGTGAGCCCGCTCGACATGCTGGTCGACCTCCCAAAAGGCATGGAAGCCGCCGCGGACATCATCTTTCTCATTTTCCTGGCCGGCGGCGCCTTCACCGTGCTCGACCAAACCGGCGCCCTGCGCCACGGCGTGGACTGGCTGCTGGCCCGCGCCCAGGGCCGCGAGGTGCTCGTCATCCCCATCGTGAGCCTGCTGTTCGCCACCATGGGCGCGCTCGAGAACATGGGCGAGGAAATTGTGCCCCTGGTGCCGGTGCTGCTCGTGCTCATGCGGCGGCTGGGCTATCCCGTCATCACGGCGGTGGCGGCCAGCCTGGGGGCGGCCATCGTGGGCGCCGCCTTCAGCCCCATAAACCCGTTTCAGGTCGTCATTGCGCAGCAGCTGGCGCAGCTGCCCTTTTTCTCGGGCGGCGGCTTTCGCATCGCCCTGCTGCTGCCCGCCGTGGCCCTGTGGATTGCGGGCACCATGCGCCACGCCACCCGCCACCGCGTGGCCCCCGACCTCACCGTTGCCGACGTCGTGGCCGATGCCCGCGGGGCCGGCCGCCACGGCCTGGTGCTGCTGTTGCTGCTGGTGTGCTTCAGCATCTTCGGCTACGGGGTGGTGAGCCTGGGCTGGAATTTTGACCAGATGGGCGCGCTGTTTTTCGTGCTGGGCGTGGGGGCCGGCCTGCTGGGCGGGCTGGGCCTCTCGGGCACGGCCGAGGGCTTCGTGACCGGCTTCCGCGACATTGCTTTTTCGGCCCTGCTGATTGGCTTTGCCCGCGCCATTTTTGTGGTGCTGGAGCAGGGCCACATCGTCGATACCATCGTGCAGGGCCTGTCGGCGCCGCTGGCGCATTTGCCCGTCACGCTATCGGCGCTGGGCATGATGGTGGTGCAAACGGCCCTGCACCTGCCCGTGCCCAGCGTGAGCGGGCAGGCCACGCTCACCATGCCCCTCTTCGCGCCACTGGCCGACATCATCGGCCTGTCGCGCCAAGTGGTGGTGCTGTGCTTTCAATACGCCGCCGGCCTCTGCGAGCTCATCACGCCCACCAACGGTTCGCTGCTGGCCATGCTGGCCATCTGCGGCATCCGCTTCGACCAGTGGATTCGCTTTGTGGCCCCGCTCTACGGCTTGCTACTGGCGCTGGGCGTGGCAGGTGTGGTGGCGGCTATTGCGCTGGGCGTGTGAGACTTGCAATGACATGACGTTTTGTGAGTGTATTTTGCCTCAATCGGCCCGCAGCTCCGCAGCCTGAAACACGTGCGGCAACTTGCGCTTGCGCTCCACAATCTGAAACGACGCCGTGTCGGTGGCCTCGTCCCAAAACACATCCGACACGTGCCCGAAGTGCCGGTACTGGCCCGGCGCGGGCGTCACTTCCTCCACGGCGTCGCCAAAGCTAAACTTGGGCCGGTGGTAGATTTCCTTGAACAGTTCGGGCCGCACCAGAAATTGCTGCTCGTCGTAGCGGATGGTAATCCAGTCGCCCTCTTCGTCTTCGGCAATTTTTTCAAAGAGCTTGCCCACTGGTTCGAGGAGCTCAAAAGCCCGGCGGTTGGCCGGGTGAATGTAACGGAAGCCGTACTCGGGCGACCAGCCGTAAAGGCCAAAAATAACGGGTTTGGGACGGGGCATTCTGTTTGGCAGGTAATAGAGAACAAAAGAACGTCATGCCGAGCGCAGCCGAGGCATCTCGCGTGCTTCAACTAACTCAATCGAATGGTTTACTAGCACAAGCGAGATACTTCGCTGCGCTCTGCACGACGTTCTTTTTCTTTTAACTGTTCCTTTTCGTCTGCACATGCGCTAGCAGCCGGTCGCGGTGGGCCGCGCCATCGTGCACATTCGCAAAGGAAATGCGGTGCGTTTGGCCGTTGGGGCGGTGCACCAGCAGGTCGGCAGGGCCGGCGGGCTCCACGGCGGCAATGTCGGCCCAGCGCAACGCCGTGCCGCTCCCCAGGCGCGTGGTGCGCAGGGCAAACCCGTCGGGGTGCAGGTGCAGAAACCGCCGGCCGTCCAGCTTTTTCATGCGAAAGGCCATGACCACGAACATGACCGCGACCGCCGCATACAGCCCGGGCAGGATGAGGGTTTTGTGCGGCTTCCCGGCCAGCTCGGCTTCGCGGTGACGGTACCAAATGTGGTAGCTTTCGAGGGCCAGAATGGCCGCTGCCGCCAGCTCCAGCCACGCCACCGGCTCGCGATGAAACGGGTTGTGGCGCAGGTGCAGCAGCTCGCGCACCATCAGCGTGAGGTAGGCGGCCCCGACCAGCACTTCCAGCCCAAGCAAGAGCGAAAACGGTTCGGCGCCGGACAACACAGGCACAATGGCCATTAGCAGCACAACCGCCGGGCCGAAATGCCCAAACGTTTTGCCCACCTGCTGCCTGGTGTGCCGGCGGTGGTAAAGCGTGGTGGGCCCTGCGGAGGCAGCATCGGGCGAAGCGAGGGTATTCATGGCCGAAAAATGGCGAAAAATTAGTTAGCGCTCAAGTATCCTGCTCCGGCTACTGTTCTGAAAGGCAGCAAGCTTGCGGCTGCTCCGGTTTCTATTTTGGCCAAAAGCCCGACAGTTTCGTATGCTGCATCACCTACCGTCCCGTACCGGCCGCATTTTCGGCTGCCCCGGCGGTGGGCAGTCCTTTAGTCGATGCCCCACGCTTCCGCTTCTAAACCCGCTTCCCGCGCTACGTCCGCTTCGAAAGCGCCTTCCAAATCAGCCCCGGCCAAAGCTGCTGCGGCCAAACCAGCTTCCGCCAAAGCCCCTTCGCCCGCCCTCGCGCCCGCCCGGCCCGGCATGGGCGCCGTGCCCCACGCGGCCGGCACCACCTTCCGGGTCTGGGCCCCGCACGCCGAAAGCGTGGCCGTTACCGGCACCTTCAACAAGTGGAAAGCCGACAAAAACCCGCTCCAAGCCGAAGAAAATGGCTACTGGGCCGCCGATGTGCCCGAAGCCAAGCCCGGCGACGAATACAAGTTCAGCTTGGTGAACCAAGGCAACCGCATCGACCGCAACGACCCCTATGCCCGCGAGGTGACCAACTCGGCCGGTGCCTCGGTGGTGCACGACCCCGCTTTCGACTGGGGCGACGACAATTTCCAGATGCCGGCCTGGAACGAGTTGGTGATATACGAGCTGCACGTAGGCACCTTCAACGCCCCCGATGCCGAGCAGGTGGGCACCTTCGCCAGCGTGGCCGAAAAGCTGCCCTACCTGCGCGACTTGGGCATCAACTGCATCGAGCTGTTGCCGGCCACGGAGTTTCCGGGCAGCCGGTCGTGGGGCTACAATCCATCCAACCCGTTTGCGCTGGAAAGCGACTACGGCGGGCCCGTGGCCTTCAAGGAACTGGTGAAGCAGGCCCACCAGCACGGCATCGCGGTGGTGCTCGACGTGGTGTACAACCACTTCGGCCCCGGCGACCTCGACCTGTGGCAATTCGACGGCTGGAGCGAAAACGGCGGCGGCGGCATCTACTTCTACAACGACTGGAAAGCCAAGACGCCCTGGGGCGACAACCGCCCCGACTACGGCCGCCCCGAGGTGCGCCAGTACATCCGCGACAACGCCCTGATGTGGCTGCAGGACTACCGCTGCGACGGCCTGCGCGCCGATGCCATTGCCTTCATCCGCAACGTGCACGGCGAGGAAGACCCCGGCGCCGACCTGCCCGAGGGCTGGAGCCTGATGCGCTGGATTAACGAGGAAATTGACCAGACCATGCCCTGGAAAATTACCATCGCGGAGGACATGCGCGGCAACGCCGGCATCACCGAGAGCGTGGCCAAGGGCGGCCAGGGCTTCGACTCGCAGTGGGACAGCTCCTTCGTCTATCCGGTGGTAGAAGCCCTTACCACCCCCAACGACGCCGACCGCAACATGCTGGCCGTGGCCGATGCCCTGGCCGTGACCTACAACGGCGACGCCTTCCGCCGCGTCATTTATACCGAAAGCCACGACGAGGTGGCCAACGGCAAAAGCCGCGTGGCCGAGGAAATCATGCCCGGCGATGCCGACCACTATTTCGCCAAGAAGCGCACCACGCTAGGCGCCGGCCTGGTGCTCACGGCGCCCGGCATTCCCATGCTGTTTCAGGGCCAGGAGTTCCTGGCCGATGGCGAGTTCAACGACGCCGAGCCCCTGGTGTGGCAGGATGTGGAAGCCCGCGCCGGGCTGGTGCACCTCTACCGCGACCTGATTGCGCTGCGCCGCAACTTTCACGGCCAGACGCGCGGCCTGGGCGGGCAGCACACCCACGTTTTCCATGTGAACAACGCGGAGAAGCTGGTAGCCTTTGCCCGCTGGGCCGACGGCGACGGCGGCCCCGGCGACACCACGGTGGTGCTGGCCAACTTTGCCAACCAAGCGCACGAAGCCTACACCATTGGCCTGCCCGGTCCCGGCCACTGGACGGTGCGCTTCAACAGCGACTGGAAGGGCTACGACGGCGAGTTTGGCGATTTTGAGAGCTTCGGCACGGACGCCGAGGAGGGCGAATACGACGGCTACGCCTGGCATGGCAGCATTGGCCTGGCCCCGTACGCGGTGCTGGTTTTGTCGCAGGAGGGCTAACCCGACGCAGGCACCAGAAGAACGTCCTGCTTCGACTGCGCTCAGCAGGACGTTCTTTGAGCTTATCCTTTCCTCTGACGATACCTAACATGCCTTCCCCTGCCAAAACCATTAACCGCCCTGCTTCCGAGGTTCAGAACGCGTTTTTCATTACCGCCGGGGTGTTTGCGGCGGCCTTTGGACTGAAGGCTTTCCTGCTGTCCAGCCATTTTATTGACGGCGGCGTTACGGGGGTTTCCATGCTGCTGGCCACGGGTTTCCGGCTGCCGCTATCGGTGCTGATACCGGTTATCAACCTGCCCTTTATTGCCCTGGGCTATAACCAAATGGGCCGGCGGTTTGCCGTGCGCAGCGCCATTGGCATTGGCGGGTTGGCGCTGGTGCTGGCCTTTGTGCCGTTTCCCGACATCACCCCCGACCGCCTGCTTACCGCCGTATTTGGCGGGGTATTTATTGGCGCCGGCATTGGGCTGGCCATGCGCGGCGGGGCCGTGCTCGACGGCACCGAAATTGCGGCCCTGCTCGTGAGCCGGCACTTGGTGCTGCTCAAAGTCAGCGACTTGATTCTGATTCTCAACGTCGTCATTTTCGGCGTGGCCGTGTGGGTGCTGGGCACCGAGCCGGCGCTGTATTCCATGCTCACCTATTTCGCCGCTTCCCGCGTCATGGAGTTCGTGCTCAACGGCATCGAGCAGTACACGGGCGTCACCATCGTATCGGAGCACAGCAACGACATTCGCCGGGTCATCACCGAAAAGCTGGGCCGCGGCGTCACCATGTACCAAGGCAAATCGGGCTACGGCAAGCGGGGCGAGCAAGGCCTCGAGCGCGACATCGTCTTCACCGTCGTCACCCGCCTCGAATTGCCTGCCCTGCGCACCGCCGTGCAGGAAATTGACCCGCGCGCCTTCATCGTGCAATACCGCATCGACGATGCGCAAGGCGGCATCATCAAGAAGCGGGCCCTGCATTAGAGCAGTGAGCAGTGAGCAAAAGAACGTCCTGCTGAGCGCAGCCGAAGCATCTCTACCGCTTCGCCTAACGCGGAACCTCACCCCCGGCCCCTCTCCCGCGGAGAGGGGAGCCTAACGAAGCCGTAGAGATGCTTCGGCTGCGCTCAGCATGACGTTCTGCTGTTTAATGCGTTACGCGTTAGCTGCACTACACCGTTGCTTGGTCGTAGCGCTCGCCGGCGGGCGTGGGCCATGCGCCTTCGAACAGGAATTCGGCCAGCGGCTTGCGGGTGCGCGGGGCCTCTTCGCGCTCGCGCAGCGGGTCGGGCAGGTCGGAAGCCGGGCCGGGGTAGCCCAGCGTGAACACCACCACGGGCTCGAAGCCTTCGGGGATGTTGAAGGCGGCGCGCAGGGCGTCGGGCGAGAAGCCGGCCATCTGGTGGATTTGCAGGCCCAGCTCCGTGGCCTCAATGGCGAGGGTGGCAGTGGCCTGGCCCACGTCGTATTTGGCCCAGCCGTTGGCATTGTTGTCGTGCGAGAAGTGCAGCTTGGCCACGCCCACGGCCAGCGCACCGGCGTTTTTGGCCCACACCTGGTTGAACTCCATCAGGCCGCCCAGAATTTTCTGGAACGCTTCGGGGCTGGTCGATTGGCTGCCCAGAATGTAGCGCCAGGGCTGCTCGCCAAAGCAGGACGCGGCGGATGAGGCGGCGGTGAATACCTGCTCCACCACTGCGGCGGGCACTGGTTTGCTCGAATAGGCGCGGGGGCTGCGGCGCTGCGCGAGCACCGGCAGAATCTCGTGTTCGAGGGTGAGGACGTTGGTGGTATCAGACATGAGGGAGAAATGGCACGTTAGTTTCGACGAGGCTAACAGCCACGTGCTGGCGAAGTTTTGGCGGACCAAGGCACTTCTGCGTAAACAAGCCCGAAAAAAGGGCGCTGGCCGTGGTATTTAACACCCCCTGCGCTTACCTTTCGCCGCGTTCAAACTTCGCCTCTTCTCTTCCCACCCGTATGCAGTCCTTGCCCCACGTCCCCGAAGCCCTGTTTCCCAACGCCTTGCTGGTGGAAGTTGCCTGGGAGGTCTGCAACCAGGTGGGGGGCATCTACACCGTTATCCGGAGCAAAGTGCCGGCCACCGTGCCCGCCTGGGGCGACCGGTACTGCCTGCTGGGCCCCTACTTCCCCAGCATGGCCCAGGGCGAGTTTGAGCCCTTCGATGAGCTAACGGTGCACACCGGCGCCGACCCGTTTGTGGCCGCCGTGCGCATCATGCGGGCCCAGGGCTACGACGTGCAGATTGGCACCTGGCTCATCACCGGCCGGCCGCGCGTGGTGCTCATCAACCCTTTCCAGGCCTACAACGAACTCCCCCGGCACAAAGCCGAGCTCTGGCAGCGCCACGGTATTCCCTCGCCCGACAACGACGATTTGCTGCACCAAGTCATTGCTTTCGGGCACCTCACCACGGTTTTCTTCCAGCATGTGGCCAGCCAGCGGGCCGAGGGCCAGCGCCTGCTGGGCCACTTTCACGAGTGGATGACCGGCGTGTCCATCCCGGAACTGCGCCGCCTGCAAGTGCCTGTGCACCTGCTCTTCACTACCCACGCCACCCTGCTGGGCCGCTACCTGGCCATGAACGACCCGGCTTTCTACGACCACCTGATGTGGGTAAACTGGGAAAACGAGGCCAAGCATTTTAACATCGAGTCGGCGGTGAAGATGGAACGGGCCGCCGCCCACGGCAGCCACGTCTTCACGACGGTGAGCGAGCTGACCGTGCGCGAGTGCATCTACTTGCTGGACCGGATTCCGGACGCGGTGCTGCCCAACGGCCTCAACATCGAGCGCTTCGTGGCCCTGCACGAGTTCCAGAACCTGCACCAGCAGTACAAGGCCAAGATTCACGAGTTCGTGATGGCGCACTTCTTCCAGTCGTATGCCTTCGACCTAGACAAGACGCTGTACTTCTTTACCTCGGGCCGCTACGAGTACCACAACAAAGGCTTCGACCTGACCCTCGAAGCCCTGGCCCGCCTCAACTACCGCCTCCAGCAGAGCGGCATGGAGGGCCAGGTGGTGATGTTTTTCATCACCAAGCGGCCCTTCACCAGCATCAACCCGCAGGTGCTGGAGCGCCGCGCCATGCTGGACGAAGTGCACGAAACCTGCCTCGCCATTGAGCGGCAAGTGGGCGAACGGCTGTTCTACGCCGCCGCTTCCAGTCCCGACCACAAGCTGCCCGAGCTGGGCGCCATGGTGGACGACTACTGGAAGCTGCGCTACCGCCGCCAGCTGCAAAGCTGGAAAACCAACGCCCTGCCTCCCGTCGTCACCCACAACCTGGCGAACGATGCCGACGACGACATCCTGAACTTCATGCGCCAGGCCAACCTGCTCAACCACAAGCACGACCGGGTGAAAATGGTGTACCACCCCGATTTTGTGTCGCCGGCCTCGCCCCTGCTGGGCATGGAGTACGGGCAGTTTGTGCGCGGCTGCCACCTGGGCGTGTTTCCGAGCTATTACGAGCCCTGGGGCTACACCCCGCTCGAATGCGTGGCCCGCGGCGTGCCCGCCATCACCTCCGACCTCTCGGGCTTCGGCGACTACGTGCTCGAAACCATTCCGGACCCCGAGCAGAAAGGCATTTTTGTGGTACACCGCCAGGAAAAATCCTTCGACGAGTCGGCCGACGAGCTCACCGAAATGCTCTGGCAATTCGTGCAGCTCAACCGCCGCGACCGCATCATGCAGCGCAACGCCGTGGAAAGCTCCGCCGAGCTGTTCGACTGGAAAAACCTGCGCGTGCACTACGACCGGGCCTACGCGCTGGCGCTGGAACGGCAGTAGTTGCTCAGCGAACCTGCGCGTCTCTTCTACGTCCTCTGCGGCAACTTCCGTTGAACGACATCACCGCTGAGGACGCAGAAGAGACGCGCAGGTTCGCTGAGCCCCATTCCAACTGGATATGCAGAAGATACTAGCCATAGCCGCGCTTATATCCTTGGTTACCACCGCCCTCGCCCACGAGTTCTGGCTTGAAGCCCCGTCTTTCCACGTCCATCCTGGCCAAACGGTGAACGTGCACACCTTCATTGGGGCCGACTTTAAGGGCGAACCCTGGACCACCAAGGCCACCAAAATCCAGCGCCTGGTGCGGTACGGCCCTACGCCAACCGACAGCACCAACCTCACCCCCAGCAGCCCGGCCGAAACCGACACTTTCCGCACAGCCTTCACCTTCGTGCAGCCGGGCACCCACGTCGTGCTGCTGCGCTCCACCAACTCCTTCATCGAGCTGCCCGCCGCGCAATTCACCGCCTACCTGCGCGAAGAAGGCCTCGACTACGCCCTGAAGTTGCGCCAGGAGCGGGATGAGATGGACAAACCCGGCCGCGAAACTTACCGGCGCTGCGCCAAAACGCTGGTGCAGGTGGGCGAAGCGGCCGCTACTGCCCCGGTCACTGACAGCGCCTGCCGCCGCGTGTACGGCCTGCCGCTGGAGCTAGTGCCCGAGCAAAACCCCTACCGGCTGGGCACCGACAAAGCCCTGACTGTGCGCGTACTGCGCGCCGGCAAGCCCGCCTTTGGGACGGCCGTGCAGGTGTGGCAGCGGCAGCCTAGCGGCTTGCCTACCACCCATTACACCACCCGCGCCAACCAAAACGGGCGAATCTTGTTACGCTTGTCCGGACCGGGGCCCTACCTGCTGGCTGCGGTGGATATGAGCACGGCCCCGGCCAAGCTCCGCGACCGCGCCGACTGGCAATCGACCTGGGCTTCGCTCACTTTTGCCGGGCCGCCCGCTGCCGCTCTGCACACGCCGGCAAAACATTGACCAGCTTCACCCAAAATTTTGGGTTTTTTCTTTACCTTCGCCGTTCCCTTACCCTCCTCGCTTACGCTGTATGAAGTACACGATTGATAAAAAAGAAAGCTACACCATCATCACGATTGAGGAAAAGAAGCTCGATACCACTGTCGCGCCCGACCTCAAATCGGAGTTCGTGAAGCTGAACGCTGAAGGCATTAACAACCTGATACTGGACCTCACCAACGTGAAGTACACCGATTCGTCGGGCCTCAGCTCCATCCTCATTGCGAACCGCCTGTGCAATTCCACCGGTGGCCTGCTGGTGCTCACCGGCCTGCAAGACCACGTCCTCAAACTCATCACCATCAGCAAGCTCGAATCGGTGCTGCACATTCTGCCCACGGTGGAAGAAGGCATCGACCGCGTGTTTCTGCACGCCATCGAGCGCGACCTGACGGACAAAGAGTAGGTTTTTTTAGCTTCTAGCTATTGGCTGTTAGCTGTTAGCCTTCTTCTCAGGAGCGCAACAGTTGGCAGCCAATTTCATTTTGCCGTTTCGCCGCGCTTGGCTTGTCCTTTATTTCACCTTAAAAAAGCTAACAGCCAGCAGCTAATAGCGAACAGCTACTTGTGACTTTTGAGCTGAAAATTCTGGGCTCGGCCTCGGCCACCCCCACCGCCGGGCGCCACCCCACGGCGCAGGTGCTCACGGTGGGCTCGTCTAACTACCTCATTGACTGCGGCGAAGGCACGCAGTGGCAGATGCTGGAGTACCGCGTGCGGCCTCATCACATGCGGGCCATTTTCATTTCGCACCTGCACGGCGACCATTATTTTGGGCTGTTTGGGCTGTTGGGCACCATGCACTTGCAAGGCCGCACCCAGCCGCTGTGCATCATTGGCCCGCCGGGCCTCGATGAGGTACTGGTGACCCAGGCGCGGGTTTCGAGCATGCAGCTCGGGTTTGCCATGACCTTTGTAGTTGTCGATACGGAAGCGCACGCCGCGGTGTATGAAGACGAGAACGTAACGGTGGCGTCGTTGCCCATGCGCCACCGCATTCCGTGCGCCGGCTACCTGTTTGCCGAAAAGCCGCGCCGCGCCAACCTGCTGAAGGAAAAGCTGCCCCCCGGCCTCTCGCCCGCGCAGCTAGCCCGCCTGGCCCAGGGCGAAGACCTCGAAGCCGACGACCAGACGCCCGCCGTGCGCCACGCCGATGTATCGGTTCCGGCCCCGCCGCCCCGCCGCTACGCCTTCTTCTCCGACACCCTCTACACGCCAGGCCTCGCCAGCCTCATCCACGGCGCCGACTTGCTGTACCACGAGGCCACTTTCCTGGAAGAACTGCGCGACCGCGCCGCCCAAACCCACCACAGCACCGCCCGCCAGGCCGCCCAACTAGCGCACGATGCCGACGTGAAACGGCTCTTGCTGGGCCACTTCTCCAGCCGCTACAAGGCCCTGGACCCGCTGTTGAGCGAAGCGCAGGCCGTATTTCCTACCGCCGAGCTGGCCACTGAGGGCTTGGTGGTGAGCTTGTAATAACCAAACCCCATCGTTCCCCTCCTCTCATCCTGAGCACGGCAAACGCCCTTGTCGAGATAGAAACCAAGTCGGCTTGACGTAGTAATAGGTCCCTCGCTGCGCTCAGGATGACAGCGTACCTTGGTAACCCATTTTTTCATGAACACCTTCGCCAGCAAAAAACAACAGCTCTACCTCGTTCTCAGCGGTATTTTTCTGGTTAACGCGCTGCTGGCCGAAATCATTGGCGTCAAGATTTTTTCGGCGGATAAGTTGATGGGACTGCCCGGCAGCCTCACGGCGGGTGTGCTCATCTGGCCGGTGGTGTTTGTGACCACGGACATCATCAACGAGTATTTTGGCAAGGAGGGCGTGCTGCGCATCAGCTACCTCACGGTGGTGCTCATTCTGTTTGCTTTTGGCGTTATCTACCTCACCACTAAGCTACCCCCAGCCGATTTTTGGCTTGACGTGAACAAGACCGATAACCTGGGCCGGCCGTTCAACATCGATTTTGCCTACCAGAGTATTTTCCGGCAGGGCCTGGGCATCATCACGGGCTCCATTGTGGCGTTTGCGGTGGGGCAGGTGCTCGATGCCACCATTTTTGCAGCCATTCGCCGGGCCACGGGCGGGCGCTTGGTGTGGCTCCGCGCCACGGGCTCTACGCTGATTTCGCAATTGGTCGACTCGTTCGTGGTGCTTTACGTGGCGTTTTACCTGTTCGGCAACTGGACTTTCGACCAGGTTATCGCGGTGGCCAACACCAATTACTGGTACAAATTTGCGGCGGCTGTTTTGCTGACGCCCGTGCTTTACCTGGCCCACTTTCTGATTGACAAGTACTTGGGACAGGAAGAAACCAGCGAGTTGCAAGTGGAAGCCGCCGAAAACGTGAGTGTGTGAATTCGCACGCGGGCAATGGGGTTCTGGCCCCATGAGCGTTCGATTTTTTTTAGTAGTAGCCGGAATGGCTGTGGGGCCCGGCATTGCGCAGGCGCAATTTGCCTTTGCCCCCGGCACCTACGAATTGGCCAACGGCAGCAAAGGCAGCGCCCAGCTGAAGCTGGTGCTGGCCGAAGGCGGCAGCCCCGCCACGGTGGTGGGCAGCAAAAACGGCCGCGAGCGCACGTTTCGCAGCCCCGAGCTGCCGGTTTTCACCATTGATACCCACCGTTTTGTACGAGCGAATGACTTCCGGCTGCTCAGTGGCACCGATGCCGAATCCAAGGACCCGGCTTGGCTCGAAATCCTGGAAACCGGTTCGGTCGAGCTCTACTTTTACTATTATCAGGTCGAGATGGGGCCCAATTTTAAGGCGCACGTGAAGCTGCCGGTGCTGCGCAAGCCCGGAACCAGCACGTACTTTGCGTATAGTCCCGGCCGCACGCCGGGGTTCGACCAAAAATTAGCGCCCGGCACCTTTGTGGCGGCGCTCTTTCCGGCCGACCCGGTGCTGCAACGGCAATTTGCTACCAACGCCGTGAGCCGGGCTCAGCTCGCGGCCGTCGTGCATGCTTACAACCAAGGCGTGCGCTTAACCCCTTAATTTGGTTGGCAGTCATCATTGCTCGCGGTAATTCAACCAGCTACACGAACAACTGACAACTGGCAACTGGCAACTAAACTCTCTGCATGTCCCGCATTCTTACCGGCATCCAAAGCACCGGCCGCCCGCACCTGGGCAACCTGCTCGGCGCCATCCTCCCGGCCATCGAGCTGTCGAAAAATCCGGCCAACGACACGCTGTATTTCATCGCCGACCTGCACTCGCTCACCACCGTGCGCGACCCCGCGCTGCTGCGTGCCAACACCTACGCCGTGGCCGCCGCGTGGCTGGCCTGCGGCTTCGACACCGAAAAAAACCTGTTCTACCGGCAGTCCGACGTGCCGCAGGTCACCGAGCTGACGTGGTACCTGAGCTGCTTCACGCCCTACCCGATGCTGGCCAATGCGCACAGCTTCAAGGATAAAAGCGACAAGCTGTCGGACGTGAACGCCGGCCTCTTCACCTACCCCGTGCTGATGGCGGCCGACATCCTGCTCTACGACGCCGACATCGTGCCAGTGGGCAAAGACCAGATTCAGCACCTCGAAATAGCCCGCGACATCGCCCAGGCCTTCAATACCCGCTACGGCGACACGCTGGTGCCGCCCCAGGCCCGCGTCGATGCCGAACTCATGACCATTCCCGGCACCGACGGGGCCAAGATGAGCAAGAGCTACGGCAACATCATCGACGTATTCGCCCCCGAAAAGGAGTTGCTGAAAGCCGTAAAAAGCATTATTTCGGACAGCACACCGCTGGAAGCACCCAAAAACCCGGATACGGACGTCACCTTCAAGCTGTATTCGCTGCTGGCTACGCCCGCCGAGACGGCCACCATGCGCCAGCACTACGAAGCCGGCGGCTACGGCTACGGACACGCCAAAAAGGAGCTGTACGAGCTGATTCTGCGCCGCTTTGCCACCGAGCGGGAGCTGTTCGACTTCTATCTGGCAAACCTGCCGGAGCTGGACGCCAAGCTCGCCATTGGGGCCAGGCGCGCGCAGGAATACGGCGCCGGCGTGCTGGCCAAAGTGCGCCAGAAGGTGGGCTACGGACGGTAGTTTTTGCACAGCGTGAAAAGAGGGACAGAAGTTTGAACGGCTCCGTCAAGCTTCTGTCCCTCTTTTCACGCCGTGCAAAAACTAAAAGGTTTGCTGCTGCTGCGCCGAGAAGCTGAAGCCAACCTTGCTGCCGCGGCTGACTTGCTGATTTTCGAGCTTTTGCTTGACGCTGATTTTCTGAATTTCGGGGAGCAGCGGGGCAATGAGGTCGTTATTGACGGCCGCAATCATGGCGCTTTCCACGAAAAGGCGCATGGCATTGGGCGTAATGATGTTGTCGGACATGTCGTTGTCGGGGAGCTCCAGCTGCTGCACCCCCTCGAGGAAGTAGTGGTTTTCGATGTTGACCAGCAGACGGCCCACCAGGTAACCGGGGTCGTTCAGGCGCTGGTATTTGATGCTGTCGGCCATGAAGTTATAGGCCATGATGTGGCCAAAGAAGCGGCGGCGAAAATCCGCCTCCACGTACTTGCTGGGCATGGGGCCGTACTCGTCGGGGAAGGTGACGATGTTGGAGTGCATGACGAACACCAGCAAATCGCCCGAAAAGCGAATGTGAAACTCCATGTCGTTGATGGAGCGGTACTCAATCACCACGCTCGAATCGAGGGGCGTGAGGCGGCGCGTAAGCTCCACCACCAACTCCTGCGACACCAGCCGCAGGCAATCGAATGCGGCCTGGGTGTTGCGGTAAATGGCCTGCTTGGCGGTGGATTTTTGTTTGAGGCCTTCAAAAATCTGGTCGAGCCGGTCGGGCGGAGCTTCTACCGGCGAGCCGGCTTCGGCGGTGGGATGGTCGTTGGTGGCCGTGGCCCCGCTGTGGCTGGTGTCGGGGGCCGCGGGCTTCTTATCCGGGAGGCGGTCGGCGTCGGCCTTGCGGGCTTTGGCGCCCCGTTTTTTGGGCGGGACGGGCGTTACCAGCTGCTCAGCAGCACCGGCGGGCGTTTCGGATGGAGCAAATAGCTCCGGCTCCGCGTTTTTTGTGGTGGGTGACTTGGCCATACGAGAAGGAAATGGCGCCCCGCAGAGTGGGAGGCGGAATGAAAAGCAACCACGGCAACTGCTGCCCCGATTCCACGGCTGCTCTTGGTAGGTACGAAAGCAAGCGGGCGCATAGTTGCAGAGCTGGCCGAGCTTTTCTTATTCGGTGGGCCTTGCCTCCCTCGCCCCAGCACCCAGCGCCGGCGGCGCACTCAGCCCGGCCGCCACCGCCCACGCCGGGCTGCGAAACGCCACCGTGCGCAGGCCGGCCCGCCCGCCATCCCGGCCCGGGAGCAGCATGCCCGCGGCCGCCGGCTGGCTCAGTGCCTCCCCCACCGAGCGCACGGCCCCGGCCGGCACGGCCCGGCGCTCCAGCTCGGCGAGCAGCGCGTCGCCATCCAAGGTGGCAATCTGCTGCGTGAGCAGCGCCTCCAGCTCGGCGCGGTGCGCCACGCGGGCCGTATTGGTGGCAAAGCGCGCATCAATTGCCCATTCGGGCCGGCCCAGGGCCGCGCACAGCTGCCGGAACTGGCCATCGGAGCCCACGGCCAGCACCAGCTGGCGGCCATTGGCCGCGCGGTACACGGTGCCGTAGGGCACAATGCTGGGGTGGCCCGAGCCCAGCGGCTGCGGGTCGTGGCCCGTAACGAGGTAGCTAGCGGCCTGGTTGGCGAGGGAGGCCAGCGCGCTATCGAGCAAACTTACCTGCACCAGCGCGCCGCGCCCGGTGCGCTCGCGCTGCAACAGGGCCGTGAGCAGGCCTTCCTTCAGCTGGTGCGCGGCCAGCAAATCGACCATGGCCACGGGCATTTTCTGGGGCGGTTGGCCGGGGCCCGCGGCATTGAGATACATAAAGCCGGCTTCGGCCTGCAGCACGGCATCGTAGCCGGCGCGGGCATTGTCGGGGCCGTAGCCAGTGAGGTGGCCGTAGACAAGGCGCGGGCTTTCCTGAGAAAGCGTGGCGTAGTCGGCGCGCAGCTTCTCGGCGTCGCCGGGCTTGTAGCTGGCGAGGATGATATCGGCCTGGGCAGCCAGGCGGTGCAACGCAGCTTGGCCGGCGGCGGTAGTCAGGTCGAGCACGAGGGACTTTTTGCCCCAGTTGGAGGCCGCGAAATAGGCCGAAACCGCCGCCTCTCCGGCGGCCGTAGCGGCTGGTGCGGCGGCGTTTTCGGCGCTGGTTTTCCAGGTACGGGTGACGTCGCCGGCTGGGCTTTCAATTTTTAGAACTTCGGCCCCCAGCTCGGCAAAAAACTGCCCCACCTGCGGGCCAGCCAGCACAGAAGCCAGCTCGAGGATGCGGAGGTGGGCGAAGGGCAGTGAAGAAGGCATACCAAGCAAAATGGAAAGCCGGCAAGCTACGCGCCAACGCGAAGATTTGCGTCAGCTCGCCAGGTAGCCGTAGTCGCGCAGCTGCTCACGCACGTCGCCTTCCAGCGTCAGCAGGCGGCCCTGGTGCAGCAGGTACACCACGTCGCAGATGGGCAGCACCTCAGCGTAGCGGTGGTCGGTGATGAGCAGGCCCTTGCGCTGCTTGAGGCGCTGCATCTCCTCGGCCAGGGTTTCGACGTGTACCGGCATCACGCCCGAAAACGGCTCATCAAACAGCGAAAATGCGGTGTCGGCGTGCAACAGCAGCAGCGCCTGCACCAGCCGCGCCGACCCACCCGACAACTCGCCCAAACGCCGCCCAAACTGCGGCCGCAGCTCCGGGAAGCGGGCCGTGGCAGCTCCAATATCAACCCCCAGCAGCTTGGCGGCCCGGGCCAGCGTCAGCGAGGGCGGTAGCAGCGGCTCCTGCGGCAGGTAGTTCAGCAGGCCCGGCTGCCGGAAGGCGGGCACCACGCGTTGGCCATTCACCCGCACCGAGGCATCGGGCACGGCACGGGCTCCGAAAATGGCTTGGAGCAGCACCGACTTGCCGCTGCCGTTGCGGCCCAGCAGGCCCACAATTTGGCCCGTCTGCACCCGTAGGTAGATGCTGCCCAGCACCTGCCGCTCGCCAAACCCGATGCGAATACCGTCGGCCTCCAGCACCTGCGGGCCGGCCAACTGCTGCCGCGCGCTGCTCATGCCAGCACCGCCCGCACAAGCCAGGCGCCCCCCAGAAACAGCCCGCCATCCAGCGCCACCACACCGGCCCACAGCCGCCGCCGCGATAGGTGCAGGTTGAAATAAAACCAGTACTGCCCCGGCCGCCATTGCTCCGACAGGTACCACACCACCGGCGCGGTGGCCAGCTTGGTGAGCAGCAGCGCGGGCATCACGCCCCCGCTCCTGCCCTCGACTATGGCTGGCAGCAGCACCGCCAGCAAAATCAGCCCCGAAATGCCCCCCATCAACGGCGCCACGCTGCGGTAGAACAAGCCCACGGCGCGCAATTGAGTAGCCAGAATAGTCATCGAAAACGCTTGGTTCGGCGGGTCAACGCGGCGGCCGGCCGTTTAGTCTACCCGGCCGGCCCGGGCAAAAACGGGGAATGTAGCCGGGCGCGCCTGCGGGCCCCACAGCCGCCGCAACTCATCGGCTACCAGGGCCACCATGTCGGCCCCGGCGTGCTGCCGGGCGTAGTTGGCCGTGGCCGACCAGGTGCGCAGATAGTTCAGCATGTCATCCACCGTCCAGTGCTTTACCACGGCGAAGCGGGCGTGCTGCACATCGGCAAACGGAAAGGGCAGGTTGGCGTACTCGTTCTCAATGTGGCGGCGGTTGGCATCCCAATACGGGCCGGAGGTGACGTCGTGAAACGCATCGAGCACCTGGTTCAACTCGGGGGTTTCGAGGCGGCACAGCTGGTAGCCCCACTCGGCCAGTACCGCGCCGGGCCGGGCCACGCGGCGCACCTCGCGGTGGTAGGCCGCGCTGTCGAACCAGTGCACGGCCTGGGCCACGGTGATGAGGTCGAAGCGCTGGTCGGGGAAGGGTGTGTGCTCGGCCGTGGCGCGCTGGTAGTGGATATTGGGGCGCGGCGGCGCTTGGGCCAGCTGGTTTTCGCTGAGGTCGGTGGCATCCACCCGCACGAACGAATCGGCCAGCACGGCCGCCACCTGGCCGTTGCCGGTGGCGCAGTCCCAGGCGCGCTCGCAGCTGGGCACTTGCGGCAGCAGCCAGGCATAGAGCTCGGCGGGATAAGCAATGCGGTAGCGGGCGTAGTCGGCGGCCTGGGTGGAGAAACGGTCGAGGGCGGGCATGGGCGGGTTGATGGGTTAGCGGACAGGACGCCCAAAGAACGTCATGCAGAGCGCAGCGAAGCATCTTGCCCGCAGCAAGTAAACCAATCGGTAGGATTAGTGGTGGCGGGCAAGATGCTTCGCTCTGCATGACGTTCTCTTTGCGCAGTTCCGCCCGTTGTCGCCTCAACCGCCGCCCGCCGTATCTTTACCTCAAATCAAGCGGTTTGCTGGCCCAGGCATCACGGTCAGCCATTTACCCATTTCAATTAGCTGAACCTTGACGTTTCACGAATTCAACCTCCACGACGACCTGCTCGCTGGCATCGACGCCATGAACTACCAGCAGGCCACCCCCATTCAAGAGCAGGCCATCCCCAAAATCATCGAAGGGAAAGACCTGATTGCCTGCGCCCAAACCGGCACCGGCAAAACCGCCGCCTACCTCCTGCCGCTGCTCGACAAGATTTCGCACGCCAAGCACGGCCACACCACCACCCTCATTCTGGTGCCCACGCGCGAGCTGGCCACTCAGATTGACGAGCAGGTGATGGGCTTCGGTTACTACGTGGAAGCCAGCTCGATAGCCATCTACGGCGGCGGCAAATCCGAAAACTGGGAGCAGCAGAAGCGCGCCCTCACGAGCGGGGCCGACATCATCATCGCCACGCCCGGCCGCCTCATCGCGCACCTGCAAATGGGCTACGTGAAGTTCGACCAAATTAAGTACCTGGTGCTCGACGAGGCCGACAAGATGATGGACATGGGCTTCTCAGATGACATCTTCAACATCGTGCGCCAGCTGCCCAAGGAGCGCCAGACACTGCTGTTTTCGGCCACCATGCCGAGCAAAATCCGGGAGTTCTCGCAGCAGATTCTGCATAACCCCGACGAAATTCGGCTGGCCGTATCCAAGCCCGCCGCCGGCATCGACCAGCAGTTTTACATGGCGTACGACCGCCAGAAAATCTACATCCTCGAGCACCTCATCAAAACCCAGGATGTGCAGAGCATGGTGCTTTTCACCAGCCAGAAAGCGGCCGTGGGTGGCATCGTGAAAGCGGTGAACAAGCTCGGCATCGAAGCCCGCGGCATCAGCTCCGACCGCACCCAGGAAGAGCGCGAGGAAATCATGCGCGCCTTCAAAAACAAGCAGTTTCCCATCCTGGTGGCCACCGACGTGCTCAGCCGCGGCATCGACATCGACTCGCTGAGCCACGTGGTGAACTACGATATTCCCCGCGCCGCCGAGGACTACGTGCACCGCATCGGCCGCACGGCGCGCGCCGCCACCAAGGGCACCGCCATCACCTTTATCTCGGACCAGGACCAGGACCGGGTAATCAAAATTGAGCGGCTCATCGAGCGCGAAATTGAGAAGCAGAAAATCACCGAAGAGCTCGGCTTGGGCGAAGCGCCCGAGTTTGACCCCAAGCGCTTTGCTGGCCTGGGTGGTAAAATCGGCGGCCGCCCGGCTCGTGGTGGCCACGGCGGTGGTGGCGGCGGCCGCGACCGCGGCCCGCGCCCCGAAGGCAGTGACCGTGGCCCGCGCCGCGAAGGCAGCGGTGGCGGCGGCCGCGATGGTGGCCGCGACGGCGGCAAGCCCCGCCGCGACGCTCCCGACCCCAAAGACCCCAAGCACCTGGAGCGCCTCGCCGCTGCCAAAAACGCGCTGGCCGCCCTCGATGCCGGCCACGCCCCCAGCGTGCCCTACCAGCGCCCGCCCCGCCCCGAAGGCGAAGAGCGCCGCGACCGGGGCCCCCGCCCCGAGCGCACCTCACGTCCCGAAGGCGAAGCCCGGCCCCCGCGTGAGCCCCGCGCCCCACGGCCCGAAGGCGAGGCCCGCCCGCCCCGCGAACCGCGGCCCGAAGGTGAAGCCCGCGAGCCCCGCGCCGACGGCGAGCGCCGCCGCAGCCGCGGCGGCCGCAACCGCAAGCGCGGGCCCCGGCCGGAGGGTGGTAAGGAGGCTCCGACGGCCACAAGCCCCGCTCCTGCTGCCGAATAAGCGCTAAAGTCAAAAGCCCCGCTGCCAAAGCAGTGGGGCTTTTTTGCACTAATGCCTATCTACTATTTTGCCGGTGTCGATACAGCAAATATTGCATCAGTGGCGAATCGTAGTGGTTCCACGCCCTTGTTTTTTCATCATAGTTTGCTAGCCTAGTCTCTACAAATGCTAGCATCTGTTCAATTGTGATTGGGAACCAACCATCAGGGGGCGTACTGGATGCCATACCCGCAAATATTTTATACAGGCCGACACCATTGAAATTAAATAAATGAGTTTCTCCTAGAGCCAATTCACATTCGCGGAGAATATCATCAGCAATAATTCCTAGCCGCCTCACACAACTCGGCAATCTGCTGCCACTAATTTGTCCAGCCCAATTTTCAGCCCCTTTGACCTCGCAAATAATTCCTATTAATGTACAGTTGCTTCCGTTTAATAATTGCTCCAGTCGTTCGCATAAATCAGAGTTACTTCTAATTCCAACTCCTTCTTTAACATTACTCGGCCTTATTCCAAGCAGGTCATTATCGGCATGATTTGTTCTTTGACCAGTGCCTGACAGATTTTCTGAATGGTGAGAAACATAATTTTCTATCAGAAAGAACCCGTTTAACCTGAAATACCAGTAGGCTATTTCCTCTGCAAAATTTTTCATATTGCTGTATCAAGCAACAAAACCAAGTAATTATATCGTTACCCCAGCACCTGCCCCACGCCAAACAGCACCGTGAACACCAACGTGCTCAGCGCCATTTGCTTGAGCAGCGGGTCAATCTGCATCGATTCCTGCCGCTGCCACACCTGCAGGGCGTTGAACACGAAGAGCGGAACGGCCAGCGCAAACAGCCACTGCCAAGGCGAATGGTACGTGAGGGCCACAAACACCGTAGCGCAGCCTACCCCCAGCACCAGCAGCAGCCAGTGGTAGCGCCGCGCATGCAGCGGCCCCAGCCGCACCGGAATGGTGATTTTACCGGCCAGCACATCGGACTTGATGTCCCGGATATTATTAACGTTCAGCACGGCCGTGGCGAAGCAGCCGAGCGCCGCAGCGGGCAGCAGCACGGGCAGCGGCAGGCTGCGGGCCTGCAAAAAGTAGGTGCCGCACACGCCCACAATACCGAAAAACAGGAACACCGAAATATCGCCCAGCCCGGCGTAACCGTAGGGATTCGAGCCCGCCGTGTAGTTCACCGCCGCCCAGATGGCGGCCAGCCCCAGCGCCAGAAACCCCAGGAACAAGCCCAGCCCCGCCGCTGCGCCCAGCGCCACCCACAGCAGCGCCAGGCCGCTGCCCAGCGCCAGCAGGCCGCAAATCCACATGCCGCGCTTCATCTGGGCGGGCGTGATGGCGCCGCTCTGCACGGCGCGCTGCGGGCCCTCGCGGTGCACGCTGTCGGCACCGTTTTGGGAGTCGCCATAGTCGTTGGCCAAGTTACTGAGAATCTGGAGCAGAACGGTGGTGAGGGCGGCCAGGCCCACAATCAGGCCGTCGAACTGGCCGGCGGCAGCAGCGAGAAACGCACCGGTGAGAATGCTGGCCAGGGCCAGCGGCAGCGTGCGGGGGCGGAAGGCGGATATCCAGGGAGACATGGGCAAAGGGAAAATCAAACAACAAAACAGCACGTCATGCTGAGCGAAGCCGAAGCATCTCTCCCGCTTCGTTGCAACGACGAAATTAGTTGCGCGGGAGAGATGCTTCGGCTTCGCTCAGCATGACGTGCTGAACAAACCAGACCAAGCAAGAATTACTTCGTGATATCCGCCACCAGCTCGGGGCTCAGCGGCGTCACTTTGGAGTTGTAAAATTTCACGACGTGGCCTTTCTCATCGACCAGGTATTTGCAGAAATTCCAGCTTGGCGCGTCCGATACGGCGCCGTTTTTGGTTTTGTCCGACAGGTATTTGTAGAGCGGGGCAGCGTCGGCACCTTTCACGGCCACGGTTTCGAACAGCGGGAAAGTCACGCCGTAGTTTTTCTCGCAGAACGTGGCCACTTCGGCATTCGAGGCCAGCTCCTGATTGAAGCTGTTCGATGGAAAACCCAGAACCACCACCTTATTGCCGTATTTCTTCGACAGCTCCTCCAGCTCCTTGTACTGCGGGGTGAAGCCGCACTTCGAGGCGGTGTTCACGATGAGCAGCTTTTTGCCTTTGTACTGGCTCAGCTTCACGTCCTTGCCATCGATGGATTTCACGGTGAAATCATACACGGAGGGCGCGGCTTTTTCGGTTTCGGCGGGCGTGGTCATGGCGGGAGAACTGGCGGGTTTGGCGGCGATGAAAACCACGGCCGTGGCGGCGGTGGCCAGCGTGAGGAGAAGGGATTTTTTCATGGGTTGAAGGTAATGGATTGCGCGGTTGTAAGCCTAACCATACGAAGCCCGGCAGGGTTTCGGACCTTGACCTGGTGGGTTATTTAGGTGGCGGGGCCGTCTGAGGTAGAGACGCATAATTGCATCTCGTCATTGAACGGAATCGTTTGGACGATTCCCGAACGGCGCAAACGACGAAACACAATTATGCGTCTCTACCTCAGACGGTTAAAAACGCCATCAATTCCCCCGCATACGTGAGCGTGAGGCGGTGCATGGCGCGGGTGCAGGCCACGTACAACAGGCTCTTGTCCACCGCCGTCCGGTAGTTGGGGACCGAAACGAATGGCACGACGACCTCATCAAATTCCAGCCCCTTCGCCAGGTGCGCCGTAGTGAGAATGACTCCCTCCTTGAAATGCGTGGAATCTTCGGTGAGCAGCTGCACGCCCTGGCCTTCCAGCGCCTGTTGTACCTGCTCGGCCTGCCGGTGCGTTTTGCAGATGATGCCCAGCGAGTTGCTGCCGGAGGCTTTAAAGGCCGCGACCAGCTGCTTCAGTGTCGCCAGCTCCTCATCGGGGCCGGGGCAGCGCACGAGGGCCGGCTCCGCGCCGTGCCGCTCCAGCGGGATGATGTCGGGGTTGGGCGTGATGCGCTGCGCGAAGGCGGTGATTTCCATCGTGGAGCGGTAGCTGCGGTTCAGCCGCACCACGTCGGCCTGCGGGAAGACGCGCTCAATGGTTTCGGCCGACGAAGCGCTGTAGGGGTTCACCGTCTGGCTGACGTCGCCGAGAATGGTTTTCCGGCAATTGAACACCCGCGATAGCACGGCGTACTGCACGGGGGTATAGTCCTGCATCTCGTCCACCAGCAAGTGCTTCACGTGGTCGTAGGCCGAAATGCCTTCCAGCCGGATGCGCAGATAAATCAGGGCAAAAACGTCGGCGTATTCCAGCGGCTGGCCATGTTCGTAGCGGAACAGCTCGGGGCGGCCCAGCCAGCGGTAGAAGTCGCGGTAGAAATCCAGCACATTGTTGAAGCGGAACATGCGCGTCAAGGCCTCCCCTATCGTGCTTTTCTCCCCATTGGTCAGCTTGCGGTTGGCGGCGGTGCGCACGTAGGCGCGCACATCGTCGCTCACCAGCGGGAAACGCTTGAGCAGCGGCACGCGGTGGTAGCCTTTGAACTTATCAAGCAGCAACTGGCGCGGCACCACCGTCCGGCCCACCCGCAGTTCGCTCGCGGCGAAGTAGTTGTTCTCGACGTGCAGCAGGTACTTGTTGAGCTGGCTCAGGAATTCAAATGAGGACTTGAACTGAATGCGCTCGATGAACTTCGGGTTGTGGTGCTCCACCAAGGCCGATACCTGCTCGAAAAACGTTTGAAAATGAAACTGTTGGCCCAGCAAGTCGGCGGCCAGCTCTTCCATCACGGTCTCCGGAATGTGCTCTTCGCCCAGCTCGGGCAGCACGTTCGAGATGTAGTCGGCAAAAACTTTGTTGGGCGAAATGATGAGGATATCCTTGGCCGAAATAGTGTCGCGGTAGCGGTAGAGCAGAAACGCAATGCGGTGCAGGGCGATGGAGGTTTTGCCCGAGCCGGCCACCCCCTGAATCACCATCACCGTGGCCTCCTCGTTGCGAATCACCGCGTTTTGGTCGCGCTGAATGGTGGCCACGATGTTTTTCATCTTATCGTCCGAGGATTTGGCCAGCTCGCGCTGCAGCACCTCGTCGTGGATGTTCACGCCGTTTTCAATCATGAATTCCAGGCGGCCATCCTGGATTTTGTACTGCCGTTTCAGGTCAATGCGGCCGTGAATGGGGCCGGAGGGCGTGTTGTACGACGCTTCGCCCAGCTCATAATCATAGAACATGGACGAGATGGGCGCCCGCCAATCGTAGATGAGGCCGCGCCGCTGCCGCTCGTCCACGAACGAATGCACACCGATGTACACCGGCATGGTGCCGCCTTTTGGAGTGGTGAAGTCGATGCGGCCGAAGTAGGGCGACTGCGCCAGCTTGATGAGCTTGCGCTTGCGGGCCACGGCGCCGGCGCCGGTGTAGGCCATGCGGTCGATGGACTGGCCGGCGGCCACCATGTCGGCATCATCCATGCCCGACTGATGCTCGTGGATGTACTCCTTTTTCTCCCGCAGCTCGCTGGAAAACTGCCGCACGGCATCATCTACCCGCCGCACGGCCACCGCCAGCTGCTCCTTGATTTCTTCGAGGTATTCCCGCTCTTCCTGTTCCGTTGTGTTCATGGGTAGTTGGTTTGTAGGGGCAGGCCCCGCCCCTACTCGTTCAGCTGTGCGCAGAATATGCGCGCTGATTCAGGTAGTCGGCAGTGTCAGCCACTTCTCCAGCTGCACCGGCTGGTAGGCGGCCATCTTCGCCAGCAGTTCTTCCGGGTCGGCCGATTGCAGGAGTTGGGCGCGGTTTTCGGCGCGCAGCAGCTGGTCGTCGCGCATGCGGTCGAGGGCTTGCAGGAGCAGGTCGTAGTAGCCGTCCACGTTCAGCAGGGCCACGGGCTTTTGGTGCAGGCCGAGCTGGCCCCAGGTCAGGACCTCAAATAGTTCTTCGAGTGTACCATACCCGCCGGGCATGGCAATGAAACCATCGGCGCGGTCGGCCATCATCAGCTTGCGCTCGTGCATCGACTTCACGACGTGCAGCTCCGTGCAGCCTTCGTGGGCCAGCTCCTTGGCATCCAGAAAATCAGGAATTACGCCCACTACCTGGCCGCCCAGCGCCAGCACCGCATCGGCGATGGTGCCCATGAGGCCCACGCGGCCGCCACCGTACACCAGCGTGAGGTTTTGGGCCACCATGGCTTTGGCCAGGGCCTGCGCCTGGAGGATAAAATTCGGGTTGGTTCCGGCGCTGGAACCGCAGTAAACAGCAATGCTTTTCATGTTTGAACGTAGCGTGGACTCTGCGAGTCCGCGCGTGGTGGGAGTGAAATGGCGCGGTTCCGGCGCGGACTCGCAGAGTCCACGCTACATGCGCTCGGGCACCTGAATGCCCAGCAGGCCGAGCGAGGCCTTAATCTGCTCGCCGACGCGGGCTGACAGCGCTAGACGCAAGCGACGCTTGGCCTCATCAGTCTCGCCGAAAAAGGGCACCTGCACAAACATGCGGTTGTAGGCTCTGGCCAGTTCGTAGCAATACTGCGCAACAACAGCCGGCGAAAGCGTACGGGCTGCGGTAGCCACTACCCCCGAGTAACGGGCCAATTCCTGAATGAGCTCGGTTTCCGAAGACTGCAAGGCTGAGATATCGCCCAGCTCGCCGGTGGTATCAATGCCCATTTCAGCGGCTTTGCGACCAATGGAAGCGGTTCGGGTGTACGAATACTGAATAAAAGGACCGGTATCACCTTCCAGGCTCACTGACTCTTCGGGGTTGAAGAGCATACGTTTCTTGGGGTCTACTTTCAGCAGGTAATACTTCAGCGCGCCCAGGCCCAGCATGTGGTACAGTTCTTCCAGCTCTTCATCGCTGAGGCCTTCGGTTTTGCCCTTTTCCAGAGTGGCGGCTTTGGCGGCGGCCACTACGTCGCGCACCAGCTCGTCGGCATCGACTACGGTGCCTTCGCGCGATTTCATCTTGCCGGAGGGCAAATCCACCATGCCGTAGCTGAGGTGATGGATGGCGTCGGCGTAGGGTTTGCCCAGCTTTTTGAGCGTGGCTTGCAGCACCTGCATGTGGTAGTTCTGCTCGTCGGCGATGACGTAGATGCTGCTGTCGTAGCCGAAATCCTGGTATTTCAGCTCGGCCGTGCCCAGGTCCTGGGTGATGTAGACGCTGGTGCCGTCGGCGCGGAGCAGGAGCTTTTCGTCGAGCCCCTCGGCCTGCAAATCGACCCAGACGGAACCGTTTTCTTTCTTGAAGAACACACCTTTTTCGAGACCCTCTTCTACCCGCTCCTTGCCCAGGAGGTAGGTTTCGGACTCGTAGTAATACTGGTCGAAATCGACGCCGATGTTTTTATAAGTCTCGTCGAATCCTTCGTACACCCAGCCGTTCATTTGGCTCCAGAGGGCTTTTACGGCGGGCTCGCCGGCTTCCCAGGCTTGCAGCATCTGCTGGGCCTCGGTCATGAGGGGGGCGCTTTTCTTGGCGATGTCGGGGGTAACGCCCTCGGCTTCGAGCTGCCTGATTTCTTCGCGGTAGTGCTTCTCAAACAGCACGTAATACTTGCCGGCGAGGTGGTCGCCCTTCATCCCGGCCTGCTCGGGGGTTTCGCCGTGGCCGAAGTGCTGGTAGGCAATCATCGACTTGCAGATGTGGATGCCACGGTCGTTCACCAGGTTGGCTTTGGTGACAGTGGCGCCGGTGGCTTTCAGAATCTCGGCCACCGAGTAGCCCAGAAAATTGTTGCGCAAGTGGCCCAGGTGCAGAGGCTTGTTGGTGTTGGGCGAGGAGTACTCGACTACTACGTTTTGCGGACCGCCGTCGGTGCCTACGGGCGCGGTGGCAGGCTGAGCGCGCAGCTGCTCAAACACGGCCAACCACTCGGCATCGGCAATTTCGAGGTTCAGGAAGCCTTTCACCACGTTGTAGCCGCTCACGCGGGGCTCGTGGGCTTTCAGCCACTCGCCCAGGGCTTGGCCGATTTGCTCGGGGCCTTTGCCAAAGGCCTTGGTGAGTGGGAACGTGACGAGGGTGAAGCTGCCGGCAAACTCCTTGCGCGTGGGCTGGAGCGTGAGGCTGGCGGCGGGGATTTCAAGGCCAAAAACTACCTGAGCGGCGGTTTGCAGGGCGGTTTTGAGGGAGGATTCTAACTGTTGCACGGGGCAAAGGTACGTGCCGACAAACGGTCATGCGGAGCGTAGTCGAAGCATCTTTACCGCTTCGTTGAACGGTTCGCCTCACCGCCTGCCCTTCTCCGAAAAGGAGAGGAGAGCCAAACGAAACGGCAGCGAAACTGCGCTGCGCGCTGGCCGCCACGGCCTCACGCCCCCGCCGGCCGAATAACCCACCGAAACTTATAAGCAGCACAAAGCCCCGTCAGTGTCTGGCGGAGCTTTGTGATTTGCACGAATGAAGTTCAGGAAACTCATGCTCGTACAGCATTTCCTAAACTTTGATTAGTAGACGAGTTTCTTAAACTCGGACCTACTTGTTAAGGCCTGTTTCTGCCCTTTAATAAATTCAGTCAGCTCTTTAGATTAGTAGTCTACTGAAAAGAGCGTTTTGCTTCGCGATGGCGACAGTGGCTTACAACTCTTTCTGATGGAGTGGGCAGTAGTAGCGGGGGTCGCAGCCGGTTAGTTGGCAGCCGCCCAAGTAGATTTTCCCGGCTTTGGCCCGTGCCATGGCCTTTTTACCCGGCAAGCCATACACAATTGGCAACAGGTGGTCCGTGTGCCCACCAACACAAGCCGGGCGCTGATTCCCCGAATAGCGAAAGGTGCAGGGGCCGGGAAAGTCCAGCACGAGCGGTAGAGAAGCGGCGGTGACGACCACGCCGCGAACCGTTCGGGCGCGGAAGCCGAGAGCCTGAATTTCGACGTCGTAGGTACCGGGGCCAATCGAGGCCACGCGAAAGTGGCCGTCACTGTCCGTGCCCGCGCCCGTAACGGTCGCATCCCCCTGTTTGAAGAGCAGCGTGGCTGCGGGAAACCCGTGCGTGGATGCTGTTTCCGTAACCGTTCCGGTCAAGGCCGTGCCCTGGGCATGGCCCCGCTGAGCGACGCACAAAGCAAGCAGGAGAACGAGGGACTTCATGGCAACAGCGCAACACGACGGGGCGCATGGTAAGGGAGTGGTGAAAGTAGAGGCAATGGCTCAGATTGCTGTGTGCATCTGAGGCACACGTTCAAGAAAATGGTAGAATTTATAGCCTGCTAATTTTTCGCAAATTAGTAGGCTTAACGAAACCACACCAAAAAAGCCCCGCCAGTAGCTGGCGGGGCCTTTTGTTTCTTTGACGGCTTAGGCGGCGGGCTTGGGGGCCGGGTCGCAGTTGGTGCCTTACGCTTCGCCGCAAACGGATAACTCGTTGCCATTCGGGTCGGTGAAATGAAACCGCCGGCCGCCCGGGAAAGAGAAGATGGGTTTGCTGATGCCGCCGCCGGCCGCTTCTACTGCGGCTTGCGATGCCTCCAACGCATCGGCCCAGAGCACTACCAGGGGGCTGCTGGGCGGCACGCTTTCGGCGCGGTAAAACCCACCCGATAGCTGCCCGTCCTCAAAGGCCACGTAATCGGGCCCGTAATCCTCGAATGACCACCCGAAAGCCTGGGCGTAGAATCGTTTCGTCGCGGCCAAATCAGTGGCCGGAAATTCGACGTAGAAGACCGAATTATTGATTGGTTTACTCATTTTGCAGCATGCGTGAGGGGTGAGGCGGCGAAGCTATTTAATAATTCGGTCTTAACCGTCCTGCTTCGACTACGCTCAGCAGGACGGCCTGTTCCAGACCGACGACTCCCCTACCTACTCACCACTTCCTCCAGCCGCAGCCGGCGCTCAATGGCCTCGGTAGCTTTTTCCAGGATGTTGAAGGCGTTCTTGGCCATCGTATTGCCGTTGTCCAGCGTGGGGTTGATTTCGACCATTTCGAAGCACACCACCCGGTCGTTTTCCAGCAGGTCCTGGCAGAGGTTTTCGGCTTCGGAGAGGTAGAGGCCATCTTCCACGGGCGTGCCCGTGCCGATGCTAAAGCTGGAATCGAGACTATCCACGTCGAAGGAAATGTAGACCAGGTCGCAGAAGCGCAGGTGCTCGTAAATCTCGCGGGTGAGCTGGCGCGAGCCTTTGGCCTTGATTTCGGGCAGCTTTATCCACTTGATGCCCAGCTCTTCGATGAGGGCATCTTCCTCCTCCTCGGTGTCGCGCACCACCACGTACACCAAGTGTTCGGGCTTGAGCTTGGGGCCGGGCTCGCCCAGGTTTTGCAGGCGGCGCCAGAAAAACTCCGTTTCGGCGTCGGGAATGTTGCGCTGGTGCTTGAGGTTATCGACGCCCAGCGAGGCGGCCAGGGGCATGCCGTGCACGTTGCCGCTGGGCGTGGTGTAGGGCGAGTGGATGTCGGCGTGGGCATCAATCCAGATGACGCCCAGCGTTTTGGTGGGATAGGCGGCCTTGATGCCGGCAATGGTGGCGTTGGCGCTGCTGTGGTCGCCGGCCAGCACCAATGGGAACTCGCCGAAGCGCAGCGTCTGCTCCACGGTGGCGGCAATGCCCTTCTGCACGGTGTAAATGGCGTCGATGTGCTTGGCGAACGGGAACGGCGTTTTGTCGAACAGCACGTGGTTCAAATCGGGTACGACCACGGAGTTGAACCGGCGGAAATAGTCGGAGCCTTTATTCAAGCAGGCCACGCGCAGGGCGTCGATGCCCATGCCGGAGCCCCGGGTGCCGGCCCCGAGCTCGGAGCGGACTTCCAGTAATTTGATGCGTTTCATCGGAGGGTGGGAATTTGGGATAGCAGGATGGCGGCATCGCTTTCTTAGTTATTAATGGTTAATGATTAGTGATTAATTTTTCGGTAGCCCGACAATTAATCATTAACCATTTATCACTAATCATTCGAATTGCGCTGCCTTGCGGCAGAAGAATCTGCCGTAGCCAAGTCGCTTATTATTCCATCGTCACGATGCGGGGCCGGATAGCGGGAGAACAACCAACGGTTCCCGGTCATTATCCTGACCCCGGCGGTACTTTTGTCCCGCCCGCCGTAAAGGTCGGATATTTCCCGCTGCATTCAAAAATTCCGAATGGATACGTACCACGACCTCATTTCCCAAACCTTCGACTTTCCCACGGCCGATTTCACCGTGCAGGACCACGAGTTGCAATTCCACGACATCGACCTCATGGCGCTGGTGGAGAAGTACGGCACTCCGCTCCGCCTCACCTACCTGCCCAAAATCAGCTCCCAGATTCAGCGGGCCAAGAAGTGGTTTGCCGAAGGCATTGAGAAAACCGGCTACACCGGTTCGTATTCTTACGCCTACTGCACCAAGTCGTCGCACTTCCGTTTTGTGCTCGAAGAGGCCCTGAAAAACGACATCCACCTCGAAACGTCGTCGTGGTTCGACATCAGCATCATCCGCAACCTGCACGCTCAGGGCAAGGTCGACAAGCAGAAGCACATCATCTGCAACGGCTTCAAGCCCGAGGCTTACAAAAAGGAAATTGCCGACCTCATCAACGACGGGTTTGTGAACTGCATGCCCATCATCGATTCGCCCAACGAAATCGAGTACTACCACGACCACGTGCGCGAAAACGTGAACATGGGCATGCGCCTGGCCTCCGACGAGGAGCCGCGCTTCCAGTTCTACACCTCGCGCCTGGGCGTGCGCTACGCCGACGTGATTCCGCTTTACGAGCAGCGCATCAAGGACGACCCGCGCTTCACGCTCACCATGCTGCACTACTTCATCAACACCGGCATCAAGGACACGTCCTATTACTGGTCGGAGCTGAGCCGCTTCGTGCACAAGTACTGCGAGCTGCGCAAGGTATGCCCCACCCTCACCACCATCGACATCGGCGGCGGCTTCCCCATCCAAACCAGCATCCAGCCCGAGTACGACTACCCCTACATGGTGGCCGAAATTTTGCGCACCATCCAGCGCATCTGCAAGGAAGAAGGTGTGCCCGAGCCCAACATTTTCACCGAGTTCGGTATCTTCACGGTGGGCGAAAGCGGCGCCATCATCTACAGCATTCTCGACGAAAAGCTGCAGAACGACAAGGAGCTCTGGTACATGATTGACGGCTCGTTCATCACCAACCTGCCCGACACCTGGGCTCTGAATCAGCGCTTTATCCTGTTGGCGGTCAACGGCTGGAACAAATCCTACAAGCGCCTCCAGCTCGGCGGCCTCACCTGCGACTCGCAGGACTACTACAACGCCGAGAAGCACATCTACCAGGTGTTCCTGCCCGAGCGCAAGCCGCAGGACGAGCAGCCGCTCTACGTGGGTTTCTTCCACACCGGCGCCTACCAAGAGAGCCTCAGCGGCTACGGCGGCATCAAGCACTGCCTCATTCCCGCCCCGCAGCACGTAATCCTCGACCGCGCCGCCGATGGTACCCTCACCGATACCGTTTTTGCGCCGCAACAGGAAGCCAGCAGCATGATGCGCATCCTCGGATACGAATAATTCAATTTCGGCGTTAGGAATTTTTCACAAAATATAGCGTTGGCTGCTTATCTTTGAAGCTCAGCGCGTCATCCCTCACCCGTTTTAATATAAATTATGAAAAAGTTCGTATTGCTCGCCGCCGCCGGTGCCGCCCTTACCCTCGGCGCCTGCAACCGCCAGAAGTGCCCCGCCTACAGCAGCACCAAGGAGGCCAACCGTATTTCCTCGCCCATCACGGCCAGCACCGCCCAGAAGGTAGAGCGCCAGTAGTTTTATTGGTATTGAAAGTAGAAAGGCCGGCCTCTCGCGTGAGAAGCCGGCCTTTTTTTGACTTCTTTTTGGGCGAGTGTTAACACCAGGCCGTCATGCAGAGCGAAGCGAAGCATCTTTACCGCTTCGTTGAATTAACCCTCCCACGTTGCCAAATCAATAGGTTGCCAAGTTAGGTTGAACGCGTTTATTAGCGCATCTTTTTTAGCACGGCTCCATCCCTTCAATTCTTTTTCGCGGGCTACGGCTTGCGAAGGAGTAGTAAACAATTCGAAATAAACCAGCAAATCGGTTTGGTACCGGCCCGTGAATTTGCGGGCATCGCCCCTCCCAGAGCTATGCTCATATAAGCGCCGTCGCAGGTCATTGGTGATGCCGATGTATAGAACTGTACGGCCGGTGTTGGTTAGAATATATACGTACATGGGCTAGCAATACAGTTTATCGTTCCACGATACGGTAAAGATGCTTCGCTTCGCTCTGCATGACGGCCTTATAGCAAGGGCCTCATGCTGGCAGAACATCACACCTTAAGTCTTGCTTCAAAATAACAGCCGTGGCCGCTCGCAGGTCCGCCACGTGGGGCAAGAACCCGGTTTCCTCCTCTCCTACCAGAATGCCGCGCACGCCAATGTTGGCGCCGGCTTCCATGTCGCGGAGGCGGTCGCCCACTATCCAGCACTGCGCGACGTCGAGGTTGAAGCGGGCCACGGCTTTCTCAAACATGCCCGAATCGGGCTTGCGCAGGATGGAGTCGCTCACGCTGGGGTGTGCGTCGGCGAAATACAGGGCGTCAATGATGCCGCCGCAGGCACTTTGCAGCTTGGCGTGGCAGGCGTGCACATCGGCGGCGGTGTAGAGCTTTTTGGCAATGCCGGCCTGGTTGGTGACGACTATCAGGTAATAGCCGGCGGCTTTCAGGCGGGCCAGGCTTTCGGGCACGCCGGGGCAAACGATGAATTTCTCGGGCTGCCACACGTAGGTGCCGATTTCTTCATTCAGCACGCCGTCGCGGTCGAGAAAAATGGCTTTGTTTTTTGTTGTCATCGCAACAAAGCTACGGGCCTCCGCAGGACACCGAAGCTACCTTTGCCGGCTCATTTGCGCGACGACTCTATGAAAATTGGCATCATCGGCGGCGGCATCAGCGGCCTCACCCTGGCGTGGTACCTGCAAAAAAGCGGCGTGCCCTACGACTTGTTCGAGGCCGATGCCCGGCCCGGCGGCAACCTGCACAGCCTGCCCACGCCCGAAGGCTACCTCCTCGAAGTGGGCCCCAATTCCCTGCAGCTAAGCCCCGAGCTGGAAGAGCTGCTGGCCGACCTTGGGCTGACCGACCAGATTCAGGAGGCTGCCGCCGTGAGCCAGCACCGCTACGTGCTGCGCAACGGCCGTTACCAGATTTTGCCCAGCTCGCCGCCCAGCCTGCTCACCAACGGCTTTTTCAGCCTGAAAGCGAAGTGGCAGCTGCTGAAAGAATTCCGCCAGCCCGCCGCCCCCATCGACCCGAAGGAAACCGTGGCGCACTTTTTCCGCCGCCGCTTCGGCCCCGAAATCGTGGACTACGCCGTCAATCCCTTCATGGCCGGCATCTACGCCGGCGACCCGGAGCAGTTGCTCATCAACAAAACCTTCCCCCAAATGCCGGCGCTGGAGCAGCAACACGGCTCGGTGCTGCGCGGGCTGATGAAAGGCGCGGCCGGCGCCAGACGCCGCCGCATCATCACCCTCAAAAACGGCATCCAAACCATTACCGACACGCTGGCGGCCAGGCTCACCTACTACCAGTCCGGCACGGCCGTCACCGCCATTTCCCGCGCCGCCGATGGCACCTACCAGCTGGAGCTGAAAGGCCCGCAGGGCCTGGAAGCCGCCCCGGGCTATTCGCATCTGGCGCTGGCGTTGCCGGCTTACGCAGTGGCCCCGTTGCTGCAGCCGTTGTTTCCGCAGGCGGCAGAGGCGCTGGCCGCCGTGCCCTACCCGCCCATGTGCGCCGTGTATTCGGCCTACGACCGCGCTGCCGTGGCGCACCCGCTCAACGGCTTCGGGGCGCTGAACCCGAAGGTGGAGGGGACCTACGCGGCCGGCTCCATCTGGACCAGCAGCATCTACCCCAACCGGGTGCCGGCAGGGCAGGTACTCTTCACCACGTTTGTGGGCGGGGCGCAGTACGAGCAGGCCGCCGGGCAGGCCGAGGACGTGCAAAAAGCCGCCGTACACGCCGAACTGAGCAAGTTCTACGGCATCACGGGCGCCCCGCGCTGGCAATACCGCCACAGCTGGCCGCGCAGCATTCCGCAGTTCGACCAGCACATTGTGGGGGCTCACGCCGCCGCCGCGGCCCTCGAAACCGAGCACATTGTGGCCGTGGCCAACTGGCGGGCCGGCGTGGGCGTGCCCGATTGCGTTCGCCACGCCCGGCGCATGGCCGAGGCGTTGGCGTCTGAACAATAGCAACTTGCTTTCCAGCGTTGCACATTCAGGGGTATTTGAATACTTTTATAGCTTGGCAAAAAAGCCGCTCAGGGCCCCGCGCAACCGTGCAGCTTCGCACCGCGAAACCCTATCTTTGACCCCATGAGCGAAAGCCTCGTCCTAATTCCCACGTACAACGAACGCGAAAACGTAGAGCTGATAATCCGCAAGGTGATGTCGCTGCCGCGGGCGTTCGATGTGCTGATTATCGACGACGGCTCGCCCGACGGCACGGCGGCCATTGTGCGCGGCCTGCAGGCGGTGTTTCCGGGCCGGCTGTTTTTGGAAGAACGCGCGGGCAAGCAAGGCCTGGGCACGGCCTACATCCACGGCTTTCGGTGGGCGCTGGCCCACGGCTACGAGTACATCTTCGAGATGGACGCCGACTTCTCGCACAACCCCGACGACCTCGTGCGCCTCTACGACGCCTGCGCCCAGGAAGGCTACGACGTGGCCATCGGCTCGCGCTACATCCAGGGCGTGAACGTGGTGAACTGGCCCATGTCGCGGGTGCTCATGTCGTACTTCGCCTCCTGGTACGTGCGCCTCGTCACGGGCATGCCCATCCGCGACGCCACCGCCGGCTTCAAATGCTACACAGCGCGGGTGCTGCGCGCCATTCCGCTCGAGAAAATCCACTTCGTGGGCTATGCTTTTCAAATTGAGATGAAGTGGCTGGCCTACCAGTTGGGTTTCCGCATCAAGGAAGTGCCCATCATCTTCACCGACCGCACGCGCGGCACCTCCAAAATGTCGAAAGGCATTGTGCAGGAAGCTTTTATTGGCGTGCTCCAGATGAAAGCCAGCAGCTGGGTGCACCCGCTGAAACCCGTAGGAAAGTAGCCTGTTACCATTGGGGCCGGCGCGTGGCCAACCAATTGGCCCGTTGCCCCGCCGTATCTTGCCCCAACGCATGGAAAACACTCCCTTGTTTTGGCTGGTCTTCATTGCTTTTGTCATTGGGCTGCTGCTGCTCGATTTGCTGGTTTTCAACCGCAAAGCCCACGAAATCAAGTTGCGTGAAGCCTTGGGCTGGAGCGCCTTCTGGGTGGCGTTGTCGCTGGGCTTCAACCTGCTGGTGTACCGCACCATGGGCCACCAGGCGGGCCTGCAATGGCTGACGGGGTACCTAGTGGAGAAAGCGTTGAGCGTCGACAATTTGTTCGTCTTCCTGCTCATCTTCAACTACTTCAAGGTCCCGGGGCAGTACCAGCACCGCATCCTGTTCTGGGGCGTGCTGGGTGCGCTCATATTGCGGGCGGTTTTTATTCTGATTGGAGGGGCGCTGCTGGCCAAGTTCCACTTCCTGCTCTATCTGCTGGGCGCTTTTCTGGTGTACACGGGCATCCGAATGGGGATAGCCGGCGACACGCCCGAAATCGACCCCGAGCACAACCCCGTGGTGCGGTTCCTGAGCCGGCACCTGCCCATCACCCGTCAGCTGGAAGGGGGGCGGTTTTTCATCAAGAAAGACGGGCTGCGCTTTGCCACGCCCCTTTTCGTGGTGCTGGTGATGGTAGAAACGACCGACGTGGTTTTTGCTGCCGACTCCATTCCGGCCATTCTGGCCATCACGCGCGACACGTTTGTGGTGTTCACCTCCAACGTATTAGCCCTGCTGGGCCTGCGGGCCATGTATTTTGCCCTGGCCAGCATGATGCGCCTGTTCCACTACCTGCACTACGGCCTGGCACTTATTCTCGTGTTCATCGGTGCCAAGATTCTGCTGGAGCAGGTGTTGCCCATTCCCATGCTGTTCGCACTGGGCATTGTGGGCGGCCTGCTGGTTGTGAGCATTTTGGCTTCTGTGCTGTGGCCAAAACGAGAAGCGTAAACTTTGCAGGATAGAGTAACCCATTACCCGCCAGTAAAAAAGGCCTGCCGAAATCGGTAGGCCTTTTTTACTGTCTGCTCTCAACCGCCAAGGTTTAGCTTATGGTTGTTTGGGCGCCTTGCCCGCTTCCACATCGGGAGCGTTGGAGTTAACGCCGGCGTCGGGGGCGGCGCCGGTATTGAGCAGGTCGATGAGGTTGAGCGGCTCAAACTGGCTCGAATCGGCGGGCGACACGGAGCGGGTAGTATCGGGGCGGGCGGCGAAGGCCATGTACTGGCGGGCCGGCCCGTTGAGGTTGAGCGAATAGGGCAGGTTTTCGCGGTCGGCCCCCGTGATGAGGTTGCGGGCGGCCATGATGTCGGCAATGAGGCGGAAAAAGTAGCGCGTGCTGCGCCGCAGGCCCCCGTACGCATCGAAGGAATAGCGGGCGAACTTGGGCTTGGGAATGATACTGGCCAGGTACAGGCTTTCGGACAAGGTCAACTCGTCGGGGCGCTTGCCGTAGTAAAACAGGGCCGCCTCCTTCACGCCGTAGATGCCACGCTTGCCGCTGGGCCAGCGGTACTTGCTGGGTCCCCACTCGATGATGTTGAGGTAGACCTCAAACATGCGCTGCTTGCTCACGAGGTGGGTGTTTTCGATGAGCCATACAATGAGGGCTTCTTCGGCCTTGCGGCCCACGGTTTTCTGGCGGCTCAGAAACACGTTTTTCACCAGCTGCATGCTGATGGTGCTGCCGCCCCGCGCAAAGCGGTGCTCTTTGATGTTCTGAATGGCCGATTTCACAAACGCCTTCTCCATGAAGCCGTGGTGCGCAAAAAAGCGCGGGTCCTCGGCCGTGGTGATGGCCGCCCGCAGGTAGGGCGACACGTCGTTGTAGGGCGTAAAATCCGGATTGCTGGGCCCTACGTGAAAGGTGCGCAGCGAGTCGCCTTTGTCGTTGTAGGCCGTGTAGGCAAAATCGGTGTTGAGCTGGTTCAGGTTCTCTTCGCCGAAGCTGCTCACGGCAAAGTTCTTGCCTTGCAGGCTCGAATCGAAATGCAGGCTGTCGACGCGGGCCAGGTCCACGTCGCCGTGCATGCGGTAGGTGAGCGTGCCGGAGCCCCGAATGCCTTGGGTGGCGTCGAAAATGCCGGTGGGCAGCGACGAAAAGAAGTCGTTGGCCGCCGTTTCAGCCGATTCTACCTTGATGCGCACGGCTCGGCTGGGCTTCATCCGCACGCTAATTTCGGGGTAGAGCCGCAGCTTGTTCACCACCATTTCGCTGCCTTTGTCGAGGCTGGCGGTGCCGCGGCCCAGCGTGGCAATAAAATTCAGCGCCCCGGCTTTCACCTCAATCTCGTTGGAGGCCAGCTTGGGATGATAGAGGCTGAACCCCCGGGCCGCCAGCGAGCCGCGCACCGTGAGGTGGCCGCCGGTGTCGTCGTCGTCAAAATCCTTGCTATCGAGCCGCACCAGTACCGTATCGAAGCTCACCAGCGCCCCAAAACGGCGCGGCACGTAGGGCAGCTGCACCGAGCTGCCCACTCCAAACACCCGCGCCGTGAGGGCATAGTCGCCGGGCTCGATGTGCCCGCTGATGCCCAACTCATTCGCCACCGAATCGATGGTAGCGGTGAGGCGGCCGGAAATGTCGCCGTCCTGAATTTTCAGCTCCGGCAGCCGCAGCAGCGCGGTGTGGCGCGGGCTGAGGTAGCTCACGTAGAAATCCCTGAAGCTGGCCTCGCCCGGCACGTTGTCGAAGGCCGTTTCCAGGGCCGTATTGAGGAGCAGGCCGTAGTTGGTGCCCTTGGTGGTGTCGCGGGGCACGGTGCTGGTTTTCTGCTTTTTGATGAGAAAGCCGAAGTTGTCGGAAGTGGCCGTTTTGCGGGCCGTGAGGCGGGCCGTGATGATTTCGAGCCCGCTAAACACCGGCCGCCCGGCAAAGAGCGAGCGCACGCTCAGGCTGGCTTGCAGGCGTTTGGCGGTAAGGAGCGTATCGGTGGGGGCGGCCTTGGGCACGAGGCTCAGCCCGGCAATTTCCACGGTTTTGAAGCCCACAAATTGGGCCGGACCGAGGGTGATAATGACCGGGTACTTGCGCTCAACCTTGGCTTTTACCTCTTTCAGCGCGTAATTCAACAGCTGCTGGCGCTTCCATTGAAACACGGCGAAGGCCACGAGCAACAGCGCAACCACGCTGCTGGCAATGACGATGAGAAGTCGTTTGGTGGAAGGGGTAATGCGCACGGAACTCAATAAAGGGCAGTTTAGCCAACGCCAAAGGTAACAACAACGGAGACGTAGCAGGAATACGGAAGCGGCGCCTGAAAAGCCGAAATCCCCTCCTTGGTCAAGCAAAGGAAGCCGATGCGACGGCGGGGGCGGTTAGCTTCGCTGAGTTTGGGTAGTCGGCGCTGGCGAGCAGGTGAACGCTGTGAATAACGATGGCCAAAAGGGGCAAATGCACAGCGCACGACTATCGTTCAACGGCCCCCTCCCGTTGAGGCCTTGGCTCAACATCCCTGCCTTGGTAAGGAAGGGAGTTTTTTTGCGCTACCTGCTTGGCCTGAACCGTACTTTTGCCCCATGCCCAGTCCCCTCACCGCCCTCTCGCCCCTCGACGGGCGCTACGCCCGCGCCACGGCCCCCTTGGCCCCGCGCTTTTCCGAAATGGCCCTGATACGCTACCGCGTACTGGTCGAAGTCGAGTACTTCATCGCCTTGGCCGAGCTGCCGCTGCCCCAGCTGGCAGGTGTTTCGCCAGCGGCTTTCGCCCCTTTGCGCGGGTTGTATGAAAACTTTACCGAAGCCAATGCCGAAGCCATAAAAGCCCACGAAGCCGTGACCAACCACGACGTGAAAGCCGTGGAATACTGGCTGCGCGACGCGTTTACCAAGCTCGGGCTGGGCAGTTTCATTGAGTTTATTCACTTTGGCCTTACCTCGCAGGATGTGAATAACACGGCCATCCCGCTCAGCTTCCGCGATGCGCTGGTGGGCGAGGTGCTGCCCGCCTTCGCCAAGGTACGCAACGCGCTGGCCGCCCGTGCCCAGGAGTGGCAGGCCGTGCCCATGCTGGCCCGCACCCATGGCCAGCCGGCCTCGCCGACGCGGCTGGGCAAGGAGATTGAGGTCTTTGTGGCCCGGCTCGATGCGCAGGTGGCGCTGCTGGCCCAGGTGCCGTTTGGGGCAAAGTTTGGCGGCGCTACCGGCAACTTCAACGCGCATTACGTGGCCTACCCCGGCACCGACTGGCACGGCTTTGCCTCTACCTTCGTGAACGACCGGCTGGGCCTGCACCGCTCCTTCCCCACCACCCAGATTGAGCACTACGACCACTTGGCCGCTCACTGCGACGCGCTCAAGCGCCTGAACACCATCCTGATGGACCTGGCCCGCGACGTGTGGCAGTACATCTCACTCGGCTACTTCAAGCAAACCATCAAAGCCGGCGAAGTAGGCTCGTCGGCCATGCCGCACAAGGTAAACCCCATCGACTTCGAGAACGCCGAGGGCAACCTGGGCGTGGCCAACGCGCTGCTCGAACACTTCGCCGCCAAGCTGCCCATCTCCCGCCTCCAGCGCGACCTCACCGACTCGACGGTGCTGCGCAACCTGGGCGTGCCGCTGGGCCACATCCTCATCGCCCTCGGCGCCCTGCAGCGCGGCCTGGGCAAGCTGGCCCTGGATGAAACCGCCCTGCACCGCGACTTGGAAGCCAACTGGGCCGTGGTGGCCGAGGGCATCCAAACCATCCTGCGCCGCGAAGCCTACCCCGACCCTTACAATGCCCTCAAAGCCCTCACCCGCACGGGCGAGGCCATTTCAGCCGAGAACATTGGTGCCTTTATTGATGGACTGGATGTCGAGGATAGCGTGAAGGCGGAATTGCACGGCATCACGCCGCATAGCTACGTGGGGCGATAGCGCAGGCATTATTGACCCAATTTCTAGCCGATATGATTTCTTTCCTTCGCTGCTTTGCTACCGCCGGCACCTTACTCGTCCTGCCAGCCTGCTCATCGTCTGGCACCGATGCCCCTCCCCCCGCCATTTCCAGCATGCACTGGGCTGCAGACGGGGTAGCCATCCAAGCCACCACCGTCACCGTCAGCGCCCCACGCCCTTCTGACGGAAGGCTTACCATTGCCGGGGAACGAGGCACCGGCGCCGACGCGCGGGCCATTACCATGCAACTGCCCAGTCAGGAAGGCACGTACGATTTGGCACTTCCCTCCCCCCCGGCCCCGCTGGTGTTTTATACGGAAGGCAGCGCAGGCACCCGCATTGCGTACGCCCCCAAGGCAGGCAGTATTACGGTGAGCAGCTTTTCAGCAACCAATATTTCGGGCACCTTCCGTTTCACAGGTTCTACTTCGCCTCTGGCTTCTCCGGACAAAGAAATTACCAGCGGGGCGTTTACCGTGTATCGCTGAGGCAGCCGCGGCCGTGGTGTAACGGTTCGGCAGGGGCACCGTCACTTTCCGAAAGCTTCTTTGCTTCCGCTATTTTTACCGATTAATTCGCTTCCCCACTCCGTGCCCGAACTCCTGAACACCGTCGTTCATCCCGACTGCCGCCACTTTCGCGGCGACCTTCCCTGCCGTCCCAACAAAACCCACGGCTACGTCTGCGACGGCTGTCCGGTGTATGCGCCCGTAACCAGCCGGGTGCTCATTATCAAGCTCGGGGCCATTGGCGACGTCATTCGGACCACACCACTGCTGCGGCGGCTGCGCCAGGAACGGCCCGGCTGCTACATCACCTGGCTCACGCTCACGCCCGCCATTCTGCCGCAAGGCGAGATTGAGGAAATTCTCAAGTTCGATTTTGCCAGCGCCATCCAGCTCCAGGCCCGCGGGTTCGATGTGGTCATCAACCTCGACAAGGAAAAGGAAGCCTGCGCCCTGCTCAACACCATCGTGGCCAAGGAAAAATACGGCTACGCCCTGCGCCCCCACGACGGCGTGGCCTGGCCCGTGAACCAGTTGGCCGAGCACAAATACCTCACCGGCATTTTCGACCAGGTCAGCCAGGCCAACACCAAGCCCTACGTGCAGGAAATCTTCGAGCTCTGCGGCTTCGACTTTCGGGGCGAAGAATACGTGTTCGACACCCACGACGACAAAGGCTACGACTGGGCTGCGCTCCCCGCTGCCCGCCCCCGCATCGGCCTCAACACCGGCTGCGGCGACCGGTGGACCACCCGCCTCTGGAGCACCGAAAAGTGGATTGAGCTTATCCACGGCCTGCAAGCCGCCGGCTACACGCCCGTGCTGCTCGGCGGCGAGGCCGAAGACGCCCGCAACCGCGAGCTGCACGCCGCCACCGGCGCGGCCTACCTCGGCACCTTTCCTCTTCCCCAGTTCATCAACCTGATGAACCAGATGGACGGCATCGTGACGCAAGTCACCATGGGCATGCACATCAGCATTGCCCTGCGCAAGCCCACCATCCTGATGAACAACATCTTCAACCCGCACGAATTCGACCTCTACGGCCGGGGCCAACTGGTGCAGCCCAACAAAGACTGCGTGTGTTTTTACCGGGGCAGCTGCAAGCTCGGCACCAGCTGCATGGAAGATTTGCCGGCTGAAAAAGTGCTGCAAGCCGTGCGCGAAAGCGTTGTGCGGTAAGTTTCAGCTTGCCGCAATTCGTCTCTTACAACAAGCCAAAGCTTACCGCACTTCTGCTACTTCCTTCAGCGCCGCCACCATCACCGGCCACGAAAACTGCTTTTTCTGCGCGCGCACGCCGGCCACAAAATCCCCTTCACGCTGAGCGGCATAAAAATCCACTACGGCATTGGCAATAGCGGCCGGGGTGGGCGGCACCACGTAGCCCACCACACCATCCGGAATAAGCTCGGCTAGCCCGCCCACGTCCGTTACCAGCATGGGCCGCTCAAAATGATACGCTATTTGCGACACGCCGCTTTGCGTAGCATTCTTGTATGGCTGCACAATTAAATCGGCCGCGCAGAAATAATCGACTACTTTTTCGTTCGGAATAAAATCGGTAGCCCTGACTATTCTGTTTTCTAATTCAAACCGCGTAATTAATTCTTCATACGGGGCCGCGTCTTCATAAAATTCACCCGCAATAATTAATTTAACTGGTAATGCAGCCACCCGCTTGTCTGCAAAGGCTTCCAGCATGATATCCAAGCCTTTGTAGGCCCGAATAAACCCAAAAAACAGCAAATAGCCCGTTGTATTTGGCAGATTCAACGCCGCCAAGGCTTCGTTTTTTGACTTCATCGGGCCAAAATTATCATAGAGCGGATGCGGCCGGTAGTCGGCCGGTTTGTTGCCAAAGCCTAGCCGCTGCAAATCCTGCAATACGCTCCGGCTCATGGTTACAAACCCATCACAGGCACTCAGAAAATAACGCGTCAGCGGCCCGTCGCCCGGCCGCTTTTCGTGCGGAATCACATTGTCCGTAATGGCTACTACGCGCGTATGCCCATTGCCGCGCACCAGCCGGGCCACCGTGCCCAGCGCCGGCCCCATAAACGGCAACCAAAACCGGAAAACCACCAAATCAGGCCGTTCAGCCCGCAGCTTTCGCCCCACACGCAGCCAGGAAATGGGGTTTACGGAATTCAGACTTACGTCAATATCCAAATCTGCGGGCCCCGCCTCGGTGCTAAACTGCGTCTGGCCCGGAAACAAAAAATTGGGGTATTGCAGCGAAAACGTGACAATGCGCACGGCATCACCGGCTTCCCGAAAGGCGCGGGCCAGCCGTTCGTTGTAGGTCGCCAAGCCCCCCCGCAACGGATATGCTGGTCCGATGATGACAACTTTCATAGGCCAAGCATCATCAATTAATTGTTTCGCGCACTAAATAGTCGTTGCGCTTCGGTCCATTCAGCTGAATCATTTCGCCCAAGAACCCCGACACAAATAGCATTACGCCCACAATTACCGCCGTCAACGCCAGAAAAAACAGCGGTTGCTCCGTTACCTGCCGGGCTTTCAGGTTGTGCAGCGAAAGCCATACTTTCTCACCGGTCAGCCACAGCGTAATCAGCAGCCCTAACAGAAAGGAAAGCGTGCCCAACGTGCCAAAAAAGTGCATCGGAGCCCGCCGAAAACGGCCCACGAAGGTGATGCTCATCAAGTCCAGAAATCCGAAAATGAAGCGCTCCAAACCAAATTTGGTTACGCCATATTTCCGCTCCTGGTGCTGCACTACCTTCTCTCCAATCTTGCGAAACCCGTTCCATTTGGCAATCACCGGAATGTAGCGGTGCATCTCCCCATACACCTCAATACTCTTGACCACGCGCGAATCGTACGACTTCAGCCCGCAGTTAAAATCATGCAGCTGAATCCCCGACATCAACCGCGTCGCGCCATTAAATAGCTTGGTTGGAATCGTCTTCGACAAGGGGTCGTAGCGTTTCTGCTTCCAGCCGCTCACCAGGTCGTACTTGTCCTCCACAATCATGCGGTAGAGTTCGGGCAGCTCTTCGGGCGAGTCCTGCAAATCGGCGTCCATCGTGCACACCACACGCCCCCGGGTTGCTTCAAAGCCAACATTTAAGGCCGCCGATTTTCCGTAGTTTCGATTAAACCGAATGCCGCGCAACGTTGCATCATCGGCCGCCAATGCTTCAATTACGGCCCAGGAATCATCCGTCGAGCCATCATCAATCAATATAACTTCATAGGTCAGCCCATTTCCTTCCAAAACCCGCGCAATCCAACGCGTTAGTTCCGGCAACGATTCTGCTTCGTTCAGCAGCGGAATTACGATGGAGATTTCCACCGGAAAAGGAGCGGATGATTTATTCAAACTCAGGCTTGGAATTTTTAGTGAAGGCCGAAACCACCAGCGCAATCAGGAAGCCAAACAGCAGCGAGCCTAGCACTCCAAAAAGCACCATCCACCCTACCGTGCTAAATTTTTGCATCATGGCCATGGCTTGGTCGATTTGTTCGTCGGTTAGGTTGCCTTTGGCTTCCATCTTGGCCCGCGCCGTTTCCATAATCCGGCCCATGTAGTCGGGGTCGACAAACTTCATGTAAATAAAACTGAAGGCCGTTGACAAAGTTCCAGAAATCACGCTCATTATCGCGCCTATGCCCAGGCCCTCGGAATAATCCATGAAGCCGGCATTTGCCTGTTTATACGCGTTGTGTGCCAGCACCATGCCGCCCACCAAAATACTCAGCCCCAACCAGCGCACCGGCGATTGGTCGGTCTGCGTTGCAAAAAGCGCAAAGGAGAAAATGACATTTACTAGGCCTGTTAGCAAGCCATAGCGTAACCCTACCGAAGTAGTTGTAATCGGAGTAGCATTAGTTTCCATGGTTTGGGGCAAATGAACCGCAAGGTAAACCGAATTATTCCCGAAAAAATATCCCTCCCGGCAACGCCAACACCATCCCAAAGAGCAACACCCGCACAAAAGTACCAACCGCCAAGCCCTGGGCTGTGAGGTTGGCCACGTTTTGCTCCTGCTGCCGAAGCTCCTGCTCGCTGTGCTTCACTTTGGAATTCTCCGCTTGCTGCACCCGCACAATTTCCCGTACCTCGGCCCGGTTGCGTTCCAGTGCCGGCTCGCCCGCCCCGTAGGCCAACCCCAGCACGCCAATGGCCGATAGCACCGCTGCAATGAGCACCGTCAGGCTACCCACTTTCAATGCTCTGCCAAGGCCCGGTTTTTCCGGTTTCACCCGTTGCCCAAACCACCATTCGTTGGCCAGCGCCACCAGCGGCACCAACAGTTGCGCCAGTATCTGCTTCGGTCCAAAACCATTATTACCGGTTAGTTGCAGGCCCACCGTCCAAATCACGCATACCAGCCCGATTCCTAAGCCCGCCCGCACCGCCATACGCGTAGCCAATTCTGCTGCTGTATCGGTCGTAGATGCCCTGCCTTCAATGGAAGAATCAGCCATAGTTCGTGCTTCAATTAAAGCCGCAAGATACGTCCTACGACTTCCTCAGCCACCCAGCATGCACGTTCTTGAGCCCCTCACTCAAGCTGTAACAGCAACCTTTTTTGCACCCGCCTGGGTTCTGCCAAATCGAATCAGTAAGGCCTCCGCTAATAAGCAGCACAGCGCCAACACCACAAAATAGCGCCACAGCGGCTGTCCCGTTTGCTCTGCCTCAAACTTTGCCAGCCCAACCCCGTCCTTTCCCGCTTCCACCACCCGAATGTTCGGACGGTTGGGCCCAATCATTTGCCTCAGTTCGTCAGCTGAGTACACTGCTAATTCCGATTCTTGCCTATCCGGGTTAAAGGCCAAAGTAGTCAGTGTTTTTCCGCGCTGTTGCAATTCATAAAAACCCGGCGCATCCATGCCCGCCGGCAATTCAAGTCTCAAATCATTGCCCACCACCCGCTGCGCCGGAATTACCGACAGACTATCTCGCACCAACCGAAAACTCGCCTCATCAGTGCTTTCTGCATGGTTGCCAGCCACCCTGGCCATTGGTAATTTTAGGTTTACCGTTCCTTGGGTCAGACGGTATGCCGGTAACTGTTCGTTTTGGTAACTCAGCATGGCCAAGCGGTACATCACCGGCACAAACAGCGCATGCGACACAAAATCAGAATACTTTTCTGCAAACGGCGCAGAGAATACATACACTTGTCCTGCACCGCTCGCAAAATTTGCTAAATAACTCTCCCCATCGCGCAACCGCAAAATATCAGTTCCCGTGCGTGACCACCGCAACACCGGCGCCACGCGTGGCATGGTTACTCCGCGCTGTTGTGCCCCAAATACATCCCGGAAAAATGGTTCACGCGCACTCGGCATCGCCACCTCTCGAAGTTCAGGCGCTTCCACTTGTGCTTCCCACTGAACGGCCCCTAAACCCAATTCTTTAAACAGCAAGGCATAAGAATCATGGCCTGCACTTGCAGCACTTGGCACCACAACAACGCTGCCACCTCGTTTCAACACATTTCGCAAAGCCTCCCGCATTCCCGCGTCCACCTGTCCTAATTCACGCACAAATATCAGATTAGCTTGACGTAAAGCATTATAGTCGATATTTTGCGAATTAACAAAGGAGTAGTTAAACAACGGCTCGTTGGCATAAAGCGGTTGCAAAACAGGCTTTTCCCCAATTTCTATTACTCGAATAGCTGCTGCTGGCCGAAGAGTAAAATAATAGGCATCATCAAATGTGACCGGAAAATCTTCGGTAACTACGCGTCCGAGCGCGAGTGCCCCGTCACTTACCTGCACCTGCACAACCTGTGTCGCCGACTGCCCCGGTTCAACACTGACTTGGTAGGCACTCACCTGTTTCGCACCCAGAAACACCTTTACTGGGCAGTTCCGCACAGCCACAGTTCCCCCATTCCGCACACGAATATGCAACCCAACGTTGGTGCGAATTCGCACAAATGCATCATCGAGCCATACACTGTCCACGTAAATATTTCCTGTTTCTTTCCCTGTCAGCGGCACCAAAATGGTTTGGCCATTCCCAAGCTCGTTTAGAATCCTTTCATTGAATGATTTTTTCTGAAAATCAGAAATCAAATACCGTCGGCTGTCGGACTTTGGTTCAATGCCATTTCCGTGAATTTTTGCAAACGGGTTATATGAAGTCAACTTGATTTCTGCCAGCTTTGCCATATAAGACAAATAGCTTAACTGTGCATTGCCGTCATTTAACAAGCGAAAGCGCTTCACCGACGGCGCAGTTTTTCCTATTCTTTCTGCTTCCCTTGCCGCCGCCGTAAATAGTATTCCTTGTTCTTCAGCACGCCTTTGCATACTGTAAGAATTATCCACCAACACGTCCACACCTGTAGTTGAATCAGTTGGCTTTTTCCCAGGAATAAATGGCTGACAAAACAACAGCACTAGTGCAACAATTCCCAACACGCGCGTACCTAAAATCAGTAAGTGCTGGAGTTGGCGGTGCCGGACCGCCACAAGCTCCACTTCCCTAATAAAAGCATTATTAGTAAAAAGTACCCGTTTAGGACGTCGTAACTGAAGTAAATGAATAATAACAGGAATAGCAGTTGCCACTAGTCCAATCAGAAACCAAGGGAACATGAATCGCATAGTCAAATCTAACAGATAGTATTTTAAACCTTTCGCGAAGTGAAAAACGAAAGTAGTTGGTTAATCTTGCCGCATGAATGTTTCTCTCACCGACACGGAG
>NZ_JAERQF010000014.1 GCF_016734815.1 Hymenobacter rubidus
CCGGGCAGGGTCAGGTCCACGAGCACGCAGTCGTAGCGGTAGAGCTTGATTTTCTCGTGGGCCTGGGCGTAGGTGGCCGCCTGCTCGCAGCGGTAGCCGTCGCGCTGCAGGTGGTCCACCAGCGAGGTGCGCAGGGTGGGCTCGTCTTCTACGATTAGAATTTTCACGATGACTATTTCCGGTTACTTACTGGCCAAGCTAAGCCCAAAATCTAACGGGAATTGGTAGCCGCTCCTGGCCGCACTTCCGCCCGCTCGCCACCGCCGGGGGGGCTTCCCGCGCCAGACGGGCCGCGGCCCGTCCGTTCCAGTACAGTCGGGCCTCGCCCCAGACGTGGCGCAGCTGCATAAAATAGCGGGCAAACAGCAAATGCAGACCGCCAACCCAGCCCAGCGAACCCACCCAGCCGGCCAACACGTCGGAGGGGAAATGGACGCCCAGGTATACGCGCGACCAGCCCATACCCAGGGCCCACAGAGTCCCCAGCACCAGGGCCGGCCGGCGAAAGCGGGTGCGCCAGAGCATTACGCCGAGGGTAGCAGCCAGCGCCGCGGCCGCCATGGAATGCCCGCTCGGGAAGCTGTACGAAGTTTCCGGGGACAGTGACACCCATAGTGCCGGCCGGGCCCGGCTGAGTATGTATTTGGCAAACAGGTTGAGCAGGCCGGCCCCGCCCACTGCCAGCGCGAAGAAGCCCAACGCCCGGTACTGCCGTACCAGCAGCAGGCCCAGGATAATCAATCCTTCCAGCACGAGCGTGGCCCAAGGCCCCCCGGCGCGGGCAAACCAGAGCGCTACGGCGTCCATTGTGGGGGAAGCGTGGGCGTGCAGAAATTGTAAAATGGACTGGTCGCCGGGGAAGCCGTTGCCCTCCCAGATTTCTTCGGCAATTTCCAGGAATAAGAGCCACGGAGCTAAGAACCCGAACACCAAGCCCAGCAAGAGCCGCAGGTGGCGGCGCAATACGTGGCCGAGAAAAGCTAATACAGCAGGGAGTGGCATCACGTGGGCTTACGAGGCGACTATTGTGTGCGTTGGCAGCCTGTCGGCCGAGGCCGTGCAAGCGGGCTACGGAGTCCCTTTGAATTGACTTCCCCGTTGCAACGCCCAGATGCGCAAGGTATCGGTAGTTGGTTGCCCTTCCGAACCCGAGAAGTTGGTCAATCGCGGCTACCATCATATCCTGTTGGCGGTCAAGTGCTTTTGCAGCTTGGGCTTTGGAGATGGCCCAGGAACTGCCCATTGCCGACTACCTTGACAACCCCCTGACGCAGCGGCAGGTAGCGCGTTTTCTGGCGCAGCACTTCGCGGCGTAGCCGCAGCGCGGTAGCACCGGGCACCGGGCCGCCCGGCGCCTGTGTTAAGTGGGCCGTCGCACGATGAACGTCGTGCCCCCGCCCGAGCCTTGGGGAGAATGGACAGGCTGGCAGAACCCGGCCGCTGCCTCTCACACCGTGAAAAAAGCCCCGCGCGGCAACACGAAGGTCCGCCCGCCGTACCCTTGACAGTTCTACCGGCTTCGTTGGAGCACTGACTACCCCCGTTTATGCCACAGCTTTCCAGCATTCTGCTGGTCGATGACGACCTGACGACCAACTTCCTGAACAAAACGCTGCTCACCCGGCTCGGGGTAACGCAGCAACTGCTCTTTGCCGAGAATGGGGTAGAAGGGGTACTCGTTACAACGGGGCGAAAAATTGCGTTAAGGGTCTCGCCATCTCACTAAGCCGGCCTGAAGTAAATCATTGATTCGTGAGACGACAATAAAAGGCACATTGCTGATTAGTTAGGGCCGCTTTCTACCCCGTTCCTGCTTGCCTCATAAAACGAGCGTTTATTGAGACACCAGCGAAGTGTATTGATAAACAATACGTTGCGGCTTAGCGTAATTTTCCGCCCCGTTGCAACGAGAACCCCGGAAACAGCTCGGTGAAGGCCGGGTTGAAGTAGTCGATGCGGTGGTCGGGCTCGCGCAGCAGCACGATGGCCACCGGCGTCTGCTCGAAAATCTGGTACAGGTCCTGCCGCTGCTGGGCCTGCCGCTGCACCACGGCCAGCATGGCGGTTTGCAGCGTGTCGGCCTGCTTGCGGGCACGCACCTTCTCGGTCACGTCCAGAATAAACACGAGAATGCCCTGGGGCTCCGGCTGCCCGTTGAACAGCGGCTGGTAGATAAGGTCCACGTAGTGCTGCACCGGCTGCCCGGTGGCGGGGTCGGGCAGCATGAGCGCCGTTTCGGCGCCGCTGAAGGGCTGGCCGGTGGCGTATACCTGGTCGAGCAGGGCAATGAAGCCCTGTTCCTTCAGCTCGGGCACGGCCTGGGCCACGGTGCGGCCCAAGGCCGTGCGCCCCCCCGTGCGCGCCTGGTACTGGTCGTTGAAGAAGGTGTACCGGTGCTCGGGGCCGCTGAGCGTGGCGATGGCGGCGGGCACCTGGCCCAAAATCTGGCGCAGCAGGCCCTGCTGCACCCGAAGCTGCTCGCGCTGGTGCTCGGCTTCGTGCAAGGCCGCCCGGGCTTCCGCCGAGCGGGCCGTGACGCGCATTTCCAGCTCGTCGTTGAGCTGCTTCAGCTGCTGGCGGGCGCGCACCTGCTCGCTCACGTCGTGGCTGTAATCGAGCACGCCATTTACGCGGCCCTGCGCATCGCGCAACGGGTGCAGCAGCAGGTTGAGAAACACCTGCTGGCTGCGCTGCCCACCGCCGGTGAAGTCCAGCCACACTTCCAGCTCCTCCACGTAGTAGGGCTCCCCGGTGCGGTACACGCGCTCCAGTAGCGCGGCCACGCCCTGCGCTTCGGCTTCGGGCAGTACCTCGCGCAGGGGGCGGCCAAAGAGCTGCGCCGGGGCCGGAAAGTACCGCTGATACGTTGCATTGGTGAAGGTGTAGACCAGCTCCGACCCTTCGTACACGGCCACCAGCGCGGGCAGGTGCATGAGCACGTCGTAGAAGCGTTGGCGGCCGGCCTCGGCCTCGGCCCGCGCCGCCAGCTCGCGCGCCTGGCTCTGGCGCAGGGCGTCTTCCACGGCCGAGCGGGGCTGGTCGTTGGTGTCGGTGAAGCTCACCAGCAGCCGCGCCCCCTGCCGCCGGGCCGCCAGGTGGAAGTAGCCGTCGAGGCTGTCGTGCTGGTAATTAAAGGACTCGCGTTTGGGTTCGCCCGATAGAAAGGCGTCGCGGTAAAACGCGAAGATGCCGGCCGGCGCGGCCGTGGGAAACAGCGTCAGAAACGACTCGGCGGGGCGCTGGGGCAGCCGCAGCATCTGTTGGGCAGCGGGGTTGAGGTACTCATAAGCCAGGTCGGTGATGGTCGCGCCGGTTGCGTCGTACACGGGCCGGAACAGGATGAAGCCGGTCAAGGCCACTTCCAGCAGCGCGAGGGAAAAATCGTCGAAGCCCGCCAGGTCGAAGGGGAGGGACGAAGCAGGCATATCGGGCATTGGTGGCGTGGGAATACATCTACTAAGGTACAGGCTGCTGGTTACGAAGCGAGCGGCATTTGTGGTTGTTATACCATCAGCCCTAGTTGTTCCCCGCTGGTACGAGTTCTTGCGCTAGCCCAATCAACAAGCTCATCCATAGATGGGGCGTTAACCGCCTGATTTATAGTAAAAAAAGGTACAAATCACAATTGCATTTGTGCCTTTTTTTACTCTGTTTGTAGGCAGGCCATCCCTGATAACGAGCCACCTGCCCAATAGCACTTTTTATACTCCGGCCGCTATTTACCAGCCGGCGCGGCCTGCGATTTACGCAACCCGACCACCGTGAGAAACAAGCCCCCGGGGTTGGTGGATGCCTTCACTTTACCAGTTTTGAGCTTATAGCAGAACGAGAACAACTCGTCTACCATCCGCGCTTCGCTCAGAATCTGCTCAATTAGCCGGGTATCCCGAATATCGAGCTCCGCCAGCCGCTGGCGGGCCATCTGCAGCCGCGAATCGTCCAGGGGCTGCTCAAAAGGAAGTGGCAGCTGCTGGGGCTCCTGCTGTTTGATTTGAAAGCGAATGCTCTCAAAAGAGCGGCCCTTCTTAATGAGCTCATAGCCAATGTGCAGGTCCGTATTCTGGTTGATTTGCGTCACAGCCACGTCAAGCACATACTTCTGAAACATGGACACTTTGGTATACTGCTCCGCCTCAATGCCCTTCGGGTCTTTCAAAGCCAGCATTACTTTCAGGTCGTGCAGGGTGAAGGTGCGCGTTTCAGACTTGTCCTTCCATTGCGAGGCAATCTGGTAGATGCGCTTGGCGTACTTGCTGCTTAGGCTAAAAGCCGCTTGCAAGCGGAAGGACGTAAAGTTGCGCTTTAAGTCGATGAGATACGGCCGAATCTTCTCCGAGATTTCCAACTCGATAACCCCCTCACCCTTGATGTATTCGGCCGAAGCCAGCAAACCCACCTGCAGGATACGCTTGTTGTCTTCAATTACGTACTCCCGGCTGCGCAGCGCCGAGGTGGCTTCCAGAAATTGCTGGTAGTTCCACTGCCGGCCGGTAAGATGCTGAAGGTCCAGCACCTTCACCCGGTAGAAAGTGCCGATGCGGTCTTCCTTCTTCAGCAACGAGAGGAGATAGAACACAATGTCCATCTCGCAGGCGGTCATCTCGTAGCGCGCCGTGGTGATGGCGTTGTGCTGACGAATCTCAAGCCCGGTAGAATTGGCTATAGCAGCCGCAGTATCAAGAACTTGCATGGAGGTGGGAGAGTGGGAGGGTATGCGAAGATAACAAGGAGAAGTCAAAAGGAAAGCCCAAAAGAAAGTTTTAGCTTTTCACACTTTCTTTTCACTTATAAAACCTTTCCGCTGGACTTATAAAACCTTTCCTTTCGCTTATAATCCCTTCCCTTTAGACTTATAAAACCTTTCCTTTCACTTATAAAACCTTTCCCAAAGGCCTCCCTATTTACTGTTAATCAACACGTTACAAGCCCTACAAATAAGACAAATAACTAACAAATCTCACAAGCTTGTGATGCGGAGAAAAAAAAGGCTTTTAAGGAGTCTGGTACCACTCGGACGACACAGGGCGAAACAAGAAAACAACAGAAACAACCCGGCAACGATTAAAAAACAGTGATTGTACTTTAACAATAATTAATATTATATTCACGATAACACCTGGTTAGTACGCAGCTAATGGCCCTAAATTATCAATTTCGTTTCGAGTTGGATACCGCCCAACAAGCTAGCAACGAGATGATGTCAATACCGAAAAGAAAGGTTTTATAAGCCATGCAGCCAGCAGCGCCACCCCCTGGCATCTTCTGGCAAATCCACAGACAATCGGGCAAGTAAACGCCACTCACACCCGAAAGGAAAGGTTTTATAAGCCAGAAACTAGCTTCTCACTAGTTTTTAGTTAACTAAAAGGAAAGGTTTTATAAGTCAGCAATAGGTTTCCAGTCAGCTTTTTGGCCAGCTTTTAAGGAGCAAAAGGAAAGGTTTCATAAGCCATATGTGCCTTTTCAACGTCAGAAACGCCCATAATTCGCCATAAATCCAGCTGCTCTCTTTCCTTGGTAAAGCACCCCCGTGCCATGCAATACCTACACCACGATTAAGAAGCCGAAACCGGCGATTAGCTGCCTGAACTGGTTTCCAAATGTGCCAAGCCAGACCAATAGTGGTTCCCAAGCAACTGAAATGCCCTGATTGAACATGCCCCAACAGGCAACACTACCCAGCAGCTAGCGGCGGAAAAAGAATGCAGAATACAAGAGGGAAAAAGCGAATTGCGTAGCTGACCCAGCCCTTAATGCAATCAATTATTGACACTTTAATTTCAATAAAATTGAAACATTAATAGGCTTTTCGCGTTTAATAAGTATCAGCAACGCAGTAAAATGCCCTTTTATGAGCGCCAAACCGGAAGTCGTCGAAGAAGCTTACACCATCTTGTCCCAGCTAGGAGGCCGCCGCTTCCTGATGATGACCGGAGCCGACAAGCTCATGGCCGCCGGACGGACGGCCAGCAACCCCAATCCCTGGCTACGGATGGACTTGCGCCACAATCAGGCCCGGGTGAACCGCCTGAAAATTACCCTTATGCCCACCGACACCTACAAGGTGGAATTCTACCACCAAAAGCTGGTCGACTGGGAGCCGGTCATTACCAACCAGCAGACGTTTGAAATGGTGTACGGGGAGGATTTGCCCGCCCTCTTCACCTCGGTCACGGGCTACGACACCCACCTTTAGCCCCTGCCGGATGCGAGCCAGCGAGGCCCCCACCATCATCAACCCGGGCTGGAACCAGTACCGCAGCCGGGTTATCGCCGCCATTACCGACGTGGAAATGCTGATGCAGCAGCTGGGCAAGGGCCTCGACTCCGACGGCCTGACCGCCGAAGTGGCCCAGCGGCTCGGGCTGCGCATCGATACCCAGCCGGATTTCGACGTGCTCAGCGCTCTGGTGCGGGCCGTGCGCCCCATCGGCCGCGAGGCCCTGCGGGCCACCCGTGAAGACCAGGGCGGCCAGTTTTCTCTGCTACTAATTTAACCCCCATGCCATGCCCCAGCCCCTGGATTTAGTTGTTGGCGATGCCGTGTATTACGCCCGGGAGCGGGCCGTAGGCCTGATTTACACCACCTACGAGCGGGGCCGCCACGAGCGCCCCGGCGTGCAGCTACTGCTCAGCGATGGCCGCGACCTGAGTGGCTTCAGTTCCGAGGAAGCCGAGCAATTCCTACAACTGCTGGGTGATACGGGCCTGCGCTACGAGTTTGCCAACGTGGGCCAGCTGGCCCGCGACTACCAGCGCGGCGTGTTCGGCCAGGCCTTCCACAACGCCCGGGTGCTGTTGCTGGCGCGGGAGCTGGCCAGCCCCGGACCGCCCATTGCGTAGCCATTTTCTCCTTTTTGTTCTTCTTGCCATGCCCCCGACCACTCAGCACCCCCTGAATATTTCCGTTTTCGCCCCGCAGCTGGCTTATCTGGCCGTGGAGCAGCAACCGGCCGACTCCACCGAAGCGCAGCGCCTCGAGCAGCTGCGGCAGCTTATCGAGGCCGCGCCGGATACGACCGACCTGTGCGGGTTTGCCGACGCTGCCCGCCAACTACTGGGCCCCGGCTACCAGGTGCACTGCGGCAGCTCGCACGTCTGGATAAAGCGCGACGACCAGCCCGAGCGCCTGGCCATCGTGGCCGACCGCTACACCACCGCCTACCGCGAGTGGAACAGCCCGCAACAGGCACCGAGGCCGGAATAGCCACTTATAAAAAGTGGTTTTTCAGTTCCGGCTTTGCCTTAACTTACCTCTCCAACCCTGACTACGCCCCCCCATGTACAACTTTCCGAGCCTCACGAAAAAGGACTGGGTCACCGACTACGGCTTTCGCAAAGCCCTCGCAGCCGACCCCGGCACGATGAAGTTCGCCGGGCAGAACGTGGGGGCCGGCCGCCGCGACATCGTGGAATACTGGCAGCGGGAGAAAAGCCACTACCGGCTCTGGGAGTTGCTGCTTTACATGGGCAGCCACACCGTGCCGCAGACGGTGGCCTACTTCGACCTGCCGGCCGACACGGCGGAGTTTCTGCGCTGGGTCTACAACGAGGTGTCCCACGAGCAGCGCGAGCAGGTAGCGGAAATGGTGCAGGGCTTCGCCAGCGGCTTCGACCAGATGAATTTTTTCCCCTACGCCGAGCTGTACGCTGTCTGGCAGCGGGCCGACGAGCGTCAGGCCCGCGACGGCAACGTGCTGGTCTACCTCGACCGCATCACCGAGCCGGACGGGGCGGAAATTGTCCGCTACCAGGCACCCAGCTTTTTTGAATAGCCGAACTACGGGGCGGCGGGGGCCGTAATGTTGCAAAAATTGACTAATCTTTGCTCGTGTTAGACCTCTTTGCGGCCCCGGCTATGCTCAAACCAAGTTCCTATGATTCGCTGGCCGAACTCATTCACGCCCTGGGCATGCGCAGCGACACGGCCCGGCACATCGGCATCTCGCACAACACGCTGAATGTGCGGATGGCCAAGCCCGGCAGCTTCACGCTGGATGAGCTGGTGAAAGTAGCCGAGCTGGCCAAGTCCGACCTGCTCACCATGACCAGGCTGGCCCAGAAACAGATGGACAACCCCGTGGAGCCGCCCGCGCCGGCGCTGGGCCGCCCGCGCTTCAAGAAGAACCAGCCAGACGCCAGCTAGCTTTTAGTCAGCAAACGCCTAGCTCAGGCAGCAGCTGTACTACCATTCGCAGCCAGTTTCTGCACTTCACCCGCGACTTTTTACCACTCATCCTTTTTTCTCCAGAGGGCTAATTGGACTTGGTAGTTTCGCTGCGTACTAGCTACCCAGCATGAAGCTTATTATCGTCGAAAGCCCCAACAAGATTAAGAAAATCAAGGGCTATGCGGGCTCCGATTACGAAGTGGCAGCCTCCGTGGGCCACATTCGGGATTTGCCCGTGGGCGGGGGCGACATTGGGATTGACCGCGAGCACGGCCACGCCCTGAAATACGTCGTCAGCGACGATAAAAAAGCCGTGGTGGCCAACCTACGCCGCCTGGCCAAAGCCGCCGGTCCCCAGGGCGTGTACCTGGCTACCGACCCCGACCGGGAAGGCGAGGCCATTGCCTTTCACCTCTGCGAGGTGCTGGGCCTTGACCCGCGCACGACCAAGCGCATTGCCTTTCAGGAAATCACCGAGAAAGCCATCAGGGCCGCGCTGGCTGCGCCCACCACGGTGGACCTGCACCTAGTGCACGCCCAGGAGGGCCGCCGGGCCGTGGATAGGCTGGTGGGCTTTACCATCAGTCCGGTGCTCAACCGCAAGCTGGCGGCGGGCCTCTCGGCCGGCCGGGTGCAGTCGGTGGCCGTGCGCCTGGTGGTGGAGCGGGAGCGGCAGATTCAGCAGTTCACCGACGCGCTTACCGTGCCGGTGGTGGCCACTCTGCAGACCGGCCACGGCGAGCAGCTGCGGGCCCGGCGCACGGCCCTGCCCTTCGCCGCGCTCGACCAGGCGCAGGCCTACTTGCTGCAGGTCGGCCGCGGCGGGGGCTTTGGCGTGCTGAGCGTGGAGAAGAAGCAGGTGGAACGGCAGCCCGCGCCGGCATTCTCCACCTCGACGCTGCAGCAGGAAGGCGTGAAAAAGCTCCGGTTTACCGTGCAGAAGGTGTCGGACCTGGCCCAGAAGCTGTTCGAGGGCGGCCACATCACCTATATCCGCACCGACAGTGTGAATCTGGGTGAGGAAGCCACCCTGCAGGCCCGGGCGCAGATTACCGCGCAGTTCGGCGCTGACCAGTTCCAAGCCCGCCAGACCAAAAACAAGGACGGCGCGCAGGAGGCCCACGAGGCCATTCGTCCCACCCACTGGGAGCAGGCCCACGCCGGCGACACGCCCGACGAGCAGGCGCTCTACCGGCTGATTTATACCCGCGCCCTGGCCTCGCAGATGCTAGCCGCCCAGTACGACCAGACCACGATAACCCTCGCGCCAGCGGCCGATGCCGCTGACACCTACACCAGTTCCACCCGCGTACTCACCCGCCCCGGCTACCTGACCGTGTACCAGGATGCTGAGGAGGAGGGGGAGGAGTCCGATGACGAGGCGGAAACGACCCTCAAAAACTCGGTGCAGGAAGGCGAGGTCCTGACGCTGGTAAAGCTGGAGGCGCGGCAGAGCTTTGCCCGCCCCGCCAGGCGCTACAACGAGGCCACCCTGGTCGCGGATTTGGAAAAGCAGGGCATTGGCCGGCCGAGCACCTACGCGTCCATCCTGCGCACGATTTTCGCCCGCAAGTACATCGGCACCGGTAGCGTGGCAGGCAAGAAACTCACCGCGCAGGTCCTGACCTGGCAGGGCGGGCAGCTGACCACCAGCCAGCGCAGCGAGACGCTGGGCGCGGATAGGGACAAGCTGCTGCCCACGGCCACCGGCACCGAAGTCACGGAGTTTCTGGAGCGCAACTTCCCCAAGGTAATGGACTACAAGTTCACCGCCGGCTGCGAGGCCGTGTTCGATAAGATTGCCCGGGGTCAGCAGACCTACCAGCAGTTCGTGCCGATGTTCGACCAGAACCTGCTGGGCTGGGTGGCCGCCGCCGACCAGCTCACGCCGGACCGGGCCGAGCTGCAGAAGCGCCTCATAGGCCACTTCGAGGGCACGGAAATGCTGCTGGGCACCGGCAAAAACGGCCCATACATTCTGCACGCCGAGAAATACTATAATCTTCCCGAGGACGTCAGCCCCGCGCAGTTGAGCGAAGCGCAGGCCCAGGACCTCATCACCCAGCGCCGGGCGTCGGCCCCCCGCGAGGTGGGTCTGCATGAGGGCAAGCCGGTGGTGGTAGGGCAGGGGCCGAAAGGCGTTTACCTGAAGTGGCGCGAGCAGTATTTCAACGTGCCGGCCGGCATATCGGCCGCGGCCGTTACCCCGGCGCTGGCCGTCAATTACCTCATCAAAGCCCAGGCGGAGGCTGCCAAAAACGTGCTGGCCACCGTGGGCAAGTATACCATCGGCCGCAACGAGTGGGGCCTTTATGTCACCGATGGGGAGGTAAAAGCTAAGTTTAAGCCCGACTGTACGGAGGAGCAGGCCCGGGCCACGACGGCCGAGCAGGCCGCCGAAATGATTAAAAGCTACAAAGCATGGAAGAAGAAAAACGCGGGCCGGAAGTAGTGCCCCTAAGCTTTCCCGACCTGAGCCTGGCCTTGCCCTATCAGGAAGCGCTGCTCTACGCCCAGAATCGGTTGAAGATGATTGCGCGGGGCGGGCTACTGCCGTTTTGCGAGGCCCACAAGTTTCCCTACACCACCATCATCAACCTCAAAAACGGCAATTTAAAGAAGGAGGAGCCCCGGTTGCTGCACCGGCTGTTGCGCAGCCTCGACGTGCCGAACGAGCTGCTCCAGTTCCCGCCGAATAGTCCCAGCCAAAGATTTTTGCTGCCGGATGGGGCGGCGCTGGCTACTTTTCAAATGCAGATGGCTTGCCTCACTTCATCTGAATAAAATGCAGTTGTTGACGCACTGGCTTTCCTGCCAGCTGTAGGTGCGCTGATAAATCGGAATGATGAACTGTTTCGACGTTTGCAGAAACTTGAGGAGGTTGGCCTGCTTGGCTTTCATAAGGTCTTCTAGCAAATAGCCGGATTTATACGGAAAGCACATACACAGTGCTTTATCAAAAAAAGCCCCGTTGCTCTCACCGACGACAAGCTTGTAAGAGCTGGTTACAAACGATTAGTTATTGATATCCGCAGGTAATGCATCTGCCTCTGGCATAGGTGGCTGGTCAACTACTGGCGGAACGAAAAAAGCATTCAGAGCCCTGGCCAGCGGTGTAGCGGTATGTTGCAAGAAGTACAGATGGTCCGCATCAGTAGCTGGCAAGTTGGTAACATAGCGAGCAAACTTTGCTTTGTCTTCCAGCTTCACGCAGCAGCGAATGTAGCGAACTTGGTTTTCTGACAATCCTCGCTCCAGGCATTGGTCGAGTGGGGATTTGTCGAAGGCATTCGTTGCTGGCACTATATCTCGCCAATTCGGCCGTTCCTGTAGCCAATCCTGCTGTTCAGCATAATCCCATATAGCAGGTGGGAACAATTCCTCCAAGGCATATGGAAGTTTAAAGCCTGCCTGATAGATTGATAGAATATGTGGTGGCTTCGTATAGTCAAATAACTTGACTCTTCGATTTTGCTGTTGAGTATCAAATTTAGAGTCTTTGCGAACCCTCTCCTTACAGGTAACAGCGTCGCGGTCAGCATCCAGGAGTCCACCTGCCTGCTGGGGCTTGCGCGAATAAGCCCAGGCCAGCAACATATCGGCTACCCAGTTGTAACCACCGCTACGCTCTGTACGCAGCTCAATATCAGGAATACCATCCGGCACTAAAGGCAAATAGTGATTAAGCACGGTCTGGTCTGTCACACCCTCCAAGAATAATGTAGGCTTATCAGGCCGCTCCAAATGTTCAATGCGCTCCTGCGCTTGGATTAGGCTCGCAGCTGCTGCGGTGGCCCTCTCAACGTGTTCTTGAATATAAGGGGTAATTAGAGGTAGCATACCCATGTGCTGGTCGACTTCTCTAGTGTTGTCCAGGGGCACTATCTGGCTGCAATTATTATCGGCAGTTTTTACCAAGTATCCGCGGGCGTTTTCGCGACCAGCTAGGGCGTAGAAGGCAGGCGAGTGAGTAGTAGCCAACAATTGAATGGTTTGAGCGTACTCTAAAAACTCCTCGGCCAATGCGAATGCAGCCATTAGTTCCAAGTTATTTTCCGGCTCTTCATAGCCCCAAATAGTGCTGACTTTAACGGCACCCTTTGACTTGTTTTTATTAGCCTGTTCCGCTAGGAAATTCAAAATGATAGGAATGTGCCGGGATTTAATACCGTCGCCCCGCGCATCTAACGAGAAGGCAGCTTCTGAAGTACCTGTTTGAAAATCAAGGGTAGTGAACAACCCCTTCAAGTCACTTGGTAATCCGATAATGCTTTGTATGCCCAAGCGCTGTACAGTAGCCGCCGTTATTTGAGCCGTATTATCTCGTATTTTATCGATGAACTGCGTACCAGCATCTTTGATTTCTTTCTCGATGGTAGCCGTAAGTGTATCGTGTAAATCACCTAACAGTTGCTGAAAGTACGCTTGACTTTTGACGGCGGGCACGTACTTAAATATTAAGCTGTTCAACCAAGTAGCTAGCTTTCCCCTACTAGGAAGGCTACCGCCTTCGGCAAAAGCAACCTCGCTGGAATGCAGCCCCCCGATGCGCCAGACCTTCCGCCAACTGATAGGTTTGGCATCCTTATAATGGTTAGGTGGGGTAAATGTCAGTTTAACAACTATTTCCTTCGCTTTATTGACTCGTTCCGGGGCGAAAGCGCAGTAGTCCCGGGTGAAGAGGAAAGCTTTGCCTGGCTCAGTTTCATTGTTGAAAAACAAATTTAGCGCTCGCAGCAAGTTAGACTTTCCCGCGTCGTTACGCCCAACCAGCAGGGTCAAGTCCTTTGGCTCTAGTAGACAATCATCCAAAGAACGAAAATTGCGGATGCTTATGTGGCTGATAATCATGAGGTGAACAAAGCAGAGCGTGAATGAAACTGGCGGCGGTTAGTCTTGTAGTGCTTTCAGCAAACAGTCGCGCAAATCGGTGTAGTACTGGATGTTGATTTTGGTAATCATCTCATCCGATAGGTCGTTGAGCTGCTTGCGGGCGTTGAGCGGAATGAGTAGGGTGGAGGCCCCCTTTTCCACTGCCAGCTCGGCCAGGTTCACGGCGTTGTAGACCAGGTCTATCGAGCCGCCCAGGTTCAGCTGGCCTACCAGGGCGAGGCCGCCTTTGGTGCTCTTTTCCAGCAGCGAGCTGCAGAGCGCAATCAGCACGCCCATGCCCAGGCCGCTGCCGTTTTTGGAGGCATCGAAAGAGCGCAGCTGCACCGAGAATTCGTGGGCGCGGGGCTCCCGGTCGCCCAGCAGCTCTTTGGCTTTGCTGTAGAGGTTTTGCTCGGCAAAACGCACGCTCTCCTGGAAGGCGGGCGGGGCCGGCCGGTTGAGCACTTTCACGCCGCTGCCCGGCCCTACATTGACTTCAATCTTGTAGAGGCCGGCCGGCTCATCGGTGCCACCGGTGTTCAGCGTCCACACCTGCCCGGGGGGTTGGGGGTCTTCGCCAATGGTGTTCTCGCTGTGCAGCTCGGGGGTGGTGACGAAGGTTTCGATGCCGTCCGCGCCCAGGCGGTAGCTGAAATGGGTGTTGCGAAACTCGGCTGAGCCAATGCGCTTCTGCTGCTCTTTCACCCGCCGGCGGTATTCCAGGGCCAGCTTCACGGCCCATTCCAGCAGCTCATCCGAGATGGGGGCCGCTGGGTCGGGCTGCATCAGCTTCAGCAGGCCGTTGATGGTTTTATGCACGGCGGTGGTGTCGCGGCCGCTCAGGGCCCCGCCGAAATCTACCCGGGGCAGCACGGCCGAAATCCGGCTGGTGTCGCGCAGGCGCGTCCAGCACTCGGCCAGGAAGTCACTGACCAATCCGAAGTGCGTAGTGAAGTAGGCCTTGTGCAGCTTGGGGAAGTCCCAGCCGGGCACGAAGGCATGGATGCGGTCCATGAAGGCCGTATCGTCCCGCATCTCCTTGGGTAGCGGACCAAACAGGTGCCCGACACGTTGCTGGTGCTCCACGTCTACGTCGAAGTTGCCCACCAGTACCACCCCGCCATCGGCGCGAATGGGCTCCTTGCCGCGGCTGAACTCGCCGCTTTCCATGTAGCCCTTCATGATGTTGACCCCGTCCTTCTGGTCGAAGCTCACCCCCGAGACTTCATCGAAGCACACCACGTCGTACTTGCACACGAGGCCCCGCTCGCCGCTGCTCAGGTTAACGAACATTTTGGTGACCGTCGTTTTGCCGCCCGAAACGAGGTGCGAGTAGGGAGAAATCTGCTGGTAGAGATGCGATTTGCCGGTGCCGCGCGGCCCCAGCTCCACCAAGTTGTAATTGCGCTCCACAAACGGCAGCATCCGCACGAACAGGACGTTTTTGGCGCGCTCACTCATGCCGCCGGGCTCCATGCCTACACTACGTACTAAGAAGTCTTGCCATTCGGTTAGCGTGAACTGCTCCCGGCCTCGGTACAGCTCATTGAGAACGTTGCGCTGCGAAAGCTGAATGGGGCGCAGGCTGGCAATGCCGAACGGCCGGCCGCTGTTTTCCTGCGCAATGGTGGGGTCGTAGTCCAGCTCTACTTCGGCGTAGAAGCCGCCGGTCAGCATCCGGTCGTTTTCATTCACCATTTCCGGCGCAATCCGCACGTTGTTCAGGCGCAGGCTGGGCAGGGTGGCCACGTAGCTATCGGTGCGGGCATCCAGCTTCGCGGTGATGATGTCAATCAGCTTAATGGAGCCTTTTTCGCGGGCTTTGGATTTGAAGTACTCTTCCTCGCCGGGCCGCACGGTGCGGTCGGCCAGCTGCCGCTTTACTATTTCCAGGCCCTCCTGAATTTCTTCCTCATCGGTGGTGGCGCAGTAGCGGCCGAGGAGAAATTCAATGACGTAGGTCGGAACTGGATACGTTTTGCGGAACTGCTCCAGCAAGTCTTTGCGCACGATGAAGCCCTCAAAAGCGCGAGCGGCAATGTGGTCGAGGTTGTCTAATTCCATAACGTGCGCAAAATCACCCGCCCACCAGCGTGGACTGTTTATCCAGAATAGTGTTGTCGGGGCCAAGCAGTACAATGATAGCTGGTTGGCCTATAGCGTCATCGTCGACATAAAGCGATGCCTTGCCCCCGCCAACTGCTTTTGGAGCATGAACAAGCAGCGTGGAGTTAGCATCCGTCAGGTTCGTGCGCAGGTCCACGGTGGCTCCTTCGGGCGCATCATCCACCACTACATTACAGCGCAGGTTAGTCCACTTCTGCTGCGCTATTTTGCCAGCCATGGCCGCGGTTGCAGCTCCAACCTTGCTGATGGTCAGCACGGGCACCAGGCATTCGTGCAGGGAAAGCCCGCCGTGGGCAAACTCGACGTTGGCTTTGAAGAAGGAAATGCCGGGCGCGTAGGTGATGAATTGCTGTTGATTCCAGCTCCAGGGCAATTGCAGTAGCGAGGAGGTGGCCCCCGCTTTTAGCAGCGCGCAGCGGCCCCAGCGGGTATCAACCAAGTCCTTCGATAGCTGCTCTTTGGGCAGCCCATCGGGCAGGAGTAGCCAGCCGTGGTCGGTTACCAGGCGAATGCGAGCGGCTCCGCCTTCCAAAGCCCGGTCAACTGCTTCGCGCACACGGCGCAGTAGCTCCGGGATGCGGTGCACGATGCCGGCTTGTTCTTCGTGGCCTTTGGTATCCACGTCACCTATTTCCTGCCAGTACCGCTGCCCGCTTTTGAGAGCGTTACCCAGGGGTAAAAACGTATACCCAACCTCAGGGAGTGCTCCCCGAAAGTTAACGGCATTCAACACCTTGCCGGAAGCAGCTAGCTGGGGTACAAAATCAGCCACGTTGCTTTGGCGCGATACGATGCCTGCCAGGGGCGACGACCAGGCCTTGGCCGTGGGAGTAACGCTGGGCAGGGCCGACCACGCCGTGGTAAGCGTTACGTCGTAGCCATCTTTACGCAGCTGCGCCGCAAATTCCTGGGCTACTTCCAGCCGGAACGCATCGACGAACAGCACAAAGCCTTCTTCCGGCGGGGTTGGCACGCTGCCGGGCAGTAGTGCGCTGGCATCGGCCCGTAACAATTGCTGAAACCGGTCGGTGACTAATTCCAGCCACGGCTTGTAAAACAGGGTGGTGAGGGCGCGAATAGCCGCTTGGTCGGGGCCGGAGGTGACGGCGGCCAGGGCATTACGCATGGCTTGGTCAGCTTGGTAGCCCTGCGTTTCGTAGTAGTGCCGCAGCGTGGCCAGGTCACTATTGGGGACGGTAGCCGTGGTGGTTTTTACCAGCTGCAGCAGGCGGGGGAGGGCCTGCGCCAGGGGCGACTGCTGTAAGTCGGCCCACACCCATGCGCGGCGCATGCCGTGGGCGGCTTCCAGCGCGGTGAGCTGGGTAGCGGCGGCCGGGGGCAATTGCGCGGCCGCCTTCAGCAGCCCTTGCCGCAGGGCCGTTTCCTGCTCCTCGTTTACTTGCGGCCAGCTTTCGGGATTGGGGGCAAACATGCCGCCCAAGCCGGCGGGCTGGGCCTGGCGAAGCAGGGCGGGCAGCCCCTGATATTTCTTCGGGGCGTGCGTGTAGTGCTGCCACACGGGCTGCCACACGGCTTGCCGGCGCACCCCCAGCTTTTCGGCCACGGCCAGGCGTTGATTGGGGTCGGGAGTGAAGTCGAAGCGCGTTTCGCACAGCGTGCGGAATAAGGCTTGCCGACCGGGTTCCAGGCTGGCCAGGAAGGCGTCGCCCTCTTCCAGCCACCGCAGCACGCAGGAGGCCTCGTCGGGGAAGAGAGCGGTTAGCACCTGGGTCGCATCCAGGGTGCCCGCGCCATAGAGGGTTTCGCCATCTTCAAACAGCGTGGGCAGCGCCAGCAGCAAGGTATCCTTGGTAGCGGTGTCGGTGGCCGTGCGCCGGCCCAAGCCGCTGCCGGGGTTTTGAATGAAGGCGCTGATGGTCCACTCCTTGCCATTCTCCTGGAGCCAGACCACGCCCGTATACTGATACTCGCGCAGCGGGGCCAGCTGTAGGCCTTGCGGCTCGGGCGAGCGCAAGTCTCGTTTCGAAACCCCCGGCAGGTACAGCACCGGGATAACCTCCGGCCCCCAGTCGGCCGTGGGCAGCGCCCGCGCCACCATGCACTTGAGCCAGACGGCCGGCCCCTGGCGCAGGGCCGGGTTGTAGTCGCCCAGTACCAGCAGCTCGGGCAGGGCGGAGCGCAATAGCGGTAGCACGGCTTCCCATTGCCGCTCGGGGTCGAGCCACAGTATCACCTCGGGCGGCACCATGCTGCTGCCGTTGTGCTGGGTGGCTTCGCGCAGGCTGGCCAGGACTTTATCTTTCAGGGTGAGCTTGGGCATGGCATCCGCCGGGGCTATCGGGTGGGGGCTGGAAATTAGGGGGATTAGGCGGGCTGTTTGGCTTCGGTGGCTTCGCGGGCGGCGCGCTTTTCAGCGAGGGTGAAATGCTGGTCGTTGTCGCGCAGCTCGCCCCAGGAGGCGCTAGCGGGGTTCTTGCCCCGGTCGATGCCCCACTTGATGCCGGGCCGCCGGCGCAGTACCTCGGCTTCCATAAAGGGGCGGATGTTGAGGCGCACGCCGTCGTTGAGGTCGGGGTCCCATCCCAGGGGCTGCTGGGCCAGCGGCTTCCAGCGCACGAAGATGTCGTAGGGGCTTTCACCGGCCTGAATGGCTTTGAGCTGGCGGTCGAGGGCCTGGGCGGCCAGCAGGCGGCCGTCGGCCCCGCTTTCATTGCGCTTCACTTGCTGCTCGCACTGCCGCAGCCAGTCGCCGAGGTAGGTGTAAATGAGCTTTTGCAGGTTTTCGCGGGTGAGCTGGTGGTAGTTGACAATGGCGCTGAACCCATCGGCGCGGCCGTCCCAGATGTGCCACAGGAAGGGGCGCTGCTGAAACAGCTTGCAATGCTGGGCGAAGAACTCCTCGCGCAACCACTTGTCCAGGTTGCCCTTGGCTCCCTCGCGGGCTAGCAGCGTTTCGAGCGTAGTGGTGGTATAGGCGTCGCCGTACACGGCTTGTAGGTAGGTGCGCAGGGCCTCGGCAGCGGCCGGCTCGCCATTCACGGCGGGTAGGCACACAATGCCGTCGCCATCGGTGAGGTGGTCGTGGGCCTGGATGGCGGCCAAGTGGGCGCGGGCCTCGGGGGCTAGCTCCATGTCGGCATCCGTTTCGGCGGGCCAGCGGTAGCCGAGCAGCCGCGCAAGCGCCACCTGGAGCGGGGCGGTGCTGGGCTCGGGGTGCCCGTGAAACAGCCACTGCGTAGGGTCGTCGCTGTAGGGCAGGGGTAAGCCGTTGGGATATTGCTCGGCGGCTACTTTTTGCCAGTAGGCTAGGTCAAAGGGGACTTTGGCTAAAGTGGAGTTTGTGACTTTCAGTGATTGGTCTATGACACGAACACTTTTGTAGAATAAGTCTGAAGAGCAAAAGCACCAAATAGCAGGCAGATATGCCTTGCTAGTAGGGACTATCATACTAACGTTTGAGTCAAATTTGTTGCCCAAGTAGAATGAGCAAGACAGGCCACTCATAGCACTTATGGCTACTCCCTTCTTGTTCCAAATATGCTGGCCGCGCAGGTCCATATGCCTATCGGGTTTTTGAGCCTTTGCAAAAGCACGCAATTTCCCTTTTCCCTCTTCAAAGCGTATAGCTAAGCTAAAGCCATTCCATTCGTTAGCTCCGTTAGAAGTCGTTTGATACGGCTCCCAGATAGAATTGAGCGAAGTCAATTCCCAGAAGCTTCTAGTAAAAATTGGGTCGTCGCCAGTAGATATTCCCTTAGTTGATTTAGAATATTTATTCAATAATTCAGATTCATCTTGATTATTGAATACTATTCGTGCATCTGGATTTTTAATCTGCTTAGCTTGGTCAATAATATTTAAGTCTCCTTTGGATAAGCTGTCGCTTTTCTCTTCTGGCGTTTTTAGTTCGGAAGTGTCTAAACCAAAGAAGGTATGTGATTTAGCTGGTTTAGCTTGTGTGAATCCTACTAAAATTGCCTTTACTACTTCCCCAGTTATTTCGCGAAACGCACCTGGTCCCAAACGAGCAATAAATTGCCAGCTAGTTACTCGTAAAAGCTTTTCGCGAATTTTTTTATAGCTAGTTAGCGAGAGCCAGTTTTGTGGTGTTACAGAACAGGATAAGCCATCTGGTTTAGTTAAACGCATCATCCTTTCTAGGAAGACGGTTGCTAATTCATCTTTTGAATCAGGATAATATTTGCTGCAATAGTCATAAAGTATACGGTCTTGCTTGCCTCGTTTTAAGTAAGGCACATTGGTAATCAGCAAAGTATATTTCTGTGCCAACAACTTGCCGGCGAGGACTATACCCTGCGCTACTACCCCGCGTTCGGCCTGCTCATCGTCGTGTTTCGCTTGTTCTTGTGCAACAGCATTTTCTAGCATTGGTCTTAATTCATCAAAGCCCGCTATGTATATGTCTGTTTCTACTGCGGTAGGGTCGATGAGACTACCCAGTTCAGGCGCTTGCTGAAATAGCTCATAGAGGCGCTTCATGCCGTTACGCAAACGGGTATCGGTGCCCGCCAGGCGTTGCCACTCCTCCACTTTGCCCGTGGGGGCCAGGCCGCTGCACGCTAGGTTCAACACCGGCAGCGGCCGGTAGCCCCCGCAGAACTTCCAGGCCGTAAGGGCCAGGTTGAAGGCGGCAATCTGGGTGCAGCGGGCATCCAGCTCCAGGCCGTGTAGGTTGTCGGTCAGCACCCGGTCGGTGGCCTCCTCGGCAGTGAGGTGCTCCTCGTGCATCCGCAGCCGCGCCAGCATGGGGAAGGCCGCCGCCACAAAATGGCCCGAGCCCATGCAGGGGTCGAGCACCGTGAGCGCGGCCGTGGTGGCGGGCCAGCCCGCGAAGGTGCCGGCGGCCGGCTGGCCATCGGGCAGGCGGCGTAGGTAGTCGAGGCGCACGGGCGGCTGCTCGCCGGGGTGGCGCGCCACCCACCACGCACCCAGCGTGTTGTCGAGCAGGAAATGCACCATGTACGGTTCGGTGAAGAGCTGCGTCACGGCCGGCAGCCGGGCCCCGTCAATCTTGTCGCCGCTCGCGTTGATGGCGGCTTTGCGCTCACTCTGCCAGAACTGGTACACCCAGCCCAGGGCATCGTCGGCGGTGAAGGTGGCTTCTTCCAGCTTTTCCAGCAGGCTTTCCAAGGCAATGCGGTCGTCGGGCGCGAAAGCTACTTGCAGCAGCGGGTCTTCGGGCCGGAAGATGGCCGGAAGCATCCGCGAGGCGTAGGCCCCCGCAGCCGTCCACTTGTCGGCGTAGCCATCGTCGGGGCCTATCTCGGCCACGTCTTCCAGCGTCACGCTCACCCCGTCGTACATCAGCAGGTGGTTAGCTTCCAGAAAGCGGGCAAACAGCATCCGGTGCCAGTATTCATAGGCCAGTTCCGTGCTCAGGTGGTCGAGCGGCTGCCGGCCGTCGGCCGCCCGCACATCGCCCAGCAGCCGCCCCTTGGCCCGCAGCCGCACCCGCAGCTCGCGCCCCGCTGGGTCGAGGTGCCCAAAGGGCTCGGCCTGGTCTACGGCCAGGGCCGCCAACGCATTGCGGGCGCCCGTTTCAGCCACTTTGCGGGCTTTGATAACCGTGGTTTCGAGCGTGCCCCGTTGCGGAGCGGTGAGAACTGACATGGGTGGTGGGAAAGGGGTAGTCTGTTTTTTTGAGAGGATAAAAGAACGTCCTGCTGAGCTTGCCGAAGCAGCTCAACCGCTTCGACAAGCTCAGCAGGACGGGTAAGGAGCTAGGGACGCTGGATTAACGGCTGCGCTAATTCAGAATCACTGACTCGCCGCTATCCAACATTTCTTCCAGCTCAGCGCGTAGGCCATCAAGGTAATCATCCAGCTCGGGGCGCGAGGTAATGGTGGTGCGCGGCAGCTTGAAGGTTTTAACCTCGGGCTTTGCCAGTTTCACCGCCGCCTCGTGCACTGCCTGAAACTGCCCTGGCAAGGCCGCCAGCTTGGTATCCCAGCCTTCCAACGACACTTTTTGCAGGTTGCTGAGCAGGCCGGCGGCATCCAGCGGCGCGAGGGCAGGCTTGGCAAGCAGCTGGTTTTGGCCGAGCAGGTCGTGCTTTTGCGGCTGGGCCAGCTTGGCAAAATAGGCATCGTCCTGCAATGCAGTCATTCGACTATCATAGTCGGTGATGTAGCGCTGCTTGCGGTCGGTCAGCAGGGTTTTCAGCTCATCGGCCAGGCGCGCCAACAGCGGGGCCACCAGGTCGGGCTCGTGCAGCAGCAGGCGGTCATCGCGCAGGGCGTCGGCTTCCTGACGAATGGGCTCGATAACAGCCGAGGCGGGGGCCAGGCGCAGCAGGTCCATTAGCAGCGTCCATTGCGGCAGGCGCAGTTTCGCCGTGGCCGCCTGTTGCGTCCACTCCGTAAAGTTGGTGCGCAGGGTAGCTTGCTGCTCCAGAATACCCAGTAGCCGCTCATTGCCTTCCCGGCCTTTCAGGTCGTGCAGATGCTGCACATTGACTGGGGTAGGCATGGGCGGCTCGGCTCCCGCGCGGCCTGCCAGCTCCTGCAAGGTGCGCAGGTAGTCGCCGGAAATGGCCAGCTCCTGCCCCGACTGGCAGCTTAGGCCAGCCGACTGATAAAGCTGGCGCAGCTTTATCCGGTCCTTGGCCTCCACGGAGTGTACTTCCTTGCGGAATTCGGCCGCGCTTATCTTGCTCTGGTTAAGGGTCGTTTCCGGCGTGGATATCTGGTCGGTCAGGCGCAGCAGCAGCAATACCGCATCTACAGCATCCTGGTCAAAACCGAAGGGGCTTTTCATGAAGTACTGCCGGATGGCTTTGCCCGTGTGGGTGCCATTGCCCATGAAGCGCAGAATTTCTACCGCCACGGGGTGGTCTTTCACCTCGCCTTTCCAGCCCACTTTTTCCAGCGCTTCGGGCGCATTGCCAATGGCTTTGGTCAGGGCCGTGCCCCAGCCCACGTAGTCACCCTTGGCCTTGAACTCCGGGAATTGGCGGTCAGCCAAACTACCCAACGCCTCGCGGATATCGGGCAGCACGTCGCCGCTATCTATTTTTTTGCCCCCGGCCAGGTACACGGCAGCCTCTTTGCAGGCCGTTTCAATCAGCTCCTGTAAGGCCCGCTGGGCGAGGCCCCGCTGGGTTTCCATGCTCCGCCGCGCCTGCTCCGATTCGGGGGAGAGGTTGTGCGCTTTGCTCTTCAGCGTCAGGTCAGCCGCCAGATACCGCACAATTTCGCGGCGAATGTCCGGGTCACGCTGCTTGGCCACGTACACGTAGGCCAAAGGCACGGCGGCGCCTTCGCTGCGTATCTCGTTCAGCAGCAAGGCTTCTCCGTCGCTCCAGCCTTCCCGCACCCATACGTGCAGGCGGCTTTCCGTATTGGGCCGCGTCGTTAGCTGGTCCCATACTTCAAAGTCGCGCCGCAGCTTAGAGGTGCCGTGCAGAATGTTGATGGCCTTGGTGCGCTCCTTGAAGAAAGCCATTATCCGCTCCCGCAGCTCCCGCTGAATCTGGTCGCCGCCGGAGTTCGTCAGTTTGGCTTCGTGCTTCTTGAATTCCTGCTGCCATTCGCCCCCTACCTTGGTTTGCAGGCGATACTCCTGCTCAATGGGCATCAGGTGCTGCTGCGTCACCAGCCGCTGAATAGCGGCTTTTACTTCTTCGCGAAAGTTATCGGAGCCCTGGTTCAGGTTTTCCAGCAGCAGGTCCGCAATGGTGTTATCATCCGCCTTGATTTTATTGCCCGGCACGTTGTCGGGTAGCAAATCCAGCAGGAATACCACGGCCAGAATCCGACTTTCCAGCAGGCCGTGCGGCCCTTTGGTTTTTTGCAGCTCAATTAGGTTGTTCGTTTCATTCAGCAGCACTGGGCTCTGCGACATCTGGCCCTGCTTCTGCCAAAACACGAAGTCAGCGGGCACAATGCTGCCCAATTCCTTCTCCGCTACCAGGTTTACGCCTTCGTTCACGATACGCAGTTGGCTGCGCAGCTGCCCGTCCATGCCGGCCGTGTCAATGATTTGCAGGATGCGCTTCCAAAATTTGCGCGTCGAGGGCAGCATGGGATAATCAGCACTGAGCAAGTCGCGCTCGGCCGTACTATAGCTGAAATCGGAGCCGCTCAGGTTGCGCGAAATCTCCCCGAGCCGGTCTTCCATCAGCTTGCCCAGCGGGACTACCGCCGAAGGCTTCTTGGCCAGCACGGTTTTGCGCGTCACCGTTTCCACATCGGTATCGGAGAGCAGCACGCTCACCGAGAAGCGGTGCGTAAGGGGCAGGAGTTGGGGCGTATCCGTCAGCGCATTCTGGCCCGTGGCCACCAGCAGGAATTTGCCTTCAAACTCGGCGCACAAGTCCTGCGCCAGGTTCTGAATGTCAATCGTACGGCTGCTATCCTGTCCGATGAACTGCTGCACCTCATCGAGCACAATGATGGTGCAGGGAATCTTATCACCGAACCTGAGCGGCAGAATTTCCTTCTTAATGGTGTTAATCAGCTGCTCCCGGCTCAGCGTCTCATTCGGGTTCTGAGGCCGAAAGTTGGTTTCAAACCGGTCCAATACCTGGGCTTCCGAGTCGGCAAAGCTGGGCAGCAACTCTAGCACTGCGCGGGCCAGGATAGGCGAAACGGACAGGTTTTGTGCTTCTTCTTCCAGCGTAGTTCCCTCGGCTACCAGCTTCGCTACCAGCTCATCATGAATCCCTTGCTTGATGCACCAATGGACGAATTTGAACAAGTGCAGCTGAGCCGGCAAACCCAATTTTTTCAGCAGCAAGCTCAGGAAGGAGTACCTAATGTCTGGCGAAGGAAAGTCTTTCAGCGTACCAATTACGGCTAACTGTCCCTGTACTTTCTGCCGGCGGCCCAGCTCGACAAACAGGTCGTTGACGGGCGCAGGTAATGGCTTGATGGTGCGAGCGGTTACGCCGTTGGGAAAGTTGAAGTCCTCCCACAGATAGCCCAACATTTTTACCAGGTGCGACTTGCCGCTGCCGAAGAAACCGCTCACCCATACGGCGGGCTGCTGCGGCTTATCCAGATGCTTAAGGTAGGTGTCCAGAATACGCTGAAGCCCTCGCTCGTATTCACCTTCACACACGAAGGTTTCCAGCTCGTAACGGATAATCTTCAGCTCGTGGGCATTGATATTTACAACCCCGTCATTAAGCAGATTGCTGGATTGAGGCGTGAGCGTAAATAAGTCGCGGTTTAGCATGAGAAAAAGATAGGGGCTGAATTAGCCGAGAATGGGGCGGGCAAGGTAGTTCCATCCGTCGCGGGCATCCAGCAGACGGTATTGATTTTGGGTGTATTCTCCAGGAAAAAACACAAGCAGGCGGCCTTTGCAGGTACTGGCCACTGCTTCAAGCACGTCGGCTAGGCGCACAAAGCTGAACAACGCACTGGTGTCGCGCACCACCACCAAGGTCTGCTCATCCGGCTGGCCGGCCTCGACGGCGTCGCGCAGGTAGTCAATAGCATACTGCCGAAACCCTACTTCCAACTGGGTCATGAGGGCATTGGGCTTAGCAAAATAGCTTTCCCGGTACTTGTGCGCAGCCATCCACTGCGGAAAGCAAGGCTTGAGCGATACGACCAGCCAGCGCTTCCCTGCTTGCTTCGCCGACACTTCAAAATCACCAAAATGCAAGTCTATCTTGCGCTGCTCTGCCGGGTCGTAAACCAGAAACCACACGCGCTCATGGCCCGACAAGGTATTAGCCCAGGGCTCACGTAGCACCGATTGAAAGGCCAAGAGCAATGATTCAACTTTGGAGGCCATGCAGTCCTAACGTGTTGAAGAGTTGAGGGAAGGCAAATACCGTGACGGCCGCCGCTGCCTGATACTGCAGCAGGTTATGCAGAGCGGCATCCGCTGCTAGCTTGCGCACCTCTGCTTCGGGCAGCCCCAAAGCCTGCACCCACTTACTGCGTAGGATGAATTCGCCTCGTTCGCCGTGCAGAAAGGCCAGTAGTAAGGCGAAAGTCACCGCGTATCGCTGTGGCTGCGGCTGTACCCGGCGAGTTTTTACCTTTCCCTCCAAGTAGCCGGCCTGCTTCCAGGAACTGGCCAAGCGCTGCGCAATTGCGTGAGCACTGCTTGTGCTATAACGGCCTGGGTGTCGATGCTCTAACCCTGCTAGCAACTGCTCCACGGTAACAGGGTCACCTAGGCGGGTTTGTAGCACCAACTCCACGCTTTCTGCCAGCAGCGGCTCTCGGCCCAACGCCAGCAACATGGCCATTATTCGCTGGTCTGTTTCACCAGCCATCGGCCAGAAATAGGCAAATGCTCGAAAAGGAGCGTACTGCGGGTTGAAGGTATAGAGCTTCTGAAGTAGTATGTTGGTTTTGTCCAAATTGGACTTCGTACGCTTCCCTACCACGTTTTCGCCCAGCGAATCGTGAAAATTGCCACTAGCGGTAGCATAGTTCATTACCCGAGCCAGCTCCGCGAACATGATGGTGCGGCTCGTGTGGATAGAGGTAGTGGTAATCAATTCCTTCGGAACAAAAGCCAACGAGTGGTGAAGTAAGGGCAAGGGTTTTTAGCGTAAAGCTACTCAAATGCATTAGCAGAAGCAGCGTCACGGACAGTTTTAACGAATCAGCTAAGCTGACTTGAAAGCCACTCACCTCAGTTAAGGCTGTTCGGGCCAATCCTAAGCTCGTTACTAGGGATACCTCCTCCGCACTCAGTTTACCAGCTGCTTGCGCTTAAGCGCTTGCCGAATCTCCGCTGCAGCAACTTCCGCTGCGCCTTTAGGCCGACCGACCCAACTGGTATAGAGCGCGTGCCTGTAGGTAACTGGCACCGGCAACCGGTAGAGGTGCAGGTATAGAAAAAGCATATCGTACCACCACTCAGTATAAGCTGCTGGCAGATACCCCCAATGATGAAAGTTGCGATGCAGGTAGCTATTGAGGGCAAAGTTGCGTTCGACCACTACGCGAAGCTTCGACGAGGTTTGCAGGTCCTTTATCTCTTCGCCCATCTTAGCGTGGAGGGTCACGGTATCAGCCTCAGGCCATACTTTTTGAGTGTAGGCATGCCAGTCGAAAGCACTGCCCAAGGAGACAAGGGTTTGATTGGTGGCAGAGCTAAGTCCAGTATTCACTTGAGATTGCTGAGTGGCACAATTACTAGTTTAGTAGAATCACACCTTGTTAAGTAGCTGCTAAATAGTTAGCGTAAAACTAGCAGGCAAGACGGGATGACCCTTGCAGGACGACAGTGCAGGGTTATGGTAGACTTCTGTACCTTAGTAAAGGTGAACCAAAAGTGCCTACGCTTTGCTACCCTTGTTAGCAGCCATAGTAGAGCTGAGATTGGCAAGCAATTCAAATTTACTTCATTAGCCTACTGCGTTTCCATGAGTAAAGCCCTAATGCCTCAGCACATTATTGGTGAGCGAGGCGTCGTTGAGTTTGCCCGTTATTGCAATCGGCATATACCTTACATAATATTCCGAGAAACAACAAAGAGCGACTTTGGCATTGATGGCGAAGTAGAACTGGTTGTGAAAAACGCGGAGGGCCAGCTCCAGCCTACCGGGGAATTAATAAAGGTCCAGCTAAAGTCAACCAACAGCGCTCACAGCTACATGGGCCGGGAAACAGACGACAGCTTTGAATTTCATGCTCGCCAGGACGACATGGAATATTGGCTGGCCCACGAGAATAAGGTGCTCCTAGTGGTGTATGATGCCCGTACCGATGTGCTCTACTGCAAGCAGATAACAAGTATAGACGCTGGTACAGCCAGGAAAAAATATCCGATTCTTTTCGACAAGGTGGCCAACCGCTTGGAGATAGACCAGAATGATTTTCTTACTCGCTTCTCAGCAAGTGTGCGCACGCGCGTAAACTTTGATGCCAGCGAGATGCTGACCAGTAATCTGTTCAAGCTGCAGCCCGCACCTAAATCTTTGTACTCACATCGAGCCAACTACACCAGCAAGAAAGAGGTTTACGACTTGTTGAAGCAAGATGAGGTGCCACCTTTCCACGTCGAGAACGGCATCGTTTACACGTTTCAAGATATTGACTTGCCGGCATGGAGCCTCTTTAAAGAGAAGGTCGTAGAAGAAGCTTTGACGACCTATAATCGCCACCAATACATGAGGGGGCCACTGCTCCGCAAGATTGCTGTTCAGCTTTTGAATGTGCACATAAAAGACTTTATGTGGGACAATAAGCTGCGCTATAATAAGGACTACAAGCGGTTTTACTTTCCCAAGCCTCGGGAGGGCGATAAGCTGGTAGTACAATACACTACCCGCAACGGCCAGCCAGAAACCCGTACGGTAGTAGCAAATTATACCTATGGTAAGTATTCCTTCTATCGGCACTTCGCGTTCGAATACGACTGGCTATTCGATGAACAGGAAATTTACCTCGTGCTACAACCTAAATACCTGTTCACGTCTGATGGCACCAAAACCTTGCCCCCAGACCGTATTACTAAGCTGACCAACTACCTCACTGCTAGAGAATTCAATTCAACATTCCTTAATCATATCCACTTCATTCAAAGCTACCTCTTCAAAAACCATAACTCGTTAACGGTTTCCAGAAAACCAGACCCGGAAATTGTATTCTGGCCCTATTCTCGATTCAAGGCTGGCTTTAGCATCCCTGAGGACAGTAAAGCGGTAGCTAAAGCCGCTACAGTACTCGCTCCAATACCCGAACAACTCAAGCTCCTGTAAGCATGGAAGTACATATTCTATCCGAACCGCTTTTGCAGTTCGACAATGATTTCCTGTGTGACGACCCTAAGCTTGGCATTATGGCAGGTGGTTTTTTTTCCGTCGCCGATGGTTCTCACCGTTCCGAAATCCACTACGCAGTTATCGGAACCAAAATTGGGGTTGACCACACGTTGCGGTGGCTGGAAAATCTAGAATTCCCTATTGAGGCATCCAAAAAGGAACTCGGTCCAAATGCAAATGTGCTGATTGAAGATGGCGAGGTACGGGAGATACCATCGGAAGCAGAAGACGAGGAAATGGCGATTCTTCAACTGTTTGACAAAACGGATGAGGACGCACAAACGACTTCGACTCAAACGAAGCGCATGAATCCTGACTTTCCGGGTTTCAATAAAGACTCCGCGTTCAAATGCACATTCGTCAATGATTCAGATAATAACAAGACGATTCTGCAAGCCAAGATTGAGAAGAAGCTAAACGAAGAATTGCCCCCGCTGGAAATGGTGGTGCAAACAGCACATCTCTACATTGATGCTTACAAAGACATGCTAGAGACAAGTATGCCCAAGCCTAATATCTGCATACTCGTTATACCAACCAACGTCTTCACTAAGCTAGCATCGGTACGCTACGGCCAGAATCGATTCTTTAACTTTAAACGCTACCTGAAAGCTCAGCTTATTACAGTGCCAGGGGCTATCCCAGTGCAAATCATTCTGGAGGATACGGTAATTGGCAAGAAGAAGGGTATGCAGGATTTATCGATGCAGGCCTGGAATTTCTCTGTTGCCAACTACTACAAAAACGATAGCATTCCGTGGTCAATCAGGCTGAAAGACCGTGATACTTGTCACATTGGAGTGAGCTTTCATAAGGTACTAGACGAAGATGCTAACCTAGTGCAGGCCAGTGTGGCCCAGGCTTTCAATCACGAAGGAAAGGGGATAATATTTGTCGGAAGCAAATTCGAGTGGAATTCAAAAGTCGAACACACAGGAGCCCCTCATTTAACGTACCAGTACGCGCATGACTTAATCATTGCCGTGCTGAAAGAGTATCGGAAATTCAATAAAGGGCGTAGTCCCGACCGGGTTGTTATTCACAAAACCACTGATTTTTGGGATGCCTCGATTCACCAGGACTATGCCGAGGCAGAAGGCTTCAAGTATGGTATTCTGGAAGCGTTAGGAGAAGATGTAGAAGTCGATTTAGTTACCATCAAATCGGCTAAAATCAAGCTGCTACGAGAGCATGGGCGTTACCCAGTGATACGAGGTACGCTAATGCAAATTAGTGAGGTACACGGCATTCTGTATACTACAGGCTACATTCCTTACTATGAAACATTTCCAAGCGTTCACATACCACACCCTTTAGAAATTAGCATCTATGAAGGGGAATCTACCCTCAAAAAGGTGTGTGAGGAAATCATGGCGCTCACCAAAATGAATTTCAACAACTGCAATTATTACGATAGTATGCCGATTACTATTCGGTTTGCACAAAAGGTTGGTGAGATTATTCAGTACATGGACGAGGGAAGTACTCCTCCTACACGTTACTTGTATTACATGTAATTCACGATTAGAGCGCAACAGTCTGTTGATAGGCCCAGTCTTCGGGCGACAGAATGGCCTGCATGAAGGCGGAATAGCCTTGGTCGCGCCGTTCCAGGGCGTGCCGGCGTAGCGCCAGGCTGCTTTTGCTTTGCTCGAAGCCTTCCTGCTTGACCACGCGGCGCATGTTAGCGGGCAAGCCTTCAAGCCAATCCAAGTAGTCAGCCTCAGTGATTTCGCCAACTGCTTGCTGCTGGTAGCGGTAGCTGGCATTGCCCAACCGGAACAGGCGGGCGTGTTCAACTCGCTGCTCTTCGGGGAGCGCGGCTAGAAATTCCAGCTGCGACTGGTGGTACTTATCGAGTGGGTGTCGGGGCTGGAGCAGGTGTTCCATTCTTTAAAAGTGCGAAACAACCGCGATTGACCTGGGGCAACAGTTCAGGGCATAGCTATAGTCCCAGGGAGCGGCCCGCATTATACTTAATAATGTCGTCGAGCCGGGTGTAGCGGCTAATCATGGCGTCCGTTTTCTGCTTGGTCTGGTTCTTAATAAAGTCGTTGCTCTGGCCCGCCAGCTTGGAAGTGGTGATAAACGATACCCGCAGGGAGTGAGCGGAGTACTTCGCGCCCAAGTGCTCTTTCACCAATAGGTTGACGCGCCGGTCGGCCAGGCGCTTGTCCGTGGGCTTTCCCGGCTCGCCCGGCCGGCTTCGTTTGAGTGACACAAACAGCGGGCCCTCCGTGCGGCCCCCGAGTTGCGCAATCCAGGCATTGTAAGCCCCAATCGGGCAATACGCCGGATTCTCGCCATAGAAGATGATTTTCTGCTCGACGTCTCCCGCTTGGTTGGCTTTGCTTTTGGGTAGGGTGATGACCAACACCTCATCGGTCGCGTCATGCACCATTTCCAGGTGCTCCAGATTAATATCGACCAGCTCCGAGCGCCGGAATGCGCCCGCGAACCCGAGCAGCAGCAGCGCCCGCGCCCGCAGCCCGTCCGGTCGTGAGAGGTCCAGCCGGTCGATGGTGCGCTTGAGGTGGGGCACGGAAAAGGCCGGGGCCTGTTTCTGCTTTTTGCCGATTTCCCGCGCCACGCCCTTGCGCAGCACGTCCAGCGCCGGGGCGTTGATAGCTGAGGGTAGCCCGAGCAGCTGGTGGTTCTTCTCGATAGCGGCCAGGTGCCGGTTGATGGTGGCCAGCTTGCGGCCTGCGTCGGCCAGGTGTGCTACGTAGCTGGCCAGCGTTTCTAGGGCGGCAGGCCAGGGCGCGAGCAGGTGCAGTTCACAATAGGCCTCGTAGGAGCGTAAGTCCCCCGAGTAGGCCAGGCGCGTATTATCGGAGCCTTCAAGGCCGCGGAGTAAATATCGCTCGACATTGGGAGCCACGCGGCTGGCCAGGTCGGCGGCCAGCGCCAGCGTCGGCCGGTCGGCAGCTACTGCGGGCAGCATTGTTGTCTGGGTGAGTGACTTCATCCTATTTGCAGGCTAATGGTGGCCCTGATGTGGGCAGTAGGATTGGTTGCCCGCTGCACCGTAAAGCCATTTCTTATATAATATGGTATCAGCCGCTCTACCTTGTCAGTTGCTACAATTTCTCCCCCAATGACTCGGATATCTGCCTGCTGACCGAGCAGTAGGCTGGTTTGCAGCATCCGACTTCCAGTACCCTGACCCCGATAGTCTTCGCTTATTGAGAAGTCCACTATTTTCATTTTTCTTTCCGGATTAGGTGGCTCAGCAAAGTGCTGCTCACCATCCAGAAATAAATGTCCTCTGCGGTCTCTGCTATACAGTAGATTGAATAGCTCCAGACTCCATTTGATACCTGCGGGATGGTAGTAGATAAGTAGTAGCCCCGGCGCATCGTCGGGCAATGTCTGTAGAATGCCAGCGTGAGGTAGCTCTCCCCAGGCGTGACGGTTCAGCAATTCGTTTAAATGCTTGTCAGTCTCCGCCTGTCGCCTAGGCGACAATCGTTGCCAAGCCACTAGCTTGGAGAGTTGCTCCGGAATTTGGTCAAGGGAAACGTGCATCATAGCAGGTTGTCAAAACTGGAGAATCAACGGGCTCTATTGATTTTGCAATTGCAAAACGACCGTTTCACAGCGCTGTAAAGATAAGGAGAGTTTAGGGCCGATAAGTAAGTATTATGGTTCCTAAACTAGTATTTTTGAATTCAGCTCATCTATAGCGGTCAGCTTGTAGTTTCTAACAAGGATGTGTCTGGAGTAAGGCAATTCATGGTATATATCGAATGTCTGCTACAACGAGTGCTTTCACATCTTGCATGGGTAGTCGACTTGTTAAAACACTTACCTTAGCTCCATATCCGCTATTGTTAGACCATCCCAAGTTCACGGCTTATGCAACTGGCGCAGCTACTGAAGAAATACAACCTTACGGTACAGCAGCTGCACACCATTCTAAATAAAAATTCGGATGTTCCGAATCTGCGGCTGGTACGAGAAGTACCGACAGAATGGGAGAAGCTTGTCAGGCAGGAATTGGGATTACCAGTTGATATAAGGGAATCTGGCAGCCCGGCACATCTACTTCAAATTGAGAAGCCAGCATTAGAGCTAACTACTGTTCAATCCACAGCCTACGTGGAGGTTACTGAAACTGAACCCACGCCCACGTTAGCACCTTTGTCAGTCGTAAAGCAGCTGACTGATAAAGGCTTGCAGGTGTCGCAAAGCGAAGGGCCTAAATCATCAGCACAACGACAGAATACTAACGCGCCTCGGCCTCCAGAAGACGACAAGCTACATTTCGGTCGGGTAGTTAGTGTAATTGCCGAACGGGGTTTTGGGTTTTTAAATAAAGGTGCGGAGCCAGCGGAGATTTTTTGGAATGTCAAACAGTTAGGTGGCGTGCTGCCGCAAGCGAACGATTGGCTATTATTTGCCGAGCGGCCAAGTCCAAGACCGGGGCACACCGGCAAAACAGAAGTCACCTGGGCGCGGCCGATTGGAACTGACCACGCGCTACTACGCAGGTTAGTACCTAAGTTGGAATGGCGAGCGACAGAGCGACTGTTAGGCAGCCGGCTGGCAGATGATATTCGGGAGATTATAGCTGACGAACTTCTAAAGCAGTTAGCCCCAGTAATAGATGCTGATATGCTAGCCTTGACGGTGCGTACGGTGAATCTAGTTAGGGACAAGGGCCCTACAATTACCACTGAAGCCGTGAAACAGCTAGTGCTGCGGGCTGCTCCAGAACACCAATGGCATTTATGGCTGCTTTATTGCTCACCACTTGCTGAATGGCCGGTTGTAGTGAAGCGGTTGTTGGCGTTACTTGCCGATGCACCAGACGTAGTGGCCAACTGGTGGCCAACCGCCGAGCAGACAGGCACCTTGGGGCTGTACTTAACTTATATAGACCAAACCGGAAAAGATGACGAGTTAGGCAGCGTATGGCTGCGGCTAAAACAGGCATTAGGCCACGAGCAAGTAGCCCAGTACCAAGAGGCACTAGAAATCTGGCTAGAGCAGGTGCCGGAGATAAGCAGCGCGGCAGCTTATCTCAACTACCGACAGGTTCTGGCCACCATGCCAGGCGATAAACAAGCCTTTGCGGAGTTGCTGCTAGCACGTCTGCAACCAAGCATTGCTCTGAGCTTATGGCTGACAGGTGAAAAGCTGCCTTTTCCGCAGGAAGAGGCAGTAGCGCAGTTCAGCAAGCTATCAGTTAGCGAAGGCGACCTAGTGGTGACGCAGCTGACAGATGAAGGTGTGGGCGAAGTGGCGCACCTGATTACGGAAAACCATAGCGATGTAGCCTGGCAGCGAACACTCAAGCACGTTACAGAGGTAAGCAGCACGGCAGTCTACTTCCGTTACCAGCAGGCCCTGCGTACCATGACGGGCGATAAGCAAGCGCTGGAAGGACTGCTGGTAGCGCAGTTACAGCCAGGTATTGCTCTTGATTTGTGGTTGGCGGGCGAAAAGCTACCCTTTCCAAAAGCGGAAGCATCAGCACGGTTTGGGGAGCTATCGGCTAGCGCGGGCGACTTGGTGGTGGCACAACTTACGGATGTGGAGTTGGACGAGGTGGCGCACTTTATTACGGAAAATCATGCTACTACTACCCGGCTGCGGGCGATAGGTCTACTGAGCAACCTTATTCTGACCACGTTTTTGGCGGTGGGGATGGACTTGGAAACTGACCGGGAAACTATTCATGAAATAGCCTGGGGCACTCCAGCGGCTTGGCACATTGGGCAGGAGGAGGCCCAAATAGCAGTCACGGTACAGGAGCTACGGGAATGGGTCGCAGCTAATCCTGGCTTGGTGGTAGGGCATAATGTGCGCGACTTCGACGCACCGGTGCTGGCAGCCCACGGTGTGGAACTGACGGCCGGGAGCATTTGGGATACCTTATTAATGGAAATGGCACTTAGCCCGCAGCTGCACACCTATGCTCTGCGCACTATGCACACGGCAGCGGCTGATGCCGAGCTAACCTTACGCCTCTTCGTGAATCAAGTATTGCGGCTAGTGCTGGCAGCGCCAACCGATTGGGAGCTGTTGAGCCAGGTAGTGGCGGCGCAGGTACGGGATAGACTGACTGACTTGCGTGGAGAACTGGCCACATTGTCGTGGTTGCGGCACACCGAAGAACAGCTTTGGCATGATGCGGCGCAGCTGATGCGCCCGCAACCTCTCTGGCTACAGCCGCAGCCAGCTAAGTCGGGGCTTCGGCAACAGGTGCAGGATTGGGTAACGGAGGCTTCACCGGGGGCGGTGCTTGTGGCACCCCGCGAGGTGTGGGCTGAAGCACTATTGCACAGCCCGGTGCGATTCTGGGTCGATGAGCAAACGGCACTGGAGTATCGGGAATTACGACCTGACGCAGTGACGTTACAAATAACCGCGCACCCAACGGAATGCGTGCTATTTCAGCGCTTTCTGGCGCATTGCCAGCGGCACAACTGGCCTGTGCTGACGGCCAATATGGCTCCGGCGTTGCGGGCGCGACTGCGGGAATTGGAAGTTGACCTGGGTCGGTGCTTGGCTGCCTTACCGGCGGGCGGTAGCGTAAGAGCAGCTGGCGTATGGGCTATGAGTGTGGAGCAGCTACGCCACGAGCAAGTAGCGTTGCGAGCACAGCCTAGCTTGGTAATCGCTGTAGTGGAGCCGGACTTGCTTACGCTGGATAACAAGCGAAAATTATTACAACTAGCGGCTGACGAAGTGCGCCGCAACCAGGCGACTGCTACCGAGTGGCTGAAGTTTTCGGGTGGGCAAAGCTTCATTGGGCTGACGCGAGAGCAAGTCCAACAGTTAGGGGCTGAAGTGCCCACCGGCTACGATAATTTCTGGCTGGAAAAGCACCAATATGGGCAGTATTGGTTGTGGGCTAGCTTTGGATGGGAACACCTAGTGCAAGAGTTAGCCGGGCCGGAGCAGGCCATAAAGTATTTGAGCGGTGAAGGCCGCACTTACCCTACCGGGCAGTTGCGGAGTGCTACGCCGCCTACACAATGGCTGCAACAGCATTTGGGCGTGGTGCCACTTAACCCGGAAACTATTTATCGTTCGCGCTACTGGCTGCTGCAAGCAGAGTTGACGGCAGGGCTGGCGGAGCGAGGAACCCAAGCGCTGCCGCTGGTGCTGTTGGTACAGCGGCTCGAAGAGGTAAAGAAACTGGAAAACTATTTTGGGAGAGCAGGGCGTGGCTTTTACATCCCGAGCGGTGAGGCGCAAATGGGGCGGCGGCTGGAACTGCTGCACCAACGCGGCGATGGCCATGCGTTACTGATAGCTCCGGTAAGTGAAGCAGCAGATATTCTGGAAGCCAACTACCTGGGGCCTTTGCGAGTAGTGCTGGACAGCTTCAACTTGTCGGAGAACTTCTACCTGGCTCAGGGCTCAGCTTTGTTTGCCGCCGCCCACCACTCAGTAGCTGAACAAACGAAACGGGAGCAAGAAGAGCAGGGTAAGGAGGTGCCCGCCACTGATGAGGCAACCGCTAACTCCAATGACGAGTCGGAGAATAAGAACTTGGATTTCTTAGTCCGTAACCAGCTATTTTTGCTGGAATTGCAGAGGCCGTTGGTCCAGCGCCTGCGGGCGTTGGTAGCCGACAACAATGACCAGAACCAGTTGTGGTTTCTCGACCCACGCCTGCCCGACTTTAGCAGCCTGTCCCAAGCGTGGCTGTTTAGCCGGGAAACCGTGGGCGTGTCGTGGCAAAATCGGGAATCTTACGAAGCGGCGGCTGCGCTGGCTGACCAACACCTGGGCGGCATACGGCCCGATACGGATTCTCCACTGGACCCGGAGGCGGCGCAGGAACTGCTACGGCAGGTGTTTTTGCGGGACGCTACCGACTCGACGCGAGCACACGAGTGGCGGCCCAACCAACGGCCCTGCCTCGCTGCGATATTGCCTGCCCAAACCGACCTGGTAGTGACGCTTGCTACGGGCGGCGGCAAATCGGTGCTATTTCAGGCCCCGGCGCTATACCGAAGCAGTTACACCAACCGGCTGAGCGTAGTGGTAACGCCGTTGCGGGCGCTGATGGAAGACCAAGTAAGTAAGCTCTGGGAATTGGGTTTTTACAGCAGCGTCGAATACATTAACTCTGACAAGCAAGACGAACTGGCACAGATTTACCGGCGCGTGGCAGGGGGCGAAATCCAATTGCTTTTTATCACGCCCGAGAGGTTTCGCAGCAATGGGTTCAGTAAAGCTTTTGAGCAGCGGTTTGCATTGGATGGAGGGCTGGAATATGCTGTATTTGACGAAGCGCACTGTATTTCACAATGGGGTCACGAGTTTCGGCCCGACTACGTTCATGCAGCCCGGCAGGTGAATCGACTGCGGGCAGAAGCAATAACGACCTATAAGCGACGGTTCCCGATACTCCTGTTTTCGGCTACGGTAACAGAAAAGATTTTAGCCAACTTTCACGCATTATTTCCTGACGATGAAGCTCCTCGGTGATTTGGGCTCCAACCCCGTGCAGGCACATATTGAAATGCGCTTTCAGCGGGTAGCTAATGCGTCACAGCAACTGGAAACGGTGCTGGACGACTTAGAGGCGCAAGCGTTTGACCCGGCCCGCAGTCGGGTGTTAGTGTTTGTGCGCACCCGACGGCAGGCAGAGGAGACCACGTTAGCATTGAAGGCGCTGGCACAGGAGCGCAGCCTGACCTGGGCCGAACAGGTAGATTTTTTTCATGCGGGCCTCGACGGACATGACCGGGCTGACAAATATGACGCCTACAAGCCCTCGCGCTCTGGCAAACCAACGGAGCGGGTTGCTGACCAGATAGTAGTGCTGGTAGCGACCAAGGCATTTGGTATGGGCATGGATATTGGCAACATTCATTACCTCTACCACCTAGGGCCGTCCTCGACATTTGAAGACTTTTTGCAGGAGGTGGGGCGGGCCGGGCGCGATGAAACCCTACGCCAGCATGCAGGATTTGTAACGGGCCGTCCTATTCGGGCGATGTGCGTGATTACCAACGAGGATTTTGGTAAGCTTCGAGACTTGCAACACCGTTCAGACCTGAGTTGGGACTATCTGGCACGGGTGCAAGAGCAGGTACATACCTACGTAAAGCGGTTTCGGCCGCTGGCGACTGGTGGTACGGCCTTTTCACTGCCACTGGATTTGGGGGCCGAAAATGCGGGGCCGGATGGCGGCGACGAGGCCAGCACCAAATTCCGGTTGGCTCTACATTGGCTGGAAGAACTGAAACGCATTCGGTTGGGGATGTACACCCCGGCAAGCTTGCCGTTGCGGCTGCTCGAACTGCCTACCTACCGGCACCTGACTAACCCGGCCGAACGGCAGGAAGTAGAGCAGTTTGTGGCTCGGTTACGCAGCTCGCCCCTGCGCGAGGGAAACGAACTGCTGCTGCCAGTAGCCGAATTGTTGCGGCTGGCTGACAAGCGCCGCTGGTCGGAGCTGACGCGGCTACTCTACCAGGCGCAACGGGCGAAGGCACTATGCATTGAGCGGTACCTTACCTTGACGATTACCGACCTGCGCCAAGCAGAACTGGCTGCCTGGAAAAAGCAGAAAGACTGCGAGGCAGGCAAATTGCCACTGATAGAAGCCGTGTTTGCCTTGGCTCACAAGCTCTTGGATGGTGTGGGCGTTAGCAAGCAGCGCAGCCTGGACGGTAACCAGTGGGACCGGCTGGTGTGGGCAATTAGTGATGAGCAGTTCCGCTCCTGGCGACTGTATTGGGAGGAAGTAGATAAAAATAATCGCAAGCTGCCGCCTGAAGTGGGTCGCGAAAAGCTGGTAACTGACTGGCAAAAGAAGCGGGCAAAATTTGCCCTGAAGCTCGTGCGTATGCTTCCCCACACCCGCGTGCAGTCGGAGCTAACCTATCGCAACCGCCATAAGCCGCAGGTAATGCAGCTTATATACAATGGAGCGCAACAGGACAAGGCGTGGCAGCAACCGCTACGGGAACTTCAGACCAGCCTGACCAAGCTGCTGGCCTACGTAGTGCAGGCAGGAAAAGACAAGTTTAATTACGCCGATTTGGTGCTGGAATTGGGGCTGGAAGATGCAGCCCCTGACTATCTCAATAATATACTGTTTCTGGCGCGGGCGTTAGGCTACCTGCGGGGTAGTGGGACGCTGGTGCCGATGGGTATTGAACTGTTTTTGGATGACTTGGCCACGCCCGACCGCCGAGACCAAGCCTCGGAAGATTATAAAGTATCAGTTGCATTTGAAGAAGGCTTGCGGCTGAAAGAGCTGCGCCTGATAGCATTACAATGCTTAGCCAACCTGAAAACTCCCACCAAGCAGGACTCATTTATCAAACGTTATTTTCAGTGTGATAGCAGTGAGGCACTGCTGAAGCTGCTGGAAGAATACTTACCCGAAAACCACCCAAGCCTAGCAGCCTTCCAAAAGGAAGCGCTGCTAAAAGCCGAGAACAACCTAAGTGAACAGCAGCGGGCCGTGTACGAGGCCCCGCTGGAGGATAATATGCAGGTGCTGGCCGGGCCAGGCAGTGGTAAAACTCACACCCTGACGCTACGTGTGGCGCGGCTGGTGCAAAAAGAGAAGGTGCCGCCCGAGCAAATACTGGTGCTGGCTTATAATCGGGCCGTAGTGGTAGAGCTGAAGGAACGGCTGGGCAAGCTGTTTCGGGCGCTGGGCTACGGCCGCCTGATTCAGCGGCTGCACGTCCACACGTTCCACAGTATCTGCCGGCGCTGCCTGGGGGCCGAACTGGACGGCCAGGATTTTGATGATTGGGGAAAGCTATTTGTGCGGGCTCTGAATCAGAATCCCGGCCTGCTAGAGCGCAAGATTGGCTCTATCCGTTACGTATTCGTGGATGAGTTTCAAGACATCACGCAGCTGCGGCTGAACCTACTGGAACGCCTTGCCCCGCCCGCCCTGGCTATGCTACCCAAAGGTGATGAAGCCGCCGTGCGGATTTGCGTAATCGGTGACCCCAACCAAAGCATTTACGGCTACGAGCGGGTGAAAGAGGGAGGAAAAATGAGTCCAGTGCCCTACTACCGGGCTTTTGAGACTAGCTACGCACCAGCTACACGGTACTTGAGCAACAACTATCGCTCGTACCCTGCTATATTGACCGAAGCCGCCGGGATGCTGGTAGCTAATGAAGTCCTGTTTGCAGAAATGCCGCAGTTGGAGGCGCTACGGCAGCCTGCGCACTCACGGGCGTATTGTGAGGTGCTGGATTGCCAGACCGACCCAACCGACTGGAAGACGAAAGTGTGGGAGGTGCTGGCGGAAGAATACGAACCGGGAAAATCTTACCAGCAGGTAGCAGTGATGCTGCGCTCGAACGACGAGGTATTTCGGGCATTTAATGAGCTACGCCAGACGAGTTTGCCGGCTGATGTGGAGTTACGTATTCAGGGCAACAGTACGTCGCCGCTGGCCTCACGGGAGTTTCATCATATGTTTGAAGCGTTGCAAGCCACCCCTACGGCCGTGTTGCGGTCCGATTTTGTGGAACGAATAGCGAAGCGTAAAGACCGGGCCCTAGCCGATTATGGCCACGTGTGGGACGCTTATTCACTGGAGCTAGCGGTTTGCTTGGCAGCGGAATTTCAGGAGATACACGAGGGGGAAGCCACTTATCAAGACTTGCAGGAATTTATTCAGGAGTTGGCCCGCAAAGACGATGGACACTTTGCAAAACTTTATGAGAAACAATACGACAGGCACCTAGCTAAGACGGGAGCTGGTAAGCGGCGGCGCGAAGTAGTGCTGACAACGATGCACAAGGTAAAAGGTCTGGAATTTGACGCAGTAGTAATACCACCTTCCCTAGCTGATTTTGGTATTGACAAGTCTACAAGTGAACCAGCCGACAACCTGGCGGACTTGGTACAGGAAGAACGCCGCCTATTTTACGTGGCATACACACGGGCGCGGTACCGGCTGGTAGTGTTGCGACACGAACGTGAGGCAGCCGTGGCGGCGGGGCAGGTGTTCCAGCCAGAGGAAGTTGACCAAGGGCGAGGATACGCTGTAAAAGAAGGCTCTGGTAAGGTGCAACTCTACTGGGGAGCGCAGGATAAACCGTTCTTCGCTGAACTACACACGCGGATTTTTACTGAGATAAAAGTAGGCGACCCAATCGTACTCGTTAACGATAAGTGGGACAGCTGGGTACTTACTTGGAAGAATCGTAAGGTGGGCAAACTGGGTTTCGACGCCGCTACAAAACTGCCCGACCGTACTCGTTTAGAAGGGTTATTGGTATCCAATATCAAGCGTTATACACTCGCCGAGTCTTTAGCCTATGATGCTAAACACAATAAGTCGTACACCGAAAAATGGGGAGCAGATGCTAAGAAACGAGGATATATTTACGTAGTTGATTTTGCTGGCTACTGCCAAATGAAATAGTGTCAACTGTTGCTAATAAGGACACACCCCTGGTGTGACCACCTGATGCTTTTAGGCTTCAGAGAGCTGCAGTTGGTTCGGTCCTTTCTAGCGAAGCAACAACACATAAGCCCGGCCCAGGCAGCGGCGCTTACTCGGGAGCGGGACCGGCTCTCCTCTGCTCCCGCTGGTCGCGCCGGAATGCCGGCCCCGCCCCCGGTGCGCTTTGTAGCCCCGTCCGGGCCTCTCCCCTTTCATTGGCTGCTGGCCGAACCGGCAAGGGCCGGTACCGCCAGCGGAGTGTTTGAGCCGGCGTACCGCCGGCAGTTTTTATGAGGAACAAGGGGGAAGAAGGAGTTGGCGCAGTCAAAACGGCAAGTCGATTTTAGCTAAATATTGTTGTCTTTTTAGCAACAAAAATGTCTGAAATTGCGTTTAATGGGATAAGCAAGTGGTTGTACACTATCATCTTAGCCCTTTTAAACGCCATGCTCAATCCTGAATTCTTCCCTACCCCGGCCGCCGTTATTCAGCGTATGCTCGACCCATTTTTCAACCACGCGCCCACCGGTGACGAAGACCAGGGCGGCGACCGGTACCGTCGCTACAACCCGGCCGCGGTGGCCCTGCGCAAGCTGACCATTCTGGAGCCCAGCGCCGGCAGCGGAGCCATTGTGGATGAGCTGACGGCTTGGCTCGACCGGGAGCACTACCACAGCCGCAGCGGCAAGCAAAACGTGTACTGCTGCGAGGCCGACCCCGAGCTGCGCGCCGTGCTGCACGACAAGGGCTATAAAGTCATTGCCAACGACTTTCTGAACTACCGGGGCGACCATTTTTTCGACCTCATTATCATGAATCCGCCCTTTTCCAACGGCGACCGGCATTTGCTCAAAGCCTGGGACGTGGTAGCTGCCGGCGGCGACGTGGTGTGTTTGCTTAATACCGAAACGCTGGCCAACCCCTACACCGAAACCCGGCAGCTGCTGGCCCGCCTCATCGAGGACCATGGCACGAGCGAGGCACTGGGGGCCGTATTTGCCGAGGCCGAGCGCCCCACCAACGTAGGGGTTAGCCTGGTCCGGCTGCACAAGCCCGCCAAGGCCGACCGCCTCACGTTCGAGTTTAGCAGCCGGGGCCGCCGGGGGCCGGAGCTGGATGAAAATCTGTTTGCCAATGCCGTGGCCACCCGCGACGTTATCGGCAACATGGCCGCCGAATACGAGGGCCTGAAAGCGCAGTACGCCGCCTACCTGCAGGCCCGCGAGGGCATGAAGTTCTACGCCAAAAGCCTACTGCGCAGTGAGTACCAGGACGTGCTAAAGCTAGCCGAGGCCAGCCTGGAACGCGGCAGCCTGCGCACGAGCTACAACAATTTCGCCGACGAGATGAACCAGCAAATCTGGGGGCTGGTGCTCGATAAGGTGAACATTCAGAAGCTGATGAGGGCCGACGTGCGCCGCAACTTCGCGGCCTTCAGCAAGGCCCAGGGCTACCAGGAGTTCACCCACGAGGCCGTGGCCGAGCTGGTGGCGCTGGTGCTCGACAACCGCGAAACCATCATGGAGCAGGCCGTGGAGTCGGTGTTCGATACCTTCACCAAGTACCACAAGGAAAACCGCCTGCACGTGGAGGGCTGGGTAACCAACTCGCAGTGGAAGGTAAACCGGAAGGTGATTTTGCCCTACGCAGTGGAGGAAAGCTATTCAGGAAAGGGCTTCCGCGTGAACTGGAGCCGCCGTGACGACTACGCCGACATCGACCGGGTGATGTGCTACCTGACGGGCGAGAATTACGATACCTGCGTGGGCATCGATACCGCCCTTGACCGCTACGGCAACCAGAACCCCAACCCGAACGGCGTACATACGGTCTACAGCCGGTTCTTTGAAATCCGGGCTTTCAAGAAAGGCACCGTGCACCTGATTTTCCGCGAGGAATTTCTCTGGCAGGAGTTCAACCTTCGGGCCTGCGCCGGCAAGCAGTGGCTGCCCGGCCCCGAAATGGCCGCCTACCGCGCCCGCCAGGCCAAAGCCGCCACCGCGAAGACCCACCCCCTGGTGCCCGAGGCTGAGCCGCTAGCCGCGCCCGGTACCCAAATGCAGCTGCAGCTTGCGGCCTGAGCACCGATGCCAGCGGGCGGGCTACCGTCCGCTGGCACGTGACCGGGGCAGTGGAGTATCGCTCTGCTCCTTCTCCCGTAATGCCGGGAAGCGTTATACTGCTTGCATGAAAACCCCATCCCCTCCCTCGGCTCCGCCCGGTGCTGCCTCGCCGGTGGGCCAGCAGTTCAGCCACCTGCTGCGCCACGGCCGCTTCTCCTTCACCGAGCGCGAGTTACAGGAACACCTGCAAATGACCTATCGCACCATTAAGCAGCGCGAAGCGGACCCATCCAGCCTGACCGTGGCCGAGGCGCTCCGGGTGGCCGAGTTGCTGGCCGTGCCCGTACAGACGGTGCTGGACGCGGCCCTGGCCGATGTACAGGCTGCCGGGGCGAAGCAGTAGCCCGGTTTGGCACATTTTTGCCTAACTTTCGTTTGCCGTAGTAGACCACTCAGGCAAAACAGCATGGATACCCTCGTAAAATTCGGCCCCAAGGAAGCAACCCGCGAGCAGCGCCAAGCGCTGTCGGACCGGGCGGCCGCGCTGAACGCGACCCAAGACCGCAAGCTGAGCTCCTTTGCCGAGCAGCTGAGCCAGCGCTACATCAACGGCGAGCTGAGCCTGGCTGAGGTGAACGCGCAGCTTGATGCCCATTACCAAGCCCAGGCCCAGATGCCGGTACCCACGCGGGGAGCCGATGGCATCCTGGCGGTGGCGCCCCGGCCGGCTCCCGCCGTGGCCAAGGCCCGCTCCTTATCGCACTAGCCCTTCGCTTCTTAATCTATTTGCTAACGCCCTGCCAGTTGGTGGGGCGTTTTGCTTGCTTACCCAGTTCCCGCGCGGCTTATCCCTATGACTGACGGCTTTACCGACCCCCACACCGATGTCCTGATTAACAAGCTCAACATCACCGATGAGGACAAGCTGGCCGAGGTCGAAGGCAACCGCTTCCACTTCCGCCTGCTGGAGGTGCTGGCCGGCCATGTGGAAGTCGCGCCTCACAATGCCCAGGGCCTGCAGGCATTGCACCGCCACCTTTTTCAGGATGTGTACCCGTGGGCGGGCGAAACGCGTGCTTGGGGCGAGTTCCAAGCAACCAAGTCAACTTCGGCCGATAAGGATGGGCCCGGCCTGTACACCATGTACTTTGGCAGCTACCAGCAATTGCCCGCGCACCTGGATGCCATCGGGCAGCAACTGGCCGCTGAGCGTTTTTTGAAAGGGCTGGATAAGGACCAGTTCGTGGCGCGGGCCGCCTACTACTTCGACCAGTACAACTACGCCCACGCCTTCCGGGAGGGCAATGGCCGGACCTTGGGCGCGGCTTTTCAAGTGCTGGCGGAGAACGCCGGCTACGACGTTAACCTCGTGGCACAGTCGCACCCCAAGCAATACAACCAGGCCCGGGACTATGCCATTCTACGGCCCACCGGGAACCCGGCAGCCGATTTGCAGCCGTTACGCGCCTTCTTTGGCCAGATTACCACGCCCCTCCCAGAGCTGGTGTTAGCCCCTGCTGCGCCCGTGCCAGTGTCTGATTTTCTGCAGCGTGTTGAAGCCATGCGTGAGGTACAGCAAAGCCAAGAACCCGTTTGGCGGGCGCTGCTTGGGGGCCGTCACACCGCAGTAGCCCGGCAGATTATGCAGGGCACACGCGGCGTGGTGCACCCCGACGCGCAGCAGCCGGCGCGGCTGACCATCCTGAAAACCGGCGCCGAGCTACTGGAGCAAATGCCCGCCAAGATGGAAGATGCCCGGCTGCGCCAGCGCGTGGCGCGCCTGCTAAAGGCATTGCCCCTGGTTACGGTGGTGCTGCTGGTAGTCGGGCCTCCGCTGCAGGCCGCGCCATCCGCCGGCCCGGAACCACCGAAAATACCCGTAGCCAGTAAAGACGAGCCGCTGCAAAAAGCACCGGAGTTAAAGCGTCGAGGCCCAAAGTTGTAAGTTCGAAATAGAGCTGATTTGTTGCCTCCCAGGACGCCGGTGCGAGCTTTTATTCGTATCTTGTATTGGTGGAAAAAGCACTCTATTTCTCCAAAAACGAGCAAACCAAGCAGCAGCGTCGCGAGGTAGTGAAGTTTGCGGTTGGCGTATCAATGAGCCAAAATCGACCGCCCTCGGCGCTTTTGGTAGAGCTGCAAAACCAATACATTGCCGGGCAGATTGACTTGGAGCAATTATCGGCAGCGCTTGATGCCGAGTACCAGCCGGCCCCTGGCGCTGACCCCTTCGCCTTGTATGCGCCGGGAGCAGGCCCGCAAGGGGAACCGGCCCATCATTACGAACCATACCTGCACTTTGATGAATCGAGCGTAGGACCTCGCCTGTCGTAGCTTTACTGAATCCGGCTGATTTAGCGCAACTATAGGCCCTGAAAAGGTGTTTAATATAGACTAGGGACTGGTATTGGCTTTCTCCCTCTGGTTCCCAACCCAAGTTTGGGGATTATGCTTTCCAGTCATACGAAAGGCGAATAGCCCCGGCTCACACATCCTGTACTCATGGAAAAGCTCACCCCTTCTGCTACGGTTGCAACGCCCGAGCCGCAGGTCGTACCAGCCCCCCTGGCCGAGCACCTGCCAACGCTCCTCTGGGACGTAGACCCCGACACCATCGACCCGCAGGCCATGGCGCGTACCATCGTGCAGCGCGTCATTCAGCGCGGGAGCAAAGAAGACTGGGCTGCCATGCTGGAATACTACGGCAGGCCCCGCGTGCAGGAAGTCGTTGAAACGGTGCCCTATATGTCGGACGCCGCCATTGCGGCCGTGTGCCAGTTCTTCCACATTGAAAAGGAAACGCTTAGATGCTACCAGCGCAAGCAGTCGATACCGCAAACCTTCAACTCCTAGCGCAGCTCATGCAGGAGCCCTTGCTGAAGCCGTTCGTCCTGGTAGGGGGAACGGCTTTGGCGTTACATCTGGGGCACCGCCGCAGCCGCGACCTCGACCTTTTTTCGGACGGCCCGACGCCGATTGACGGCGAAATCAAGGACCTGCTGATAAGCAGATATGAGATGCGGGCCGACGGCGCGCTCCAGCGAATGCGGGCCCAGGAGCCAGACTGGGACAAGGTCGCCATCCAGGGCGTCATCGGCCAGGTCAAAACCGATGTGGTGAACTACGGCTTCCCGCTAATACGACCGGCCGTGCTCTATCCCGGCTCCAACATTCGCATGGCTTCGCTCGAAGACCTGGGCGCTATGAAGCTGGCCGGTGTGGTGATGAGCGGCGAAAGGCTCCGCGACTTCGTGGACGTGGCCGCGCTGAGCGAAAAGCTCACTCTGAACCAGATGCGCCAAGCCTATGAAGGCCGCTTTAATACATCATCATCCGAAGTGCCCCGCGCCCTGGCCTTCCACGGCGACATCGACTTTAACATGAAGCCCGAAATGCAGGGTTACCGCTGGCCGGCCATTGCCGCGCGTCTGGAGCAGATGCAGCGCAGCCCCGACCGCCTGTTTCCACCCATCGTGGAGCAGCGGCTAGTGATGCCGGTGCTGGGGCCAATGGCAGAGGAAAATGCCAAAGCCTTACTGCCAGACCAACAAAAAGCCCCCGAGCCGAAGCGCCGGGGGCTTAAGTTATAAGCAGCAGAAATAGCCTAGAAAGGCTTGTACCGCTCGTAGGGATTGTACGGATTGCGGTTGGGCGGCGTGACCTTACTGGAAAGTCCCCAGAACTTGCTTAGGCCAAAGAGCACCAGCCCCCAGGTGGCGGCAGTGCTGCCCCAACTGGGAGCCCAAGACGAATACAGAAAGGCGATAATCGCCGCGAAAATCAGGAAGCTACGCATACCAACACGGGTTAAATCTTCACGCTAACTAGGCAGGGAACGCAGTGCGGGCACTTTTCGTTGCTTCTGCCCAGCTGCTGAGCTTGACAATGCCTATTTGAAAGTCCGGGCTTTGAGCAGGTCGGCGTTGGTAAGCTTAAGCTTGACGTTGCGCCCGCCGCCCTTTTCGTACACCTCGATGATGAGCTGCTTTTGCTCGGGGATGGTGAATTTCTTGAAGATGTAGACCTGTTCGAGCTGGCCTTTGGCGTCAATCTTTTTCAGGCCCCCATTGAAGACGTAAATGGGCGTGATTTCTAAGGCCTGCTCGGCCGTGCGCTTGGCCACCTGCTTATCCTGAATGTAGAATTTGACGAAGTCCACGTCGTAAGTCACGTTCGATTTGTTGGCAACGTGCAGCGGAAAAAACAGGGTTTCCTGCTTGTAGCCCACGTTGCCGGCGCGCACGCTGAGTTGGTTGGCACTCTCGCTGGCCGAGGTACCGCCCGCCGCCAGCGCTTGTCGGGAGTAGGCATCCAGATTGCCCTGCGGGATGGGCGAGTTCGATAAAATGGCTTCCCCTTGCGCCGACGAAGCCGAGCCGGCCGCGCCCAGGTCGAGGCTGAGCACCTTAGGGTCGTGCTGGTAGTTCACCACGAAGGAGTACAGCTTTCCATCCGAGGTGAGCACCGTCATATTCGATTCCGGAAAGCCGGCCGAAGCGGCTTTCACCCGCACGATATTTTCCGCGCCGGTGGCCTTGGCCGCAATCAGGCCCGAGCTGCCCAGGTCGACGTAAGTGACAGGAAAAGGGAACACTAGATGAGTCGTTTTCTGGTCGCTGATATAGAGCGGATAGGTCGGCAGCTTATTGGCTTCCGAATATTGCAGCATCCGGGCGGCCGAGGTCTGGGCCTGCACCGGAACAGCCGCTAGGCCGAGTAAAAGGGCGCTGGTAGCAAATAGGGTGGTTTTCATGGGAAGGAGTCGTTAGTCTTTATCTACTTTGAGCATCACGTTGTAGCCGGCCTTCAGGCGGACTTTGACCAAGCGGATTTTCTTCTGGCCAATGCCTTTCACGGCGCTAACCGCCACGCCTGCCGCGGCCATGGCTGGGTCGGCGCTCATCGTCATCATGTCGGCCGCACCGAGTCCTTCGGCACCAGCCTGTTTTGCGGCATCGCGGGTAATGGCGCCGGGAATGTGCAGGCCTTCCAGCCCGTCCACGTCGTACACTTCTAGCGCCGCCGGAAACACGCTGTTGCCCGATTTGAGCGTTTCTATGGCAATGCTGAGCCGCTCGCCGGCCAGGCTGCACTTGCCGTAAATGAAGGTATTAGCCGGTAAGGAGTGGCCATTGATGACGGCTGATTCGGTAAGACGCATCTTCACCAGCGAGCCACTTACCACTTCCTGCGATTCGTGGATGACGGCCGGTAGGGTGTTGCCGTCGCCACCCTTGCCGGTTTCAGCATCAAAGCCCTGAAAAGAGGCAGTGCGCTTGCGCCCCGGCCCATTGGAGCCCAGGCGTGACACTACAGCGTCATCATCAATGGCGCGCAGGCGGGTGGTGGGCTTCTTCTTTTTTGGTAGGGCCGCAACCGTGCGCGGGGCTGCTGCTCCCCCACTGGCGCTGTTGGATTGGGCTAGCAGTGCCGCCATTTGCAACTGGGCTTTCTGCTCGGCCAGGTCGCGTTCGTGCTGGCTGCGCATCAACTCCATTTGCTCCTGCGGGGTGAGGGCCTCTGGGGCTGTTGTGGCAGGGACTACGGTGCCGGGCGCAACTCCGCCGTTCATCTGGGCCTGCTGTGCGGCAATGAGCTGCTGCTGGGCCTCAACCACCGACTTATCGACGGAGCCGTTAGGTCCCGCCTTGCCATCGGCCCCCACCGCGTAGGAAAGGCCCGCGCCCGAAGTCGTATCAAGGCGGGCATCGACCAGGCCCCGGTTGCGCAGGGTATCAACCGGGCTGGCGTAGGCTTCGAGCTTGCTGCTAGTAATAGTGCCCTTCTCGGCTTTGGGTAAGTTGGTGTTGAAGCCGGTTTCGGTGTTCTGCGCTGCCGCCGGCGTGCCCTGGCCGCCCCCGCCCAGGTAGAACATCACGGCCAGAAAGGGCACGCCTACCACCGGCAGAAAGGTGGCCATCTTGCGGGTGCGAAGAAATTGCGCGTCGTGCGGCGCGTTGGTTGCAGTTGCCATAACAGGGGAGGATTAGCGAGGAAGCGTATTCAGGTCTTCATTCTTGAGCACCCGCCAGTTTTCCATCAGAAAGCCGTGGGGATTATTTTCCGAGCGGGTCACGTCGCGCAGGGAGCACTCGGAAAGGAAATTGCGGGTGGTAACCGAGGTGGCCCGAATGACGCGCTGGTGCCCGTAGCACCGCGCCACCATCGGGCGCGAATTGGTCACTACCACGCTATCCACCGTCATTTCCAGGCTGATGTTGGCGGCAATCAGGTCGTTATAGAAGCCCTTCTCCTTGAAGTTCTCGTACTGCCGTTTGGCCGAGTTATCAGCCAGGTATAGGGCCTTATTGACGTTGCTGTCGATGGCTTTCTGGTCAGGGTCGAGCGTGAAAAACAACTCGTGGAAGCGCGTGACGTGGCTGCGTGCCTCCACCGGCCGGTTAGCCCGCGCATCCCGCGCCCCAGCTGTGAGCAGCTGCCCACCTTCCAGCACATAGATGCGATTGGCCGCGGCGTTGGTGGTTTGGAAGGCGAAGTAGGCGATGGTGCCGGCCAGCACCAGCACGGCCACAATGAAAATAAGCGCCAGGGTTTTTACCTGCTGAAAAGCCGAATCAATGGTTTTGAGGGAAGCGAACATGGCAAAAGAAAATGGTGGGAAAAGACCGCGCAGCTGGGGTTAGCCCCGCAGGCGGTTGACGAAGCTGGCCGCCCGCTCGCGCACCGCTGTGCCCGCCCGGTGGCCAGCGGCCTCGCTCCGCGTCATGTTGCCCGAAGCACCACTGCCGGTCAAGGCCTGGCCGGCCCCAACTGCTGCTCCCAGGCCCGAAGCGGCCCCGGATACGCCAGCCGCGCCCGCCCGGCCCGCCGACCCGGCCGCCGCGCCGGCCATGGCTGCGCCGCCACTCATAGCTGACTGCATGGCCCGAGCAGCCATCGCAGCCCCGGAGGCGGCAATCATCATGTCGGTGATGAAGGGAATAATCAGGTAGCCCGTGATGGCAATGCACAGGAAGACGAGGTAGCCGAAGTCGGCCGAGTCCACGCCCTGATTAGAGGTGAGGCGGGTGATGTCGCCCTGTAGCATCATTATCTGAAACTGACCCATGATGGCCCCGAAAATATTGGCCACGGGTACCCATAAACTAATCGTAATGAATTGCCCCAGCCATTTGGGAATGGAATTTCCGAAGCCCGGGAAAATGGCAAGCCCGAAGGTGAGCGGCCCCAGCACCGACAGCACGATGAGCAGGAAGGTGGCTAGGACATTGATGAGCAACCGGGCCGCGACGTGGAAGAGTTCAAGCGTGTTCTTCATCCACTCCCGGAAGTTCTGGTTCACATCGTACTTGAGCTTATCAAACGAGAGCGACAGCTGCTGGCCCATGTTCATCATGCCCAGCTCGTCGAGCCGCTTCTCGTAGGCCTCGTCCGTGGCGAAGTACTTGTTTTCGGGCCGGGCGGCCAACAACGCCTTTTTCTGGTCCTGCAAGGCCGTAATCTGGGTGGTCTGGTCCACCCGGACCGAGTCCGTGCTCGATGCCAGCGCGCCGGTGATGCCGCGCAGGCCGCCGAGCAGCTGCGGAAACAGCAGGATGGCCAGCCCAATTAGAAATGGGCGCAGCAACGGATACAGGTCGATAGGCTCGGCGCGGGCAATGTGGCCCCACACCCGGGAGCTGATGAAAATGAGGGCTCCTACCCCGCCCACGGCCCGGCCTAGGGTAACGAATTGCGCCACCAAGGGCAGCATGGAATCATAAAGCCGGCTAAGCATCTGCTCCATTTGGAGCATTTGCGCGGTGATGGAATTCATTTCCATAGTCAGGTAGGTTGGGGCTAGTGGATGAATGCGAAAGGGCTACTGCTTGGCGCCCACGAGGGTGAGCACGGACGCCCGGTCCTGAATGGCCTGTTGCTGGGAGAGGGCCACGGCTCGGCATTTATTGGTGTAGTAGGTCATCAAGAATTGCTGTTGCTGCATCTTATCGCCAATCTTGTTGATGAACTTGATGCGTTGCGGGTCCGTCATTTCCGCCCGGTTCGTAGTCATAATGGTGGCCAGCTCGCCAATCAGGGCCACGTTTTCCTGCAGCAGCACCTGGTACACCTGTGCCGCTTCGGTTACCTGATTTGGGGAGAGGCCGCGCCCGCGCAGGTCGGCCACGCCCGAGCCGAACTGCGAAATCATCGAGGCCTGCGCGGCGTAGATTTCCCGCACCCGGCGGTAGTTGCGCACCCCCGCGCTTATCTGTAGCAAACTGCTGTACCACTGCGCGTGCAGGGCCTGCGTCTGGTCCACGATGCCCTTAATCTTGCCGCTTACCACCTGCATATCGCCGGCCAGGGCCTTGCCCCGGCCCAGCAGCGTGGTCGATACGCCCTGGTGCACAATCTGCTTGCGCGAGCTGGATTCAGCGATGGGAGCGGAAATAACGGCCGGAGCTTGGGCAAAGCCCTGCTGTGCGCTCAGCCCCAGGCCAAGCAGCAACATGGTGGTGAATGCTTTCATCGGGAGAGGAAGGGTTAGTGCGCGCCCATGAGGCTGAGCAGCGCCTGGTGGTCCTGTTCGACCTGCTGGGCGGTCTTGAGTACCATCATGTTGCGCCGGGTGAAGTAGTTGACTAGGCCCAGCTGGTCAGTGATTTTGGCGTCCAGCGTGTCGATGAATTCCATTCGTTCCGCGTCGGTCATCTTGAGCATGGACGGGCTGGTAATGGTGGCTAGGTCGGACACCGTGTTGGCTCCTTCGGCCAGCATCTTCGTGTAGATGGATACCATCTCCGTCAACTGGGCCGGCGTGATATAGCGCGAGGTGCGCAACACATTGATGGCCGAGGAGTAGGTCGAGATAATCTGGGTTTGCTTGGCGTAAATGGCCCGCACCCGGCGGTAGTCGCGCACTGCGCTGCTCACTTTCAGCAGCCCGTCGTACCAGGCCTTGTGCTGCTCCATGTTCTTGAGCGAATAGGTCTTGGTTAACTCCTGCTCTTTCACGCCCAGGGCTACCAGCTTGTTGGCCGCCGCTTCCAGCCCCTTCATGGTGTTCTGCAGGCCGGTTTGTACGCCGCTTTGCACTTCCAGCACCGGGGCCGTTACTACCAGCTGGGCTGACGCTTTCGAGGCGCTGAAGCCCAGCAGCGCCAGGCTGAGGATGCCAATCTTCGTTTTCATAGGGAAGGCAAGTGGTTGAAGGAGGTGACGCTACAATGTCCGCGTGTAGGGGTGTTCCAAATACATCATGTGCCGTTCGGCCGCGAAGCGCACCCGACCGATGCTAGAATCCACGCTCTGCAGCGTCGGCAGGGCCTGGGTGGCCGTCACGTTGGGCTCCTGGATGAGCGGCAGCAGCATTTTCATGGCTTCTTCGCACTGCGGCGTAAAGCCGTTCCAAGTGGCCACATCTTCGGGCTTCACGCGCTTCATGCCCCGCGAGCGGACTACTGTGCGCAGCACGTAGCGGTAGCGCTTCCAGATGTTGGCCACCACGGGGTGCTCCTTCACCGCACCGTTCAGGTCGCTGGCCTCCCAGGTATTCACGGCCTGCGCGAAAGCCCGGGCGGCGGTGATGTCAGCTTTTTCGGCTTTGGGAGCCGACGCTAGGCTATCGGCAAACGCCACGGCGGCCACGGCCACGGGGGAGGTGGAAACGGTTAGAGGAGCTGTTTCGACGGCTCTATTGTCCATCGCCGTCGTAGCCTTGTCGGAGCCGCAGCCAATTAGCAAAGTGGCCAAGCCTAGTATTGGAAGCGTGATTTTCGTTTTCATGATTTTTCCCTTTGGTTGAAATCAGCCGCCCTACCCTTCGCGCAGCTCGTTGGCGAAAAGCTTAATAGCCGTGGGCATATCGCCGGTCTGCTTGAACTTTTCAAACAGCCGCACTTTCTCGGTTTCCTCGGTGGTGTAGGTCACGTATTCTTCCTTCGATACCTCGATGGCGTACACTTTGGACACGACCCCGCCCAGGCTGATGAATACCTCCGTGTAGCGGCCCCGCGTGGCCCTGTTGTCGCGGTTGATGCTCAGCACCAGGTCCTTTTCCTTAGGCGTGAGCGAGAGCAGCGCCTGAATCTCATCGAAGCGGTTGATGAACTTGCGCTGGTCCAGCAGAATCTTGCAGTCCGAGTTGTTGATGATGGCGTCCTTGACAATCTCGTTGCCGATGATGTCATCGATTTCTTGCGTCACCACGATGGCCTCGCCGAAGAATTTGCGCACCGTCTTAAAGAGATACTTGATGTAGGCGGCCATGCCGGGCGTGGTCAGCGCCTTCCAGGCCTCCTCAATCAGAATCATCTTTCGTACACCCTTGAGCTTGCGCATCTTGGAGATGAAGGTTTCCATGATGATGAGCGTGACCACCGGAAACAGAATAGGATGGTCCTTGATGTTATCCAGCTCGAACACGATGAAGGGGGCCTGCACCAGGTCCAGCTCCTTTTCCGAGTTCAGCAGGTAGTCGTACTCGCCGCCCCGGTAGTAGGGCTTGAGCACGTAGATGAAATTGTCGATGTCGAAATCCTTCTCCCGGACCTTTTCCTCCTCCAGAATCTTGCGATAAGGTCCTTTAACAAACTCGTAGAACGTGTTGAAGCTTGGCTTGATAAGCTCATTTGCTTCCAGCATCACGTAATACAGGCTCACGGCCGTGGAGAGCGACACGTACTCGGACTGGCTTACGCTTTCGTCATCCTTTTTCCAGAGTGCCTGCAGCAGCGTTTTGATGGATTCCTTCTTCTCTACGTCCAGCTTGCCCGAAATCAGGAAGGGGTTGAAGGCAATCGGGTCGTCTTCCTCGTAGGTGAAGTACACCCCGCCCACCAGCTCACACAGGCCCTTGTAGGAGTTGCCGGTATCGACCAGTAGCACGTGGGCGCCCTGCTCGTAGTACTGGCGCACCATATGGTTGGTGAAAAACGACTTGCCCGAGCCCGAGGGCCCCAGCACGAACTTGTTGCGGTTGAAGATGATTTGCTTCTTCATCGGCTCATCCGAAATGTCGACCAGCACGGGCTTGCCCGTGAGGCGGTCGGAGAGCTTGATGCCCTTGGTGGCCCCGGTGCTGCGGTAGTTGGTTTCCGAGGCCCAGAAGCAGACGGCCTGCTCGATGAAGGTGTAGAAGGTTTCCTCGCTGGGAAAGTCACCGGCGTTGCCCGGAATGCCGCCCCAGTAGAGCGCAGCAATGTCCACCGTATTCTGCCGCGGCTTGCAGTTCATGGCGTTGAAGGCGGCGTTGACCAGCTTGCGCACTTCGGTCAGCTCTTCCTCGTGGCGGCCCCAGGTGAGCACGTTGCAGTGCACCCGCACCGGCCGGCGCTTATGGGCAATCAACTCATTCAGAAAGGCATTGTAGTACTCGAAGTTGATGGCGTTCTGCCGCGAGTAGAGCGAGAGCGAGTTGAGCCGGTCCTTCTTCTGCTCAAAGGTTTTCACCGTTTTGGTAGTGTTATCCAGAAACACGTACTGGTTCAGGATGTGATTCGCGCCCAGCAGCAGCCCCAGTGGCGCGGCAAACGAAATGGGGAAGTCCGAGTACTCGGTGCTGTATTGCTCGTAGCGAATGTCGGTTTCCACCGAGGTGGGTAAGTCATCGAGGTTGGCCACCGAGAACATCTGGCAGAACTCCGCCCCCACTTTCAACCCATCGGTCAGGTCAAGGTCGACCTGCAGGGCCTGGTCCGACAGGTCCAGCGCCAGGTATTTTTCCAGCAGCCCGGCCTTTTCGGCCGTGCCGGCTAGCTCATCCGAGGTAAGCCGGTGCGAGCGGATGTAGGGCGCGTTGGTCGGCCCCACCCCTTCCAGGGTCCGCACGAACTGGCCCACGTTGTCGAAAAAGCTCTCCAATACCTTGGTGTCGAGCATGTCCTTGGGCACGATGTTGCGCCGGGCCAGCAGCCCCGAGGTGCTGCCCCAGTTGGGTCGCTCCGACGAGGTTTTGGTGATATAGAGGTAGCAGAAGTGGTTTAGGAAGGGCCGCTCGTTGAAGTGGCGCTCGTAGGCCGAGGAGAGCAGCGTGCGCTCGGCCTCGAAGCCGGGTGCGTACTTATCCTCCACGTACCAGTCCTGCTTGTGCACCACGCAGTGGTCGGGCAGCAGGCGCACGGCCTTCACGAAGGCGGCCTGCAGCTGGGCGTAGTCTTCCCGCGAGAGGGTGAAGATTTCGGGCAAATCCAGCCGAAACGCCACCGTTACGTCCGCATTCTTCGAGATGAGGCAATCCTTCTCCACCTTGTAGATGGGCTGCTTGGATTCGAGGGATACGGAGGGCAGAACCTTATTGCTCATAAGCTGAAGAATGCACCCAAACCAGCCGCTAGGCGCGGCCGGTCGGGTCCTCGTTGAGGCGTTGGAATAAGCGGCTGTGCCGGTTGGTGATGTATTTGGGCGACGAGCGGCGGGCGGCGGCCTTCATCAGCCCGTGCTCGCCAAAGCGGCGGTTCAGTGCGAAGACGCCGGCCCACATACCGCCCCCGGCCAAGAAGGTGACCAGCACGGTGAACACCAGCGGCAGGCCCAGCAGGTAGCAGGTCACGAACAGGGCAAACACCAGCCCGATACCGGCGGCCAGAAAGTAGATGTTGCTGCCCACCAGCCCCTTGAATTCGACGGGCTTGTTGATGCCGCGATTGAGGTCGTAGATGGGCATGGGCGACGGCTTAGAGGAAGAACGAGCGCACCACCGTGGCCACGATGACCAGGAAAATCATCGAGCCGAACCACGAGACGGCCGTTTTCTGGGTGTCCTGGTCGCCGGCGTTCCACTTGCCATACACCTTGATGGCCCCCACCAGGCCCAGCACCGCGCCAATGGCGTACATGAGCTTGGTCAGCGGGTCGAAGTAGCTGGTAACCTGGGTGGTGGCGTCCTGAATGCCGGCCGTGCCGTTGCCGCCCCCGGTCTGGGCGTAAAGCAATTGCGAGCTGAATAGCAGGACCACGAGGGCCAGCGAGGTAACTAAAGGTTTCTTAGTCATGGCAAGGGAAAAGGAGGCGGGAATCAATGATTAGGAAGAAAGAAGACCGGGCTACTCATCGTCGGGGCCGAAGAGGTCATCCAGCTCGGCGTTGTTAATGGCCATCTGCTGGGCCATTTGCTCGGCTAGGGTGGTGCCGGCCAGCTCGACCGGCGGCGCGGGCTGCTGGCCGGCTTGCAGCAGGGTCAGGTATTCGGCAACCGAAGCGGCGGCCACCAGCCGGGGCGGGTCCACGGGGGCTATGTCCAGCCGCGAGGCCACCGGCTCTTCGAACGTGGCCAGCGGCTCGTAGCCATCCGCTACCAGGGGCAACTGCACAGTTTCGGGCTCCAGCACCCCGCCAGCCGTCGTATCCGCCGCCACAGACTCCGGGGGCAGGTTATGGGCCTCGCGCCGGACCAGCGCAGCCAGGTGCTCATCGGCCTGGTCAGCCTCTTCAGTGCGGTTTTCATCCTGCGCCTGCGCCTCGTCGCCCGCGGCGGCCGTGGCTTCCATTGGGGCCGTATCGCTGGTGCTTTCGTCGTGGCCAGTGGCGGTGCCGGTCGAATCGGGCAGTGCTCCGCTGACCAGCGGCTCGGCGGCGGCCGGCAGGTTCTGGTCCGCGCCGGCTTCGGGACGTTCCGCGTCATCGGCTTCTTCGCGGGCTTCGGTGGCCGCTGGCATAGCCTTCACGAAGGCCGAGGTGGGGCGCACCAGCGAAGGGGGGGCTACCGTACTGCCGCCCACGCCGGCGAGCTGGGCACCAGCCATCTTTTTGCCCGGCGTCAGCAGGGCCGTGAGCTCTACCCGGTAGTAGAGCAGGCCCACCACCAGGTAGTAGAGAAGAACCACAACCAGGACGAAAAGGCCAAACTGGCCCCAGGAATAGGCGCTGAGCATCGCGGGGAAATAGCGTGGCACCCCAGGCCGACCGGCCCGGGCGTAAACTTGCCAAACCGTGATTTGACGCTACAAACCTATCCGGGCTATAAACCGCTTGGGTAGAAAGTTGACGAATGGTTGGAATTCGGTGGTGAGGTGCAGCCCCGACACACGAACGGCACCGCATTCAAGCCTGAATTCTAGAGAAAAGAAGCTTGGCTGTTGCAGAACTTGCTGGACGGAGCACTAAGCGGGTAGGCGGGCTGTCAAAAGCACGTAAATGGCCCATTTGCCATTCTTTCCAGTTCGATTCGGCTTATCAACCCCTTGTTTCCAGATGCCACACCGAGTTGTGCAACCGCCACGAGCGACTGATTAGCGGGGCGCAGAGTGATGACTTGCCCGGCTGCGCTCGCCATTCGTTTTTAACTCGGCGGGAGTATTTCCCGTTGAACGGAATTGGCTGTTGACCTTCCCTATGCTCCTACTTTTCCGCATCTCCTGGCTGCGCATGGCGGCCGCGTGGGGGGCGTTTGCCTTCTTTATGATGCTGGTGGCGTACGGGCAGGCCATTACGGGCACCGGGCCGTTGCAATGGCGCACGGTACTGCTGGGGCCGCTGCTGTACGGGCTGATTGGGACCCTGCTCACACCGGTGGTGTTTGTGCTGGCAGCGCGCTTCGACCTCACGGCCGGCCGCGCCCGCTGGCTGCCCTACCTGCTGGTGCACGCGGCCGCCAGCGTGGCCCTCACGGTGGCCTACCGGGCCTTGTTCATGGCCACACTCTACCTGGTAGGCGGCTCGAATGCGCCCGTTTCATGGGTCACGATTCTGGCGGGATTTAATTTCTGGATTCCGCTCTACTGGATGGTGCTGTTCGTGGCCTACGCCCTCGACTACCACGACAAGTGGCAGCGCCGCAACCTCGACGCGGTGCGCCTGGAAATGCAACTGGTGCAGGCCCAGCTGCACGCCCTTAAGCAGCAGCTCAACCCGCACTTTCTCTTCAACACCCTCAATGCCATTGCCACCCTCATCGGCGACGAGCCCGCCGCCGCCCAGCGCATGATGGCCAAGCTCGGCGAGTTTCTGCGCCTGGTGCTCGACCACTCCGATGCCCAGCAGGTGCCGCTGGCGCAGGAGCTGCACTTCGTGGAGCTGTACCTGGACATGGAGCAGGTGCGGTTTTCCGACCGGCTGGCCGTGACCTACGAGGTGGACCCGGCCGCGCTCCCAGCTCTGATTCCGCACCTGCTGCTGCAGCCCCTGGTGGAAAATGCCGTGCGCCACGGCCTGAGCGCGGGGGGCACCGGCCGCCTGCATATTGCCGCCGAGCGGCAGGGCCAGCAGCTGGTGGTGCAGGTGCGCGACTCCGGCCCCGGCCCTGAGCAGGCCGGCCCCCGGGGCGTGGGCCTCGAAAATACCGAGCAGCGCCTGCGCGCCCTCTACGACGACCAGTACGCGCTGCGCCTGCTGCCCGCGGCCGGGCAGGGCACCGTGGTGCGCATCGAACTACCCTTTCACCACTAATTTGTGGCAATGGCCCCCATTCAAACCCTGATTGTGGACGATGAGCCGCTGGCCCGCCGGCGCATTGCCCAGCTGCTGGCCAGCCAGCCGGGCTTTGTCATCGCGGGCGAGTGCGGCACCGGGGCCGAGGCGGTGGCCGCGCTCTCGCACGGACCGGCCGTGGATTTGGTATTTCTGGACGTGCAGATGCCCGATTGCAACGGCCTGCAGGTGTTGCAGCAACTACCGGCCCGGCCGCGGCCGTTGGTGGTGTTCGTGACAGCCTACGACCGGTATACCTTGCAAGCCTTTGAGGCCCACGCCGTGGATTACCTGCTCAAGCCCCTGGACCCTGACCGTTTCGCGCGCTGCCTGCTCTACGTGCAGCAGCGGGTCGGGCAGGTGGCCGCGCCGGGCTGGGAGGCGGTGGTGCAGGCGCTGCCCGCCCCGCCGGTGCCGTATGCGTCGCAGCTGCTGGTGAAACAACCCGGACGTTTCTACTTCGTGCCCGTCGAGCAGGTGCTGTACCTCGAAGCCACCGGCAACTACGTCACGGTGCACGCGTCCGGTGAAACCCACCTGGTGCGCGCCACGCTCACCCAGCTGGCCAGCCAGCTCGACCCGGCCCGCTTCCTGCGCATCCACCGCTCGCTGATTGTGCACACCACCCACATCAAAGAGCTGCGGCCCTGGACGCACGGCGAGTACTTGCTCACGCTGCACGATGGCACGCACCTGACCTCTTCGCGCAGCTGCAACGAGGGCATTCAGCAGTTTCTGCGGCAATTTGTCTCTTAAGTACAGCTATTGGCTGGGTCAACTGCTTAAGGAATATTGCCACTCGTCCCGCTAAAAGGCCACTTCGTCACGGTGGATAAACACTGCTTACTTATCGGCCGTATGAGCGGGTGTCGGGCCGCATTCGTGGCGCAGCCATGTTTTGCCAGCTTATATGCCCCAAACTACTACTACGCTACCTAGCCCTGTGGCTTTACTCCCGGCCCCGGCCGAGCAAGAGCTGGTGCAGCGCCTGCTGGCCCGGGACGAGCGCGCTCTGGGGCAGTTGTACGAGCAGTACGCCCGGAATCTGTTCACCGTTATTCTGCGGGTGGTGCAGGACGAGGCGATGGCCCAGGACGTGCTGCAGGAAGGCTTGCTCAAGGTCTGGCTCAGCATTGGCAGCTACGAGGCCACGCGGGGCCGCCTGTTTACCTGGATGGTGCGCGTGTGCTGCAACCAGGCCATTGATGCCCTGCGCAGTCCGCGCCAACGCTTTCACCGCCGCAATCCGTCGCTGGAGGCTGCTGGAGCACACTATAGCCCGGCTCCCACGGCCTTTTATCCCGAGCATATTGGCGTGCGCGAGCTCATCGTGCAACTAAAGCCCCGGCAGCGGGAAGTCATGGACCTGCTCTATTTCGGCGGCTGCACCCAGGCCGAGACGGCCGAGCAGCTAGCCATTCCGCTGGCCACCGTGAAAACCCGGGCGCGCGCCGCTTTGGTCGTGCTCTCCCGCATGGCCCGCTAGTGGCAGCGCCTACCTAAGCAGCATCTTCTCAATTAACCTGTTTCATCTCTCATTTTTTACTTTACCTCCTGAACTGATGGCCAACCTGCACCACTTCCGAGTGCCCGCCCTTCTTGTTTCGGGCCTTGCCGTGGTGGCGGCCGCCGCCTGCCAAGGTGGTTCCGACACGAAGACAAGTACTGAAACTTCCACCACCCAAGCGGCGATGGATTCCGCCGGTACCGGCGCCACGCCGGTCGCACTGCGCACCGGCAACGCTGAAGCCGGCCGCGACGTGTACCGCAACGAAACTTTCGGCGACGAAGGCTTCTGGACCGATGCCGTGCGTATGCCCCAGGGCATGAAAGCTGCCAAGCTCACGGTGCTCGATGCGTTGAAAGCCGGGGTGAGCTTTGACGTGGACGCGATGCCGGCCGACCTGAAAGCGGCCTTCGCCAGCGAACTGAAAACCGACCATTCGCCCGCCAAAGCGCCCAAGCTCAACGACCCCGCCACGCTGGATGCGCTGGTAAAGGCCAACGCCGTCATCGGAATGGTGCCCAAGGGCGGCAAAGTGGGCGTGACCTGCGCCCTGTGCCACGCCATCACCGATAAGTCGATGTACGAGCTGACGGGCAAAGGCACGATTGGCAAGCGCATCGACGGCCCCACGCCGCACGGCCTGAACGTGGGCAAGCTGCTGGCCACGGCCGCCAACTCCCGCGCCCTGTTTCCCACCTTGCAGCTGCAGCAGCCCGACGGCAGCACCATCGGCCGCGCCCCGAAGGGCCTGACGGCCAAATCGACCGAAGCCGAGGTGGATGCCTACTTAAGTAACCCGAAGTTCTACCCCGTGGGCACCTTCGACGACTCGCCCGACGGTAACGGCAATTCCGTGCACATCACGCCCTTCTTCCGGCAGGATTTGGCCGCGCCCTACGGCTCGTCGGGCCAGAACGACCAGCTGGATGACTTCAACAACACGGTCTACACGGCCCTGTTCGACCAGAGCAACCTGCTCTCGCCCGGCGGGCGGCAGTTCATGCACGCCCTCGGCGCGGCGGGCGGTGACTCCATCGTGGCCGGCTACGCGAAGGTGCTGGCCGCTACGGGCGTCACCGGCTATCCCTTCGTCACGGCCCACCTGCAGGGCAAGGCCGGCGACCCGCCCACGCCCACCGGCAAGCGCGTGGACGAGCAGAAGCTGCGCGACCTGAACGCCTACGTGTCGAGCCTGCAAGCGCCCAAGGGCGTGGTGCGCAATGCCGCGCAGGTGGCCAGCGGCCGGGCGCTGTTCATTGCGCAAAACTGTACGGCCTGCCACAACACCAACCAGGGCGTGGCTGTCCAGGCCAAGCTGGTGCCGATGAAGGTCATCTGGCCTGGCTACGCGCCCAAGGTGCTGGCCCAGCGGCAGGCCCCGCTCACCCCCATTCAGAATGCCCCCGGCACATTTGATGACAAAATGGTGGTAGTGGATGCCAGCCCCGGCGGCGGCATGCGCGGCAACGCGCTGCCCCTGCTGCTGGACCTAGCCCGCAAGCCCGTGTTTCTGCACGACGATTCCGTGCACAGCCTCGACGAGCTGCTAAATCCCAAGCGGGGCAAAACCGCGCCGCACCCGTTCTACGCCGTAACCCCGGCCGAGCGTACCGCGCTAGTGGCCTACTTGAATAGCCTGGACACCGACAGCAAGTAATAAGCTCCTTGCATTAGCTGCGGCGTCCCGCACGGCCTTTTTATCACCGGGCAGGACAAGCTTAGCCGCGACCTGATTGTCTTTGTCACTAACAGAGAAGTACGCTGTGCCCAGAATAGCTAAGCGAGTGCGTAATTGAAAACGAAAGCCCCGGCCCCGATAAAGGGCCGGGGCTTTATTGTGCCTGGGAACCCGGGCAGCCATCGTGCTTACGTCGGGATTCTCGCCGGGCTAACGCCCCCGCTTTCCCCGCGACGAGAGCAGCCAAAGGCCACCGGCTAGCAGCGCCAGTGCGGCGGCCACGACGGCCGCTTTCGGCAAAGTCGGTGCCGCCGCTTCTGATTTTGACAAAGCAATGGATTCATCGGTGAAGGGCTGGCGGCTGGTGGCGGCCAGAATCAGGCGCGTGGCTTCGGCGGGCTGGTCCCACTGCGGGAAGTGGCCACAGTGCTCAAACCAGTACAGGCGCGCATCCGGGAACTTCGCCAGCGCCAGCGTCGACTGGCTCGGAAGGCACACCCGGTCCTGCCGGCCCCAGCCAATGACCAGCGGCCCGGGGATGCTGCCCTTGGGCGCGGGCTGCTGCACCTCGCCGTGCGCCAGCTGGTCGAGCAATTCGTCAAAGGCGGGCGAGTGGGCGAAGGTGTACATCTCGTCGATGGCCTGCTGCGAATCTACGGCCCAGGGGCGGGCCGAAAACTGCGGGAGCAACACCGTGCGGCCCACCGCCGAGCCGGCCAGGGCGGGCATCACCGGCTGCAGGGCCTTCACCAGCTTTACCGACAGGTCCACAGAGTGGTAGAAAAAAGGAATCTGCCAGCCCTGCCAAAATCCGCCCGGGTCCAGCGAAACCACGGCACCGAGTACACCGCCGCGCCGGGCCAGCTCCAGCACCAGCCGCGCGCCCATCGAACTGCCCACGGCATCAATCCCGAGCAGGTCATGTTGAGTGAGAAAGGACGTCACCGCGTCGGCCAAGGTGGCGATGGAGTTTTCGCCGGTCATCTTGGGCGTTTCGCCGTGGCCGGGCAAGTCCACGGCGATGACGTCACGCTCGGCGGCCAGCGCGTCGATGATGGTATTCCAGGACCGCCAACTGCCGCCGATGCCATGGACTAGTAACAGGGGGCGGCCGGTGCCGCGGCGGACAAAATGCAAATCCATAAACGGAAGAATGAAAACGGGTGAAAAAGAACGTACAGCCCTGTAACAGCCGACCTCCCGAAACGGCTGAACGAAGCAGGCCCAAAAACGAAATACTGCCCCTAAGGCCCGCAAGCTGCAGGTTGACGCTCTGGCCTTTCAATGGCCCGTCAGCCTAGCCTTTCCGGACGGTTGGGAGTACAAACAACCGATTCGAGAGACTTGGCTGCGGGTTCTGCAACCGCCACAGTGGATTTTGTAGGGTGGATTTTGTGGCCTGAATGCTAATCATTGATAGCGGGCATTAGGCTACCCCACCAGATGAATGCGGTTTTTCAATTCGTCCTTGGATGAACGGCTGACGGGCACGTAGTCCTCGCCGAGCAAAACGCTACTCTCCTCATAAGCCTGTACACGGTCCAGATTCACGATATAGGAGCGGTGGGTTTTAAAGAATTGGTCAGGCAGCTTCTGCTCCAGCTCTTTCATCGTGGAATCGAACACGAACTTTTCCCGCACCGTGTGCATCCGCACGAAATTCTGCAGGGCTTCGAAATAGAGAATATCGGCGAGCAGCACCTTAACGTGGCCGGAGCCCTTGCGCACAAACAGGTAGTCCTTGAACTTGGGACAGCGCTCGGCCGCTCCCAATACCTCCGTGTCGGCGGCATTGGCGTTGTCTAGGACGGGGCCGGTGGGGCCGGCCTGATAGGCATTGTAAAGGGCCAGCTCGACCTGCACCCGCAGCGAATCATCGGTGAAGGGCTTGACCAAGTAGCCGTAGGGCTGGGCCAGCTTGGCGCGGTTCAAGGTGTCGGCGTCGGAGCGTGCCGTAAGGAACACCACTGGTACAGCAAACTGCCGGCGAATGAGCAGGGCGGCCGCGATGCCGTCGCAGTCGCCGGCAATGTTGATATCCATCAGCACCAGCTCCACGGGCTGCGTGGCCAGCACGCGCAGGGCCTCATCGCTGTTGTCGACGGGTTCGAGTGGGGTGTGCCCCAGCCGAACCAGCGTGCGTTCTATCTCGGCGGCAATAAGCAATTCATCTTCAACTATGAGAATGGTAGACATAGGGTGGGATAAAGGACACGACGCAAGGCTCGTCATTCACGAGTAACCTCCATGCGTGTGCCCGTGGGAAAGGAACGGGTCACCGACAGCTTCGCTTTCAGCTGTTTGGTGAGCGTGCGGACCAGCTGCATGCCCAGGGAATGGGCCTTCGCCGGCGCGTCCTCGGCCGGCATTCCGGCCCCGTCATCGACGATAACGAGCTGAAAGCCGGTGGGGCGGCTGGCGAAGGAAACGTGCAGGTGGCCCTCGGGAAGGCCCCGAAAAGCGTGCTTGTACGCATTGGTCACCAATTCGTTCACCACCAAGCCCAGCGTGCTGGCCTCTTTGGGGCTCATGATTACCGGAGCCAAGTCCGAACTCAGCTGGATGGTTTGCTCGGGCGTAGTAAGCGCCGTTTTCAGAGAATCAAGCAGTTCGCGCAGATACTGGTCCATGCGTACTTCGGCCAGATTATCGGCTTGATACAAGAATTCATGCACCAAAGCCATGCTCTGAATTCTTACCCGGCTGGCATCCAGCGCGGCCACCAACGCGGGTTCGGGCAGGGTGGCGGCCTGCCAGCCAAGCAGGCCGCTCACCAGTTGCAGGTTGTTTTTCACCCGGTGGTGAATTTCCTGCAGCAGCACCTCCTTTTCGGCTACGGACCGGCAGTTAGCCTGATTGGCCACGGCCAGCAGGGCTTTTTGCCGCCGCAGCCGCCAGTACAGCCACGCTCCTACCCCGATAGTCGTCGTCAGCCCGCCCAGCAGCAGCCAGAGCGAATGCAGCTGGGCCCGCTGGCTGCGCTGCTCGAACTCGGCGGCCCGCTTCTGCTCAGTGAGCAGCTTCACGTCGTAACGCACCTGCAGCTGGGCCAGGGCCTGCGCCTTGTCGCCGTTGAAGAGGGAGTCACGCAGGTTCTGGGCCCGGTTGTCAAGGTCGAAGGAGCGGCGCATGTGACCCTGGTCGGCATGCGCCCAGGCCAGGTTGGCCAACGCGTCGGCCTCGTAATCGGGCATCTTCAGCTCGCGGGCCAGGGTGAGGGCCAATTCCGCCATCCGCTGCGATATTGCCGGCTGTTCTTGCAGCCGGTACACGCGGGCCAGCGCCAAGGCCGAGCTGGCCGTCTGGGGCCGAAACCCGTGGCGCTGCATGACGCGTAGCGCCCGATTCATGTTCGTGGCCGCCGAATCCAGCGTGGCCGTGGTCTGGGGCTTAATCATGGCGTACACCTCGCCCCGGAACTGGTACACGTAGCCCAGGCCCCGGGCATCCTTCGCCCGCTGCATATAGGGCAACGCCCGAGTCGCATAGTGCAGCACCGAGTCGTAGCGCTGCATCACCAGAAAGGTGTTGGCCAGGTTGAGCAGCAGCCCGCCCCGCTCGCGGGGTGGAACATTGCCTACAGCTCCTTGCTGCTGGTAGGCCTGCCGCATGTACTTCAGGCCCCCGGTCACGTCTTTGGTATCCACTGATACCAGGCCCATGCACTGCGTGAAGCGCCACTCGTCAGGTAGCTGGTGCACCCTGGCCACGCCGGCGCCTTCTTGGCTGTACTGCATGGCGGCCACGTAGTCGGCCGCCCGCTCACAGTTCACCACCAACTGGTACAAGCCATCGGCCACGCGCGGCCAGTCCCGCCGGTGGCGGGCCAGCTGCACGGCCTGCTCCCCTACCCGGCGGGCCTCCGGCTCATCCTGCGCAAATAGCGCATCACTTAAAGCGCGCAGCGTCTGAAACCGGACCGAGTCCGGCAGTTGCCGCCGCCGGGCCACTTCGCGCAGCGAGTCAACGGTGGCGCTGTCCCCGGGCGAGGCCAAGCTGTTTTCGGCCGGCAAACCGGCGCCACCGGCTACCGTACTGACCAGCAGCAGGGCCAGCACGGTCAAACGCTTACCGCCCGCCACGTCGCTTCGACACACTTTGGGGGCTGAAAATGAAAGTACTGCTGGTACGCATTGCTGGTAGAGTATAGGGCCCCTCCCCTACCCTGCCCAGGTAGGCCGGCAGCGGAGGGCATAGTTTGAAATAGGGAAGGAAGAACCGACGGCCCCCCAATCGGGCCGGGCCGGCGGAATAGTCCCTAACGGATACGCTTACTTTTTGGGCGACATCATCTGGCGCAGCTGCCGCTGAAACGCTTTCTGAATCTGGGCCTCGTTCGCCGCCTTGAACTGGGCGAGGATGTTGTGAATAACATCAGTCGAGGAGGCTCCCCCACCCAGCAGCAGGCCCATCTGCTGGAAAAACTGCTGGTGGCTGGCCGTGATGCGAATCTGAAAGGTCTTCTTCTCCGCCGAATCCGCAAAGAGGGAAGTCAGGTCCAGCTTATCCTTGCCGTCCCCCGTGGCAGCTGGCATCGGCGCAGCTTCCACTTCCACCGCCTCTTCTTCCTCCGCATCTGCAACGGGTAATTCGGCAGATGGAGCGGCCGATGGTGCCGGTGCTACCACGGGCGATTGTTTTTCTCCCTTTGGTTCTACTGGTACTGCACTGGCGGCTGGCTCGGGAGCCGCAGCAAATTGAGGTGCGGGCTCCGTGGCGGCAACGAGTGCGACCGGCACCGACGGTTCCGGTTTTGCTGCTGGGACCGGGGACGCGGCTTCGACGGGCACTGCTGCCGCCTCCGGGGCCGTAGCCGCCGGGGTGGGCGTAGCCTCCGGGGCCGGGGTGGGCAGTACGAAGGGCTGACTGGTCCCCATGTGGCTGATGGCCGCGACGGAGCCCGTCAGGCGGGCCAGCTCAGCCATTTGTTCTTCCGGGGTGGGTTTAGGTTTCTTGGTGGAGGCTTTGGCCATGATGAAGGAGGATGCAGGCTTAAAATTTTAAAGGAAAAGCAGCGGCGGATGGGCCGTGAGGCTACGCGCCGGGGGCTGACTCGACAGCCGGGGCCGTAAACGCAATGGTTTTACCCGAGGGCGTAACGGCCCCCTCCCCTACCACGAGGGCCAGGATTTCCAGAATGAGCTGGCCCAAACCGAGCCGGCTGAGGTCGCGCTCCGGTAGCGGAAACATCGTGGAGCGGTTTTCCTTATAAGTCATCAGTAGCTCCACCCGGCTTTTGAGCAAGGGCAGCCCTTTCTCCTGAAACAGCTCCTCCGTCTTGTCATAAATCCCCTTTTTCTCGGACTTCACGAACTTGTTCCAGAAGGCGTAGAAACCCAGTAGGTTGGAGTCTTCATCGCGGGCCTGCACGAACTGACCCAGAATGCCCATGTAGGACATGGTGGAGGCAATTGAGCCCTTGTCCGGCTCAATCGGCAGAAAGATGTAATCCACCAGCCGTAGCAGTTCGGGGAGCCCCACCACGTTCACCGTGCCGGGCGTATCCACCAGGATGAAATCATAGTCCTGCTCAAACAATCCCTCGATGGAACTCACGGCTTTTTCCACGCTGGAAATGATAACCGGATACGGCGGGATGCCCTGCTTCAGCAGGCGGGCCTGAAACGGCGCTTCCGACTGCAGCCGGTTCTGCTCTTCAAGGCGGTAGGCGTGCAGGGAGTTCTGCGGGTAGTCGCAGTCCACCATGGCCACCTTGTAGCCATAGTAGTAGCACAGCGCAGAGGCCATGTGCGTGCCGATGGTCGATTTACCAGCGCCCCCCTTCTGGGTGGCAAATGCGAGTACGTGGGGTTGATTCATGCGAAGGGCCAGAAGGTTTAGAAATGCTGGATTATTAGTTGCAAAGTGGCGTTGTGGCATAGCCCCTTAGGTGCAATGGTGCAACGCAATAAAGTTGCTTTGTTGCAAAAAGTAAAAGTTGCTTAGTTGCAAATCAACAAAGTTTGGATGTGACAATGTTGTTTAGTTGTAATGTGGCGAAGGTAATTGGTTGTATTGTTGCAAAGCAACTTTATGGCAAAAATTTGTGAACAAATTATGTGGTAAAGTTGCAAAGTTGTTTTGGTGTATTGGTGCAATCAATCAAATGTTCGGGCGCAGTACATTCTGTCCTGTCTCAAGTTGTATAGTTGCAAAGGTGCAATGGGATAATGTGGCAGAATTAATCAGGAGATGATGCTATGTGATAAAGGCAAAATTGTTGAGGTAATTGGGTGTAAAGTTGCAAAGGTTTAAAGTTGCATTGTGGCATAACTCACTAAGCCTAGCCCTAGTCCTAGCACCGTGCAACGCCCCCGTCCCAATAGCTCGTTCATCGTCCAGCAAGCCATGTCATTGTCCGGACAAACTTCGTTTGCCCGATTCAATGACACCGCCAAGTTCGCAGGCTCACATGGCTTGGCTTGCTAGTTTAGCGTATAGTATTTAGAGTTTCGCAGTTCTAAAGTAGATTTAGCAAACCTGGGTAAAGCTAATGTCCCCAGAATCATTATGGAACCAGAGAAGCAAGCTGAGAATACCATTGACGCAGCCCGTACTTTGCGTATCGATGTGCGGGTGAGCCCGGATGAGAAAAAGGACTTGCAGGAAAAGGCAAAGTTCGCCGGCTACAAAAAAGTGTCGACTTATCTGCGCGACGTGGGCCGGGGAGTTGAGGTCAAAGAAAATATCCCACCGGAGCTGCGACGGCAACTAGTAGGTATCGGTACTAACCTGAATCAGATAGCTCGACTGGCGCAAGCTGGCAAGTCATTTAGCTCTCACGAGGCCCAGTTAGTACAAGCACTTGCTATTATTAGGGGGTACCTCGTATGATTGCAAAGACCACCACCGGCAATGACTTCGAGGGGGCACTAACCTATGGTGCGGGGCAGCGCCAGGGCCGTGGCAAGGAGCCGGGGGAGGCCCCGCTTTTGGTCGTGGCTAATCTGATTCCGGGTACTCCCAGGGAGATGGCCCAGGATATGCGGGCGGTGGCAGCGCAGAGCAAAAAGATTCAGAAGCCGGTATGGCACACCGTGCTCTCGTGGAAGGCGGGGGAGGTGGTGAGCCAGGCGCAGAAAGTGGCCGCCGCCCAGCGGTATTGTGAGCTGATTGGTGCGCCCATTGACCGGCATCAGGTGGTGGTTTATGAGCACCGGGATAAGAAGCACGCGCACGTTCACATCTACCTGAACAGGGTGCCGATTGATGGAGGACCGGCGTTGCGGACGGATAATAACTTCTACCGGCAGCCGGCCATTACGCGGCAGATAAGCCAGGAGCTGGGTATGGACCCTATCCCCGAGCGGCGGCGCAGCCTGCGGGCGCTGGACCCCACGAAAGAGGCCGCGCGGGAGCAGGTCAGCCGGGCGTTGCAGCACTTACTCGCGCAGGCTGATAGGGGAGGGGAGGAATGGCTGGCTTTGCAATTGCAAAAAGAGCTGATTGGAGTTCGCTATACCCACGACAAGGGGGGCATACTTCGGGGTGTGAGTTTTGAACTGAATGGCGTGGCGGTCCGGGGGCAGGAGGTAGGCTATAAAGGAGCGCAGCTACGCGAGGCATTGGCCGCGCCCGGGTTGCAGGCGGCGCTAGGGCCGGAAGTTGCGCGTGCTCCCGCCACGGACACGCCAGCCGTACTGCCGAAGCCCAGTCGGCCCGAGCCGACGAAGCGCCCCCGCCGGAAGGGGCCCGCCCGGTAGCGGCCGGACGGGTAGGGCGGTTCATTCGTGTGCCCGGCGTGCACCTCACCGCTGACTTTGGACCGCTCGTCAAATAATCCGCGCCGGGCGCTGCCGGCGGGGGTAAGTTGCTTGATTCACCAAGCGTTTCAATCAATGGAAGACGAGAAAGGACTGCGGAAAATCATGGAGTTTATGCGCCTGTTTGCCATTGTGCTGATGGGCATTAACATCTACTATTACTGCTTCGGCTACTTCAAAAGTATGGGCTGGACACCGGCCGTGGTCGAGCATATTCTGGAGAGCTTTACCAAAAATACCTTCCTGTTTAAGGCCAGTTGGGTGAGTAAGACGCTATCCGTGGTGTTCCTGCTGCTGAGCTGCCTCGGCACGCGGGGGCGGGCCAATGAAAAGCTCAAAGGGGCTTCCGTGGCGGGCTACGCGGTCATCGGGTTGGCGCTGATTTTCGGGTCGGATATCGTGCGCAGCTTCGCGCTGGGGGCCGGGCTAACAACGGCGCTATATACCGGGCTGCTGTCGGCGGGCTTTCTGCTGCTGCTGAGCGCCGGGGCCTGGCTGAGTAGGTTGTTTAACAACGACCTGATGAAGGACATCTTTAACAAGGCCAACGAAAGCTTCCCGCAGGAAGAGCGGCTGATGGAAAACGAGTACTCGGTGAACCTGCGCACCGAATACCAGCTGCGCGGCAAGCAGCACCACGGCTGGCTGAACGTGGTGAATCCGTTTCGGGCTACCATGGTGCTGGGCACGCCAGGCTCGGGCAAGTCGTTCGCCATTATCAACGAGTTCATCCGGCAGCACTTGGCCAAGGGCTTCTGCATGTACATCTACGACTACAAGTTTGACGATTTGAGCCGCATCTGCTACAACACGCTGCTGCGCCACCAGGACAAGTTTGACAAGCCGGTGGGCTTCTACGTCATCAACTTCGACAATCCTCGCAAGAGTCACCGCTGCAACCCGCTGCTGCCCGAACTGATGACCGACATCGTGGACGCCTACGAAAGCGCCTCGACCATCATGCTCAACCTCAACAAGAGCTGGATTCAGAAGCAGGGCGACTTTTTCGTGGAGTCGCCCATCAACTTTGTAGCGGCCATTATTTGGTTTTTGAAGCTGTTTGAGAAAGGCAAATACTGCACCTTTCCCCATGTCATCGAGTTTCTGAGCCGCGACTACGAGGAGATTTTCCCGGTGCTGGCTTCGTACCCCGAGATTGAGAATCTGGTGAAGCCGTTCGTGTCGGCGTTTCAGAAGGATGCCATTGAGCAGCTGGAAGGCCAGATTGCTTCGGCGCGGATTCCGCTGGGCCGGCTGGCCTCGCCACAGCTCTACTGGGTAATGTCGGGCAACGATTTTACGCTCGACATCAATAGCAACGAGGAGCCCAAGGTCTTGTGCGTGGGCAACAATCCCGAGCGCCAAGCCATCTACGGGGCGGCACTGGGCCTCTACAACGCCCGGCTGGTGAAGCTGGTGAACCAGAAGGGTAAGCGTAAATCGTCCATCATCATCGACGAGTTGCCCACCATCTACTTTAAGGGGCTGGACAACCTCATTGCCACGGCCCGCAGTAACAAAGTGAGCACCTGCCTGGGCTTTCAGGACTTCTCGCAACTGGAGCGCGACTACGGCCAGAAGGAGGCCGAAGTCATCAAAAACACGGTGGGCAACGTGTTCAGCGGGCAGGTGTCGGGCAACAGCGGCAAGTGGCTGAGCGAACGGTTCGGCAAAATTCTGCAGCAGCGCCAGAGTCTGAGCATTAATATGCGCGAAACCAGCACCAGCCTTTCGACTCAGATGGATAGCATGATTCCGGCCAGCACCATTGCCAACCTCACGCAGGGCAACTTCGTGGGCGCGGTGGCCGACAACTTCGGCGAGGAAATCGACCAGAAGGTATTTCACGCCCGGATTCAGGTGGACGTGAAGGCGGTGACCGCCGAGGCCAAGAACTACCAACCCATCCCCGACATCACCAGCTTTATAAACCCGGCGACGGGCAAGGACGAGGCCGAAGAGATGATTAAGGCCAATTTTAACCGCGTGAAAACTGAAGTGAAGGAGCTGTGCGCACGGGAGCTGCTGCGCATCGGGCAAGACCCCACGCTGCGGCACCTTATCAAGGAGAAAGCAGAAAAGTAAGGCCTGGACAGGTGGAATACTGGACGGCGCGGAGTCAGGGTTTGCGCCCTGGCTGCGCGCCGTTCGTGTGTCCGGGTGGCACCTCACGGCCCAATTCCGGCCACTCGTCAACTTTCTTCCCAGGGCCTGGTGGGGGCCGGTAGGTTTGCAGGGTCGAATTCCGGGCCGGTCGCGCCTGCGCCGGCCGGAAGGACAGCTTTTATTCACCTACCCATTTCTCCTATGGCTGAGCAAGATGAAGTGAATACCCCCACGCCGGAGCGCTGGTACCTGAGTGCGGTGCCGACTTCCAACGGCAACCTCAGCGGGCAGAGCCTGCAGCGGCAGCCCGCCGGGCACTCCCTCTATGAGATTCAGATTAATCCCGCCAACCCCAACCAGGCGGCGCTGCTGCCGGCCCCCGGCGCGGATGGCCGACTGCTGAATGCCTTCGACCACGCCCTAATGCGGGCCTTTACCACCAACCGCCTCCCCGGCCGGGAGGATAAGTTTCTCGTGATGGAAAAGCCCACGCTGCTGGAAAAGGTAGGCGATAACTGGAAAATCACCGAGCAGGGCCGCGTGGGCTACAGCGCAACCGAACCCGAGCAGCGGTTGCTGGTATTTGGCCAGGCAACCCCACAATCAGCCCAGCAAGCTGAATTGACGACGCGGGCCGAGGAACTGGCTGGCGAGGTGGTCACCACTAGGGGGGCAGTTCGTGCCGAGGCAGAAGCGGAACTGGAAGGGGTGGCCAACCGCGCGCAGCAAGGACCGGACGAAAGCCGGGCCACCTACGCGGATGCGTTACGAGACGAGGCCCGGGCAGAAGTAGCAGAAGGTGTCGCTGCACCGGAGCGGCAACAACAGGTAGGGGAGGGGCCAGGCAGCGAGCAGCCGCCCCTGGTTTCTACACCCGTCCCGGATGCTGCGGCCACTGCGGAGCCGGTCGGAGAGCTGCGCATTACCTGGCAGCAGAAAGGCGAAGAGGTGGCCCCGCTGCTGGAAATGCGCGCCTACCTCGACCAGCTAAAGGAAGCCGGCGTGGCGGTGGGCGCTTTGCAGCTGGAGCGCGACCCGGCGGGCAAGCTCAGCGGCGGCTTCGCAGTTAGCTACGACCCCGAGTCGCACAAGCTGGGCCAGCTCGAAGCGGCCCTGCAGGGGTTTCGGCAAGTTGGGAATGGCGTGGCCGTAGTGGAGAAGCCCGAGCAGGCGACGGCCCGGCGGCAGGAAGCGGGCTACGATGATGACTACGAGCCGCAGCGCAGCAAGCAGGTGCGTGAAGCCTTCGGCGTGAAGCAGTGGGATGCGCTCAGCGCCCAGCTCTCGGCCGTGCCCAAGCACGCCCTCACCACCCCGGAGCAGGTGCAGCAGGCGGCGGCCGAACAGCGGGTGCAGCTACTGGCCCAGCAGCAGGGCAAAACCACTGAGCAGGTCATCCGTGACGGCAAGAGCATCTTTGACATCGACACGAGTGGCAACCCCGCATCGGCGTTTCTGAAAAACTTCTATGCCCACCTGAACGGCGGCCCGAAGACCCGGCAGAATCTGGAAGTCGACTACGAGAAAACCCGCCAGGATTTGCAGGCGCGCCTGACCCGGCACGCCGGGGCGGCCCAGCCGGAGCTTTCGCCCGGCCCGCCAGCGCAGAATGAAAAGCCGCTCAGCGTGGCGGCGGAACCCGTCATTGGCAATGCCACCCGTCAGACCGTCGCGCAGTCGTCGGAGCCTGCGTTATTCAAAGCCGATGAAGTGCCGCAAAAGGTGCTGGCTTCCCTCGGCCTGAATACGGCGGAGTTAGCCGACAGCGGGCAACTGCAAAAGTTGCTTAATGGCGAGAAAACGGACCTTTTGCCCATGCAGGTAGAGGGCAAGGAAGGCCAGGAGCCCGTGAAGTTCGAGGGTAAGATGGTGCTCCACCGTGAGGCTGACGGCACGGCTACGCTCAAAATGGAATTGCCCAAGGAAAAGCTGGTTATTCCCAACGAGATTGGCGGCCAGCCGTTCACGCCCGAGCAGCGCCAGCGCCTCGAAACCGAAGGCAACGCTGGCTTGATTCGGGGCCTCAAGGACGAGCAGGGCCGCGAGTTCAATGGTTACGTGGCCGTGGATAAGGCCATGAACAAGGTCGTGGTGCTGCCCGAAAGCAAGGTGACCCTGCACGACACCGTGGCCGGGGTCAAGCTCACCCCTGAACAAAGCCACGACCTGCGCGAAGGCAAGGTGGTGGCGCTGGCCAACATGGCCAGCGGCAGCGGCGGGCAAAAGTTCGACGGCACCGTGCAGGTGAATGCCGCCAAGGCCTGCATCGAGGTAATACCCGCCGCCCACGAGCTGGCCCAGCGCCAAGCGCCGAAAGCCGAGCAGACGGTGAAGGCCACCACCCAGACCGTGGCTCCGGCCCCGGTCAAAACCGAAGCGCCCCAGGTGAAAACCCGGGGCCCCCGCCACTAGGTCGGCCCGGTCCAAACCCACTTTTCCTCACTCCAAAAGCCCGGAAGCTCGCTTCCGGGCTTCTTTTTTCTGCCTTCCATCCTTCGAATTAATCCGCATTACCATGGAACATGAACTCACCTTCCAGAAGATTAAGGAGCAGGTTGAGCTGCCCGAGCTGCTAAGCCACTTCGGCTACAACCTCAAAAAAGGCGAGCATTTGGGCAAAGGCAAATGGCACGTTTTCGAGGGCGATGATACGCTGGTGGTCTTCAAGGGCCGGGGCGGCGACTGGATGTATTTCAACGCCCAGGACGACCGCGACAAGGGCAGCGTCATCGACTGGATGAAAAACCGGGTCAGCTCCGACCGCATCGCCGGCCTTGGCCCGCTGCCGGGCCGCAACCTCTGGCAATCGGTCAACGACCACTTCCGCGCCTACCTCAACCTGCCCGAGGAGCAGCGCCCCCGGCTCGACCTGCCACCCATCGTGGAAACCGCGCCGGGGGAGAAATTCCACAGCATCTACACCCAGCACTGCCGGCCGCTCGAAAACACGGCCTATCTGGAAGGGCGCGGTATTACCAAAAGCACGATTGCCAACCCGCAGTTCGCCGGCCGCATCCTCAACCAGTTTCACACGATGCAGAAAGAGGGCCTGCCGGCCAAGACCTACGTCAATACGGCTTTCCCGGCCTACCACGAGGGGCGCGTAGTGGGACTGGAGCTGAAAGGGGAGGGCTTCAAAGGTCAGGCTCCCGAAAGCCAGTTCACCCGCTCGCTGTGGCTGAGCAAGCTGCCCGAGGGCCGGCCGGCGGCGGTGCTGGTCGTAAGCGAATCGGCCCTCGATACGCTTTCCTACGCGCAGCTGCATCCCGGTGAAAGCGCCCTATATGCCTCGACGGCCGGCACACTCACCCAGAACAAGATTTTCGAGCTGAAGCGGCTGCTCAGCGAGGAAGGCATTCCGGTCATCCGAGCCGCTTTTGACAACGATACGCAGGGCCACCACTTCGATACCCGGCTGCTGGCCGGTCTGGCCAGCGAGCAAAACCCAATGAAAGTAGTCCGGGAGCACAAGCACCTGCTGACCGTCGAAATCACCGCCGTCCACCCGGCCGGCGTGCAGGCGCTCAGCCAGCACCTCAAAAGCTACAATGACCAGGCTACCCGGCAGTACGCCCAGGAAAACGGGGAGCCGGGCAATCCGGCCAGCAGCCAGACCCTGCGCGACGAACTGATTCACTCCAACAAGCTGGGGGCCCACACCTACCAGTTTCACGTGCCGATGAGCCGGGAGGCGCTGGGGGCTTTTAATGAGGCAGCCAGCCAGACGTTGTGCTTTGACCACCGCGTGGAGATTGTGAAAAGCCAGGGCAAGGACTGGAATCAGGACCTTAAGCAAGACCAGCTGCAGCGGGTGGTGCAGCGCGAGCTGGGCGGCATCGACGAGGACCAGTACGGCTTTGGCCAGCAGCACTGGGACAACCCACCCATCGAAGGCCAGGGCAAAATTGCGCAGCTGCACGAGGCCCAAGTCCTAGCCCGCAACCAGGGTGAGCGGCTGCTTGTAGTCGAGTTTCGGGAAAGCCGCGATGCCATCGCGCTGCTGCCCGCCCTGCGGGAGAACCTCGAAAGGGTCGGGCTCACCATTGACCACGCCGTTAAGCTGGAAACCAATGCGCCCCGGGAAATTGCCACGGAGCTTACCCTGCGCTACCGGCTGGATTCGCCGCAGCTGCCGGCCATCAGCGACGCGCTGGATGCATTGCGGCTAAATCCCAGGGCCACTGTGATTGAGCCGGTGCCGGATGCAATGGAGCGCCGGCAGCTTGCCGCCGCGCAGGAGCAGCTGCGGCAGGCCGGGCCCAAGCTGGTGCCCAGTGACTCGCCCGCCCACGACCAGGCCCGGCAATCGTTTATCGAAGCGGCGGGCCTGGTGGCCCGGGAGCTGCGTGAGAGCGCTGCCACACTGAACGCGGCCCGTTTGCAGGAGGTCAGCCGGCAGCTTCTGACCAAGCCGGCGCTGGAAGGCCTGAACCGGGAAAACGTGGAGAAGGTGCTGGCCGTGGTCGATAAGCTTGACAGGTTGAAAGATAATCCTGCCGTGCAGCAGCTGCGCCAGGCCGTGCAGCAATTGGAGCAGCCTGCCCAGACGCAGCAAATGCTGCAAAAGCCCCGACCTGGTCCCCGCTTGTAAGCCCGGTAACGCTGGCAATGCGGGCTTTCCCGTAGTTAGCCGCTCCATAACGGGGCGTCTTTTTTATACCCGGCAAGATAGTCCTCTACGTGACCGGTGGTAGAAGTAGGGCCAGTAGCTAAGGGTGGTGCCGCTGACACTACCTGAATTACCCCACCGCCCGCAACGACGCTGCAAGTAGCTGTGGGAAAGGTTGGGGGCAATAACCCGCCACGACGGAGCAACTGGGCAGCAGAAAAAAAGGAGTGCCCAAGACTTGTTCGGGCACTCCTTTTCACTGTTAGGTAAGGGCTGCTTATTACAAAGCGGCGCGGCAAGCCTCCTCGCAACGACGGCAGGCGGCGGCGCATTCCTGGCAGTGCTGCATGTGCGAATGCTTGGCGCACTCATCGCCGCAGGCCTTGCAGATTTCGGCGCATTCGCGCAGCAGGTGCTGGCCGTGAACGGAGCCGCGGGCAACCAAGCGGGCAGTGAGGGCGCAGATGTCGGCGCAGTCGCGGTCGAGGCTGATGCAGGGCACCATCATTTTTACGTCGGGCTCCTGCAAGCAGGCGGTGGCACACCACTCGCAGGCGGCCACGCAGGCAGTGAGGGCGTCGAGCAGATTCTGATGTTGATTGTTCATGGGTTGGGAGAATAAGAGCGTAAAAAATGAAATGAAAAAGTGCGTGGACCAGGTCTTTATTTTTTCACCAGGTCCATGCCGCACTTGGGGCACTTGCCGGGCTCGTTGGCGATGACCTCCGGGTGCATGGTGCAGGTATAGGTTTCGGCGGCCACGCCCGGCCCGGGGTTGCCAGCCGGTTTGGCCGTGCTATCCGAGGCGGCGGTGGAAGTGGCCGATGTGGTGGTTTCGGCGCTGCCCTTATTATCGGAGCAGGCCGTGGTGGCGGCGAAGCTGGTGAGCACAAGGCCTAAAAACAGAAGCTTTTTCATGGGATAAAAATGGGGTGATTGAAAACAGGTGCCGGACCGCGGCCCCCAACGGATTACGGTTTGGATTGGAAGCCTACATGCTCATGCCATTCATGCTGTCGGTGGCGCCCTGGCGCAGGGAGTACTCGCTTTGCAGCAGGTAGGCCCCGGACACCACCACCTTTTCTCCAGCCCGCAGACCCGTTGTGATGGGTACACTGCTGGCCGAGCCCTCGCCCGTGCTCACCCGCACGCGGCGGTACTGCCGCTCGCCGGTCTGCGTCCAGAGGTAGCTGGCCTGCCCATCCCGAATCAGGGCTTCCACGGGCACGCGCAGCATGGTTTGGGCGGTGGATGCCGTCGTTGGGGCATCGAGCAGCACGTTGGCCTGCGCCCCCGGCAGCAGGCGGCCGTTGGGGTTGGCCAGCTGAATGCGGGCGAGCGTAACCTGGCTGCCACCGTTGAGCTCGGGGCTGAGAAAGACGACGTTGCCCCGAAACGAGCCGGACTCCCCGGCCACCTGCACCCTGACGGCCTTGCCCAACGGCAGCCGGGCCACGTCCCGTGGATAGAGCTGTGCTTCGACCCACACGGTGGACAGGTTGGTGAGCGTGACCAGCGGGCTGCCCTCGGTTACGTACTGGCCCTGCACCACGTCGAGGGTTTGCACGGTGCCGGTGGTCGGGCTGAAATACGTGACTACCGGGTTGGGCCGGCCCTGGGCGGCCAGTTGCTGCAGTTGGCCAGTTGTCATACCTAGCAGCCGTAGCTTCTGGCCCGCGGCCTCGGCAAATTGATGATAAGCCCCGCCCTGCTCGCGGCTTTGGGCCCGGGCCAGCAGGTACTCCTGCTGCAGGGCCTGCAGCTGTTCGCTGTATACGGAAAACAGGGGCGCGCCCCGATGCAACAGCTGTCCGGTCTGGCGCACGTACAAGTGTTCAATGCGCCCGGTCACCCGGCTGCTCACGCTCTCAGTTTGCAAAGCATCGGCGGTGATGGTGCCGGTTAGCACGGTGGGTGCGGGGCTTTCCGCAGGGTGGGTGCCGATGACCTGCGCGTGGATGTTGCCCAATAAGACCTGTTGCGCGGTTAGCGTCAGGTCCGCGCTGCTGGCCGACGCGCTGCCCGCGGGGGGCAGTTGAGCGGCCTGCTTCACCAGGTCCATGCCGCAGATGGGACAGAGGCCGGGTTTGGCTTGGTGTACCTGCGGGTGCATCGGGCAGGTGTACACGGCGGCGCTGGCGGCGGGCTTTCTGGCTGCCGGGGCCGACTTTATTGCAATCAGGGCCATGCCGCAGATAGGACACGGGCCGGGGGCTTCCGCGTGGACTTGTGGGTGCATGGAGCAGGTGTAATATACTTTCTCACCCACTGCCCCCGGGCTGGCGGGCTTGGTTTTCTGGCAAGCCGCGCTGCTCATTGCCACCAATAGCACCAGCAGCCAGCGGCCGGCCCAACGCGCAAATGGGTGTGGCCTAGTCATGGAGAGTGGAATTTGTGGTGGACGAGGTTTGCAGGAAGCTTTCGCTGTCGACCAAGTATTGGCCATTGGCAGCCACATCTTCCGTGCCGGTCAGGCCCTGCCGTACCAGTACTTGCGCGGCCGTGCGCTGGCCCACCTGCACCGTGATGGGCACGAAGTTTCGGCCGCGCCGCACAAAGGCTACCTGCCGGGTGCCCAGGTCCACGACGGCCGCGCTGGGCAGCCACCAGCCGTCATCCGTCGAGCTGATTACGTGGGCCGTGAGTCGGGTGCCGCGCCGCAGCAGTCCCTGAGCATTGGGCAGGGACACGCGTACGGCCGGCGTGCTGGCTCCGGCCCGGTAGGTGGGCTCGACGAGTTCCACGCGGGCGGTGAGGGGATGAGTTGGGTCGCCATCCACAAGCACCCGCACCATCTGGCCGGGGCGCAGCTGCGCGACTTCGCCGGGGCCGGGCTGAAACAGGCCCCATACCTGTGCGGTGTTCATCACCTGAAACAGGGTTTGCCCGGTGCTCACGTAGCCGCCTTCCTGTAGCTTTAGCCCGGTGGTGGGGGCAGCAGTTGGAGCAGTTGCAGTTGCTGATTCGGCTCCTGAACCCATCACTGATGCGCTGCTCATGTCACCACCGTCCGCTGAGGCACTGGCTTCGGCCATGCCGGATGAGGACGGCGTTGCGAATGATGCCGCCACCGTGTTTTCCACTACGTACCCGTCGTAAGGGCTGAACACGGCTACCCGGTAGTCGGGGCGGCGGGTGCGGGCCAGGGCGCGCAATTGACTTTCGCTCAGGCCCAGCAGCCGCAGCTTTTGCCGGGCACCGTTGACCAAAACCGGGTTGTCGGCGTCATTACCGAGCAGGAAGATGTACTCCTGCTCGGCCGTCACCAGCTCGGGGCTGTAGAGCTCCAGCAGGGTCTGGCCGCGGCGCACGGGCTGATAGTTGAAGCGGACCCGCAGCCGCTCGATGCGGCCACTCACGCGGGCGGCCACCGCCCGGCTCCGGCGCGGGTCGTAGTCAACCACGCCGGGCAGGGTGAGGGTGTCGGCTGCAGCCCCGGAGGTAGGTCGCACCGTAGCAACACCCGACACCACGGACCCGTTGGGCGAGGTAACCAAATGGGTTAAACCCGCGCCGGCCGTATCGGCGGCGACCTGGTTATCCCCGCTGGCCTTGGGCACCAGGTCCATGCCGCAGATAGGACATTGGCCAGGGGCGTCGCGCACGATTTGCGGATGCATCGGGCAGGTGTACAGTTGAGCGGCAGCCGTGGACACGGGTTGCGCGGGGGCCTGCGCGGCCGGGCCATGGGACTTGCCCTTGCAGCCGGCCAGCAGCGAGAGCAGCAGCACGCACCACGTCGCGTAGCGCAGCTTATTGCTCCAGTTCCTGGTCATAGCGCACGTGTAAGTTTAGGAGTTCGGTTTGGGTATCGAGGTACTGCAGGCGGGCCTGCAGCCAGGTTTCGAGGGCTTCGACCACGGCCGGCAGCTGGGCCATATTCTGCTGGTAGGCCAGCAGCGTGACCTGGTAGTTCTTGCGCAGGGCGGGCAGGATGCCCTTCTCAAAGTTTTCGACCTGTTGGCGCTTGGTGCGCAAGTCCGATTGCAGGGTGGTGATGCGGCCGGCGGCTTCGGTGAGCAGGCTGGCCCGCTGCTGCTGCACGGCCTGCGCCTCGTAGCCCAGAGCGGCGGTGTTGGCCTTGTACTCGCGGGACGCCCACGGGGCAATGGGGATGGACACCATGCCCATTACGGTGAACTGGTTGGGCGTGACGCCGAGGCCGTTCATGTGGTCGTAGCGCACCCCAAAGTCGGGCCGGCGGCGGTTGGCTTCCACGTTCTGGTTGAGCCGAAGCACGGCCAGCGAGCGGTCGAGGCTGCGCACGTCGCTGCGCCGGCGGGCCAGCGCGGCCGTGTCCGGGTAGGGTCCGGCAAACGCGGTGGGCAGTAGGGTGTCCACGGCAAACTCGCCCTCCGGGTCGCGGGCCATCAGGGTGTTGAGGGCAATGGTGCTCTGGCGCAGCTGCCCGTAGAGCTGCTGGTGGTCGTTGCCGTGCATGGCCACCCGCGCCTGGGCCTGGTAGATGCTGGCGAGCGTGCTCTGGTTGTAGGGGTAGCGGGCTTGCGCAATTTTGAGCAGGAACTCCAGCAGGCCGATGCTTTGGTCGAGGACGCCGAGCTTCTTTTCCAGCAGGACGCGGCCGTAGTAGAGGCTGCGGGCCTGGGCCCGTAGCTGGTTGAACATGGCCGTCTGGTCGGCCTGGTCCACGGCGGCCTGGCCGGCCAGGTACTCGCGCTTGGCGCGCTGCTTGGCGGGGTTGGGCAGCATCTGCTCCACGGACACCATTTGCATGCCCTCGCCCTGGCCGTTGTTCATCTCCTTGATGGGCCGCTGATTGTAGGGCGTCATCCAGTAGCCGGCGCTCACCTTGGGCGCTTCCCAGCTGCGGGCCCCCGCCACGGCGGCCTGCTTGGCCTGGGCGCGGTAGCCGTACTGGCGCAACGCCGGATTGCGGCCCTCCACGGCCCGCAGCACCGAGTCCAGCGGCAGCACCTGCTGCGCTTGAATGGGCCGTGTAGCCAACGTGAGCAGGGCGAGGAACCAGAATAGGTTGAATGCTTTCTTCATGATTCTCATGGCTTAATGCTTCACGTCCAGCACGTCCAGCTTGCCGAACTTGCGCAGCTCGTACTCCTTGGTCATCAGAAAAATCAGGGGCGTGACCAGCAGAATGTGGGTTGAGGAAGTGAACACCCCGCCAATCATGGGCAGCACAATGGGCAGCATCACATCCGAGCCCGTGCCCGTGGCCCACAGCACCGGCACCAGTCCGAACAGGGCCACCGAGACGGTCATCAGCTTGGGCCGCAGCCGTTTGGCCGCCCCGTGAAACACGGCATCCCGCAGGTCCTGCTTGGTAATCGTCTCGCTGGAATTGCCCTTGGCGGCCACCAGCTGCTGCATGGCGTCGTTGAGGTAGATGACCATGATGACGCCCGTTTCCACGGCCAGCCCGAACAGGGCGATGAAGCCCACAGCCACGGCCACCGAGAGGTGTACGCCGTAGAAATACACCATGTAGGCCCCGCCAATCAGGGCGAAGGGAATGGTGACCAGACTCAGCAGCGCCTCCCGTACCGAGTGAAAGGCGAAGTACAGGCAGCCGAATATTACCAAAAGCACGATGGGTAGGATAAAGAGCAGCGTGCGTTGCGAGCTAATCAGGTTTTCGTACTGCCCGCTCCACTCTAGGTAGTAGCCAGCCGGCAGCTTGCCCTGCAGGCTCTGCACCCGCTGCATGGCCTCTTTCAAGGTGCCGCCCAGGTCCCGGTCGCGCACGTTGAAGAGCACTGCCCCGCGCAGCTGCGCGTTCTCGGAGTTAATCATGGGCGGGCCGTTGACAAAGCGCAGCCGCGCCACCGCGGAGAGCGGTACCGGCCCGTAGGCCGTGGTTTGAATCGGGATGCGGCCCAGGGCGGCCACGCTGTTGCGGAAGTCCTCGGCTAGGCGCACGCTGATGCTGAAGCGCCGGCGCCCTTCCACGGTGGTGGCCACGGGCGCGCCGCCGATGGCCGTTTCCACCACCTCGTTGACTTGGTCCACGCTCAGCCCGTAGCGGGCCAGCTGCGGGCGGTCCACATCAATCTGCAGGTACTTGCCGCCGGTAATGGGGTCCACGTAGAGGTCCTGCACGCCGGGTACGCCGGTGAGCGCGGCTCTTACTCGTTGCGACACCTGTTCAATGGTATCGAGCTGCTGCCCGTAGACTTTTACGCCCACATCGGTGCGCACCCCGGTGCTCAGCATGTTAATGCGGTTGATGATGGGCTGGGTCCAGCCGTTCACCACGCCGGGAATCTGCAGCTTTTCATTCAGCTCGGCAATGAGTTTAGCCTTGGTCATGCCGGGCCGCCACTCGCTGCGGGGCTTGAGCTGGATGATGGTTTCTATCATGCTCAGCGGGGCATTGTCGGTGGCCGTGCTGGCCCGGCCGGCCTTGCCGAGCACCCCGGCCACTTCGGGCACCTGCTTGATAATCTTGTCCTGCACCTGCAGGATGCGCTTGACCTCCGTGTTGGACACGTCGGGCTGCGTGATGGGCATGAACAGAATCGAGCCCTCGTCGAGCGGGGGCATGAACTCGGTGCCCAGGCTCAGCAGCAGCGGGATGCTGATGGCCAGGAGCGCCAGGTTGATGGCGATAGTGGTTTTGCGCCAGGTCAGGCACCAGTTGATGAGCGGGGCGTATACCCGCTCCAGGCCCCGGTTGATGGGGTTTTGGTCCTCGGTCTTGAATTTGCCCTTCATAAAGAAGGATAGCAGCACCGGGGCCAGCGTCACGGCCAGCACGGCGTCGATGAGCAGGATAAAGGTCTTCGTGTAGGCCAGCGGGTGGAACAGCTTACCCTCCTGCCCGGTGAGCAGGAACACCGGCAGGAAGGAGGCCACGATGATGATGGTGGAGAAAAAGATGCCACGCGAAACCTGCTGGCTGGACTTCTCGATGATGGCGAGGCGCTCGTCGTTAGTCATGGCGGACGGGTTTAGGAGTGGAAAGGGAAGGGGCAGGCACGGATGGCGCACCGGGTAGCCCACCAGCTGCCGCTTCTTCCGCCGCCTGGTGCAGGGCCAGGTTGCGGTAGGCATTCTCCGCCATCACAATGCCGTTGTCGACGATGACGCCGATGGCCAGGGCAATGCCGGTGAGGGACATGATATTGGAGGAAATACCGAAGGCGTTGAGCAGAATGAAGCTCGCAGCGATGGTAATCGGGATTTGCAGCAAGATGCTCAGGGCGCTGCGCCAGTGAAACAGGAACACCAGCACCACCAGTGACACCACGGCCATTTCCTCCAGCAGCGTGTGCTTAATGTTGGCCACCGACTCCTCAATCAGCCCGCTGCGGTCGTAGACGATGTTGAACGACACGCCCGCCGGCAGTCCCTTGGCCACTTCGGTCATCTTGGCCTTCACGCGGGTTATCACGTCGTCGGCGTTCTCGCCGTAGCGCATCACCACGATTCCGCCTACCGCCTCGCCCTCGCCGTTGTGGTCGAAGATGCCCAGGCGACTTTCGCCGGTCATCTGCACCGTGCCCAGGTCCTTGAGGCGCAGCGGCACCCCACCGGGGCGGGTGAGCACCGGTACGTTTTCCAGCGTGGCCACGTCCTGGATGTAGCCGCTGGTTTTGATGATGTAGCCGATGCCGGCCTGCTCGAACTTGCGCCCGCCGGCCTCGTTGTTGTTGCTGCGCACGGCGGCGAGCACCTGCGGCAGCGTCACGCTATAGTAAGTGAGTCTGGTGGGGTCCACTGTCACCTGGTACTCGGGCTGGAAGCCGCCGAAGCTGGCCACTTCGCTCACGCCCGGCACGGTTTGCAGGCCGAACTTCACGTACCAGTCCTGCAGAGCGCGCTGCTCGCCCAGGTCGAGCTTGGGGGCGTTGAGCGTGTACCAGAGCACGTGGCCCACGCCGGTGCCGTCGGGCCCGAGGGTGGGCGTGATGCCGGCCGGCAGCAGGCGTTGCGCGTAGTTAAGCCGCTCCAGTACCCGTTCGCGGGCCCAGTAGATGTCGGTGTCGTCGGTGAAGATAACGTACACGAAGCTCATGCCGAACATGGAGGCGGCGCGCACGGCCTTCACCTGGGCCAGCCCCTGCAGGTTGGTCACCAGCGGGTAAGTCACCTGGTCTTCGATAATCTGCGGGCTGCGGCCCATCCACTCGGTGAAGACGATGACCTGGTTTTCGGACAGGTCGGGGATGGCGTCAATCTTGCTGGCCCGCACCGAAAACGCGCCCCACACGAGGAGCCCGGCGGCGACCAGCAGCACCAGCACCCGATTCCGCAGGGAAAAGGAAATGAGTTGCTCTATCATCAAGAAACAGCACTAAAGGAGAAGCGTCGGCAGGCCGAAAACCCCGGCAGGTACCAATGGACCCAAGGGCACGAACGCGGGGGCGGCCGGTCACAGGGGGCTGGACGCACCAAAGCCCCAGCGCCAACCGGCGTGGGGAACCAATCAACCCGAAAGGCTAGACTAAAAAGGCATGTCCGCGCACGTAGGCCGGGCATTCGGGTGGCGGGGCCGCGTGGGCCAGCAAGTCAGCGGCCGGCTCATCGGCGGGGTAAGCTACTTGCGCGAGCTGCCACACCAGCCGCAGCACGGCCGGGGCCGGCACCGCGTCAGGAGCCTGCAGCTGGAAGTGGGCGGCAGAGAGTTTGACATCCTTGAGCGCGCTGCTCACCTTCTGGTCGTGGCAGCAGCCCGAAGCCGGCTTGCCCGTATCCTGGCAGCAGCAGTGCGTGTCGCTGCCCTGGGCCACTGAAACCGCCGTCAGCTCCTGCCCGCAGAAGTGCATGCTGTAGACCAGCCCAGGGCTGGACAGCAAGTAGCTAAAGAGCAGAAACAGGCTGACGAAACGCTTCACGTGGAGAACGGGCCCAGACGGGCCAAAGGGATTTGCAAAGTACGGCAGTGGCTAACCGGAAGGTTTTACACCATTCGCGCCAAAAGGTATAACATTCGCGACACCTCGGCTAGTGCCCAATGGTGCCGGCAAGTTATCGTTGGTGGTTCACGCGGCAACTTCGGATTCAGCGTAAGCCAATTCCGGGGCGTTAGATTGGCTCACCCGCCGGACCGGGGCCATGCCCGTTTCACGCGTAGTGCTGGCGGGCAGGGTGATGGCCGGCAGCACAGGGGGATGAGCAGGCGTTTCCGCCTGCCAGCGGGCAACATCCTGCGGCGTATACTTTTTCCAGACGCCTTCCCGAAAGCAGGCTAGACAGCAGAACAGCAACCCGAATAAGACGCACAAACTCATGAATACGGCCGCAGAGAGTGCTCACCCGGAGCAGATGAGCCGTGTACCCCGCTGCTACAGAAAAAGTTGCCACCCGTTCAGCTTCCTCCCGGTAAGCCGGGGCGGGTTGTGTTTCCGGGCATTCCCGCTACCTTTGTTTACCTGTTAAGCGGTGGGATACCTACCGGGTGCAGTAGAAGGAGAACCGGCCACTCGGACGGTTCTCCTTCGTCTATTTTGGGGCACTGCCATTCAGTTAATTGCCATGACCGCGATTGAAGAACTTCTCAGCGTCTTGTTGCTGGCGGCGTGCGCTCTGGCCCTTGCGGCTCAACGGCGCTACCTGGCCCTGCAGCGCAAGCACAAGCTGCTGCAACGGCAGTACGAGAAGGCCGAGCAGCAGTTGAGCTCGTTGTGGGCGAGCAAGAAGCCCTGAATGCTGCGGGCTTGGTAGCTAGGTGCCTACGAGGACCCGAGAGCCACGCGTTAAGGCGAGTTTATTTAACTTTTTCGGGGTGCTGATTCAGCCAGGCCTGAACCTGGTCGATTTCCCGCTGCTGGTCCTGCAGTACGAGGTGGGCTATTTGCTGGAGGTGCTCATCCCGGCCCAACTCCAGTTCAGCACGGGCTAGTGTAATAGAGTTTTGGTGATGCGTAATAAGCAGCGCGGCAAAGTCGCGGTCAACGCTGCCCGTGCCGGCATCTTCCTGCTTTGGGCTGCTACGCGCGTGGAGGGAGTCTGCGCCGGACTTCAGTCGGGCCATGTTGCGGTGGGCGGCGGGGTGCAAGCCGCTCGTGGCTGCGTCCAGCAAGCGGCTAAACCGTTCGCTTTGCATGGTATGCTCCGGAAAAGAGGGCGGCAGCGCCCGCAGGCTCATGATGGCTGAGTCTAAGCGGAGGATAAGTTGCTGGTGGTCGTGGTTGAGGTTCTCTGCCTCAGCACGCAAGGCCGGGTCCTGCCCTTTGTTCAGCTCCAGGGCCGACATGGCTACCGCGGCCCGGTGGTTTTCCCGCAGCAGCAAGGCAAAGTACAGGTCGAGGTTGTCGGTCAGCGGCAAGGCCCGGGAGCGTTGCGCCATGGTATGCAGGGCAGCCATCATGGTCGGCGGCAGCTCACTTATTCCGGTCCCGTTGGTTTCGTCAGCCGACCCGTGGCAACTGCTTGTCAGCAGGGCAAGGGCCGGTAGCGCGCGCGCGAATGCGCGGACTGGCAGGGATAACCGGTGGCCCATGGATGGACCGCTCATACCGCAGTCGTGCTGACGATGTGACTACGGGCCTCGGGCTCGCCCTGCTGGGTTTCGTGCTGCACATAGTACTCCAGCAAGGTGCCAGGCGCAAAGGTGTCGGTGTCAAGGAAGGGCGAGCGGGCGTTGACGGCCACCCGCTGCCAGGTGGAGGCCTCGCCCCCGACGCGGCGAAAGACGTGGGCGACTTCCAGGAGCTCCTTCGAGAAAGCCAGGTGGCGGCCGGTAGGCTCCAGGGTCAGGTCAATTTTGGCGGTGTGCATGCGTAGCGTATTCGAAAAGGGTGGGTTAGGCGACCATGCCCAGAATCAGAAACAGGAGAAAGCCCACGAAAAAGGCCAGCGTAAGCAGCGGCGTTTCGGTTTCCTCGTGCGCTTCGGTCAGGAGTTCCTCGGTGACCAGAAACAGCAGCGCGGCCAAGCCAAAGGAAAGCACGATTTCCAGCATATTGCCGGTGGCCCCGCGCAGCACCGTGGTGCCGATGCCCGCCCCGACCAGCAACATGAGCGAAGTGCCGGCCACAATAGCGACGGCCCGGCCCTTGCCGTGGCCGTCCTGCCGCAACTCAATGGCCGTGGCCAGGCCCAGCGACAGCAGCTCGATGGTGAGGGCAATGGCCAGCAGGGTGCCTTCCTTCGCGCCCGCCGCAAAGCCAATGCCCAGCAGCAGCCCGTCGATGAGGATATCAATGCCGATGGCCACCAGCAGGCCCCAGGGTAGGGAGGCCGCGCCGGGTAGCGCCGTAGCACGAGTGCCAGCCGCTGGCTCATTGCCGGCATCTCCAAGCTCCTCTTTCTTTTCGAGGCGCTGGGTGAAGTAGCGCAAGCCCAGCATGGTAGCCACGCCCAGCCCGAAGCCCAGGGCCACTTCGTAGGGCGCATGGTGCTGCACAATGTCGGGCAGCAGCTCGACGGCCACGACCGAGAAGATGACACCCGCCGCGAAATGCAGAATGGCGCTGCGCAGCTTCGGGCCAGGGGCTCGCCACACGGCCAGGGCCGCGCCGGCAATCATGACCACGGCCGGCAGCAGCGAGAAGCCCAGCATGGTGGACCAGGGCGGCGTGACGGCGGTGGGAATAGTAAGCAGCATAGAATCAGCAGGTAAAAGTGTTAATGGATAGGGGTTGCCGCGTGGGTCTTGAGCCAGCGCTGGTACTGCTTGATTTCTGCCTGCTCGTCGCGCACAATCTGGCGGGCGGCGTTTCTTACTTCCGCGTCTTTGCCAAAGGCCAGCTCCGTTTGAGCCAGGGCCACCCCAGTTTGGTGGTGCACCTGCATGAGCGTGGCAAAATCGGCATCAAGGGTACCGGGCAGGGGCGGCGGCTGGCGGAGGGGAGCCAGCGCGGCCGTGATGCGGCGCACAAACGGGTCCCTGTCGTTGCCCGGCCGGTACTCCTGGCCGGCCGGCGGCTGCCGGGTGAGGGCCAGCGTCAGCACATGGTTGTCGCGCTCATGCCCCTTGAGCACGTGCTGAGCCAAAGCGCGCAGGGTAGAGTCCTGGCCTTGGGCCACTTCCACGGCCGCCAGTCGCTGGGCCCCGCCGTGGTGCACGCTCATCAAGCGGGCAAAGTCCTCGTCCCAGCACCCAAGGCGGCGCACCGTATCGAGCTGCTGCGCGAGTAGCCGCAAGGTGTCGCCCAGGGCCGGGGGCGCGGCCACAGGAGCGGGTTTGGACTTCGCGCCAGCGTGCACTTCCTGCTCGTGCTCATCGGTGTCATGCCGGGAGCTGCAGCTGCTGATGGCCCCGCTGCCCGCTAGCAGCAGCAGGACCAGAAAAAAGGGTGGGAACGTCATGTTTCGTGCTTCAATTAGTGCCTGACAGTCTATGTTTTAGCGCTTGCTGCTTTGCTGGTGAAGTCCATGCGCTGAATGCGCACGGCGTTGAGGATGGCCAGCAGGGCTACCCCCACATCGGCAAAAACGGCTTCCCACATGGTGGCCACGCCGCCGGCCCCCAGCGCCAGCACAATGCCCTTCACGATAAAGGCGAGCCAGATGTTCTGCCACACCACGTTGTGGGTGGCGCGGGCAATGCGCCGGGCGGTGGCAATCTTGCTGGGGTGGTCGGTCTGAATGACCACGTCGGCGGTTTCAATGGTGGCATCCGAGCCCAGCCCACCCATGGCAATGCCCACGTCGGCCAGGGCTACCACCGGGGCATCGTTCACCCCGTCACCCACGAAGGCCAGCTTACGGCCCTCGGTGAGGTACTGCTGCACGTACCTGGCTTTGTCTTCGGGCAGCAACCCGCCGTGGGCTTCGGTGATGCCCAGCTCTTTGGCTACGCGCTGCACGATGCTGTCCTTGTCGCCGGAGAGCATAACCACCTTGCTGATGCCGTCGGCTTTCAGCTCCTGCACGGCGCGGGCCGCGTCCTCTTTCGGAGCGTCGGCCACGGTGAGGTAGCCGGCGTATTTACCGTCCACGGCCGCCACCACGATGCTGTCCACCACCTGGTCGACTTCCGGAGGGTAGGCCACGCTGAACTTGGCCAGCAGCTTGGTGTTGCCCGCCAGCACGTCGCGGCCGTCCACCTTGCCGCGCAGGCCGTGGCCGGCGATTTCTTCCACGTTATCGACGGAAACGCCCGCCGCAGCTGCCCCGACGTGGGCCACCACCGCCTTGGCGATGGGGTGCGTCGATTTGGTTTCCAGCGCCCCCACCAGGCGCAGCAGCTGCTCGGGGGTGGTGCCGGCCGCCGGCTGCACCTGCTGCACGGCAAACACGCCCTGGGTGAGCGTGCCGGTTTTGTCCATCACCACGGTGTCAATTTCGCGCAGCACGTCCAGGAAGTTGGAGCCCTTGAACAGGATGCCCGCTTTCGAGGCTGCGCCGATGCCGCCGAAGTAGCCCAGCGGAATGCTGATGACCAACGCGCAGGGGCAGGAAATGACCAGAAACACCAGCGCCCGGTACAGCCAGTCGCGGAACACGTAGTCGCTCACCACGAAGTAGGGCACCACGATGAGCAGCACGGCCAGCCCCACCACGATGGGGGTGTAGATTTTGGCAAACTTGGTGATGAACTGCTGGGTCTTGGCCTTGCGGCCCACGGCGTCCTGCACCATGGCCAGGATTTTCGAGAGCTTGGTGTCCTTGAAAGCCGCCGTCACGGTCACCTGAATCAGGGACTCCAGGTTAATCATGCCGGCCAGCACGGCCTCGCCCGACTGCTTGGTTTGCGGGGCCGACTCCCCGGTGAGCGCGGCCGTGTTGAAGTTGGCCGCCGTCGCGTTCAGCGTGCCGTCGAGGGCTACTTTCTCACCGGGCTTTACTTCCATTACGTCGCCCACCTGCACCGCTTTGGGGTCGAGCACCATACTTTGCCCGTTGCGCACCACCATCACTTCGGTGGCCTGAATTTCGAGCAGGGCCTTGATGCTGCGCTTGGCGCGGTTCACGGCCGCGTCCTGAAACAGTTCGCCCACGGTGTAAAACAGCATCACGGCCACGCCCTCCGGGTACTCACCAATGGCAAAGGCCCCGATGGTGGCGATGCTCATCAGCAGAAACTCGTTGAAGATGTTGCCGCTGGGAATGCTGAGCACGGCGGCTTTGACGACCTTCCAGCCCACCAGCACGAAGGCTAGCCCGTACCAGGCCAGGCGCACGTAGCCGCTGAAAAAGCCGACTTTATAGTAGTCCAGCGCGATGCCGGCCAAGAGAAGCGCGAAGCTGATGCCCGGCACCAGGTAGGGGTTTGGTTCCGCCGGGCCGTGGTCGTGCTCGTCGTCGTCGAGGTCCAGCTCACCGGGGTCGTGGTCATGGCCGGCGTGGTCCTCGTTGTCGGCGTGGTCGTGGCCCGGCACGTCGTGGCCCTGGGGAGCGGCGGCGGCTTCGGGCGTGAGCTGGTCGCGGCTGAGTGCGCCCACGTTTTCGGGCTGCACCTGCTTGGCGGTGTTCAGCTCCTCGCTGAGTTGGTCGGATGATGGTTCAAGCATGAAAGTCAGTCAGAATGTTAATAAGAAAACTACCGGTTCAGGCACGGGGCCAGAACAGGATGATGCCAATGCCCACGAAGCAGACAACCCCGCCGATGACATCGAATCGGTCGGGCCGGAAACCGTCGAAGTACCAAGCCCACGCGATGGACATGACAATGAAAATGCCGCCGTACACGGCGTAGGTTTTGCCAAACGAGGTGGGCTGCCAGGTCGCTATCCAACCGTAGAGCATGAGCAATACCGCCCCCACGACCCCCATCCAGCCGGGGCGGTCGGCCTTCAACCACTGCCACATGAGGTAGCCGCCCCCGATTTCGCAGAGGCCGGCCAGGAAGAAAATCAGCAGCAGTTTGAGCAGGTGGAGCATGGGCGTTTGAACAAAAGCAGCTTATTCTTCCTCCTCGGCGTTTTTAAGCTTGCCCAGCAGGGCGTAAGCTCCCTCTACGACAAAGCGCAGCGGTTTACCCTGTTCGGCCGCCGGCAGGTGGAATTCGGTGTAGCCGTCTTCGCTCACGCCCCGCGTCACGGGCACGAGGCGGTAGGTGGCCCGGCCGGCCGCGGCGGCCGAATCGGCGGCCACGAACACGTAGGACTGGGCCCCGTACTGCACCACCGCTTTTTCCGGCAGGGTCGGCACGGTTACGCGGTTGGTTTCGATGACGGCCCGCACGAAGGTGCCGGGCAGCAGCTGCTCATCCTCGCGGTCTAGGTGGGCGTGCACCCGCACGGTGCGCTCGTCGCTGATGGTTTTGCTGATGAGGTACACGTGGGCCGTGCGCTCCCGGCTCAGCGAGTCGTTGCCGAGCGAAAAGCGCACCAGCTGGTTCTCCTTCACCTGCGGAATGTCCTTTTCAAACACAGTCAGCTCGACGTGCAGGTGCTCGGGGTTAACAATTTCAAACAGCACGTCGGTAGGGGTCACGCTCTGGCCGATGCTCACATTCACGGCCTTCACGAAGCCGCCCTTGGGCGCGCGCAGCGTGGTCGTGCTCACGATGGCCCCGCCGATGGGCAGGCCGGCCAGGCGCAGGCGGGCGGCCTGGGCGTTGGTTTTCACTTGCAGGGCTTCGTATTCGGCCTGGGCGCGCTGGAAGTTCTTCTGGGGCGCGACCTCCTGCCGGTACAGCTCGCCCTGCCGCTCGTACTCGGCGCGGGCCAGCTTGAGCTGGCTGCGGGTTTCGAGGTAGTCCTGCTGGAGCTGTACGAAATCGGGGTTGCGGATGACGGCCAGCACCTGGCCGGCGCGCACCCGCGAGCCCTGCAGCAGGTCGGTCCGGTCCACGAAGCCACCGAGCGGGGCGCTGACCGATACCAGGTTTTCGGGCGGCACGTCGAGCACGCCGTTCACTTTCAGGCCCCCGCTCATGGGGCGCTGGGTGAGCGAGCCCAGGCGCACGCCGCCCACCTGCTGCTCGGCAGCGGTGAGCGTGACGCGGTCGGCGAGGCCTTTTTCGGCTGCTTCCCCGCCGGGGGCGGCGGCCGTTTCTTCTTTGTCCGTGGGGGCTTCCTGGGAGCCGCAGCCGCTTAGCAGGCTGAGCAGCACCAGGGAGAGGGGGATATAGCGCATGATGATTCTGAAGTTGAAGGGAAAAGGCGGCACGCGGCGTGGGCCGGGCTACTGGCTGCCCAGCAGGTATTCCAGCTCGATAACGGTCTGGTTGTGTTGCAGCAGCGCGTCGAGGTAGTCGAGGCGCAGGCGGCGGGCGCGCTCCAGGTTGAGCAGGTATTCGGAATAGCCGGTTTCGCCGGCCTTGTAGGCGATGGTGGAAAGGCGGGTGATAACCGTGGCCTGCGGCAGAGCGGTGCTTTCGAAGTAGTCCAGGCGCTGCTGCTGCTCGCTACGCCGCAGCAGCAGCTCATCGAGCTGGCCGGCCAGCTCAGCCCGGTAGCGCTCGTAGCCGGCCTGGGCCACCTGCTCCTGCAGGCGGGCGGCCTGCACCCGCGCTTTCTGGGGCCGCCGCCACAGCGGCACGGCCACCCCGGCCTGCACGCCCTGAAAGCGAGCGCCGCCGCCAAAGTAGCGTTCGGTGCCGGCCGCGTCGAGGCGCTGGTAGCCGATGATGCTCTGGTTGAAGTAGCCCACAGTGAACTCGGGCAGCCCGGCCGCCTGCGCTACCCGGGTTTCGGCGCGGCGCTCGGCTACCTGCTGGGCCAGCACCCGCGCCTGCGGGTTGGTGCGCTTCAGCAGCGTATCGGCCCGGGCCGAAGCCATGGTGTCGGCCAGCTGGGCGGCCCCCAGCAGCGCGAGCGGCCGGAGCACGCTGTCGGCCAGGGCCACGGCGGCCGGCACTTGCAGCAGCGCCTGCAGCAGCGCCTGCAGCTGGCGCTGGGCCACCCGGAAGTCGGTGCGGGCGGCCCGCAGCTGGGTGCGGACTTCGCCCTGCTGCACCAGGGCCGTGGCGGGTTCGAGCCGCGCCGCCTCGCCGGTCTTGAAGCGCAGGTTGGCCGAGCGCAGAAATTCCGAGTAGAGGCTGTCCTGGCCGCGCAGCACCCGCAGGCGGTGGCGGGCGTGCACGGCCTGCTCGTAGCTCAGGCGCACCTGCCGGCGCAGCTCGGCCTGCACCTGCGCCAATTGCGCCTGCTGACCGGCCATGCGGGCATCGGCCAGCCCGGCGGCACTGCGGTACACGCCGGGCAGGGCCAGCGACTGGGTGAGGGTGAACTGGTTGTCGCGGTTCAGGGAGTTGTACTGCCCGTAGCTACCCGTGAGCGTGGTGCGGCCGAAGTCGTAGGCCGTGCGGCGAATGGCCTGCTGGGCTTCGAGGGCGCGCGTGCCGGCCAGTACGGTGCCGTTGGTTTGCAGGGCCTGGCTCACGGCCTGCGTGGCGGTGAGCGGACCCTGCGCCCGGCTCAACTGGGGCAAGCCGAGCAGCAGCAAGAGCAGCACCGGGGTCACGGGCAAACTTTGCGCGGGGGCCGCCGGGGTGGGGGCGGGCTGCGACTCCTCAGGGGGGGCGCCGGTTTTCACGCGCTCGGACAGGGCGTAGAGCACCGGCAGCACCAGCAGCGTGAGCAGCGTGGCTGATACCAGCCCGCCAATAACCACGGTGGCCAGCGGGCGCTGCACTTCGGCTCCGGCCGAGGTGGCGAGGGCCATGGGCAGGAAGCCGAGCGAGGCCACGGTGGCGGTCATCAGCACCGGGCGCAGGCGCACTTCGGTGCCGAGCAGAATGCGCTCCATTAGGTCGGTCACGCCTTCGGCCTTGAGCTGGTTGAAGTAGCCGATGAGCACGATACCGTTGAGCACGGCCACCCCGAACAGGGCAATGAAGCCTACCCCGGCCGAGATGCTGAACGGCATCCCGCGCAGCCACAGGGCCGCGATGCCCCCGATGGCCGAGAGCGGAATGGCCGTAAAAATCATCACCGACTGCTTGAAGGAGCGGAAGGTGAAAAACAGCAGCACGAAGATGAGCACCAGCGCCACCGGCACGGCCACGCTCAGGCGGTCAGTGGCCTGGCGCAGGTTCTCGAACTGGCCGCCGTAAGTGGTATAGTAGCCCGGGGCGAACTTGAGCTGGCGGTCAATTTTTCCCTGCAGCTCCTCGACCACGGTTTCCACGTCGCGGCCCCGCACGTTGAAGGCCACGCTGATTCGCCGCTTGGCGTCGTCGCGCTGAATCTGGTTGGGTCCTTCGCGCAGCTCGACAGTGGCCACCTGCTCCAGGGGCACCTGCCGGCCGTTGGGGGCGGCGATGAACAGGCGGCGCACGCTGTTGATGTCCTTGCGCAAATCCTGGCGCAGGCGCAAGACCAAATCGAAGCGGCGCTCCTGCTCGAAGACCTGGCCGGCGGTTTCGCCGGCGAAGGCCGTTTGCACCGTGCGGTTCACGTCCGAGACGTTCAGCCCGAACTGGGCGAGGCGGTTGCGGTCGAGCGCCACCACAATCTGGGGCAGGCCCGTTACCTGCTCCACGTACACGTCTTCGGCCCCCGGCACCTGGTGCACGAGCCGCCCGGCCTGCTGGGCGTAGTCGGCCAGCTGCTGGAGGTCCTCGCCATAAATCTTGAGCACCACGTCCTGCTTGGCCCCCGAAATCAACTCGTTAAAGCGCATCTGGATGGGCTGCTGGAAGCCGAACGTGACGCCCGGCATCACGCTCAACGCCTTCGCCATCTTATCGGCCAGCTCCTCGCGGTTCGGGGCGGAGGTCCATTCCTTCTGGTCCTTGAGAATGACCATCACATCGGCCGCTTCCACCGGCATGGGGTCGGTGGGAATCTCGCCGGCCCCGATTTTGGCAACTACTTCCTTGACCTCGGGAAACTGCTTTTTGAGAATACCACCGGCCTTTTGGGCCTGCTCGATGGTGTAGCTCAGCGAGGAACCGGTCAGCACTCGCATCTCCACCGCAAAGTCCCCTTCGGTCAGGGTCGGGATGAACTCGCCCCCCAGGGTGCGAAACAGGAAAAAGCCCCCCACCAGCAGGCCCGCCGCCGTGAGCAGCACCGCGGCCTGGTGGCGCAGCGCCCCTTTGAGCAGCGGGTGGTAGAGGCGGGTGTAGAAGGCCATCATCCGGTCGGAAATGGTCTTTTTGGTTGTAGTGGACCGGCTCAGAGCCAGCGCCGACATCATCGGCACGTAAGTCAGAGAGAGGATAAAAGCCCCGAGAATGGCGAAGGCCACGGTTTCGGCCATGGGCCGGAACATCTTGCCCTCGATGCCGGCCAGCGCCAGCAGCGGCAGGTACACGATGAGAATGATGATTTCTCCGAAGGCGGCCGAGGAGCGGATTTTGCTGGCCGCGTGGTAGGTTTCCTTGTTCATCTGCTCGGTGCTGAGGCGGTTGCCCGGCACCTGCAGCTGCCCGCCGTGCAGGCGGTGAATGATGGCCTCGACGATGATGACGGCCCCGTCCACAATCAGCCCGAAGTCGATGGCCCCGAGGCTCATCAGATTGCCCGACACGCCGAACAGGCGCATCATGCTTACGGCAAAGAGCATGGCCAGCGGAATAACCGAGGCCACGACCAGCCCGGCGCGCCAGTTGCCCAGAAACAGCACCAGCACGAACACCACAATCAGGGCCCCTTCCAGCAGGTTCTTGCTTACGGTGTGGATGGCGCGGTCCACCAGGTTGGAGCGGTCGAGAAAAGGCTCGACGGTGACGCCTTCGGGCAGGGTTTTGCGGATGGTGGCCATCCGCTTCTGCACGTCCTGAATGACTTCGGCCGCGTTGGCCCCTTTGAGCATGAGTACGAGCCCGCCGGTCACTTCGCCCTGGTCGTTGAGGGTCATGGCCCCGTAGCGCACGGCCGCGCCGTAGCGCACCTCGGCCACGTCGCGCACCAGCACGGGCAGGCCGGTGCTCGTGCTGCGGATGACGATGTTGCCGATGTCGGCCGGCGAGGTGGCCAGGCCCTCGGTGCGGATAAAGGCGGCCGTGGGGTTCTGGTCGAGGTAGGCTCCGCCGGCGTTCTGGTTGTTACTGGCTACGGCCTGGTACACCTCGTTGACGGTCACACCCAGCGAGCGCAGCCGCTCGGGGTCCAGAGCCACTTCGTACTGCTTGAGCAGCCCGCCGAAGCTGCTCACGTCGGCCACACCGGGCGTACCCAGCAGCTGCCGACGCACTATCCAGTCCTGAATGGTGCGCAGCTCGGTGGCGTTGTACTTCTTTTCGTAGCCCGGCTTGGCGCGCACCAGATACTGGTACACCTCGCCCAGGCCGGTGCTGAGCGGGGCCAGCTCGGGGCGGCCCGTGCCGGCTGGAATCTGGCTTTCGGCCTCCTGCAGCCGCTGCGAGACTTGCGTGCGGGCCCAGTAAATGTCGGTCTGGTCCTCGAACACGACGGTGACCACCGAAAGGCCAAACCGCGAGAAGGAACGTACCTCGACCTGCCCGGGAATGGTGGCCATCGCCTGCTCCACCGGAAAGGACACCAGCCGCTCAATCTCCTGGGCGGCCAGGGAGGGGGCCACCGTGTAGACCACGACCTGGTTGCTGGTAATATCGGGCAGCGCGTCAATCGGCAGCCGACTGAGCGAGTAGCCGCCCCAGGCCACCAGGGCCAGGGTCAGCAGCCCGATGATGAGCTTGTTGTGAATGGAAAAATGAATCAGCCGGTCGAACATCCGCTGGTTGGGGTTAGGTCTAACGCTTCCGTGAAACCCTGCGGCCCGTTGGCTCCGGCACGGGTGGCGGGAGCGCAAGGGGCATAACCGATTCAGCGCCAAGCGCCAAATCGCCCGTCACGCACCGCGACGGGCCACCCGGAGGGGGTGGTCAGCAGGAAAAAAGGGGGAAGGGTTAGGCCTGGGGCGGCTGCCACACGGACCCGAGCGCCCGCGTCGGGGCGGCCACGACCAGCCGGCCGTGCCGGGGGCTGGTAGCCCACTCAGTGGGCGGCGAATACGCCACCTGGTTTGCCAGGGGCAGGGGCATTACGGCCCCGCCGCAGCAGTGGCACTGGCACAGCGGCGAGCACCAGTCGCCCAGCGCGCCGGCCCCGCAATCGGAGTGCGAAGCGGCCACGGTTGTCTGCTGCTGGTCTTTGCACACGGTCGCCTCGTCCGTGCAGGAAAGGCACGAGAGGCAGGCAAAGTAGAAAGCAAAAAACAGGGCTAGCAGGCGCATGTGCTGGCAAAGGTAGCGAATCCGGGTAAACGAGCCGGAATTTTTGGGCCGCTCACTTACCGCGCAACGTCTCCAAAGGGGGGCTCACCGCTAGATACGGGGAACCGATGCGGACAGCTGATACGTCAGAGATTTTCCGTGCTGACCCCGCATGAAGTCCATAAACACCGCCAGGTCCTCCGCCACCCGGCTCTGCTCCAAGGCCTCGAAATACGCCTGGCGGTCCTCGCGGAACACGATAGTCAGCGGCTGGCCGTAGTAGCGCTGCACGTAGTTCATGAGCAGCCGGGAGGTGCGCCCGTTGCCGTCGTTGAAGGGGTGAATGCTCACCAGCCGCTGGTGGGCTTCAAAGGCCAGCTCCAGCTGCTCGCGCAGGGTGGCCGCCGCGGGCATCCGCTCGCGCAACTCTCCGACCAGGGCCGCGACCAGGGCCGGCACCTTTTGCGCGTTGGGAAACGAGCTGGCCCCGACGATGAACACGTTGTTGCGGCGCAGGTCGCCCTGCGTGGGGTCCACGGTGCCCAGGGCCGTGTTAGTGAGCCGGCCGGTGCTGCGCATGACAGCCGCCGCCAACTCCCGCAGGAAGGCCGGGCCGGGCAGCTGCCGCGCGTCGGCTCGCTCCAGGGCCAGGTCGAGGGCGCGGGCGTGGTCGCCCAGCATGTCGTAACCCTCCAGCGGCTTGCCCGGTCCCAGTATGGGTGCTTCACCTAGCAGAAAATCCATGGCTTCGAGCACCGTCACGCGGGAGCCCTCAATCATGGTGGAGTGGGCCGAAACCATTACCTGGCTGAGCTGCTGGCTGGATTGCTGGCGCACCGGAGGCAACTCCTGCACCAGCTCGGTCAGGCGCTCAATCTCGGTCCAGGTCATGCGGCCTGGCGCAGGGTGGCCGCCCGCAGCGCCGCGACGTCCACCGTGGCCAGGGGCAGGGGCGTGGCCAGGCCCGCGCCGTGAATTAAATCGCCGGCCCAGGCCGCCAGGTCGTGGGCGTAAATCATGCGCCGCCCGGCCTCGTCCTGGTACTCGGTTTTGCCGCGCATGAAGGCTTCCAGGCTCGGCCGTAGCGCCGCCGGCACCTCCACCAGCGCCTGGTCGGGGTGGGTGGGGCTGAGCAGCGAGTTCAGGTAGTCCCGCAGGGCCTGATAAGCAGCTTGGCTGGCAGAAGTCATGGATTGAAGGAAAATGAGCACACGGCTTAAAGCGTTACCAAAAGTAGCAAATCCACGGCTAATGCCTATGCCGGGCGATGCGGTCGCCGCTAGGGCGGAGGAGGACACGGGGGCGAACCCCTCCGGGCCGGGCTGTGCGGGGCTCCGGCGTTGCCTGCGGTCCTGCGGACTAAACCCCTCCCATCCCTTTCGCGAACCACAGGAAAAAGCCGGGAGGCCAATTCATGGCGAACTCAGTGGGCATCGGGCGGATAATACCTGAGCGGGGCGAATAAAGTACAAAAGGGAAAAATCAGAATCCGTGCCAAATACGGCGATGTAATGCGCAATAATTGACGCTTTAATTTAAATATTATTGAAATATTATTACGGGTTTTTACGTTTAAATAGTATAAGCAGCAAGCATAAAACCAACCTGTTAAGTCATGAAAAAGCCCGCTCCTTTCGCTCCCCGTCCTGACGTGTACGAAATCATCACCAACCGCATTATTCTGGCGTTGGAGAACGGCGTGACCCCGTGGAAGCAGCCGTGGAATGCCGCCCACGGCGCGCCCCGCAACTACCGCAGCAAGCACGTGTATCAGGGCGTGAATGCCCTGCTGCTGGGGATGCTGGAGTATGAGCACCCGTATTTCCTGACCTACAACCAAGCCAAGGAGCTGGGCGGGCAGGTGCGCCGGGGCGAGAAGGGCATGCCGGTGGTGTTCTTCACCGTGACCAAGAAGGACGACGGCAAGGGCGAAGAGAAGAAAAAGGCGTTTTTGAAATACTCCACGGTGTTCAACGTGGCCCAGATTGACGGCGTGGCGTGGACGTTCCCCGAACTGCCCAGCCGCGAGCACACGCCCGAGCAGGCCGCCGAGCAGGTGCTGGCCGGCTACGCGGGTGGCCCCCGGGTGCTGCACAAGGGCAGCGAAGCCATGTACCGCACCAGCGTCGACACGGTGACCATGCCCGAGGCCAGCAACTTCCACACGGCCGAAGACTATTACCACACCCTGTTTCACGAGCTGACCCACTCCACCGGCCACGCCAAGCGGCTGGACCGGGCCACGCTCACCGAATTAGCCGCCTTTGGCAGTGAAACCTACGCCAAGGAGGAGCTGGTGGCCGAGTTGGGGGCCTCGTTCCTGAGCCACGCGGCCGGGCTGGACCTGACCCGCACCGAGCCCAGCAGTGCCAGCTATATCGCCAACTGGCTGCAAGCCCTGCGCAACGACAAACAGCTGATAATTTCCGCCGCCAGCCAAGGCCAGAAAGCCGCCAACCACATTCTGGGCATCGTACCTAGCTACGAAGCGGAGGAAGTCCCCGGCACCGAAGCCACTCCGCAGTAAGGTCAGCGGCCGCCCGATGGAGCCATTCCGTCGGACGGCCACCGGGGCGGGCCACAAAAGGAAATTGCAATTGCAAAAAGACAGCTGCTAAAGTTGTACAAAAGGGAAAAATCCGTCCGTGGCAATACCCTTAGCGGCTGCTTAAATAGTCAATAATTACAACTTTAATTTAAACAAAATTGAAACATTAATACTTGTTTTGGCGTTTAATAAGTATAAGCAACGAACGATAAAACAACCCTTTATTCATGGTTGACGAAGCTTTTGATTTAGCGCCCGGCGAGGTGTGGGCCGACCGGTTTGACCCCGCCGACGAAGCGCTTGCCACCCTGCCGGCAGTGTCCGCCGCCGAGCTGGCCGCTTGGGAAGCCGCCCCCTGGTTTTAGCTGATTCATTTCTCAATTCATTCCACTTGTCGCAGTATGAAAACCATCCCCACCACTCGCCCCGCCCGTCGCATTCCTGCCGCTCGCTTAGCCCGGCTCCGCGCTGCCAATGCCGCCCAGCGTCAGGCCCGCGAGGATGCCTGGCAAGCCAACCAAGATGCCGCTGAGCAGCTGACCAATCCGGTGCCCGAGTTCGCGGCCGCGCCCCGCTTAACGATGCTTCCCGGTGGGCTGCATTGGTCGGCTCAGCAGCCCGTGCCAGCGGTAGGGACCACGGTAACGGTGAACCGCGACGGCCAACAGGAGCGGGCCGAGGTGAAGGGCTACACCCACGCCGCCGGCTTTTTGGGACTGGTGACCGAAACCACCCACCACGCCAAGACCGCCAGCCGTCGCAAGCGCATCAGCCCCCGGGCCGGCGTGGTATTCGGCAGCCAGCTGGCCCTTGCGGCCTAGCCCCCGGCTCATTTTCTCACTATTTCCTTTTTCCTTCGATATGATAACCCCTGTCCCCGCCCCCAAGCAGCCCCAAATCAGCCCCCTCGATTGGGCCGGCGACCCGCAGCAGTGTCCGCAATGGGTAGGATTTTGCACCCGCGCCGGCTTACCGGCCGGCCTCCAATGGTCGGGCAGCGGTGAGGTGCCCGCCATTGGTTCCCGCGTTCACATCTACATGAACAGCATCGGCCCGGCCGAGGTGAGAGCGTACTTTCACGCAGAGGGCTATGTAGGGGTGCTTTGCCAGCCAGACAAGATGCCCGAGCATCTAGCGAAGCACGGCGTGACGCTAGGCCATTTTTTCGGCCGGGAGTTGGAACCCTACACGCCCGGCCCCGCCGCGCCAGTCCAGGTGCCCGAAGTGGTAGAAATCAGCTCGCAGGAGTACCGGGTTATTCCGGCCCCGCTTTATTACCGCAACCTGCACACCGGCCGCATTACGGTGGTGTACGGCGGGCTGGCTGACTACTACGGCTTTTATGACGTGGAACACTTCGTCGGCACGGACCGCCAGGACGAGGCCCAGCTTGCCACCCCGGTCAACTGGCAGGAGATTCCCGAGCACCATTATCTGGAAGTGCACGAGGCCAGCCACGAGCGCAAGGGGCCACAGCTTTTTGCCCTTCGCGCCGGCACGGCGGACCAGGTGGACTACCTGACCGAGCAGTTCTCCGGCCCGTTCCGCATCCCCGCCCCCGTGCCCTACACCTTCGACCAGTACGACACGCTGAGCGCCCTGGCCCAGGCCATGAAGGAGCAGGGCCAGCAGTACCGGGGCCGCATCGTGGAGAAAAACGAGTGGCGGACGTGGGTAGCGTTTGAGGAAGAAATGGGGGGCAGCGGGGAATGCCCGTGGGAGCGGGTAGAGCTTGATTTGGGCCCGCTGCCGCTGGACAGCTACGCTTACATTTCGGGCCGGCGGGCCACGGCCGAAGAAGGGGAGGGCAACGGGCGCGTTACGCTTTGGCAGCAGCCCAGCGGGCAGTATTATGTGGAAACCGAACCCCGCTTTCACTACGGCCCGAATTACCCCACCCTGACCCCGCTAACGCTGGCCCAGGTGCAGGCGCGGTATGCCTTCGACTTCACCCCCAACGGCCAAGAGCCCGCGCCGGCCGAGCCCGGCGACTGGATTCCCGAGTACCCGCCCCAGGAGGGCGACGAGCTGGCCGACAACCAAGACAGCACCGAGTACCCGGAATACCCCAGTGACGAGCAGCATGATTAGCTAATGCTCCCGGTTTTCAGTGTCCACGTCCACCGCGCCAGCAGCCTAATCCCCACTTTTTACAATTGCAAAATCTTATGCTACCGAACCTCCCCGCCATCGAAACCCACGCCGGCCGCATCGTTATTGGGGCCACCGTCCGCAGCACTCGTTACCGCGACGTGCGGGGCCTCGTGACTGCCATTTACTGGAACGGTTACCACTACGCCATTCAGGTAAACGACCGCCATAGCGACGACGCGGGTCAGTACGAGCTACTTTCTGAAAACACGCACCAAGGCTTTAATTACGTCAATCCGCATACCCAGCAGGTACTAAGCGGCCAGTTCGAGGTCCTGCTGCCGGGGGAGGGCGACCGGATATATTTTGCCAACACCGCCGAGCAGGCTATTGCTTTGTTGGCGGCTACCATCGGCCTGCGCGACCAGGCGCAGGAAGTCGAGTATCTGAAGCAGCGGGCCGCGGCCGGCCCGCTGGACGAGCTGCGGTGGCGCGGGCAGGCCGTGGGCAGCATCGTTGGCCAACTCGCTTATGTCAGTACCGGCACCGGCAAGCAGCACCCGGAGCCCAAGTTTCTGGTGGGCCACCAGGTGCATTTCTACAGCCCCCACATGACCTACATGATTAGCGGGCTGGCTTTGTACAAGGACCGCCTGAACTTCGGCCAGACGCTATGGCACTACTTCTACGATGGAGCTCAGGGCACCCACCACCCCATGAGCGAGGCCCATGCTTTACCTGCGCTGGTTGCCGCATACCCCCAACAGCTAGTTCCCCAGTAGACCTGGTGGTCGCCCACAGAAACGTAGGGGTCCCTCAGGAAGCGGAAAATATAGCCTGTTAATGTACTGAACCGAGCGCTTGATTTAAAAATAGTGTATTGTTAAATCAATAGAAAACCGCCGACTCAGCCGGAGGAAGAGTACCAGCGATACTACCGGACAAAATAGCACGAAGCTGGGCACGCCGTAGAGCGAGCCATCAAACGCACCTAGGAAGCCCGCCAACTACGGGGAACCGCACAGCTATTGCAAACCCTGGACGGGCTGGAGCAGGCCGAGGAAGCCAATGGCAACGACCCTGGCCTTAACCTGGCGGATGACTGGATACCGGAATATCCACCCCAGGACGCCCCCGCCGATTCCGTGGCCTACCGGCACTGGCAACTGCCGGCCGGGGCCACGACTTTGCCCGCGCCGTGAACCTTTCTGCGGAGCCGCGTCTTGATAATCCTTGGACCCGACCGAATAGCAAAGAGGGGTGAATTGGTCTTATCCTCCTCATAAAACCGAACAATAGTATCGTTCCCGAATGAGACAGCTCAAAATCAGCAAACAGATTACCAACCGCGAAAGCCAGTCGCTGGACAAGTACCTCCAGGAGATAGGCAAAGTGAGCCTGGTGTCGATAGACGAGGAAGTGACGTTGGCCCAGCGCATTCGCGAGGGCGACCAGATGGCCCTCGAAAAGCTGACCAAAGCCAACCTGCGCTTCGTCGTCTCGGTGTCCAAGCAGTACCAGAACCAGGGCCTGACGCTGGGCGACCTCATCAACGAGGGCAACCTGGGGTTGATTAAAGCGGCCAAGCGCTTCGATGAAACCAAGGGGTTCAAGTTCATTTCCTACGCCGTGTGGTGGATTCGCCAGAGCATCCTGCAGGCCCTGGCCGAGCAGAGCCGCATCGTGCGCCTGCCCCTGAACCGGGTGGGCTCGCTCAATAAAATCAGCCGCTCGTTCTCCGAGCTGGAGCAAAAGTTTGAACGCGAGCCTTCGCCCGACGAAATTGCCGAGCTGCTGGAGCTGAGCGCCTCCGAAGTGGTGGACACGCTCAAAATCGCGGGCCGCCACGTCTCGATGGATGCCCCCTTCGTGCAGGGCGAGGAAAACCGCCTGCTCGACGTGATGCAAGATGAAGGGGGCGAAACGCCGGATGCCGGCTTGCTGCACGATTCCTTGCGCAAGGAGGTGCAGCGGGCGCTCTCGACCCTGACCCTGCGCGAAGCGGACGTCGTGACGCTTCACTTCGGGCTCAATGGTCACGCCGCGCTGACGTTGGAAGAGGTTGGTGAAAAGTTCGGCCTGACCCGCGAACGGGTACGGCAGATAAAGGAGAAGGCCATCCGCCGGCTCAAACACACCACGCGCTCGCGGGCATTGAAGCCGTACCTGGGCTAGCAGCGGCGGTCCATCACGGCCAGCATCACGAGGGCGTGGCGGTACTGGCGCGGCATGGACTGCCCCATCAACCCGTCGTAGGCCAGGCTCAGGTCGTAGCCTTCGGGCCGAAAGCCTTTGCGGATGAGCCGGGCCAGGGCCTGTTCGACTTCAACCAGAAATACCTCCATGGCCGGACCATCCTTGCCCCGGCCGGCCGGGGACAAGGATGGTCTAAGCGCGGCTTATCCTCCCAACGCACAGCATCTTACCGGTCAATCCCCGCTCCGGGAATCGGCGAACGGCACGCTTTTGTCGACTCATTATGGTCGCGTGATGCTTTGGTTACGCTTGGAGAAACCCTAGCGAAAGAGGAATGATTGCCGATACCTTTGCGCAAGAAGAGAGGGAATAAGTCCCGCGTGGTCCGGGTGGGTCACGCGGGCACTACTCCCGGCGTTATTGGGTGATTAGCGTGTCGTATTATTATAAAAAGAGCCCCAATCTGCAAGTTGGGGCTCTTTTATTGGCCTAAAACGGGCCGCAGCACGGGCGGGGCTATTCGGCGGCTATTCGGCGGCTTCCACCGGAGGCGGAGTGGCCGGAACCGCTTTCGGCCCTTGCCGTTTCGTCGGGGTTCCCGTGCGCCGGGCCGTGGGCGCGGCGGCCCGGGCCACCGACGACCGGGGGGCTTTGGCCGCCGGGGCGGTTGCGCTGGTTCCCGTAACCTGTTCGTCTGCGGCGGCGCGGCCCGGCTGCTTGGCCGCCTGTTTGGCCTGCTTGGCGCTTTGCTTGGCGTCCTTCCGGCGCTGCTTGACCACCTGCGCGGCCAGCCGTTTTACAGCTTTGACCACTTTTTTGGACGTTTTGGCATCGTCGCCCTTCGTGCCACCCAGGTAGGGTTGCAGCACGGTGGCCAACTCGCCGGCCAGGGCCTTGCGGGCCCGCTTAGCGGTCAGCGGCGTGGGATTGGCCACGGCTTTGGCCTGTTTGCTCTGTTGCTTGGTGAGCTGTTTGGCCAGTTGCCGCAGAGTTTTGGCGACGGCTTTGGGCGGCTGGCGGTCGGCACTTGCGTTGTGGCCGAGGTGGGGCGCAACGGCGGCGGCCAGTTGGCCAGCTAAGTCTTTTTGGTGGGAACTCATAAGGTAAATGGGAAAAGGCCCGGCGTTAAGCGGACTCGGTTAGCAATAGCAGCCCGGCAGCCGTGGGCGGCATAAGCCCGGCCGGAGCGGGTACAAAGCGCTTGAAAACAAGACGAGTCTTCGCGGCAGGTCCGAGGCGATGGCGCAATATTACGGAATCACTACGCGGATAGTCCTATTTCCCATGTTAAGGTTTGCGGTGCGACGAAGCTGGCCGCGCAGCAGGCGCGGCTGCGCAGCCAGCCCCGTCCACGGGGGGGCATAAGAGTGGGAACGGAAAACAACGTTAGGGGAATTCGACCAACTGGTGCTGCCAGTTGGTCAGGTCGCGGAGCGGTTGTAGCTCACCGGGCGCCACGCGTTCGGGCAGGGTGCGCACCGCCACGGCCGGCACTTGCGTGGGCAGAAAGGTGCCCAAAAACCGCGGTGCGCAGAGCTGCACGGCGCCGCCGAGCCGGGTATGCGGCAGGCGATAGGTAGCCAAAAACGCGGCATCCAGGGGATTCAGGTAAAAGAAGCGCGAGCTACTCGGGGCTGGGGCCGGTGCGGTAGCGGCCCCAGCGGGCGACCTGTTCGTCGCTGAGGAATTCTACGGGCATGGCAAACAACGCAAAGCACGCCCACGCCCGGCCACAGAGGTCATTCTACAAGCAACCAGGCGGCACATTTGGGCCGCCACTAGTGCTTCGCGGGGTCGGTTCGAGGAAGTGGTTGCCGTGCGTCGCGGGCCAGCAGGCCCACGCGCACGTACTGCACCAGGCCGGCGCGGTTCCACCAGAACAGGCCGAGGGCCAGCACGATGTAGCCCCACGCCATGTCGGTGAGCAGCCGCACGCTGCCGGCCTCGTCGTGCTCGAATACCCACGCCAGGGCAAACTGCACGCCGAACATCCCCAACAGGATGGCGGCGCTGCCCAAACTCAGGCGCAGACGCAGTAGCAGGGCCACAGCGAATAGAGACTGGGCGGCGGTGAGGAAAAACTCCTCGTGCTGGCGGGCATCGAGCGGGAAGCCGGTCAGGTGGCCGGCGCCGAGGGCGTAGACCATGGGAATCATGCCCACGAGCAGGGTCCACTGGTTGATTTTGTCGCTGACCAGGGCCCCGAGGGCGGCCGTGGGGCGGTTGTTGAGCACGAAGAGCACCACGAGCACCACTTCGGGCACCTCGCTGGCGAAGGGGGCCACCCACTGCACCAGCAGAAATTGGTTGACGCCCAACTCGCGGCCGGCGGCCAGCAACGATTCGGCAAAGGGCTCGGCGGCCATGACGATGACGGCCACGGCCACCACGGTCAGCACGCCCATGATGAGCCACTGCTGGCGCACGGGCAGGGTGGCCAGCACCGCGGCGGGGCCAACTTCGTCGTCGTCATCCTCGGCTTCTTCGGCCTCGTCGTGGTCGGCTTTGGGCAGCTTGCTCAGGCGCCAGAGGTAGGCGGCAAAGATGCCGACCAAGACCACGAAGTCGATGACGCCGATGCTGCCTTTCCAGACGATGACGAAGGAATACAGGCTGGCCAGGGCCAAATAGGCAATTTCGGCGGCGTTGTCCCAGCTCAGGGCCACGGCTCGCTTGCCACTGTGCCACCAGTAGAGAAACACAATCAGGGGCCAGCCCGCACCGATGAGCAGGCGGTTGGCCCCGGTCATGTTGGCGGCGGCAAAGCCGGCGTAGGCCGAGCCGGGGTGCAGGCCGGCCTGGTAGGTGTAGTAGAGGTCGACGGCGTACTCGGGCAGCACCGTGACCAGCGCCAGCACCCCAATGACCAGACCCTGCGACACATGCTCTTCGGCCGCTTCAGCGCCCCACGACAGCAGGAACCCCGCGCCGAGGATGGCCACGAAGAAAATGGCCGCTTCCAGCACCGGGGCTACGTGGATGCCCGTCAGGCGCAGGTAAAAGCCGGGCAGCGTCGCGGCCACGGCCAAGGCCACATAGAGGAAGAATTTTCTCATGCTGATTGATGGGTAAGGGGTGAAGCGGAATGCCTAGCCCAGGCACCGGGGGAAGAAATCAGTACTTTCAAAGAGTGCGGGCTTCGTGCCAGGCGTGGCGGGCTTCCCAGAAGCAGTAGCCGGTCAGCAGCAGGCCCACGGCCCCGTCGGCCCACCACCAGCCCCGCCAGGCGTTCAGGCCCAGGCCCAGCAGCACCGCCCCGGCCAAAGCCGCGTCCACTAGCGTCACGCGCCCTTCGGTCAGCAGCACCGGGTTGCCCAGCTGCTGGCCCACGCGGCGCTTGCCCCAGGCCAGGGCCAGCATGACGGCGCACGTCAGCGCCAGCCAGCCCAGGCCCAGGGCCGATGGCTGCGGCTGCACGGCATGGGCCAGGCTCCAACCGCTTTGCCCCAGCAGGTACAGGCCCAGCACCAGGAAGGCTCCGCTCAGCAGGCGCAGGCCCCGCGCCTGCCGGGCCCCACCCGTGCCGCGCAGCTCCCAAAGCACCACGGTGGAGGCCCCGATTTCCAGCAGCGTGTCGAAGCCGAAGCCCACCAGAGCCACGGAGTGGGCCGCCGGGGCAGCCCAGGCGAGCACGGCCACCCCTAGTACGTTCCAGCCCAGCGTAGCATATTCGAGGGCAATGCCACGTTGCAGCAGCGTAGATTCATTCATAGCAAACAGAACAGTCAGGATAGAACCCGTTGGTAAGGGCGCCAGCCGGGAATAGCGGCCCACCCGTGAAGGAAGGCCAGTGAGGCGTGCTAATCGTCGCTTTGCTCCCCACTGCCCTTGCCTTGCTGGGCCTGCAGGTAGTAGGCGCCGCTGACCACCACTTGGGCGTTGGCCGGCAGCTTGTCGACGGGGGTGACGGCGGTGAAGCCCTTGGCGGCGGCGCCGGTGCGCACCTCGTGCTTTTCGTAGATGTACTCGGTGCCGGTGTCCTCGCGGCGGGTTTTCACGAGGGTGTAGATGTACGAGGCCTCGCCTTCGGGCACGATGGCCGCGTCGGGCACGGTGGCCACGGCGGCGGGCGCGGCGGCCGGGTCCACGTCGATGACGGCGTTGACGAACAGGCCGGGCAGCAGCTGCTCGTTGCGGTTGTCGTCGATAACGGCGCGCACCTTTACGGTTTTGGTGGTGGGGTTGAAGGCGGGGTCGATGTAGGACACGGTGGCCTCGGTGGCGGGCAGGCCCGGCAGGCTGGGGAAGGTGACGTGCACGGCCTGGCCCACGCGCACCTTGCCGAAGTCCTGCTCGAACACCTGCAACTCGACGAACAGCCGGCGGGTGTCCAGCACCTCGAACAGCGGGCCGGACGGGGTGACGGAGGCCCCGAGGGCCAGCCCCGGCTGGTAGCGCAGCCGCCCGGCCAGCGGCGACTTAACGGGGATACGGCTCACAATGCGGCCGGCGCGCAGCGGCCCCAGGGCAATGCCGAGGGTGGTGAGCCGGCTTTCCAGGCTGCGGAGCGTGGCGCGGGCGGCGTTGTAGTTAGCGGCGGTTTGCTGCACGTTTTTGGCCACGCCCACCTGCTCGGCCAGCAGGGCTTTCTGGCGCTTGTAGTCGGTTTCGAGGAACACGAACTGGTCGCGCTGGGTGAGGTAGTCCTGCTGGAGCTGCACAAAGTCCGGGTTTTCGAGCTCGGCCAGCACCTGGCCCTGGCGCACGGGCTGGCCCTCAGTGACGGGCAGCGTGCGGATGATGCCGCCCTGGTAGGCGCTCACGCTGGCCCGGCGCTGGGGCGGCAGGCTGAGGGTACCGGTGGCCTTGACCACGTTGCTCACGTCCTGGGTGGTGAAGCGGCCGAGCTGGAGGTTGATGGCCTTCACCTGGTTTTCGGACAGCTGCACCTGGTTGGAGTCCAGCGGCGGGTCGGCGGCTTTGGCGGCCGCGGGGGCTTTGTCGCCGCTGTCGTCGGCAGCGCCTTTTTTACCGCAGCTGGCTAGCAGCAGGGCGAAAATGAGCAGTCGGCAACGAGTGGAATTAAGAAACGTCATGGCGAGGAAAGCTACTGGAACGGCCGGCGCTAGTTGCGGCCGAGCAGGTAGGTCAGGGTGATGATGCTTTGGTTGTAGAGGTTCAGCGCGTCGAGGTACTGGCCCCGAATGCCATACGCCTGCGTGAGGGCGGCCACGTACTCGATGTAGCCGATTTCGCCGGCGCGATAGCTCTTTTCGGCCACCCGCACGATTTCCTTGGCCTGCTGCAGGCCGGCGCTTTCGTAGTAGCGCAGGGCCTCGTCGGCCTTGCTGACTTCCTGCAGCTGCTGGAGGAACGCCGTTTGCACGTTGTTGCGGGTGTTGGCCAGGTCGGCTTCGGCCACCTGAATAGCGAGCTGGCCGGCCTGGGCGCGGCTGCGCTGGGCCCGAAAAAAAATGGGCACGTTCACCCCCACGCCGTAGCCGTAGAATCCACTCTTCCCGCCCCCGGTTTCGCCGGCCTGGGTCTGCCGGTTGTAGTAGGCCGAAAAGTCGGGCAGGTTGCGGGCCTTGAGCACCTGCTGCTGGGCCCGGGCCACCACCACCTGTTGCTGAAACAGGGCCAGGGTGGGGTTGTCGCGGGCCAGGGTGGTATCGGTCAGGGCCGGGGGCAGCGGCAGGCGCACCAGCGCGCCCGCCGGCAGCTCGACGGCCTGGGGGGCGCCAAGCACGCGCTGCAGCTCGCGGTCGAAGATGCGGCGGTCGGCCTCGGCCTGGCGGTGGGCCACCTCCACTTCGCGGGCGCGGGCGGCGGCGGATACCTGCTCCAGGTAGGCGGCTTCGCCCAACTTATACCGCACGGCGGCGGCGCGGGCGAAGTCCTGGTAGAGGCTGTCCTGGTTGGTGAGCAGGCGCAGGCGGGCCTGGCCGTAGGCGAGCTGGAAGTAGGCGGCCTGCACGTCGCGGCGCAGCCCGGCCTGGGTCACGGCGCGGGTGCGCTCGCTCAGGGTCACCTGCTGGCGCAGGGCCCGGGCCTGGCGGGTGTAGACGGTGGGCAGTTCGAAGCTCTGGGCCACGCCGTAGGTCTTGTTGCCGGGCAGGGCGGCGTTGTCCTCGTAGCCGTAGCTGAAGCCCGTGCGGCCGGGCTCGGTGGCCGTGCCGAGCAGCGCCTGCTGCTGCTGCACCGATAGATTGGCGCTCTGAACGCCGGGGTTGCTTTTCAGGGCCTGGTTCAGGGCCGCGTCGAGGGTGAGCGGTACGCTGGACACCGGGGCACCGGGCCGCGCCTGGCCGTAGCTCCGGGCCGGAGCGAGCAGGCCTACCAGCGCGAAAAGCAGGACGAGGACGGCCGAAACCGGGTGGCTGCCCGCGGGTGCGGTGGGTACTGCGGCGGCCTCAGTAGCTCCCGGCTCGGCATCGGCTGGCTTGGTTGCATCGGTGCCGCGCCCGCCTTTAAGAAAGAGGCTGTAGAGAATGGGGAGCACCACGAGCGTGAGCAGCGTAGCTGTGACCAGGCCGCCGATGACCACCGTGGCCAAAGGGCGCTGCACTTCGGCGCCCGCTGTGTCGGACAGGGCCATGGGCAGGAAGCCGAGCGAGGCCACGGCGGCCGTCATCACCACCGGCCGCAGGCGGGCGGCGGTGCCAAGCCGCACCCGCTCCAGCACATCGTGTATGCCGTCGGCTTCAAGGCGGTTGAACTCGCCGATGAGCACGATGCCGTTGAGCACGGCCACGCCGAACAGGGCAATGAAGCCCACGCCGGCCGACACGCTGAACGGCAGGCCCCGCGCCCACAGCGCCACCACCCCGCCGATGGCCGAAAGCGGAATGGCCGTGAAAATCAGCAGCGACTCCTTCAGCGAACCAAAGGTGAAAAACAGCAGGATGAAAATCAGGGTCAGCGCCACGGGCACGGCGATGCTCAGGCGCTGCTGGGCTTCGACCAGGTTCTGGAACTGGCCGCCGTAGCTGATGTAATAGCCGGGGGGCAGCGGCAGCTTTTGGGCCAGCACGCCCTGGATGTCCTGCACCAAGCTTTGCACGTCGCGGCCGCGCACGTTCAGGCCCACGGTGATGCGGCGCTTGCCGTCCTCGTGGGAAATCTGGGCCGGGCCGTCCTTGAGCTCAATTTGCGCTACTTCGCCGAGCGGCACCTGGTTGCTGTCGGCCAGGGCGATGGGCAGGGCGCGCACGTCGTCGATGCCGGTGCGGTGGGCCGAGTCGAGGCGCAGCACCAGGTCGAAGCGCTTGGCTCCTTCGTAGACCGTGCCGGCGGTGGCCCCGGAAAAGCCCGTGGCCAGCACCGTGGAGGCGTCGCCCACGGTCAGCCCGTACTGGGCCAGCCGGTCGCGGTTGAAGGCCACCGTGATTTGGGGCAGGCCGGCGGTGCGCTCGGCGGCCACGTCCTGCGCCCCGTTAATGGGGGCGATGAGCGCGGCGGCCTGGGCGCCGAGCGTGGCCAGCCGGGCCAGGTCCTCGCCGTAAATCTTGACGGCCACGTCCTGGCGGGCCCCGGAAATCAGCTCGTTGAAGCGCAGCTGGATGGGCTGCGAAAACTCGTAGCTCACGCCGGGCAGCACTTCCAGGGCCTTTTTCATCCGCTCGGCCAGGGCCTCGCGGGTGTCGGCGGAAGTCCACTCGGCGCGGGGCTTGAGCAGGATGGTGACCATGGCCACTTCGATGGGGTCGGGGTCGGTGGGGATGTCGGCTACGCCGATGCGGCTCACCACGCCGAGGACTTCGGGGAACTGCTGCCGCAGAATGGCCCCGACCTGGCCGGTGGTGGCCACCGTCTGGCCGAGGGCCGTGCCGGTGGGCATGCGCATCTCAATGGCCATGTCGCCCTCGTCGAGGGTGGGGATGAACTCGCCGCCGAGTGTGCGAAACAGCAAATAAGCGCCCGCCAGCAGGGCCACCGACAAGCCGAGCACCACGGTGCGGTGGCGCAGCGAGAGGGCCAGCAGCGGCGCGTAGCCGCGCTGCACCCGGGCCATGAGCTTGTCGGAAAACGTCTCCTTCGTATCCGCTTTACGACTAAGCGCCAGGGCGGCCATCATGGGCACGTAGGTGAGCGAGAGAATCAGGGCGCCAATGATGGCGAAGGCCACGGTTTCGGCCATGGGCCGGAACATCTTGCCCTCGATGCCGGCCAGCGCCAGGATGGGCAGGTAGACCATCAGGATGATGATTTCGCCAAACGAGGCCGACTGCCGGATGCGGCTGGCCGACTCGTACACGGCCGTGTTCATCTCGCCGGGCGTTAGCTCGGGCGAGCCGGCGGGACGGCCGTGGGCCACCCGCGAGACGATGGCTTCGACAATGATGACGGCCCCGTCGACAATCAGGCCGAAGTCGATGGCCCCGAGCGAGAGCAGGTTGCCCGACACCCCGAACAGGTTCATCATGATGATGGCAAACAGCATGGCCAGCGGAATGACCGAGGCCACGACGAGGCCGGCGCGCCAGTTGCCGAGGAACAGAATGAGCACGAAAATCACAATCAGCGCGCCTTCTTCCAGGTTGCGGGTGACGGTGTGAATGGCGCGGCTGATGAGGTCGGAGCGGTCGAGGAAGGGCTCGATGATGACGCCTTTGGGCAGCGACTTCTGCACCTGGGCCATGCGCTCTTTGACGCGGCCGACCACCTGGTTGGAGTTTTCGCCCTTGAGCATGAGGATGACGCCGCCCACGACTTCGCCCTCGGTATTACGGGTCATGGCGCCGTAGCGCACGGCCGCCCCGAAGCGCACTTTGGCCACGTCGCGCACCAGCACGGGGGTGCGGCCGCGCACGGCCACGACGGTGCGGCCCACGTCGTCGAGGCTTTTCACGAGGCCGAGGCCGCGGATGAAGTAGGCCCGGGGGCCCTTCTCGATGTAGGCACCGCCGGTGTTGCGGTTGTTGCCTTCCAGAGCGGTGAACAGCTCATTCATGGTGACCCCCACCTGGCGCAGGCGCTGGGGATTGACGGCCACTTCGTACTGCTTGCGGTAGCCGCCGAAGCCGTTGATTTCGGCCACCCCGGCGATGCCGGCCAGCTGCCGGCGCACGGTCCAGTCCTGCAGCGTGCGCAGGTCCATGGCGCTGAACTGCCGCTCGTAGCCCTTGGCGGGACGCAGGACGTACTGGTAGATTTCGCCGAGGCCGGTGCTGATGGGGGCCAGCTCGGGGGTGCCGGAGCCGGGCGGAATCTGCTGGATGGCGTCGAGCAGCTTCTCGCTCACGAGTTGCCGGGCCCGGTAGGGGTCCATGTCCTCGCGGAAGACGATGGTGACGTTGGAGAGGCCGAAGCGGGAGATGGAGCGCACCTCCAGGACGCCCGGCACGTTGGCCAGGGCCAGCTCTATGGGGGCGGTGACGGTCTGCTCGATTTCCTGGGTGGCCAGCGCGGGCGAGATGGTGTTGACCTGGACCTGGTTGTTGGTGATGTCGGGCAGCGCGTCGATGGGCAGCTGGGTGACCGAGTAGCCGCCCCACACCACGAGCAGCAGCACCAGAAAGCTAATAATCAGCTTGTTGTGGATGGAGAAGTGGATTATCTTGTCAAACATGCGCGCATTGACTCGTGGAAGCGGGGCCGTACCCGCTGAAAAAAGGCCGTGAAGGGTTGGCGGGATGGCCGCTACATCGGCGTGTTCCTGCCCCGCCCCGGCGTTGCCGGTGCAAGGCTACGGGCCAATTCTATGCGGAGCCTATGCCGCGGCCGGGCGGGTGCTGACGTGCAGCACGTGTTGCCCCGTGGCGGCCTCGTAGGTGTAGCGCAGCCCGAAGCCGTAGTGGCGGCACACCTGCTGCACGATGGACAGGCCGAGGCCGGGCGAGGCCGAGCCGGGCTGCTGCTTCTGGAACCGCTCGAAGTAGCGGGCGGGGTCGCCGGTGGGCGCCGGGCCGGAGTTGCGGATTTCGAGGGTACCATCCCGTAGGTACACCGACAGCGTGCCGCCCACGTGGTTGTGCTTGAGGGCGTTTTGCAGCAGGTTCACGACCAGCGAATCGGCCAGGGCCGGGTGCATGCGCACCGGCAGCAGGTCGGAAGCTTCGCAGGTCAGGGTTAGCTCTTTGCCGCTGACCAGCTCTTCCAGCAGGGCGAGCTTTTCGGTGACGATGTCCGCCAAGTTGAGCGGCATAGCGTCAGGAAACTGGCCGTTTTCAATCTTGCTGAGCAGCGTCAGGCCCTGGTGCAGGCGCGAGAGGCGCAGCGTGGCCCCGTAGGCGTCGCGCAGTAGCGGGGCCATTTCCGCGTCGCGGGCGCCGAGCTGCAGCAGCCGTTCCAGCTTGGCTTGCAGGATGGCCAGGGGCGTCTGGGTTTCGTGGGCGGCGTTTTCGGTGAACTCCTTGAGGGACCGGTACTCGGCGGCCAGCCGCTCACTCATCTGGGTAAGGGCCTGGTTGAGCTCGGTGAACTCGTCGATGGCCGTGGGCGGCAGCACCAGGGTGGCGGGCTGGCGCTGCAGCTCGTAGCCGCGCAGGGCGGCCAGGGTTTGGTGGAACGGCTGCCAGAGCCGGCCCGACAGCCAGCGGTTCAGCGCGGCCAGACTCAGCAGCAGGCCGACGAGCACGGCGGCCATCACGGAGAGTACCACGCCCAGGGGGCTGTCGTTTTCGAGCAGGGACTTGCGCAGCGTTACCCAGTAGGTCACGCCCTTGACCTGCACCGGGAAATGCAGTTGCCGGAAGGGCACCGTGCGCCGGCTCACCGGGTCGTATTCGAGCGTGTCGCTGAAGCCTGCCAGCCGCGGGCGGCGGCTCAGTTCGCGCTGGTCGCCCAAGGGCAGCGGCAGCCGACCGGTGCGCTGCAGGATGGGCGTGAGGTAGCCCTGCTCCGTGACGAGCTTTTCTTCCATCTCGGAGCGCAGCGCCCACACCAGCCCCGCGTAGAGCGCGGCCGTGCCAGTGGCAAAGAGCAGGGCCGCCAGCAGCAGGTAGTAGCGGGTGGTGGTGGCCAGCAGCTTCATTCGCTGCTCAGCTCGTAGCCCAGGCCGTACACCGTGCGGATGTAGTCGGGGGCACCCTTCTCCTGCAGCTTGCGGCGCAGGTTCTTGAGGTGGTTGTAGATGAAGTCGAACGAGTCGGCGGTGTCGGCCGCGTCGCCCCAGAGGTGCTCGGCGATGCTTTCCTTGGTGAGCAGGCGGTTAGGGTTGGCCAGGAAGTAGAGCAGCAGCTCGTACTCCTTGCGGGTGAGGGGCACGGGCTCGTCGCCGACCAGCACCTGGGCCCGGTCGGGCCGCACGGTCAGGGCCCGGAAGCGCAGCTCGTTCTGGCCCTGAAACTGGCGGCGGCGCAGAATGGCCTGGATGCGGGCCGTGAGCTCGGCCAGGTGGAAGGGCTTGGTCAGGTAGTCGTCGGCGCCGAGCGCCAGGCCGGTGACTTTGTCGTCGAGGGCCCCGCGGGCCGAGAC
>NZ_JAERQF010000015.1 GCF_016734815.1 Hymenobacter rubidus
GGGAGAAAAACAGGGGGTTTTCGGGGGGAACAGAGAAAGGCCTAGGCGAATAAAATCCGCGCAACCGTCCCGGCCCTCCCCTCCCCCCCGCCCCCTCCCCGGGGGAGAGGGGCCGGGGGTGAGGTGACGCCGTATGCCGTTCTTTAGTCTTCCGTTAAACCCCTCCACCCGCCGCTCATGCATCGTCTGTTGCTGCTGTTGCTGCTGTTGCTGCTGTTGCTGTTGAGCCTGCTCCTCGTCACCCCGGCCCATGCCCAAAGCCTGCCCGTCCTCTCCCAAAACCCGCCGGGCCTACGCTGGCAGGAAGTGCGCACGCCGCATTTTCGGGTGATTTATGCGGGCGGCATCGACACGGCGGCGCAGCGCACCGCCGCCCGACTGGAGCAGCTGCACGGCCCCGACGTAGCCACGCTCGGCGTGAACCCGCGCCCCATTGCGGTGGTGATGCAGAACCAAACCACCGTCAGCAACGGCTTCGTGACGTTTTTGCCGCGCCACGCCGAATTTTTCACTACCCCGCAGCAGGGCTTCGGGCTGGGCACCGTGGACTGGCTCGATGGGCTGGCGGTACACGAGTTTCGGCACGTGGGGCAGTTCGAAAAGGCCCGGCAGGGGATAGGCCGCGTGCTGAACCCGCTGCTGGGCGACGGCGCGCTGGGCGTGGCGGCCGTGGGCGTGCCGCAATGGTTTTTCGAGGGCGACGCCGTGGGCACCGAAACCGCCCTGACGCGCAGCGGGCGCGGGCGCATTCCCAACTTCAACGTGGGCCTGCGGGCCAACCTGCACAGCGGCTTCAACTACAGTTACCAGAAGGCCGTGAATGGCTCCCTGCGCGACAACGTGCCCGACTGGTACGTGCTGGGTTACTTCATGACCTCCTACCTGAAGGTGCACTACGGCCCGTCCATCTGGTCGGAGGTGCTGGACAAGTACTACCGGTTTCCGTTTTATCCCTTCTCGTTTTCCAACGCTATTAAGCGCACCATCGGCCTGCGGGTGGAGCAGGTGTACGAGCGCAGCATGGCGGAAATCGACTCGCTGTGGTGGGTGCAACAGCGCGAGCAGCCCCCCGTGACCGCCGTGCGGGAAATACGGCAACAGGCGCCGGGTAAGGTATTTACCCAGTACCAATACCCACAGTACGTGACCGATAGCACGGTGCTGGTGCTGAAATCCGGTTTCGACTGCATCCCGCAGTTCGTCCTGCTCAGCCGGCACGGCAGCGAGCGGCAAGTGTTCACGCCCGGCCAGCTCAACTTACCCGAAATGCTGTCGGTGAACGGGGGCAAGGCCGTGTGGCCGGAGTTCCAGCAGCACGCCCGCTGGGGCCAGCGCATAGCGTCCGAGCTGAAGGTGCTGGACCTGCAAACCGGCCGCCTCACCCGCATTGGGCGGGGGCAGCGTTACACCACGGCTGCCCTCTCGCCCGACGGCCGACGCATTGTGGCCGTGCGCGAAACTCCCAGGTATCACCACGAATTGGTAGTGCTGGATGCCCAAACCGGCGCCGAACTCCAGGTGCTGCCCAACCCCGCCAACGACTTCTACCAGCAGCCCCGTTGGCACTCCGATGACCAGCGCATTGTGAGCGTGGTTCTCAGCGCCGCCGGCAAAACCATTGCTGTGTTCGACCCGGCCACCGGCACCGCCAAAGCCCTGCTGCCCGTGGCCAACGTGAACCTGGCCAACCCCCAGCCCTGGCGCGATTTCGTGCTCTACAATTCGGCCCAAACGGGCATTGATAACCTGAACGCCGTGAGCACCCGCACCGGCCAAACCTACCGCGTCACGGTGCGACCTTTTGGCGCCTACCACGCGGCCGTAGCGCCTGATGGGCGTACGCTGGCCTTCCACGACTACCGGGCCACCGGGGCGCGGGTGGTTGAAATGCCCCTTGACACCACGGCCTGGGTGCGCGTGCCCACCGCCACGGCCGACATTCCCGGTCCCTACGCCGAAACACTTACGGCTCAGGAGCCCGCCGGAAAAAGCGTGGCGCGACTGCTGGCGCGGCCCGATTCGGCCGCGCCGCGCTATGGGGTGAGGCGCTACTCGCCGCTGGCGCACGCTTTCAACCTGTTCAGCTACGGGGTGGTGCAGAGCCCCAGCGGCAACGCCGTGAGCGTGGGCGTGCGCTCCCAGGACTTGCTAAACACCACGCAGGTATTCGCCGGCCTGGGCTACGACCAGACGGAACGCACCTTCAGCGTGACGGGCGCGCTGAGCTACCAGGGCCGCTATCCGGTGCTGGACGCGGACGTGACCTACGGCGGGCGCGACGTGTCGGTGCTCTACAAGGGCGAGGTGCTGCGCGACCAATGGCAGTACACGCGCCTCACGGCGGGGCTGCGCCTGCCGCTCAATCTCACCCATTCCAAGTACCTGCAGGCGCTGTCGCTGGGCACGTATTTCCTGCACGAGCAGGTGTACAACTACAACCTGCCGGGCCGGCTCAGCTACGCCGAAGTAGGCCCCAATACGCCCCTGAATGCCGTGCAAACCACCCTGGCCTATGCTACCCAGCTCAAGCGCAGCGCCCGCAGCGTAGCGCCCAAATGGGGCGGTACTTTCCTGGGTACGTGGCGCACCACGCCCTTTGGCACCGGGCTCGATGCCTCGCAGTGGGCCGCGCAGGCCGCCGTGTATTTGCCGGGGCTGGCCCGCAACCACGCCATGCGCCTACGGGGCGGCTACCAGTGGCAGGACCAATTCCAGTACCGCTTTGCGCCGGCCGTGTCGTTTCCGCGGGGCGAGGGCTACACCAGCTTCGACCGCCTGGCTGTGGCCAGCTTCGATTACAACCTGCCCTTGGCCTTCACGCATTGGGAGTTGGGGCGCTGGCTCTACGTGCAGCGCCTCCGGGCCGATATCTTCGGCGACGTAGCCCAGGGCAACGACTCCCGCGGCACCACCGCCCAGCTCAACTACCGCAATGTGGGCCTCGATGCGCTGGTGCTCTTCAACGTGCTGCGGCTCCGCACGCCCATCGAAGCGGGCGTGCGGGCCACCTACCGCAGCACCGCGCGGCAGTGGCTAATTGAGCCGCTGGCATTCAGCCTCCGGCTGTAATGGCAAGGTAAAACCGGTGAATAAAAATAGGACTTACGCAGTTGCAGCCCCAGCGGGGCGCCATCTCGATAGTAACTGGCTGATGTTGGGGAGAAAGCCCCAGCGGGGCGACACTCGGTTGAGTGCTTGGCGAGTGTCGCCCCGCCGGGGCTTTGCCATTGCATAATGAATAACTTACTACCAATATGCCGCCCCGCTGGGGCTTCAACTGCGTAAGTCCTAAAAAAGGAACGTCATGCTGAGCGTAGCCGAAGCATCTCGCGTGGGGTGGCAATCCACTTTTAGCCCGTCCTGCTGAGCGCAGCCGAAGCATCTCTACCGCGTAAGTAATCGATGCCGTTCAACGATTGAATTACCTAGGCACGCGAGATGCTTCGGCTGCGCTCAGCATGACGGTCTAAAAAATGATTACTGCTGCGGTAGAGATGCTTCGGCTGTGCTCAGCAGGACGTTCCTTTTGCTAACCGCTCTACAGCACGGTTTCGTGGTGCAGGAAGTGGTCCATGGCGGAAAGGGTTTCCTGGGGGGCGCTGAGGTGGGGGCAATGGCCGCCGGTTTCGACCACCACCATGCGGCTATCGGCGAGCTGCTCGTTGATGTAGTGGCCCACGGCCAGGGGCGCGATAACGTCGTGGGCCGACTGCACGATGAGCGTGGGAATGGTGAGGAAACCCAGCTCGGAGCGGGTGTCGGAGAGGAAGGTGACGCGGGCGAAATGCTTGGCGATTTCGGGGTTGGTGCGCACGAAGCTGTTGGTGAGGCCCAGTACCAGCTCGGGGCTTTCGTTGGCACCCATCATTACCGGCGAGATGCCGTGGGCCCAGCCGTTGTAGTCGGCTTCCATGGCGGCCAATAGCTCGTTGATGTCCTTTTGCTCGAAGCCGCCGGCATAGCCTGCTTCATTGATAAAGCGCGGGGACGGCGAAATCAGAACCATTTTGGCAAAGCGCTGGGGCTCGCGCACGGCCGCAATCACGCCAATCATGGAGGCCACCGAGTGCCCGACAAAAACGATGTCGTGCAGGGCCAGGGCGCTTAGCACTCCTAGCAGGTCATCGGCGTGGCCGGCCAGGGAGCTGTGCTTACTCAGGGGGCTATACGCCGTGAGGTCCGATTTGCCGGCGCCTACCAGGTCAAGCAGCACAACTTGGTATTCGTCCTCGAACGCGGGCGCTACGAGACGCCAGTCGCTTTGGTCGCCGCCCAAGCCGTGCAAAAATACGATGGTGCGCGTGCCGGGGCCCGAAGCACCCGAAATGGTTACGTTGCTACGCTCCAAAACAGTAGTATTAGAAGATGTCATATCATTCAGCTTTTAACAAAGTAAATCCCTTGGGATTAGGGCGAAACTTACGGCAAAATCTGACAAGTTGGATTGTGTAAATGATGAATGTAATGAGGGCGTAAATGGCTGTATAGAATATATGCGTTTGTTCATAACAAAAACACAGTTGGTTGCTTGCGCCTACGGCTGGGCTAGGGTTTTTCGGGCGTGGCAGCACTGCTGGCCCACATGCCGGCCCGAGTGAAAGAATGGGCCCGTGCGGATTTCTTCATCGCATTTACGTCGGCGCTCATCGCGCACAGCGCTTCCGGCGACCTTTTGCCAGCGTCGCCGGGCCGGCGGTGGCGCTTATGATGCTAGCCGTGTCCTCCGCGTCTTACCACCAGCGGCAGGGGACGGCGGCAGCGTTGTCAGATGCTTCCACGAAAAAGGTGTTCCCAACCAAGAGCGTCTTTTTCGTGCGGAAAACCGTCTTACTTTGTGGAAAACATTGCTCCATATGCCCACCCGCGCCCAGGCTCCGGCCGTGCCCCGCCTCACCTACCTGCGCATCAAAAACTACCGCGCCCTGCGTGACGTGGAGTTTCGCGACCTCACGCCCCTCACCGTGCTGATTGGGCCGAACGGCAGCGGCAAATCCACCGTGCTGGACGCGCTGGATTTTCTGGCGGAAGCGGTGCGGGGGAACTTGATAGGGGCTTGGGAGAAGCGGAACCGGTTTGCGGGGATGCGGACGCGGGGGAGTGAGGGGGATATTGAGTTTGAGGTAGACTTATGGTTTCAAAACCAAATACTCAAGTATCGTTTACAGATTGGAGAATTTAATTCTGAGCCCCATGTCTTAGATGAAAGATTAACAATGCTGAATAGCAAAAAACAAGCTATTCGTTCTATGGGAATTTCGTTGCGTGAAGAAAATGGCCGATTAAATATTGTTTCAATTGGTTCGCGGCACCAAGAAGAAATAGGCAGAGAACCTTTCCTAAATGTGCTTCCATCAAGACAGTTCCCTTCTCTCATTTACTATGTAAACATCAAACGAAGTGCATTCCCTGGTACAAGTCAACTCATAGATGCTTTGACTTCCTACCACTACGTCCACCTCACCGACGACCACCTAAAAGGCTACTCCGACGCGGGGCCGCGCGAAAAGCTTTCGCCCAACGGCGACAACCTGCCCAACGTGCTCTACTACCTGCACACCAGGCACCCGGAAACGCTGGCCAAAATCACGGCGCAACTGCGGAAATGGGTGCCGGGACTGGCCGATGTCGTGCCGGAAATAACTTCCGATGAGCGAATCTTGCTGCGTTTCAAAGATGCGCAATTTGAAAAGCCACTGCCGGCGCAATACATGTCGGGCGGCACCATGCGGCTGGCAGCGCTGCTCACGCTTCTGCACGAAACTAACGCCACAGGGCTGCTGGGAATTGAGGAACCGGAAAACGAATTGCACCCGCAATTGCTGTATCATCTAACGGAAGAATTTGAGAAAGCGGCCGAAAAGCGGCAGTTGTTCGTCACCACTCATTCGCCGCTGATACTGGATGCTTTGAGTCCGGAGCAGGTATGGGTGATGTACCGGGGGGCAGATGGCTACGCCCACGCCACGCGCACGGCCGATATGCCCAATGTGCCGGAACTGGCGGAGGACGGTTCGATGCTGGGCTACTTATGGACAAGCAACACCTTCACCGTAGGGGACCCGCAGGCACCTTTCAAAGCGAACCCCGATGCACGTTGAAATAGTGGTAGAAGAACCATCGGCAGCAGCTATGCTGAAGCAACTCATGCCGCTGCTGTTGCAGGAAGGCGATACCTGGCGTCCGGTGCCGCACCGGGGCAAGGACGAATTGTTGATTGAGCTACCACGCCGACTGAAAAGCTATGCAAACCGGATGTTATTCGAGGCCGATTTACGCGTGATAGTGCTGATGGATGCAGACCGGGATTGCCGGAAAATCAAGGCGCAATTAGAAAAAATAGTGGCCGACGCTGGGCTCATTAGCAAAAAAGCAGCATCTGCTGGCCAGGCGTTTAAAGTAATAACCCGGCTGGCAGTTTCAGAGCTGGAAGCGTGGTTTTTGGGCGATAAGGAGGCCATTTCGGCGGCTTTTCCGCGGGTGCATTCCAACCACTTCAAAGGCGAGTACCAAGCTTCTGACGGCTTGCCGCACACGTGTAAAACCTTGCACCGGATACTACAGAAATGCGACTACTATCCCAACCGCTACCTCAAGGTTGAAGCAGCAGAATTAATTGCCCAGTACCTAACGCCAGCACGAAACGAGTCGGCCAGCTTTCAGTATTTCTGCGCAGGCCTTGACGCCCTGCGGTAGCACCCCGCCCTACTCCGCTTCCAGCAAGTACGCCGTTTCCTCGGCCACATCGGCCACGGCGAGGCGCGACTCGCGGATAAGGAGCAGGCTGGCGTAGAGCAACAGCCCGGCCCCCAGCACGCTGAGGGCGGAGATGAGCCAGGTGGCGGCGCTGTGGGTGAGCTCGAACACGCCGATGCTGAGGATGCTGGCGATGAACACGCCAAGCGTGAGGTGCAGCACGGTCATGGCCTGCTGAAGCAGTCGGGCCCGGCGGGCGGCGAAGGACAGCTGGCGTTTCAGGTGGGCCTGCTCGGGGGAAGCCTGGCGCTGGTGGTGGCGCAGGCTGTGGGCCACGGCGCGCTGGCGGTCAAGGCTGCGGCTCAGGCGCTGGGAGGTGGTGAGGATGAGCGAGCCGCAAGCCGATACCAGGACCGCCGGCGCAAACATATCGGAAAGAATGCTGAGGGTGCCGGCGGGGAGGGGCATGGGAAGAGAAACTCTGTGCTTTTGGAACGACCAACAAGAACGTCATGCTGAGCGTAGTCGAAGCATCTCTACTGCGATAGTAAATATTTACTTTGGCGGTAGAGATGCTTCGACTGCGCTCAGCATGACGTTCTTTCACTCACCACTCACCACTCACCACTCACTACACAATGGCTTTTTCCTCCATGTCCTGCTCCACCAGGGGGGCTTTGGTTTTGCCGATGATGTAGCGCAGGCCCTTGTCGTGGGTGAAATAGTCCCAGCCCCAGGTGAAAAATACGGCCAGACGGTTGCGGAAGCCCACCAGCGAAATGACGTGGATGAAGCTCCAGGCCAGCCAGGCAATGAAGCCGTCGAGGTGATATTCGCGGCCAAACAGCTTGATGTCGGCCACGGCGTGGTTGCGGCCAATGGTGGCCATGGCGCCCTTGTCGTGGTACTCGAACGTCTCCATCAGCTGGCCGTTGAGCTGGCGGCTGATGTTCTGGCCGAGGCGGCGGCCCTGCTGCAAGGCCGGCTGGGCCACCATGGGGTGGCCGTCGGGGTAGGCGGCGGTTTTCATCAGGGCAATGTCGCCAATGGCAAACACGTTTTCGTAGCCGTGGATGCGGCTGTAGCCGTCCACCAGGTAGCGGTTGCCGGGCACCAGGCAGTCGGCGCGCAGGCCCTGAATGGGCGCGCCCGTCACACCCGCCGCCCAAATGAGCGTGCGCGCAATGAGCTGCTGGCCGGTGCTGAGCGTCACGGTGTAGCCGTCGTAGGACTTCACCCGCGTTTCGAGCCACACCTGCACGCCCAGCTCTTGCAGGTATTCCAGGGACTTCGCCGAGGCATTGGCCGACATGCCCTTGAGCAGCACCGGCCCGCTTTGCACCACGTGAATGTCCATTTCCTTGAAATCGAGCTCGCGGTAGTCCTTGGGGAACACGTGGGTGCGCAGCTCGCTCAGCGCCCCGGCAATTTCGACGCCGGTGGGGCCGCCGCCCACAATCACGAAATCGAGCAAACTGTTGATGGCCTCGTGGTCGCCGAGTTGCAGGGCCTGCTCAAAATTGGTGAGAATGCTGTTGCGCAGCTCCAGGGCTTCTTCCACGCTTTTGATGGCAATGGAATTTTTTGCCATCGCGGCATCGCCGAAGTAGTTGGGTTCGGCCCCGGTGGCCACCACCAGAAAGTCGTAGCGCACCTTGCCGATGGTGGTTTCCACTACCTGCTCGGTGGTGTCGATGCTGGTGACTTCGGCCAGCCGGAAATAGAAGTTGGGCTGCGGCGCCAGAATCTTGCGAAACGGCGACACGATGTCGCCCTCGTCGAGCCCGGCTGTGGCTACCTGGTAGAGCAGCGGCTGAAACGTGTGGTAGTTCTGGCGGTCAATCAGAACCACCTGCACCGGGGCCTCGGCCAGCGTTTTGGCCAGTTCCAGGCCGCCAAAGCCGCCCCCTACAATCACGACGCGCGGCTTGCCGAGGTCGTCTATTTTCGTTAACCCTTCCATGGCGGTAAATATGGGGGCTGCGTGCTGCGCAAACCACTGTTGTGCTCCTTACCGGGTTTGGGGCCACGAAGTTGCCTGAAAGGGTCAAGGCAGGAATCAACAAGGGAAAAGCAAGCGAAATAGCGGCTGTGGTACGGGTAGAGCAGTGTTTATCATTGTAGCAGAGCGTCATGCAGAGCGCAGCATCTTGCCTGCGTAAGTAAATCAAACGCCTGTCATCCTGAGCGCAGCGAAGGACCTTGTCACGGATGAACGGTTAGCAGTAATCAATCGGTGCAGCCGTGACAAGGTCCTTCGCTGCGCTCAGGATGACAAACGGCGCACGCGAGATGCTTCGCTCCGCTCTGCATGACCGCCCAGCTGCGTAACCATACACCAAAACCCGTTTCCGCCTTCAGTGCTTATACAAGCCCACCCAAGCCCTTGCTCATGCAACCAGCCATCTTGCTCCCCGCCGCCAGCTATGAATTTGCCCGCATCCAAAAAGTGAGCGGCTCCGGCCCGCCCGTGCCGGCCTCCGACCAACTAGCTGCCGAGGAACCGCTGGAAATCCGCGTGGGCTACGAGGCAGACGGGCAGCGCCAGCACCGCACCCTGTCCGTGACCATGCGCACGCCCGGCCACGACGAGGAGCTGGCCGCCGGGTTCCTGCTCACCGAAGGCCTGATTCAGGCCAAAGCCGACCTGCTGGGCATCCTTCCCTGCCCCGATGTGCAGAAGGCCGAAGAAGCCGGCAACGTGGTCCGCGCCGAGTTGGCGGCCCACGTCCAGGTCAATTTTCAGGCAATGGAGCGGCACTTCTACACCAGCTCCAGCTGCGGCGTGTGCGGCAAAACCAGCATCGACGCCGTGCGCAACGCTTCCTGTCCGGTGCTGCCCGCCGATGGCCCGCACGTCCGCGCCGCTGTGATTCATCAGCTGCCCGCGCGGCTGCGGGCGGCCCAGGCTGGCTTCGAGCAAACGGGTGGGCAGCACGCCTCGGCGCTGTTCACGCCCGAAGGGGAATTGCTGCTCTTGCGCGAAGACGTGGGCCGGCACAATGCCCTCGACAAGGTCATTGGCGCCGCCCTGCTGGCCGACTGGCTGCCTTTGCACCAGCACATTTTGCTCGTGAGTGGCCGCGTCAGCTTCGAGCTGGTGCAGAAGGCGGCGGCGGCTGGCATTGGCGTGCTGGCCGCCGTGGGGGCACCCAGCAGCCTGGCCGTACAAGCCGCCGGGAGCTTCGGCATGACGGTGCTGGGCTTCGTGCGCAACGAGCGGTTCAACATCTACAGCCACGGCTGGCGCGTAACGGGCGCCGCAATGGTGCCCGCAGAACCTGCTGCGTCTTCTGCGCAACCCTGCGCGCCCTGTGCGGGCTGAAAAGTTGCCAGCAATGTTAAATTCCGGCAACGGCTTCGGGGCCCAGCCGTTAAACTTTTAGCGCCAATCTTGCCCCTATGAAACTACGCATCGAAGACGACACCCTCCGCCTGCGCCTCTCCGATGGCGAGGTGCAGGAATTTGCCCAAAACGGTCGCGTGGAAAGCGCGGTACACTTTGGCCTCAACCCCGAACAGCGACTCACCTATGCCCTGGAGCGCGGCTCCGAGCCCGCCCAAACGCTGCCCAACGTGGAACCCGTGCAGGTGCACTACGAGCCGGGCGCGCTCACGGTCTTGGTCCCGTTCGCACTGGCCAAGGCGTGGGTCGAAACCGACCAAAACGGCTTTTCGCACGACTTGCCACTGGCTGAAAACCAGCACCTCCGCATTCTGGTTGAAAAGGACCTGGATTGCCGACACTGAAGAAGTGTTGAGGGTTGAGTTTTGAATGTTGAGTGCGCGCGACGAACCAGTCAGCGCGTATCCGAAACCCGATAAGCTTGACGCTCTATAAACGCCACATTCAACATTCAAAACTCAACCCTCAGGATGGAAGACTCCCCGCAAAACGACCCGAGCAAAGCCGGCAAAACCCACCAGCAGGGCGCCGAAGACAACGCCCCCAAAAGCGGCGAGCGCCCCGACCAAGGCAGCGCCCCGGCCCCCAACCACTACCGCTCCGACCCCAACCGAACGCACGTGCACGCCCATATTCCGGCCCCCGACGTGGCCAACGCCAAATACGAGCACCCCATTCTGGCGCAGCCGCCCGAAGCCCTTACCGGCCTCAAGCTGGAAGAACGGGCCAAGGTGGCGGCCGGCGTCACGGCCGTTATCAAGTCCATGCAGTTCAGCTGGACGGAGGGCGGCGTGGGGCGCGGCACCAAGGCCCTGCTGGGCCTGAACCAAAAAGATGGGTTCGACTGCTCCAGCTGCGCCTGGCCCGACCCCGACGAGCACCGCTCGGTGGCCGAGTTCTGCGAGAACGGCGCCAAAGCCACCGCATCGGACGCCGCCGACCGCGCCGCCGGCCCCGAGTTTTTTGCCAAGTACAGCCTGGCCGAACTCTCGCGCATGACCGACCGCGACCAGAACAACGCCGGCCGCCTCACGCACCCCCTGGTGAAGCGCCCCGGCGACAACCACTACTCGCCCATTGCCTGGCCCGATGCCTTCGACCTGATTGCCCGGGAGCTGAACGCGCTGGATTCGCCCGACGAAGCCGTGTTTTACACCTCGGGCAAAATCCCGAATGAGCCCGCGTTTCTGTTCCAGCTGTTTGCCCGGCAGTTCGGCACCAATAACCTGCCCGACTGCTCCAATATGTGCCACGAAAGCAGCGGCTCGGCCCTCACGCCCACGCTGGGCCTGGGCAAAGGCTCGGTGACTCTCAACGACTTGCACGACGCCGAGGTTATCCTCATCATTGGCCAGAACCCCGGCACCAACCACCCGCGGATGCTCTCGGCCCTGCAAAAGGCCAAGCGCAACGGCGCCAAAATCATCAGCGTGAACCCGCTGATTGAAGCCGGCCTCAACCACTTCCGCAACCCGCAGGACTTCATGAATCCGCTCCGGGCGCTGGGGGCCCTCATGGGCGACGGCACTCCGATAACCGACGTGTTTCTGCAAGTGCGCGTCGACGGTGACATGGCCTTGCTGCGCGGCATCATGAAGCACCTGTTTGAGGCCGAGGACCTGAACCCCGGCCAGGTGGTGGACAAAAAATTCATCGATGAGTTCACCGTGGGCTTCGCGGAGTTTGAGCAGAACATCCGGAGCACCAGTTGGGAAGAAATCGAGGAAATCAGCGGCATCAGCCGGGCCCAGCTGCTGGAAGCGGCCAACCTCATTGCCACCAAGCAGAAAATCATCACCTGCTGGGCCATGGGCGTCACGCAGCAGCGTCAGGGCGTGCAAACCATCCAGGAGATTGTCAATTTGCAGCTCCTCAAGGGCGCTATCGGCAAGCCCGGCGCGGGCACCTGCCCGGTGCGCGGCCACTCCAACGTGCAGGGCGACCGCACGATGGGCATCTGGGAGCGCATGCCCAAAACCTTTCTCGACGGTCTGCAAAAGGAATTTGGCTTCACGCCGCCCACCAAGGACGGCTTCGATGTGGTCGAATCCATCAAGGCCATGCGCCTGGGGCACACCAAGGTGTACTTCAGCCTGGGTGGCAACCTGCTGGCCGCCGGCCCCGACACCGAGATGATTGCCGATGCCATGCGCCGGCAGAAACTCACCGTTTTTGTGGCCACCAAGCTCAACCGCGGCCACCTTACCACCGGCGAAACCAGCCTGCTGCTGCCCACCTTCGCCCACGTCGACATCGACATGCAGAAATCGGGGCATCAAATGACCTCCTGCGAAAACTCGATGGGCATCGTGAGCCAGAACAAGGGCATTCTGGTGCCCCTGGCCGGCGACCAGCTCAGCGAGGTGGCCATCATCAGCGGGGTGGCCATCGCCACGCTGGGCGGCCGGCTGAAGGGCGACTGGGTGGCCATGACGGAGAATTACGACGTCATCCGCGACCACATTGCCCGCGTCATTCCCGGCTTCGAAGAGTTTAACCTGAAGTTGCGCAAGCCGGGCGGGTTTTACCTGCCCAACGGCCCGCGCGAACGCAAGTTCACCACGCCCGACGGCAAGGCCCACTTCACCAAAACTACCCTGGAAAAGTACGAGCTGGAGCCCGACCAGCTCATTCTGATGACGGTGCGCTCGCACGACCAATTCAACACCACCATCTACGAGTACAACGACCGGTACCGCGGCGTGCACGGCGAGCGCCGCGTGCTGTTCATGAACCCGGCCGACATGGCCGCCCGCGGCATCAAAGCCAAAGACCTCATCGACATCACCAGCCACTACAAAGGCGAGCAGCGCCGGGTAGAAAAGTTCGTGGCCGTGCCCTACGACATCCCGAAAGGCAACGTTTCGGCTTACTTCCCGGAGGCTAACCCGCTGGTGCCCATTGGTAGCGTGGCCAAAATCAGCAACACGCCCACTTCCAAATACGTGGTGGTAACGGTGGTGCCCACCGCCGTGAACAACGACGTGCGCATCAAGGAGCTGGAGAAAATGATGGCGTAACCTCACCTCCGGTCCCTCTCCTTAGCAGAGGGGAGCCATGCTGAACAACTTAAATTCACCCTATAGCAAAAAGCCCCGATTCATTTCTGAATCGGGACTTTTCTGTAATTCATCAGGCTCCCCTCTCCTTGGGAGAGGGGCTGGGAACGAGGTTACACCGGTTCGCCCTGCTTCTCCAAATCGAACAGCTCGCCCAGCAACTCCACCAGCTGGCCGGCGTCGTCGCGCTTGCAGGCGGCTTTCAGTTGCAGCACGTGTTGCTTGAGCACCTTTTGCATCAAGGAGCGGGTGGCTTCGTCCAGGAGCTTGCTTTCGGCCGGGGTGGCTTTTTTCTGGAAGCGGTCCAACTCTTCCTGGCGCAACTGCTCCAGGCTGGCTTTTACTTTTTGAATGATGGGCGACACCATCATTTCCTTGGCCCAGTCGTTCAGGCCGGCAAGGCTTTCGGCAATGATGGCGCGCACCTGCGGCACGGCCGCCAGGCGCATTTCCAGCGCAGCCGAGGCCTTGCTCTGGATGGCGTCGATGTTATAAACCAGCACGCCGGGCACCTGCTCTACCTCGGCCGCAATGCTGCGCGGCACGCTCAGGTCAATAAAAAACTTGAAGCTGAGCACGTCGAGGTGCTGCACCAGTTCTTTGGTGAAGAAAGGCTCGGCGCGGTTGATGGAGGAAATGATGACGTCGGCTTCTTTGAGGGCGGGCATCAGGTCTTCAAACTCCACGATGCGCATGTTGCACTCCTCGGCCAGCGCTTCGGCTTTGGCGCGGGTGCGGTTGCACAGCACCACTTCGCCGAAAGCCTTGCTGGCGGCCAGGTGGCGGCACACATCGGCCCCGATTTCGCCCAGGCCCACCACCAATACCTTGGGATTGGCTACGTCGGCGGTCAATTCTTCCACCAGCTCCAGGGCTGCGTAGCTCACGGAGGCCGCGCCGTCGCGGAAGCTGGTTTCGGTCTGCACGCGCTTGTTGGTGAAGAAAACCGTGTGCAGCAGGCGGTGCAGAAACGGCCCGGCGGCGTCGGCATCGGCGGCCCACTGGTAGGCCATCTTCACTTGGTTGCTGATTTGCAGGTCGCCCACCACCTGGGCATCAAGGCCCATGGCTACTTCGAAGAGGTGCTGCACGGCCGCGTCGGCCTTGGGTAGCAGGTCGAAGTAGGGCAGGAACTGGCCCACGTCGGGGCGGCCTTTGAGGTGGCCCAGGGCGAAGATGATTTCACGGCTGCGGTCGTCCTCGGCGGCGTAGTACACCTCGGTGCGGTTGCAGGTGCTGAGCACGAGCAAGTCGCTGAGGCCCAGCTCGTGGTGCAGCGTATGCAGGAAACGACGGCAGGCGGCCTCGTCCAGCGAAAGCAGCTCGCGGATGGCCAGCGGGGCTTTCTTAAATGAGAGGCTAACGGCCTTGAACGGATGCGACATAGATGAAATCGGTACGAAACCGGGCTGCAAAATTACGGCAGGAATCGGCAAGTATGAAACATGCATACCAAACCCGTGGTTCGGGCCGGCTATGTATTTCCCCGCGGGCCATGGGGGCGCGGCGCCAGGGCCCGCCGCAGCTCTTGGCGTACTCGGCGCCGGGGCGCGCCGGGTTGCCTAAAGCGGGGAGCGAGCTATTTTCGTGGCGTGTCTTGCTCTTCGTTGTTTTTCAGCCTGGCTGCGGGCTTCCTGCTGGCGTGGCCGGTGGCGGCCCAGCCCGGCGTGCCGGAGCTCGACGCAGCCTACGCCCGTCGCTACCGCGTGAAAACGGTGCGCGTGCTGGAAGGAAATCCGGACGACCCCGAGGTACTGCGCGTGAAGGAAACCTACCGGTTTGCTGCCTCGGGCCGGCTGCTGGCCCACCACAATCCGGGGCTGGAGGCCGCCCGCGAAAACACGCGGAGCGGCCACGACTACCGCGACGAAGCAGAGCCGGACGCCCTGGGCCGCGTAGGGGTGTCGCGTCGCTACGTGGACGACCAGCTTGACGCCACCACGTACCTGAGTTACGACGAGCGAACCCCGTTGTTGCAACAAGTAATTCGGGAGCTCACCTTTTATCCCGTGGCCGATTATATGCCCGGCGGCGGCTTCTACGACCTGCGCCATGCCTACGATGCCCGCGGCAACCGGGTGGAAACCGTGTCCGGTCCAAGCTTTCAGGTAGGCGAAACCAACCTGGGAAGCCGCCAGGTATGCGCCTACGACGCGCAACACCGCCTCATCGCCTATACCGAGTACAAGCAGCTGTTTCTGCCCGAGGTGCTGGATTCTACTTACTACAACGCCGCCGGCTTGGTGACACGCCAGGCAAAGTACCACTGGGGGCCGCGCGGGCAGCCGGAGCTGTACCAGCTGCAACTGGTGACCTACGACGCGCGCCACCGCCCTACCGGTGGCCTCAGCCTCGACCGGGACAGCCAGGGCTGGCAAAACATCCGCACCATCCGCTACCGACCCGACGGGCAGCTGCTGGAAGAGGTGGACTACACCGCCACGTTCCGGCGGCCGGCCACCGTGGCCCAGGCCCTGCGCCGCACCGCCGATACCCTGCGTGCCGCCCCCGACGGCAAGGTGGAGCGCGCCACCTACCGCTACAACGCCCACGGCCAGCTGGTGGAGTGGCGCCGAACCCTGACAGATGGCTGGGGCCACGGGCTGGGACCGCATTTCGGCCCGGTCGTATACCTCACCCGGTGGGAGTTCGACTATTACCCCCGGCGGGGCCGGTAAGGCCGTTGGCGGGGTGGAGGCGGTACCTTTGTGGCATGGCTTTCCCAATCCCACCCGCCCACTCGGCCGCACCTGCGCCGGTGGCGCCAAAACGCCCCGTAACTGATGCCGACCACCCGGGCACCACCGACCAAACCGCTTCGCTCGAAGCCACCGAAGCGCTGCCTGCGCCCGTTCCGGCGGCTACCGCCCCCCTGGCGTGGGTGCTGCTGGTTGTGCTGGCCTCCATCTGGGGCACGTCGTTTATCCTGATGAAAAAAGGGCTGGTTGTTTTTTCGGCCCTGGAACTGGGCGCCACCCGCGTGAGCGTGGCGGCGCTGCTGCTGCTGCCGTTTGCCCTGCGCCACGTGGGGCGGGTGGAGCGCAGCCGCTTCAAGTGGCTGGCGCTGAGTGGGGTGGTGGGCACACTGATTCCGGCCTTCCTCTTTGCTTACGCCGAAACCCGGCTGGCCTCGGGGCTGGCGGGCGTGCTCAATGCCCTCACGGTGGTGTTCACGCTGCTGGTGGGGGCGCTGCTGTTTGGGCAGCGGCTTACGGGCCTGCGGGTGCTGGGCATCGCGCTGGGGCTGGCGGGCACGGTGGTGATGCTGCAACTGGGCGGTAGTGGCGGCGATGCCACGCCGGCCGGCGAGGGCAACGCCTGGTATGGCCTGTACATCCTGATAGCTACCATCGGCTACGGCCTGAGTGTGAACGTTATCAAGTACAAGCTCGGCGGGCTCACCCCGGTGGCCGTCACGTCGGTGCTGCTGCTGCTTATTGGCGGGCCGGCGCTGGCGTATCTGCTGCTCGGCACCGGGTTCCGGCACAAGCTGGCCACCGTGCCGGGTGCGTGGGCCGCCTTTGGCTACATCGCGCTGCTGGCCACCATGAGCACGGCCGTGGCCATGGTGTTGTTCAATCGACTCATTCAGCAGTCTACGGCACTGTTTGCCTCATCGAGTACCTACTTAATTCCCATTGTAGCCCTGGCCTGGGGCGCCTTGGATGGCGAAGCATTCAACCTGTGGCACTTTGTGGGCATGGTGGTGATACTGGCGGGCGTGCTGATTATCCACCGGGCGCGGTAGGACGCTTTCGGCTTAATGAGGAATGAGGAATGAGGAATTGGAAATTGGGCTTCTAGGCTCAAAATTCCTCATTCCTCATTCCTCATTAAGCCGAAGGCGTTAAAACGCCACCGTCACGCCCAACTGGCCCCAGCGGTGGCTGCGCCCACCGGCAAACTCCGGCGAAACCCAGGTGGCAGTAGCGGAAAAACTCAATGGCTCGTGTGCCAGCACCAGGCCGCCGGTGCTGCGCAGCACAGCCCGGCGCACGGCGCTGGCAGCCAGTGTGTAAGGGTCGCTCATGGTGAATGGGCCACCTTGCAGCGTGGCATCGTAGCCAATGAGGCGGCCGTCGAGCGTGGCCTGTCCGTAGAGCTGCCAGTGATGCAGGCAGAGGGCTTCCGAACTGTCCAAGTTAGCAAAATAAGGGGTTAGCTGCCCCGCGCGCAGCCGCAGGCCGGTGGCCGCGTAGGTGTAGAGCGTGCCCAGCGAGGCTTCGGCATTGCCCACCAGCTCGATGCCGCGACTGGCGGCCAACTGCTCAAACGCCAGCCGGTAGCCCACAATGGGCGCATTGCGAATCTGATAGGCCCAGCCGCGAGGCTCGGCATTGCCGGTAACGCGGTGGATGGCGGTTTGCAGTTCCTTGCCGCCGGCTGCCGGGCCGATGAACCCAATGTCCAGGGCCGAAGTCAGCCGATGCTGCTTTGCAGCCTGATTGCTCACCCGGAAGAAGGAGGCGTAGAGGTAGGCCGCGTAGGGCCGGTCACCAACCCGAATAAAGGCATCCTGAATCCGTAGGGGCGTAAATCCATCGTAGCGCAGCGTGATGCCGTGGTATTGCGTGCTTCTTGGGGCGCCGGCCGGCAACACATGCCGCACCGGCAGACGGGCCACCAGTGGGTGCACCAGCGTGAGGCTCATGCCCTGCGTGAAGTAGTAATCGGTGCGAAAAAACAAGTCATTTGCATACGTATAGCTCAGCCGCCGGGCGGGGCTGAGCGGAAGCAGCGTATCGGCTGGCGCCGGCGCCGCTTGAACAGCGCACTCTGAGAGCAGGAGAAAAGCAAGGACCAGAAAGCGCATAAGGGCAGAGCGGGCTCGGGAGAAATGCCAGGGGCGAGGTTGCGGTAGCGCCCCCGCACCTCCTGAAACGCTTTTGTTTTTGGAAGCTACGTCCTGCCGGGCCGCGAGGATTGACGCGGTTTTATTTCTGCCTCACCCTGCGCGGCGCGGCCCGGCAAGCAGCAGGCGCCGGGGCCTATTCGCTCACATACGGCCACTCCTGAAAGCGCGCCGGGAGGCCAGCCTGGCGGCTGTTGCCGCGCACGTAGGCCAGCAGGCGCGTGAGCTCGGCGGGGCTTTGCACTTCAACTTCGAACCAGCCCACTTGCCAAAACTCGGCCTCGGGCGGGAGCTTGGGGCGCACCAGGCGCCGGCAGTTGGTGCCCGTGCGCAGGTGCAGCAGGTCCGCGGCTTTGGCAAACGAGAGCGGGCTGTCGTCGGGCAGCTCCAGCACGATATGGGCGTGGTTGGGCAGAATGGCGAAGCCGTGCACCCTGAAGCCGGTTTCTTCCAGCATCATGATTTCGCCGGCCAGTACCTCGGCCATTTTCTCGTTCTCAAAATAGCGGGGGCCGGTGGGGGCCCGGTCGAGCACCGCGTCGAATTTGGCGAAGAACTGCTTTTGGGCGCGGCGGTGGTCGGTGCCAGCTTCCTGTGCTAGGCGCAGGTCGGCTTTCAGCTCGCGGCCGGTGGTGGCCGGGATGGTGCCGTGCAGGCGAAAGGTGAGGAAGCTGACCACGGATTTCTTGGATGTAAATGAATTAACTGGTGAAAGCACTACAGCGTAATACGCAGCGCCTGAGCGGTTCCTGTTTTATGGTTCCACCGCGTAGTCCACCAGCTTGCGGAGTGGTTTGGGCGGGTTCTTGCCGCGTTTGTTCACCAATGGCTTGCAAGCTTCCGATTCCTTTTCCACCCGGTATTCGCCGGTTACGAAGTTGGTGTCGTGCATTTCCCAGTTGCCTTGTGCGCAGTCGGTGTTGTTCTGGTAGCTCACCCGCGTTTCCCCAATCAGGTAAAAGCTGCCGGCTTGGTAGCGGAACTTGTCGGTGTGGCTCCAGCGCCAGCTGCTGCCGCCGTAATGAGATATGCTCAGCACGCCTTTCGCGATGTCGATGCCCGCGAACGGGTCGCCGAAAGCGCCGCCATCGTCTTGGCGCAACATCACCCGGCTGGCCTGCGCCGCCAGCGCAAACCCGGTGGGCGTGCCAAAGAGGACCACCAAATAGCGCGGCGGTGCTTCCGCAGTTTCCGCAGTTTCTTTGTACTCCGCTTTCGACCGCAGCACCAGCGCCGCATCGGGCCGGCCGTCGCGGTTCAAGTCGCCGGTGGCTTGGCCGTCGTTTAACACCTCATAGCCGGCCGGAATGAAATCCGTTAGTCGGCGACCAGTAGCCGGTATGTGCGGTGCGGCTGTTTGTTGAGCCAAGGCAGCTGGTCCGTTCAGCAGCACCAGCATCGTCAGTATCTTTTTCATTTCGCCAAAGATGCCGTCTTGCCACGGTCTACGGCTACGCCAGCACCGGTAGTTTGATGTAGAACGTGGTGCCCACGTTCTCCTGGCTTTCCACCCAAATGTGGCCCTTATGCAGGCGCACGATGGTTTCGATGATGTGCATGCCCAGGCCGGTGGTTTTTTCGCCCCGCAGGCCGGGGCGGCGCGCCGGGGTGAAGCGGTCGAACAGCACGGGCAGCAGGTGCGCCGGAATACCGATGCCGTCGTCGGCCACGGTCACCAGGGCGTGGTCGGCGCGCTGCTCCAGGCCCACGCTGATGTGGCCGCCCTCGCCGGTAAACTTGATGGCGTTCGACAGCAGGTTGTTAATCACCTGCAAAAACTTGTTGTTGTCGATGTCCACAAACAGCGTGGGTTGCGCGGGCCGAAAGGCGAAGTGCTTGGCTACCAGGTGCTCGCCCTGCTGGTAAGTTTCCATCACTTGGCGCAGGGCCAGCACCAAATCCACCCGCTGGCGCTTGAGCTGCACGTTGGCCGAGTCCATGAACTCGCCGTCCACGAAGTCGCGAATCAGGGTCACGCTGTCGCGGCAGGTGTCGCGCATGATGCGCAGCATCTTCTGCACTTGCTCATCCTGTAAGGTTTTGGTGCGCTCCTCCAGAAACTCGGCCAGCTGCTGCAGCATGTTGAACGGCCCGGCCAGGTCGTGCGACAGGATTTCGAGCGTCGTATTCTTCTTGGCCATGTACTTGTCGGCGTTGCGCAGGTACTCCTGCTCCACCGTCACGTCCTGCACGGTACCCGAAAGCAGGTGCTGGCCTCCAGGCCCGATGCTGCGCTGGGCCTGCACCGCCAGCCAGCGCTGGGGCACGTCGGGGCGGGGTTGCAGGCGCAGCAGCAAGTCGTCGCAATGGCGCCCGGTAATCAGTTCGCCTAAGCAATGCAGGGCATAAGCCTGGTCGTCGGCCGGCAGGTAGGCCAGCAGGCGCGGCAGGTCGGCGGTGGCATCCTCCCGCCGCAGGCCTGGGAATAGTTCTTCGTAGGCCGCGCTCACGTAGAGCACACGGTGTGCGTCGGCATCGTAGGCGAAAAACGTCAGCGGGCTGGCATCAAGCAGCTGTTGAAAAAGGGTGGCGGAAGGAATCATGCGGCAAGGACGACAAAAGAACCGACAAAGCATACGGCCGGCCTGCAACCGTTTACGCTTCCCGCTGGTTCAGCTTGGAGTTTTTGTACCCGTAGCCGAAATAGACGGCCAGCCCAATCAGCAGCCATACGAAAAACAGCGTCCAGTTGCTGATGCCCAACTCGGTCATCAGGTATAGGTTAATCAGCAGGCCCAGCGTGGGCAGCAGCGAGAGCTTTTTGCGGAAAGAAAGCACGGCCAGCGCCACGCAAAACAGAAAGAACACCAGCGTCGGAATCTGGTGGGCGAAGCCGCCCGTCACCTTGCCGCTCAGGGCATCGGTTTGCAGCCAGCCGTGCTGCCCGGTTACGTCGAGCCAGAATTCGTGGTTGCTGGCCGCGTTGTAGCGCACCACCAGCCCAATGCCCACCGCCAGGATGAGCGGCACCAGCCACTGCCCGTTGAGGTACGGCACCTTAAACCGGGCCTCCGACTTGCCATAGGGGTCGATGATGAGAATGCCGCCGCACACCAGCGCAAACGCGAACAGCGTGCCGATGCTGGTGAGGTCGACCACCAAATCCATGTTCAGAATGAGGGCCGGCACCGCCACAAAAAAGCCCGTGACAACGGTGCTGAACGAAGGCGTGTGGAAGCGCGGATGAATGCGCGAAAACACCGAAGGCAGCAGCCCGTCGCGGCTCATGGTGAGCCAGATGCGCGGCTGCCCCAGCTGAAACACCAGCAGCACCGACGCCATGGCAAACACCGCACTCACCGCCACCAGGCCCGACAGCCGCGCCAGGCCCACCTTGGCAAACACAAACGACAGCGGGTCGCCCACGCCCAATTCTTTGTAGCTCACCATGCCCGTAAGCACCAGCGTGATAATAACGTAGAGCACGGTGCAGATGATGAGGGCGTACATCATGGCCTTGGGCAGGTCGCGCTGCGGGTTCTTGCACTCCTCGGCCGTGGTGGAGATGGCATCGAAGCCGATGTAGGCAAAAAACACCGCCGACACGCCCTTGAGCACACCGCCCACGCCGTTGGGCGCAAAGGGCGTCCAGTTGGCCGGCTGCACGTAGAACGCGCCCACGGCAATGACGATGAAGACGATAATGAGCTTGAGCAGCACGAGCAGGTTCGAGGCGTTTTTGCTTTCCTTGATGCCCACGTACACCAGCGCCGTGATGAGCACGGTGATGGTGAAGGCCGGCAAATCGGCCACCAAACGCAGGCCATTGAACAGCTCGGGCGCCTGCGTCCAGGCCTTGTAGCCGTCCAGCTGCCCAGGGCTCACGGCGGCCAGGGCCTCGGGTAGGGTTTTGCCGCTTTGCACCAGCGTGGTCACGGCCTCGTAGCCGGCGTGCCCGGTTTGGGTGCCCATCGTAAGCCACAGCGGCAAATGCAGCCCGATTCCATCCAAAAGCCCCGTGAAGTAATCGGACCACGAAATGGCCACCACGATGTTGCCCACCGCATATTCCATTATCAGGGCCCAGCCAATAATCCAGGCGGCCAGCTCGCCAAACGAGGCGTAGGCGTAGGTATAGGCCGAGCCGCTGACCGGGATGGTGGCCGCAAACTGCGCGTAGCACAGCGCCGAAAACGCGCAGGCCACCGCCGTGAACACAAACAGCAGCGACACCGCCGGTCCGCCATCCAGGCTGGCTTTGCCGATGGTGCTGAAAATACCGGCCCCAATGATGGCCGCGATGCCCAGGGCCGTAAGGTCGCGCACGGTGAGGTGGCGTTCCAGGGCGCCGGGGGCCGCGTGGCCGTCGTGGTCGGCCGGTGGGTTTTGCAGAATGGCCGCAATGGTTTTGCGGCGGAAAAGAGAAGTGGAGGAACGCATGAACGGTGAGCGGAGCAGGTTTGAAGGGCAAAAGATAGCGCCTGAATGCGGCTTTTGGCCCTTGCGCTTCCTTGTGCCTTACCAGAGCCCGGACTTCAGGAAACCCTCCAGCACCGCGCCACCCACGTTCAGCACCGCCGAGCTGCGGCCTATCTGCATCGGAATGCCCACCGAAAAGGTGCCCAAGCCACCGCAGCCATTGGCGTAGGGCGTGCCGTAGGGGGCATTGCGCGCTGCCAGCGGCGCAAAGCCCGGATTGGCCGACAGGCCCGCGCCTTCGGGCCCGTAGAATGGGCCGGCAGCATAAGCCGCCATGCGATAAGGCGTGAAGCTGTATTGCACGTAGGGGCGCAGGCGGCCTCTGTCGCTACTGCCCAGCTGGTAACGCAGGTAGGGCTGCACGCCGTAGCCGTAGCCGTAGCCGGCGGTGGGCAGCGGCGTATAGGCGCCCACCACGTAAGCACCGCTGAGGAAGTGCCCCTGGCGCGGCGCGGTCGGCGCTGGAATCTCCAGGCCGATAACACTTGCAGCGCCCGCCTGGGCATAGCCAAGGGTAGGAAAAACTAACAGCGCCAGTGGCGCAAAGCGTAGGGGAGCAGGCATAGCGCGGGAGAGAAGGAGCGTGACCGTAACTAAGGTACGGGTTTTTGGGCAGGAATGTGTGTAGTTTTTCCGAGGCAGGCATCAAGGGGAAAACCCTGTTTGTATGCCCCAGCCCGTCCGCCTCACCATTGCCGAACCCTGCTCCGAAAGCTGGGACGCCATGACGCCCACCAACACCGGCCGCCACTGCGCTGCCTGTGCCAAAGTGGTAGTCGACTTCACCCTGAAAACAGACGCCGAAATCCTGGCCTACCTGGCCAAAGCCGCGAGTGGCCGTACCTGCGGCCGTTTCGCGGCGGGGCAGCTGGACCGGCCGTTGCAGCGCGCCGCCCCGGCTACCCCAACGGCGCGCTGGCGGGCCTGGCTGGGAGCCGCTGTGGCCGTATGGGGCATGCGGGAAGCAGAGGGCATAACGGCCACTGCCCAAGCGCCCACCGAATGGCGCGCCCGGTATTGGGGCGGGCCAGTACCAGCCACGGCGCCAGTTGAGCTAAAAGGAGCATCTTCAGCAGAAGAGATAGAATCAACGGCGAAGCAGATAACCAAGGATAGACTTTCATTGCATTATAACGCTGCCCCGGTGCATCTGGAAACAGCAGTCAATCCAACATTGGTATTGCGAGGTACTGTGAAAGATGCATCAACCAGTGAAGCACTGCCCGGCGTTACAATTTTGATTAAAGAAACTACTATTGGAACCAATAGTAATGCCGATGGCACCTTTGAACTTGCTATTCCAACTCAGCTTGGAGGAGCAACTGAGGTCATAGTCGTAGTGCGGTCGATTGGCTACCTGACGCAGGAGCGAGTAGTGGCTGCCAATGCCATTGGAATAGCACAGCAGTTTGTTCTTCGCGTTGAAACAATGGGTCAGCTTGAATTACGCCCGTTGCCTTGGCACCCAAGAGCATTTTACTACTGGGGCAAGTACTGGCTCACCCGGCCTTTTCGCCGTTCATAAGCCCCAAAAAAGCTACTTTCGCCGCATGGCCACTCTCCCGAATATCTCCATTCCGCAGCCTTGCTCCGTGAGTTGGGCTGCTATGGCGCCCGCCGCCGCCGGCCGCCACTGCGCCACCTGCGCCACCGAAGTAGTGGACTTTACCCGCCTGAGCGAGGCGGAAATCCTCGCGTTTTTGGCCCGGCAGGGTGGGCGGCCGGTGTGTGCCAATGCCTTTGCCACGCAGCTGGCACCGGTGCCCGCCAGCCGCTGGCGGCGCTGGCTGGTAGCCGGGCTGGCGCTGCTGGGCTGGCACCCGCTTTCGTCGTGCGCCACCAAGCCGCCCCAAGCGCCGCCCACGCAGGCCACCGCCTCGGCTGCGACGGATGCCAATGCTCCCGAAGCCCAGCACATCATCATTCGTGGGCAGGTGCTGGACGGGGCCAACGGCACGCCCGTGGCCGGTGTGCGCGTGCTCATCAACGACACGGAGTTTGGCACGACCACCGACGAGAAAGGCAGCTTTGAGCTGACCATGGCCCGAACCTGGGCCCCCATTGCCGGCGGCAAAGTGGCGCTGAAGTTCGTGGGCAGCCCGTTCGAATTTGAGCAGCAAACCGTGAACGTCGATGTCCGCGCCACGCCGCGGCCCGCGCCGCTCGTGGTGCGGCTGGCTTCCATCCCGAACCGGGGCCAGGTGATGGGCAAAATCCGGATGCCGGAGCCTCCGGTGGCCCCGCCGAAGGGGTAGGCATGTGGGCAAAGCTGCTGTGGTAGATTGCGGCTAACAAAAGGTTTATCTACATTCGCTGCATGGCTATTCCCGTCTCGCTTTCTATTCCAAGCCCCTGCTCCGAAAGCTGGGCGGCGATGACGCCCAATGCTGCTGGCCGCCACTGTGCCGCCTGCCAGCAAACCGTGGCCGACTTCACCCGGATGAGCGACGCCGAAATTCTGACGTACCTAGGCCGGCATCCTACTGTGTCCTGCGGCCGGTTTCGGGACAATCAACTGAGCCGCCCGCTGCTGGTGCCGGCCCAGCCATTGACAGGACGGCGGCTGGTAGGCGCTGCCGCAGCGCTGTGGGGCGTGGGGGCGCTGGTGGCGCCGAAGGCGCAGGGACAACAAATTCCGCCTGCTTTTTGGGGTGGTCCAGCATCCAAAAACGTCGTGCTGCCAAATGTTGTAAACTCAACCTCAACCGAAGCCATTGATTCTTTATCAGAGGCATCTGCACTGCCCAGCTTTAGTGTGGTTTCGGAAGCTAATCAGCTGATAATACGCGGCACGCTGCACAGTGCCAAAGGGAAGACCATACGTGGAATGAAGGTCGATTTGGTGGCTCGTTGGGAAACAGAGGTTTCAACCGTTACCGATGCCAACGGCAACTTCCAATTTACGGTCAACAGGGACAGTCTGGGTGAGTCGCCGTTCCTGAGTGTGATGCATTACTTGCGCCTGGGCCTGTATTACCAATATGCCAACGCCGATATAGACGTTGCCAGCTCCCAGCCATACCGGCTACAATTGAGCCGCACCAGAAAAAAACACCGCATGGTGGCTGGCAAATTTCGCTAGCCTCTCCACCAAGGCTCCCAAACCTTTCGGCCCGGAAAATCCTTGTGAAAGGGTATGAAAGTTTTGCGTTTTGCCTTCTTGTTGCTGCTGGCCACCGCTTGCGCGGCGCCCCGTCCCACCACCCGCTTCAACCCCCCCGCCACCCGCGCCGAACTGCCCCACGAGGAGGCCGCGCACCCCAAAAATTCGCTGGAATGGTGGTACCTCACCGGCCACCTCACCGACCAGGCCACCGGCCACCAGTACGGCATGGAGTACGTTTTTTTTCATTTCAACCTGAAAGACGGCAAGCAGGACTGGCAGATGGTGAACGTGGCCCTCACCGACCCGCAGAACCAGCAGTTTCACTACGACTACAAGCTGGGCCCGCTCCCGCAGCTGCTCACCGACTCGCTGCCGCTGCGGCTGCGCGAACACCAGCGCGGCCAGGTGTGGAAATTTGACGGGCAGGAGGGGGCCTACCACCTGCAGGCAACTTTTACCGGCAAGCAGAACGCCAGCGGCTACGCCCTCGACCTGAGCACCCGGCCCACCCGGCCGGTGGTGCTGCACAGCGGCACCGGCTACGAAAATTACGGCAACGGCATCACGGCCGGCTACTATTCCTACCCGCGCCTGGCCACCACGGGCACTCTCACCATTGCCGGCCAGCCCCACACTGTGACCGGCGAGCTGTGGTACGACCGGCAGTGGAACTGCACCAGCATCGTAGACAAAAACGTGGGCTGGGACTGGCTCAGCATTCAGCTCGACGAGCCCCGCGAGGAGTTCATGCTGAACACCCTGCGCAACTCCGCTACCGGCCAAAACCTCAACAACGGCACCTTCAGCCGCAGCACCGGCCCCGACCTGCACCTCACCGGCCCCGATTTCGTTCTCACGCCCCTCACGTACTGGACCAGCCCGCAATCCAAAAAGAAGTACCCGGCCTCTTGGCGCGTGCAGGTGCCCGGCCAGGGCTACGACCTCACCGTGGAGCCGCTGGTGCCGCAGCAGGAGCTGGCGCTGCGCTTCTTCCACACCTTCACCATGTACTACTGGGAAGGCATGTGCCGCGTGAAAGGCACGCACAACGGCCAGCCCGTGACGGGCAAGGCGTATGTGGAAATCACGAATAGGTAGCGTCAGCGCACCGAAAGAACGTCATGCAGAGCGGAGGCGCAGCCGGAGTCGAAGCATCTCGCGTGCTTCCACTGAATCAATACGACCGAGTTAGTCCCACAAGCGAGATGCTTCGACTCCGGCTGCGCCTCCGCTCAGCATGACGTTCTTTTGCTCATTGCTCATTGCTCATTGCTCATTGCTCACTGGTTCAGCACCACCCGGAACGTGGTGCCGCGGCCCAGCTCGCTCCACTTCACGAAGAGCTTGCCCTCGTGGTAGTTCTCGATGATGCGCTTGGCCAGCGCCAGGCCCAGGCCCCAGCCGCGCTTCTTGGTGGTGTAGCCGGGCATGAACACGGTGTCGAGCTTGGCTTTGGAAATGCCTTTGCCCGTGTCGGTGATGTCGACGGCCACCTGGCGGGCGGGGGCACCGCGCCGGTACCAGCTGCGCCGGGTGCGCACCCGGCGCAGGTGCAGCGTAATGGAGCCGCGCCCTTCCATGGCATCCACTGCGTTTTTGCAGATGTTTTCCACCACCCAGTCAAACAGCGGCACGTTGATGCGGGCCGGTGTGTCCATCGGCAAGTCGGTTTCAATCTTGAACACCACCTTTTTCGATACCCGGCTTTGCAGGTACTCGATGGCGTTGCGCGTGGTCTGGTACAGGTTTTCGTCCTTCAGCACCGGTACCGAACCGATGTTGCTGAACCGCTCCGTAATGATTTCCAGCCGCCGGATGTCCTTGCCCAGCTCCTCCACAATGGGCTCGTTCTTGAAGCGGTCGGAGTCGCGCAGGTAGTTTTGCCAGCCCACCAGGCTGCTGAGCGGGGTGCCCAGCTGGTGCGCCGTTTCCTTGGCCAGGCCCACCCACACGCGGTTTTGCTCGGCCCGCCGCGACGAGCTGAACGCGAAGTAGGCAATGACGGCCAGGCAGCCAATCACCACCAGCTGCACCAGCGGGTAGGTGCGCAGCTGCCGCAGCAATTGCGAGTCGCGGTAGAAAATGTAGTTTGCCTGCCCGCCCCCAAACTTCACCACGATGGGCGGGTGCTTTTCCTTCATCAGCGCCAGCTCGTACTTCAGCCGCGCCATCGAGTCGGCTTCGGACAAGTGCGGCGGCATGTCCACGTTTTTGGCGCTGACAATGTCCTGGCCGTCGCTGCTCAGAATGACCGGAATGGTGGTATTACCGTTGATGATTTCGTTGAAAACAAACGGGTTGGTATCGGTTTCTGAGTTGACAATGTACTGCTGGGCCTTGGCGTAGAGCTGAATCTGCTGCTGCTCCCGTTCCGACACGCGCTGCACCAGCAAGTTGGTGTATATCACCGTGGCGGTGCCAATGAGCAGCGCCAGCACGGCAATCAGGATTTTAATGCGGGTTTTCTGGTCGTAAATCGGGGACATGCAGTAGCGCGAACTTTGTAGTTCGCGTCTCCGAACGATAATCGTTGAATGTAGTTGCAAACGGTGCGGGGACGCGAACTGCAAAGTTCGCGCTACTGCACTTTACCCCACCAGCACCGCGTCGCTGCTGGCTATTTCGGCCAGGATTTCCAGCACGTCGGCCGGGGTTTCGGCATTCACCAGGCTGGTGCGCCAGGCTTTGGCGCCCTCCAGGCCCCGGAAATAGTGTGCGTAGTGCCGGCGCATCTCGAAGATGCCCACTTTCGGGCCTTTCCACTCCACGCTGCGGTCGAAGTGCATCTGGCACATGGCCACCCGCTCTTCCAGGGTGGGCGGGGCCAGCAGCTCGCCGGTGGCCACGTAGTGCTTCACCTCCCGGAAAATCCAGGGGTAACCGATGCTGGCCCGGCCTATCATCACGCCATCCACGCCGTAGCGGTTTTTGTATTCGAGGGCCTTTTCGGGCGAGTCGATGTCGCCGTTGCCGAAGATGGGGATTTTGATGCGCGGGTTGTTTTTGATGCTGGCGATGAGGCGCCAGTCGGCCTCGCCCTTGTAGAGCTGGGCGCGGGTGCGGCCGTGCACGGTGAGGGCCTGGATGCCGACGTCCTGCAGGCGCTCGGCCACTTCTTCCACGTTTTTGGTGCCCTCATCCCAGCCCAGGCGGGTTTTCACGGTCACGGGCAGGTGGGTGTGCTTCACCACGGCGGCCGTCATGGCCACCATTTTGGGGATGTCCTGGAGCAGGGCCGCGCCGGCACCGCGGCAGGCCACCTGTTTCACCGGGCAGCCGTAGTTTATGTCAATCAAATCGGGCCCGGCCTCGGTGCTGATGGCCGCGCATTCGCCCATCGTTTCCACATCGGAGCCGAAGAGCTGAATGCCGATGGGCCGCTCGTAGTCGAAGATGTCCAGCTTCTTGCGGCTCTTGGCGGCGGCCCGAATGAGGCCTTCCGACGAAATGAACTCTGTGTACATTAGGTCGGCCCCGTTGGCCTTGCACACGGCGCGGAAAGGCGGGTCGCTCACGTCTTCCATGGGCGCGAGCAGGAGCGGGAAATCAGGCAGCGAGATGTTGGGACCTATGTTGACCACGGGGAATATGTTTTAAATAGAACGTCATGCTGAGCTTGTCGAAGCATCTCTCCCGCTTCGTTGAACCGAGCGTCAGCACGGCGAACAATTGGGTTACTATTGCACGCGAGATGCTTCGGCTGCGCTCAGCATGACGTTCTTGTTTGCTTTAAACAAGCCTAAGTTAAAAACTCCGGTAAATTTACGCCCTTCCCAACTAGTACCCCGCCATGAAAGGTTTCCTGCCCCGCACGCTGCACCCTGGCCTGCAGATACTGTTGCTGCTGGCTTTTATGGTGGCAGGCGCCTGCGTGGGCTATGCCGTCATTTTTGCCTGGGTGCTGGCGGGCTTCGGGCTCTCGCTGCCCACCATGCAGAAAGTCATTCAGAATCCGACGGCCTACCCCCAGGGCTGGAACCTGCTGATGATGATGCAGGGCGTACTGCTGTTCACGGCCCTCACGGGCGGGGCGCTGGGGCTGGCTTCGGCGCTGGGCATTGGCTGGGCGGACTATTTCAGTCCGCGCCGGTTGGGGGCGGGGTGGTGGCTGCTGGCCGTGGCGGCGCTCATCATCGTCACGCTGCCGTTTATGTCCACGCTCATTGCCTGGAACGCGGGGGCGCATTTCCCGGCGGCTTTCCACGAGTTTGAAGTGTGGGCCCGCGCCAGCGAGGACAAGGCAGCCTTTCTCACCAAGTTTCTCACCAAGTTCAATTCCGGCACGCGGTTTCTGATTGGCGTCGTGGTCATTGCGCTGGTGCCGGCCATCAGCGAGGAGCTGGTGTTTCGGGGCGTGATACAAAAGAATCTGGTCCGCTGGTTTTCGCCGCACGTGGGCGTGTGGCTGGGGGCGGCCATCTTTTCGGCCATTCACTTCCAGTTTTTCGGGTTTGTGCCGCGCTTTGTGCTGGGGCTGGTGCTGGGGTATCTGTACCTCTGGAGCGGCAACATTCTGGTGAGCATGGTGGCGCACTTCACCCAAAATGCCTTTCAGCTCCTGATGCTCTTCCTCGCCCAGCGCGGTCAGTTCGGCTGGGGCTTCGACCCCGATTCCAACGAGGCGCTGCCCTGGACGCTGGTGATTCCCTCGGCGCTGCTCACGGCCGGCCTGCTGTATTTTCTGCACCAGCGCTTCACCGCGCCGGCTCCGCCCACCACCATGCTTACCCTCAGCAGCGAGGGCGTGGCTGTGCGCCAAAATGAGGCGTTGACGTAATAAAGAACGTCATGCAGAGCGTAGCGAAGCATCTTTACCGCAATAGTAAATAATTACTTCCGAGGTAAAGATGCTTCGCTACGCTCTGCATGACGTTCAGCTTTTCCTTATAAAAATCCCTTCCCAACTTGCCCGACTCTACGCCTCCGGTTACCCCCGCCGCTTCTGAAACCCCTGCCGCACCCGCCGGCCCCAGCAACCTGCGCCTGCGCATCATCTACGGCGTGCTAGGCGCGGCGCTGCTGCTGGGCAGCGTCTGGTTCAGTCCCTGGACGTTCGGGCTGTTCTTCGCCTTCGTGCAGGCCGTGATGCTGTGGGAGTTCTATCGCATGATGCGGGCGGGTGGGTATGCGCCGACTACGTGGATTGGGGTGGGGGCCGGAACCTTGATTTTTTTGAATCAAGCTTTCTCTCAATATATCGAATTTCAATCCGCCAACTATTACATAGTTGGTAATGGCTATACCATGTACCCGCCATTGGCTACAGTCGGCGAAGCTTCTGGTAATTCGGCCACACTGGCTAACATGTTGGTACAGGTTTGGATTTCCCGCTGGGAATTATTGAGCTTGGTTGTATTAATAGCCTTGATGGTTCATAGTATGATTCGTTGGCCACAAGAGGTAAAGCCTTTTGAAAATATAGGTCTAACTATTCTGGGTGTGATTTATGTCAGCACCTCAATGAGTATGCTTGCAAGCATAGCTTACGAGGGAAAACACTACGACCCGCGCCGCGTCTTCGCCCTGCTCTTCCTCATCTGGGCTTCCGACATCGGTGCCTATGCCGTGGGCCGCGCCATTGGCAAGCATAAGCTGGCCCCTCAAATCTCGCCCGGCAAAACCTGGGAAGGCTGGGCCGGCGGCTTCCTGATGACGCTGATAGTGGGCTGGGCTGTCGGCTTTATGCTGCCGGATATGCCGCTCTCGCACCGCCTCGTGGCGGCGGGCGTGGTAGCCGTGTTCGCGCCGCTGGGCGATTTGGCCGAGTCCATGCTCAAGCGCAGCGTGGGCGTGAAGGATTCGGGCAGCATCATGCCCGGCCACGGCGGGTTGTTGGATAGGTTCGATGCGTTTCTGCTGGTGCTGCCGGTGCTGGCGCTGCTGCAGTTGTTGGTGGGGTAGGAGCAGAGAAGTGGGCTGGCCGGCGGCTGGCGTTTGTCGCAGCTGCGGCTACGGTTCGGGGCATCATTATGGGGGCATAGATGCCAAAAAACTTCAACAATCGTTTGCGGAAAAATTGCCTGTCATTCTGATAAAAGCAATACCTTTGCGGCCCTAAATCGTACCCATCATCCCACCCAACACAATTCAACTAACCCCCCTTCCGAATGGCAGCCCACACTGTATATAAAGAGCCCGCCCCGCTTCTGGACCGCGAAAATCCGCTCGAATCCATGATGTCGCGTTTCAACATCGCGGCCGAAATTCTCGGCCTCGACGACGAAACCTACAACGTCCTCAAAGCCCCCGATAAGCAGGTTATCGTGAACCTGCCCGTGACGATGGACAACGGCAAGCTCCGCGTATTCGAAGGCTACCGCGTGATTCACAACACCATCCTGGGCCCCTCGAAAGGCGGCATCCGCTACGACAAGCACGTGCACCTCGACGAGGTGAAGGCCCTGGCCGCCTGGATGACCTGGAAGTGCGCCGTGGTGGACATTCCCTACGGCGGCGCCAAGGGCGGTATCATCTGCGACCCCACCACCATGAGTCCCGGCGAGCTGGAGCGCCTCACCCGCGCCTACACCATGGCGCTGAAGGACGTTTTTGGGCCCGACCGCGACATTCCGGCCCCTGACATGGGCACCGGCCCCCGCGAAATGGCCTGGCTGATGGACGAATTCTCCAAAACCGTGGGTATGACCTCGCCCGCCGTGGTCACGGGCAAGCCGCTGGTAATGGGCGGCTCGCTGGGCCGCACCGAGGCCACCGGCCGCGGCGTCATGGTGTCGACGCTGGCCGCGCTGGGCAAGCTAGGCCTGAAGCCCACGGAGGTTTCGGCCGCCGTGCAGGGCTTCGGCAACGTAGGCTCCTGGGCCGCCAAGCTGCTGTGCGAGAAAGGTGTGAAAATCAAGGCGGTGAGCGACGTTTCGGGCGCGTACTGGAACGAAAACGGCATCAACATTGACGAGGCCATTGCCTATAAGAATGCCCACAACGGCCGCCTCGACGGTTACACCGGCGCCACACTGATGGAAAATGCCGACGACCTGCTGACGACCAATGTGGACGTGCTGGTGCCCGCCGCCGTGGAGGATGTCATCACCGAGCACAACGCCGGCGACATCAAGGCCAAGCTCATCGTGGAAGGTGCCAACGGCCCCACTTCGGCCTCGGCCGACCCCATTATCAACGAAAAGGGCATCATGGTGGTGCCGGACATTCTGGCCAACTCGGGCGGCGTCACGGTGTCGTACTTCGAGTGGGTGCAGAACAAGCAGGGCTTCAAGTGGACCGAGGAAATGGTGACCGAGCGCGCCGACCGCATCATGACCGACGCCTTCAACAAAGTGTACGCCACCAGCCAAAAATATAAAATCCCGATGCGCATTGCGGCCTATGTCGTGAGCATCGACAAAGTGGCCCAGACGTACAAGTTCCGAGGCGGATTCTAGGCCCGAAGCGCGGTCATTTTTATAAATCAGACGGATTTTTTGCGGGTTCTTCCGTAATTGCTCCTTGAAAAGGCACGGGCCGCTCGGTTCGTGCCTTTTTGTATGCTGTGCCGACCTTTGCCCTGCGCCCACGGTTGATACCGGCGGAGGCGGAAGTGCGGGGCCGTTAATTCGTTTTTTTTATTTGAAACCCAATCCGTGGCCTCCACAGAATTCGTTTCAATCAGCAACATATGAAGATTCACAAAGAAGGACGACGCATTTTGTTCGTTACGCTGCTGATTTTGTTGGCGCTTAACCTGCTGGTGTTTCAATTTAACAAAGGTGCTGACTTGGTAAACCGGCTGTTTGCCGGCGCCACGGTCATTATCTTTTTGCTAATTCTGCAATTTTTTCGGAGTCCGTTCCGGCACATGTTCACCCACGAAGACCTGCTGCTGGCGCCCGCCGATGGCAAGGTAGTGGTGATTGAAAACGTGTTTGAGCCCGAGTATTTCGAGGACGAGCGCAAGCAAATCAGCATCTTCATGTCGCCCATCAACGTGCACGTCACCCGCAATCCCATTTCGGGCTTGGTGAAATACTTCAAGTACCACCCCGGCAACTACCTGGTGGCCTGGCACCCCAAAAGCAGCACCCAAAACGAGCGCACCACGGTGGTGGTAGAAAGCGATGCCGGCCCGCTGGTGCTCTTCCGGCAGATTGCCGGCGCCATGGCGCGCCGCATTGTGTGGTACGTGAACGAGGGCGACGAAGTGAGCCAGGGCGAGGAGTTCGGCTTCATCAAATTCGGCTCGCGCGTCGATGTATTCGTGCCCCTCGATACGGAAGTAAAAGTAGAGCTGGGCCAGAAAGTGAAAGGCGGCGAGACCGTGATTTGCCAGCTGAAGGTCTGAACCGCAGATTTTCGCCGATTTGACGGATAAGAACGGATTCTAACGGGTCCGTTCTTTTTTTGTCTCTACTTTCGATTAGCCCTTCTCATTATGTTTTTTTGCGCGAATGGAGAAAGCACTGATTAATCTGGACGACTACCGTGAACTTACGGGTAAGATTATTGGGTGTGCCATGCAGGTGCATCGGGTACTGGGCTCAGGTTTTCAGGAACTGATTTATCAGCGGGCGTTGGCTATTGAGTTGGAACAGGGCGGCGTGCAAGCGCAGCGGGAGCTTGAAATGCCGATTTACTATCGGGAGCGAGAAATTGGCTCACGTCGCGTTGACTTTTTGGTGAACGATACCATTCTGGTAGAACTCAAAGCGCTAGCCGCCCTCAATGAAACGCACCACGCCCAAATTATCAACTACCTGGAAGCGTATCGTCTTCCTATCGGCCTTCTCATCAATTTTGGCGGTGCTTCACTAGAATTCAAGCGCTTCGTCAAAACCCGGCCAACCTACTAATCCCTAAAGAAGAAGGACCTGACAAAAAAACGGACCCGTTAGAATCCGTTCTTATCCGTCAAATCGGCGAAAATCTGCGGTTCAGAACCATTCTCCGGCCAGCTTCATCAGTTCTTCCAGCGCAGCTTGGTCGTCTTGGTCGAAGTCGTTGAGCTGGTCGCTGTCGACATCGAGCACGGCCACCACTTTTCCGTTTTTGAGAACAGGTACCACAATTTCCGATTTCGACTCGGAGCTGCAGGCAATGTGGCCAGGAAAGGCTTCCACATCGGGCACCAACACGGTTTCGGCCCGCGCCCAACTGGCGCCGCACACGCCCTTGCCGTGCCGAATGCGCGTGCAGGCAATTGGGCCCTGAAATGGGCCGAGCACCAGCTCGTCGTCTTTCACCACGTAGAAGCCGACCCAGAAAAACCCGAATGCCTGGCGGAGCGCGGCGGCCGTATTGGCCAGGTTGGCCGTGAGGTCGGGCTCACCGCTGGTGAGGGCTTCGATTTGGGGCAGTAGCTGCCGGTATTGCTCAGCTTTGGTGAGCGTGGTGTCGAGGGCGAGGGTTTCGGCCATGTTGGTTGTAGGTTGTCGGTTGGTGGGTTGTCCGTCGTTAGATGCATGATTCAGCACGTGCTGACAACGAATAATGAGCAACTGACAACTGTTAAATTAGTCGTTTACGTACCAGAACAGCTTATCGGGCCCAACGTTTTCGACGCTGCGCAAGCCACTCAGGCCCAAGCGTGGCGCTCCGATGCCCTGGGTGAGCTTGTGAGGCGCCCGAAACACCCGGACTTCGTCCCACAGGCCGGCATGGAGCAAGGCGTTCAGCACGGTAGGGCCGCCTTCTACGAGCACCGACTGCATATTGCGCTGGTACAGGTCGGCCAATACCTGCGGGATGAGGTCGTCGGCCTCCGAGAGGGTGACGAGGTCTAGGTTGGCCTTGTGGTAAGGTTGGCGATAGGTGTAGATGAGGGTGGGCTGCGAGCCGTCGAGGAGGTGGTGGGTGGGCGGCAGGCTCAGGTTTTTGTCGATGACAAGGCGGATGGGCTGGGGGCCGGACCAGTCGCGCACGTTCAGGCGCGGGTTGTCGTGCAGGGCCGTGCGGGTGCCCACCAAGATGCCCTGCTCCTCGCTTCGCCACTGGTGGGTGAGCAGGCCCGCCTGGGGGCTGCTGATTTGGACCGGCTGGAAATAGCGCCCCGCCAGGAAGCCGTCGGCCGTTTCGGCCCATTTCAGGACCAGATAAGGCCGCTTCTTTTCGTGAAAAGTGAAAAAGCGGCGATTCAGCCAGCGGCCTTCGTTGGCTAGCAGGCCGGTTTCGACCTGTACTCCGGCCGCCCGCAGCTTCTCCAGGCCCCGGCCCGCCACCAGCGGAAACGGGTCCTCGTTGCACACCACCACTTCGGGCACGCCCTTGGCGATGAGCAAATCGGCGCAGGGCGGCGTCTTGCCGTGGTGGGCGCAGGGCTCCAGCGTCACGTACACACGGGCCTTTTTCAGCAGCGATTGGTCGGCCACGGCGGCCAGCGCATTTACCTCGGCGTGCGGGCCGCCGTACTGCCGGTGCCAGCCCTCGCCAATGATGCGGCCCTGATACGTAACTACGCAGCCCACCAAGGGGTTGGGGCGGGCGTAGCCGGTGCCCAGATGCGCCAAATCGAGGGCGCGGCGCATGAAAATGGCGTCGTCGGTTTTCATGGGGGCGAAGGTAGGTACCGGCCCGTAGCTACGCTGAGCGCCTACCTTTGTTCCAATGAATGTCCGTCAATTCACTGCCGCCTTAGCCAAATCTCTGCAAGCCGTTTACCCTGAGCGCGAAGCGCAGGCCATTGCCGCGCTGGTGGTCGAACACCTGTTGGACATGGATTCGATGCAGCGCATGATGGATGCGCAGGAGCCCGTCGTCGAAGCGGCCATCGAAGCATTGGCGCCCTTGCAAGCGCGCCTGTTGGCCCACGAGCCGGTGCAGTACGTGCTGGGCACGGCTTATTTCGAAGAAATGGCGTTGGAGGTCACGCCCGCCACCCTCATTCCGCGTCCCGAAACGGAAGAATTGGTGCGCGTCATCAACCAAGAGCTGGGCAGCCGCTCCGGCCTGCGCGTGCTCGACGTAGGCACGGGTTCGGGCTGCCTGGCCCTAGCCCTGGCCCGCAGCCTGCCAGGCGCTGAGGTGCTGGCCGTGGATATCTCGGCCGAAGCGTTAGCCGTGGCCCGGCGCAATGCCGCTCGGTATGCACCGGAGGTAAAGTTTGAGCAGGTTGATATTCTCGCTGCTTTGCCCACGGGCATAGCTCCTGGCACGCTCGGTGTGCTGGTGAGCAACCCGCCCTACGTGCGCGAAAGCGAGCAGCCGCTGATGCGCGAGAACGTGCTGGCCTGGGAACCCGCCACCGCTCTGTTCGTGCCCAATGAAGACCCGCTGCTGTTCTACCGCCGCTTGGCGGAAGTGGGCCGGGTGCTGCTGTGCTCCGGGGGCGGCATTTATCTGGAAATTAACGAAGCGCTGGGCAAGGAGACAGCCGCTTTGCTCAGTCCTGATGACTTTGAGGGGGTGCAGGTGCTGCCCGATATGTTTGGCAAGTCGCGTGTGGTGCGGGGGGTACGCCGGTGATACGCCTAGCGTCCCGCGCCGTGCTGTCTCATTTCCAGCCAATTTTTTGGGTGGCGTGGCCTGCGTTGAAAAGCTCAGCAGGACCAACTGGCTGTTTTATTGATAAGCTCCGGGTGTAAGCGTTGCCGGTGCTGTTATCAAAACAAACGTTTGTACCGGTGTGCGGGTAGATGGCCTCGACTTCTCAGATGACAAGATGCTGCAGGGCCGCACATTCTCGTATTCGGACACGCAGCGATACCGGGTGGGCACCAACAACCAACTACTTGCAACTGCCCATCAACGCGCCTAAAAAGCACGTGGCCACCAACCAGCGCGATGGCCAGATGACCTACCGTGTGGACACGGTGCCCAATCAGAATCCGCACGTCAACTACAAGCCCTCGTCGCTCAACGGCCTCACCGAAAGTCCTAAAGCCGGTAAGGACCACGAGCCGCAGTATAACGCCCGCCTCATTCGCCAGAAAATGGACCGCCACGGCGACGTTGATTCAAGCAGGTCGGGGCCCGCTGACGCCGCCAACACGATTAGCGCGAAAAAACCGACCTCATCAACAACCTGACCGACGCGCTGAGTGCCGCCACCACCGAAATCCAGAACCGGATGGTGGAACTGTTCACCAAGTGCGATGCTGAGTACGGCCAGCGCCTCCGCACCAGCCTCGACCAAGCCGCCAAGAACCCCAGCCCGGCCACCAGCCGCTACATGGGCCGCCGCGTAGCCGGCCCGAACGGTCATGCCAACGGTAGCAGCGTTAGCCAGAAAGTAGCGGATGCTATGCATGCATAGGTAGTTGGGTTGGTAAACAAAAGGGCCACCCGGTAACGGGTAGCCCTTTTGTTTATACCGTAAGCAAAAGGCGATTGGCTGCTTATTTCTGCACCTCAACGCGCAGGTTGCTTACTTGCTTGCCATTTTGAACGCGGACGATATACAGGCCCTGGCGAAGTTCAGGACGGTTTACTGTAAAGTCGCGCTGCTCTCCCAGTTCCAACTGACCATCATACATTTTGCTTACCAGGTTGCCCTGCATGTCGAAGAGGTTAACTTGAACGGGACCGCTAAGGGTAGCCTGTACGTGTACGCTGAAGCGACCATCGGTGCTTGGATTAGGATAAGCGTCCAGTACCAAAGAAGCTTGTTTTGCTACAGAAACTACCGAAGACACTGAAGATACGTCTGGGACTGTAGATTGGCGTAGCGCAGTAACAGTTGAGCCTTCGTAAGGCAGTACAGTCACCGTGGTGAAAGTATAGGTAGGGGTACTGCCGCAGCCTTGGGTGATGAGGGCTACATCGTAGATACCCGGTGCTTCATAGCGTACCTGCTCATTGGCTGTAGTTGTAGCAAATAGGTTCTCCACTTTCAACTGTTTCGCAATACCATAAAATGGGTCTGAGAACAGAGCAGTGGGAGTGCTGCCAGGGAAGCTATTGGCCAAAATCGAAGCAGAAGCACGATTAAATACTAGGTTTTGCACAATGGCTGGGCTATTCGGGTCGAAGGCGTATACTAGCTGGGTGGGGTCAAAGGGGGCAATTGAGCCGGGAATAGTTTCGTAGCGGCCATACAAAGTAGTAGAAAGCACATTGCCGGCCCCGGCTGCCAGATTGAGGGTTTGTAGTTCACGAACAACGCCGGATACAACACCGCCGATGCCGAAAGTGGCATTAGCGCAAGGCAGTTGGGAGTTGTCATTAATAACGCTGGGCGTAACCAACGCAAACCCGTTGGCATTAAGCCGAACCGTATGCGATGGCAACACCGTTACGTGTGCAAGGGCGAAGCTGGAACCACAATCATTCATCACCGTTAGCGCTACGTTGTAAGTTCCTGGTGCAGTGAACTTAACCTGCTGGGCATCGCTGGTAGTAGCATAAGTTGCTCTTACTTGTAATTGCTTCGCAATGCCATAGAATGGGTCTGAAAACTGCGAAGGAGGATTGCTGGTAGCTAGAATCGACGCCGAAGTTTTGCCAACGAGTAAGCTCTGTATAATAGCAGGGCTGTTTGGGTCGAAGGCGTATACTGGCTGGGTGGGGTCATAGGGGGCAGTCGCGCCGGGCTGGGTTTCGTAGCGGCCGTATAAGGTGGCAGCGAATACGTTTCCGGTTGGAGCCGTCAGAGTGAGGGCTTGGCCCTCAAGAACGGTGTTTTCAACAACGCCACCAATGCCAAATACTGTGTTTGCACAAGCCGCCTGACTGTTATTATCAATTTGCGCTGGCGAAATGAAAACACTACCTGAGCCATCGAGATTGACGGTGATGTCTTTCGCAGTAGCAACAGGCGCTTGGGCAAATGCACTGCTAATACAGGCAACAAATGCGCCAAGCAGTAAGTAAGAACGGATGTAAAAATTTTGTTGCATTTTTTACGGAAAATATGTAGTAATTGGTGATGCTTTCCTCGTTTCACGGAAAAAGTTTATTCCGTGGCTATAGAGGGTGCAACAAAATTATAAAATCGATTCTTTATTTAATGATGAAATTTATCATTAATATGAATAATCATAAATTAGTGGTTTACTCTAAATTGAAAAGTATATAACTAGAATTATAATAAATTTTGCTGTATTTCACTGAAATATTACAAGGCTGGGACGGCATAGTAGGCTAAGTGCAATCCGATATCTGCCTATTGTGTAAAAAAAATAATGTTTTATTTATGAAAATAACTGCCTAACTGGTTGAATTTATAAGCCCGTCGATTAAGTAGATGTTTTTTGATATTCGTTTGTAAGAGAGGCGTCTACAAGTTCTGCGTCACGAAATTGGTCATCTGGCGGTAGAGGTGCAGGCGCGTGTTGCCGCCCGAAATGCCGTGGTTGCGGTTGGGGTAGTACAGCGTCTGGTAGTCTTTGTTGGCCTTGATGAGGGCGTCGACGAAGGCGATGGAGTTCTGGAAATGCACGTTGTCGTCGCCGGTGCCGTGCACGAGCAGGAACTTGCCGCGCAGGTTTTGGGCAAACTGCACGGGGGAGTTGTCGTCGTAGCCGCCGGGGTTTTCCTGGGGCGTTTTCAGGTAGCGCTCCGTGTACACGGTGTCGTAGTAGCGCCAGTTCGTGACCGGAGCCACGGCGATACCCATTTTGAAAAGGTCGGCGTTTTTGGTCATGGCCAGCGAGGTCATGTAGCCGCCGTAGCTCCAGCCCCAGATGCCGATGCGCGACTTGTCGACGTAGGGCAGCGTGCCGAGGTATTTGGCCCCATCGGCCTGGTCGATGGTTTCGAACTTGCCCATGTTGGCGTAGGTGGCCTTGCGGAAGGCCGAACCCCGGCCCGAGGTGCCCCGGTTTTCCACCGAAACCACGATGTAGCCCTTCTCGGCCAGCATCTGGTGCCAGAGGTAGTTAGTGAAGGCCGTGCCGCCACCCGCGTTGTCGAGCACGGTTTGGGTGCTGCTGGTGCCGAAGCTGGGGCCGCCGTACACGTGCATCAGCACGGGGTATTTCTTGGCCGGGTCGAAGTTGCTGGGCTTAATCATCCAGGCATTCAGCTCGATACCCTCGGAGTTTTTGAAAGTGAAGAATTCGTGCTTGCCCAGGTCGTACTGCGTCAGGGTTTGCTTGAGTTTGGCGTTGTCTTCCAGGGTTTTCACCAGCTTGCCGGTGCTGCCTTCGCGCAGGCTCACCACCGGCGGCACGCCGGCCGAGGAGTGCGTATTGAGGAAATACTGGGTGTCGGGGCTCATGTTCACCACGTCGGTACCCGGGCCGGCCTCGCTGATGCGCTGCTTGCCCTTGCCGCTCAGGTTAATGCGGTAGAGATGGCGCTGCAGGGCCGAGCCCTCGGTGCTGGTGAAGTAGATGTTGCCGGACTTGGGCTCGAAGCCGTTGATGGCCGAAACCTCCCAGCTGCCCTTGGTGAGCTGGCGCACCTGCTTGCCGCTCATGTCGTGCAGGTAGATGTGTTGGTACCCATCTTTCTCGCTGGTGAAAATGAACTGCTTGCCGCCCGTCAGGTACTTCAAGTCGTCGTTGATTTCGACGTAGGCCGGGTTGGTATCGGTCAACACGACCTGGGTTTTGCCGGTAGTCACGTCGCCGTGCAGAATTTCCAGCTTGTTCTGCAAGCGGTTGAGGCGCTGGATGCTGAGCGTGTTGGGCACCTGCGTCCACATCACGCGAGGGATGTACTGGTCGGGGTTCGGGCCCACGTCCAGCTTGGTGGTGCGGGTGCTGGCCACGTCGTAGCTGCTCACACTCACCACCGAGTTTTTTTCGCCGGCCTTCGGGTATTTGAAGCGGTATTCCTTAGGGTAGAGGCCCCCCCATTCCTGCATGTCGTACTCCGGTACCTGGCTTTCGTCGAAGGTGTAGAAGGCAATCTGCTTGCTGTCGGGCGACCAGAAGAAGCCCTGCGCAAAACCAAATTCCTCCTCGTACACCCAGTCGGCCGAGCCGTTGATGAGGTTGTTTTTCAGGCCGTTGGTGGTCACAGCGGTTTCCTGCATTGTGGCCAAATCGGTCACAAACACGTTGTTGTCGCGAGTGAAGGCTACGCGTTTGCCATCGGGCGAGAACGTGGCGTAGCCCTGCTTGCCGCCGCTGCTCAGCGGCACCAGCTTCTTGGTGCCGCGGTCAAACACGTAGTAGCTGGCGCGGGCGCTGCGCCGGTAAATGGGCTCAGTGCCCGTCGTGAACAGGATTTTCTGCTCGTTGGCATTGAAGGAGTAGCCGTCCACGTTCAGGGCCGTGCCGGCCATTTGCAGCTCAGCGGCCGAAACCAGGGTTTGCACAGCTTTGCCGGTGGTTACTTCGTGCTGCACCAAGCTGCCGTTTTCCAGCGCTGCGTAGTAGCGGCCGTCGTTCATCCAGTCGAAGCCCGGCACGGTGGCGGTGCGGAAAGTGGGCTTGGCCCAGATGTCTTCCAGCGTCAGCGCCTGCTTTTGCTGAGCGAAAAGAGGAGTGGGAGTGAGGGCCGGCACCAGGGCCGGACCGTTGGCGGCCAGCAACGCGGCCAGCGCAAAAAAGCGAAAACGCATAGATAAAAAGCGTGTGAGCAAAATAGGGGAGGAATCAGAACGTTAAAGGTAACAGGTGCCCGCAGCACCGTTGCAGGCCGTGGCCGCCGTTACCTTTGCATTATGCGTTTTTGCCTTCTGTTGCTCTGCTTACCTGTGCTGCTAGCGTCCTGTTCTAAAACGGCGACACCCGTGCGGCTCGACTTCATCGGCACCTCGTCGCTGACGTCAGGCAACAAGACCGTGGGTCCGAACGACACGCTTTCGACGCGCGTCTACGCCGTGGGCGCCGACAAGCCGCTCAAGCGCCTGCGCATCACCGTCACCTACGACCCCGGCCTCACGCCCATTACCTATCCGCTGCCCCTCTCCAGCTTCGACCCCACCAAAAACGCTCCGGCGGCCCAGGAACTCATCTATCTCGATTCGCTGATTGCGCCGCTGCCGCAGGACCCCAGCGGCCGCGAGTACTTGTTTGTGAACCAGTTTGGGGCCCGCGCTACTTCCGGTACCGAGCAGTGGCAATACACCGCTACCGACACGCAAGGCGCAACGGCCAGCCGCGCCTACCGCCTCACGGCCCGCAAACCCGATTCGGCCGCCGTGTACCACAGCTACACCGCGCTGTTGCGGCCCGTACCCGTCAACCCAATTGGCAAAACCCGCGCCCGCGTCTTCCTCAACCTGCACTACGGCCTGTTGCTGCCCAAATACGCGTTGGTCAATCAGGAAGCCTCTTTGCTCGCCAACCAAAACTTGGTCGACCTCATCTGCCTCACCAACAGCACCGGCACTGCCCTCCGCCTCAGTGCCCCTGCCGACACGCAGGCCATCAAACCGAACTCTGTCAATTGGCCTTCGCGCCGAAGTACGCAATTGCGCCGAACCAACCTCACCAGCGACCAGTTTTCGGCGGCCGTAACTACCGCCGCTTTCGAAACGGCGTTCAACGCTGGCGCAGCTTTCACAGCCAACCCACTGAGTACCGGCACGCTAACGAAAGACCAGGTAATAGCTTTCAAAACGGCCGATGGCCTCACGGGCTTGCTACGGGTGTCAGATGTAGTGTTAGGTTCTGCACCAGTGCTCACCTGCCTTATCAGGGTGCAGAAATAACGTTGGGGAAAACAGCAAGGGCTGCCTCATCGTGAGGCAGCCCTTGCTGTAACTGTCCGTTTCGGCAGTGCCCGGACCTAGAATATGAATCCTGCCGTGATACTGGTAGTGTAGCGTGTGTTGGCCACGTTAATCACCGGCTCCAAGCCACCTACCGAATAAGGGGAATAATATTGGGTAAAAGTGGTGTAAACAGCTGCGGCATCGATGAAGAAGCCGCCCTGCCGCAGGCCCAGGCCGGCCGTGTAGAAATTCTGTGCCTGTTCATTGCTTTTGTCGTCGCGATATGGGTCGCCATAGCGGGCGTAGCCGGCTCGCACCCGGAACACGTCGAAGCGCCCCTCCGCGCCAAAGCGTAGGTTTAAGGCGTTCTGGTAGCGGGTTTGAATGGTGGCGTTTACGTTCGCAAAGTGAGCGTCATCGTCGGCGTTAGCCACATCGGTATGGAAACGGGCCTGGTTGTAGCCCACATATTCCGCATCGCCGGTCAAGAAACCGTGCTTGCCCAGCGTGATGGCCACGCCGCCATTGGCCCGAAACGGCGTGGTGAGCGTGTAGGTGAAGTCGTTGGTGAGGGGCGATACCGTAGCGGTCGAGGGCAAGTCGCTGGGCACGCGGTCAGTGCCCGTGGCGCTAAAGTTAGCCGTCAGCTGCTCGCTGTAGGTGTCGCTCATGCGCATGTACGTAGGCGTCTGAATGGAGGCCCCCAGCCGCACAAAGTCGGCAGCCCGGTAAATGGCCCCTATCCGGAAATTGATGCCGGTGCTTTTGGTTTTCAGCTCGGTATGGTCAATCAGGCTGGTAAAGTGGGTGGCAGGGTCGGTATCGGCCTCCGTCAGCGTGCGCGATTGGGTGTAGTTGGAGCTCACAATGCCAAGCGCCGCGCCAACGTAGAGCCGGTCGCGGTAGCTGGCCCCATAGCCCAAATCAAAATTCGATACCGAGCCCGAGTTGGTAATGACTTCCCCCTGGTTTAGCACGCTGCTCTGCCTGCGCAGCACTACTGCCGAATCGGCGCCGTTGCGCGCCGTGACAATGTTAGCCAGATACGCCCCGTAGGCCAAGCCCAGTCGGTAGTCGTAATCGTTGTTATTCACCTGGTCATCCAGTCCGTTGAAGTCTTTCTGGGTATGCAGCGAGTTTGCATCGGGCTGCAGACGAGCCAGAAAAGACTGCCTGTTCGTGATGGTACCCTGGTAGCGCGAGGCTGTGTTGAAATCAGCCACTCGGCTAAAGCCCAGGGCAAAACTCCCACCGCGCCATTCGGAGCTTTGGTCGCTGTCGGGCAGGCGATTGGCAAACACCAAACCGGCGCTGGCAACGTGAAAGCTGTTCTTGCTTTCGTTTTGCGTCGCGCCAGTGCTGCCATCGATGCGGCCATCGCCTTGGCCCAGGCCAATGCCGGGCGTGAAGTGCGCTTCCGACTTTTGGAACAAGCCCAAACCGGCGGGGTTGCTGGTCAGGTTGCCAAAATCGGCTCCCAACGCAACGTTGGCCCCCGCAATGCCCTGCGTGCGGGCAGGCCCTCCGAACTGGAGGCGGGAATAGCGCAGGGCATCGGCGGCTTCTTGGGCAAAGGCGTGGCTGGCCTGCCCCACTACCAGGGCCAGGCTAAGCCAAATTATCCGTTTTTTCATGGGAAGAGGTGGTAAAAAGCGAGCCGGCCGTCGGGCCGGCTCGCTTGCGATTTGTTTGCAGAAAAGTCAGGCAATCGATAAGCTAGCGGGGGCCGCGGCTGTGGCCACCTCCGCCGCCTCCGCCGCCGCCACCGCTCGAGGGGGCCGAGTACGATGGCTGGCTGTAGGAAGGCTGACTATAGGAACGTTGCTGCGGCTGTTCATAGGTGCGTTGGGACTGGTCGTAGCGCTGGCGCGACGACTGGTCGGGTGCTTGCCCTCCAGCGTTGCTGGGCTGCGAGAACACGTTTTGGAAGAACCCACCGTCGCGCCGACGGCCCTGCTGCGGTGCCGAGGTCTCCTGGGGCTGCGTTGAAGCGCCTTGGGGAGCATTGTCGGTGGTGCGCCAGCGGCCGCGGTTGTCGTCCCGCACCACTTGGTCCTGGCCTGGGGCGGCCTCCGTCCGCTGGGGCTGCCCACTGATGGTGCCCGATTCCATGGTGCGGTACTGAGGCTGGTCGGCTCGATCCATGCGCCGGGGACGGTTATACGTGGAAGGGTCGGTGGTCGGAACCGTCTGGGGGCTGGTGTTAAGTACTTCGCCGCGCGTCCGCCCTGATTCGTTTGCCAACACTCCCGACTGTGGTGCGGGGCCCGTAGGCGTGCTCGGAGCCATCAGGCCACTGGTGCGCACCCGCCCCCCGCCCGTGGGCGAGGACGTGCCCGTGGTAGCACCGCCCGCCGCGCCAGTACTTCCCGACGAGTAGCGGCCATCAGAAGCCCGCTCGCTGCGGTGGCCAAACGTGCGGCTGGCGCGCTGGTCAGAATTAGAGTAGCCAGCACCATAGCCGCTGTAGCCGTAATAGCTGCTGCCGTAGTACCCGCCCCGGCCATAGTAGCCGCCATAGAAGGGGCTGTTGTAATAGTAGGGGTCGTAGCCGCCATAACCGTAGCCGTAAGGGCTATAACCGTAGCCATAGCCATAAGGGCTATAACCGTAGGACCGCCCAAACCCAAAGCTGATGCTTACCCCTGAGCCGTAACCATAATAAGGGCTGTAGCCATAGCCGTACGGGCTATAGAAAGAGCCATAAAGAGGGGCATACCCGCCGTAGGCGTAGGGCGAGAAGCCGCACGCCCCACCTCCCCAGCCATAGCCGTAATTGAGGCTGGTGTAGGGGCTATACGGGGTGTAGTAGCTCAGGCCGGGGCCATAATATGTGGATGAGCCGTAGCGCGGCACGCCCTGCATATAGGTATAGGAGTTGTCGTAATACTGGTCGGAGCCGCTGCCCTGGCGCCCCGATGACGCGCCCGCCGTGCCGCCGTTGTAATCGGGGTTGGCCGCTTCGTTGGTGCTGGCCGGCGCTTGGGCAGAGGCCGGGGCCACAACGGCCGTCGTACGGTCTTTGGAGGAATAATAGACCCCGTCGTCTTCCGACGATGTCAGGGCCGACGTGCCCGCGCAACCACCCAACGCAAGCAGGGCAAGGGCGGGCAAATAAGCGGTGAGCAGATTTCTCATGACGATAAGGAGGTAAGGGTGGGGACGCTCAGTAGTAAAGTAACGACGCAAATGGTGGAAGCTGGATGAAGAGGCAACTAATCAGCAGCGCATTACCAAAAAAACGGACGAAAGACCACGCAAACTGCTCCAGCGTTGATATTGGCCGAGGCAGGCGGGAACAGCAAGAGGTCCGCGCTTTAATAACGTAATTTGACCCCGAAACGGTGCCCCTTGGTCAATTCAAATCCTGTACCAGAAAGGTCCACCTTTTCAATTACTCCTTAGATGCCTCCCATGAGCAAAAAGTTGCCTACCCGCCAAGAAGATTATTCACTCTGGTACAATGAGTTAGTGAAACGCGCCGGCCTGGCCGAAAATTCGGCCGTGCGCGGTTGCATGGTCATCAAGCCCTACGGCTACGCCATTTGGGAAAAAATGCAGCGCCAGCTGGACGACATGTTCAAGCGCACCGGCCACGAAAACGCTTATTTCCCGCTCTTTGTGCCCAAAAGCCTGTTTGAGGCCGAGGAAAAAAACGCCGAAGGCTTCGCCAAAGAGTGCGCCGTGGTAACGCACTACCGCCTCCAGACCGACCCCGACAAGCCGGGCAAGCTGCGCGTGGACCCCAACGCCAAGCTGGAAGAAGAGCTGGTGGTGCGCCCCACCTCGGAGGCCATCATCTGGAGCACCTACAAAAACTGGGTGCAAAGCTACCGCGACCTGCCGCTGCTCATCAACCAGTGGGCCAACGTGGTGCGCTGGGAAATGCGCACCCGCCTGTTTCTGCGCACCGCCGAATTCCTGTGGCAAGAAGGCCACACCGCCCACGCCACCGCCGAGGAAGCCGTGGCCGAAACCCGCCAGATGCTCGACGTATACGCCGAGTTTGCCGAGGAGCACATGGCCCTGCCGGTGGTGAAAGGCGTGAAAACTCCCAACGAGCGGTTTGCCGGCGCCGAAGATACCTATTGCATCGAGGCGCTGATGCAGGACGGCAAGGCCCTGCAAGCGGGCACCAGCCACTTCCTGGGCCAGAACTTCGCCAAAGCCTTCGATGTGCAGTTTGCCAACAAGGAAGGCGTGCGCGAGCACGTGTGGGGCACCAGCTGGGGCGTGAGTACCCGCCTGATGGGCGCCCTCGTGATGGCCCACTCCGACGACGAAGGCTTGGTGTTGCCGCCCAAATTGGCCCCCATCCAAGTGGTTATCGTGCCCGTTTACAAAACCGGCGAATTAGATGCCCTGCTGGAGCGCATCAAACCCATTCAGATGGGCCTCATTGCGCGCGGTATTTCGGTGAAGCTGGACGCCCGCGATACCGAGCGCCCCGGCTTCAAGTTTGCCGAGTGGGAGCTGAAGGGCGTGCCCGTGCGGCTAGCCATTGGCGCCCGCGACTTGGATGCGGGCACGGTGGAAGTGGTGCGCCGCGACACCAAAGAGAAAATGAGTTTGCCGCTGGCCGACATCGTGGCCAGCGTAGACCAGCTCCTGACCGACATCCAGACTAACATCTACAACAAGGCCAAGAGCTTCCGCGACACGCATACTACCCGCGTAGACAGCTACGAGGAGTTCAAGCGGATGCTGGACGAGGAGCCCGGCTTCCTGCTGGCCCACTACGACGGCACCTCCGAAACCGAGGAGCGCATCAAGGACGAAACCAAAGCCACCGTGCGCTGCCTCGCGCTGGCCGAACCCGACGAGGAGGGCACCTGCATGGTAACGGGCCGGCCCAGCGCCCGCCGCGCCTATTTTGCGCGGGCATATTAGCATTTCGAATTTAAAATTGATAATATTGGTGTGCAAACGCCCCAACGGCTTGCGTTGGGGCGTTTGTTTGTCAACTCAAAAGCTCGTCCGGATAAAAATTTACCCTTATAATCATATCAACTAATTTTATTCTTTTTCGAAAAAAAATTATTTGGATTATTCAAATAAATAGTTACCTTTGAACAAGAATGGCCCGCTTGATGGCCGCTCATCTATTTTATCCATTTTACCCCGTTTACCATGCGCACTTTTTTACTTAGCCTGTTTGCCTTGGGCGTAATGTCGGCTCATGCCCAAGACGTTGTCACGCCCGTGAAACTGCCGGAAAAAGCGGCCCTGAAACTGGAAAAGATGCTGAAGCAAACCCAGGCCGTGGTGGTGCTGGGCCGCAAAGGCAGCACCTTGCCCGCCGAGGCCCGCCCGGTGCTTAACAAAATTCTGGCCCAATCGGCCAGCGAGTTCCTCACCATTTCTTCGCGCAGGCCTACGAAGGAAGCCTATTTTAAGAGCGTAGATGCCGGCTTGGCCAAGCTCTCGCCGCAGCTGCCCCAACTGGAAGACCGGCAGCAGGTGGCCGAATACTACCAGGACTTGCTCGACATCGTGGGCCTGGAAAGCTCAGAAGGCCGCCTAACCGCTTTCGTGGAAACCGCTCCACCGGCCAAAGGTGCTGCAGGCGTACCGACCCCCGCCACGGCCAAAGAATAGGCTGAAATTCAAGATTGCAGCCAGCATTGCCCGGCCCAATAAAAAAGCCCCGACTCTATCAGGAGCCGGGGCTTTTTGCGTATTGGTTAGGCCGGTTACTTTTTGGTAATGGTGAATTCGACCCGGCGGTTTTTGGCGCGGGTTTCTTCTTGGTCGTTGCTGGCAATGGGCTTGGTGTCGCCGAAGCCTTCGGTGGTGATGCGGTCGCCTTTCACGCCGTGGCCGCTGAGGTATTTCTTCACCTCGTTCACCCGGTCCTGGCTTAGTTTGAGGTTCAGGGCGGGGTCGCCCTGGTTGTCGGTGTGGCCGGAGAGCTTGATTTCCACGGTGGGGTAATCCTTCATTAGGCGGATGAGGCGGGCCAGCTCCGGATAAGAGCTGGTGGTGAGATAGTACTTGCTCTGCTGGAAGAAGATGTTGTTCAGCTTCACCGTCTGGCCCACGTTGAAGGGTACGAGGAACAAATCCTGCTGCTGCTCCGAGTACTTGTCCTTGGCCGTCACGTCGAGGTTGGCGTTTTCGGCCAGGTAGCCCTTGGCCTCGGCGCGGTAGCCGTACTGCACGCCGCTGGGCAGCACAATGGTGTAGGAGCCGTCCACGGGGTCGGTTTCGGCCACCCCGATTTCCTCGCCCGTCAGCAGGTTTTCGTAGTGGATAATGGCCCGGATGGGCTTGTGCGTGTTCACGTCAAGCACTTTGCCGGTCACCAGCGTCACCACTTCGGGCTGGAAAGCGGGGGCCAGTGAAATGCGGAAAATATCCTTCGAGTTGTCGATGCCGTTGCGCGACGACACCAGGTAGGCATCCTGGCCGGCGGCCGAAATGGTGTAGTAGGCGTCGAAGTCGGGCGAGTTCACCACCGGGCCCAGGTTGCGGGGCGGGCTCCAGTTGGTCCAGGTATCATCGAGACGCTTGGAGTAGAAGATGTCCGATTTGCCGTAGCCGCCGCGCCCCTCGCTGGCGAAATACAGCGTCTTCTCATCAGCGGCCAGGAAAGGGGCAAAGTCCGACTGGGCGGTATTGACGTTGCGGCCCAGGTTCTTGGGCTTGGTCCAGGTATTGGGCGTTTCGGGCACCGGGAAGCTCACAAAGATGTCCTGCCCGCCCAGGCCGTCGGGCCGTTCCACGGCCATGAGCAGGGCCTTGCCGGAGGTCGACAGAAAGAAGTCGACGTGTTCTTCGTCTTTGTTGATAAAATCCTTGATGTCCTGTTTCACCGGCGGCGTCCAGCCGAGGCGGGTGCGCTTGCTGAGACTGCACCCTTGTGGGTCGATTGTGCCGTCGCGGTTGTAGATGTTGATGAGGATGGCGCTCTGGCCGTTGGCCGATACCGACGCCAGGCCGTTGGGGTCGTCGGGGGTGTTGATGGGGGCGCCGATGTTGCGGGCCTTGCTCCAGGTTTTGTTTTTGCCGCTCACCAGTGTGGAGTAGTACACGTCTTGCGGGTCGCGGCCGCCGCCTACGTTTTCGGGCATGCTCTGGCGGGCGAAATACAGCGTGCGGCCATCGGGCGAGATAACGGGGTGGGTGTCGACGTAGCGCGTGTTCACGTTCGGGCCCAGGTTCACCAGCGACGAGTCGAACTGCGTGGATTTCACGGCATCGGGCCCTTTCTCTTCGGTAAAGGCCTGTTTCACCATCGTAGAAACCACGTCGGCAATGCCGATGGCGTCAATCTGGTTCACGCCTTCTACTTTGGCGGTGTTCATGCGCACCACCACGCCCAGGGTGCGGTACTCGGCCGCCGGGAATTTTACTTCCAGGGTGCGGTAGGCTTCGGGCAGGGGGCCGGGGTTGTCGTTGGTGTACACTTCGTGGTGCACGCCTTTGGTATCCACCAGCTCTACTTTGGTGATGGAGCCGGGGTTGAAATTTTCCACGATGGTGACTTGCTGGGCCGCCACCGAGCGGGCAAAGCGCACCTCGATAAATTCATTGGGGCCCTCTTTGCGCGGAATCCAGGCTTCGTTGCTGATTTGGCCCAGCGGCAGGGCATTGGGCACGCCCAGCACCTGCGAGGGCGCAAACGGCTCTTTGCCTTCGGACTTCTGCGACGACACCGCTACCAGGCGGGCGGCCCACTGCACGTGCTGGGCCTGGGCCGGGGCGGCCAGCAGCAACGTGGCGGCTAGTATCGCCGCCAGCAACGTTTTCATAAGATAATTATTCATAGTCTCGGTGGTATGAAGAAAGTAACAACTGCCGTAGGTACAGCAAATAACGGGAGTAGCCTCCGGATGGGGAAGATATTTTCAACCGCTAACCTACTAAAAAAGGATTTGCTGGGCCTCACAGCCTAATGTATTACCTTCCCGGTGCGGTTCGGCGAGGAAGCATAATCCGGACCGTTTGCTTGTGGTAGCACGGTGTTTTTCGGTATTTCGGGGCGAAGGTTCGGCGCCCGGCCGGGCCCCGATTTGGCGCGCCGCTGCGGCAGGTGTTTTGGTAATTTTCCTAGTCCTAGGGCCGTTGCTGGGGCGGGCGCAGGTGCTGGTAGGAGCCACGCCGTTCGGGCCGGTGTTCAGCCGCTTGCGGCCGGCCGGGGCCGACACGGCCCTGCTGCTGCTGGCCCGCGCCCGGCGGGTGGGCGTGAGCACCTTCGTGCAAACCAGCGGCGCCCGCGGCTACCTGCAGCTGGGGCAGCGGCAGCAACTGCGCTACCGCGTGGGCACCGACATGATTTACGACTCGCGCGGCACGCCGCCCTTCGTGCGGGAAGACTACGGCGCCGACCTGGCCCACATTTTTACCCTCGACGCGGCCAACCACTGGCAGCTGGGCCACCAGCTGCACTACGACCAGAGCCGGGCCAACGCCACCCGCACCGGTCTGTGGCTGGGCCGGCTGGGCTACCAGCGCCGCCTGCACGCGAGCAGCCCCACCGATTCGCTGTCGCAGATGCGCCTGACGGTGCTGGGCGGCTTGGCCACCGACCACCGCAACGGCCGCGACGATGCCGGCCTGGCCTACGGCTTCGATGCCGCGGCGCTCTACTTCCTAAATGGCCCTGGGGCGGCTCCGCTGGCCGTGCGGGTGCTGGGCACCCGCGCCAACCTGGGGCCGCGCACCATGCAGCGGCTGGTGGCCGAAGCGGCCGGCGAACAGGCGTTTCTGGAAAATGCGCCGCTCACGGTGCAGGGCCGGCTGGGCTACCGCACCAACCGCGCCGAGGACTACCTGCTGGGCTCGGTGCAGCGCATTCAGTCCGATACGGTGCTGGCGCAGGCGGGGGCCTCGTACCGCATCAACGAATTTGCCACGCTGCGCTCCGACAATAGCCTGCTGCTGCCCACCCGCGCCTTCCGCTACCGGCGGCTGGCGGAGCGGGCCGATACCTTGCAGGACGTGGGCTACCGCCAGCGCGAGCTGGACACCCGGCAGGAGCTGCGCTTTGCCCGGCCCAAGCTGCAAACCAGCCTCACCTTCAGCTACCACGAGCGCACCCGGGCCTACTACCTCGACAATTCCCGCTTCCTGAATGCGGCGCGGCTGGCCACGGCCCTGGCCCGCGAGCAGGTGAAAGACATTACGGAGCAAACCACGCTCTGGCAGGGCAGCCTGACCTGGCTGCCCACCCCGCGCCACGCGCTGGCCCTGCTGGGCACCGCTCAACTGCTGCGCGTGGACGCGCCCAGCAAAGACAACCAGCAAACCCGCGACGAAGCCCAGCACCTGCTACGCCTGACCTGGACGGGCCGCTGGGCCGGGGCTTTCCGCACCACGCTGGGCGTGGCCGGCGAGTACCGCCAGACGGTGTTTATCCGGGCCAGCCAAAGCTCCGAGAACTACGACGACCACCTGCTGCATTGGGAGCCGGGCTTCACCTGGGCCCCCGGCAAATGGAGCATTCGCTCCAACTACCACCTGTGGGTGAGCTACCAGGTGCGCAACCTCACCACCGAGCAGGCCCGCAACCGCGCCAGCCGCGTGCTGGAACAAACCCAGAGCATCACCTACCAACTGCGGCCGCGCCTGCTGCTGCTGGCCGACTACGTGCGCCGCGAAAACCGCGTGGGCCAGCTCGACTGGACGCGGTTCCGCGAAAGTCCGCTCGATACCAGCGTGACGCACGACTTCTCGGCCGGAGCCCGCCAGAGCTGGGCCGGCCCCAGGGGCAGCACCAGCCTGCGCCTGGGCTACCGCCTGCTGGAACAGCGCAACTACGGCCGCGCCGCCCTCGAATCGACGCTGACAACCGGGCCGGCATCTACGCTCATCTACCTGCACGGCATCACCCGCCAGCAGGGCCCCGAGGTGGCGGTGGAGCGCCGCGCCACGGCCGGTTTCAACCTCACGGCCAGTATCTGGCTGCAATGGATGCGCACCTACTCTACCTACAAAGCCGGCAGCGGCGGCTTTACGGGCAGCACCTACACGGCGGCCGAGCTAGCGCAGGAAACCAACCGGGTGCTGCCCTACTTTGAGGTGACAGCGGAGTGGCGCGTGGGCCGGCGGCGGTAGGAAAATAGGCCTTACGGGGCAACTAGCAGCTTGCAGCCGCCCAGCCGCCGGCCACTCGCATCGAGCAGGCAGGCCACGTAGAGGCCGGCGGCCAGCCCGCCCAGGTCCACGGGCTGGTCGCCGTCGGCGGCCACGGGCTGGCTGCGCACCACCCGGCCCAGCCCGTCGAGCAGTTCCAGCCGGCCGGCGCGGTGGCCCAGCCCGCTCACCTGCACCGTGGCCCGGCCCGTGGCGGGCGTGGGAAAGGCCCATAGGCTGGCTCCGTCGGTGGCTAGTGCGGCGGCCGGCTGCGTGGCGGCCAGCGGGGTGCCCCGGAAATCGTAGCGGGCTACGTAGCCTTGTACGTTGGTCACGCCAGACGCCAACGACTTGCCACAGAGCAACACCGTACCAACGCCCACCCACTGCCAATCCAATGGAATCACGGCCGATTGGGTGTTGCTGCTTAGCGCGTAAAAGGCGACCCGCTGGCCCGTTGCTACATTGAGCTGGGCAATGTACACCGTGGGCGTGCCGGCCTGCCGCACGTCGCTCAACATGACACCCACCGTGCCGTTGGGCAGCAGTCGGATGCGGTAGGCGTAGTCGCTCGTGACCAACGTGCCGGCCAGCGCGGGCGGGTGGCGGTAGGTCCACACCACGTTCAGGGCCGTGTCGAGCCGCACGACGTAGGCGATGTTTTTGGTAATGCCGCCCGCGATGGAGTCTGCCGTGCCCGCCAGCAGATAGCCCCCGGCATTGGGAAGGGCCAATAGGTTACTATTATTATTATAAACATTCGCATTGATAAAGGCTGGTCCTAACGGTTGGAACAGACGTTGGCGCCGCAGTAGGCCGCCGCTGTCCGTCTCAATCAAGTAATGGTCGTAGCCGAAGCGACTGAACGACTCGGACTGGCCGTTGAGCAGGTAGCCTCCCCTTGGCGTTGCGACCAAGTTCGTCGCATAATCCAGCGCGGGTGTGTGCGAATACGTGCGCTGCCAGCGCACACGCCCGCTCGTATCGGAACAGGTGAGCGTGAGCACCTGGTAAGAAACGGCCGTAACGGCCATGCCCACCGCCAGCAACCGGAGGCCCTGCGCCAGGACGGCCGTCACGGTGTTGCGCAACGGCGGCGGGGCCAGCCACCAACCGGGCAGCGTATCGCAGGCGGCTGTCAGCCGTTGCACGTACGGCCGCTGCAAGGCGGTGATGCTGCCCGGCTGGCATTGATAGCCCCGGCCGCTCAACCAGCCCGCGCTGCTCAATGCCGCATTGATGTCGAATTCGCCGTTGCTCAACCCCCGCCCCAGCTGTTCCCGTTGCAGGCTGCCCCCAATTGTGAACAGTTGGGCAAAGGAACGGAAGCTCGGTCGGCACCCGGATGTGGGCTGCGCCGGTGGGTAAGCGCCCGCGATGAGGAAGCGGGTAGTGCCAAGCAGGGTAATCCCACTCAATACCTCCGTTCCTGCTCCACTCGCATGAAGTGCTGCCCGCTCCCACATGAGCTGCTGGGCCGCCACTGGAGCAAGAAAGTCTGTCCTATTCAAGGCACAAACGAGTAGCAGTAGACGGAGGTAGCGCATAGGAAAGCCCCGCCAGTCAACGCTGCCTGAAGCGCCACCAAGATACCAACTCATGCAGCATAATCCCCGCGTGTCACGCTGAATATCTGTCAGAAACAGAGGGGCAACGGCTAGTTGCCGCAAGCGCTACTATTCCAGCAGGATGGCGGCGTTAGCATTTATTCACCCCACTGCTATTACTCATTGTGCAACCAGCTTTACACAGTTGCGCTAGCCGCAAAGCGGCCAACTATGATAGCCTGTAGAAAAGTAAAAATCGATTTAAGAAGTTGCTTCAATAGTTGCCGGCAGCACTGCCAGCAACTTCTCCAGGCCGCTTGCCAGTGCTTCCGCTGCGTGCTGTTTCTCCGCTTCGGTAGCGGCTTCGGCTTCGGCGGTTTCCAGGTGGGGCGTTAGGGTGGCGGCACCCAGCAGGCGCAGCGAAGGCTTGAGCTTGTGCGCCACGGCGGCCACGGCGGGCCAATCAGCGGCAGCCAGGGCGGCGCGGAGGTCGGCTACGCTGGCGGGCGTGTTGGCGTGGAAGGAAGCAAGAATTCGGCTCATGAAAACGGCACTGCCGTGGGCCGTTTCGTGCAGCAGGGCCAGGTCGAAGAGGGCAGGAGCGGGAGCGGTTTTGCGCGGTTTGCGGGCCGGTTTCGGCGCGGTGGTTTTTTTCGGTGGGGCTGCCGCGGGTGCCGGTGGCGCTTCCGGTGCGGTGGCGCCGGGCGCGGCCACTTCCAACAGAGGTCCATCCGCGCCGGCAATGAGCGAGGCCAGCTTGCCGAGCAGCTCGGCTTCGTCGAAGGGCTTGGGCAGCGTGTCGTTCATGCCGGCGGCGCGGTACTTATCCGCGTCGGCCCGGAAGGCGTTGGCGGTGAGGGCCAGGATGGGCGTGGCCGCCTTGGTCGGGTTGGCGTGAGCCCGGATGCGGGCGGTGGCCTCCAGCCCGTTCATGCCGGGCATCTGAATGTCCATCAGCACCACGTTGTAGCGGTGCTGCTCAAACAGTTCCAGGGCTTCGATGCCGCTGGCCGCTTCGTCCACCACCACGCCGTGGCCTTCGAGCAGCAGCAGGGCCACTTCGCGGTTCACGGGGTTGTCTTCTACCAGCAGCACGCGGGCCCCGCGCACGGCCGCCTCCTGCACCGGCGCCAGCGGGGTCAGGGCCGCCATGCGGGCCTCGGCGCTGGCTTTGGGCAGCGTGGTGATGAAGGAGAACGAGCTGCCTTTGCCCTGCTCGCTCTGCACCGTGAGCTTGCCGCCCATTTGCGTCACCAAGGCCCGGCTGATGCTCAGGCCCAGGCCCGTACCGCCAAACTGCCGCGTGGTGTCGGCGTAGGCCTGGGTGAATTCCAGAAAGATGCTTTCCAGCTTATCGGGGGCAATGCCAATGCCGGTATCGGTCACCCGAAACTCGGTGGTAAGGGTGTCCTCGGTTTCGCTCACGAAGTACCCGCCCACCGACACCGTGCCGCCCGCCGGCGTGAACTTGATGGCGTTCGACAGCAGGTTTATCAGAATCTGATTCAGCCGGTACGAGTCGCCGATAACCCAAGGGTGCGGGCAGGAGTCCTTCAGCAGCGCCCCCACCACCCGAATGCCCTTCTCCTGCGCCTGCATCACCAGGGGCTGGGCCGCGCTGCCCATCGAGTCGCACAGGTTGAAGGCGGCCTGCTCCATCTCCAGCTTGCCGGAGGTGATTTTGGCCATGTCGAGCACGTCGTTCACCACGTTCAGCAAGTGGCGGCCCGAGTGCTGAATAATGGCCGTGTAGTTGCGCTGCTGCTCGTTGAGGCCGGTTTTGGCCAGCAGGCTGGTCATGCCCAGCACCCCGTTCAGGGGCGTGCGAATTTCGTGGCTCATGTTGGCCAAAAAGTTCTCCCGGGCCGTCGCCGCCGATTCGGCCGCGTGCTGGGCCACTTTCAGGTCGGTGATGTCAGTGCTCACGCCCAGCACCTGGGTCGTGCCATCGGGTTGCACCAGGGGGCAGCGCACGGTTTGCAGCCACATGGTGTGGCCGTTGGCCAGCTTGATGGAGGTTTGAATGGTGAGCGGCCGGCCGGTGCGCAGCACCTCCTGGTCGGCCAGCACCGAGGTTTGAATTTCCTCCTTGCTCATGGCGGCCTCCATCGTGGAAGAGCCGGCCAGTTCCACGATGTGTTGGCGCAGGGCCTTCATGCCCGCATTCTCAAACACCGTGTAGCCCTGCGCGTCGCGCACCCAAATGAGGTTGGGGTTGAGGTCGAGCACCAGGTTGGTGAACTGCTGCTGCGCCACCACCTGCGCCTCGCTCTGGCGGGTGCGCTCCTCGGCGCGGTGGCGGTTGGTGATGTCGAGGCCGTAGCACATCATCATGCGCAGCACCCCGTCGGTCCCGAACACGGGCTGGTAGTAGCACAGCCAGTAAAGCATGGGCTCACCGTTGGGGCCGGGCCATTGCTCTTCCCAGCTCACCAGCTCGCGGGTGGTGGCCGCGCGCTCAAACAAACGGCGGCGGCGCACGGCCAGGGACATGGGCAGGCCAGTGGCGGCGCAGTGGTCGGCAAAGGTGCGGCCTTCGCGCGCCTTGCGCTTGGCGGGGTCGGGCTCGGCGTAGGCGTTGATGTAGCGGTAGCGCTGGTCGGGGTCGAGCACCAGCACCACGGCCGGCAAGTGGGCCAGCACGTTCTCGTAGAATTCGTGCTGCTCCCGGGTTTGCTGCTCGGCCTGCCGCTGCGCCGTCACGTCGGTCAGGTACAGCATGGCATAGCCGTCTTCCACCACGGGCACCGTGAAGAGCAGAAAATATTGGTGGTTGGCCAGCAGCTCGCGCCGCTCCGGGGCCCCCGAGCGCAGGGCCTGGATGGCCGCCTGCATCAGCTGGGGCCGCACCCGGGAAGGGCCGTTGGTTTGCAGCTCGGCGGCCAGCATGGTGGCGGCCGGGTTGGCGTACAGCAGCTCGCCGTCGCCGCTCACTTGCAGAATGGGGTTGGGGTTCAGCTGCGGAATGCGGCTCATCACCTGCAGGCGCTTGGCCGTGGCTTCGGCTTGCTCGCGGCGGGTTCGCTCGGCCACGTACAGCGCTTGCAGCTCGGCTAAGTCAGTGGGCAGGTCAGGTTTCAATTGACAGTGAGCAATTAGCAGTTAACAATGAACACCCAGCTTCTGCTCATAGCCTCCGCCGTTAGCCAAAGATAAAGCACACGGCTGTTCAAATGTTTGGGGCAAATGGCTGCTCGCTCGCCCCTGCCTGTCTCCTACAGCTCCTTGCGCAGCCGGGCCACCGGAATGTTCAGCTGCTCGCGGTACTTGGCCACGGTGCGGCGGGCAATGTTGTAGCCGCGGGCGTTGAGCATTTTTTCCAGCTTGTCGTCGCTCAGCGGGCGGGCCTTGCTTTCCTTGCCAATAAGGTCGCGCAGGATGCTCTTTACTTCGCGGCTGCTGGCGTCCTCGCCCGAATCAGTAGCAATGCCTTCGGAGAAAAAGTATTTCAGCGGATAAATGCCGAACTCGGTCTGAATAGATTTCGAATTGGCCACCCGGCTCACCGTCGAAATGTCCATGCCGATGCGCTGGGCAATGTCTTTCAAAATCATGGGCTTGAGCTTGCCCTCGTCGCCTTCGGCAAAGAAGTCGCGCTGCAGCTCCACAATGGCGTTCATGGTGCGCAGCAGCGTGTTTTGCCGCTGCCGGATGGCGTCGATAAACCACTTGGCCGAGTCCAGCTTCTGCTTCACGAAGGTCACAGCCTCCTTCATTTTGGTGTCCTTCTTGGCCGCCTTGTCGTAGGTCCGGAACATCTCGGTGTAGGCCGGGCTCACGCGCAGCTCGGGGGCGTTGCGGGCGTTCAGGGTCAGGTTGAAAACGCCGTTGTCATTCGTCAGAATGAAGTCTGGCATCAGGTACTGCGTCTTGCCCAGGCCGCTGGGGCCGCTGCCGCCCGGCTTGGGGTTCAGCTTCAGAATCACGTTGATGGCCTCCTTCAGCTCGTCGTCTTCCAGGTCCAGCTTTTGCTGAATGCGCGGGTAGTGCTTCTTGCTGAACTCCTCAAACGTCTCGGTTAATATCCGCTCGGCGTTCACCGTGTTTTCGTCCTGCGGCCGGCGCTCCAGCTGCAGGAGCAGGCACTCGGGCAGGTCGCGGGCGGCAATGCCGGGCGGGTCGAAGCCCTGCACCACGCGCAGCACGGCCTCAATCTCCTTCACCGTCACCTCCAGGTTCTGGCTAAAGGCCAAATCGTTGGCAATGGCCGAGAGGTCGCGCCGGATGTAGCCGTCCCCGTCAATCGAGCCGATGAGCTGCTGGCCAATGGCTTCCTGCCGCTCGTCGAGGTCGGCAAAATGCAGCTGGTCGAGCAGCGAATCCAGCAGCGAGCCGCTGGTATCGGCCAGCGGGGTGTCGCGCTCCTCTTCCTCGCCGGGGCCGTCGCCCTGCATCTTGTAGCCCGCTATTTCGTCGTCGTTGAGGTAGTCGCTCAGGTCGAGGTCGGTGTTGTCGGCGGCCGTTTCGCTGTCGGTCGGGCCTTCGTCTTTCGCGGCGAGGTCCGGCTCGGGCATTTCATCGGCCATTTCCGCGTCGTTGCTGCTGCGGTCGTCAAAGTCCTCGTCCAGCGTGTTTTCGTCGTTGTCGAGGCTGGCGTCGGGGTCGTCATCGTCGCTGCTGTCTTCGTCGTCGCGGTCCAGTTCCTCGGCGTCGTCGGGCTCGTCCTCTTCCAGGGCCGGGTTCACCTCCATTTCTTCCTTGATGCGCGTCTCCAGCTCCGCCGTCGGGATTTGCAGCAGCTTGATAAACTGAATCTGCTGCGGGCTAAGCTTTTGGGAGAGGAGCTGTTTAAGGTCGAGGCGTTGCATAATAGCGAAAGTACGGAAAGGAGGGGCCGGAGGTCAATTTTACTAAAGTTTGGCATGAAAAGTTGATTAGCACAAGTACCGCGAAATTTCATTTCGCCGACGAGTGCAGCGAGTATCAACGGATGTCGCGTGCCGGAACTCGCTGCGCTCGTCGGCGAAATGAAATTTCGCGCTACTCGTTCTGCCCTACCTTTGCCCTCTTACAATTCGCTTCCCCCGCAAGTTATGTCCCTCAAACGGTCCACCGTCAAAGCCCTTCTGGCCAGCCAGAACCTCGACCGCGAAGTCCTCGTCAAAGGCTGGGTTCGCTCCCGCCGCGGCAATAAGTACGTGCAGTTCATTGCCGTCAACGATGGTTCAATTATTCATAACATACAAATTGTAGCTGTGAGTGAGCAAGGAAAGGAATTGCCACTCATTAAGCTTGTATGGGAGAAAGAAATTGTGGCCAATACTGGCCCGTCTTCCGAAGAAGCATTCAAGCAAATTACCACAGGTGCATGTCTAGCCATCCGGGGTCAGTTGGTAGCCTCGCAGGGCAAGGGCCAGGCCGTGGAAATTCAGGCCACCGAAATCACCGTGCTAGGCGCGGCCGACCCGGAAGCTTACCCGCTGCAAAAGAAAGCCACTTCGCTGGAGCACCTGCGCGACATTGCCCACCTGCGCCCCCGCACCAACACGTTTGGCGCGGTGCTGCGCGTGCGGCACGCGCTGGCCTTCGCCATCCACGACTATTTCAACCGGAACGGCTTTTTCTACGTCCACACGCCCATCATCACCGGTTCCGATGCCGAGGGCGCGGGCCAGATGTTCCGCGTGACCACGCTGCCGCCCGAGCACCCGCCCCGCACCGAAGACGGCTCCGTCGACTTCACGCAGGACTTCTTCGGCAAGCCAACCAACCTCACCGTGAGTGGCCAGCTCGAAGGCGAGCTGGCGGCCATGGCGCTGGGCAGCATCTACACCTTCGGGCCCACGTTCCGGGCCGAAAACTCCAACACCGCCCGCCACCTGGCCGAGTTCTGGATGATTGAGCCCGAAGTGGCCTTCAACGAGCTCGAAGAAAACATGGACCTGGCCGAGGACTTCCTCCAAAGCCTGGTGCGCTATGCCCTGGAGCACTGCGCCGACGACCTGCAATTCCTCAACGACCAGTACGACAAGGAACTGCTTACCCGCCTGAGCTTCGTGGTCGATAACGCCTTCCAGCGCCTCACCTACACCGAAGCCGTGGAAATCCTGAAATCGGCCAAGCAGAGGTTTGAATTCCCCGTCGACTGGGGCACCGATTTGCAGAGCGAGCACGAGCGGTACCTGGTGGAAAAGCACTTCAAGAAGCCCGTTATTCTCACCAATTACCCGAAGGAAATCAAGGCCTTTTACATGAAGCTGGACGACGATGGCCGCACCGTGCGCGCCATGGACGTGCTGTTTCCCGGCATCGGCGAAATCATCGGCGGCTCGCAGCGCGAGGAAGACTACACCAAGCTCACCACCCGCATGGCCGACATGCACGTGCCCGCCGACGAGCTGGACTGGTACCTCGATACCCGCCGTTTCGGCACCGCGCCGCATGCCGGCTTCGGCCTGGGCTTCGAGCGCCTTGTGCTGTTCGTGACGGGCATGAGCAACATCCGCGACGTGATTCCCTTTCCGCGCTACCCCAAGAACGCGGCGTTTTAAGTCGGACGAAAGAGCGTAAAAAAACCGACCTTTTTCAGGGCCGGTTTTTTTACGCAATTACAGAATCTACAGCGGTTTCGGAGTCGGGGCGCCGTCACCCCGACTCCGAAACCGCTCTAATCACGGCCGTGTCCGCGTCCGTGGCCATTGCCTTGGCCGTTCTGCCGGCCTTCGCGGTAGCCTTCCCGGTACATTTTTTTAGCCTGGCCGGGTGGCAGGCCGCGCTGCACTATCACGGGGCGGGGCTGCACCACTACCACGCGGCGCGGGTACCGGTCGCGGTGGGCACTTACGTAAGCCCACGGCTGGCGGCCGCGGTAGTCGAGCACCACCGGATGAAACTGGTAAGGGTCGTAGCCATCTACCACGGCCACCGGAATCCACTGGCCGTTTCGAAACACGATATACTGCTGAGCGTACAGGTCATAGTACCCGTCAATTTCGGGGATGTAGTAGAACTGCGTGCCCTGCGGCACGGCGGGGCCCCAGGCGGGCCGGCCCACATTCACGTTCACATTCACCTGGGCTTGGGCGGCGGGCGCAGCGGCCAGCGCCAACGCGCTAAGCAGGGCCGTGCAGAGAATCTGAGGGAAGAATTTCATGACTGATTAAGAGAGATAGGCGGGACTGATACGCAGGGAAGGCAAGGAGGGTGCCAAACCCGGTCGCCACCAAAAAGCCCCGCCGGGTGAGGGCAGGGCTTGGTTAGGTAATGAAGGTGAACTAGTCTCTGTTCTTGCCCTTGCCGTGGCCTTTGCCGCGGTTATCGTGGTCGTCGTCTTCGCGGCGGCCACCGTCGTGGTCATTGTCGTTGCGGTACATTTTCTTGGCCTGGCCGGGGGGCAAGCCGTGGGGATTGCCGCCCTTGTAGGTCCAGGGCTCAGCGCCGCGGTACTCAATGTACTGCGGGTGGAAGTTGGCGGGGTTGTAGCCCTCGATGCGCTCCATGCGGGTCCATTTGCCGTTGCGCTGCACCAGGTAGCGGCGGGCCGGCACGTCGTAGTAGCCGTTGATTTCGGGTACGTAGTAGTACTGGGCATCGGCCGGAGCGCCCACCACCACGGGCGGCGCCGTATTGATGTTGACATTAATCTGGGCCTGAGCGGCCGGGGCCGCGACAAGTGAGGCGCCCGAGAGCAGTACGGCGCTGAAGAGGGTGGGAAACAGTTTCATGGGAAGTGCATCGATAGTGAAAACAAAACACCCGGCACTACGCTGGTAGCGCCGGGTGCTGTATACTAGTTTCCGGTGAAGGAAGTTGGCTGAGCGGACTTAGCCGCGGCCGTGGCCCCCGCTACGGCCGCCGCCGCCATAGTTTCCGCCGCCCTGCTGGCCTTGATTGCCACCCCGGTTGCCGCCGAAACCGCCGCCGTTGCCGCCGTTGCCGCCCTGCCCGGGGTTGTAGCCACCGCCCTGGGGCTGTTGGGGCTGCTGGTTGCCGCGCGGAGTGCTGTAGCCGCCGCTGGGGTACTGTGCGCCACCGCGGTTGTCGTTGCCCCGGTAGCCGCCCCGGTCATCATTGCCGCGGTAGCCACCCCGGTCGTCGTGCTCATTGTAGTTGCGACCATTGGAATACACCGTGCGCGAGCGACCGTAGCTGGGGCCGTAGCCATAACCGCCGTTGTAGTAGCCGGCGCGGCTGGGGCCGTAGTTGCGGTAGGGCTGGTAGGCGTAGTGCTGGCGGTAATAGTCCACGCGCAGCCAGGGCTGCGGGCCCCGGTAGTCCACAATCACCGGATGGAACTGGTAGGGGTCGTAGCCATACAGCTCAGGCAGCGGCACCCAGTAGCCGTCCTGATACACGATGTACTGCTGGTTGTAGAGGTCGTAGTAGCCATCGATTTCGGGGATGTAGTAATACTGCGTGCCGTAGGGAACCTGCGGGCCCCAGGCCGGTGCGCCGATATTAATATTCACCCCCACCTGCGCCTGGGCGGCCGGCGTGGCCAACAGGGCAAACGCGCCCACCAGGGCCGCACCAAAAAATCTTGCGAGGGGTTTCATGCTAATGGGTTGAATGAAAAAGAATAACAGACCACGAACGGCGCTGCGCTTTTAATAGATGCAAGGCTAGTGCCAGAATGTTGAGCGGAGCAGCTGCATTGCCTGAAAACATCGCCCAATTGCTTTAAATCGTCGCCAGTTTATTTTCTGGCAGAACGCCGGGCACAAATGCACCGCTCCGGCTGTTGTGCACCAACGCCCCGGCCCGGCACAAACTAACGCGACTGGCAAATATGCCTATTTCATTAGCCTTCGGAGCCCCTTCTACGTACCTTTACGCACTTATTCGCTGCGTTTCTGAATGGCCAAAAAATCCACTGCTACCCCGGTTGCCACAGCCCCAAACCAACGGTCGGCGCCAGCCAAAGCATCCAAGACTACCGCTGCCGCGCTGAAAAAGCAGTTGGCCGGCGCTCTCACCGAGCCGGAAGCCGCAACTGCCAGCCAGCCTAACCCGGCCAGCGTGGAAGTAGCCCTGCAACACCAGACGCCCGAGACGTTGCCGCCCTCCACCGCGCCCCTTGTTAACGGCTCCGCCCACCACATTGACGCGCCGTTCATTGAAGTGTACGGCGCCCGCGAGCACAACCTGAAAAACGTGAGCGTGAAGATTCCGCGCAACCGGCTGGTGGTGTTCACGGGCATTTCGGGCTCGGGCAAGTCGAGCCTGGCCTTCGATACTATTTACGCCGAGGGGCAGCGGCGCTACATGGAGACGTTTTCGGCCTACGCCCGCAGCTTCATGGGCGGGCTGGAGCGGCCCGACGTGGACAAGATTGAGGGCCTCTCGCCGGTTATCAGCATCGAGCAGAAAACCACCTCGCGCAACCCGCGCTCCACGGTGGGCACCATCACCGAAATCTACGACTTCCTGCGTCTGCTGTATGCCCGCACGGCCGAGGCCTTCAGCTACGCCACCGGCAAGAAGATGATTAGGCAGTCGGACGACCAGATTATCAACTACATTCTCAAGCACTTCGACGGCAAGAAACTCGTGGTGCTGGCGCCCGTAGTGAAGGGCCGCAAAGGCCACTACCGCGAAGATTTCCAGAAGATTGCCAAGCTGGGCTTCACCAAGGTGCGCGTCGATGGCGAAATTCTAGACATCACGCCCAAGATGCAGGTGGACCGCTACAAAATCCACGACATCGAAATCGTGATTGACCGGCTGCTGGTGAAGGAAGAGGACCGGTTCCGCCTGTCGGGCTCGGTGCAGAATGCCCTCACCCACGGCAAAGGCACCATGCTGGTACTGGACCCCGACGCGAAGAAAGCTGCGCCGCAGTTCTTCTCGCGCTTCCTGATGGACCCGGCCACCGGCATCGCCTACGACGACCCGGCGCCCAACACGTTCTCCTTCAACTCGCCCTATGGCGCGTGCCCGACGTGCAACGGCCTGGGCGAAGTGCAGGAAATCACGGAAGAAGCCGTGCTGCCTGACCGCAAGCTGAGCATCAGCCGGGGCGGCATTGCGCCGCTGGGCGAGTACCGCGACATCTGGATTTTCCAGCAGCTGCAGCTCATCCTCAAGAAGAACAAGGCCACGCTGAACACAAGTATCGACAAGCTGCCCGAGGAATTGCTCAAGCGCCTGCTCCACGGCATCTCGGAGGACGAGGCCGACAGCGGCAAGGGCACGTATTCGGAGCCGTTCGAGGGCATTATTCCCTTCCTGCGCCGGCAGATGGATTCGGAGTCGGACAATATCCGCGAGTGGATTGCGCAGTACGCGCAGGCCCAGCCCTGCCCCGAGTGCCACGGCTACCGCCTCAAAAAGGAAAGCCTGCACTTCAAGATGGACGGCAAGCACATCGGCGAGCTGTCGGTGATGGATTTGAACGAGCTAGCCGCCTGGTTTGTGGGCCTGGAAGACCGTCTGACGGAGCGCCAGAACGTGATTGCCCGCGAGCTGCTCAAGGAAATCCGCAAGCGCATCGGCTTCCTGCTCGAAGTGGGCCTCGATTACCTGAACCTGCACCGCCCGGTGCGCACGCTGAGCGGCGGCGAAAGCCAGCGCATCCGCCTCGCCACCCAGATTGGTACCCAGCTCGTGGGCGTGCTCTACATCATGGACGAGCCCAGCATCGGCCTGCACCAGCGCGACAACGAGCGGCTCATCAAGGCTCTGCAGCACCTGCGCGATATCGGCAACTCGGTGATTGTGGTGGAGCACGACAAGGACATGATTCTGCACGCCGACCACGTGCTCGATATTGGCCCCGGCGCGGGCATTCACGGCGGCCACATCGTGGCCTCGGGCACGCCGCAGGAAATTTTCAACTCCGGCTCGCTCACCTCCCAGTACCTCAGCGGGCAGAAGCATATCGAGATTCAAAAGAAGAAGCGCAAGGGCGAAGGCACCGAACTGGTGCTAAAAGGTGCCAAGGGCAACAACCTCAAAAACGTGACCCTGAAAGTGCCGCTGGGCAAGCTGGTGGCCGTGACGGGCGTATCCGGCTCGGGCAAGTCCACGCTTATCCACGATACGCTGTACCCCATTCTCAACCAGCACTTTTTCAACTCGAAAAAGGAGCCGCTGGCTTACGGCATCATCGAAGGGCTGGACTTCATCGACAAGGTGATTGAGGTGGACCAGTCGCCCATTGGCCGCACGCCGCGCTCAAACCCGGCCACCTACACGGGCGTGTTCACTGAAATCCGCCAGCTGTTTGGCGAGATGGCAGAAGCCAAAATTCGCGGCTACGGCCCCGGCCGGTTCTCCTTCAACGTGAAGGGCGGGCGCTGCGAAACCTGCGAGGGCGCCGGCATCCGCACCATCGAGATGAACTTCCTGCCCGACGTGCACGTGCCCTGCGAAACCTGCAAAGGCCGCCGCTACAACCGCGAAACGCTGGAAGTGCGCTTCAAAGGCAAGTCCATCACCGACATTCTCGACATGACGGTGGAGAAGGCCGTGGAATTCTTCGAATACCAGCCGCGCATCCTGCGCAAAATCAAGACCCTGAACGAGGTAGGCCTCGGCTACCTCACCTTGGGCCAGCAGGCCACCACGCTTTCGGGCGGCGAAGCCCAGCGCGTGAAGCTCGCCACCGAGCTCAGCAAAAAGGACACCGGCAAGACGTTCTACATCCTTGATGAACCAACGACGGGCCTGCACTTCGAGGATATTAATCACCTAGCGGATGTGCTCCAGAAGCTGGCCGATAAAGGCAATACCGTCCTCATCATCGAGCACAACCTCGACCTGATTAAAGTGGCCGACCACGTCATCGACATCGGCCCCGAGGGCGGCGCGGGCGGCGGCACCATCGTGGCCCAGGGCACGCCCGAGCAGGTGGCTAAGGCTGGCAAAGGCCACACCGCCCGCTTCCTGGCCGAGGAGTTGCGCACGAGCAAGTACGCCACGGCGTAAAATCGATTGTAACGCAAAGTAAATAATGGCAACTACCGAAATCTACCAATTCATAACAGAATTGGTAGATTTCGGTAGTTGCCATTATATTTGCCAAAACCTACCAATTATACTGCAAATTGGTAGGTTTTGGCGGCTATGAATATAGAAAATCCTCCAACTGCATCTTTCTCGGATTTCGGTCCTGAAGAGATGATTCGCCACCTCTCCAGCCCGGAAGTCAATGAAGTAGTTCGAAAGGCAAACTACGAGTACTTGTACTGGTCTGAGTTAAAGCGGCAAAAATTACCTGCGGGTTTTATCCCTATTCCAGTATGGTTGATAGCCAAGAGCAGCCGTCAGGGCAATCTGCGGGAGCTTGCTGTGCCGGGAGTGCCAGGGTGCCGGTTCCGGTATCAGGTCACAGAGCCTACATTAGAGAAACTGCACCGTTTCGACTTATACATGGGCGGTATCATGCAGACAGATAGTCTGATACCGGCTGATGACCGGACACGTTACCTGGTTGGTTCCATTATGGAGGAAGCCATTGCTTCCAGCCAACTCGAAGGGGCAGCCACTACGCGCGAGGTAGCCAAGGATATGCTGCGTAAAAAACGCAAGCCACGAAATGCCTCAGAGCGAATGATTTTCAACAACTACCAGACTATTCAATACATTCTGGAGCAAAAGCAACAAACCCTCACGCCGGAATTGCTCTGCCAGATTCAGGCCCGCATGACCCAAGGTACACTGGAAAATACCGCTCACGAGGGCCGGTTCCGATTGAACGACGAGGTTCGGGTAGAGGATTTTACGACCGGCGAAGTGGTTCATATTCCCCCTCAGCAACAGCACCTGCCCGAATTGCTGAACTGGTACTGCGCGCTGGCCAACGATGAAATCCCGGACCAAAACGGTACACCGGGCTCCTTCATTCACCCCATTGTGCGGGCTTCCATTCTGCACTTCCTCATCGGCTTTATCCATCCCTTTGCCGACGGCAATGGCCGCACCGCCCGAGCGGTGTTCTATTGGTATTTACTGCGCAAAGGGTATTGGCAACTGGAGTATATGTCGATTTCGCGCATCATTCATAAATCAGCGGCTCAGTATGCACGCGCCTATCTGTACACCGAGCACGACGGCAACGACCTTACATACTTTATCAATTATCAAGTAAAAACGCTCGATTTGGCTTTTACCAGCCTGCAACAATACATCGAGCGGAAGGTGGCGGAGAAGAAACAGTTGCGCAGCTTCCGGCAGTTTGACCAACTCAATCAGCGCCAAGTGGCCATTTTGCAAGAGTTAATGACCGACCCGGATGCCATCTGGACAATTCGGGAGGTACAGCACCGCTTTGGTGTGGTGTATGACACCGCCCGTACCGACCTGATGCACCTCGAAAACCTGGGCTTGCTTGACAAACGCCGCGAAGGCAAAATCAAAATTCTGTACCTGCGCGCAGAAAATTTTGAAGAAGCAGTAGCTAAGCTAAAGGGTGGGCGGTAATGGTCCACTCCTGCATTGGCTCCGAAGACGGCGCAGATGGCGGCACCATCGTGGCCCAGGGCACGCCCGAGCAGGTGGCCAAGTCCGGCAAAGGCCACACGGCCCGCTTCCTGGCCGAGGAGTTGCGCACGAGCAAGTACGCCGCGGCGTAAGCTTTTGCGATACAGGCTTTGGCTTGTGCCAGATTCGAACACAAAAAAGCCGCTGCAAATTCTGCAGCGGCTTTTTTGTGTCACTTAAGCGTTGCTAATCAAATCCTACATTTTCATGTCGTTGCCTTTCTGAGCCATGCCCAGGTGCTGCTGCACCACCGGCAACGTTTTGCCGATGAAGGCTTTCAGGTCGGCGTCCTGGGTCATTTTCTCGTGGGCCATCATGGTGTTAGCGGTTTTCTGGTGGTCGGCCTGCATCTGCGACAGGTACTTGGCTTCGAACTCTTTGCCCGAAAGCTTCTCCATAGCCGGGGCCATGGCTTTGTGCTCAGCATCCATGTCGGTGGGCAGGGTGATGCCTTTTTTGGCGGCTATCTTTTTCAGGTCGGCCGTCGACTTGGTGTGGTCGGCAATCATCTTGTCGGCCATTTCCTTGGCCATGCCGGTCACGCCCTTGGCCAGCGCCATTTTGCTTTGCTGAATCTCGTTCTGGTCGCTGTGCGCGGCCGTTATCATGAATTCATTGTCGTCTTTGTGAGGGCCGGTGGGGCCGTTGGCGTCGCCCATGGCCGTGCCGCTGCTGGTGGCGCTGCTGTCACCGGCCGGGGCCGGCTGGTTTGCGGTAGTATCGGCCCCGGCGGCCGGCGTATTGGCCATGTTGCTGTCGGTGCTGCTTTCGGCCGTGGTTTTGTTGGCGTCGCCACAGGAGGCAAGCGTAAGCAGGCCCGTAGCCAGCACTGGAAGAAGGGAGCGCATCATAATATTTGGAAAGGAAGTGATGAAAAATGAGGGCATTAGGCGGGTCGCCTCCAAGCAGTACGGAAGGGTTCAGACAAGATGTTTCATTATGGCAGGACTAATATTTGCAAGCTCAGCCATTGATAGCCAGTAAGCTGGTCAATACCCCAAGGCATGAGAAAGGGCCTGTTCCGGTTAAGGAACAGGCCCTGTAAGCTGGCTGGCATCCACCGGTTTTACTTAGCCGCGTCCACGGCCGGGCGCATCTTGGTCACCATGTCGAGGTGCATTTTCAGCATCGGGACGGTTTTGGCGGCGAAGGCTTTGATGTCGGGGTCGGCAGCTTTGATGGAAGCGTCGGTGTATTCCTTCACATCTTCTTCGTGGTCCTTGAGCATTTCCTTCATGTACTCCTGGTCCATCTTTACACCTTTTTCTTCCACTACATCTTTCAGCACCTTGGCGTGCTCGTCGCCGAGGGTAGAGGGCAGGGTAATGTTCTTTTTAGCGGCCAGGGCCATCAGTTCGGCATTGCCTTTGGTGTGGTCCGACACCATTTGCTCAGCGTACTTTTTGGCTTCGGGCGTCACGGCCCGGGCGAGGACTTGTTTGCCCATTTCCACCTCAAGCATCCCGCCGCTGGCCGCCTTGGTCATAAATTCCGAATCATAGTCCTTGCCTTTTTCTTCGATTTTGCCCATGTCCGTGTTGGCCGTGGTGCTGTCGGCTTTGGCTTCGTTCGCCTCCTGGGCTTGTTTAACGGAGTCATGGGAGTTGCAGCCGGCAGCGGCAATCAGTAGGGTGGCAGCACTGAACAGGGTGATGAGTGGACGTTTCATGAGGAATGGAAAGAATTGGTGGATGCACAAAGTGAACTGACTTGGGTGAAAACCGGGTGAAGCCGCCACGAGCTCCTCGCTACGGCAGGGCGTCGGCCACGTCAGCAGCGGCTTTGGCGCCATCGAGCTGTTCCTGCACGGGGCCGTGGAATTTAGCCGCAAAGCCGCGAATGTCGCCGTCGTACCCATCGTCGCTCATGTCCTCGAAATTATCCTCATCCTGCTTCTGGGCTTTCACGAGTAGGGCCATCACGTGCTTGTCGAGTTGGGTGCCGGCTTGGGTGGCGGCTTCGTGGTAGGCTTCCTGCTCGTCCTGGCCCAGCGCGGGCGGCACGGCCAGGCCTTTGGCACCGGCCAGCACCCGCAGTGCCCCCAACAGTTCCAGGCGCTTTTGCAGCAATTGGGCGCCGTAGCTGCGCACGGCAGGCGCGGTGGCGCGGGCCTGCGCCAGCTTGCCCAGCTCCACTTCGAGCAGCGCATTGCTGGTGCTCTTCACGAGGAACTCGGCATCGGCTTCCTGCTTCTTGGTGATGTCGGCCGTATCAATTTTCTTCTCATTCTGCGCCATGGCGGCGTCTACGGCATCATTGCTGCCACCTGACGAGCAGGCCGCTACCAGCGGCAGTCCCGCCACCAGCAGCCAGCGCTGGGGCCGCGGGGCCCAGGAAAAATATCGTGAAGCAGGCATATAGGGTGAATTTTGCTGAACAACTCAAGCGGTTGATTGGCAGGCTATACGATTGGCCCGCAACGGGGTTCATTGCCCTGGTTTAGAACTTTTTTTTCATAGCTTTAAACCCCCTTAGGCGAAGCGCTTCCAACCGGCCACAAACGCAGTTCATCGTCTTCATCTCGACTCTTTTAATATTTCCCCATCATGCGTACCCTGTCTCTCCGCTCCCTCACCCTTGCCTGCCTGGCCAGTGGCCTGCTGCTCACCGCCGGCTGCAACCGCAAAGACGACGCCACGCCCGACGAAGACATCACCACGGCCGAAGACCGTAGCGAGGACAACGTCGAAACCGCCATCAGCTCCGACGCCATGCAGACGGCCCCGGCCGACCTGGGCACCCAGGGCTTCAGCAACACGGAAACGGAGTTTCGCGCCAAGTTTGGTTCCTGTGCCACCCGCACCTACGACGCCGGTACCCACACCCTCACCATCGACTTTGGCACCACCAACTGCCTGTGCGCCGATGGCCGGTACCGCCGCGGTAAAATCATCGTGCACTTCACCACCGATACCAACCGCCGCCGCGCCGGCGCCGTGGTTACCCGCGATGGCTATTTTGTGAACGACAACCAGCACACTGCCACCCGCACCTTCACCGACATCGGCCTGGGCTCCTTCACGGTGGACGTGACCAACGCCAGCATCATTCGGGCCAACAACGGCGGCACGCATTCCTGGACGGCCAACTGGACCTTCACCCAAACGCAAGGCTTCAACACGCCTCAGGTATCCGATGACGTGTTCAGCGTAACCGGCTCCTCTACCGGTGTCAACCGCAAGAATGTGGCCTACACCACCACCATTCAGTCGCCCCTCATCAAGCGCGCCGACTGCCTGAAGTACTTCGTGCACGGCGTGGTGAGCATCACCAATTCCAAGTCGAAAACCCTGCTGCTCGACTACGACCCCAGCGGCACCCAGGACTGCGATAAAATTGCCAGCGTCACCATCAACGGCCGCACCAAAACCATCACCCTCCGGTAAGTTCCACCGCGCAGAATTTCTGCAAAAAAGCGAGAGCCGTCCTGCAAGGGACGGCTCTTTTTGGTTATTCGGTGCAACGTTTTGGGGCCGATTCGCCGGCTAGTTGCCCGTAAAAACCGGCTTGCGCTTCTCGCTAAAGGCCTTCACACCCTCGGAGTAGTCGGCCGATTCGCCGGCAATCTGCTGGCAATGAGCTTCGTAGTCCAGCATCTCGTCCAGGGTAGCGGCGCCGGCCTTGTTTAGCATCTGCTTTATCAGCCCAATGGATTTGGTGGGCGCGGAGGCATACCGGGCAGCCAGGACATAAGTGGCTTCGTCGAGTTGCTCAGGGGGCACCACCTGGTTCACCAGCCCCAGCCGCAAGGCCTCTTCGGCCGGCACTTTCGAGCCCAGGCTGCACAACTCAAAGGCCTTGAGCGTGCCCACCAGCCGCGGCAAAAACCACGACGAGCCGGAGTCGGGCACCAGCCCAATGTTGATGAACACCTCAATCAGCGAGGCATCGGTGCTGGCCACGATGGCATCGCAGGCCAACGCCAGCGAGCAGCCCGCGCCGGCCGCCACCCCGTTGAGGCGACCAATAATCGGCTTCGGCAGCCCGCGCATGGCCCGGATGATGGGGTTGTAGCGCTGGTGCAGCGAGTCGTAGAAGGAGCGGGGCTTGCCCTCGGCCGCCGCGGCTTCCTGCGCCGCCTTCAGGTCCTGGCCCGAGCAGAACGCCCGGCCGGCACCCGTGAGCACCACGGCCCGCACGCTGGCATCGCGCCCCACTTGCTTCAGGGCGTCCTGCAGCTCGTAGCTCATGGGGTCGTTGAAGGCGTTGAATACCTCCGGGCGGTTCAGGGTGATGGTAGCCACGCCGTCGGGGCGCACGTTGTAGAGCAGGCTGGTGTATTCCATGGGTGGATTGGTGGGTTGGGTGGGCGAAAGTAGCGCGAACTTTGTAGTTCGCGTCCCCGCGCTATTAGAATCGTTCGGGCACGCGAACTACAAAGTTCGCGCTACAGCGCGGTCGCCATTAGCGCCTCGGCCACCACCAAATCTTCCGGCGTCGTGATTTTCAGGTTGCGGTAATCCCCTTCCACCAGCTGCACGCGGCAAAGGTCGTCTACTACCGTGGCGTCGTCGGTGAAGGTGGCCAGCTCCGGCATGGCGTAGGCCCGGCGCAGCAAGTCAATCTCAAACGTCTGGGGCGTTTGCATCAGGCGCAGGCGGTTGCGGTTCTGGGCCGCCGAGCCGTGCTGCGACACCAGCCGCACCGAGTCCTTGGGCATCACAGCGGCGGCGGCTGCCGCGTGCGTAGCGGCGGCGGCATAAGTACGTTCCACCACTTGGCGCGACACCAGCGGCCGCACGCCGTCGTGCACGGCCACAAGTCCTTCCGGGTAGTCACTCAGCGCCGCCAGGCCCGCTTTCACCGAAGCCCAGCGCGTGGCACCACCCGTCACCAGCTGATGCGGAATGTCTACGCCGTACTGCTTGCACAGCGCGCGCCAGGTATCCAGCTGGTGCGCCGGCAGTACCAGCACAATGTTGGCCACACCCAGGGCCGGCTCGGCAAAGCGGCGCAGCGTGTGTAGCAGCACCGGCTCTTGGTGCAGCAGCAGGAACTGCTTGGGCTGGTCGGTGCCCATGCGGGTGCCGCTGCCGCCGGCGACGAGAATGGCTAGTCTTGGGGCTTGGGAGCGGGGAAGTTCGGGGGCCTGGCGCGGAAGGGTAGGAATTTTCATCGGCGCGAAGTTCTGCTAAAAAAGAATGCCGGAATCCCTTATCGGGAGTTCCGGCATTCTCAAAGCTTGGCGGCCTGAATTCTTACAGAATCAGCATGGCGTCGCCGTAGCTGAAGAACTTATACTTCTCCTTGATAGCTTCCTTGTAGGCTTCCATCAGCAGGGGGTAGCCGGCGAAGGCCGACGCCAGCATGATGAGCGTGCTCTCCGGCATGTGGAAGTTGGTGAGCAGCGAGTTGGCGATTTTAAATTCGTGGGGCGGGAAAATGAACCGGTCAATCCAGCCCTGGGTGGGCTTCATGCGGGCATTGGCCGACACCGACGCCTCCATGGCGCGGATGGTGGTGGTGCCCACGGCGCACACCTTCTTCTTGGCATCGAGGGCCTTGTTCACCACTTCGCAGGCCGGGGCCGTCACGATGAAGTTTTCCGAGTCCATCTTGTGCTTGGTCAAATCCTCCACATCCACCGTGCGGAAAGTGCCCAGGCCCACGTGCAGCGTCACGAATGCCGGCTCTACGCCCTTGATTTCCATGCGCTTCATCACCTCGCGGGTGAAGTGCAGGCCGGCCGACGGCGCCGCCACCGCGCCAATGTGCTCGGCGTAAATCGTCTGGTACCGCTCTTTGTCGGCGGGCTCGGTTTCGCGGTTGATAACTTCTTTCGGAATCGGGGTTTCGCCCAGCTCGTAGAGCGCCTTGCGAAACTCCTCGTCGGTGCCATCAAACAAAAACTTGATGGTCCGGCCGCGCGACGTGGTGTTGTCAATCACTTCGGCCACCATGTCCGACTCGCCGAAATACAACTTGTTGCCCACGCGGATTTTGCGGGCGGGGTCTACCAGCACGTCCCACAGGCGCAACTCCTTATTCAATTCGCGCAGCAGGAAAACTTCAATCTTGGCACCGGTTTTTTCTTTGTTGCCGTAGAGGCGGGCCGGGAAAACTTTGGTGTCGTTGAAAACCAACGCGTCTCCTTCATCAAAATAATCGAGAATATCTTTGAAGCTGCGGTGCTCAATCTGGCCGGTGGAGCGGTGCAACACCATCAGGCGGCTTTCGTCGCGGTTGCGGGCGGGATGCAGGGCTACTAGCTCCTCGGGGAGTTCAAATTTGAACTCATGCAATTTCATCGCCATAGGGCTATAATTGGGGGAAGATACGGAAATTTGGGGAGGCAAAAGTACGGCTTTTTATTTGGTATTCAGCTTTTCGGCATTCTGGCGCTGTAGAAAACAGCTTTGCGCGCCCGGCGTCGCAACTTCCCGGCCGAATCCCGTCTTTTGCGCTCAGGTATTATTCCTTCTTTCTGCACGCGCTTCATTATGCTCACGCTCCGCCTCACGTTTGAAAGCTTTCGGTTTGCCTGGGACGCCCTCAAATCCAACTTGTTGCGCACCGTTTTGTCGCTGCTGGGGGTCACGGTGGGTATTTTTTCCATCATCGCCGTTTTCACCATTGTCGATTCGCTGGAATCCAACATTCGCAGCAGCCTCGATTTCGTGGGCGACAAAATCATCTACGTGCAGAAGTGGCCCTTTATTTTCAGCCCCGACTCGCCGTGGTGGACGTATTTCAGCCGGCCCAATCCCACCCCGCGCGAGTTCCAGCAATTGCGCCGGCAGCTGGGGCCCAATAACAAAGGCATCGCCATGTTCGCCGCCAACGGCGGCAATACCCTAAAAGCCGGCTCCAACTCCGTGGCCGACTGCGTATTGCAGGGCGTGACCTACGATTTCCGCATCGTGAGCAACGTGCCGCTGAAGGAGGGGCGCTACTTCACCGTGCAGGAGATGGACGCGGCCCGGCCGGTGGCCATCATCGGGGCCACCATTGCCGAAAACCTGTTTCCCAATGGCGATGCCGTGGGCCGGCAATTTAAGGCCAAGGGCATGACCCTGACGGTGATTGGCGTGATGGAAAAAGAAGGCAAAAAGCTCATCACCATTTCCAGCAACGACGCCAACTGCATCATTCCGTTCAACATGTTTGCCAAGCTGTTTGCGCTGAGCGGTACCGGTTTCGGAAGCGGGCCCCGCGTGTCGCTGGCCGTGAAAGGCCGCGACGAAGACCCCGGCCTGCTGGACCTGGAGTACGAAATGCGCGGCGTGATGCGCAACATCCGCGGCCTCAAGCCCCGGCAGGATGACAATTTTGCCCTGAACCGCCCCGAAATGATTGCCTCCATGGTGGGCAAGCTCTTCAGCATCATTGGCATTGTGGGGGGCGTCATTGGCTCGTTTGCCATCCTGGTGGGCGGCTTCGGCATTGCCAACATCATGTTCGTGTCGGTGCGGGAGCGCACCAACATTATCGGCATTCAGAAGTCGCTGGGCGCGAAGAACTTCTTCATTCTGTTTCAGTTTTTGTTCGAAGCCGTCTGCCTCTGCCTCATTGGCGGCGGGGCGGGCATTCTGCTGGTGTGGCTGGTGACGCTGCTGCCGCAGGATTCGCTGCCGCTCACCATGTCGGCGGCGCGGGTTGTACTTGGCCTGTTGATTTCCGTAGGTATTGGAGTAATTGCGGGCATTGTGCCCGCCGTGCTGGCCGCTAATCTGGACCCGGTTATTGCCATTCGGGCCAAGTGATGGCCCCGCGCAGGCTCGCTGCTTCCCGATTGCCTGGGCGTAGCGCTTTTTCCGTTGGCTGAGTTCCTGCATGGCCGCTTGATGTGCGGAATACTCGCACTGATAAGCGGACGCACCGGCTAGTCTCTGACGCATTTTCTGACATGACGCTTCCTCCCTTTCTGCACTACGAAATTCTGGGCAATGCGCTGAGCCAATACCTACTGGCGGCGCTTATCCTGTTGCTAGGCGCTGCATTGCGCCGGCTGATGTCGCGGCTGTTGAGCAAGGTCCTGTTCCGGCTTACCAAGCGCTACACGGCCGGCGTGAGCGAGCCGGAACTGCACGAGTTGCTGATTCAGCCGCTGTCCATTCTCTTGTTCCTGGGCACCATATACGTGGCGTTTGGTGTGTTGCGCTACCCGCTGCCGCCCAACGCCGTGCCGGGCGTGGAGCCCTGGCCCAAGGTGGCGCTGCTGCGCGTGTTTCTGCTGGGCTTTATCGCCACCATCACCTGGGTAGTGCTGCGGCTGGTCGATTTTGCGCTGCTAGTGGTGCGCCGCCGCAACGAGCTGCGCCTGACGCCGGGCACTACGCGGCTCGACAACCAGTTTCTGCCCTTTGCCAAGGATTTGCTCAAGGTGCTCGTCATCATCATCGGGGCCATGGTGGTGCTGGGCGAAGTGTTTGGGGTGAACGTGACGGCCCTGATTGGCGGCCTGGGCATTGGCGGCCTGGCCGTGGCCTTCGCGGCCAAGGAAAGCCTCGAAAACCTCATTGCCTCCTTCACCATCTTCCTCGACCAGCCCTTCGGTGTGGGCGACCTCGTGACGGCCGGCGACGTGAGCGGCACCGTGGAAAAAATCGGTTTCCGCAGCACCCGCTTGCGCACCGCCGAAAAAAGCTACGTGACCGTGCCCAACAAAAGCATGATTGACAAGCCGTTGGATAACCTCTCGCTGCGCACCTCGCGCCGCGTGGGCTTTACGCTCACCTTCGACCAAAAAACCACCAGCGCCCAATTGCACGCCATCATTGCCGGGGCGGTGGCCGCCATGCAGGCCCACCCGCTGGTGACCCAGGACGTGCAGATGAAATTCAACGCCCTCACGCCCGCCGGCAAGGAAGTGACCGTGCAGTACTTCGTGGAGACCACCAGCTACGACGAATACCTCGACGTGAAAGAAGACCTCAACTACCGTATTGTGGAAGTAATTGAGAAGGAGGGTGGAGCACTGGCCGGAGCACCGCCGGCAGTTGCAACACCCGCTAAGGCGTGAAAGTATTTCCGGACCGCAGATTTGACGGATTTGACGGATTAAAAAGGATTCAATCTGGCTTTTGAATGAAGCTGTGTAGCAGTCGGTTCCGCTCGGTCCGACGCCCTGGGCGTCGGACCAGTTCACGCAGGCAAGGTGCACGAAAGGCCCTTGACCGGCAATCTGTACGCCGCCTAAACAACTTCAATAGATTGCTTTCCAGATTATTACATCCAACTAAGCACAAAGAGCCGCAGCTTAAGAAGCTGCGGCTCTTTGTGCTTTGATACTTTTATCCGAATCCTTTTTAATCCGTCAAATCCGTTAAATCTGCGGTCCAGGAATCACCGGCCGCCAAACAGGCCGCCGAGCATACCGCCCAGCCCGCCATTGAGCAGGCCACCCAAGCCGGCCCCCCCTGCGCTGGCGGGCTGCGAGTTGGGCCGGCCGCCCAAGCCGCCCAAAATGGACATCATTGAGCCCAGGCCGCCGCTGCCAATAGCGGAGCCCTGCTGGGGCAGGTCGGCCGCCGAGTTGCCGCCGCCCAGCAAACCACCCAGCATGCCTCCACCCAGCAGGCCACCGAGCAGGCTGCCCATGCCGCTGTGGGCGGCGCCGCCCAGCAGGCCGCCCATGCTGCCGCCCAGCAAGCCCCCGCCCCCGCCTTGGTTGCCGTAGCTGCTGTTCTGGCCGCCGCCCATCACTTTGGAAATCACCATGGGGGCCACCACGCCCAGCAAACCGGCCATGAGGGCACTTTTGGGAATGCCCACGTTGGAAAGCTTGTCGCCAATGCTGCTGAAGAAACCTTCCTTGGCGGGGTCCTGCGGGTCGTGGGGCACGGTGGCGGCCTGGTCCACCACCGATTCGAGGGCCTGTTTTTGCTCTGGGTTGATGCCCAGGTACTGCGACATCTTGCCAATCATGGCTTCCTCGTCGTTGGCATAGGCCCCATCGGCCCGGGCAAAGCTGATGAGGTCGGTGACCAGGGAAAAGCGCAAGTCGCTGTTTTTAAGCGCATCCAGGTTTTGCTGAATGCTTTGGTTGTTGGAATCCTGCGCTGCGGCCAGCACCTGCTGCGTGGCTCCGCCTGACAGGCCCGCTTGCTGCGCCAACGCCTGCAAAAACTGCGTCTCGGCGCCCGAGGCCTGGCGGTCGGCCGTGGCCAGACTGGCAATGGCACTCAGGTAAGCTGTTTTTTCTGCTTCGGAATAGTTCTGGAGGAGTTGGGTTTCCATGGAAAAGAAAGGTTGATTGGAAAGAAGATTTGATGACTTAACGGGACTGAGCCGATTACGTTGCTTGCCGTTTCGACCGCCTGAAACCAGCCTTTTTCTGCTGATAACCGAAAATTTTCTTTCACTGAAAATGAATTCGTTGCTGTTATCAGGCGGTGTGTAAGCGAAAAAACTAGCCGTATTGCCACCCATTTGTTTGGCACTTCCAAAAACACCTCCCATCTTTGCAATCCCAAACGGAAACGCCCACGGGGGATTAGCTCAGCTGGTTCAGAGCATCTGCCTTACAAGCAGAGGGTCGTAGGTTCGAACCCTACATCCCCCACATTGAGCAACAGCCACTTAGCGCAAAAACTAGGTGGCTGTTTTGTTTCTGGTGCCTACGCTGGTGCCTACAAGCTCATCACTGCTTGTATTTCTCACCTGGGAGGTTAGCTCAGTTGGTTCAGAGCGCTGCTTTCACACAGCAGAGGTCGAAGGTTCGAGCCCTTTACTTCCCACACTGATTGAACAGCCACTTAGCTCAATGCTTAAGTGGCTGTTTTGGTTTAAGCCGCGGCTTAAACCAAAACAGCCACTGATGATTCTGGGGATTAATTTGCCAGTCCCTCGAAATCCAGAGTCAGTTTCAGTGACACAGGGCAGCTATGGCACGAAAAGCGCCATTCGAGGCCGGCAGCGTCGGTGCTATCTTCGGGGCTCATTCTTATTGCCCGTTGCGTTTATGACCACCCAAAAATCTGCGTTCGAATTGCTCGTTGAAGCCTTTGAGTCTGCTTCTGCGGAAGAGTTCAGGCTCAAAAGCGCCCATGTTCAGGCGCCGGTTTATGAATTGGAAGAAGGGTTTGTCACCTTGGATTCGGTTGAGGTTTTTAAAGCACGATTGGCAGAACACGAAGCTTTTCAGCAGGCAAGCGCCCGGGCAGAAGAAGAATGGCACGCCGCCAGAGCTGCCTTGGATGCGTGGTTTCCGGCGCCGGTTGTGGCGGCATTGGACCGGGGTGTTGCGCTGATTGCGCCGGCTGCCGAGGGCATGATTGCGCTGGTTAAGCACAACGATGCCTACATTATCGAGCGGGCTCCGAACCAGGAAGAAGCATTGAACAAGATTGAACGATTCCTAAACCAATTTTAAACAGCCCGGATGTTCGATGGGCTATTTAGTGGGTTCGGCTGGCCGGTGGGGAAGGTGTACGGGGGCCGAGCGTGCGACCGATTTTAGTCGGATTCACAAAAGGAACCGGGCCGTGGACCGGGGATGCCTTGGCATCGACGGCCACAACCGAATCGGTTGGCATGGGGTGGTCGCCGGTAATGAGCTGGTTGTTTGTGGCGGGGGAGCTGTTGCAGGCTCCAAGGGCGCCGCCCATGACGAACAGCAGGGCGACAAGGAAATACTTCATGAATAGGAGCGAAAGTGCCTTCCTTCAACGGGCGCTCAGACGTAGGGTTGAGAGCTGTGTAGCGCGCATCACCAATACCAAGGCTTATTTAGGGGCCTTGTGTACCTCCCTACCCTAAAGACAATCCCTCCACGCAGTGCTGTCACAAGGTTTGGGCATACTCCGTTGCAGCTTGAAGACTGCCTTCGCCCTCTTTCATTAAGGCATTAAGGTTGTCACCGCCTATTTTTATATGATGAATTTACCCTCTTTACGGGCCTGGACGCGTTGGCTGGCAGGCATCGTCACGCTCCTGCTACTGCTAGTGGCCACGCACCCGGCAGTAGCGCAGCAGCCAGCAGTGCCCCGCGACACCTCGTTCACGACGTACAGTGCTTTTGTTAAAGCCCGGAAGAAGTATCCGGCCATCAGCATTGCCCGGCCCGCGGTGCCGGCCACTATTCAGGCAAAGACCAATGTGACCTACTGCTCGCTGAATGGGCGCGACCTGCAGCTGGATATTTTCTATCCGGCGGCCAAGCGCCGCAAAGGCTACCCGGCGGTGCTGCTGGTGTACGGCGGCGGGTGGCGCTCCGGCAACCGGTCGCAGCACGTGCCCATGGCGCAGCAGCTCGCCGCCAAAGGCTACGTGACCATGACGGCCGAATACCGACTCTCAACCGAAGCCCTGTACCCGGCGGCGCTACACGACCTGAAGGCCGCCATCCGGTGGCTGCGGGCCAACGCCAAGGCTTTCCCCGTCGATACCACTAAAATTGCGGTGTGGGGCTTCTCGGCGGGTGGCCAGCTGGCCACCTTGCTGGGCACCACCAACAACAACCCGGCTTTTGAAGCCAAAACCAGCTACGCCAGCCATTCCAGCAGTGTGCAGGCCATGGTTGATGTGGATGGTACGCTGGCTTTTATTCACCCCGAATCGGGGGAGGGCGACGATAGCAAGGGGCCGTCGGCCGCGACGTACTGGTTGGGTGTTTCTAAAACGCAGAACCCGGAACTATGGCAGCAGGCCGGCGCGCTAAACCACGTTTCGGCCCAAACGCCACCCATTCTGTTCATCAATAGCTCCGTGGACCGTATGCACGCCGGGCGCGACGACATGACCAAAAAGCTGGACGAATTTCACATCTACCACGAAATGCACGCTTTTCCGGATTCGCCCCATGCGTTCCCCTTGTTCAACCCGTGGTTTGAGCCCACGCTGAACTACACCGCCGCGTTTCTGGACCGCGTTTTCAAGCAAAAGCGGTAGCGCAATAGCTGCGCAAGTGGGAAAAATTATTGCAAGGAAAGAACGTCATGCTGAGCGCAGCCGAAGCATCTCTACCGCGCCATTTGTCCTGCTGACGAAGGAAGCATCTTCTCCCGTTTTATCGATTCATTTCGGCGTGAGAAGGTCCTTCGCTCAGCTCAGGATGACAGACGAAGCGGTAGAGATGCTTCGACAAGCCCAGCATGACGTTCTATGAACTTTGTGCAGATGTCTGGGTAGCTATTCCTTAGTGAATTTGGTCGTTAGTGTCTCGTGGGTGCTGGTGAAGCGCACCACGTATTGGCCGGCGGCTAGAGCTGAGAGGGCCAGGCGGGTAGCGGTGCTGCCGGGGGCCACGGCCACGGTGACTACCTGCCGGCCATCGACGGCAAAGAGCGTGATGCTGGCCGAGCTGCTGGCTACGGGGTGCGTCACGGTGAGGCCGTTCTGGCTGGGGTTGGGATAGGCTTGCAAGGGCAGCTGTGCGGTGCCGTTCCGGCTTGCCAGCACCGTGGTAGTGGCCAGGCCGTTCAGGTAGTTTTCCAGCATGGTGTAGCCGCTGGTGCTCACGGTGTTGCGGTCGGCGGCGTTGTTTGGGTTGAGGCCCTGGCTGAGCTCCCAGGCGTCGGGCATGCCGTCGTGGTCGGTGTCGGTGGGGGCGGTGCCGCTGGCGTAGGCAGGCCAGCCGCCCACGTCGGTTTGCGTGTCGATAATGCCCTGGTTCAGGCCGTAGGTGGTGGAGCCGGCGGGGCTGCTGCCGGTGGCGGTGCCGCTGCGGGTTTCGCTCACAATGCGGGCATCCACGGCATCGCGCACGGGCGCAATGGCCCCCGCGCCGGCCAGCACCGACAAGTAAGCGTTCTGGGCCGTTTCGGTCACGATGGGCGCCAGATTGGGCGTGACGGCCAGCTGCCGGAACTGGCTCATGGCCGTGGCGGGGTAGTTGTGCAGCCGGATGCCGTTGTTCCAGTTATCGAGCGTCACGGCGGGGTAGTTGTTCACGTAGTTGCCGTTGGCGTACACCGTGGCCACCGGCTTGTTGGGGTTGGCCGCATCGTAAGCTTCGGTGATGTCGAAGATGACGCTGGCCCGCGAGGCTGGCGTGGCGGGGCCGCCTTTGTAGTAGTTATTCACCAGGTTGAGCTGGCCCGAGCCGCCGTTGATTTCAATCTCGTTGCCGTAGGCGGCGTTGGTGTTGCCCCAGTTGTAAATCACGTTGTTGCGGTAGTCCACCACGGCCGTGGTGTCGTGGGCCCGGGCGCCGTTGAAGCGAATGGCCCGGCTGTGGTGGTGCGCCACCAGGTTGTGGTGATAGGAGGCGTACTGCCCGCCCCACACGCCGGCGTAGCCGTGGTCGCCTTTGGAATTGTAGGAAGAATTCAGGCTTTCGCTGATGATGCACCACTGCACGGTGGAGTACTTGTTGTCGTAGAACGTGGCCGCTTCTTCAATGGACCAGCTAAACGAGCAATGGTCGACGATGAAGTTGCGGCAGTTTTCCATGTCCATGCCGTACACTGGCGGCAGGTTCGACCCCGAGATGTCGCCTGGCCGGGAGCGCATGTAGCGCACGATGACGTTGTTGCCAAAAATCTTGAAAGTGCTGCGCTTCATGCAAATGCCATCGCCGGGCGCCGTTTGGCCGGCCACCGTCACGTTGGAGCGAGTGGGCCGGAGCGGCGTCAGCAAGTCGATGATGCCGCCCACCCGAAACACGATGGTGATGGGCTGGCCGGGGTACTGGTTGAAGGCATCGCGGAAGCTGCCCGCCCCGGAGTCGTTCAGGTTGGTGACTTCCACCACCTGCCCGCCCCGGCCACCCGAGGCATTTTTGCCGAAGCCCTCGGCTCCCGGGAAGGCCGCTAATTGAGCATTGGCGGTTCCGGCAGCCAGCGCCACGAAGGCCCCGGCAATAGCGAGCGGACGAATAAATCGACCTCGGACGACCGAGGCGCACAAGCGTTTTGTAAAAGTGAGCATGACGAGTGGGTTTTGGAAAAGAAAAAAATGAATGAAGCTGCTGAAGAATGTGCTGGGTAGCACGGGTAGTTGATGGAGTTGGTGAGTCACTTTTCAGGCGTCTGTCATCCCGAGCAGTGCGAAGGACCTTCTCCTTTTTGAGTCGATTGAGTTACTGCAAGCTGTTCGTCGGTGAGAAGGTCTTTCGCGCTGCTCAGGATGACAGAGCTGCGCTACTGAAGTGCGGGCTTATTTCCGGGTTGGCTCCCAGGCAATGGGGCCGGTAAAAATGGTCTTGAGGGTGTACTGCCGGGCTTCTTTGGCCGTGAGCTGGTGGGACCATTTCACCCGGCCGTTGGGGTTGGCGCCGGGGCCGGTGCTGCCAAATTCGGCGTAGTACGCGGTGGCTTCGTTGCTGACCTTGCCCCAGTTTTCCCAGCCTTCGGGCCGGATGTGGGCGCCCATTTCGGTGTTGAGAAACACCGTGCGGGCATTGGGGCGCCAGGGCCGGCCGAGGTACACTTTGGTGGCTTCGGGGCCCGCCGTGAGCTGGCAGCTCAGAAACACCAGCCCAAACGGCTGCCGGGGCCATGTGGAGGCCGCCGTGATGTAGGAATTGGTTTTGCTGAAAATGGTGCAGTGCTCGAACACGGCCGTGCTGGAGCCAAAAATGAAATCCGTCGTGCCTTCGATGTAGCAGTCCTGGTAGTACTGCCGGCTGTTTTCGACGGCCAGAAACAGCGTGTCCTGGTTGCCCAGCATGCGGCAGTGGCGAAAGGTGGCGCGGTCGCCCTCCACGTGCAGGGCCACGGCCTGCCCCACGCGCCCCGCCGAGTTTTCGAAGGTGATGTTTTCGGCCGCAAAATCGTTGCCCTGCACGCGCACCGTGGCCGAGGTGTAGGTGCTGTGCTTTTCAGCATCGCCGGAATAGTCGCCGAAGGTGATGACGACGCCCTCCCGGCTTTCGCCCAGCAGCGTGAGGTTGGTTTTCTGCGATGGAATCAGTAGTTTTTCCTTGTAGGTGCCGTTTTTGATGAAAATGGTGGCCGGCACCTGCATGAAGTCGCGCACGGCCATCACGGCTTCCTGAATGGTGCGGTAGTCGCCGGAGCCGTCGGGGGCCACGGTCAGGCGCACGGGCACCAGGAAGGTTTCAATCTTGGCCGGGGCCTTGGCGGGGGCAGCCGGTGGCGCCACCTGCGCGTGCACGACGGAAGCAGCCAGCAGGCAGCCGACAAGGAAAAGGGTGCGAAGAAGCATTAGCAGGTTGAGTTGGGAAATGAGCAGGAAAAGGTTTTAGGCCGTCATGCAGAACGCAGCGAAGCATCTCGCCCAAGGTAATCACACAATCGATTGTTTTAATTAAGCACGCGAGATACTTCGCGTTGCTCTGCGTGACGTTTTTTATTTCACGGCGTGGTGGGTTGGGCGTCTTTGCCGGTGGCCGCGGGCGGCACCGCGTTTTTGGCGGTGGGCTTGGCTAGGCGCTCCGAGAGCAGCGGCAGCTTTTGGGCAATGACCTGGCTCACGGCCAACTGGGCCATTTTGCGGGCGCCCAGCTCGCTGAAGTGGGTGTTGTCGTTCTTGCCGTAAGGGTAATTGGGGTGGTCGCCGGGGGCCAGCTGCAGAAAAAGCAGCTTGCTGTTTTCTTCGCCAAATTGCTGCACCAGGTCGCGGCTCATTTTGTCGAGGTCGATGAGCGGCACTTTGTATTGGGCGGCTACTTCGGTGGTCACTTTTGAATAGGCCGCGTGGGTTTCTTTAATGTGGCCTTCCTTGTCGAACTGGCGGCGCGTGATGGGTGTGAGCAGCACCGGGTTGCCCTTTTTACTGCGCGTTTCAGTCACGAACTTGACGAGGTTCTTGCGGTAGTCTTCCGGCGGGGTGTAGCGGTCGGGGTAGTTCTCGGCTTCGTCGTTGTGGCCGAATTGGATGAACACATAGTCGCCCTCCTTCAAGGCATCCACCACGGGCTGCCAGCGGTTTTCGGCCAGGAAGGTGCGGGTGCTGCGCCCGTTCTGGGCGCGGTTGTCCACGGTTACTTGCGCCGTGTCGAAAAAGGTGACCAGCGGCATGCCCCAGCCGGTTTCGGGGAACACCTGCCGCACCTTGTTGGCCATCGTGGAATCGCCAATCATGTAAAGCTTAATCTTGCGCGGAGCGGGGGCGGCGAAGGCCGTTAGCAGTAGCAGCATGAAGCTTAGCAGCGCGTAATTCCGGATGGTGGGCGGGAGTGTTTTCATGAATGAAAGGAGACATTAGGTGCATAAAACCAGAACGTCATGCAGAGCGCAGCGAAGCATCTTTACCGCGTGAGCATATCATTTACTACAGAGGTAAAGATGCTTCGCTGCGCTCTGCATGACGTTCTGATTCAGTTATTATAAGCAGCTACCGGGCCTGCGGGTCCACGGTTTTGGCGGCGGCGCGCTGCACAATGCGGTTGGCCAGCTCCAGCTTGAGGGCGCGGATGTCGGCCAGCACGATTTGGGCCATCTTGCGGGCGCCCAGCTCGTTGAAGTGGGTGTTGTCTTCTTTGCCGTCGGGGTAGTTGGGGTGTTCGCCGGGCACTACCTGGTTGAAGAGCAGCTTGGAGTTCTCCACGCCGTATTGCTGGAGCAGGGCCTGGCTTTCGCGGTCGAGGTCGATGAGTGGCACCTGCTGCTCACGGGCCGTGACACGCACGATTTCGGAGTACACGTTGTGCGTGCCTTCCACTTTGCCAGTGGCATCAAACTTGCGCCGGGCCACCGGCGTGATGAGCACCGGCTGGGCCTTTTTGGCGCGGGTTTCGGTGATGAAGCGGACGAGATAATTCTTGTAATCGGCTTCCGGCGTGTAGCTTTTCTTGGTCGGCACCTCGTCGTTGTGGCCAAACTGAATAAACACGTAGTCGCCTTCCTTCAGGCCATTGGCTACCGGCTGCCAGCGGTTTTCGGCCACGAAGCTTTTGGTGCTGCGGCCGTTCTGGGCGCGGTTATCCACGGTCACCGTCTCGTCAAAAAAGTACACGAAGGGCATGCCCCAGCCCGTTTCCGGGTAGGCCTTTACCTCTTTTATCGACATCGTGGAATCCCCGATGAGGTAGACGGTGATTTTTTTGGGTGGCGAGCTGAAGGCCGCGAGCAACAGCAGGCCCAGCGCGGCAGCGGTTTTAAGCAGGGAATGACGCATCGGAGTGGGAACGAATGGTGAATAGGCGCAAATAACGGAGCACTGCTGGCGGTTTTTGATGAAGTAGGTGGACAGTAGCGCGGACTTTGTAGTTCGCGTCCCCGCGCCGGTAAAATCGTCTGGGTTTCCGCCGGTGGCGCGAACTACAAAGTCCGCGCTACAACCAGTATTGCCCTAGTCGATAGCCACACTGCCGCCCGTCAATGTCAGCTCTCCTTTCAGCACGCGGCCGTTGGCCACCGCCTGCGTGAGGGGCTGGCCGCCACCAGCGAATACGTGCACTTTGCCGGGCAGCTCGGCCCGTTGCGCTTGGGCGTTGAGCTGCGAAAGCTGGCGGGGCGTGAGCGTGAATTGCACGGTTTTCTTCTCCCCGGCCTTGAGGGCCACCCGCTGAAAACCTTCCAGGGCGTGCAGCGCCGTGCGGCCTTTCACGTCGGGGTGGCGCACGTAGAGCTGGGCTACTTCGTCGCCGGCGCGCTGGCCGGTGTTCTGAATTTCCACGCTCACGGTTACCGGTTGGCCGGTTTGGGTGGTGGCGGGCATTTTCAGGTTACTGTACTTAAAGGTGGAATAGCTCTGGCCGTGGCCGAAGGGGTAGAGCGGCGTGTCCTTGAAATAGCGGTAGGTGCGGCCGGCCATGTCGTAGTTATCGAAGGCTGGCAGCTGGCTTTCCGACTTGTAGAACGTCACCGGCAGGCGGCCCGAGGGGTTGTAGTCGCCAAACAGCACATCGGCCAGGGCTGTGCCGGTGGCCTGCCCGCCATACCAGGTATTTACAATGGCCGGCAGGTTGGCCGCCTCCCAGGTGCAGCCGATGGCGCTGCCCGTCATCATCACAAACACCACCGGCTTGCCCGTGGCGTGCAGCAGCTTCAGCAGGTCGGTTTGGGCTTTGGGCAGGGCAATGCTGGTGCGGTCGCCGCCGTTGAAGCCTTCGATGTCCACCTTCATTTCCTCGCCTTCGAGGCGCGGCGAAATCCCGCCCACAAAGATGATGGCATCGGCCTCTTTGGCCTGGGCCAGCACGCGCTGCTGGTCCAGCGGGAGCACCCGTGCCCCGCCGAATTTTAAGATGGACCGCCCCGTGTTCTGGAAATACTCCAGCTTGAGATTCACCTTCTTACCTGCCTCGACCTTGAACGCGTACTGGCTATTGGAGGAGTTTTGGGTCGTCCATTTGTCCACCACCAGCTTGTCGTCGACGAACAGACGGTAGCCGTCGTCGCCGTTTATCTGCAAGGCCACTTCTTCGGTTTTGTCGGGCGTGAAGGTGGTGAGGTAGCGGGCCGACACATTCTCCGACCGCACTCCTGGCACAATTTCCTGTTCGGGGTCGGCGATGTTGCGGTTCAGCCGCGCTTCCTGCACGCTGGCAATGGGCTGGCCTTCCAGGTTCGTGCCTTTGAAGTACTGGGCCTGAAAGCCCGGTTTGCCGTCGTAGGACAGGTGTTTGTTGATATCGAAGGACTCGTAGACGGTGCTGCTGGCGTAGTCGATACCTTGCGTGTAGGTCACCTCCGTGCCCGGCCCCACCTTGGCCCGGATGCCTTCGAGCGGCGTCACGTTGTTGGTCGGAAACCCGTTGTAGTTGCCGAGCTGCACGGCGTCGTTGTCGGCGTTCGGGCCAAACACGGCTATTTTCTTCAGGTCTTTGCGCAGCGGGAGCGTATTGCGCTCATTCTTCAGCAACACTATCGACTCCTGCGCCATCTTGAGGGCGTGGGCCTGGTGGGGGGCGCTTTCCACCACGCTCATCGGAATCTGGGCGTACTTCACGCGCTCTACCGGGTCGAACATGCCCAGCTGGAAACGGATTTTAAACAGCCGCTTCACCGATACGTCAATCTGCTGCTCAGTCAGCAGCCCCCGCTTCACCGCTTCCTGCAAGGAGGTGTAGGTAAACGACTTGCCGTTGGCGCATTCCAGGTCGGTGCCGTGCAGCACGCCGGTCGCGGCGGCCGTGGGCGCGTCGGGGTCGGTTTTGTGAGTGCGGTAGAAGTCGTGAATGCCGCCGCAGTCGGACGTGGCATAGCCCACAAACTTCCATTTCTTGTACAGAATTTCGGTCATCAGCTTATCGCTGCCGCAGCAGGGCTGGCCCTCGTAGGCGTTGTAGGCGCACATCACGCTGGCCACCTTGGCATCCACAATCAGGTCGCGGAAAGCCGGCAGGTAGGTGTCCCACAAATCGTAGTCGCTGATTTTGGCATCGAATACGTGGCGCGACGGCTCGGGGCCGCTGTGCACGGCGAAGTGCTTGGCGCAGGCCGTTATTTTGTAGTACTTCGGGTCGTCGCCCTGAAAGCCCTTCACCAGTGCCATGCCCAGCTGGCCGGTCAGGTAGGGGTCTTCGCCGTAAGTTTCCTGGCCGCGCCCCCAGCGCGGGTCGCGGAAGATGTTGATGTTGGGCGTCCAGAACGTGAGGCCCGTGTAGCGGCCCCGCTCGCCGCGCCGCTCGTACTCCTGGTGAATGGCCCGCGCTTCGTCGGCTGTCATGGTGGCCATCGTCAGCAGGGCGTCTTTATCAAAGGTGGCGGCCATGCCAATGGCCTGCGGAAAAACCGTGGTTTTCATGCTGGTGCGGGCCACGCCGTGCAGGGCCTCGTTCCACCAGTTGTAGCCCGGAACTCCCAGCCGGTCGATGGGCGGTGAAGTGTTCAGCATCTGCGAAATTTTCTCGGGCAGGGTCAGGCGGCCTACTAGGTCATTCACGCGCTGGTCGATGTCCAGGTCCGGGTTACGGAAAGGCAGGTTGGCGGGGTTTTCGGCCGCAACGGCCGGCGTGCTGGCAGGCGGGGCACTGGCGGTAGCAGCCTGCTGGGCGTGTTGGCCGGAGGCGCAACTCGTCAGAATGGCCAGGGAGAGAGCTAGTCGAATGTTGTTCATTGGGGGTGAAAAGAGGGCGGCTTTAGCAGAAATAGCGGTTGGGGTTGGGCAAATTGCAGGAGGGCGCGTGGCCGGCGGGGAAGTATTAGTTGGGCTGTTTTTTCTCGTTCATAAAACCCATTTCCAGCAGCCAGGCCTCGCACAGCGCAGTCCACTGGTTGGCCGAGCCAGGGTTGTTGCGCACGGCGATGGCATGCGCGCCCTGCGGGAAAATGTGCAGCGAGCCAGGCACGTTGTGCTCCACCAGCGCCTGGTAGAACAGTAGGCTGTTTCGCTGATTCACGGTAGGGTCGTTGTAGGCGTGAGCCAGGAAGGTGGGCGGCGTGGCGGCCGTCACGTGCAGCTCGTTCGAGAATTTTGCCACCAGCTCCGGCGGCGCGTTCTCGCCCAGCAGCGCGTTGCGGCTGCCCACGTGCGCGTATTGCCCCAGCGTGATAACCGGCGAAACCAGCACCATGAAATTGGGCGCGAAAGGCTGCTTGTCCAGCGAATCGCCGATAGCCGACACGTCTTCCGGGTGGGTGCCCAGCGTGGCGGCCAAATGCCCGCCTGCTGAGGAACCCATGATGCCGATGCGGCTCCGGTCCAGCTTCCAGTTGCCCGCATTGGCCCGAATCAGGCGCATGGCGCGCTGGGCGTCCTGTTCGGGACCGATGCTGCGCTCCTTCAAATCGGGCGAGTTGGGCAGGCGGTAGTTGAGCACGAAGGCCGTGACGCCAATGGTGTTGAACCACTTGGCCAGCTGCGTGCCGCCCACCAGGTACGTTAATTTCTGGTAGCCGCCCGGCGGGCAAATGAGTACGGCACAGCCCTTGTTTTCCTCTTTCGAGGTGAAGAAGGCGTACATGCCCGGCGTACCTACCTGAGTAATTCGTTCGTTCTCAATCTTGTCTTCCAGCTTCATGCCCTTGGAGTTGGGCATCTTCTTCTTGGGCCACAGCGGCAGGAATTCCTGGGCCATCACGGGCCGGAAACTCAGGCTCAGCAAGCAGAAAAGGAGGAGGCGAAGCGGCATAGCTGGCACTGGCGCTTATTGCGCCGTTAGGTCGTAGGACTGCCCGGCCTGGGTGGCCAAATCGTAGAGCGTGGAAGCGGCCAGCTTAGGTTTGGCAGCGGTGGTTTTGGCCGAAATGAGCGGCGCTTTCACGGGCAGAATTTGGTAGAACGGGTTGGGATTGTCGCCCTGCGCGGCCGTGAGCCGGGTTTTGCCGGTGGCTTTGAGGGGGCTGTGCAGGCGCACCCGGCAGTTGCCGCCGAGGCGGGAGGTGATGTGCAGGCGGGTGACGCGGCCTTGGTCCCAGGCCAGGTCCACCACGTAGCCGCCGCGGGCCACCAGGCCTTTTACTTCGCCCGTGGGCCAGGCATCGGGCAGGGCCGGCAGGATGTCGATGGCCCCGTCGTAGCTCTGCACGAATAGCTCGGCCAGGCCCGAGGTGCAGCCGAAGTTGCCGTCAATCTGGAAGGGCGGGTGGGCGTCGAGCAGGTTGGGGTAGGTGCCGCCGCCGGTGGCTTCGTTCACCTTCTCCACGGTGCCGGGCAGCAGGCGCAGCTGGTTGGTGAGCAGCTTATACGCGTGGTTGCCATCCTGCATCCGCGCCCAGAAATTCACCTTCCAGCCCATCGACCAGCCCGTGGAAATGTCGCCCCGCTCGGTGAGCGTGACGCGGGCGGCCTCGAACAATTCTGGGGTATGGTAGGGCGAAATCTGCCCGCTCGGGAACAGGCCGTAGAGGTGCGAAATGTGGCGGTGCGTGCCCCTGGGGTTGTCGAGGTCCTGCAGCCACTCCTGTACCTGCCCGTACTGGCCAATCTGCATGGGGGCCAGCCGCGCCCGCATGATGCACAGCGTATCGGCAAAGGCCTTATCGGTCCCCAGCAGCTCGGCGGCGCGGATGGTTTTGGAAAACAGGTCCGTCACCAGCTGGTTGTCCATGGTGGTGCCGGCCACGATGCTGATTTTGGTGTTGTCAACTTGGTAAGAGTTTTCGGGCGACATCGATGGACTCACCACCAGCCACTTGTGGGTGGGCTCCTCCTGTAAGGCATCCACGTAGTAGGTGGCCGCGCCCTTCAGCACGGGGTAGTATTCGCGCAGAAAAGCCTGGTCGCCGGTGAACTGGTAATGGTCCCAGAGGTGCTGTGAGAGCCAGGCCCCGCCCATCGGCCAGAGGCCGTAGTTGGGCTTATCCACCTGCCCGGTGATGCGCCAGATGTCGGTGTTGTGATGCATCACCCAGCCGCGGGCGCCGTACATGGTGCGCGCGCTCTGCTGGCCGGTTACGCTCAGGTCTTTGAGCATGCTGAACAGCGGCTGGTGCATCTCGGTCAGGTTGGTGGGCTCGGCGGGCCAGTAGTTCATTTCCGTGTTGATGTTCACGGTATACTTGCTGTCCCAGGGGCCTTTCAGCTTGTCGTTCCAGATGCCTTGCAGGTTGGCCGGCTGCCCGCCCGGCTGCGAGCAGCTGATGAGCAGGTAACGGCCGTACTGGAAGTATAGCGCCGCCAGGGCGGGGTCCTGGCCGTTGGCGAAGTTGGCCAGGCGCACGTCGGTGGGCTTTTGGGCGGCGGTTGTCACGCCCAGGCTCAGGCTCACGCGGTTGAAATAGTGCTGGTAGGCCGCCACGTGCGCCGCCCGGGCGGGCTCGTAGGGCTTGCCCACGGCCTGGGCCAGGTAGGCGCTGGCCCGCTGGGCGGCATCGCCGCTCACGTCGTGGTAGTTGATGAAATTGGTGCCGATGGAAATGTAGAGCGTGGCGCTGGTGGCGTGCTCGATGCGCAGGCCCTGCGGCTCGGCTAGCACCTTGCCGCCCTCGGCCACCACTTGCACGCGGGTCTGGAACTTGATTTGGCCGGGCTGGCCTTCGTGCTCGTTGCCGCTACCGTCCAGAATGAGCTGGTTGTTCTCGGTGCGCAGGGTGGATTTCACCAGCGTTTCTTCGCTAAGCTGGCAGTCGATGTGGCCCGGCTTGCTGGCCGTGAGGCGCACCACCATCACTTGGTCGGGCAGCGAGCTGAACATTTCGCGCTGGTAGCGCACGCCGTCCAGCTGGTAGCTCACCGAGGCCACGGCGCGGCGAATGTCCAGGTCGCGGTAGTAGCTGGTGGCTTTTTCGTGGCCGGGGAAGGTGAGGTAAAGGTTGGCGGCCATCTGGTAGGGCATGCCGCTGTTGCCTTGCGGCAGCATCTTTTCCTGGGCTAGGGCCTGGGCTTCCACCTGCTGGCCGGCTTTCAGTTGCTCGCGCAGCTGCCGGATGACGGGCAGCGCATCGGGTTTCACGTTGTTGTTCGGGCCGCCGGCCCAGATGGTCGACTCGTTCAGCTGTAGCCGCTCGCGCTCGGGCGTGCCGAAGACCATCGCGCCCAGCCGGCCGTTGCCGACGGGCAGGGCCTCGTTCCAGTTGGCGGCCGGGTGGTCGTACCAGAGCTTGAGCGGCGTGACCGGCGTGACCGTGGCAGCGCTAGGCAAGGCTGCTACCGAAGCCAATAGGGCCAGGCCGACGCCCAAGCTGACGGATAGGCGGTTGAATGCTTTGAGGCGCATGGGCATTGCTTTCATCAGCAAGGAAGGGTACTTGAGAAGTCAGGGGCACTGTAAACAACGGTGGGCAACCCCGCCCGATGCTCACTCACAAAGCACCGAGTTGGAGTTGCCCGAACAGGCTGCATTTGGACTCCCACCCGAATGCAGTGAGCTGTTCATGTCGTGTCCGGCTTTAGTAGCCGAAGTTTTGCTTCAGTCCCGGGCTGGTATCCAGGATGCTTTGGGAATAAGGAAACAACTCATCTCCTGTGTTGGGCACGTAGAAGGTGGCCACCCCATCGGCCGTGCTCTGGTTGACGGCCGCGCGCCAGCTCACGCGCTTGGCCGCGTAGACGACCCCGCCCGTCGTGACGTTGAACGTTGTGGCCGTGCTCGGTGCAGGGCGGTACAGCGAGCGGGCATAGCGCAAATCCTCAGTGCCAATGGTGTACTCGTACAGGTACTGCGGCACGTTGGCGTAGGGCCCGGTGCCCGCACCGAAGGCCAGCAGGTTGGCTTTGGCCTCGGCAATTTTGGTAGCCAGCAGGTTCCAACGAATCAGGTCGTATTTGCGGATGCCTTCGCCCCCGAATTCCAACAGACGCTCTTTGGTGAGCGTGGTGAAGAAAGCGGCCTGGGTGCCGACCTGCGCAGCGGGCAGCGCCTGGTAGCGGCCAGCCGGGAAAGCGCGGCGGCGCACCTCCTCCAGTGCCTGCACGGCAGTGGTGCCATTGTAGGGCGCGGCGGGACCAGCCAGTTCGTTTTGGGCTTCGGCAAACATCAGCAGCACGTCGGCAAAGCGCACCACGGGCCAGTTCATGCCCAGGTTTTGGGTAGTGCCCGACAGCAGCGGCACACGCCAGTCGCGGCGCCATTTGCCGTCGTAGATGCCGTTGGCCGGTACGCTGACCAGCGTGTTCGGGGCCGCATCCACGGAGCGGTACAGCGTGCAGGTGATGTCGCGGCGTGTATCGGTCGAGTCGAAGCTGTAGAAGTACGTGGGTAGCAAGATGATGCCCCCGCCCGACTGCCCCCAGCGCGACTGCGCCGAGAAGCGGGGGCCGTTGTTGTAGCCCAGCTTGCTGTCCGACGCCGCCGAGCCGGAACCCATGGCAATTTCGAACATGATTTCGCCGTACTGCGTGTCGAATTTCAGCTCGTTGATGTTGCGCCAGATGCGCTCAAAGCTGGGGTTGAGCGTGTGATAGGTGCGGTTTTGCATCAACGTGTCGCATTCGGCGCGCGCTATTTCGTAGAACTTCAGGTAGTCGGTGGGGCGCTCCGAGGCCCCGGTTTCCGAATTGGTGCGGTAGCCGCCGCGGTAGAGCGCAACGCGCGCCCGCAACGCTTTGGCGGCCCCTTTTGTGAACCGCTCGTAGGCGTTGTAGTCGGCCTGAGTGCGCCACGGCAGGTAGCGCGAGGCCTGGGCCAGGTCGGCCAGCAGCTGGCTGTAGATGACGTTGCGGTCGGTGTTGAGCAGTATCACGTCGCCGCTGGTGGGGGTGGGGCCGAAGCGGGCCGGCACGTCGCCCCAGTGGCGGGCCAGTTCCAGGAAGTACAGCGACCGCACGCACAAGGCCTCGCCCAACATGCGGCGCAGCGTCTGCTTCTCCTGCGGGGTTCCGTTGGTGTAGAGGGCCATTTTGGGAATCTCGTCGATGCAGATGCTGGCCCGCTCCACGCCCTGGTACATGGTGGTGTACTGATTCACGATGCCGGTGGTGCCGCGCGTCATGCGGTAGCGGTTCACGTCGCGGCCGCCACCGTCGGGGGCGCCGGGGCGGTTCTGGCCCTCGTCGGTGTCGTAGCCGAAGCCCGCAAAGGCCACGCCGTAGCCACTGTCGCCGGAGAGGGGGTCGTACGCGCCAATCAGGGTGCTGTTCACGTTGGCGATGCTGCTAAACGTAGCTTCGCTGGTATAGGTCGAGGCCGGCAAAGCGTCGAGATAGTCTTTGCAGGAAAACGTGCCGAAGAGGCAGGCTGCTACGGCCACAGCCAGGGCCGGACGAAGAATAAAACGTTTCATGGTCAAAAGCGAGTGGGGTGGGAATTAGAGGGTCAGGTTAAGCCCGAAGAGGAAGGCCTTGCTGCGCGGGTAGGCCGCGTAATCGACACCGGGCGTGAGCGGCGTGCCGCGCCGGGTGTTCACCTCCGGGTCATACCCGGAGTAGTTGGTCAGGGTGTACACGTTGTTGAGCGTGGCGTAGAAGCGCAACGACTGCACTTTGGCCCGCTGGGTCAGCTTTTTGGGCAGCGTGTATCCCAGCGTGATGTTGTTGATGCGCAGGAAGGAACCGTCCTCGATGGCCCACGAGTGCAGCAGGTAGCGGCCGCGGGTGGGGGCCCATATCTGGGCGTCCTTGTTCAGCTCGCGCAGCTGGTTGGGGTCGGTCACCACTTTGCCTTCGCTGTTGATGCTGCGCCACCGGTCACGCATGATGCCCAGCACGTTCTGGTTGGCCAGGTAGGCGCTGGTGTACTCAATGCGGTTGGCGTTGTAGATGTCGTTGCCGTACACGAAGTTCACGAACACGCTGGCGTCAAATCCTTTGTACGCCAGCTGCTGGTTCAGGCCGCCCGTGAACTTGGGGTTGGAGTTGCCAATCACGGTGCGGTCGTCGGTGTTCACCACGCCATCGCCGTTGATGTCCTTAAACTTCATCTGCCCGGGCTCCGGGGTAGCCACGGCGCTGTTGCTCGGCACGTCACTTTTTAGCACGTAGCTCCAGCTGCCGTTGGCCGCCTGGGTGAAGTTGAAGTCATCGACGGTGTAGAAGCCCTTGCGGCCGTTGTCGAAATCGGTGATGTAGCCGTACATCTGGCCCACCGGCTGGCCAGGGGCCACGAAGTAGTCGGTACCGGTGTCGCTGGTCCAGGCCGAGTTGATGCCCGGCAGGTAGGGCTGGCCGCCCAGGCTTTCAATTTTGTTGCGGTTGAAGGCCACGTTGCCCGTAATCGTCCAAGTTAAGTTCTCCGTGCGGACGGCCGTGCCGGTCAGCTGCAGCTCCAGGCCGCGGTTGCTGGTTTCGCCGATGTTGCGCTGCTGCGAGGTGTAGCCCGTGTAGCTCGGAATGGGTTGGGGCAGCAGCAGGTCGCTTGTGGTGTTGTAGTACAGGTCGGCGGTGAACTGCACCCGGCTGTCGAAGAGCGACAGGTCCAGGCCCAGGTTGCGCGAATGGGTGTTTTCCCACTTCAAAGAGCTGTTGGGCAGCGCAGGAGAAGCCAACCCGGGAACGCGGCCGTCATACTCGGAATATTCCACGCCGCTGGGGCTGAAGGTTCGCACGAACAGGGCATTGGCAATGCGGTTGTTGCCGACCACCCCGTAGCTCAGGCGCAGCTTCAGGTCGTTTATGGGCGTGAACGACTTCATGAATTCCTCGCGAGAGAGGCGCCACGCGACCGAAGCCGACGGGTATTGGCTCCATTGCTTGCCCGGCGCAAACTTGTTCGAGCCATCGTCCCGGAACGAGGCCGTGAACAGGTACTTGTCGTCGAAGCTGTAGTTGACGCGCCCGAAGAACGACAGCAGGCGGTTAGGGGTTTCGCTCGTATTGGGCGCCGCCTGAATGTAGCCGGCGGGCGCCTGGGCCTGGTTGAAGCTCGAAAACGCGCTTTCCGGCGTAATGTCCGTGGGCAGGTAGGCCGTGCTGATGTTGAGCGTGGTGGCCTGGGTGTAGTACACTTCCTGGCCCAGCAGCGCGTCCACGTGGTGCCGCTTGTTAAAGTTGGTGTTGTAGCTCAGTACGTTCGAGTTGTTGAGGGTCAGCTGCTGGCCGGTGCTGAGCGCGGCCGTCGGCTTGCCGCCCAACTGGCGCGCGGCGCTGGAGTTCTTGTTGTTGAAGCTCTCGCCGCGGGTGTTGAGGTAGTCCACGCCCGCCGTCGTGCGGAACGACAACGTTTTGGTGAAGTTATAGTTGACGTAAGCCGAGGTGTTGGCCAGGCGGCTTTTGGTGTTGCGGTATTCGGCCTCGGCCACCACCACGGGGTTTATCAGGCCGCTGGTGCCGCCGCTCAGGATGTAGTATTCCTCATCAGGCTCGGTGGGGTCAATGGCGGTACCCTTACCCAGGTTGTTGGTGAAGGGACGGTATTGCACCGAGTTGCGCAGGCGCGACGAGCTGCCCAGCCCGCCGCTGGAGGTGCCGGCCCCCACCGTGGCCTGGTCGTTGGCGCGCACGTTGAAGCCGATGCGCAGCTTGTCGCTGGCTTTGTGGTCGAAGCGAAAGCTCAGTAGCTTGCGCTCGTAGTCGGACTGCACCTGAATGCCCTGCTCGCGGTTCGAGGTCAAACTCAGCGAGAAGGTGCTGCCCTTGCCTCCGCCCGACACCGTCACGTTGTGGGTTTGCTGAAACGCGTTGCGCCCGAATACTTCCTGCTGCCAGTCGGTGAAGGGCGACTGCCGGGCCAGCGCCAGTGTGTCGCCGGTAAAGTTGCGCGAGCCGTAGGCGTTGCGGAAGGTGGTGAGGTCGCCGCTGCTACGGGCCGCGCGCTCGTACTGGAAATCCAGGTATTCGCCGGGCTTGAGCACGTCCAGCGTTTTCACAATGCGACGGAAACCCGCAAAGCCGTTGTAAGTCACCGCGGTGCGGCCTTCAATCCCCCTTTTGGTGGTGATGATGACCACGCCATTGCCGCCCCGGGCGCCGTAGATGGACGTAGCGGCCGCGTCCTTCAGCACGTCGACCGAGGCAATGTCCTGGGGCGAGATGACCGACAGCGCGTTCTCAATCTGGATGCCGTCCACCACGTACAGCGGCGAGTTGTCCTGGGTAATGGAGTTGCCGCCGCGCACCAGAATGCGGAAGTCGGAGCCCGGCTGGCCTTCCGAGGTGGTAATCTGCACGCCAGCCAAGCGTCCGGTCAAGGCTTCGGCCGAGGAGTTGGCCGGAATGTCCTTAATCTGCTTGGCATTCACCGACGACACCGAGCCGGTCAGGGCCTCGCGGGGTACTTCCTGGTAGCCGATGACGACGACGTCGTCCAAGGCTTTGGTTTCGGGGGCCAGTTTCACCTGCACACTCGTTTGGTCGGGGCCCACCGTCACGTCCTGCGCGGTAAAGCCAATGGAGCTGATGCGCAATTCCACTGGACCCGTCGTGCCGGCTTTCAGGGGCAGGCTGAACCGGCCTTCGGCGTCGGTGCTGGCCCCGATGGTGGTGCCCTTTAGCACCACCGTTGCCCCCGGCAGGGTTTCGTTACGCTCCGTAGAGGTTACGGTTCCCTGGATGGTTCGGGCTTGCTGGGCCTGCACCACCACGGCAGGGCACATGGCCATGCTAAGGAGTAAATACTTATTCATTTCAAAATAAAGTTGAGGTGGGAATTCGCTTGGTATTCAGCTCCGCATTTCTTCAAATCGTTGGGACGAATTGTGCATGAGGTTTAATAGGTGATGATGCGGGCACCGCGAATTGCGGGCTGCCGCTGCTGTGGCGCACCAGGTACCGCCCGGCCGCGAGGCGGCTGAGGCTGAGCGTGGTTTGCTGCGTGCCAGGCGCACAGGCCACCGAAGCCGCTATAAGCAAAGTGCCGGGTGGGATTGAACAAGTAGTTGGCCTTGTGGGGGCGCAACAAACCAGACCACCCGCCGAACGGATGGCCTGATTGGTCATCCCACGCGTGCTATTCCTTCTGGAAAGCCAGTGAAGCCTGCTGGCCTCCGCTCACGTAGCGAACGAGGTAGTGGCCGGCGGCAAGGCCGTTGAGGTCGAGCGAAGTCTGCTGCGAGCCGGCCACGCAGGGCACGGTAGCCACCCGCTGGCCCAGCGCCGAGTACACCGTAATGCTGGCTTCGCGGCTGGCGGCCGGGTGCACCAGCAGGCAGTGGGAAGCTGCCGGGTTGGGGTAGAGCTGGAGCTGGCTGGCCAGGGCAGTGCGCGAGCTGCTTGCTACCAGCGATTCACCTTTCACCATCACGTTCTTGAGCGTGGCAAAGCGCGTGCTGGTGCTGGTAGAGCCGCAGGCAAAGTACACGCGGAACGTGAGCCGCTGCCCCGCTTGCAGCGTGGGGCCGGTGGCGCCGCTGAAAGCCAGGCGGTAGGTAGAGCTGGTGCTGGTGGTCAGAATGGGCGTGGCAAATGCGCCATTGGCGGTGCTCAGCAGCGGGCCGCCGGGGCCTTTGCCGCCGGTTACGTCGGCCGAGTCGGTGGCGAAGCCGCTGCGCGACCACACCACGGCTATTTTCGTGTTGCTCGTCGAGCCGGTGTAGTAGGAATTGAAAATAACGGAGTCGACGCGCACGGCCGTGCTGCCGCTCGGGGCCACCGTGAATTGCTCGTAGTAGGTGCGGTTCAGCACGCTGCCGTTGCCGTTCACGGCACTGGTCCAGCCGCCGTCGGCACCGGGCGCCAGGGCCTGGCCGTAGGTGCGCGAGTAGGGCGGAATGGTGGCCGTGGCCGAGCCACTCGATACCTGCAGCTTGCGCAGCGTGGGCGTGCTGGCGGTGATGGTGCTGGGCCGCACGGCGGTGCTGTCTTGGTTGTTGCGGCTCATGGGCCACCACAGCAGGTTGACGGCCTGCGGCAGCGCGGCCGTTTGCGTCAGGCCCGATACCGGGATGGTAACGGTGGCGGCGCCGGCACTGGTCAGGGTCAGGTTGCCGGCCGAGGTGCCGGGCGCGGCGGCGTTGAGGCGCACGCTGAGCGTGGTGCTGGCCACGGCGCCGGTGCTGCTCTGGGCAATGACCAGGGGCGTGGCCGCGCCAAACCACGTCGTGCCGCCATTGGCCGATACCTGGAAGCCGGCCGGGGGCGTCACCGTCACCCCCGTGGTCAGGTTCTCGGCCGACAGCAGAATGCTTTGCGAAGCCGAGGGCACGCTGCCCCCCTGCAGGAAGGCTTGCAGCGTGCCCGTGGTGAAGATGGTGGGCGTGCTGGAAATTTCGAGCGTGTCGGTGATGTGCGCCGCTAGGCCTGTTTTCGAAGCCCGCACGTAGTAGTAGTACGAGGAGCCGGGCGCCGGAATGGCATCGGTGGTGGCAAAGTTTACGTTGATGGCATCAACTGCCGTCGTCGTGTAGAGCTGCGTGTAGGTGCCCCGGCGCGTGCTGCTGCGCATCACCTGGTATTGCACGCCCGTGATGGGCCAGCTGATGTTCCAGGTGAGGTTAGAGGGAAGCGTAGCGGTGCCTTTCACGGCCATGAAATTGGACACCGCAATGCTGCGGGCCTGGCTGGGGCAGAAGTTGGGGTACACCGTGCAGGGGTCCCAGGTGCCGAGTACGTTTGGTTTCGAGTACGTCGTAGTGTCGGCATCGGTAAGCTGAATGGACCACGGCACGCGCTGGCTCACGTTCACGAGGGCGCCGTTTACGTCGCGGCTCTTGTACTCGGCGTAGGTAATGACGCTGGTGTTGGTGCCGCTGTCCCAGGCGCTCCAGCCCACCGGGTTGATAACGTTGGGGCCCATCACGGCCGAAATCCAGACCACTTTGTTGTTGGCCGGGTTGGTATTGGGCGTGCCCGAGTTCTGCCAGGGCCGGCCCAGCGTGTAGGTAGTAGTGCCGCGGTTGGCGGGCAGGTAGCACTTGCGGAACACGTAGCCATACGGCTGGCCGGCGGGGGTGTTGGCCGCCGTCACGTAGCCGCCGCTGCCACCGTCGCGGCGCGTCTTGGGGTAGATGATGCAGCCGTCGAACAACGCCGTAGCTGCGCCAAAAATGAAATCGACTACGCCGTCAATGTAGCAGTCTTTAAAGTAGTTGCGGGTGCCGGCGTTGTTGGTTAGCACGGTGTCCTGCCCGCCCAGAAAGCGGCAGTTTTTGAAGGCCACCCGGTCGGCGCCTACGTTGAGGGCCAGCGCCTGCGGCGCGTCGCCGGTCGTGTTTTCCACGGTGAGGTTGAGGGCCGACACATCGGGCGCGCTAATCATCAGCGTAGCCGAGTTCGAAGTGCCGTAGGTGCCGCCGCCGGGAATGGGCTTGCCCGAGTAGTCGTCCCAGGAAATGATGGTGTTGGCCACGCTCTCCCCAATCAGCTGCAAAAAAGGCTTGTTGCTGGGTACGGTTACTTTCTCCCGGTACTTGCCATTTTTGATAAAGATGGTGTAGACCGCTGTGCGGCCCGTAGGCGCCGCATTGATGGCGGCCTGCACGGTGCGGTAGGCTCCGCTGCCGTCCTGGGCCACAACGAGGTCGTAGGTCTGCGCCTGGGCCGTGGCGCTAAGGGCCAGCAGGAGCACAAAGACGCAGCGCGTCAGCATGCTCATCGAGAAAAAAGTAGTTAAGCGTTTCATAAGCAATGGTTTGGGTGGGAAAGAAAAATTGCGTGGCTTGCCGCAGCCGACTAAGCCGGAAAAGGTTATTCGTGTGCTAGCTTCACCGTCAGGGCTCCGTCGGGGCCCTGGTAGCGAACCAAGTAGAGGCCGTGGGCGAGGCCGGCCAGGGGCAGCAGCGTCTGGGCCGTGCCGGGCTGGGCGGTGGCCGTGCGCACCCGGCGGCCAGCGAAGGTGTAGATTTCGATGGTGGCGGCGCGGTTGGCGCTGGGGTGCGTGAGCGTGAACTGCTCGTGGGCCGGGTTGGGGTACACACCCAAAGCCAGCTGCTCCGTTGTGGGCCGGCTGCTGAGCACCACGCCTGCCACCAGGCTGTTGAGGTAGTTCTCCAGGTTGGTGTAGCCGTTGGCGCCAATGCCTTGGCGGTCGCCGGGGCTGTTGGGGTTCAGGCCGTGGGCGGTTTCGTAGGCATCGGGCATACCGTCGTGGTCGGTGTCGGTGGGCGCAGCCCCGCAGGTGAGCACGGGCCAGGCCGTTTGCGACACGCTGTAGGGCGTGACGTGGGCTGGAAAGCCGCCCTGTACATCTATCAATCCGCCGGTGCGGTTGCGCACGTCGTTCACAATGCGTTGGTCCAACACGTCGCGGGCGGGCAGCACGCAGCCGGCCTGGGCCAGCACGGCGGTGTAGGCGTCCTGCGCCGTTTGGGTGGGCAGCCCCACCGTGTTGAACGGCGTCGTCACCTTAATCTGCACGGTATCGGTGCGGGGAGCACTGCCCGGGGCCACGCCCAGCCAGTTGTTCCGGGTCGTGTTCGGGTAGCCGTCCACGTAGTTGCCACTCAGGTAGGCGTGCGGAAACGGCAGCGCCGAGCTAAAGAATGGGTAGAACACCATGGACTTAATGGGCACCCCGCTGGTTGAGCCGTTGGAGGTGGCGGGCCCAAACTTGTAGTAGTTGTTCACCATGTTATAGGTGCCACCTTCTCCCCCGTTGGTGCTGTAGGAGCCCCAGTCGTAAATAACATTGTTGCGAAAATCGGCCAGCTCAGCGCCGGCTACAGCCGGCGTCAGGCCGCCGCTGCCGGAGAACCGGGGCATCCGGCCCTTGCAGTGGGCCATGAGGTTGTGGTGGAAAGACGCGTGGCGCCCGCCCCACACGCCCCCAAAACCGTGGTGCTCAAAGTCGGTGTCGCCCGCCTCAAAATGATAGGAGTAGTCCAGCGGCTCTGAAATCAGGTTCCATTGCAGCGTGGTGCTGTCGCCCTGGTAAAAGGAGCAGGCCTCGTCGGTGCTCCAGCTCATGGTGCAGTGGTCCACAATGGTTTTGATGTTGAAGCGGCCACCGAAGGCATCGTCCGAACCGGCCCCGTCCACCATGCCAATGTTCTGGTACCGGTCGCCCATCCGAAAGCGCATGAAGCGCACGATGACGTTGTTGCCGTTCACGGTCACGGGCCGGTCGGCGAGGCAAATGCCGTCGCCGGGCGCCGTCTGGCCCGCAACGGTGGTATTGGCCGGAATGCGCAGCTGCGTGAGCAAATGAATGGTGCCGCACACCCGAAAGACAATGGTGCGGTTGGGCGCTGCCGTAGCCGACTGGCTGCACGCGTAGCGTAGGGTGCCGGCAACGTTGTTATCGTCCAGCGAAGTCACTTCATACACTACTGTAGGCGCTGTGCTCGTCCCGCGGCCGCCGCTCGTGTATTTGCCCGCGCCCTCCGCGCCGGGGAAGGCAACCAATCGTTGCGCTTGCGTCGGCAGCGTCAGGGCCAGCAGCCACCCCAAAACCAGCAGGGGGGCATAAGACTTCCGCGGTGCTTGAAAACTGTTCGGTCGATATAATTTCATACGTCAAGTGCTAATGGGTGGGAGTAAGCGGCAGAACAGGGCATCTGGGTATAAGATGAAGTAAATGTGAATGGAACTTTAGTAAGAAGCAAGAAAATGGTCAAAAAAAGTATCGGGAACGATGCCGGCATCGTTCCCGGAGCTTGCATCATTCTATCAAAAGGCATGAAAAAGCTAGTTACACGCCGTTTGATAGATTAAAATCAATGAAAAGTAAACTCGATATAAAACAATGATTTACAGGTAATTAAATAAATAATGAATAATTTTGATAACCATGCCATTGATTAAAATTCTGATTAAAATACAATTTTTATTCGGTGCGCCATTTAAACGGACAGAAAAACATGTTTTGTTCGAAAATGCTTTGTATCGGTATCGATACCGAATAGGACATTAAGAAAAAGTCCTTTTCTTTGTCTTATCAACGGCTGACTTCAACAATTGTATTCATCTTGTTAATTCATGCATATATCCCGCCCTTTGCCTGACTTGCTACGCCGCCCACAGGCAACTGCTCCCCGTTGGATGCATGCCCTGCTGGTGTTGCTGGCGCTGGGCCTACGGTCGGTTCCGGCCCATGCCCAAAGCTCCTTATCGAAGGTGTGGGTGCCCGACCTGGGCAACGGCACTTACAAAAACCCGGTGCTATACGCCGACTACTCCGACCCCGACGTCGTGCGGGTGGGTGAGGATTTTTACTTAACCTCGTCGAGCTTCAATGCTGTGCCGGGCCTGCAAATCCTGCATTCCAAGGACCTGGTGAATTGGTCCATTATTGGGGCAGTATTTGAGCAACAGCCGCCGCTGGCGCGCTACCGCGAGCCCCAGCACGGCAACGGCGTGTGGGCCCCGGCCATTCGCTACCACAACCAGGAGTTCTATATCTACTACCCCGACCCGGACCTGGGCATTTTCGTGACGAAGGCCAAAAACCCGGCCGGGCCGTGGTCCACGCCCGTGTGCGTGAAGCAGGCCACCGGCTGGATTGACCCCTGCCCGCTCTGGGACGAGGACGGCAAAGCCTACCTCGTGCACGGCTTCGCGGGCAGCCGTGCCGGCATCAAAACCATCCTGGCCATCAGCCCCATCAGCCCCGACGGTCAGCGCCTGACTGGCCGCGATGCCTTGGTGTTCGACGGGCATAAGGACCAGCCCACGCTGGAAGGTCCCAAGTTTTACAAGCGCAACGGCTACTACTACATTTTTGCCCCGGCCGGCGGCGTGCCCACGGGCTGGCAGCTGGTGTTGCGCTCGAAAAACGTGTACGGCCCCTACGAGGAACGCATTGTGATGGACCAGGGCAAAACCAGCGTCAACGGCCCGCACCAGGGCGCCTGGGTGAACACCAGCACCGGCGAAGACTGGTTCCTGCATTTCCAGGACCAGGGCCCGTATGGCCGCGTGGTGCACCTGGAGCCAATGGTCTGGAAAAACGACTGGCCCATTATCGGCGAAGACCCCGATGGCGATGGCAAAGGCCAGCCCGTGCTCACGCACCGCAAGCCCACCATCAAAGGCCCGGCGCCGACGCGGGCCACGCCGCCGACATCCGACGAGTTCAGCGGCAACACCTTGGGCCTGCAATGGCAGTGGCACGCCAACCCCCAGGACTATTGGGCCTACCTCAACGGGCCACGGGGCTACCTGCGCCTGTATTCGGTGCAACAGCCCGAGGGCACCAAAAACCTGTGGCAGGTGCCCAACCTGCTGCTGCAAAAGCTGCCGGCCGAGGCGTTCAGCGCCACCACCAAGCTCACGTTCACGCCGCGCGTGGAAGGCGAAAAAGTGGGTTTGCTGATAATGGGTCTGGATTATGCCTACCTGTCGGTGGCCAACGTGGGCGGCAAGCTCCAGCTCAGCCAAAGCACCTGCCTCAACGCCGACAAGCTCACGGCCGAAACCAGCACGCCCGCCGTGGAAGTCCCAGCCGCCAAAGCCGGCCAACCCCTCTACCTGCGCGTGGCCGTGAAAGCCGGCGCCAAATGCCAGTTCAGCTACAGCCTCGACGGGCAGAGCTTTCAGCCGCTGGGCGCTGAGTTTCAGGCCCGCGAAGGCAAATGGATTGGGGCCAAAGTGGGCCTGTTCAGCACCCGCCCCGCCAAGTTCAACGACTCGGGCAATGCAGATTTTGATTGGTTTAGAATAGAGTAAAATACAGCGAATGTGCCGGAGGTGAAAAAGGTGGCAATGAGTCGATAATGACTGGTTGGTTTTCGCATTCTTTTCATCCTGCACATTTCATCACATCCTACACATTAGGGCTATGCTTTTGCTTGGAATTGACCTCGGCACCTCGTCCGTGAAAGTATCGGTACTGGATGCTGCGACGCAGCGCTGCCTCGTCTCGGTGAGCTACCCCGAAACGGAACGGGAAATCCGCAGCCTGCAACCGGGCTGGGCCGAGCAGTCGCCCCGGCAGTGGTGGCACGATGTGCAGGAAGCCATTCGGCGGGCCAATGCCACGCAGGCCTATAACCCGGCCGAAATCGGCGCCATCGGCATTGCCTACCAGATGCACGGGCTGGTGCTGGTAGATGCGGCCAATGAGGTGCTGCGCGATTCCATTATCTGGTGCGACAGCCGGGCCGTGCCCTACGGCGACGAGGCCCGGCTGGCCATCGGCGAGGAGCGCTGCCAAACCCATCTGCTGAACTCGCCCGGCAACTTCACCGCCGCCAAGCTGGCTTGGGTGAAAGCCGTGGAGCCGGCCGTGTACGAGCGCATCGCCAAGGTGCTGCTGCCCGGCGATTTTCTGGCCCTGCAGCTCACCGGCGCGGCCACTACCAGCATTTCGGCCCTGTCGGAAGGCATCTTCTGGGACTTTGCTCGGCACGAGCTGTCGGAAGACGTGTTTCGCTTCTTTGGCTTCGAGCCCGCGCTGATTCCGCCGGTACAGGACGTGTTTGCGGCGCACGGGCACCTGCAAACCGCCGTGGCGCAGGAACTGGGGCTGCGGGCCGGCATTCCGGTAAGCTACAAGGCCGGCGACCAGCCCAACAACGCCCTTTCCCTGAACGTGTTGCAGCCCGGCGAAGTGGCGGCCACGGCCGGTACGTCGGGCGTTATCTACGCCGTGACCGACCAGCTGTTTGTGGATGAAAAGTCGCGGGTGAATGCCTTCGCGCACGTCAACCACACGGCGGAGCAGCGGCGGCTGGGCGTGCTGCTGTGCATCAACGGCACCGGCAGCCTCAACCGCTGGCTGCGCGGCGTGGCGGCCCCCGAGTTGAGCTACGCGCAGGTGAACGAGCGCGCCGCGGCCGTCCCGGTCGGGTCCGATGGCTTGCTGTGCCTGCCCTTCGGCAACGGGGCCGAGCGCATGCTGGAAAACCAGCAGGTGGGCGCGCATTTCCACGACATCGACTTCAACGTGCACACGCCCGGCCACCTGCTGCGGGCGGCACAGGAGGGCATTGCTTTCGCTTTCCGCTACGGCTTGGACTTGATGCGCGCTGGTGGCCTGTACCCCACGGTGGTGAAAGCCGGCTACACCAACATGTTTTTGAGCGACGTATTTGCCCAGGCTTTTGCCGACGTGACTGGCCTGGCGGTAGAGCTCTACCAGACCGACGGCAGCGTGGGGGCTGCGCTGGGGGCTGGCATCGGGGCGGGCATTTTCGCTACTTCCGACGAGGCCTTCCGGCACATGCGGCGCCTGCGGCTGGTGAGTCCCGGCCCGGCCGCGGCCGCCTACGAAACCCACTACCAGCGCTGGAAAACCCACCTGCTACAGCGCCTCCCGGCGACCCTCCCCCAGCCCACACATCATGCAGAGCGCAGCGAAGCATCTTTACCGCATTAGTAATCCAATCGATTTAACAAAGCGGTAAAGATGCTTCGCTGCGCTCTGCATGACCTAAACTCTTTTAATTAAACCTGTTAATACATCCATCAATGCCAATTCTAACTGCTTCCAAAACCCTGTTCTCCAGCATCCCGCAAATCAAGTTTGAGGGACTGGAATCCGATAACCCGCTGGCGTTCCGCTGGTACGACGCCGAGCGCGTGGTGGCGGGCAAGCCCATGAAGGACTGGCTGCGCTTTGCCGGCGCCTACTGGCACTCCTTCAACGGCAACGGGGCCGACCCGTTTGGCGAGCCCACCCACCTATTCCCGTGGGATTCGGAAAAAGACCCCATCACCCGCGCTAAGGCGAAGATGGATGCCGCCTTTGAGTTCCTGACCAAGCTCAACCTGCCCTACTACTGCTTCCACGACGTGGACGTGGTGGACTACGGCAACGACGTGGCCGAAAACGAGCGCCGGCTGCAAACCCTGACCGCATACGCCAAGGAAAAGCAGCAGGAAACCGGCCTGAAACTCCTTTGGGGCACGGCCAATCTGTTTTCGCACCGCCGCTACATGAACGGCGCCGCCACTAACCCCGATTTCCACGTGCTGGCCCACGGCGCGGCCCAGGTGAAGGCGGCCCTGGACGCGACCATTGCGCTGGGCGGTGAGAACTACGTGTTCTGGGGCGGCCGCGAGGGCTACATGACCTTGCTGAACACCAACATGCAGCGCGAGCAGGAAAACTTCGCCCGCTTCCTGCACACGGCCAAGGACTACGCCCGCCGCAACGGCTTCATCGGCAATTTCTTCATCGAGCCCAAGCCGATGGAACCCACCAAGCACCAGTACGATTACGACGCGGCCACCGTCATCGGCTTTCTGCGCCAGCACGGCTTGCAGGACGACTTCAAGCTGAACCTGGAAGTAAACCACGCCACACTAGCGGGCCACACCTTCCAGCACGAGCTGCAGGTAGCGGCCGACGCCGGCATGCTCGGCAGCATGGACGCCAACCGCGGCGACTACCAGAACGGCTGGGACACCGACCAGTTTCCGAACGACATCTACGAGCTGACCGAGGCCATGCTGGTGGTGCTGGAAGCCGGCGGCCTGCAGGGCGGCGGCATCAACTTCGACGCCAAAATTCGCCGCAACTCGACCGACGTGCAGGACCTGTTCCACGCCCACATCGGCGGCATGGACCTGTTTGCTCGGGCGCTGATTACGGCCGATAACGTGCTGCAAAAGTCCGACTACAAGCAGCTGCGCCAGCAACGATACGCTTCCTTCGACAGCGGCGCCGGCCAGGCCTTCGAACAAGGCCAGTTGACGCTGGAGCAGCTCCGCGACTATGCCGCCGAGAACGGCGAGCCGGCCTCCCTCAGCGGCCGCCAGGAGTATCTGGAAAATATTCTCAACCGCTTCATCTAGCGCCTTTTGAACAGGCTCAGTCAGGCCGTCATGCTGAGCGCAGTCGAAGCAACTCGCGTGTGGTAGTAATTCTTTTTTAACGATTGGATTACTGCTGCACGCGAGCTGCTTCGGCTGCGCTCAGCATGACGGCCTTGCCTTTTATTTTCATTCCTCTCAGCCCGGATTTCCGTTCCGCCATGCCCATTCCCACCGCCCTCCGCCGCTTATTGCTCGCCGGTTTGTGCAGCCTCGGCCTTAGCGCCCAAGCGCAGTCCGACAATGGCCGCTTGGTGCAGGATTTATCGAATCAGGACTGGCGCCTGTGGCTGGACAAGGCCGCGCCCTGGGCTCAGGACCAATTGTATGCCCCGCCCGTGGACGTGGCCCGGCTGCCCGTGCACCTGCCCACTGGCGGCTGGGCTGCACTGGCCGCTGCCGACGCCAAGACCGTGCACCTGCCCGCCACGGTGGAGCAATATTACTGGGGCCAGAACGGCAACCGCTTCGGCCTAAGCGGCAACTATCTGGGCGTGTCGTGGTTTTCGACCCAGCTCGCGTTGCCGGCCGCGCTGCAAGGACAGCGGGTGGTGTTGCGCTTCGAAAGCGTGCGGCTGCGGGCCGAGGTGTTCGTGAACCAGCAGCTAGCGGGCTACGATTTGGTGAATAGCACCCCGTTTGAGATTGACATCAGCAAGCTGCTGCGCTACGGCCAAAACAATGAAGTGGCCGTGCGCATCACCGACCCCAACGGCAACTTCGACTGGCGCGACTCGCAGAATTTCATGTGGGGCAGCTACCGCACCCAGCCCACGCACGGCTTCGGGGGCATCACCGGCAAGGTGGAGCTGGTGGCCACGCCGCTGGTTTTTGTGCAGGATGTGTTTGTGAAAAACAAGCCCGCCCTGCGCGAAGTAGACGTGCAGGTAACCACTGCCAACCAAACCACCCAGCCCACCAGCGGCACCTTGCGGGTGGAAGTGAAAGAGCGCGGCGGCGCGCAGAAAACAGTTTTCAGCCAGGATATTGCCCTGTCGAATTTGCCCGTAGGACAAAGCTCCAAAACCGTGACCGTGAAGGTGCCGGAGGCTAAACTCTGGAGCGTCGAAAGCCCGAACCTGTACCAGGTAACCGCCACCTGGAAGGGTGCCAACAACGCCACCGACACCTACCGGCAGCGCTTCGGCTTCCGCTGGTTTGAGGCGCGGGACGTGGCCGGCGGCGACCGGCAATTCTTTCTCAACGGCAAGCGCATTGTGCTGCGCACCGCCATTTCCTGGGGCTTCTGGCCGGTGAACGGCATTGCGCCGAGCGACGCCCTGGCCCGCAAGCAGGTGGAAACCGCCAAGGCGCTGGGCCTGAACATGCTCAACTTCCACCGCACCATCGGCCAGACCAACGTGCTGGATTATGCCGACGAGCTGGGCCTGCTCTATTTCGAGGAGCCCGGCGGCAACCAATACCCGGCCAACCTGATGAACGCCCCCGACTCGCTGGGCAAAAAGCAGGCGGATTTCTACCTGGCGGCCCGCACCGAAAAAGTGCTGCGCATGGTGCGCCGCGACCGCAACCACCCCTCGCTCATCATCTACAACTTCCATAACGAGCGCGGCGCCCCGCCCGAAGCACAGGACCGCACCGAGATGAGCGCCGCCCACGCCCTCGACGAAACGCGCCTGCTCACCTACAACTCCTCCAACGGCGACCCCACGCTCAAGCCCAACCCGCGCTTCAAGCTGCACCTGCGGCCCTACGACGCGAAATTTTACGACTACGGCTGGTTCGACCAGCACCACGCCGGCGGCCCCGGCGTGTACAACGACGCGGTGTATTCGGGCCCCGGCAAGTACCTGCGCTTCACCGACCACCGGGACGAAACCATTTACTGGGGCGAGGACGGGGCCATTGGCACGCCGCCGCGCCTGCAGCTCATTCGGGAGGAAATTCTGAAAACCGGCAAAGACATTGGCTGGGAAAGTGCCAGCTATTTGCAGTGGTACGACGCCTACGACCAGTTCCTGACCATCACGCCCGGCTTCCGGCAGGCCTTCCCGACGGTGGACGCGCTGACCACCGCCATGGGCAACACCGCCTACTACTACCAGGGCCGCGCCATCGAAAACGTGCGCCTCAACAACGTGGCCGACGGCTACGCCGTGAACGGCTGGGAAAGCATGATGCTGGAAAACCACTCCGGCATCGTCGACAACTACCGCAACCCCAAGGGCGACGTGCAACTCATTGCCCGCTACAACCGCCCCGTGTACGTGGCCGTGAAGCTGACCCGCAAAGTGCTGGGGGTGGGCGACACCTCGCGGGCTGATTTTTACCTCATCAACGAAGTCAACCTGCACGGCAAGTACCGCCTGCGGGTACAGGCCACGGACGGAAGCGGCAAGGTAGTATTCGCCAAAACCCTGCCTGTGAAAGCCAGCGGCGGCACCACCTACGGCGAATTGCTCAAGGCCGGGCTGCCAATCATCCCCGCCAGCGCGGGCTACACCACCGTGCGCGCCGAGCTGCTGAGCGGCAGCCAAAGCGTGGCCAGCGGCGACGACAAGCTCTTTGCCGTGCGCCTGAATACCGCCGGCCTGCCCGCCACCGGCATGGTGGCCGACACCAGCGGCGTGCTGGCCGGCTACCTGAAGTCGGTGGGCGTCAACTCATTCAAGGAGTTCAAATCGGGCCGGCCGGTGGGCGACTACTTGCTGGTGGGCGCCTTCAACCCCCAGCAAACCGGCAACCCGCTGGTCACCGACATTCTGGAATGGGTGAACGAGGGCCACACGCTCATCGTGGTGAACAACATCGACAAGTGGGCCACCCACCTGGGCCGCAAGGAAGTGGTGGACTACCGCGGCTACAAGGAGCTGGGCACCAGCTGGTACGGCGGCAACTACTTCGTGAAAAGCCACCCGCTTTTCGCCGGCCTGCCCCAAAGCTGCGTGTTCAACTGGGAATACCAGTGCTTTGCCACCTACGACCGCGCCCGCCTGGGTTTGCGCCTGTTCAACGGCGAAACTGTGGTGGGCTGCGTATCCGACCACAAAAAGGAGGTGTACTCGGCCCTGAGCGTGGTGCCGCACGGCCGGGGCCGCATTATCCTCTGCGCCCTGGATATGTTCTCGACCTTACGCGGCGTGAAAGCCGGCAAAAAAGCTGAAGGCGACGGTGAAAACGCGGCCTTGGAATCCCTCAACAACTCCCGCGGCAACCGGGCCAACATCGTGGGCCAACAGCTGCTGCTGAACATGCTGCGCTGGGACGGCCAGCCGCAATAAGCCGCAACCGTTCAGCCAGGCGTAGTTTCGAGCCGCTTATTCTTCTGTTCCGACGGCGTGTTCTCGAGGTTTGCTATGATTGGCTGGTTCCGGATTGTCTGCTTCATTGGGCTGCTAGGGTGGGGGTGCGCTGGCCACGCGCAGCAAGCCACGCCCTTGCACACGTTTTTCCAGCGTAACTGCGACAGCACCATCATGTACCAAGGCGGCTTGCGCGACCGGGATGGCCCTTCCTACCTGATACTTGCCAAGCAGAAAAACCAGGTTTATTTCTTTACCTATCAAAGCCCCTATCGCCAGGCCAGGGGCCGGTATTTTCCGGGCAATCTGGTGCGTCATTTCGCCAAGCAAGAGGCTGCTTTTCGAGCAGCCGTGCCGGATACCAACCGCTACCTGTTGCCCGGCATCGTGCCGCCCGATACGTTGCGCTGGCACTGGCTGCGGCTCCAGCCACGACAGTTGTGGGCTATCAAGGGCGACGGACCGAATCAGCCAGCCGCACCTAATTGCGCCGTAGACGACGGCGACTACAACACCTTCTTTCTGATTGACCAACGCGCGATGAAATCGGCGACTTTTTATGCGCCCGCCTACTGGGAAGAATGCGCGGGAAAAGACCCCAACCGGCAGCGAGCCATCAGGACCCGTGGGGAATTCCACGCCATTCTTCGCGCTAGCCAGCCGAATGTAAAATAATATACTCGTCGCGAAGTAGGGTGCGGGGCCTGCCCCCGCCCGTCGTTGAACGAATCCAATACAAGTCGTTCAACGAC
>NZ_JAERQF010000016.1 GCF_016734815.1 Hymenobacter rubidus
CAGGTATTTAGAGGGTGTCTGCGTCCCTTTAAACGTCACGCTTGAACGTCCTGCTCATTTGGCGTCCGTGCGCCAAAGTTTCTCTATGATTTTGTCAGGCTCCCCTCTCCTTTGGAGAGGGGCCGGGGGTGAGGCGCTACGTCAGAACGAAGCGGGCAAGATGCTTCGCTGCGCTCTGCATGACCGCCTAAACCCCTGCCCAAACCACAACCAAACCTCTTACCAACCCTTTCCAATGCCCACCAACACCATCACCATTGCCCCTAACTCGGCCCAGCCGCTCACCGTCAACCGCCTGGGCTACGGCACCATGCGCCTCACCGGCCCCGGCATCTGGGGCGAGCTGGCCGACCGGCCGCAAGCCCTGGAAATCCTGAAAACCGCCGTGGCCAGCGGCGTCAACTTCCTCGACACAGCCGATTACTACGGCGAAGACGTGACCAACCGATTGATTGCCGAGGCGCTGCACCCGTATGCGAAAGACCTGGTTATCTGCACCAAAGTAGGCGGCGCCCGCAAGCCCGACAAGAGCTGGATTCCCTTCGCCCGGCCCGAAAACCTGCGCAGCAGCATCGAAAACAACCTGCGCACGCTCCGCCAGGAGCAGATTCAGCTGGTTCACTTCCGGGTGCTGCCGGGCGGCGACGTGCCCTTTGCCGAGTCGATGGGCGCGATGTACGAGCTGCAGCGCGAAGGCAAAATCCTGCACGTGGGCGTGAGCAACGTGACCCCCGAGGAGCTGACCGCCGCCCTGCAAATGGGCGAGGTGGCCAGCGTGGAAAACATGTACGGCTACGCCCAGCGCACCACCCTCGACGACGGCCACGGCGAAACCCGCGGCGGCGAGGTGCTGCCCCTGTGCGAGCAGCACGGCATTCCGCTGGTGCCTTTCTTCTCGCTGGTGCACGGCCTGCCCAAAGCCGGCGACAAGCTGGCCGAAATGGCCCGCCAGCGCGGCGTAACTGAAGCCCAGCTCAATATTGCCTGGCTGCTGCACAAGTCGCCCCTGCTGCTGCCCATTCCCGGCACCTCGTCGCTGGCCCACCTGCGCGAGAACCTGGCCGCGGCTGATATTCAGTTGAGCGCCGAGGATATGGAGTATTTGGGGTAGCCAGAATTGGCTAAAGTATAGGGAAATAGAACGGTCATGCTGAGCGCAGCCGAAGCATTTCTACTGCGCAACTAATCCAATTTACAGGATTTACTATTGCGGTAGAGATGCTTCGGCTGCGCTCAGCATGACCGTTCTTTTGTTCGCAGACACGTTCTGTTGAGCGCGTACACTCGCAAACATCCTAGTTTCGCCTCATGCCCACGCTTCGCCTCATGCCCACGCTTCTCCTCGACCAGCTCATCCCGCTTTACCCCCTGACGGCGCCGGACGCTCCCGGCAATCGCCACTTCCAGCTAACGCGAGACGAAGGCCAGCAGCCGGCTTTCCGGCAAAACATGCTGCAGCCGCACCGCAAGGACTATTACCACTTGGTATACGTGCAGCGCGGCGGCAGCCGGCACTGGGTCGATATGACGCCCTATGAGCTGAAGGAAAACGCGCTGTATTTCTCGGCGCCCGGCCAGCTGCAGCTCAAGGAAAAGCTCGCGCCGCTGTGGGGCGTCAGCGTGGCGTTTACGCGCGAGTTTCTGGCCCGGCAGCCGGCCGCGCTGGCGCAGCTGCCCCTGCTCCTCAACCCCCAGAACGGCCACGAACTGCTCCTCACGCCCGCCGACGTGGCTTTTGTGGAAGACCTGCTGGCCAAGCTCGAAGCCGAGTACCAGCGCTCCGGCGAGTGGCAGCAGGCCATGCTGAGCGCCCACCTGACGGTGCTGCTCACCTACCTCAGCCGCTTATACACGGAGCAGTTTCCGGGCGGCGAGCCCTCGGCCGACCAACTGCTGGTGCGGAAATTTCGGGCCCGGATTGAGGAGGATTTCCGCGAGCGGCACGAGGTGGGCGCGTACGCGGCCTTGCTCCACATCTCGGCCGGGCACCTGAGCGAGGTGGTGAAGGCCCAGAGCGGCAAGCCGGCCATTGCCCACATCCAGGAGCGGCTGGTGCTGGAAGCCCGGCGCCTGCTGTTCCACACGCCGCAGTCGGTAAAGGAAATTGCCTACGACCTCGGGTTTGCGGATGCGTCTTACTTCAGCCGCTTCTTCAAGCGCGAAACCGGCCTCACCCCGGCCGGGTACCGCGCCAGCAACCGCGAAATGTACCCGTGATGCCGCGGAATGTGCCACAGCGGCGCTAATCGGGCCCGGTAATTTTGTGCGATTCAATCAAGTAACCCCCTTCATCATGAAGACAGCCCTGATTACCGGCGCCAACAAAAGCATCGGTTTTGAAGCCGCCCGCCTGCTCCTGCAAAACGGCTATTACGTGTACCTCGGCAGCCGCGACCTCGAAAACGGCCGCCAAGCCGTGGCCCAGCTCCACGCCGAAGGCCTCTCCAACGTGGAGCCCGTGCAGCTCGACGTAGCCAACCCCGCCTCGGTGCAAGCCGCCCGCGAAGCCGTCGGCCGGAAGACGCCCGTCCTCGATGTACTCATCAACAACGCCGGCATCAACGGCGGCATGCCGCAGTCGGCCCTTGAGTCTCCCATCAGCCAATTTCAAAAGGTATTCGACACAAACTTCTTCGGCGTGATATCCGTCACGCAGGCGTTCCTCGACCTGCTGCGGCAGTCGCCGGCGCCCCGCATCGTGAACGTGAGCTCCGCCCAGGGCTCGCTCACCCTGCACAGCGACCCCATGCACGGCTACAAGTACTACAACCACAAAGCGGCCGTGTATCACTCCTCCAAGTCGGCCCTCAACATGTACACCATCAACCTGGCCTACGAGCTGCGCGACACGCCCTTCAAAGTGAACGCCGTGGACCCCGGCTTCGTGGCCACCGATTTCAACGGCCACCGCGGCACCGGCACCGTGCAGGAAGCCGGCGCCCGCGTGGTGAAATACGCCCTCATTGGTGCCGACGGCCCCACCGGCAAATTCGTGAGTGAGGAATACAACCCGGCCACCGGCAAGATTCCGTGGTAGAAACGTCCCACCCGCGCGGCCGAAATAGCAAGTGGCTGAGCTTCCGAAGCTTCTTAGTTTCTTGAGCTTTTAGGCCGTCATGCAGCGCGTAGCGAAGCATCTCTACCGCGCCGTCTGTCATCCTGAGCGCAGCGAAGGACCTTATCAAGCCAGAACATGCCGTTCAAACGTGATAAGATGCTTCGCTTTGCTCAGCATGACAGCCGGTGCGGTAAAGATGCTTCGCTGCGTTCTGCATGACCGGCTGTTAATTCGCTATCCCTATCCTTATTCCAGCGTAAACACGGCCTTGCCGGCAATGCCGCCCTTCGCCACCTCCGCATACGCCCGCTGAAAATCCGCCAGCGGGTAGGTAGCCCCAATAGCCACGTTGAGGTTGCTGGTGGCCAAGGTGGTGAGGTAGGCTGCTTTGGGCTTGAGCAGCAGCACGCGGTACTTCTGTTTCGAAAACAGGTTGTGCCAGAACGAGCCGAGGATTTCCTTCACACCCGGTGCCGAGTGCACGTACACCCCGGCGGGCGTGAGCAGGGGCCGGGCCTGCGCAAAGGGCAACTGGCCCGACAAATCCAGCACGGCATCGAAGCGCCGCCCGAGGCTGTGCACCGACTGCTCCCGGTAGTTGAGCACGGCATCGGCGCCCCACTGCCGGGCCGCGGCCAGGCCGGCCGGGCCCACCACGGCCGTCACCCGCGCGCCCTGGCGCTTAGCCAGCTGCGTGGCCACCATGCCGATGCCGCCACTGGCCCCGTTGATGAGCAGCTCGGTGCCGGGCCGCAGCTTGATAAGCTGCTCAAACACCTGCAGCGCCGACGACCCCACCACCGGCAGGGCCGCTGCCTGCGCAAAGGACAGCCCGGCCGGCTTGCGGGCCACCTGCTGTTCGGTCACCATCACATACTCGGCCAGGGCCCCGCCCTTCAGCGGGTCCAACAGCCCAAATACCTCCTGGCCGGGCTGGAAAGCGTGCACGGCAGCGCCCACGCGCTCCACAGTGCCGGCAAAGTCGATGCCGACGCCTTTGGGCAGCTTCGAGCCGGCTACCAGCTTCATTTCGCCGGCCCGAATCTTCCAGTCCAGCGGGTTCAGGCTCACGGCCCGCACGCGCACCAGCAACTCGTTGGGCCCCACCACGGGCTGGGGCACTTCCACCAGTTGCAGCACCTCGGGGCCGCCGTACTGGCTATACATTACTTTTTTCATGGCAAAGAAGAAAACAGGTTTGGGATAACCAACCGCATGTTGGGAATTGAAAAACCGTCATGCAGAGCGCAGCGAAGCATCTCGCGTGCAGTAGTAAATAATTGCGTTGCGCACGCGAGATGCTTCGCTGCGCTCTGCATGACGGTCTGAAGGCCGGCCGCCACCCCCGCGCCGGGGCTTACCGGGCGGGCTGGTCGAAGTAAGTGGGCGCAAATACCTCCTGGCCGTAGCGGCGGGCGATGTCCTGCAGGCGGGCAATGTCGGCCGGTTCGAGCGGGGCGGGGGCAGGAAGGTGCCCGGCGCCACCGGCTGGCCCGCTTCGGCAAACATCTCCTCGGTGCCGGCCGGGGCCACGATGCACAGCAGGTGCGCCACCGCGGCCGACTCGTTCTTGAAATTGTGGACGGCCCCGCCCTTGGCAATGTTGATGAACGTGCCGACGCCAGCCGTGTAGGTCTGGGTGTCGGAGCGCACCACCACCTCGCCCTCGATGACGAAGAAGTTTTCCTGCACCTCGGCGTGGGCGTGCGGAGCGGGCCCGCCGCCGGGCGGCACCAGCATATCGATGACGGCGTAGGCGTCGCCGGTTTGCGCGCCGCTCAGCAGCGTGCGGTAGGTGTTGCCGGCCAGCGACACGGTAGGCCCGGCCTGCGGTTCCAGAATCTCAACGGCAGTAGGTCGCATAACGAAAAGGGGTAAGGGGTGAAACAGTGCAGCCGGTGGCTGGCCGGGCGGCAGAGGGGAGCGAAGCCCTCCGCCTAGCCGGAAAGCTGGCCCCAAATTGCATGTCGCAAAGGTTGGGGCGCTACTGTATATTTGTCAAGTACTTACAAATTTGTAGGGTGCCTACCTCCAGGTAAGAAACATTGATAATCAGCCCGAAAAAATGTCAACAATTCCGCGCGATACCGCCCATTGCCCCGTGCGCAAGGCCATGAACCTAATTGGCAGCAAATGGAAGGTGCTGCTGCTCGAAAACCTGCGCGACGGCCTCAAGCGCTACGGCGAGCTGAAGCGCCTGCTGCCCGACATCAGCGAGAAGGTGCTCATCCAGGAGCTGAAAGACCTGGTGGCCAGCGGCCTGATAGCCAAGCACGCCTACCCCGAAATCCCGCCCCGCGTGGAGTACGAGCTGACCGACAGCGGCCGCCAGGCCCTGCCGATTGTGGACAGCCTGGTGGCCTTCGGCAAGCAGCACCTGGCCGCCTAGCGCCGGGCCCGCGCCCGCGCCACCAAACCCAGCCGGCCGCGCGGCATCACGTCGGAGCTACTGAAAACCAAAGCGGCGGAAGCTACGGGAGCTTCCGCCGCTTGGCGTGTGGTAACAACGCGTCGAAACTTAGTGGCTGGGCAGTAGAATCTGCTCCAAGCGTTCGCGGTGCTCGTTGCCCCAGTGGGTCATGGCCTCGATGACGGGCAGTAAGGTGCGGCCAAAATCGGTCAGGCTGTACTCAACCTTCGGGGGCAGTTGGGGATAAATCGTTTTGCTGATGAGGCCGTGGCGCTCCAGCTCATTTAGCTGCACGTTGAGCACGCGGCGGGTGGCATCGGGGATGTTGCGCTGCAAGGCACTGGGCCGCTGCACCCCCATCGCAATCTGGTAGAGGAGCGAGGATTTCCATTTGCCGTTGAGCACTTCTTTGGTCAGCACAATGCCGCACTCAAAGTCTGGCGCAATCTTTTTCTGGTACATAACAAGCAAATCAGGGGCAGAAGGCATGGTGCCTTTTCCGGCTATAGGGACAAATGTAGCCCTATGTCATAAAAGTATCAATAGGCGATAAAGTTATCCATTCTTGCCCGCCGGAGCGGGGCAGCGGAAGTTTGTGCCCATCATTCAGTCCCGTTTCGGGAGCCTGAGCACAATACAATTACCCGCTGTTTATCAAGACCATGCAACCAACCACGCAGGCCCCATCCGCTGGGGCCTACCCCGGCTACCAAGCCTTACACATCACCCTCGACCAAGGCCTGGCCACCGTCACCATCGGCCATCCGCCGCTGAATGTGCTGGACATTGCCCTCATCACGGAGCTCATGCGCTTCGTGGCCGCAGTCCGCGCCGATGAGCAGGTGCGCGTCATCGTGTTTCAGAGCGCCGACCCGGAGTTCTTCATCGCCCACGGCGACATGCGCTTCATTTCGGAGCCGGCGGCGCTGGCGGAGTTCATGGCTGCCGCCGCGCCGTCGCCGCTCAACCCCATGCAGGAGCTGCACGAGCAGCTGCGCACCCTGCCCCAGGTCACGATTGCCAAGATTGCCGGCCTGGCGCGGGGCGGCGGCAACGAGCTGCTGCTGGCCCTCGACATGCGTTTTGCCGCCAGCGGGCGCACCGGCCTCGCCCAGCCGGAAGTGCAAATGGGCATCATTCCCGGCGGGGGCGGCACGCAGTACCTGACGCGCCTGGTGGGCGCGCCGCGGGCGCTGGAGGCCATCCTCGGCTCCGCGCTATTCGATGCGGAGCTGGCCGAGCGCTACGGCTGGATTAACCGCGCCCTGCCGGCCGGGGAGCTGGATGGCTTCGTGGAGACCCTGGCGCGGCGGATTGCGGCCTTGCCCACGGGCGTAGCGGCCGCGGCCAAGGCGGCGGTGCAGGCGGCGTCGCTGGGCTCGTTGCAGGAGGGGTTAGCAACCGAAAACGCGTTGATGGGCGGACTCTTCCAGCTGCCCGCCACCGTAGCGCGAACCGTCCGGGCCCTGGCGGCCGGGGCCCAAACGCGGGAAGGCGAGCGGGACCTGGAAGGGCTGATGAATCGTTTGTAACGGGCATCGTCATGGGCGAGCAAGAGCCCAATGCTACCCAGCCACCGGCGAAATCCCTGGTAGCCACCGCTCCGCCTGGTGGCCAAAACGAAAAGCGGCTGAAGCTACGGGAGCTGCCGCCGCTTTCCGTTTAGCAGGGTAAAGAATCTACGCCAAGAGCCAGAAGCGCCAGCCGCCCCAATACCGGGCGTAATGCCTGTTAAATGATTCAAATTGGCTGGTGGTTGGTAAGCTTAGGTTCTTAGCATTGGAGTTGTACGCGGTGCTATCGGCAAATATTTGGTAGCGTTTTAAGGCCAAATCATAGGTGAAGTACAGATTTTTATCGGCCTTCGCGCAGAGTACACCGTTGGCAACTTGATAGGAAATAATTTCGGGTTGGTCGATAGTCGTGACGGGCTCGAAATAGGCCATCGTCCCGTTGATTTGCTCCATTGCCAAGCCGTGACCAAGTGGGATGCGGGCATAATCCCCCAAGCCATGGTCACCCCAAGGGGTATTTGCAAGTAAGAGCAGCGCAATTGAAGCGGCGAATCCGCTGCGCCACCAAAGCCTTTTGCCGTTGGAGAGGTATTCGATTAGCCTTGAATCCGGGGAGAATCCAGCCCATATTCTGGTCAAAACCAGTACTAGTGTTGCATAAATAGACGCTTGCACTGCAACCTTCAGCAAGGTAAAAAACAGGCCAAATGCGTATTCCATTAGGTAGTTTTAATGGCGTGCGTTCGGAAGAGGTGCCAAACGCACAAATGTAAAGCCTCCGCAGAAGGGGGGCTCAGCTCTTTTTTCTGCCTCAGCTGGTCCTTCAGCATCTTCGCTTAGTAACAAAAATTCCGACCTTCGCCACCCCGCTGCCCCAAGCTTCCCCAGCCCCGCCAGCGGCTTCCCGATGCTCGCCAACGGCTTCCGGACACCCGCTAACCGTTTCGCGACCACAAACCTTTCGTCCGGACGACACACCTTTGCGAACTTCACGGACCTTATGCCCCGCCCCGACGACCACCCGCAATTCCAGCCCGCCAGCCGCGCCGCGTGGCGGCAGTGGCTGATGGACCACCACGCCAGCGCCCCCGGCGTGTGGCTGGTATACGGCAAAAAAACCAGCGGCCAGCCCAGCGTGACCTACGCCGAAGCCGTGGAAGAAGCCCTGTGCTTCGGCTGGATAGACTCGCACCCCCGCAAGCTCGATGCCGACCGCACGCAACTGCTCTTCACCCCGCGCAAGCCCCGCAGCGGCTGGAGCAAGGTGAACAAGGAGCGGCTGGCGCGCCTCGAACCTGCCGGCCAGCTCATGCCCGCCGGTCTGGCCGCCATTGCCCGCGCCAAGCAAAACGGCGCCTGGGAAAGCCTCGATGCGGCCGAAGCCGGCCTCGTGCCCGACGACTTGGCAGCAGCTTTGGCCGCCGATGAAGCTGCCGCCCGGCATTTTGCTGCCTTCTCCCTCTCGGCCCGCAAGGGAATTCTGACCTGGGTGCTAGCCGCCAAGCAGCCCGAAACCCGCGCCCGCCGCGTAGCCGAAGCCGTGCGAATGGCGGCGCTGGGCAAGCGGGCGAATTTTGACCGGGAGTAGGAGGTCAATAAATTTAAAAAGAACGGTCATGCTGAGCGCAGCCGAAGCATCTCTACTGTAGTAGTAAATCTGATTACTCGCGCGGTAGAGATGCTTCGACTCCGCTCAGCATGACCGTTCTTTTTTCCACATTACCCCACCGCCCGGCCCCATCTTTGCCCCATGCTTTCCGAACCCACCTACCTCACGGCGCGCATGGTGGCGCCCATGATTGAAGCCCACTTTGCGCGGCACCGGGCCGCCAGTGCCGAGGACGAAAAACGCCTGGCCTCGCCGCCCGAGGCGCAGTGGGTGGAAGCCGTGATTGACGTGGCCTTCTGGGCCAGTCTGCGGCGGGAGGAGGGGCACCCGCCGCGCATTTCGCTGGCGCTGCTGCCGCTGGAGCAGGCCCGCCAGCCGTTGGTATTTGGCCAGAAGCGCCGCCTCACGCCCGCCAACCTGCTGAAGCTGGCCCCCGCTGTGGAGCAGCCCGGCCTGCACCTCGGCGTGTGGTACGACGCCGACGGCCTCTACGTGTGGGGCACGGCCACGCGGGTGCCGCCGCTGTGCTTCGTGCTCGAAGTGGTGGAGCCCGGCCTGCTGGTGGTGAAGCACCGCCGCGCCGGCGGCTTCGGCAAGTTTGTGAACGTAGCCGTGCTGCGCGGCGACCACCTCCAGCTCATCGACGAAGAACACGGCGGCCTCAGCGACTGCGCCGCCCTGCGGGCCTTCCTGCCCGGCCGCAGCCTGCCCTCGCCCGAAACCGGCGAAACCGACAACGTGCTGCTGGAACTGGCCGCGGCCATGCGCGCCCACGGCCGCGGCGGCTTGGTGCTGGTGGTGCCGCCCGGCTCCGAGCAGTGGCAAAAGTCCATCGTGCAGCCCCTGAATTACCCTGTGGCCCCGGCCTATACCGGCATCCGGGCGGTGCAGCGGCCGGGGCAGTCGAAGCGCAAGTGGCAGGCCGCGCTGCGGCGCAACATCGGCATCGTGGGCGGCTTCACGGCGGTGGATGGGGCCACCGTCATCACGCAGGAATATCACCTGCTGGCCTTCGGGGCGAAGGTGGCGCGGGCCAAAACCAGCACGCCCGTCGAAACCATGGTTCTCACCGAGCCGGTGGTGGGCAGCGAGCCTAAGCAACTGCACCCCGGTCAGAACGGCGGTACCCGCCACCTGGCCGCCGCCCAGTTCGTGCACGACCAGCACGATGCCATTGCACTGGTAGCCTCGGTCGATGGATTTTTTACCGTCTTCGCGTGGTCGGATGACTTGCAGCAGGTGCACGCTCACCGCATCGACGTGCTGCTGCTGTGAGGCGATGAGGTGTTGATAAACTGCAGACACTGCGGGAAATGCCAGTAAGACGCTAGCCTGTTTTTGCCGTAGCTGCTAAATAAAAAGGACAACCTTATGTGAGAGGCTTGCGAATAACCCTGTTCATGGGCGCACCACTGCGCCCGGCTCTTGCATTTGCGCCCGATGGCTTTTCCGTATCAATTTCTGCTGGAAACCGTTTTACCCCAACTTCTTATGGCTAAGGACAAAAAAAAGCACTCGAAAAAAGACAAGGCCTCAGAAGATATTCTGGAAGTGGCGGCGCACTCGCTCAAGAAGTTTCGCAAGGTGACGAAGCAGATTTCCAAACTCAGCACCGGCCAAAAGGTGGTCGGCAGCCTGGCGCTGGCCGCAGCGGGCCTGGTTTATATGGCCACGCGCGAAACCGAAAACTCCCCCGATAGTGACGTCGCTGCGGATGAGCAAGACACCACCACTGAACCAAGCAGTACCCCGGCGCGCAAAAGCCGCAAAGGCCCCCGGGCCGATGCAGAATAGCCCGCGCCACCGGTAGCCGCCCGGCTGTGGCCCCGCAATCCGGCAGACGGGTCTGGTTCTGCGTACACCCCTTAATAGCCGTTCACCAACCAATCCTTCTCCTCGATGAAAAAGACCAAAACCAAGCTCAAGAAAAGCAAGCCCGGTAAGCAAAGCCTGCTCGGCGGGGCTGCCAAATCAATCAAGAAGCTGCGGAAAAGCAAGCTGAGCACCACCCAGAAGGTGTTGGCCGGCGCGGCCCTGGCGGCCGTGGGCCTGAGCCTGTTCGCGAAGCGCGCCGGCAAAGCCGACGTTTCGGCTACTCCAAGTGCTGCTGCCGCCGAAGAAAATCTGGCTGCATTGGACGCCAACGCCTAGCGCATACCAGCTCCGGCTGGACCATGCCAAACCCAAACCGCCCCGTCATCAAAGCTGCCTGCTGGCGCTTCGTTGACGGGGCGGTTTTTTGGGTAACTTAAGTATTACGCTACTCGGCCGGAGCGGCCGGGGGCGGGGTGGGCACGCCCAAGCGCACACGCACGGCGTTCGGGCCTTTGGGGCCCATTTCTACTTCAAACGTCACCTTGTCGTTTTCGCCAATGGTGATGCCGCCCAGGGCGTTGGCGTGCACAAAAATGCTTTCCTGGCTCTGCGCGTCCTTGATGAAGCCGTAGCCTTTCGAGGAGTTGAAGAACGTGACGCTGCCGGTGCGCAGGGTGTCTTCGGGCTCCCGGTCTTCCTGCTTGGCCACGCTGATGCGGATGTCCTCGTCCTTGATGACGCGCTTCTTGGTGGGGTCGGGCGGGGTGGAGGTGATGTTGCCGTTTTCGTCCACATAGGCAAACATTTCTTCCAGGGCCACGCCGCTTTTCGCGTTGGCCTGGCGCTCGGCTTTGCGCTCTTCCTTCTCGGTTTTCTTCTTCGCGCGTTTTTTCTCGTTGTCTTTCTTACCAAATGTCTCTTGAGACCTACCCATAGTGCTGTGCTGCTAGTTCGTTGTGGCTGTTTTTTCCCAACTAAAAGCCAGCAGGGAGTAAACAGCGAAGTGGATTGTTACGAAGATACGCAATATATCAGGCAGTCCGTCCAATTGGCTTGGAAGCGGTTTGCATGAGCCGTCGTTGGCGGAGTACCCCGAATTTCTAATTCCGCTCGGGTGGCCGGTAACCAAGCTCCTTGCAAGCTGTGCGAACGGGCCGAATTAGAAATTCAGGGTACTCCGGCCAGTGGGGCAAACCGCTGCTTAGCGCGGGGCCGACCACCGGGTTTTGCGCCAGGTTTCCTGCTGCGCGGGGCTGAGGTAGGTCCAGGCCACCAGCCGGCTTTTTTTCTGTCCCTGGGCCATTTCGATGGTGCGCACGGCCTTGGCGCCGGCCGTTTGCAGGGCGCGGTACACGCCGGCAAGCGTTTCTTTTTTCGAAACCAAGGTGGTGAACCAATAGCAGGAGCCGGGCCGCCTGGCGCTCTCCTGCACCATGCGGCGGATGAAGGCCGCCTCGCCGCCCTCGCACCACAGCTCCGCGTTTTGTCCGCCAAAGTTCAGCACGGGCCGCGGGCCCCGGCCGGTGCCCAGGCTGGTGGTTTTGCGCTGGCTGCCGGCCGCCGCTTCGGCCGCTGAGGCGTGAAACGGCGGGTTGCACATCGTGAGGTCGAACACCTCGCCGGCCTGGATGAGGCCGTCGAAAATGCGGGTGCGGGTGGGTTGCAGGCGGGCCTCGATGGCGCCGGCCAGGCTGGGGTTGGCGGCCTCAATCTGCTGGGCGGCGCGCACGGCCACGCCGTCGATATCGGAGCCCACGAAGTGCCAGCCGTAGGCGCGCCGGCCGATGATGGGGTAGATGCAATTGGCGCCCACGCCCACGTCGAGCACCGTAATGTCTTCGCCGGGCGGCAGCACGCCGCCGTTGCTTTCGGCCAGCAAATCGGCCAGGTAGTGCACGTAGTCGGCCCGGCCGGGGATGGGCGGGCACAGGTAGCCTTTGGGAATGTCCCAGTGCTCGATGCCGTAGAACTGCCGCAGCAGCGCCCGGTTTAGGGCTTTCACCGCGGCAGGGTTGGCAAAATCTATCGACAGGTTGCCGTAGGGATTGGGCCGCACGAAGGCAGCCAACTCCGGCGTGCCCTTGCTGAGCTGCGGAAAATCGTAGGGCGCGCGGTGCGGGTTGCGCGGGTGCAACTGGTCTTTTTCAGCGGGTGGAGTGGGCTGGGGGAGCTTCATGGGCCGGGTTCTTATGAGGCAAAGGTACCGGCGAATGTAGGGGCGGGGCCTGCCCCCGCCCGTCGTTACACGATTCCCATGCTCATTCAAAGATGGGCGGGGGCAGGCCCCGCCCCTACATTCGCCGGTACCTCACAACATCTTGATGAGTTGAAACCCCTGTTTCGTGATGAGGTACTGCGCGCCGTTGAGGGTGATGGTTTGGCCGGCCAGCTTGGTGCTCAGGTTCGTAATGTCGGCCTCGACGGTGTGCAGGCTGAAGCCGTATTCGCGGGCCAGGGAGAGGTAGTTGGGATTGATAAACGTGGTAGCGCCGCAGAGAATGATGTTGACGTGCGGGCCGCCCTTTTTCAGCAGGCTGATGTCGCGCGGGAAGGTGTGGTTGTCGGCCAGCAAAATGATTTCCGTGGCGTCGGGCACCAGCTCCAGGGCCCTGGCAATGGCCTCGCCGTCGTTTTCGGGCGCGTCGCCGCCCCCACCAGCCAGCATGGCTTCCAGCACCTTGCTTTTGATGCGCTCGAAATCGGCCGTTTTCACATCGTAGAGGCCCCCGGTGTGGCCGATGACTTTGCTTTGGTCGGGCGCGTCGTTGCCGTCGTTGAAAAAGACGAAGGTTTTTTCCTGCTGCAAGGTGCTAAGCTGGAGCCAGGTGAGCAGGTCGAGGGTGTAGGGGGCCATGCTGCCCGTCACGTCGGCCACCACCACCTGCTTGCGCCATTCGGGGTGCCGGGCCATCACCTTGCTCACCACGTTGGCGTCGGGGTTGGGCAGGGGGGCGTCGTCGCGGGGCTCGCCCGGCCGGTAAAGGCGGGCCACGCAGTCGTCGGCGCGCATCCGGATGCCGTATTTCCGCATCACCGAATCGGCCAGGAAATAGCCCGTCACGCGGAGGCTTTTAGCCCGCAGCGGTAGCCGCACCACCCCCGTGAACGTAAACGGATACGCCTCCTTGCCCACCCGAAAGCCGCTCATAAACGCGAAGCTTTCCCGCAGCTTTTCCGCCAGCTCCGGCCAGTAAGGTGCCACCGAGTCGGGCTCAATGGCGAGCCGCTGCACCACGCCGGCCCGGTCTACCTCGGCTCGAAACGCGAGGGTGGTGGGCTGCTTCACGGGCCGGCGGTAGGCCCGTTTCAGGCTCTTGGCCACGTCCTTGAGGCGGTAGCGGCTGCGGGGGTAATTGCAACCAATGGGCTTGCTGTGCACCACGCGGGCGGCCCGTGTTTTCTCGAACCGGGCCGTGCGCGTGTCGAGGGTGCGCAGCAGGGCATCGGCCTCGCGCCGGGTGTCGGCGGCGGTGTAGCGCTTCTCGATGTAGAGCACGAAGCCGTGAAAATAGCCCTGGCATTCGGCCGGACTGGTGCAGCCGGTTTGCTCCACCAAGTGCCAGGTAATGGCCTTGTTGGCCAAAATGCCGGGCACCTGCGCCGCCAGGTTGCGAAAGCGGCCCAGGTTGAGTTCCCGCTGGCTGAATTCGGGGTCGAGCCGGAAAGCGGAGTACACCAAATCGACCCGCACCAGCTGCCGCCCGTCTAGCCGGAGCGCCGTCAGGTCTTCGGCCGAGAAGTTGGAGCGGAGCGTGAGCAACTGGTAGCCTCGCTCGGGGCGGTACTTGCGCGTCTGGTAGGGGTTGAGCTGGTCGTAGAACTCCTCCAGCTTCCGCTGGGAAACGGGCTGGCTCAGACCGGCAAAGCTGCTCAGCAGCAGCACCAAGAGTAACAAGCATTTCATCGAAAAAAGCCGTTAAGCCGGGAAATCACAGGCGTCAATGCCCCATCATCGGAGCCCCCGCTCCGACGTAGTTGCTAACGCTGTCATCCGGCTTTTTCGCATGTCCACTCCCAGCTTACAGATTATTTAAAGCAGGTTTCGAGCTGGTGTACCGTAGCGCGAACTGTGTAGTTCGCGTCCCAGAGCAAGCTACTGGCGTGGGGACGCGAACTACACAGTTCGCGCTACGGCCTATGCCGTTTTATACAAATACCAGCCCTGGCCCAGCGGACGCAGCACAATGATGCCATCGGGCGCCATGGCGGGCAGCTGTGCGGGGCGGGGCTGGTAGAGCAGGCCCACGGTGCTGGTGGTTTTGCCGCCGATGACAAACGCCAGGCAGCTGCTGCAATTGGTTGCCCGGCGCGTGACACGGCCCAGAAACAGCCGCCGCAGCAGGGTATGCACGGCCGGGTCGGCATTGGCAGCAGCTTCGGCGGCGGGCTCGTTGGGGCCGGGCGCGGCGGCGAAGAACTTGCCGGCCTGCACCCGGCGCAGCAGCTTCTGAAAATCGGGTTGGTGATGGTGGAAATAGGCCGCGATGTCGGCGTCGGCGCTGGTCCACAGGCGCAGGTTGCCCACCGTGAAGGCGTGGCTGGCGTCGGGGTGCTTGCGGTTGTAGCTGGCTATTTCGGCCGGGGGCAGGCCGGTGAGCAGGGCCACCATGGGCGGCCCCAGGTGCGTCATGGCCAGGGTGCGGATGGCGGCCAGTTTCCAGCCGGCGGTATCGCGCTGGAAGTGCAGGTAAAAGTCGCGCCGGCTGGCCGAATCGCGCAGCTCAACTGCCACCACCGCCGTGGCCGTGCCCTGCTGCACCAGCTCGCAGGTGCGCCGCAGCGGTGCCGGAATTTGCTGCCCCAGGGTCTGGGTTTTGGCCTGGCCGGCTACTTCGCAGCAGAGGTAGTCCTTCATGGGTGCCCAGCCGGTGGGGGCCACAAATTGCTCGGCAATCTGGAGGGGCGCGAGGGGCGCGGGTGCCGCGCCGGGCAGCCACAGGAGCAGCAGGAGTAGATACTTCATCCGAAGGCTAACGGCAAAAAACGGGTTGATAATTCCAGCGCGGCGCTAGCGGCGCGGGGCCGGGCCTTTGCCGCGCCCGGCCGCGCTACTCCGGCCGGCGGGCCGGCTGCCGGTGCCGGAGCCGTTGCTTTTGGGGCGGGAAGCTGCGCCAGTGCCAGCCGATTTCGGGCGCGCCGAACCGCCGGGGCCGGCGCTTTTGGGCCGGGCGGAGCTGCCGGTACCCGCCTTGGCCGGGCGCTTGCTGCCGGGCACGGGTTTGGTACCCGGCGCCGTTTTTTCGGGCCGCGGGCCCCACCAGCCGGTACCCGAGGGGTTGAACATGGTGGGCGGGCCCGGCTTGCGCGGCCGGGGTTTGCCGGCCTGAGCACCGGGCGCATCGGTGGCGGCCGACGGCCGTGCCGTACCGGCTTTGGGGCGGCGGCCACCAGACGCTTCTTCGGTGCCGCTCGATTTAGCTACCATCTGCATGATGCCGGCCAGCTCCTGGGGCGTCAGCTCGCGCCAGTCGCCCACGGGCAGGCCTTTGAGGCTCACGTTCATGATGCGGACGCGCTCGAGCTTGATGACTTCGTAGCCGAAATGCTCCACCATGCGCCGAATCTGGCGGTTGAGGCCCTGCACCAGCGTGATGCGGAAGATGTAGGGCGTTTCTTTCTGAATGACGCATTTCTTCGTCACGGTGCCCAGCATGGGGATGCCGGCGGCCATTTCCTCCAGCATCCGGTCGGTCAGAATGCGGTCGACGGTCACCACGTACTCCTTCTCGTGCTGGTTGCCGGCCCGCAGAATCTTGTTCACAATGTCGCCGTCGCTGGTCAGGAAAATCAGGCCCGACGAGTCCTTGTCAAGCCGCCCGATGGGGAAGACGCGCGCCGCGTGGTTCACGTAGTCCACAATGTTGCCGCGCACGCCCGGCTCCGAGGTGCTGGTGATGCCCACCGGCTTGTTGAAGGCCAGGTACACAGCGTCTTCCTGCTGCTTGGGCTCCAGCTTGTGGCCGTTCACGCTCACCCGGTCGCGCGGGCCCACCTGGTCGCCTATCTGAGCGGGCTTGCCGTTGATGAGCACAGCACCCTGCGCGATGTAGCGGTCGGCCTCGCGGCGCGAGCACAGGCCGCTTTCGCTGATGAATTTGTTGAGGCGGATGGAGGAAGCAGCAGGCATTGGCACAAGGGGTTAGAAACACTGCCGAAGCCAAGGCGGCGCGCACGCAGCAAGGGAAGCGGATGCAACAAAGGTACGGCCCCACGCAGCGCAGGCTTGGAAAGGCCGTGTGAGGCACCACCTGGTAGCTACTTATCCAGGCACCGAACGGCCGAAGCCATACGCGCTGCCCGCACTGTGGTTCGCGCTTACAACTTCTGAGTAAGCACTGCCGTATCAGCCCCTAAAAATGGCTAGATGGCTGTTTTTTTATTTCTTTAAACATCCCGCTCATGAACATCAAATTGCTCGGCTTGCTGGCTGCCGCTTCGCTGGCCACCGCCGCTTGCCAACAAGATAAAAAGGTGGAAACCACGACCACCACCACCCCCGAAGCCACCACCACAACTACCACGACCACCGTTGACACGGTGGCCCTGCACGATGATGCCCGCCGCACGGCCGCCCGTGTAGCCGAAGACCTCAAGCTGACGGACCCGGCCGTTGCGACCCGCATCGAAAGGACGTATTATACCCGCGGCCGCCTCCTGAACGACATCAATACGCGTTACGCCGCCGATACCACCGGCCGCTACGCCGCCATTCGCCAGGCCAACGACGTGGCCGATGAGCAAATCCGCACCGAACTTAACAACCCTACTTACTACAACACCTACTCGGCCAACCGCGCCAACTACGGCGACGGGCCCTACTCGCTGGCTCCCACCACGGTAACCACGTCTACCACCACCACTACTACCCATACCGGCAGTGTGGGCCAGGGTTCGGGCATTAAGAAAGTCGACAACGAAAAAGACGGCGACCACAAAACCAAATTCGAAAACGGGGCCAAGGTGAAGCACCACGACGATGGTTCAGTAAAAATCAAGCGGGCCGACGGCACGAAAGTGAAAATTGACGAAAACGGCAACCGTACCGTGAAAAAAGGCTTGTTTAAGTAAGCCAGGCAAACGTAAACGGGTAGTAAAAAAGGTGGTCATACTGAGCGCAGTCGAAGCATCTCTACCGCGTGAGTAATCCAATCGACAGGATTTACTTACACAGTAGAGATGCTTCGACAAGCTCAGCATGACGTTCGAGCGCATACGGTTACTTATTCAAGTAAGCCAGATATTGCCGCACAAAAAAGCCCGCTCCTGAACAGGAGCGGGCTTTTTTGTGCGGTGCGGGCGGCAGGGAAGCGACCTAATCCTGCTCGTGGATAATCTGCCCGACGTGGTGCTCCAGGTGCAACACGTAGTCGTCGATGAGCCAGGTAAGCGTGACGGGGTTTCGGTTGAGCGAAAAGCACTCGGTGGCCAGCACGGCAGCCGGAATCTGGGCCAGCAGGTGCCGAATAAGCTGGTTGAAGTTGGTCCAGAGCGCAAGCAGCTCGGCTGATGGAAAGTGGCAGTAATCGGCCACGCGCACCCACGCCTCTTGCTTATAGGGTAGCAGCTTAAGCGGCGGCGACACCTGCGCCAGCACAAAGCGGCGGTGGTTGTTGGTCGCTGAGTCGATGAGGTGGCCTAAAATCTCTTTTTTGCACCAGCGGCCCGGACCGGGCAGTTCCCGCAGCTCATCCTCCGAAAACCGGTTCCAGTGCTTGGGTAGTAGTTCGAGTTGGGCTTCGAGGCGAGTCAGGCTTTCGGAGATGTCCATGTCGGCAATATACCGGTCAAGAAGTTGTTTAATAATTCAAAATGCCGGTCAGGCAGCGCGCAGCGCAGCATCTCGCGTGCTGCTTAATGAGTGACAGCGAGCAAGCTGCTGCGCTGCGCGCCGCACAACCGACGCTAAGGGCTTTCCGCTTTCCAAAACCGCCATTGGTATGCCGGGGCGGCGGGCAGGGAGTTGCCAGGGCCTACCAGCGCAACGACCACGACGCCCCCGTGAACGGCCCGTAGGCATACGGCGCCAGTTGGCCCCGCCGAAACCAAGGCTTGGGCCGCGGCAAATGCTGGAGGCCCGTGCCGTGCACGGAAGCGGGGTCGGCGGGGGCTTCTTCGACGCGGGTGCGGCCATTGCGCACGGCGATTTTGGCAAAAGCATAGCCCAGCGCAATGCCCACGGGGTAGTCGCTGGCCCAGTGCACGCCGTTGTTGAGCATGGCGTAGCCCAGCAGGCCCATCAGGCCGTAGCCCACGGGGCGAATGAAGTGGTATTCCGGGTAGTTTTCGGCAATGACCGTGACCGTGGCCATGGCCGTGGCCAAGTGGCCCGTGGGGAAAGCGTCGTAGTTGGGCACGAAGCTTTGGTAGCGGTTGTAGGATGGGAACAGGTGCCACTCGCCGCGGTCCTGGGTGGCCACGTAGGGGCTCTGGCGGCCGGTGAGGCGCTTGAGCGTCTGCACCACCAAGCCGGTGCTGAAAATGGCCTCGCCCAGTTGGCTGGAGGTTTGCAGGGCGCGGTTGTCCTTCTTGATGCCGCCGTAAATCCAGAAGCTGCTGGCCACGGTGAGGTGCGTCCAGCCATCGCCCAGGAAATAGAACGTGCTGTTGAGGTTGTCGGGCACGTTGAACTCGAAAGGCAGGTTGGCTGAGCCGACGTGGAAGGGGATGTGTATCAGCGTGCGCTGGGTGCTGGCGGCTTTCAGGCCCAGTTGCTTGCCCACGTCCTGGCTCCAGTCGATGATGGCCTGGTCGGCCACCCACAGCGCCAGCGAGCCCACGGCCAGCCCGATAAACGTGTCCTTGTTTTCCTTGCGAAACGCATAGCCGGGAAACTGGCCCAGGTCGCGCGGAATGTGGTAGGCCCAGGCAAAGGGCTTGGGCTTGGGGTAGTACCAGGTGACGCCGGGCGCCACGGTGTAGGTGCTGATGCGGCCCTGCGCATCGCGCGGGTGAATGTGGGGCAACGAATCGGCCGGGGTTGCGGTCAGTAGGGCGTTGGTGGTATCGGCGGGGGCGGCGAGCGTGTCGAAAGAAACTGCCGAATTGATGGTGGGGCGGGGGGCGCTGGCGAAACTGGGGGTGGCAAAAGGCAAACTAAAACACAGCGCAACCAACAGCCGCGTGGAGCGGCGGGAGTAAGAAGGATTCACGAAAGAAAAAATAAATAATAACAGCGGCGCGGCCTCGCGGTGGGGGTGGAGCGAGGGGGCACCAAATGGGAAAACAAGGGAGCAGCGGCTCGGATAATGGGCCACAAAGGTAACACCGACGTCACGCGGGGCTAACCCCGAAGACATCGTTCCACGATGACGCACTAGCTCACCAGATATTTTAGGCTAGCAGCGTATCTTTCAGCGAGCCCGTGCTGTGCGGCCCGGCCGTTCTTCCTTTCTCGTTGCTAAATCCCGCCTTCGTGACGCCCCAAACTGCTTCTGCGCCCCTGGAGGGCCTTGTTTCACCAGCCGGAGCCATTGCCGCCAATGCATTTGGGGAAGCGTTTACGGCCTTGCGCCAGCGCACGGCCGCTCTGCGCCAGGAGGATGTGGCCGCCCGCCGGGCCCGCTTGCAAAAGCTGATGAACTGGCTGCACGCGCACCGCTCTGACATTCAGCAGGCCCTCTTTGCCGACTTCCGCAAGCCCACCGCCGAAACCGATTTGACCGAAATATGGACCTCGCTGGTCGAGCTGAAGCACACCATGAGCCAGCTGAAAAAGTGGATGGCGCCGCGCAAAGTGGCCGCCCCGGTGGCCCTGCTGGGCACCCGCTCCTGGGTGCAGGTCGAGCCCAAAGGCGTGGTGCTCATCATAGCGCCTTGGAACTACCCGTTTTACCTGGCCGTGGGGCCGCTGATTTCGGCCATTGCGGCCGGCAATGCCGTCGTTATCAAACCCGCCGAGCAAACGCCGGCCACTTCCGCGCTGCTCCAAAAGCTGTGCGAAGAGCTGTTCCGACCCGACGAGGTGCTGCTGCTGCAGGGCGACAAAACCGTAGCCACCGAGCTGCTGAAGCTGCCCTGGGACCACATTTTCTTCACCGGCAGCCCCGAGGTGGGCAAGATTGTAATGCGCGCCGCCGCCGAGCACCTCTGCGGCCTCACACTGGAGCTGGGTGGCAAAAACCCCGCCGTGGTGGACGAAACCGCCAACCTGCGCGACGCCGCCGAGAAAATTGTGTGGGGCAAATTCCTCAACAACGGCCAGACCTGCGTGGCGCCCGACTACCTGCTGGTGCAGGAAAGCGTGCAGCCGGCACTGCTCACCGAGCTCACGGCCGCCATTCAGCGCGCCTACAACCCCAGCGGCGCCGGCATCGAGCGCTCCGAATCCCTGGCGCGGGTAGTCAACCGGCACCATTTCGCCCGGCTGGCCGGCCTGCTGGAAGATGCCCAAACCAAAGGCGCTACAGTAGCCACCGGCGGCACCCTGAACGAAGCACAGCTCTACATCGAGCCTACCATTCTGACCAACGTGCCGGCCTCGGCCCGCGTGCTGGACGAGGAGATTTTCGGCCCGCTGCTGCCCGTGCTCACCTTCAAAACTTTGCCCGAAACGACAGAATACATCAACGCCCGCCTCAAGCCGCTGGCGCAATACGTTTTCACCGCTGATGCCACAAACCGCCGCTATTTGCTGGAAAATGTATCGGCCGGCGGGGCGGGCGTGAATGAAACGGTGCTGCACTTTGCGCACCCCGAATTGCCAACCGGCGGCGTGGGAAATTCCGGCCTGGGCAAGGCGCACGGCCACTCGGGTTTCCTGGCGTTCAGCAATGAGAAGGGCGTATTACGGCAGCACGTGGGCTTCACGGGCATCAAGGCCATGTACCCGCCCTATACCAGCAAGGTGCAGAAGTTGATTGGGTTGCTGGTGAAGTATTTGTAGCAGCCCGGAAATCCTGTGTTCTACTTTTGCGCAACATCCTACCCGTAGTACCATGGGCCAGTCCGAAATCCACCCTCGCTACACCCCCGAAGAATATTTTGCCTTAGAGGCCCAAAGCGAGGTGCGCCACGAATATTTCGACGGCGAAATTTTCGCGATGGATGGTGGTACCAAGTCGCACAACCTGATTAAGGGCAATACTATGGCTGGCTTGCGGGCTGGCGTCCGACAACGAGGATGCCGAGCGTACGATGAATCGGTTCGGCTAGCCGTGCAGGACGATTTCCACCACACCTACCCCGACGTGGTGGTGAGTTGCGACCCCGCCGACCGCCGCGACCCTCATCTGGTGCGACAGCCGTTGCTGATTGTAGAAGTGCTGTCGCCTTCCACGGCCGAGTACGACCGCAGCCGAAAATTCACGCAGTACAAAAAAATGGCATCATTACGCCACTACATTCTGGTTTCGCAGACGGCCTGGGTACTGGAATGGTTCCGGCGCAACGAGTCCGATGAGTGGATTTACACCGTGTTCAGCGACCCGGCCGACGTGCTCGAAATTCAGGAATTGAACTTACGCCTGCCGCTGGCCGATGTATACGAGGATACCGACGTGGCTCCGCTGCTGCTGGACCCGGAGCCGGAAATGCCGCCGCGCTAGTACCCAGTAGAATAGCTACTTCTGCCGCTGCTGCATCTCAGTGGCTATTTTTTGTTGTACGGCTTTGGTTTGCAGCTGCTTGAATTTGGTCGGGCCTACCACCGCGCTTAGCTCTTTTTGCGAGTTGATGTTGATGCGCTTGAGCTCGGCCAGGAGTTGGGGCGACTTGGGTGCAAACTTCTCTTTGGCGGCGTTGGACTGGGTGAGGGTACCGTTGAGGATGGTGCGGACGCGTCCGGTTTGGTCGGGCGTGAGCTTGAGTTCGGCGCCCATCACATCGGCCAGGTCGCGGGCAGCGGTGGGCGGCGCAGGCGAATCGGCGGTGCGCACGGTTTCTACCACCGGCGCAGGCTTGTCGCGGTGGAAAATGGAGCAGCTGCCCAACGACAGGCTCGCCGTCACTAGGCCAGAAAGGAGGGCAATGCGCATAAATTAAAATGGCGATATTCCACCCATACGCAGCGAGCGCCTGCGGGGTACGTGCGGCCGTAAAATTTCTGAGCCGTTTTGGCCCGTTCCCGAAATGCTTGCCGGACCAGCCCGGAGCTATGCCGTGGTGGCCATGCGCGGCATAGCTTCCACCGCCCGGCTAGCTTTCATACCCTGCGCCGTGAAGTGCGCCAGCGCCATGATGGTGAGCATGGGGTTGACACCGCTGCACGCGGGAAAAGCCGAGCCATCGGCCACGAAGAGGCCCTGCACCTCCACCGTCTCGCCGTTGAGCTGGAGCGGGTGGGTGGCCGCGTCGCCGCCCATGCGGCAGGTGCTCATCTGGTGGGCGCTGTAGAGGCCGAACTGGTTGGGCTTCCAGCTCAGGTGCGGCAGCCTGTCGAGCACGTCGGGGTTTTGTAAAACGCCGTTTTTCGTTTCCAAAGTGGGCAGCGTGTTGTGGGGCAAATACACTGTTGAGGCCCCGGCGGCCACGTGGATTTGGGCGGCGGCGCGCACACCTTCCAGCATATTGGCGCGGTCGAAATCCGACAGCACGTAGTCAATAAGTGGCGCGCCGTTTTTATCGATGGTCACCCGGCCGCCGTCGCGGTCGCGGGTAAGGACGATGAAGGAGCCCAGGTGGCTGGCGTCGCGCAGCAGCTCGTGGTGCTGCCGGCCCGAGCGCCAGGGCAGCACCATGCTCAGCAGGCCGGGGTGGGTGGGGGGCGTTTCGAGCTTGGCGCCGAAGTTGGTGCCGTGCAGCTGGGTGTAGGTATCGTTTACCACGCTCATGCTGGGGCCGTGCCAGGAGTTCATGGCGTGCGGGTAGCGCGCGCCCACCACCACCGTGGGGTGTAGGTGCAGGTGGCGGCCCAGGTGCGGGTGCTTCAGGCCGGAGCGCAGTAGCAGCGCGGGCGTCTGGATGGCCCCGCCAGCCACCACCACGCGCTTCGCCTTCACCTTAATGTGGACTGAACGGCCGCTTTCGGAAGTATACACGGCCTCGGCGCCGGTGGCGCGGCCCTGGCTGATGGTGACACGGTCTACTTTGGTATCGGCCAGAATGCGGGCGCCGTGCTCGAAGGCGGTGAGCAAATACGTGTTCAGCGTGCCTTGTTTAATGCCGTGGGCATCGCCCAGCGTGGTGTAGCCCAGGCTGCGAAAGTGGCTGTCGGAATCGGTCAGGCCCTTTTCGTTGCGCGGAATCAACTTCACTTCCTGGCCCAGCTTGGTGGAGCCGTCCCAGAGGGCCTGGTTCTGGCCGTTGTGGCGGGTGTAATTGGTGTTCACGCCAATGGTGCGGGCCACGGCGTTGAGGCTTTCCTTGAATTCTAGGGTGGTGAAATGGGGCGCGGCGTGCTCGCGGGCCCATTCCTGCAGCACGTAGTCGGGCGTGCGGAAGGCGCCGGCCCAGTTCACGGTAGTGCCCCCGCCCAGGCAGGCGCCGGCCAGGATGCCAATGCTGCCATCCTGGGTGCAGAGGGTGCCTTTGGCGTCGTAGAGCTGGCCCAGCATGTCCACTTCGCGCTGGGTGAAGTCGCAGCCGTGGCAGTAGGGGCCTTTTTCCAGCACCAGCACATCAAACCCCGCCTCGGCCAGCTCGCCGGCCACCACGCCACCGCCCGCGCCGCTGCCAATCACCAGCACGTCGCACTCGTAGGTGGTGTCGGTGTCGGGTTTTAGCGTGCGAATGGGCTTGGGCGAGTCCACGGGCTTCTCGTCGGGGCCGGGGTAGCCCAGGCGGCCCCAGACGGCCGGCACTTCGGCCATGCTGCCGCCGTAGTACAGCAACGTACAGAGCTTGCGCAGCGCCTGGAAGCCCTTGCGCAGCTGCGGCACGTTGCTGGCGGCCCAGCTTTGCAGCAGCTGCTCGCGGTGCGCCGCATCGAGCTTGCGGAAGGGCTTCAGCGGGCCAAACCAGGTGAGGCCCAGCAGCGGCTTTTCCAGCAAATCGAGCAGCTGGCCAAACTCGTTTTGTGCGCCCTCGGGCTGCTCCCGGATGGCGGCTTCGAGCTTTTCCAGGTTCACGCCGGCCGCGCCGGACGGGCTGCCATCGGGCAGGGCGGGAATGAAGGTGTCGGCGAGGGCCTGGAGGACGAGGGAGCGGGCGGGCGTAAGCGAAAACATACGGCGGGAATTTTGGATGGTAAAAGGTAGGGAATTTTCCGCAAAGTGTTAGGCGTGCCGAGTAGTTTTGACGGTATTGCTGCATCGCCCTTCGCGAAAACCTCACCCCCGGCCCCTCTCCCGCGGAGAGGGGAGCCACGGCGGAGCAGGACTTGAGCTAGCATTTGTAATCGTCAGGCTCCCCTCTCTGCGGGAGAGGGGCCGGGGGTGAGGTTTTCGCGAAGGGCGGCGTGAGCAAGATGGCTCGGTTGCGCCCACCATGACGTTTGCCTTTCCGACCTTTGCCCCAGACAACCCTCGCACCATATGCCCCGCCTCATCCAAACGCCCGAAACCACCTACCGCGTCCATTTTCAGGATTGCGACATGCTGGGCCACCTCAACAACGCCCGCTACCTCGATTACTTCCTCAACGCCCGCGAAGACCACACCACCGAGCATTACCAGCTGAACATGGGCGAAATTGCCCGCGAGCAAAAGGCCGGCTGGGTCATCACCAAGCACCACATCAGCTACCTCAAGCCGGCGCGGCAGGGCGCGCGGGTCCGCATCCTGAGCCAACTCATTCACTTCGACAACTCCAATCTGGTGCTCGAAATGCAGATGCGCAGCGACGACGGCCTGCGCCTGCTGGCCCTGCTGTGGTCGGAAATGACCTTCGTGAGCATGCCCGCCGGCACCCGCACCGACCACTCCAACGCCATGATGGACCTGCTCGAACAGCTCGACGTGGAAGCCGTGAGCTACGACCCCGACGGCTTCGACGAGCGGGTGAAAGAGGTGCGCCAGGAACTGAAGAAGCAGCGGCGCAACGCGGGAAGCGACGAATAAAAGAACGTCATGCTGAGCGCAGCCGACGCATCTCTACCGCGAGAGTAAATAATTGCTTCCCCGGTAGAGATGCTTCGGCTGCGCTCAGCATGACGTTCTGTTTTTATGCTAACAGCCCTTTTTGACTCTAATTGAACGAATACCGCAGGCCCACCTGGCCCTGCCAGCGCGAGCTGATGGGGTCGGTTTGCCAAGGCGTGCCGGTAGGGTTTTTGAATTGGTACACCGGCCGGTTGTTCTCGATGCGCAGGAAATCGAGCAGGGCGTAGCCCGAGTTGTTGATGTTAGGCACGAAGTACTGGCGGCCCCAGTCGTTGTTGAGCAGGTTGCCGAGGTTGAGCACGTCGAGGGTGATTTCGAGGCGCTGGGTGCCGGCCTGGGTGAGGGGCAGCCTGGCGGTGAGGCGCAGGTCGAGCTGCTGCGTCCAGGGGGTGCGGGCGGCGTTGCGCTCGGCGTAGCTGCCGCGGCGAGCGGCCAGGTAGGGGTCGTTGTTAATGTAGGCATCGAGCTGGGCGTACTGCTGGTCGGCCGAGACGGGCGCGGCGCCCGTGATGTCGGCCAGCACGATGTCTTCGCGGGTGCGAGGGACGAACAGCAGGTCGTTTTTGGCCGAGCCGTCGCGGTTCACGTCGCCCTCGTACACGAACGAGAACGGGCTGCCCGAGCGGGCGATGTACACCAGGCTGGCGCCGAGGTTCACCTTCTTCACGTTCAGATTGTAGTAGACGTTGCCGATGAACTTGTGGCGCAAATCGAAGTTGGAATAGGCCAGGGCCGGCGAGTTGGCCACCAGCGCCTGGTTCCACTCGTAGTTGGCGGCCGGCGACACGCGCACGCCGTTCACCAGGTCCTTGCTCTGGCCGTAGCTGTAGCCGGCGGTGGCCTCCAGGTGGTCCTGAATGCGCTTGTTGAGCGAGAACGTGGCGTTGTAGTTGTAGCCCTGGTTGGTGTTGCTCATCACAAACACGTTGGTGAAGGCCGGGTCAATCTTGGCCGCGTTGCCGGTGTTGGTGAAGTAGGGCCGGTTGTCGGCCCCGGCAAACGTGGATTTGGCGTCCTTGAAATTGATGGACTGAAACAGCATGCCCGTCACCACTTTCGAGTACAAGCCCTCGGCCGTGAAGGTGAAGTCGTGCGGCAGCTTCACATCAAACGCCAGCGTGGACTTCCAGTCGCGCGGCAGCTTGAAATCGTTGTCGATGAGGTTGATTTCGGCAATGCCGGGCTGCACCGCCTGCAGGGCCGAGAGGTCCTCGGCAATGCGCAGCACGCCGGTGGGCTTGTAGTCGATGTTGTTGTAGCGGTTGCCGGAGATGTAGTGCGCGTAGGCATACCACACAAACGGAATCCGGCCCGTGAACAGGCCCGAGCCGCCGCGCACCTGCATCGTGCCGGCCTCGTTCAGCTGGTAGTTGAAGCTCAGGCGCGGGTTGAGCTGCGGCACGCCCCCGAACTTGTTCTGGTACTGCGCAAACTCCGGGTTCTTAAACACGGCCGCGTTCACGGGCACCTTGTCGGGGTGCAGCTGCATGTCGAGGCGCAAACCCAGCTGCACGTTCAGGCGGTTGGTCACGTGGTAGTCGTCCTGGGCGTAGGCGCTGAGCAGCAGCACCCGGTAGTCGGCCGAGGGCGTGTTTTTGTTGTAAGTGGCGTCGTTGTTTTCGGTGTTGTACACGCCGCGCACGCGGTTGGGCCGGTTGGCCAGGAAAGCATCCACCGACGAATACTGCCAGCGCCCGTTAAAGGCCGTCAGGAAGCGGTATTCGATGTTATTCAGCTCATTGGAAGTGCCGAACGTGAGCGTGTGCTTGTCCTTGAAAATCGTGAGGTTGTCGGTCAGCTGCGTGGTGCTCAGGCTGGAGCCGTAGATGGCCGCCTCGCGGTAGGTGCCGGCGTAGATGATGGTGGAGGCGTTGTAGTTGATTTCGAGGTGCGGAAACAGGCGGTTTTCGTAGCTGCGGTTTTCGTTCACTGTGTTGAAACCCACAATCAGCTGGTTGGAAACCTGGTTGCTGAACGTGCTTTTCAGCTCGGCCACCAGGCTGTTGGTGCGGCTGTTGTGCCGGAAACCCTGGTTGCCGTAGTTCAGCACGGTGGGCGAGCGTTCGAGGTTGTCGGCAAAGCCGGTCACGTAGTTGTCGCGCAGCGTGAGGCGGTGCCGGTCGGAGAGGTTATAGTCGAGGCGGAGCAGGAATTTGTCGCTGTTGCGCTTGATGGCCGCGTCGCCAAACGTGCCCGGGTCGTAGCCGTACTGCGTTTTCAGGAAGTCGCTCACCTGCTGGGCCACCGCCAGGGGCACGGCCGCGCCGGGCTGGCCGGGCGCGAACGACACCGGCTCCTCGCGCCGCTGCAGCTCGTAGTTGCCGAAGAAAAACAGCTTGTTTTTGATAATCGGCCCGCCCAGGCTGGCGCCCGACTGGATGTCGTAGTAGTTCTCGATGGGCGTGCGTAGCCCGTCCACGCTCTTGCCCGTGATGAGCTGGTTGCGGCCGTAGCTGTACACGCTGCCGGCCAGCCGGTTGGTGCCGCCCTTGGTCACGGCGTTGATGTTGGCCCCCGTGAAGTTGCCCAGCGTGACGTTGAAGGGCGACAGCACCACCGAAATTTCGTCAATGGCATCGAGCGAAATGGGCTGGGTGCCCGCCAGCGCGCCCGGCGTGCCCGCCGCCACCGTGCCGCTGGCCCCGCTGGCCGGCTCCTGAAACCCGAGCACGTCGTTGGTCGCCATGCCGTCGATGCTCAGGTTATTAAATCGATAATTCGAGCCGCCGAAGGAATTTTTGTTGCCCTGCGGCATCAGCTTGGTGAGGTCGCCGAGGCTGCGGTTCACGGTGGGCGTGTTCTGGATGGCCGTCTGGCCCAGGTGGTAGGCCTGGCCGTTTTTGTCGGTCGTGAAGGGGTCGCTCTTGTTGGCCGTCACCTGCACGCCGGCCAGCTCGGTGCTGGCTTCGCGCAGCGTAAACGTCTGGCGGGCCACCTTGCCCAAACTCAGGTACAGGCCATCCTGGGTTTGCGGCGCGTAGCCCACGAAGCTCACCTGAACCTGATAGGGTCCGCCGGGCTTGAGGTTGTTGAGCAAAAACTTGCCGCCGGCGTCCGACTGCGTGCCGCTGCGGGTGCCCGTCGGCACATGCGTCAGCACCACCGTGGCCCCGGGAATGCCCTCGCCCTGCTGGCCCAGCACTTGGCCCTCGAAAGCGCTGGTGGTTTGTTGGGCGAAGGTGAGGAAGGGGAGGAGGCAGGTGAGGAGGAAGAGGAGGGGTTTGGTCATATAAAGCGGGCAAATGGTAGTTATTTGACGTTATGCCGTCATGCTGAGCGGAGTCGAAGCATCTCTACCGCAGTAGTAAATAATTGCGTTGCGCGGTAGAGATGCTTCGACTGCGCTCAGCATGACGTTCCTTATGGAGTGGGGCACTCATCGGCCCAGGCTGTGAAAAGCGAAGTAAAACCCCGCGCTCAGCAGCGCCGCCACGGGCAGCGTGAGCAGCCACGACAACCCGATTTTGGCGATTTCCTTGGAGTTGGCCGTACCGTTTACCAAGCCGATGCCGTAGATGCTGCCCACTGAAACGTGCGTGGTTGACACCGGCAAACCCAGCTTGCTGGCGAAAATCACGAGCAGGCTGGTCACCATATTAGCGGTGAAGCCCTGCCCGTGGTTGAGCCTGGAAATCTTCTTGCTCATGGTGTCGGCCACTTTTTTGGCGTTCAGCCAGCCGCCGATGGCCATGGCTACGGCCAGAATCAGCACGTTCACGGGCAGGGCGAAGAACTTGCACAGCAGCAGCAGGCCCACCAGCTTGGGCGTGTCGTTGAGGCCGCGCGCGAAGCTCATGGCCGCGGCGCTGAAGTAGTGCAGGTTGTTGATGAGCGGCTGGAAATGGAGGCCGACAAACTTGCCCTGGTACAGGTTCTGGCACTCGGCCGGGGTGCCGACGCCGGCCTGCAGCGTGGGCAGCGCCGTGAAGGCGGCCGTGGGCGCCGATGCCACCGGCACCCAGGCATCGCCCACGCACACGCAGCTTTCCTCGGTGATGCCCGCCGCCCGGCGGCCCCGATGAAACAGCACGTACACCAGGCTGCCCACGCCCACGGCCAGAATGGGCCCCAGCACGAGCGGCAGGAAGAACGTGGTGCCCAGCTTGCCGAAGTTCACCGCCATGCCCACCGCCACCAGGCCGGCGCCCACCAGCGCGCCCACCAGCCCGTGGGTGGTGGAAATAGGAAACCCAAACCGGGTGGCCAGCAGTACCGTGACGCCCGCTGCCAGCGCCACCGACAGCGTAAAATCAACCGACCCGATAATCTCGTCCGGCACCAGCCCCTTGCCGGAGAAGTTCTTAATCAGCTCTTCGGCAAAGAAATAGGAGCACACCGAGCCCGCAAACGTGGCCACCGTGGCCAGCACCAGGGCCGGGCGGTAGGCCAGCGTGCCGCTGCCCCAGAGCGTGGCCACGCCTTTGAAGTTGTCGTTGGCCCCGTTGGAATACGTGAGCAGCAACACCGCCAGAAACAGAAAAATTAGGAGCATAGAACCGCGTTAGAGTGAACAAAAAAGCCCCGCGCTGACCAGCAGCGCGGGGCTTTGCTACGCAACCTACGACGGGGTTTTCGCAGTTGGTTTGGCCAATGTTAAGAAAATGTTACCCGCCCGCCAATTAATAGCAGACGAGCTACGAAGGCGGGCCTACTGTTGCGCCCAGGCATTATCCTTCTCGTTGGCATCCATGAAAATGCCGCCGTCGAGCCGCACCGATTTCGCGGCTTTGGGCAGGGTGATGGTGGCCTGCTGCTGATTGGCCTGCCACACGGCGGGCGACTGGTGCAGCGTGGCTTTGCTGCCGTCGGCATACTCCACCACCACATCAAACGGCACGGCGAAGCCGCCGATGTTCTGCACCGTGACGGTGGAGCCGTTGGCCGTCACAGCCAGGTCGATATAGCCATTCGTGAAGAACCAGTTGTTGAAAAACCAGTTCAAATCCTGGCCGCTGGCGCTGCTCATCGAGTTGAAATAATCCCACGGAATGGGGTGCTTGCCGTGCCAGCGGTCCATGTACTCGTGCAGGCTTTTCTTGAACAGCGCATCGCCGAGCATGTCTTTCAAAGCAAAGTAGCTGAGCGAGGGCTTGCCGTAGGCGTTGTTGCCGTAGCCCGACTTCAGCTCGCTGCTGGGCGTGATGATGGGCAAATCCTCGGCCGTGCTGCGGTCGTTAATCCAGCGGCTGACGCGGAATTGCTTGTAGAACTTGTCGGCCGTTTCGGCGCCGTTTTCGGCGGTGTTGATGAGGCGCTCAAACGTGGTGGCCCAGCCCTCGTCCATGTAGGCGTAGCGGCTTTCGTTGATGCCCATGTAGAAGGGGAAGTAGGTGTGCGCGATTTCGTGGTCCTGCACAAACTGCGCAAACTTGGGGTCCTTCTGCGGGCTGTCGTTCACCATCATCGGGTATTCCATGTCGGCAAAGCCCTGGAAGGCCGTCATTTTGGGAAACGGATACGCCACGCCGGGCCAGTTGTTGGGGTTTGAGAACCAGCCCAGCGCGAACTGCGCGTTCTTCACCGACTCCCGAAAATCCACCGTCGAATCAGCGTAGGCGGCCTGCACGCTGGCGCGGCGCTTGGCCTTGGCATCCACAATCACGCTGGCGGCGTCCCACACGTAATGGTCGCTCAGGCCCACGGTCATGTCCGAGATGTCGCGCGCGGTCCATACCCAGGTGTTCATGGGCTGCTGGGTGGTGATGCTCTTCTTGGCCAGGTCGGCCGCGGTGGCGATGTGCAGCACCTTGTCGGTGGTCATCGACTGCTTGAGGCGCTTGGCGGCGTCCTTTTGCAGCACTTGGTCAGGGTTTTGCAGGGTGCCGGTGGCCCACACGATGTAGTTGGCCGGCGCCTTCACGCGCAGGGTGTAGTCGTTGAAATCGTTGTAGAACTCCTTGCTATCCACGAAAGGCAGCCGGTCCCAGCCGTTGTAGTCGTCGTACACCGCCACGCGGGGGTAGAAGTAGGCCAGGAAGTAGGTGGTGGGGTCAATCATGCCCTCGCGGCCGCTTTCGATGGAAATCGGAAAGTGCCAGGCCACGGCAAATTTCACCGAATCGTGCGGGGCCAGCGGGCGGGGTAGGCGAACGCCCGGCGCGGTGCCCAGGTTCTGCGGCAGGGCCTTGAGCTGGCCCGCCACCTGGAAGCTGTCAACCACCACGCCCGAGGTGAGGTAGTCCGGCGAAGCGTCGCCGTCGCGCGAGGCACCGGGTTTGTGGATGTTCTGGATGATGCGCAACACCACCTGGCGCAGGGTGTCGGGGCTGTTGTTGAAGTAGGTGATGGTTTCGCGGCCGCGGATGTCGCGGGCCGGCGGCGCGGCCTGCACGGTGATGTCGTAGCGGGCGCGGTTTTGCCAGTACTTGGGGCCGGGGCGGCCGTCGGGGCTGCGGGTGCCTTTGGCGAAGGCGGCCTTGATGTCGCGCGGCATGTAGAGCGGCGTCGTTTGCGCGGCGGCGGTTTCGGTGAGGCCGGCGAGCAGGCAGAGCGTGAGAAGGGGTTTCAGCATAGCAGGGACAGACGGCAATAATGGGGCGTGCGTTGCAAAGTAGCGCGGACTTGGCGAGTCCGCGCTACTAAGGCGGCCGGCTCCGGCTCCCGGTTTTCCCCGTCGATGCAATGCCCCTGTTCGGCGGCAGAACGCCCGGCTCCATCTTTTGCCGAAATCGCGGCCTGCCTTTCCCGTCCGGTGGCGCGTACTTTTCCAGCCCCAAAGCTCCAGTATGCCCGTTCCAAATCCCTTGCCGGCCCGCCCAACGCCGTTAAAAACAACTTGGCTTGGCCTGCTTTTCTGGCTGCTGCTCCTGGCCCCGGCCCACGCCCAAAGCACCGTCATCAAAGAAGACTCGATGGCGGTGGACACCACCGTGGCCCGCGACGATTCTTACCGCCTCGAGGTGGGCTACACCACGCTCAGCAGCATTTCGGGGCAGGTGCGCAAGGTGTTCGACACGCGCCCGCTGGCCGAGGAGCTGCCCGATGTGGTCGAAAACCTGAAGGCCATTCAGTACACCCTCAAGCAGAAGGACGAAGTCGTCGACATCAAGCAGCTGCAAATGTGCCAGCTCATGCTCGTGACGCTGCAGGAGCAGCTGGCCGACTGGCGCACCAGCCTGGCCGAGGCCAACCAGCAGCTGGCCGCCATGCAGGCCCGGCTCAAAACCATCACCCCGCCGCCCCCGCGCCTGGCCCATGCCGATGCCACCACGCTGGCCCTGGAGCGCTCCGATTCGGCCCTGCTGGCCCGGCAGCAGCGCATCGGCGGCCTGCTGGCCAAGCGCTACCTCAAGGTGAAGCAGCTGCAGACGCAGGTGGCCGCCAGCTACATCCAGGGCATGGAGCTGCAGGACGAGGTGGGCGACCAGCTGCGCCGCTACAGCCGCACCAGCACCCAGCTCAACTACCCGCCGCTGTGGGAAGCCAAGTCGATGCCCAAGCTGCCCGCCGACCCCAAGGCCCGCAAAGCCGGCCAGTACCGGCGCGAAATCATCAATTACTACTTCGCCAACAACTGGGACAACTGGGCCTATATGGCCCTCATCGGGCTGGTGTTCTACGGCTGGGTTTCCTTCAACTACCGCCGGGCCAACAAGCAGGCGCTGGTGCTCACCGAGCCCTTCCACTACCTGCGGCCCGGCCCCGTTGCGGCCACGCTGGTCGTCATGTTCAGCCTGGCCCCGGCGCTGGAGCTGCACCCGCCGCCCGTGTACCTGGCGGTGCTGCAGCTGTTGCTGCTGGTGGCCCTCACGGCGGTATTTGCCCGGAGCTGGCCGCGCCGGCTGTTTCTGTACTGGCTGGGGATGGTGGCGTTTTTCGTGTGGCTGTCGGTCACCAACGCCAACGCCACCACCGGCCTGGGGGCGCGCTGGGGCCTGCTGGGCCTCAATGCGCTGGCCGTGGCCGTGGGCGCGCTGCTGCTCTGGAAGCTGCGCGACACCCTGGCCCAGATGCGCTTCCTCATTCCCATTTCCTGGCTGTTCATCGGGCTCAATGGGCTGGCCATTATCTGCAACGTGTTGGGGCGGCTGAGTTTGGCCAAGATGTTCAGCACGGCGGCCATTTTCGGGCTCACGCAGGGCATCGGGCTGGGCGTGTTCATCGAGCTGTTCACCGAAGCCTTCCACCTCCAGATTCTGTGCAGCCGGGGCAGCGAGGGCGGCACAGCGGCCTTCGACTACGACAAAATCGAGCCCCAGCTCATGCGCCTGCTCACGGTGCTCGCCGGCGTGCTCTGGCTGATGGTCTTCACCTCCAACCTCAACGTGTACAACGCCGTCTACGGCTTCTTTGACCAGGCCCTCACGGCCCCGCACACCCTCGGCAGCACCGTGTTCACCTTCGGCAACATTCTGCTGTTCTTCCTCATCCTCTACATCTCGGCCCTGCTGCAACGCTACATCGGCTACTTCTTTGGCGAGGTGGGCGACGATGATTCCGAGGCCCGCAAGCGCGGCTCGTGGCTGGTGGCGCTGCGGCTGCTGCTCGTGCTGGTGGGCTTTGCGCTGGCCACGGCCGCCACGGGCCTGCCGCTGAGCAAAATCGCCATCGTGTTCGGCGCGCTCAGCGTGGGCATCGGCCTGGGCTTGCAGAGCATTGTCAACAACCTGGTGTCGGGCATTATCCTGATTTTTGAGCGGCCGTTTCACGTCGGCGACTTCATTGAAGTGGCCGGCAAGGCGGGCCGGGTGCAGGACATTGGCATCCGCTCGAGCAAGCTCACGTCCGTGACGGGCTCCGAAATCATTGTGCCCAACGGTGACCTGCTTTCCAACCACGTCATCAACTGGACGCGCACCAACGACCACATCCGCGTGGACCTCGTGCTCAAAATGGCCCCCGGCACCGACCTGCAAACCGACCTGCAGAAAGCCCGCGAGCTCATCCAGGAAGAAATCAAAACCAGCCCCTACACCATGCACAACCTGCCGCCCGAAATCCTGCTCAGCAGCATCAACGGCCAGGTGTACGAGCTGAAGGTGCTGTTCTGGATTACCAACATCCGGCAAGAGCAGCTCACCAAAAGCGAGATTCTGGCCGGGATTTACCGGCGCTTCACGGCCGAGGGGCTCACGCTGAGCTAGGCGGGTGCCGCAACTGGCAATCACCGTCTTTTGCAGCTTGAAAAGTACCCAGCCCAAGCGGACTTGGGTGCCCTTGGGCAATCTTGCTGAACAGATTCATTGTGGGTAAAAAAGGGCACTTCCTGAGTACGCTCGTGCTGCGTGCTGTCCTGTGGACCGGTTGCGAGCAAGACACTAAACCAACCAACGCGCCCGAAGCCGCTCGCTCGGTCCCGGCGGTAGCAGCGAAGCCCGCGGCCTCGCCCAACACTGTGCCTAAGGATGCGGTGAAGGGTGATTTCGACGGCGACGGCCGCCCCGACTATATGTGGCTGACCGCGCCCGAAGTGACGGACGAAATTGAATGCAAGAACGAATGCACCAGCTACCTGTGGTTTGGGCCGGGGGGGCGGCCATTCCCATGCGCAACTGCATTGGCGGACAGCCCGATAACCTGGGCGATTTGAACGATAACGGCGGCGACGAAGTCGGACTGCGGCCGGATTGGTTCGCCAGTTGATATGCTGATTGTCATTTATTTAACTGCTGGCTTAGGAAATGGGAGCGGCTTGTGGAGCCCTGCTCCACGCACTGCAACCAGTGGAAAGCCGACGTGAAGCCCATCGGGAAAGGCCCCGCCCGACCGGGCCACGTCCTGATTCGGCACACGGACATGGCCGACACCACGTTTGCCGTGAAAACCAAGTCGGTGCCTGTGGAATGAGTGGCGGGTGCGGCCGGCTAGGTATCGGAAAAATGGGCCTGACTGACGGCTGTCCAGTTCGGATTATCCACGATGACGTAGTAGCGAGGGCGCACCATGCCGCAGTCCTTGAGGGCTTCTACCAGGCGCCGGGCTTCCTGGTCGGGCGTCGTGTCGGGGCCGTGCGTGATGAGGTACAACAGCTCCTGCAGCTCGTGGTAGCGGTCATCTTTGCCGGGCAAAATGCGCTCGGGGACGTGGCGGTACATGTCGGTGTAAATCTTGACGAAGGTAGTTTGAGTCTCCATAAAAGCCCTATACTACTGCCGGGCGCAGAAAGATGCGGGGCCGCCATGCCCGTAAAAAAGAGGCCGTGTCCCTGCTTCAGTACAGTACAGGAGGGTTAGGACCCGAAAAACCTGGTGCTTGCGCCCATGCTACACCGCACCGTTTGCCTGCTTCTACTGCTGCTGAGCTTCCTTCGTGGCACGGCGGCCACACCGCCAAGCGGCTTCAACGTTCGGGATTTCGGGGCCAAAGGCGACAGTATCGCACTCGATAGTGACGCCATCAACCGGGCCATTGCGGCGGCGGCGAAAGCCGGCGGCGGCACGGTGTATTTCCCGGCGGGGACCTACCGGAGCTACTCCATTCGACTGCAAAGCCGCATTTCGCTCTACCTCGACCAGGGCGCCGTGCTGCTGGCCGCCGCGCCCGTGGGCAGCACCGGCTACGATGCGCCCGAGCCCGCCGACAACGACCAGTTCCAGGATTTCGGCCACAGCCACTGGCACAACAGCCTAATTTGGGGCGAGCGGCTGGTGGATATTTCCATCCTCGGGCCGGGCACCATCTACGGGCAGGGCCTCACGCGGGAGGGGCCGCACCAGGCGCCCGTGGGCAACAAGGCCATTGCCCTGAAGCTGTGCCACAATGTGATGCTCAAAGACTTTACGGTGCGGCAGGGCGGCCATTTCGCGCTGCTGGCCACCGGCGTGGATAACCTCACCATCGACAACCTCAAGCTCGATACCAACCGCGACGGGCTCGACATCGACGCCTGCCAGAACGTGCGGGTGAGCAACTGCACCGTCAATTCGCCCTGGGACGACGCCATCTGCCTGAAAAGCTCCTTCGCCCTCGGCTACGCCCGCCTCACCGAAAATGTCACCATCACCAACTGCCAGGTGAGCGGCTTCGACCGGGGTAGCCTGCTCGACGGCACCTACCGGCGCAACGAGGCCGCCCTCGTGCCCGACCACGAAGGCCCCACCGGCCGCATCAAGTTCGGCACCGAATCGAACGGCGGCTTTCGGAATATTGCCATCAGCAACTGTGTGTTCACTTACTGCCGCGGCCTGGCCCTGGAAACCGTGGACGGCGGCCTGCTCGAAGACGTGACCATCAGCAACATCACGATGCGCGACGTCACGAACTCGCCCATTTTCCTGCGCCTCAGCAGCCGCTTGCGGGCGCCGGCCGGCACTGCCACCGGCCAGCTGCGCCGCATCAACATCAGCAACGTGACGGTGTATAATGCCGACGCGCGCTTTGCCACACTCATCAGCGGCGTGCCCGGCCATCCCATTGAGGATGTGCGGCTGAGCAACATCAGCATCTGGTACCGGCCGCTGGATGCGGCTTCGGCTTCCGCTATCCAAAAAGACCTGCCCGAGGATGAGAAAGGCTACCCCGAACCCCAGAAGCTGGGCGTGGGCCCGGCCTACGGCTTCTACATCCGCCACGCCAAAAACATCGAGCTGAACGACGTGAACATCCACCTGCTGGGCGCCGAAACGCGCCCCGCGCTGATGTTGACGGACGTGGACGGCGCCCACCTGCGCAACGTCTCGGCCGACCAGGCGGGGGCTGCGCCGCTGCTGGTTTTGAAGGGCGTGCACGGGCTGGAGGTGCGGGACAGTGAACCGTTGAAAAAGTCCACCAGCACGAGGTAGGGGCGGGGCCTGCCCCCGCCCGCCGTTGCTAATGTTGTCAAAACAGCACGTCATGCTGAGCGCAGTCGAAGCATCTCTACCGCTTCGTTGCAACGGTTCAGCCGGAGCGGTAGAGATGCTTCGACTGCGCTCAGCATGACGTCCATTTCCTTTTCCAAATCCCACCCCATGAAACACACTTTAATCCTTTCCCTCTTCCTCCTCGCCACCAGCGCCCACGCCCAAATTGGTCGCCGTTTCCCCGCTGAAAAAAAGGTTGTGAAAGACCCCGTGACCGGTACGGAACTCACCTTTCTCACCAGCACGCCGGCCGGCGATTCCAAGATTTATCAAACCCACAACCAGTGGACTTCGGACTTGCAGTGGCTCATTTTCCGCTCCAACCGGGCGAAGAACGAGGCGCTGGCGGTGAATGAGAAAACCGGCGAAATCGTGCAGGTGAGCGAGGGCGGCTACACCGGCATGCTCAACGTAGCGCGCAAGGCCATGAAGCTGTATTTCATGCGCGACCTGCCGGGGGCGAATAAGGAACAGCCCGCCGGCGTGCAGATTGTGGAAGTGGACCTGGCCAAAGTTTTCGCCGACAGCAAGGCCGGCCGCATGCAGCCCGCCAGCGCCTACCAGCGCATCTGCGGCACCACGCCACCGGAGCTGCAGGCCGGCGGCGACATGGCCCTCGACGGCGACGAAACCTGGGCCTACTTCCGCGTGGGCAAAGACGAAGCCGCCCGTCACCTGGCCCCCGGCACGAAGCTGGAAACCGAGTTTGGCCCGCGCCACATGGGCGCTGGCCCGGCCGGCATCGCGGCCATGAACGTGCAGACCGGCGCCATCAAGTACGTGGTGTCGGTGCCGTTTCAGATTGGCCACATCCAGACCAACCCCTGGGTGCCGGGCGAAATCGTGTTTTGCTGGGAAACGGGCGGCAAGTCGCCCCAGCGCACCTGGACGGTGCAGGCCGACGGCAGCGGCCTGCGGCCCCTCTACCCCGAGTCGGAATACGAGTGGGTGACGCACGAAGCGGTGATTACCAAGGACGAAACCGCCTTCGCCATCATGGGCCACCGCCCCATTCCGGCCGTGGCCAAAGACGTGGCCCCCGGCACGCCCGTGAGCGGCGCCAACCCCGGCCAGGAGGCCGCCTGGGGCCCCTCCGGTACCCGCGAGAAGCCGACGGGCCTGGCCATCGTGAACCACCGGACCCGCGAAATGACCATCGTGGGCCAGACGCCCAGCGGCAGCGGCCTCTGGCACGTCAGCGGCTCGGCCGATGGCCGCTGGGCCGTGGGCGACGACTTCGCCCGCAACATTTATTTGATAGACCGGCACACCCACGAGATGCTGCTGCTCAGCACCGGCCACAAGCCCACCGCCGCCGACCATCCGCACCCCACCATGAGCCCAGACGGCACGCGGATTGAGATTCAGTCGGCCATGCTTTCGGCCGATGGGAAGAGCATGAACATTTGTGTGATTCCGGTGCCGGCAGCGTGGCTGAAGCGGAAGTATTAGGTTTGGTGAGAAGCGAAAAAGAACGTCATGCTGAGCGTAGCCGAAGCATCTCGCGTGCAGCACTAATCAATGATGAAACAACGATTGAATTACTACCACAAGCGAGATGCCTCGGCTGCGCTCGGCATGACGTTCTTGTTTCGAATAATCTTCTTCGCTCTCGTCCTCTGCGGCCTCCACCCCGCCGCCCACGCCCAGGAAGACCGGGGCTTCAAAGTCTACCAGTTTCCGGCCAATATGATACCGCGCATCGACGGGAAGGCCGATGACTGGGCGACGTTCCCGAAGGAGTACATCGTGGGCACCGACCAGCTGCGCGACGACTCCGGCCACTACCCCCAGGCCGATTCCACCAACCTCGCCGTGAAGGTGCGCGTGGCCTGGGTAGCGGGCCTCAACCGGCTCTATTTTCTCTACGAAGCCTACGACAACTACTGGGATTTCAGCCTGCCCGGCCTGCACAACGACACCTTCGAAATCGTGGTGGACGGCGACCTCTCCGGCGGCCCGCTCACTGCCGAAATGCACCCCAATCAGGACTTGCCCCTAATGGAGCGCTACTTCGCCTTCCACGGCGTGCACGCCCAGAACTACCACATTTTCATGCCCGCCGAGGGCAAAGACTGGGCCCTGGCCTGGGGCGCGCAGCCCTGGATAAAAAAGCTGCCCTATTCCAACATCGCCTACAGCTACGACTTCCGGCCCGGCCAGCCCGGCCGGCTCACGGCCGAGTTCTGGATTACGCCCTTCGACTACGCCGGGGCCGAAGGCCCGGCGCGGGCCGTGGAATCGGTGCTGACGGAGGGCAAGAAAATCGGCCTCACCTGGGCCGTGATTGACTACGACGACGTGGCCGACGAAAGCAAAAAAGGCTTCTGGAACCTCTCGAAAAACCACAAGATGTACGGCAATTCCAGCCTGGGCACCGTCTTCACGCTGCTGCCGCTGGCTGCGCAGTACCTGCCGAAGCTGGCGGCGCAATGGTCGTTCCAGGTGACGGACATGGCCCACCGCCAGGTCACGTTCACCGACGAAAGCCGGGGCCCCATCCAGCGCTGGCACTGGGATTTTGGCGACGGCACCACCTCCACCGAGTCCAGCCCGGTGCACCGCTACAAAGATGCCGGCAAGTACCTCGTGGTGCTGAACGTGGAAGGCCCGGCCGGCAAGGCCCGCATGGCCAAGGTGTGGGATGTGGCCGTGAAGTGAGGGAGTAGCCGTGGTAGGGGCGGGGCCTGCCCCCGCCCGCCATTGAGCGGAATCGTCGCATGGTGCGAACGGCGGGCGGGGGCAGGCCCCGCCCCTACGTCGTTCACATGTGCACCCATTGCAAAGCCGCTGCTGAATAAACTAACGCCCCATAATAGCCAGCACGGGCGCTACCAGCAGCCGGGAGGCGGTGGCGTCCAGGTGCAGGCCGTCGGCGGTCATGGTGTTGATGTCGAGGCCCGGCGTTTGGTAGCCGTTCACGAAGAGGGAGTGGGTGCGCTTCGCCACCTTCTGGAAGGCGGTGCTCATGGTGCGGACCCGCTCGTTGCCGCCCTGGTATTTAGGCAGGGCTTCGGCTTTCGTGCCGTAGGGCGGCGGGGAGATGATGATGCGGGACTGGCGGATGGCGGGGTAGGGGCAGGTCTTAATCTTCTTGATGAGGGTTTCCAGGTTCGCCGGGACTTCTTTTTGGCGGTCGGCAAAAACGGCTTTGGCGTCGTTGGTGCCCAGCTCCAGCACCACGAAATCGAACGGCCGGTCCTTGGTAAACTCGGCGGCTTTGCGCAGGTTTTCGTCGATGACCAGCAGCGAATTTAAGGTGCTGTCGCCGTTGTTCACGAAGCCGATGGTGCGGCCCGATTTGCTGAGGTTGAAGACCTGCGCCCGGGGCAGGGCCAGCTCCAGCTGCTTTGGCCAGCTCTGGGGAAACGTGCCGTTGCTGTCGCCCAGAGTAAAGATGTTGAGGGCCTTGTCCGACGCCACCGGGGTTTGCGCGGGCAGCAGGGCTGGCAGGAGCAACAGAAACAGGAGAAACTTTTTCATGTCGGGAGGTGCTGGCTGGGTAATTTATTTTGCTAGAATCTATAGCTGCTCAGTGAAATGAGCGTTTCAGAAGTATAAATTAATTTTATCAGAATGAAGGGCTTTCATAAAGACATACTCTTTGACACTGTACAAAGCATTGTCCACGAATTGAGTGTTGGTGGCGTTGAACAAGTTTTGTCTGTTAGTAAACCCAGTCGTGTAACGGCTACGGATATAAAAGCTGTGATTGCAGAGCACGGAGAGAGTGTTACTATTCCTTCACAGAGAACTAAAGCTTATTTCACAGCCAGCAAAACACTACCAGAAGTCTATACAGACATTCGATTATGGGTTGATAATAACCCGAGTGATTTAGTGCTTCGTTGTACGCTATACAATACGATGTCTAATGGACTGTACGAATACAGAGTCGAAGATATTCTGGCTCCCTAATTACACCATCTACTTCACAATCTGCACCGAGCTGTCGTTAATCCCATACGGGTGCTGCTTGAGCAGCTGGGTGATTTCGGCGCCGGCCAGCAGCACGGGGCCGTAGCCGTGGGCGGCGTACACGTTCACGGGGCGGTAGTAGTAGAAGGCCGGGTCGAAGCCCATGCCGGTGCCTACGCAGGTGCCTTCCACCTGGCCCTGGGTGTTGACTTTGGTGCTCACGGCGTTCCAGGCCAGCAGGGCCATGGGGCCGTAGGCCTGGGCATCGAGCCAGCCCTGGTTCACGGCGTGGGCGATGGCGTAGGCGTAGATGGCCGTGGCCGAGGTTTCGAGGTAGCTGTCGGGGCGGTCGAGGAGCTGGTGCCAGAATCCTGTTCCGCTTTGCTGGGCGGCCAGGCCGCGGGCGTGGGCGCGGAGCAGCTCCAGCACCGCCGGGCGGCCGGGGTGGTCGGCGGGCAGCACGTCGAGCAATTCCACGGTGGTGAGGATGGCCCAGCCGTTGGCGCGGGCCCAGTGGAACTCGGGGTGCTCGGCCATGCCCTGCACCCAGCCGTGCATGTAGAGGCCCTTTTGCCGGTCGAACATGCGCGGGGCAAACTGGGTGAGCTGCTTCACAGCCTCGTCGTAGTAGCGGGCCTCGCCGGTGAGCTTGCCCATCTGGGCCAGGGCCGGGATGCTCATAAACAGGTCGTCGAGCCAGAGGGTGTTGGGCTGGGGGCGGTTGCGGGCCAGCGTGCCATCGGGCAGGCGGAATTCCTTGGTCATGATGTAATTGACGAAGTTGTCAATCATCGGCCGCAGGTTGGCCTTGGGGTCGAGGCGCTGGGTCTTAATCATGGCCGCGCAGATGGCGCCGGCGTCATCCAGGGCGTGCGGCTGCAGCACCGAGCGCACGGGCGTGGCCGCCTCGGGGTGCTGGGTTTGGTAGGCCTGGAAGTAAGGCACCAGCTCGCCCAGAAAGGTGAGGCGGCTGCGGGTGTAGGCCGCGAATTTGGGGTCGCCAGTGGTTTCGGAGACGCGCAGCATCCCGGCGTAGGTCACGCCCCACTCGTAGCTGGTGAGGCGGAAGTCGCCGGCTTTGATGATGGCGTCGGGGTTGAATTTCCGGCGGTCGGTGATGGGTGCGTTGGTCTTTTTATCGACCAGCTCGGCGGGCGTGGCGGCGTTGAGGTAGGCGTACACGCGGTCGAGGACCTGCTTCACGTCTTCGGCTTTGGTCTGGCCGTAGGGGATGGGGTAGTCGGGTTTCAGCAGGTGCAGCGGGGTGGTGGTGTCGTTGGGTTTGGGGGTTTGGGCGCGGAGTGGGGCGGCGGCCAGTAGCAGGAGCAGGGTTTTGGCGAAGAGGCGCATAGGGGGCGGGAATGGCGTTGGCCCGCCAAGGTAGAGGCCGATTAAGGACGGATTCTCCTGCGCTGTCCTGCTTTATGCCTGGTCAAATGAAAAGCAAAAAGAACGTCATGCTGAGCTTGTCGAAGCATCTCTACCGCGTAAGTAAATCTAATTACTGCTGCGGTAGAGATGCTTCGACAAGCTCAGCATGACGTTCCTGGGACTGCTTCCTGCTTCTCCTAATTCTTCAGCAGCAGCTGCGATTGCGCAAAGGTGCCCGCCAGGTTGGAAACCTTCACGTGGTACAGATAATTGCCGGCGGCCAGGCCCGATACATCCAAATCAATCATCGTTTCGCCGGCCGGCATCATGCCGAGCAGCTGCTTTAGCACCTGCCGGCCATCCAGCGCCGTCACCGTGACCTGCACTTCCGAAGGGGTGCGCAGCACCACCGGAATCTTGGTCAGGCCCTCGCAGGGGTTCGGGAAATTCTGCCGAATCTGGAACTGGTTCAAGGCTTCCGCGTCCTTCGCCGCCAGCGCCGCGGACGACACAAACGCATCCCAGCTCAGCACGTAGCCCGCCGCCACGCTGCCCGTGATGGTGCTCATCTCCGTGGCCGTGCCGTCCGAAAACACGTTGTCGCTGGCGTTGTAGGTGTAGCCGCTCATGCCCTTGGTGTAGCCGTAGGCCGTGGCCGAATTCACCGTGACCACGGCGCTGTTGGCGGCCTCCGGGAAGGCAATCTGCGAGATGAGCAGGCTGGTGCCGCTGGCCGTGTAGATGTGCACGTGGATGTGCGTGGCGCGGCTCTGGTACCACCCGGGGAAAATGGACGTGAAGCTCACCAGCCCGGCGGCGTTGGTGGTCTGGCGGCCCCGCAGGAAGTCCTGCGTGGTGTAGTTGGTGGGCTGCATGGTGGTGCCGCCGTACTGCGAGTAGTTGCCGTCTTTGTCGCAGTGCCAGATGTCAACCAGCACGCCGCCCACGGCCGCGCAGTTGCTGAGTACATTTTTCACCGTGATGTTGATGGTGAACGGAATGCCCGTGCGGGTACCGACGATGTTGGTGCGCGCAAAGTTGGCGGGATTAATCGTCGGAAACGGGCCTTCGGTTTCGGTGCTGGCCACCGTGCAGGCCTCCACCTCGCTGGCTCCCAGAAAAGCGGGCCCGACTACGGCCATGCCCAGGAAGCCAACGCTTTTTTTAAGAAAGTCAATTCTGTTCATGAGAGGAGCTGTTTGAGCATGCGTTGAAGGAAAAAGTTGATAGAAAACCTGTTTAGCCGTTCCTGCTGAGCGCAGCCGAAGCATCTCCGCTTCGTTGCAACCGGCTATGATTACTGCTGCAGTAGAGATGCTTCGACTCCGCTCAGCATGACGTTCTATTAGAGCCGCTTCGGAGTGGGTGTACATGCTACACGCTGCAGGGGCGGGACCTGTCCCCGCCCGTCGTGGAACGGAATCGGTGAAACGGCGCAACTAGCCGGGCGGGGGCAGGCCCCGCCCCTACAACGCCAAATCCCGGCTGAATTCCAGGTAAAACAGGATGGCCGTTTCGGAGAGGGCTTCAAAGTCTATCGCGGGCGTTTCCCAGAGCAGCAGCGCGTCGCGGTGTTCCACCAGCCGGTCCTCAATTTCGAACGAGCCGTTGATGACGTAGCACAGCGAGAGGCCCGTCGGGCCGATGGCCGGGATGGTGCCTTTCACCCGGCTGTCGTACAGGCCCACCCGCGCGGGCAGGGCGCCGCTTTCGGGCGCTACCAGCATGTTCTTTGTGGTGAGCGGCAGCTGATATTCCTGCACGGCTGCACTGGCGGCGGCCGGAACGGGCGCCTGAATCAGCAGCACGTTCACCGTTTCCTTCCCGAAGGGATTGGCGAGCGTGAAGGCACGGGCATCCACTGCCGGGATGGCGTAGAGGCAGCCCGGTACCAAGGGGCGGTCCGTCTCCTGGGCCGTGGTGAGCAGGGCCCCGCCCACAATGGGCAGCACCAGCAGCTGGCCACCGGGGCCCGCCGTGCCTGCCTGCACAGTAGCACCGGGCAGTATAAAAATATCGTCGAGCCGGACCTGCTGCTCAAACGTGGTCCGCCATAGTTGGCTGCCTTCCGCCTTGATAACAGCGCGGCGGTCGGCCTTCAAAAACCGGGAGTTGTAGACGGCAGGGGCAGGAACGTTCATCGGAATAATACTCGTCAGAGAAACAGAAAAACCAGCGGCAGAAGCGAGGGCCAGCCGGCAGTGCCGGTACTATGTCAAAGATGCGCAAGCCGTTGGCTGAGGGCGGCCCACAATCGACGGTTGACTTTTTCCACTCGCCCAGTTCCTTCCGCAACGGCCCCTCAGAGCCGGCAGCAACCCCAAAAACGGCCCGTCTGAAGATTCCAGACGGGCCGTTTCGGTATCCGAAAACAAGCTTTCGTTATTCCACCGTCACGCGCTGCGTGGCGGGCGCCGCGCCATCGGCCTGCACGCTGAGCAGGTACATGCCGGCGGCCATGTTGGCGATGGGTACTTCCACGCCAGCTCCCCGGAACGTATCGGTGAGGACGGCCTGGCCCAGCGCATTGCGCAGGGTGTAGGTGCCGGCCGTGGCCGGATTGGCGAGCTGTACTTGCAGCGCCTGGCCGGCTGAAATTGGGTTTGGATACACCGAAAAACGTTCGGCGGCCGTGGCCGATTTTGTGCCCGTTACCGTGGTGTAAAAGTTTCCGCCGTAGTCGCGGGCATGGTCGCGCCAAATGGTGTGGTAGTGAATCTGGCTCTGGTACACAATGCCGCCCTGGCAGATAAACTCAATCCAGACGGTGCGGCCGTCGATGCGCACGTAGTCGCCGCTGGTGGTGAGGTTGCCGGTGCCGGAGTAGGCAATGTAGGTAGTGGCCAGCTCGTTGGTGTAGGTGCTCATGAGGCTGGCAGCAGTAGCGTCGTCGGAATCCTGCACCCAGGGCCGCATGGCCTCCACCACCAACGCCTGCTGAGCTGCCGTGAGCGTGCTCACCTGCAAGCCCACTTTGGTGGCCGGAAACTGCCCGTTGCCATTGGGCCCCAGCACCACATCGTTGAACGTCTGGCTGAGGCGGGCGGTGGTTTTTTGGGTGGCGGTGAGGCCGTTGAGCATGGCCAGCATGGCCGATGCTTCGTTGGCTATCGGCGCACACACTGTGCCGGTGGGAAACACGTTGGCATTGGCCGTGGTGAAGGTGAGAGGCTCCGTGGCTTCAAATTTAGGCGAAGCCCCGGCCACTGCGCCGTTGGTATAAGTGATGTTGGTGGCCAGGTGGTGGCCACCAAACTGCAGCATCCAAGTGCCGGTGAGCGAAGGCGTGCCCAGAAAGGCGAGCAGGTAGATGCCACTGCCATAAGCCGAGCCGCCGCCGTTGGCCGTCAGGTTGTCATCGGCCGCCCGAATCTGCTGCACTTCGTTGTAGCCATCACCGGCCACGGTGCCGGTGGCAGCCTGCACCACGGCCAGCGCCAAGGCTTGCTGCGCCGCCGTGAGGGTGCTGAGCTGCAAGCCCAGCCGGCTGCCGGCGCTCACGGGCAGGTTCGACCATTTGGTGACGTTGGTTTGGTTGAAGGTCTGAATCAGCGTGGCCTGCTGCGCCGTGGTAAGCGAGGCCATAAAAGCATTGGCAGCGTTCACCACGTCGCTTACGGTGGCGGTGGTTTTGGTGCCTTTCAGCGCTTTGGCAGCGGCGGGCATGCGCACGGCCGCCGGGCGGGTGGTGTATTCGGCCGGGGCGAAGAATTCCGCGACTTTCTCGAAGGCCGAGGGAAGGAACAGCAGGGGCGCCGCGAATAGGAATCTGTTCATGAGATGATTGGTAAAAAATGAAAACGAGGAAGATGGTGAATCGAGTTGTGGGTAAAGGGGATAAGCGAAAATGCGGGACTGAAACCGCAGTGCCATGCGGCGCTGGGTGGTCGGCCAGAACCGCGGGCCCACCTAGCTGCGCGGCGCCAGCACAATACGCTGTTGCCAGTAGCTGAAAACGGCCAGTACGGCCAGGCCTGCCAGCAGCCACGGCGCATCCTGGGCCACCCGCGCCACCAGGGCCGCCAGTGGGTTGGCCTGGGACAAAATGCGCTCCGCAATCCAGGCCACGGCGGCCACGGCAGCGGCCCCGGCCCCGCCCACGCGCACAGCGCCGTAGCGGGGCGTTTGGCTGAGCAAAATCAGCCACGGCACCGTGAGGGCAATAACGAACAGCTGCATCAGCTCAACGCCGATATTAAAGCCCAGAATGCTGAGGGCCATGGGCGCGGCGGGCAGGTGCAGCTCGGCCAGTGTGCTGGCAAACGCCAGCCCGTGCACCAGCCCGAAGCCGGCCGCCACCCTGGCCTCGCGCCCCGGAAACAACGGCCGCAGCGCGTGCGCCGCCGACACGAGAATGGACACCGCAATGAGAATTTCGACCGGCTGGCTCGGCAGCCGCAGCCAGCCTAGCGCCCCGGCCAGTAGCGTCAGCGAATGCCCGACGGTGAAGGCCGTCACCACTTTCAACAGGCGAAGCAAGCTATACCGTACGCCGCCAAACCGGCCCCAGCGCTGCCCTTTGGTGAGTAGCAGCGGCGCTGGCAGCAGCAATACCAGCAAAAACAGCAGGTGGTCGGTACCCTCGGCAATGTGGCGCACGCCCAGGCCCATCATGCCCCGAAAGCCGGCCCACCAACTGCCGGCCGCTTGGTTGACCACCAGCGGCGGGATAAAATTGTCGCGCACGTTGAGGCGAATGACGCCAACTTCAGTGGGCGCGTCGGGTGCTACGCGGCCCGTCTCCCAGTCGCGCCGCACCGATACCAGCGCCACGTGCGTCACCACTTGGTGCACAATCACGTCGTAGAAAAACGTGAACACGCGGGGCGACTCGCCGGCCGTCGGCGTCAGCCAGAGGTGGGCCGTGAGTTCCTGGTAAGTGCCGGTCGCCGTCTGCTCGGCCTCGTGCACGCGCAGGTCGCGCACGGCCACGGTCCAGGCGTTGCCGTCAGGACTCACCGGCCGGATGTGTTGTGCAAGGTAGGCACGCAGCTCGGGGCCGAGGCGGGCCACCAGGGTTTCGGTGTGCAGGGCCACGTCGTGGCCAAAAGCGGCTTGCAGTTCCGTGAGGGGCAGTTGCAACTCGGCGGCCACGCCAGTGGGATGCAGGTCGAGCAGGACCACCGAGCTGGGCATGGGGTGGGCCTGGGCAGAGTTGCCCAGCAGCAGCCCCGCCAGCAGCCAGTACAAGCATCGAAATCGGCAGAAAAGGCGCGGCAACAGCATGGCGGGAGAGGGACAGCAGCGGAACGTTTTTCAAATGTCCGCCCGTGCTCTTCAAGGAGAAAGCACATTCGGCTGCTGGCGATTCCGCGCCGACCAATTGCCGGGTGTGGCCGATTAGTGCGCTTGCCTTTTGCTCCGATATTTCAGCCCAGTGCAAAAAAAAGAGGCTGGCCGTTGCAGCGGCCAGCCTCGGGGCTTAACACTCACCTTTCTACTACACAGTTACTTGAAATCCGGGCAACGCACAGCCAAATCGGCTGGCCGCTGCCTGACAAGGGCGCAGCGCCTTCTGCTCTACAAAGGTGCAGCGCCGGGTGGCATGGCCCGTACGGCAATCGATGGTTGCCACCTTTCACTCGGCCAATCAGCTCAAATCATGCCGGGTAACGGCGCGATTACAGCGGTTTCGGAGTTGATATACAGGCGAGGGAAGTAGCGCGAACTGTGTAGTTCGCGTCCTCGCGCCAGTAGCTCGTTCTGGGACGCGAACTACACAGTTCGCGCTACGGTACACCCACTGCGAAACCGCACTAATCACAGGCTTTGAGATAGCAGAACTCAGATGGCCACTACCGCCAGCCGCCGCCCAGCGCGTGGTACAAATCTGTCACAGCCTGGCGCTGTTGCAGCTGGTCGTTCACGCCATTGAGCTGCGCCTGCAGCAGGTTTTGCTGGGCCGTGAGCACCTCGGTGTAATTGGCGAAGCCGGCGCGCAGCAGCTCCTGCGTGTAGTCGACCGACTTACGGAGCGACTCCAGCTGCAGTGCGCGCAGGCGGGCTTTGTCGGTGGCGCTTTGGTAGGAGAACAGGGCGTTGGAAACCTCCTGGCCGGCCACAAACATGGTTTGCTGGTAGGTGTAGAGGTATTCCTGCTGCAGGGCTTTCGACCGTTGCAGCCGCGCCCGGTTCAGGCCCTGGCTGAAAATGGGTTGGGCCAGGCCGCCCACAATGCTGGCAAATACGGCCGTGGGCGAAAACAAATTGGTGAGCGTGGTGCTGGTGAGGCCGCCGTTGGCCGTGATGGTGAAGCTGGGGTAGAAGTAGGCCCGCGCCGCGTTGGTCAGCTCGAAAGTTGACTTGAAGGCGTACTCGGCCTGCTGCACGTCGGGGCGGTTGCGCAGCAGCTGGCCGGGCACGCCAGTGAGCAGGGGCGGGGGGGCATCTTGGGCGGCCAGCGTGCCGCGCGCCACCGGGCCGGGTGTGCGGCCTAGCAGCGTGGCCATTAGGTTTTCGGTTTCGCGGATGTTGCGCTGCAGGTCGGGAATGGTGACTTCGGCGGCGTAGCGCTGGGCTTCGCTCTGCACCACGGCCGCGCCGGTTACCACGTCGCCTTCCAGCAGCAGGCGCATGGTTTCCACGTCCTTGATGCGGTTTTGCACCGTGAGGCGGGTAATGTCGAGCTGGGCATCGAGGGCCAGCAGGGCGTAGTAGTTGTCGGCAATGTCGGCAATGAGATGTGTTTGCACTACGCGGCGGTAGGCCTCGCTTTGGCGCACGGCGGCCACGTAGGAACGTTTGGTGCTACGCAGCTTGCCCCACACGTCGGCTTCCCAGCTACTGCTCAGGCCCAGCAGATACTGGTGCGCCACGCCGCCGGTCACCACGGTGCTTTGGTCGGTGGTCGTGGTGCCCGTGCCGGTTCCGGTGCCCGTCCCGGTTCCGCCGGTGCCGGTCCCGCCGGTTCCCGTGCCACCGGTGCTGGTACCGCCCGTGCCCGTACCCCCTGTTCCGGTGGTACCGCCGGTAGTAGTGGTGCTGCTACTCCCGGTGCCGGTGCTCACAAAAGCCCCGCCGATACGCGAGAGCGTGGTGGTAGCGCGGCCGCTGAGGCTAGGCAGGAACGCGGCGCGGCTCTGGGCCAGCAGGGCCTGGTTTTGCTCGATGCGGGCTTGGGCTACCTGCAGGTTGCGGTTGTTGGCGAGGCCTTCGGCAATGAGCTTCTGCAGCTGCGGGTCGGTGAAGAGCTGCTGCCAGGGGCGGGCGGCCAGCGAGGTAGTGTCGGTGGTAGTCGCGTCGCGGTAGAGGCCGGTGGTGGCCGTTTCGGGGCGGCGGTAGGGGTGCAGCAGCTGGCAGCCAGCGGCCAGCGCGAGCACCGGGGAAAACAATCGAAGGAATTTGCTGGCAGTCATGGCAATGGAATTAATAGTATACGCAGGTGGCGCGGCCGGGGGTGAGGTGCTACGCCAGCGCCGGTTGCGGCTTGTCCTGGGGCTTGTTCTCCGGCTTTTGCTCGCCTGCCCTGGCGGGCGGGCCGCCTTCAGTTTCTTCTTTCTCCAACTGCTCCTTGGTTTTGGGTGGGCCGCTGATGCGCTCCTGCAAGCCCTCAAAAACCACGAAGAGCACCGGGATGAAAAACACCCCCACCAACGTGCCAAACAGCATTCCGCCGATGGCCCCCGCCCCGATGCTCTTGTTGCCGTTGGCGCCCGCGCCGCTGGCAAACAGCAGCGGCATCAGGCCAAACACGAAGGCAAACGAAGTCATCAGGATGGGCCGCAGGCGGGCTTTGGCTCCTTCGAGGGCCGCATCCAGAATTTCCAGGCCGTGGTCGCGCCGGCGGGCCAGCGAGAACTCGATGATGAGAATGGCGTTTTTGGCCAGCAGGCCGATGAGCATAATCACCGAAATCTGGAGGTAGATGTTGTTGTCGATGCCGAAAATCTTGGCGAACAAATACGTGCCACACAAGCCAATCGGAATCGAAAGCAACACCGCAAACGGCAAGATGTAGCTCTCGTACTGTGCGCTCAGCAGCAGATACACAAACACCAGCGACAGCGCGAAAATGTAGAGCGACTGCTTGCCGCTGCCCTGCTCCTCACGGCTGATGCCCGAAAATTCGTAGCCGTAGCCGGCCGGCAGCTTCTGGGCCACTTCCTGAATGGCAATCAGGGCCTCGCCCGAGCTGGTGCCCTCTTTGGGCGAGCCGTTCACCGAAATAGAGGTGAAGAGGTTGAAGCGCGAGAGGCTTTCGGGGCCGTAAATGCGCGTCAGGGTCACGAATTCGGTGAGTGGGGCCATCACGCCATCGGCGTTGCGCACGAAGACCTTGCTCAGGCCCTCGGGGTTGGCGCGGTAGGCCGAGTCGGCCTGCACCATCACCCGGTACTGCTTGCCAAACTGGTTGAAATTGGAAGCGTAGGAACCGCCGTAAAATACCTGCATGGCATTAAGTACATCCTTTTCGGTCAGGCCGGCCTGCTTTACCTTGGCCACGTTCACGCTCAGCTGATACTGCGGGAAGCCGGGATTGAAGGCCGTGCTGGCGTACTGGATTTCGGGGCGCTTATTCAGCTCGGCCAGGAAATCCTGGGCTACTTTGAAGAACTCGGCGGTGGTATGCCCGCCCTTGTCCTGTAACTGAAACGTGAAGCCGCCCGTGGCCCCAAAACCAGTGATGGTGGGCTGCGAAATGCTGCGAATATCGCCGGCCCGGATGTGGGCCGTAAGCTTGGTAATCTGTTTGATAACGTCCTCATTGTTGGCCTTTTTGCGCTCGTCCCAGGGCTTGAGCCGCACGATGACCATGCCGTAGGCGCTGCCCTGACCGGCCAGGAAGTTCTGGCCCGTAATGCGCAGCGTGCCCTTCACCGCCGGAATGGTCCGAATCAGGCTATCGACTTCGGTGTTCACGGCCGTGGTGCGCTCTAGCGTGGAGGCCGGCGGCAAACTCACGTTCACGAAAATAGTGCCCATGTCCTCGTTCGGCACGAAGCTGCTGGGCGTAGTCGTCATCAGGAAATACAGCCCCGCGCCGAAGCCCGCCACCGCAATCAAGGATACCCACTTGCGGGCCGACAGGAACGTAACGGCCTTCGTGTATTTGCCCACCAGTGCATCGTAGGCCGCATTGAAGGCAATGCTGAAGCGCTGCATGAAACCCTTTTTCTTTGGCGCTTCTTTAGATTCTTTCGCCGCTTTCGAGTCCGGGTTTTCCTGGCCGTCTTTGGCATCAACAGTTTTTGATTCACCGTCTTTCGCTTCTTCCTCTTTGGCCTCCCCCTCGTGGTGCGGCGGCTTCAAGAACAGCGCTGCCAGGGCCGGGCATAGCGTCAACGCATTCACGGCCGAAATGAGAATGGCCACCGCCAGCGTGATGCCGAACTGCTTGTAGAAAACACCCACTGACCCGGTGATGAACGTGACCGGCAGGAACACCGCCGCCATCACCAGCGTGATGCTGAGAATGGCCCCGGTTATCTCGCTCATGGCGTCAATGGCGGCTTTGCGCGGGGAAGTGTAGCCGTCTTCCAGCTTAGCGTGCACGGCCTCTACCACCACAATGGCATCATCGACGACAATGCCAATGGCAAGCACCAACGCAAAGAGCGTGAGCAGGTTGATGCTGTACCCGAAAACCTTCAGAAAGAAGAACGTGCCGATGATGGAAACCGGCACCGACACGCCGTGGATAATCGTGGACCGGAAATCCTGCAGGAAAATGAAAATCACCAAGAACACCAGCGCGAAACACTCCAGCAGCGTGTGGATTACCTTGTCAATCGAGGCATCCAGAAAGTCGTTGATGTTGACCAGGTTGGTATAGTGAATGCCGGCCGGAAACGACTTTTCGGCCTCCTTCAATACCGCCAGCGACTTCTCAATCACGTCGCGGGCGTTGGAGCCCGGCGTCTGGTTCACCGAAATACCCACCGAGGGCTTGCCGAAGGTGGCGCTGTTGCTGCTGTAGGCCTGCGCGCCCAGTTCCAGCCGGGCCACGTCTTTGAGGTGCAGCAACTGGCCCGGGCCGGTGCTTTTGAGGATGATGTTCTCGAACTGCTCCACCGACACCAGCTTGCCAGTGTACTTGATGACGTACTGAAAGCTCTGGTCGGAGTTTTCGCCGAATTTGCCGGGGGCAGCTTCCACGTTCTGGTCGGCCAGCGCGGCCGAAATGTCGGCGGGCGTGAGGCCGTAGATGGCCATGACATCGGGCTTGAGCCACACGCGCATGGCATAGTCGCGCGAGCCGAAGGCGTTGGAGTTGCCCACGCCGTTCACCCGCTTGATTTGCGGGACGATGTTAATCTGGGCGTAGTTCTGGAGGAAGGTCTGGTCGTAGGCCGGGTTGTCGGAGTAGAGGGCAAAAATCAGCAGGTTGCTGCTCTGCTGCTTGCGAACCGTCACACCGGCCAGGGTCACTTCCTGGGGCAGCAGGCTGGTGGCGCTGGCCACGCGGTTCTGCACATCCACGGCCGCCTGGTCGGGGTCGGTGCCCACGTTGAAGTACACCTGGATGCTGCCCGCGCCCTCGTTGGTGGCCGAGGACGTCATGTAAGTCATGCCTTCCACGCCGTTTATCTGCTCTTCCAGCGGTACGAGCACGCTTTTCAGCACCACGTCGGCATTGGCCCCCGCATAGCTGGCCGATACCTGCACGGTGGGCGGCGAAATGTCGGGGTACTGCGCAATGGGCAGCTGCAACAGCCCCAGAATGCCCAGCAGCACGATTATCACCGAAATAACGGTGGAGAGCACGGGGCGCTCGATGAATATTTTTAGCATAATCTTCTATCAGGCAATTTTTACAAATCGGCCGTCATGCCGAGCGCAGCCGAGGCATCTTGCGTGGGGTAGTAAATCATTCGTTCGCGCCGCGTCTGTTCAACGAGGCGAGCGAGATGCCTCGGCTGCGCTCGGCATGACGTTCACGCAAAGCGAGGCAGACACCTCAGCCACCCGCTACCACTTCCTTCTTCGGTACCGACTTCACCACCTTCGGCCGAATCTTCGAGCCCTCTTTCAGCCCGCTGATGCCTTCGAGCACAATTTGCTGGCCTGCTTTCAGTCCTTTCTGCACCACGAACGAGGCCCCGTCGGGCGTGGGCACCACTGTGATGGGGGCGGCGTGCGCGGCCGTATCGCGGCCTACCACGTAGGCGAAGCGCTTGCCCTGCAACTCGTAGGTGGCGCTCTGCGGAATGATGAGGGCGTTATCAAGCGGCTGCTGGGTGCGCACCGAGCCGCTGCTGCCGCTGCGGAGCAGCCCCTGCGGGTTGGGGAAGGTGGCGCGGAAGCTACTGGCCCCGGTTTCGGTATTAATCTGACCGATGGCGGTTTTCACGCGGCCGTGATAGGGGTACACGCTGCCGTCGGCCAGTACCAGCAGCACGTCTGGCACGTTGGCCAGCTTGTCCTGCAGGGTGTTGCCGGGCCGGCGGCGGGCAAAATTCAGCAGCGCCTTCTCGCTGAGCGAGAAGTAGGCATACACGTTGCCCAGGCTGGAAATGGTGGTAAGTGGGTCGGCCGAAGTACTACTTACCAGGCTGCCAATTTTGTTAGGGATGGTGCCCATCACGCCATCTACCGGGCTTGTAATGGTGGTGTAGCCCAGGTTGGTGAGGGCGTTGGCCAGCGTGGCCTGCGCCTGCGCCAGTGCGGCCAGCTTGGCCTCCAGGGTGTACTGCGCGCCCTCTAGCTGGTACTTGCTGATGATGCCTTTGTTCACCAGCGGCCGCACCTTTTCCACGCCCATGCGGGCGGCGTCCACGTCGGCCTGGGCAGTTTTGATGCCGGCGCGGGCCGTGCGCACGTCCTGCTCGTATTGCGGCGCGCTGATGTGGAAGAGCTTCTGGCCCTTCTTCACCGTCGAGCCCTCGTCTACATAAATGGCCTCCACGAACCCGTCCACCTTAGGCCGTATTTCCACGTTCTGCTGTCCCTGAATGGTGGCGGGATAGTCTTGGAAAAGCGTCACCGTATCGGGTCGCACCACCAGCACCGGGTAGTCCTTGATGGGTTGCGGGCCGCCGTCCTTGCCGCCTTTGCCAGCGGCGCTGTCGTCTTTCTTTTTGGAGTTGCAGGCCGCTACGCTCAGCAGCGCCAGCAGCGTGGCCACGCGGACCGGCAAATATGTAGTCATAGTTCAGGAAGTAGCCCATTCAGCGAGGGGCGAAATCCAGATACGAAATTGAGCGGCCGAAAGCCGCAGCCGGCTGCCGGTTATCGGCCTACCCGGCCACCGCACCGACCATGAGCCCGTCTTTGCTGACCAAGCAAGTACACCGATTTCCCAACGTTGCCAGACAGCCAAGCCGAAAAAAGCGCCTTGGCGCGGGGGCAACAAGGAAGCTTGCTGACCCCGCGCCAAGGCGCAACTACTGCCGTCATGCTGGGTTACTTTTGAGCCAGAATCCAGTTGTTGATGTCGGCCAGCGCATCGGGCGAAAGTGGCGCTTCGGAACTGTCCTTTTCATCGTTGGTGAGTTGCAGGGCGTGGTTGAGGCCGGGCAGGCGCAACTCGGCCACCCGGGCATTGTTGCGCAGGCCTTTTTTGAGCAGGGCCACGTTGACGGCGGCGTTAACCTGGCGGTCGTTTTCGCCCTGAAGCAGCAGCACCGGGCAGTGCACCTCGGCCAGGGCCGGCACGGGGTCGAAAGCGAGGTAGCTGCGGTAGGCCGGCGTGGTGAGCAACTGCACGCTGGCCTGCAAGTCGGCGGGAGCAATGTGGGGATAGCGCTGACGCAGCATGTTGCTCAGAATAGCCTGGGCCTGGGCATTATCAGGCGTTTGACGCACAATTTCGAGCATGGCGCGCTGGTGTTTGATGAGGTTTTCCTCGTCGCGGCGCATGGCGGCTTTCTGGCGCAGGTGCTGCTGGTCGAGGTAGGTTTGCACTTGCGCTGCATTGGAGCCGTGGGCGCGCATTTTAGCGGCTTCCTGCTCGGCCGCCGCCTGCTCCAGCCGGTATTTGCGCTCGCGTTGGGCATCGGTCGAGTCGTTGCCCAATATCTTGCCGTACATCGCGGGCTGCTGGGCCAGCAGCTCGCGGCCGGGCAGGCCGGCCGCCGCCACCGCCACCACGAAAGTGGGGGCCAGGGGCTGTGCACCGGCCAACAACGCCACGTTGGCGCCCTCCCCATGCCCGACGAGGCCCAGGCGCGTTACGTCGACCTGGGGCCGGGTGCGCAGGTAATTGAGGGCTGCAATGGCATCGGCCGAGCGTTCGGCCAGGGTGGTGCTGGCCGCCAGCCCTTCGGAGCCGCCATGGCCGCGCTGGTGCAGGCGCAGCACCGCCACTCCCTGGCTCACCAAGTAGTCGGCCAAGCTATTCAGTAGCTGGCTTTCGGGCAAAACGGGGTTGCGCTCATCAACGCCGCGTTCGGGCAACAGCACTGCCGCCGGAAAAGGCCCTGGGCCGTTAGGCAGCCGCAAAATACCGTTGAGGCGCACACCTCCGGCCGGTGAAATAAGCGCAACCACCTCGACGTGGTCAAGCGGCTTGGCGTTGCTGCCAAAAACGAAAAGCTGGCAAAGGCAAACTGTAGCAAGAGCAAAAACGAAGTGTCGCATAGTCAGGCAGGGCGGCCCGAAGGCCGGGTTAGCTAAGCAGCTAAGTAAGAAGGCCCAAAATTCACCTGCCCACAGTGCGCAGCCAGATAAATAGGACGAACCTAGCCAATTAGTCGACCACCTACGCCATTTTCTTGTCCAAGGATTTTCAGAATTCTCAAAATGGGTTTATTGTCCCAAAAAGAGATTCAACGCATCCCATTCTTATTTCAGCTGCGGCAACCAAGCTTGGCCTTGCCAGTGCAACACTACCCACATCAACGCATCGAACCCCAGCAAAAAGCCCCCTTGCACCCACAACGACTGCCCAAACCCCCAGAGCCGGGCTGCATGCCGTTGGCCAGGCGCCACGGCCAGCGCCCGCAGATAAAAACCGGTCATGACATAAGCCACGTCGAGCCCGGCGTTCAACAGGAATAGGTTTTCATTGGAAAGCTGTGCCTGTACTAAATCGCTGGTTTGCAGGGCGGCAGGGGCTATAAAGTGCAGGTGCAGCACGCCCCAGCACGTCAGCACGGCATTCACCAGGCCCCAGCACACGTTCATGCCGTGGAAATAGTAGGCCGGCTGCCGGCGGTCGGCGCGGGCCAAGTAGTAGCCGCTTCCCACCAGGTTCAGCAGCACCCAGGCGGCCAGCACGGCCAGCCCCCGGCCCAGCAATAGCTCACGGGCCTGGTAGATAGCGGCGTAATTGAGGGCCAGGAGCATTGAGCAGGCGAAAACGGCTAGTGCTTAAAGCCGAGGCCGACGTACAGCTGAAACACCTGGTTGCGGATGTTGTTGTCGCTGAGCGCAGTTCCTGTTTGGTTGCTGTAGTGCAGCACCGTGCCGTTCTGGTACACCTTGCCCAGGCTCCAGTCGAAGCGGGCGCCTACTTTGGCAAAGCCAACCCGCGCTTCGGCGCCGGCAATGGCGCCGTAATCCAGGCTGTTGAAGCCGTTGCTGCCAATGCTGACAGTGTTGCCACCGTCCTGCACGTTGGTGAGTAGCGACACCTGCGGCCCCACGTGAAGGCTGATGGTTTCGGTCAGGTTGCCCACGAACAGGATGGGCAGCTCCAGGTAGTCGAGGCGCGTGTCGCGGGTCGTTGAGCCCAGATAATCGGTGCGGTAGCCCTTGCGCGAATACAGCAGCTCCACCATCAGCGAAGCGAAGTTGTTGAAGCCGTATTGGGCGTATACGCCGGCATGAAAATCCTTGAGATTGTCGCGGTTGGTAAACAACTCAGTGCCCGTGCCCTTGATGCTGGCCAGGTTGTAGCCGCCCTTCACGCCAAAGCCGGTATTGCGGGATTCGGTGCCGTCGCTGGCCGGGTAGTTGGAGGAAGAGGGAGTGCCCGTGTCCGATTGCGCCTGCACCGCGGGCGCGGCCAGCAGGCCCAGCGCCAGCATGATTACTGCTTGTTTCATAAGAGAGGAAGTATAAATCCGCGAAATGAGAAACGGGCGTAGGGATACAAAGTTTTTTGCTTCGTCCGTTGTCAACAAAAAAGGAGGCCTGTAGGGCCTCCTTTTCAAGTATTTTCAGGCAACATAATACCCACAAGCTATTGCCGTAAGCCAATGCCCACGTACACCTGTACCACTTGGTTGTGTACCGATGGCAGCGTAATGGTAGAGCCACTCACCTTGTAGCTGGTGTCGAAGACTTTGCCAAACGACAAGTCGTACCGGGCCCCCACACGGGCTGGGCCTACGCGTAGCTCGGCCCCCGCAACCCCACCGAAGTCGATGCTGTTGAAGCCGTTGGAGGCAAGCGCTAGGTCAGTATCTCCCTGAGTTACCTTGGTCAGCAGCGAAACCTGCGGCCCTACGTGGAAACTAACGTTATCTGTTACGTTGGCAACGTACAAAATAGGCAACTCGAAGTAGTCGAGACGAGTAGTTTGGTTGGTAATTTTTACGGCGGTGCCGGTGCCGGTGGCAATGTCCGAATTGTAGCCTTTGCGATTATACAGCAACTCAACCTGAATTGAGGAAAAGTTGTTGAACCCAAACTGGCCATATACCCCAGCGTGAAAATTGTGATACGCCGACACGTTTGTGAGGTCGCCGCCGTACGGACGCGAAAAATTGTAGCCGCCTTTCACGCCAAAGCCGGTATTGCCGGAGTCGGTCGATTTGCCGCCGGTATAATCCTTTGAGGAAAGCGTGCCGCCGGGGCGGGCCTGGGCGAAAGCAGCCGTGGAAGAGGCCACCGCCAGTAATAGTATCAGAAGAGTCTTTTTCATGGATGAAAGGAGTGTGAAATGGAGGCAAAGCCGGGGAAGGTTACTATTCCCGTTTGCCCCTATACTTTTCCGGGGCCAGAAAGTTGCCCGGCACCGCGCCGGCCGCTTAAAATTTCGGCCTGAATTGTCGCGCTATGGTTGCCGAGGCGCTACCTTTGGGGCCGTGGCCTGGTAGCAGGACCACAGCCCGGGGTGTTAGCTCAGTTGGTTCAGAGCGCCACCCTGACACGGTGGAGGTCGTTGGTTCGAGCCCAATACGCCTCACAAAAACCCTCATTACAGGTCGTAATGAGGGTTTTTTTATGGGCCTGCTCCGGTCAGACTATTCTTTGGCAAACGCGGCGTAGCCGATAAATACGGTGTAGCGTACAGGTATTGCCGGTGCTTGCCACCCCATCGCTCTCCCATGTCTCCTTTTCAGCCCTTGGCCCTGTACGTGTTGGCCGGTTTCTGCGAAATCGGGGGCGGCTACTTGCTCTGGCGCTGGCTCAAGGCCGACCAGCCGGCCTGGACGGGCTTACTTGGGGCGCTGCTGCTGGTCGCCTACGGCTGGGTGGCCACGTTACAGACCACTTCCTTCGGCAAAACCTATGCGGTATACGGAGGGGTGTTTGTCGTGATGTCCATTGGCTGGGCCTGGTACATCGACGGTTTCCGGCCCGACCGGTTCGACGTCATCGGCGGGCTTATCTGTTGCGCGGGCATCGGCATCATCCTGTTCTGGCCCCGCCCCTGAACGAAGCTGTATTCATTCAGGAAATACGCTCAGCAGGCCGGGCTGATTGGTGCTGATGACTTCCGAAACGCCACCACAACAATAAAAAGGGCCGCCCGGTTGGGCGGCCCTTTTTATCGGCACAAGTGCAGCAAATGAGGCTATTCCAGCACCACCTTGCGGGTCAGCATCTGGTCGCCAATGGCCACGCGCAAGGTGTACGGGCCCGACGCCAGACCACGGGTAAGCAGCAGCTGCTCGGTGCTGGCATTGGCCAGGTCCTTGGTCAGCACTACCTGGCCCAAAGCATTGAGCAGCGTGGCCTGGGCCTTGCCGCTGAAGCCGGTGAGGCGCAGCGCGAGCTGGCCGGTATTGCTGGGGTTGGGGTACACCAGCAGGGCATTGGTATCGGCCTGGGCGCGGGTGGCCAGCAGGTTGGTGGCGCCAATGGTAAAGGGGCCCGTGGGGTCGGTACTGGCAGCGCCGTTCACGGCCACGTAGTAGCGCTGGCCCGCCGTGAGGCCGGTGAGGGCTACTGTGCCAACGGAGGTGTTGGCCGCGGTTGCGGTGCGGCAGGTGACCAGCACGAACGGTCCGGCCGAGCAGCTGGCGGCTGTGTAAACGCGCACCGTGCCCGAAGCATTACCGGTCAGGGTGAGGGTAGAGGCAGTGCCGCTGGGCGTGAAGGCAAACCACACGTCATTCGGCAGCGCCCCCCCGCCGCAAGCCGGCAGGAAAATGACGCTTGGCAAGCTGGTAGTAGCGCCCACGGTGGTGCTGTTGAGGGTGGTGCCGTTCGTGATGGTGATGGCACCGCAGGGGTCGTCATTAGCTGGCGCGGCGAGCGGGGTGCTGAAGGGGAAAGCCGCCGACAGCGTGCTGCTGCCGTTGAAGCCGCCGCACACTTGCATCACGTAGAACTGGTACGTGGTGTTGGGCGTGAGGCCGGTAACGGTCGTGCTGGTGCCCGTGAGGCCGCTGAGGGTGGTGCCGCCAGCCGGAGGCGTGAAGCCCGTGGGGCCGTAGTACACGGTATAGGTGCTGCCAGCCGCTCCGGCCAGCCAGTTCAGCGTGGCCGACGTGCTGGTAACGCCCGTGACGTTCAGGCCGCCGGGCGTGGTGCAGTTCGGAATCGGGCTGGCGCAGATGGTGAAGTTGCCCAAGGTGCCGGCGCTGGAAAACTCACTGACGCGCACGTAGTACGTAGTGCTGGGCGTCAGCGAGCTCAGGTCGAGGTTGGGCGCGGCCGTGTTCACGGTGGTGCCGGAGCACTGACGGAACGTGAGCGGACCGGTGCAGGCCGTGCCGGAGTACACGCTCACCACGCTGGCGGCACCGCCCGTCACCGAGATGCGGACGGCCGTGCTGGTAGGCCCGGTAGCGGCCGTTGTGAACTGGAACCATACATCGTGCGAGCCCGTGTAGGTGCTGCACGTGCCCTGGCCGCCAGTGCCGTAGATGGTGCTAGCCGTGGTGGTAGCCCCGAAAGTAGTAGTAGCCAGCGGCGTGCAGGTGTTGTTGATGGTGAGCACCGTGGCCCCGCAGGGCTCGTCGTTCACAATCTGGGTGTTGAAAGAAGCGGGCCCGGCCGTGCCGGAGTTGGAGCCGCCGGCGCAGTTCAGGGTCACGTAGAACTGGTAGGTGGTGCCGGGCGTGAGGCCCGTGATGGTATAGGGCGGAGCTGTGAGGCCGGTTACGGCCGTGCCGCCGGTGGCCGGGTTGAAGCCCGTGGGGCCGTAAAGCACCGTGTAGGTGCCCGTGCCCCCGGTCAGCCAGGTAACCGTGGCCGTGGTGGTAGTGGTGGAGGTAGCGGCCAGGCTGGCCGGCGTGAGGCAGCCCGTGGCCGACTCCAGAACGATGTTATCGAGCCCGATATCCGTTGCCCCGAAGTCTGACTTACCCCGGAAGCGCAGCACGGCCGTGGCCGACGTGCTGGTAATGGGCAGCACCTGCGTGGTGAAGGTGGCGCTCAGCTTGTAGCCCCCCAGGCGGCCAAACGTCAGGCCGCCATCGTTCGAAAGCAACACAATGAGCGAGTCGCTGCCGCTGGTGTTGATAAAGTCGAAGCTCAGGCGCTTGGCCCCGGCGGCGCTCAGGTTCACGTACAAGTCCAGGTTGCCCAGGGCCCCGTTAGCAGCAAAGTAGCTATGGAAACGCGCCGAGTGGCTGCCCTGGCTGCTCACCGGCGAGTAGAGCCCGATGGTGGGGCTGGTCCAGGCGGCGCTGGTGGGGTCGTCTTCGCGGCGCCAGGAGTTGTTGCCGGTGGCGGGGCTGTTGCGCCAGCTGTTGGAAGGCGCATCGCGCGTATTGCACACATCAATCCAAGTGGTTTCGAAGCTCTGGATGACGGGCAGCGCGGCGTAGGTGGGGGCCGCCGTGGTCACGGTGACGGGCGCCGAAGTAGCCGTCAGGCTGCTGCCGGCGCAGGTGATGCGGGCGCGGTACTGCGTGGTAGCGGCCTGGCCGGCCACGGTGTAGGTGCTGGCAGTGGCTCCGCTGATGTCGGTCCACGTCACGCCGTTATCGGTCGAAGACTGCCACTGGTACGTGATGCCGGCGTCGCTGCTGCCGCCCGTGAGCGAGAGCGTGAAGCCCGTGGACGCGCACACGCTGGTGACGCTGGCCACCGTGGTGCCGCCCGTGGGCGTGCCCGTGCACACACCGTTCAGGCTGACGGCCATGACGTTGAGCGTGCCCGTGGTGGAGGTTTTGGCAAAGCCAATGCTTTGCACCAGCTTGGTGTAGTTGGCCGGCAGCAAGGGCAGCCGGATTTGGTAGAGGCGCGGGTCGGTGGTGTTGTTTTCGATGGTGTTGTTGTCGTAGTTCACCCGGCCAATGCCCTGAATGGCGAACCCCGTGCCCCCAAACCAGTCGGCCACCGTTTGCCCGGTAAAAACCTGCGTGGTGGCATCGGTGAAAGTCACGGTAACTGTCACGGTGCTGGCGCCGTTGCCCGACGAAGCCAGAAAGTACACTTCGCCGGAGGCCTGCGGCGTGGTCAGCGACAGGGTTCCGCTGCCGGTGCTGGCAATGCGGAGCGAGTTGTTGGCCGAATACGACGCTAACTGGAAGCTGAGTCCGCTGGTAGCCACGCTATTGATAAGGCCCGTGGCCGGCAACGACACGGTGGGCGTGGCTCCGGTCGGGCTCACGTAGTTCGGCGCCATGAAGGCGTAGCGGGTGTTCACGTTGCCGCCGTCCATGTCGGAGGTGGTGGTGGAAATAACGGTGCCGGTGCCGTTGGCCACAATATCGGCCGTAAAGCCGGTGACGGTGACCGGCGTGAAACCGGCCTGCGCCTGGAGGGATGCCCCTAGTCCCAGCGCACAAAGCAGCGGGCGGAACAAACGGGTAATGCTTCTTTTCATAAGAAAAAGGTTGGGGTGAAAGAGGGGGTGAAAAGCGGTGGGTGGGAAAGTGCAACGAAGCCAGCGACTTACAGTACAAGGCGCCGACGGGTGCGTAAATTTATTGCCCGACCAAGAGTTTGGTATCATGCGGTGGAAATTTATTCCAGAAGAATCCACAGCAGGCCAGCGGCTACGGGCAACGCCTTGGTCGCTCACGTTGGCCAATACACCTACAAAAAAAAGTATTCAACCGATGAAATATACCTGCTTCCGGGTATTGCGGAGTGTAAAAACACGCCAGATGTTTGTGGCTAACATTTCTGGAGCTCAGACACCAGCACAAACGAGGCGGCCCCGAAAAGCCTAACGAGTAGGACCCCAAACCCATTTTTTCCCATTTATGAATATCAAATCTATTCTCAACGCCGCCGCGCTCATTGTGGGGCTGGTCGGTATCTACTTCAAGTCCCAGTGGTGGGCTGGGGCCGACCTCCTGATATTGATTGGCTTTGGCTTGCTGCTGATTTCAACCGTGGCCTTCACCATCGGCGAAAACAAAGCCGCCGGCGTGCCCGATTCACTCAATTACCTGATGGTAGCCACTTTGGCAGTAGGCATTATCGGGGCTGTATTTAAAATGTGGCACTGGGCCGGTGGCAACCTGTTGGTGCTGGGCGTGTTGGTGTTGATGGCGGTGTTGAGCTTGATGCTGATTGTTTCCAAAGCCACGGTGACCAGTTCCCGGCAGTTTCTGGCCGTTGCATTCGTGTATTTCACCCTGACGTTTGCCGTGGTGGGCTTGGTCCGGCCTCGTGCCGCAACTGGCCAGTCGGTAGCCACAACAGAGGCCCCGGCCGAGTAAGTGACGTTTTTCAGTAAGTCAAGCACAAAAAAGCCCCGGCGCAACCAGCGTCGGGGCTTTATGTTTATTTTAATCGATACACCGCTACGCCGGCCGCACCGGCCGCTTTTCCAGAATGAGCTGGGTACGGTAGTCGTATAGCCCTTTTTCCAGGCCCACGGGGAAGGTGTGGGGGTTGAGGAAACGGCGAATGCTGGGGTCGAGGCTTTGCACCTCGCGCTGGGCGTGGGCGCGGCTTTCGGCCAGCGTGGGCAGCTCCAGCACGCGCTGGCCCCGGCGGAAAACGGGCTCCAGCAGCTCCCGGAATTTCGTTTCGGGCTTGATGGCCAGGCGGCGCGTCACGTCAAGCGGGTCCACGAGGATGAGCTGGTCGGGGAGGGGCTCGGCGGTATTGTAGAGCATGTCGGCGCGGGGCTTGCCGTACTCATTCAGGTAGCGGCGCACCTGCAAAATGCCCGGCACGCTGGTTTTAGCTACCTGCTCCGACAGCTTGATGGTAAAATCCCAACCCGAATTGTCGGCTTTGCGCAGCGCGGCCAGCTTGTACACGCCGCCCAGCGCCGCCTGGTTGTAGGCCGTCACGAGCTGCGTGCCCACGCCCCAGGTATCGATGCGGGCGCCCTGCTGCTTGAGGCTGGTGATGAGGTTTTCTTCCAAATCGTTGCTGGCCACAATGCGCGTTTCCGTAAAGCCGGCCTCGTCCAGCACGGCCCGCGCCTCGCGGCTGAGGTAGGCCAGGTCGCCCGAATCGAGTCGAATGCCGGCCAGCTCGTGGCCCTGGGCGCGCATTTCCCGCGCTACATGAATGGCCTGCCGCACGCCTTCCAGGGTGTCGTAAGTATCGACCAGAAAAACTGAGTCGTCGGGAAAAGCCTTCGCGTAAGCCGAAAACGCCTCAATCTCATTGGCAAACGACATCACCCAGCTGTGCGCGTGCGTGCCCCTCACCGGAATGCCGTAGCGCTGCCCGGCCAGCACGTTGCTGGTGGCATCGGCCCCGCCCAGAAAGGCCGCCCGGCTGGCCCCCAGCCCGCCATCGAAGCCCTGGGCGCGGCGCAGCCCAAACTCCAGCACCTGGTCCGAAGGGCCGGCCGCTTCCCGAATGCGGGCCGCCTTGGTGGCAATCAGGGTTTGGAAATTGATGAGCGTGAGCAGCGCCGTTTCCAGCAGCTGGGCTTGCAGCAGCGGGCCGCGCACCCGCAGCAGGGGCTCGTTGCCAAACACCACGGTGCCTTCGGCAATGGCGTCGATGTCGCAGGTGAATTTCAGCTGGCGCAGGTAGTCCAGAAACTCCACTGGGAACAGCGCGCCGCCCTTGCTGCCGCGCAGGCTGCCCAGGTAGGCCAGGTCGTCGTCGGAAAAGTGCAAGTTTTCGACCCAGTCCACGGCCAGGGCCAGGCCCGCCGCCACGGCGTAGCCCCCCGCGAACGGCGCTTTGCGGAAGTACAGGTGAAACACCGCTTCGCGGTCCTGCAGGCCCTGCTGCCAGTAGCCGTAGGCCATGGTGAGCTGGTAGAGGTCGGTGACGAGGGCGAGCGAGGGCGCGTAGAGGCCGGAAAGCGGAGCTGCATTCATAGAACGAAGTAACAGCCAAACGAGGTATTTGCTTACGGCCCGGCGGCCGGACCCGCATTGGTAGGGGTGCGCTACCTTGGCAGCCAAATGAGCAAATCGAAAACCAAAAGTGCCCTGCCGACAGGTTGGGCGCGGGCCATGGACGTGCGCTGGCGGCTGGCCATCGGCCTGATAATCGGGGTGGCGGCTGCGCTGCTGGCCCCGCACCTGCTGGGCCAGCTGGCCCGTGTGGTGGTGGGCTGGGTAGGCTTCGCCGCCGTCGACCTGGCCCTGATAATCCTGGCCATGTGGCAGGCCGACACCGACGACATCCGGCGCGTAGCCGCTTCCGAAGACCTGCCCCGCACCCAGGCCTTTGTGCTGGTGGTGGGCGCGGCCCTGGCCAGCCTGGGCGCGGTGGTGGGCCTGATGGGCTCGCTCAAAGGCATTTCGCAGGACCTGCGCGTGCTCCACGTGGCCTTGAGCGTGGCCGCCGTGGTGCTGGCCTGGACGCTGGTGCACCTCGTGTTCACGCTGCGCTACGCCCACACCTATTACGAGGCCGACCAAGAAACCGGCCACGACACCGGCGGCCTGGTATTTCCCGATGACCAGGGCAACGAAAATGGCCCAAAGCTGAAGCCCAACTACGTCGACTTTGCCTACTTCTCCTTCATCATCGGCATGACGGCCCAAACCGCCGACATCGGCATCGGCAACCGCGGGCTGCGCCGCACCGCCCTGCTGCACGGCCTCATCGCCTTCGTTTTCAACACGGTCATTGTGGCCCTCACCATCGGCACCATCGGCGGAATGCTGAATTAACGGTGAGGTGTGAGTGGTATGTTACAGCCGTTTCGAAGTCAGTGTACGTGCGGTCAGTAGCGCGAACTGTGTCGTTCGCGTGCCAGAACGAGCTAGCGTCGTGGGGACGCGAACGACACAGTTCGCGCTACGGTACACCAACCCCGACACCGCGCTAGATGTTACTCACACCTCACCACTAAGAAGCTGTTTGAGTTAGCTAAAAATTCAATGAAATGGTCATGCAGAGCGCAACGAAGCATCTTTACCGCAGTAGTAATCAGGTTTACTATTGCGGTAAAGATGCTTCGCTGCGCTCTGCATGACCGTTCTTATTAATTCAAACAGCCTCTAAGAAATGAGTCCCCGGCTCACGGCCAGCTTGATGAGGGCGGCAGTGTTTTTGGCCTGGGTTTTGGCGATGATGTTTTGGCGGTGGGTTTCGATGGTGCGCTTGCTGGTGAAGAGCTTATCGGAAATTTCGCCGTTGGTCAGGCCTTCGGCAATGAGCTTGAGCACCTCCAGCTCGCGGGCCGTGAGGTCGGCGCCGGTGTGGCCGCTGCCATCGAGGTCGGTGCCAATGCTACCCGACTGGGCCACGGCTTTGTAGAGCATGTTGAGGCCGATTTCGGTGCACAGAAACGGGTTGCCAGCGGCCACCGTCCGAATGGCGTAGGTGATTTCGCTGATGGCGGCGTTTTTGAGCACGTAGCCCTGGGCCCCGGCGTCGAACATGCGGGCCACGTAGTTTTCGTGGTCCAGCATGGTGAGCACCAGCACGCGCACCTCCGGAAAGCGGCGGCGCAGCTCGGGCACCGTGGCAAAGCCATCGAGCACCGGCATCTGCACGTCCATCAGCACCACCTCGGCGGTCGTATTCTCCAACATGGCCAGCACTTCGGCCCCGTTGCTGGCCTCGCCCACCACCTCCAGGTCGGCTTCTGCCGATAGCAATGCCCGAATGCCGTCGCGCAGGATGGTGTGGTCGTCAGCAAGTAAGATGCGAGTCATAGCGTATGAGAGGGGGAGGTGAACTAATCGAAACGGATGTTGGCAGACAAGGTTAGGGCATCCATGGTATACGGCGGAACCGACTCCGTATTTGTACGAAATCGGTGGTGGATGCCCTGCTTTTCCACGGGATTTATACTGTTTTTAGTAGCATTCTTATAGTTGAGCTTGTCGAGAAGAGTAGTTTCGGGTTGGGTAAAATCAGAATTTTGCATCTCCTTCCAAAAATTCGATATCTTTCGTTTCCGCCAGTTCGCTCCCTTTTGCCACTATGATTCGAGTGCTACTCACCGCCAGCGATACCCCGATGCGCGAGGCCCTGCGCCACGGACTGGAAGCAGCGCCAGGGCTGGAGGTGGTGGGCGAAGCCGGCACTGGCGACGAACTGCTGGCCCAACTGGCCAGCGCCACGCCCACCGTGGTACTGTTTGACTTGGCCCTGCCCGGCCCCGATGCCTTTGCCGTGCTCTCGGCCTTGCGCGAGCAAGACCCGCAGCTGCGGATACTGGCCCACAGCGACCTCACCAACGAGCACTACGTGGCCCGCGCCCTGGACCTGGGTGCCCACGGCTACTTGCTAAAAAATGCGCGCCTCTCCGAACTCGTGCACGGCCTGCACACCGTGGCGGCGGGCCGGCCGTTTCTGTGCTCGACCATGGGCCTGGCACTGCTGGGGCGCCTCTACGCGGGCAGCCCGGTGGCCAGCGACGTAGCCCGCGCCGCCCTGGGCCTAAGCAAGCGCGAAATGGAAGTATTGGGCCTGGTGGCCGAAGGCCTGACCAACGCCGAAATCGCCCTCAAGCTGTTCACCAGCAAGCGCACCGTGGAAACCCACCGCCAGAACATCATGGACAAAACCCAGACCCGCAATACGGCCGCCCTCATCAAACTGGCTGTGCGTCAGGGGCTGCTGCCGGAATAAGGGTTGGCGAAGTGCTGCCTTGCAGCCGCTTAGGGCCTATTGCCCTGCTGCGCCGCAATGATGAACTCGGCCAGCTCTCGGAAGCAGCCGTGGCCACCAAAGGTTTGGCAATGAAAATCGGCCGCGGCCTGGGCAAACGACGTGGCATCGCCGGGGCAAGCCGACAGCCCCACCAGGCCCAAAATCTCCAAATCATTGGTGTCGTCGCCGATGAAGGCCACTTCCTCGGCGCTCAGGCCGGTGCGGGCCAAAATTCCGTGCAGGCAGGCCGATTTGTCTTTGATGCCCAGGTGCAGCTCTTCAATCTTCAGCTTGGCGGCGCGGGTGCGCACCGAGGGCGATACCTCGCCCGTCATGATGCCGGAGGCAATGCCGTGGTTGCGCAGCCGCTCCACGCCCATGCCGTCGCGGATGTTAAAACGCTTCATTTCCTCGCCACGCTCCGAATAGTACACGCCGCCGTCGGTGAGCACGCCGTCGCAGTCGGTGAGCACCAAGCGAATGCGGCGGGCGCGGGCGGTGAGTTCGGCTGATTTCATAAAAGAAAGAAAAAGCAAGAATTAAGCGAGTAGCAATACGCGTAAAAGTGGCCCAACAGGCCCAATACGGACGCAAGTACGGCACAGAACTACAAACGGTGATTTCTGTCGAAATTATAATTATACCAGCAAGCGTATCTTAGCAGGACCAACTATTGATGCTTGTTTCTTATGAATAGTAAGTTGTCTATCGGAATTATGCTCATGCTGGGGCTGCCGCTCGCAGCGCAGGCGCAGAAGTCCCGCGACGCGGTCATTGCCGCCGAACTGGCCTTTGCGGCCCAAGCCAAGCAGGAGGGAAGCAAAGCCGCCTTTCTGGCTTACAGCGCCCCCAACGCCTTTGTGGCCGACAACGGCACCCTGGCCAGTGCCCAGGAAATATGGACGGCCCGCCCCCCGCAGCCCAACAACTGCCTGGTGTGGTACCCGGTGCTGGCCGATGCGGCGCAATCCGGGGACCTGGGCTACACCACCGGCCCCTGGACCATGCTGCAGAGCGAGCGCCCCCAGGCCGCGGGCGAGTACGTAACGGTGTGGCGCAAGCAGCCCGATGGGCAGTGGAAATACGTGGTGGATATGGGCATTGCGCGCGTGGGCACGGCGCCGCCGCAGGCCAATTTGGTGCCAGGGCCGCACTTGGCCGCGGCCGTGGCTACCCCCAGCACCGCCCCCTCCAATATTTTGCTCGACCTGGACCGGAAGTTCGACGCGGCGGAACTGCTCAAGCCCGGCGCCACCTACCAGCAATACCTCAGCGAAGAAGTGCGCCTCTACCGCCCCGGCCTCTCGATGATGCACGGCCTGGCCGCCATGGCCAACATGAAAAACCTGGACCGGGGCTACCTCTTCACCCCCACCACCGGCTACCTGGCCGCGGCCGGCGACCTGGGCTACGTGGTGGGCACCCTGCACCGCGGCGGTGCCGGCACCAAGCGCCCCGAAGAAACCGGCAGCTACCTCCGCATCTGGCGGCGCGAAGCCGTGGCGGGCTGGCGCATGGTGGTCGAAATTTTTAACCTGACGCCGGATTCCATTCCTGTGGCCGCGCCAGCGCCTGCCCTAGGTGCGGCGAGCCCCGGAACGGTGGGCCAGCTGCCTGCCAAACGCGCCCAGTAACCTTCTTGGTAAGCAAAAGCATCGCCATCATGGTGCTTACCAAGCTCAGCCGAGCCAAGGCCTCGTTTGCTTGCAAATGGAGCCTTGGCTCGGCTTATACCTATACCCGCCTGCGGTTTTGGGCTCGTGAGGCAAGCGTGCAAGGAGCCGTGGTTGGTGGCGTTTGACCGCAACCAACACCGTGTGCTAAACCAGCCTTGTTATGAAAACGCTCTTGGCACCGAGCCCGCTTTAGTGAGAGAAGAGAAGCGTAATATTGCAGCGCGACCTTAGCAGCCGCTTCGCATGACCCCATCCATTCCCATTCCCGCGCAGTGGCCCGCCCGCTACGCCGACGAGCTGTACCGCTTTGCCCTCAGCCGCGTGAGTGATGCGAATGTGGCCGAAGAGCTGGTGCAGGAAACCTTCCTCAGTGCCCTCGACGGCTTGGCTACTTTCCGGGCCGAGGCGTCGGAACGGACGTGGCTGTTCGTGATTTTGCGCCGCAAAATCATCGACCACTACCGGCGCCAAGCCCGGGCCACGCAGGTCAGCCTCGACGAGCTAAGCGAGGGCGGCGCCACCGAAGCCGATTTCTTTAACCCTGAAAACGGCCACTGGACCGGCCCGCAGGCGCCCGCCAGCTGGCTCAACGCCGATGCCGCGCTGGAGCAGCAGGAACTGCACGACATCCTGCTGCGCTGCCAGCAGCGGCTGCCAGCGCAGCAAGGCGCCGTGTTTGCCCTGCGCTTCGTGGAGGAATTATCGGCCGAGGAAATTTGTCAGGAGCTGGGCCTGAGCCCGGCCAACTACTGGGTGATTGTGCACCGGGCCAAGCTCCAGCTGCGCCGCTGCCTCGAAAAACACGGCTTGGGCAAGAATTAACTGTTTGCAATGCTACGACTCATCAACTGCCAAAACGCTACCCTGCTGCTCGACCAACAGCCCGACCGTGCGCTGCCGTGGGGGCCGCGCGCCAGCCTGTGGCTGCACCTGCGCTACTGCCCCTATTGCAACCGCTACGCCAAGCAGACGGTGCTAATAGCCGAATGGGCCCGCGCCGCGGCCACCAGCCGGGCCCATTCCGACGCCACGCTGCCCGAAGCCGCCAAGGAGCGAATGCGGGCGCGGCTGGTCGAAGCGGGCGCGTAGCCGTCTGCCAACGCGCCTGTCATTGCGAGGCGTAGCCGAAGCAATCCGTCCTGTTGAAACCAGACCCGCTCTTTTACCAGAAAGCCCCGGCACTGCGCAGTGCCGGGGCTTTTTAGTGAACTCATCCCATGAATGGGCTGGTCGCTGAGAACAGGGCGGATTGCTTCGTCGTGCCTCCTCGCAATGACAGGGCCGGACCTTACGCGCCCGTGGGCGCCAGGCGCACCACCAGTCCGTCGGTGCGGGGCGTGAGGCGGATTTGGCAGCTCAGGCGGGAGCCTTCGTGCACCACGGGCAGGGTTTCGAGCATGTCGAGCTCGGCGTCTTCGGGCTCGGGGAGGGCAGGGCCGGCCAGCACCTCCACGTGGCAGGTGGCGCACAGGGCCATGCCCCCGCAGGTGGCCATGATGTCGTAGCCGCTGGCTTTCAGCAGCTCCATCAGGCTGAGGCCCATGTCGGTAGGGCCGACGAGCTCGGTGCGTTGGCCGGGCGCTTCTTCGACGTAAATGCGGATGTCGTTTTCCATGAAATGAGTTAGGTACTTGGAACAAGAGAACGTCATGCTGAGCGAAGTCGAAGCATCTCTACTGCATAAGTAAATGATTTTACTATTGCACGCGAGATACTTCGACTTCGCTCAGCATGACGTTCTGATTTACCAGCTTACATGCTGGGCGCCCCGTTTACGGTGGTGTACTTCAGCGTGTACTTCTTGTCGGGGAAAATGTATTTGAAGGCGCCCTGGCACATCAGCGCGGCCTCATGGAAGCCGCAGAGGATGAGCTTCAGCTTGCCGGGGTAGGTATTGATATCGCCGATGGCGAACACACCGGGCAGCGAAGTGCTGTAGTCGAGCGTGTCCACCTTCACGGCGTCATTCTCGATTTCCAGCCCCCACTCGCCAATGGGGCCGAGCTTGGGCGTGAGGCCGAAGAGCGGAATGAAGCAGTCGAGCGGCACGGTTTCGGCCTTGCCGTCGTTGCCGGTGATGGTGACTTCCTTCAGCTCGCCGTTGCCGTGCAGGTGCGTCACGTTGGAGCTGAGCACGAGCTTGATTTTACCGGCTTCGTGCAGCTTCTGCACTTTCTCGGCCGAGTCGGCGGCGCCGCGGAAGGTGGTGCCGCGGTGCACGAGCGTTACGTCGGACGCCACGTTGGCGAGGAAATTGGTCCAGTCGAGGGCCGAGTCGCCGCCGCCGGCGATGACAATTTTCTTGTCGCGGAAGTGCTCGGGGTCGCGCACCATGTAGTGCACGCCTTTGCCGCCTTCAAACTGCGTGAGATTTTCGACGGCCGGCTTGCGGGGCTCGAACGAGCCCAGGCCGCCGGCAATGGCCACGGCCTTGCAGTGGATTTCGGTGCCGTCGGTGGTGAAGAGCTGGAACGAGCCGTCTTCGAGCTTCTGGAACTGCTCCACCCGCTCGCCCAGCGTGAAAGTGGGGTGGAAGGGCTCAATCTGCTTCATCAGATTGTCGACCAGGTCGCCAGCCAGAATCTCGGGGAAGCCCGGGATGTCGTAAATCGGCTTCTTGGGGTAAATCTCGGAGAGCTGGCCGCCGGGCTGCGGCAGGGCATCAACAACGTGGCAGCGGAGCTTGAGCAAGCCCGCCTCAAACACTGCAAACAGACCGACCGGGCCGGCCCCGATAATGCAGATATCGGTGGAAATGGGAGTGGACATAGGGGTGAAAAGTGCCTTTAACCGGGCGTCGGCTTTGAAGCGGCCACAACGTAGGAGGCCGTTGGCGCAAAGGTACGGGTCGGGGTCGGGGCGGCCAACGCGGCCCCGGCTTATCCGGGCGTATAACAGCGCCGCCGCCGGAATCGTTGGCGGCGGGAAGCCCGAAAAAGGCCGGATTGGCCGGCGTCAGGCGGCCGTGCCGGTGCGGAGCTGCAGGGCGTCGAGAAACTGCGTGGCGTCCCAGATATCGAGGAAATACTCCACGGACATGGCCTGGCGGGTGGTCACGGCGTCGGTGTAGTGGCGGGTGGCCAGGCCGGGCACGTGCACTTCGGCCACCAGCTGCACGCCGCGCTGCACGATGAGCTGCTCGACGGTCTGAAACCCGCTGAGCAGGTCGGCCCCGTTCTCGCTCACCACCTGCATGTCGGTGAGAATGCAGAACCCAGGCTCGACTTCGGCCAGGGCCGCCCGCCAGTCGTCGCAGTAGTGCGGCAAGGTCGTGGCCGTCCGCATCTGCGCGAAATTCTGGTAGAAAATCCGATTCTGGGCACGGTCAACCGTGATTTGGTATTCGGCGCGGAGAGCAATAAGGTGCATAGCGGCACAGAACCTAGAAAAGACCAACAGCACAGTTCTCCCGCAATACTACTAAATAGTCGGGCTCAAAACGTGTTATCCGGCCTTCTAATAAACTGGCCTTGGCCGCAAACAGGCGTAAAACAATGATTTATAGTGATAAGCGAAGAAGTTTAAAAAAGTGTTATTTGATGAAAGGTAGCAACAGGCTGGCACTGTGCCGCCTGTCTGCGGCGGGCTCGTGGAAAAAGATTCCGGCGAGGCATCGGCCGTACTACGAATGCAGGGCGCGCGTTTAAAGGTGGTGGTTTCGGCCGTGGGGCATTTCGCTGCGTAATGCCTATACTTCGCCCCAAAACCTTGCCTAGCGTTTGCTCTATGCCGATTTCCGTTTCCGTGCCGATGCCCGTGCCGCATCTGTTTCGTCGTTTTCAGCTCGTCGGAGTGCTTTTGGGGGGGCTGTCGTTGCTGACTGCCTGCGGCTCGGAGCCCACCGAAACCACCGCCACCAAGCCCCCCAAAGGCGCCAAGCCTGTCGCCGAAGCACCCGCCGCCACCGAAGCCGCACCGCTGCACGTCAGCATCTTTCTGGAATATTCGGGCGGCATGAAGGGTTTCGTGCCCCGCGGCGGGGCCGACAAGCCCGCCACCGAGTTTCAGAAGCGCATTGGCGCGCTCATCACCGAAACGCAGGTGAACGGGGCCGTGGCCGACCGCAAGTACTACCTCTGCGAAAACGCCGCGCCGCGCCCCGTGAAATTTGAAGAGCTGCGCGACGTGGTGCAGGGCGAAGTGAGCCAGGCCGCCCTCGGCACCGAGCTGCCGCAGATGCTGGAAGGCATTCTCAACCGGCCCAAGGCGGGGGAGGAGGTGAGCGTGGTGATTTCGGACTTCATTTATGGCCCGGCCCGCAAGTCGGATTTTTCGCAGCTGCCGAACCTGATTCGCACGTCCATCGCGCCCGTGAGCCGGCAGCAGCTGGCCGTGGCGGTGTTCGGCGAAACCTCGCATTTCTACGGCAGCTACTTCCCGGCCGTGAAAACGCCCGTGCAGAAACGCACGCTCAACGGCGAAAAGGTGCCCTACTACGTGTGGGTGATTGGGCCGCCCGCGCAGGTGGCGCGCTACGCGGCCGAGGTGTTTCGGAACGCGCCGGCCCAGCAGGCGTTTTTTGGCTTGAAAACCAGCACGCCGGCCTTTGCGCCGCTGCTCACCAAGCTCACGGACCCGAAATTAAAGTCGAGCGGCGGCACGGTGTATGCCGAAAATAACGGCCTGACCCTGAACCCCTCCGACGACCCGGTGGACTTTTCGGTGGGGCTGGATTTGAAGGAATTGCCCGCCGCGTGGCAGCAGCCGGCATTTTTGGCCCAACATCTGCAAGTGCGCCTGCCCAACGGCCAGGCCAGCCTGCTGCCCAGCTCGGTGCGCCCGCTCACCGACGAGGAGCAGAGTGGCCAGCCGGTGCTGGCGCCCTACACCCACGTGGTGCGCCTGCGGGTGAGCAAGCTGGCGGCGCCCACGGCCACGCTCACCCTTTCCCTGCCCGCCCCGGAAACGCCGGATTGGGTGGCTGCCTGGAGCACGACCAACGACAATGCGCCCGCGCCGCGCACGTTCGGCCTCGACCAAATCCTGACCGGCGTCCGGCAGTCGTATCCAACTACCTTGCCCGCCGTATTCACGGTTCAGCTTCCGCTTAAAAACGATAAATAGTTGTTGGTTGCTCGTTGTCAGTTGTTAGTTCCAATCGACTTTCATCTGGCATCCCGCCTAACAACTGACAACAAACAACTGCCAACTAAACCCGCTATGCAAACCTTCTTCACCAGCCTGTATTCGGCTCTGATTTCCATCTTCCAAAGCCAGCGCCCGGCCGATTACGGCCTGTACAAAACCGACCTGTTTTCGCTCGTGGGTTGGAGCACGCTGGGCGTGAGCCTGCTGCTGGTGCTGGCGTTTTACTACGTGTTCAACTCGGCTTTGCGCACCGGCATGTTCCGCACGCCGCACTGGGCCCTCACGCTGGCACTAACTGCCGGCCTGGGCGTATTCCTCGCCAACAGCCTCAGCAAAGGCCACGGCGCGGAAGTGAGCAGCTACCTGGGCTATTTCATGGTGGTGAACATGCTGGTGGCGGCCCTGTGGTTTCTGCTTTTCTCGGTGCTGCTGAAGCGCTGGAGTACGTATGCGCGCACTACGCCGTTTGTGGGGCCGTTTTAGCGGTTCACCTCACCCCCGGCCCCTCTCCCGCGGAGAGGGGAGCCTGACGATTCTCAGGCTGGGCTTTGACAAATTATTTCCATCAATAACTTCACCCGCGCCGCCTCGGCTCCCCTCTCCGCGGGAGAGGGGCCGGGGGTGAGGTTCACCCGTCAGAACTAGCTATGTCCAAACTATTCATCTTTGCCGTGGGCGGCACCGGGGCCCGCGTGCTGCGCTCCCTCACCATGCTGCTGGCCTCGGGCGTGCGTATTCCCAACTGCGACCAAGTGGTGCCCGTCCTCATTGACCCCGACACCCAGAACGGCGACGTGACGCGCACCGTGGCCCTGCTCAAGCGCTACGCCCGCATCCACGAGGCGCTGTACGGCGACGGCCAGAAGGAAAAAACCGGCTTCTTCAGCCAGCCCATGAACACGCTGGCCCATCTTAACACCAGCGGGGGCGGCGAGGAGCTGCGCGACTCGTTCGTGTACGACTTCGGCGGCATCAGCCAGCCCTTCCGCGACTACCTGAAATACAACGACCTCTCGGTAGAAACCCAGGGTTTGGTCGATTTGCTTTTCACGCAGGACAGCCTCGCGGCCAATCTCGACGTGGGCTTCCGGGGCTCGCCCAACGTGGGCTCGGTGGTGCTGAATGCGGTGGTGCAATCCAAGGAAATGCGCTACCTCGCCCAAAGCCTGCAGGACGGCGACCGGGCGTTTTTCATTAGCTCGATTTTTGGCGGAACGGGCGCGGCCGGCTTCCCGCTGCTGGTGAAAAACCTGCGCGACGCGAATTCCCCGCTGGCCCACCCCGAAATCCGCCGTCGCCTCAAAGCCGGCGCGCTGGTGATGCTGCCCTACTTCAAGCTGCAGGACCCCTCGGCCGATGAGAAAGCCGGCGGCCAGGATTTTATCGACTCCAACACCTTCATCACGAAGACGAAAACGGCTCTTTCGTACTACGCCGACAACCTACAAGGGCTGGAGGCCCTGTACTACCTCGGCGACCAGCCCGGCCAGCCGCTGGCCAACCACCCCGGCCGCGCCGAGCAGCGCAATCAAGCCCACTTACTGGAGATGCTGGGCGCGCTGTCCATTCAGCACTTCATGGAAGTGCCCGACAATCAGCTTGACGGCAACCAGCCGCTCCACCACGAATACGGCCTGAAATCCGACAGCACCGACATCGACTTCGGCCAGCTGCCCAGCGATATGCGCCAGGAAGTGGCCCGTCCGCTCATCCAGCTGCACTACTTTGCTCGCTACTTCCTCAAGCACACGCCCGAGGATGCCAAAGCGCCCTACTACGAAGCCGGCGACATGGCCGCTCAGCTGCGCAACAACCGCGCCCTGCGTGAGCTGACGGACTTTTTTGGCGAATACAACGAGTGGCTGCGCGAGTTGGGCGTGAACCAGCGCCGCTACACTGCCATCCGCGCCGACGAAGCGGATTTCAACAAAATGGTGAGCGACAAAACGGTGGAAACCGGCATTTTCAGCAAGGGCATCACGCCGGGTTTCTTCCGCGACGAGCTAACCAAGGCCGTGGGCAAAGACACTTTGAAAAACCCGACGGAGAACGAGGCCTTGCGCTGGGTGGTGAAGGCATTTGAGGAGGCAACGGGCGAAATTCTGGACAAGAAGCTGCAATACTCCTAACGGAGGAACCTCACCCCCTGACCCCCTCTCCAAAAAAGAGGGGGCACCGGATAAGAAAAAGATGCCTGCAAAGGCACAATCAACAAACGAATAAACAGTAAACACCTGACGTCAGCGCATTGCCGGTGCCCCCTCTTTTTTGGAGAGGGGGTCAGGGGGTGAGGTTGACGTGAGGCCGAAAACAACCTTCATGGCTAAAATCCTGCGTTTGCACGACACCGGCTCCAGCACCCACGAGGGCTGGGGACCGACTGGTAAAATTGGCCCCCACGAAGTGGAGCGCCTGCTCGACCCGCAGGGCGGCCGCGCCGCCAAGGTGGCGGTTTCGATTCCCTCGCCCTTCGCCCGCATGCACCTGGTAGAGACCGCGCTGCGCTTCGTGACGCAGGGCGGTGCGGCCCAAGACTCAGTATATCATCAGCTGGTGAGCCACTTCTGGGACGTGTGGGAAATGGTGTTCAACTTCCACCAGCGCAAGCTGGCCAGCCAGCGCCTGCAAATCCGGGCTTGGCGCAAGGACGAGGAACTGGCCAAATTGCGCGCCAATCCCGCCACCCGCCCGTTGGCCGACGTGCTGGCCCTGTACCTCGACGGCCGATTCGCGAAGCTGACCGAGATGCACCTCATCTACTTCCCCGGTTCCAATGGTGTGCCGCAGCTTATCGGCGGCACCTCGCCGCTCACGCTGTTTTTCCCGGCCCCGAATGTGAAGCCGCTGCCGGTGCAGCGCCCGCAGGGTGGGGGCTATTATTTTGATAACCAATATGTGCCGCTGGCCAACCGCGAAGCCGCGTTCCGCGACTACGTGTACCAAGAGTTCGTGGGCGACCCGGCCCTGACGGCCATGGCGCCGCTGGTGCGCGACACCCTTGACCGTGGCCTACTGCAGAAGTGGGCCATGGACGGCACCGCCAGCCTCAGCAACTTCCCGGTGCTGACCGATGCCTCGAACAACCAGATTGACGTGGCCGGCGTGTTGCTGCGCGTGCGCCCCGACGAAGGCACCGTGCGCGGCTCCGACCTGTTCATCCGGCCTACGCGGGCGGGGGTGGCGGGGCCGCTGCCGATAGTGTTACGTCCGGGGCTGAAGGCCATTGGCAAGAAGTATTACAACGAAACGCTGTTTGCCGACAGCGGGGCCATTGTGCCGCTGACCGATGCCCGGCCACTAAAGGAACGCACGCTGCCCGGCCCGGAGCTGCCATATCCGTACCTCACGGTGAATGACTTGCTGGAGGAAACCCTGCTGGCCGTGCCCTACGAGGTTGACGAGGCCAAATTCTTCGTCGGCAACCTGAAAATCGCGCCCGGCTTCCGGCCCAGCAGCTGGCCGCTGCTGCCCATTAAGCCAGCTTATTTCGACTATTTCACCCAGCAGGATTTGGCCGAGCACCTCTCGCTGGAGCTGGAATCGGCTTGCATCCGGGTGCGGCTACGGGTGCCGGTGAGCGGTGGCGACTACGTGGATTACGAGCGCGCTTACTACGATAACCCGCAGGGCGAGGGCGTGGGCCGGCTGCGCGTGACCAACGTGGCGCTGTCGGTGTTCCCCTTCGTGAAAGTGGCCGATGCGCCGCAGTACAACGACTTCTACAAAGTCATGCTGGTGGATGCCAACAACATCGACCCCAGCATGGTGACCAAGAAAGTCGACCTGAAATTCTGGGCCAACGGCCACCAGCTCAGCGAAACCGGCACCGACCAGAGCGCCACCCGCTACGAGCGCACCCCCAAAACCAGCCAGGACGAGGGCAGCACTTACTTCGAGGTGCGCGGCACGCATTTCGACTACCTCGAAGTACTGAACCCGTCCCCGGCCGAGGGCCGCGCGCTCATCATCCCGCGCTGGCCCCAGGTGCGCCAGGGCACTAAGGAGTACCGTTTTGCCATCGACTTCGGCACCACGAACACCCACGTGGCCATGCAGGACAGCCCCGGTCAGGAGCCCAAGCCGTTCAGCTTCGGCCTGGCCGATACGCCGGTGGCCCTGTTGAAAAAGTCCACCGCCGAGCCCGACCGCACCGCCTACGAGCGCCTGTACCGCGGCATCGACGACGACCCGGCCAACTTCGTGCAAATCAAGCGCTGGCAGCAGTACCAGGAGCGTGAGTTCGTGCCCCCGATTATCGGGGCCGATAGCTCGCCCTACGCCTTCCCGGCCCGCACCGCCACCTACGAGGCGGCCAACTACGCCACCCAGGAGCTGAGCGTGCTCGGCAATATCAACGTGGCTTTCGGCATCATCACCGAGGAGCAGCGCCGGCCGAACTACCACACCAACCTGAAGTGGGATAACTCGCTCAACATCGCCAACACCAACCGCGTGCGGGCGTTTTTCAAGGAAATCCTGCTGCTGTGCCGCGCCAAAGTGGCCCTGAACGGCGGCAACCTCGCGGCCACCCAAATTACTTGGTTTGCCCCGCTGAGCTTTTCGACCTACCAGCGCAACCTGTATCAGCGCGAATGGGATACGCTGTTCCATGACGTGTTCAAAACGACCAACTCCATGCCCTGCATGGTAGAGTCGACCGCGCCGTATTATTACCTCACCCGGCGCAACATCGTGACGCTGGGACCGGGTGAAAACGCGGCCTTCATCGACATCGGCGGCGGCACTACCGACGTGCTGCTCTACGCCGACCGCAAGCCGGTGCTGAGCACTTCGTTCCGCTTCGCCGGCAATGACCTGTGGGGCGATGGCGGGGCCGAGGTGCGCGGCTCGAAGGACAACGGCCTCGTGCGCTTTGGCGTGGCCGGCGTGCAGAGCGCGGTGCTGAGCCCCGCCGCCCGCCGGGCGCGGGAATACGTGCTGGTGGCCGAAGGAACCGACAATTTCGGCTCCGAGGACGTGGCCAGCTTCCTGTTCAACTACGACCAGCTGCTGGGTTTCAGCGAGCGACTGCTGCGGGCCGGGCACCTGCGCGTGCTGTTCTACCTGCACTTTGGGGCGCTGATTTACCACGTGGCGCAGGTGACGGTGGCCAACGGCCAGCAGCTGCCGCGCTACCTGTGCTTCACGGGGCGCGGCAGCCTTTATGTGCGCCTGCTGGCGGCTGGGTCCAACCTGCAGCCGGTGGAGAAGCTGGCCCGCCTCATCATGGAAAAAGCAACCGGACAGACTGTGCCGGCCGATTTCCGCATCAAGCTGGCCGACGACCCCAAGCAAACCACCGCCAACGGCGGCGTGCTCGCCACCGGCCAGATTCCGCAGGACCCGCCCATGGTTCGGCCCGTGGGCGTGCTTCCCGACCCCGAGAACCCGCTAGCCGACAAAGGCGAGCACCACCTCGAAGCCGCGGCCGTAACCGACGAAATCAAGCAAGCGGTGCTGGCCAACGCCCGCGCCTGCCTCAAGCTGCTGCTTGAAGACCCCGAGCTGAAGCGCGTGCAGGCCGACCTGGGTGTGAAAAACGACCCCGGCCTGGTGATGAATACGCTGGAGCGCAGCCTCGGCGACTCGTTCAACCTCTATCGCCAGCAGTACGCCGACGTGCTCCGCGACGGCGATACCGTGCCCGAAACGCTGTTCTTCCTGCCGTTCAAAAACGCACTGTATGAGCTATCCAAGGTGCTTCATGACGCGCAGCCGCTCAATTAGCCGTTTGGGCTGGCGGGGGCTGCTGCTCCTGCTGGCCCTTGCGGGTAGTCCGGGGTTGCGGGCGCAAACCGATTCCCAATCGGGCCCCCCGCCGACGCTTGGTCCGGCTCAGCCAGCTGCGCCAGCCGATTCGGGGATGGCAGCGCCCGGGTCGGTGGCCGCGGCGCCTTCGTCGAACTGGCCGCTGGTGTTGGGCGTGCTGGGCGGCATTGCGCTGGGCGTACTGGGCGCGCGGCTATGGTCGCGCAGTTCTAAGCCGAAGCGACGCCACCGCTCGGTCTCCGGACAGGAGTTGCCATCCGATGAGGCGGCTTTTCCGCTGGCCGAACCGGTCCGCAAAAAGGCGGAAAACGTGCCCCGCACCCCGGCCGAAACGCCCGCTGGTGTTCCGCCAGAGCCAGCCGCCAAGGCGCCCAAGGTGCAGTCGATGCGCCAGGCGCAAGGCACGCCGCCAGCTCCTCGAACGCCGGAGAAACAGGCCCGCGACGATAAAAAGAAGAAGCCTAATATCAATTCCAGGACCACGCCGCCCACCGAGCGCGCGTCGTCCTGGCCCACCATTGCTCCCCGTTCCGCCGCTATGAATCCGACTATTCCCAACCCCGGCGAAGAACCTTTGGAACCCGGCCAAACCGTTGAGTGGGCCGCGCCCACGTCTACGCCGCCCGCTATTCAGGAGCTGATTGAAGCCAGCGCTTCAGCAGCGGCCGACGTTTCGGCAGAAACTTCGGCCGCTGCTGAAGCGACTATTGTGCCCAACAACGGCCCGTTGCACTACTACGCCCCGGCCCCCGACGTGCCCAGCATCGAGCACCGCAAGCTCAGCCCCAACCCGCTGCCACAGATGCCGCTGCTCATCACACTGCCGCACTCGGAGGCCACCACGGCGCAGTTTTCGTTCAGCCCGCAGGCCGACCAGTCGCGCATCATCGGCAACGGGGTGCGGGAGTTGAAGGAGTTTTTTCAGTTTGAGCTGCCCCCCACCGAGCAGTTTACCACCATCAAAAACCTGACGGCCGGCAAGCTGGAAAAGCGCGACGATGCCTGGCATGTGGTGCAGAAAGCGGGCATTGCGCTGAGCTAGGTACATTGGACGATATCAGTAAAGCGTCATGCAGAGCGCAGCGAAGCATCTCGCGTGAGGCGGTAATTCTTTCAATTGAGTTACCACCACACGCGAGATGCTTCGCTGCGCTCTGCATGACGTTCCTCTTTGCTCAACGGGGAGACGCAAGTATGCATCTCTACCTTCGCAGTAAATCGAAGCTATGCTCTTAATCGAAATCCTTCTTATCCTGGCGCTGGTGGCGTGGCAGGCGGTGGTATTCCTCCGCAACCGCCAGCTTATCGGGCGCATTCTGGGCATGTACCCGGCGGCGGGCGCGGTGGGCGTGCAGCCCATTCCCTACACCGCCGCGCAGCCCGAGAAAAACTTTGAGGTGCAGTACGATGCGCTCATCACGAACGGGGCCTCGTCGGAGTTTGGCCAAATCATTACCGACACCAACGAATACCTGCTGAACAACCGCGGCGCGGCCGCCGATTTTGGCATTCTGAAAGACATTTCCGAGCGCCACGCCGAGGCGTTGGACGACGAGATTCAGGCCCAGATAACGACGCCGCTGTATTTGGGGCTGTTGGGTACTTTCACGGGCGCCATCATCGGGCTGGTGGCGCTGGTGGGCAATCCGTTTGCTGACGCGGCGGCCAACCCGAACACCGACACTTCGTTCAGCAACAACGACGTGCAGCACTTCCTCGGCGGGGTGCTCATTGCCATGATTGGCAGCCTGTTCGGCCTGGCTTTCACGCTGGCCGGCAACCAGCTGCTGAAGCAGGCCCGCGCCGTGCGCGACCGCCAGAAAAACGCCTACTACACCTTCCTGCAAAAGGCCCTGCTGCCCAAGCTGAACTCCGACATGCAGGCCGGCATGAGCAACCTGAAGGCGGTGCTCGATACCTTCAACGCCGAGTTTTTCAGCCAGATTCAGAACGATTTTTTCAGCAAGATTCACGAGTTTACGCCGCTCATCGCCAGCATTACGGAGAACGTGAGCGTGCAGAAGCGCTTCCTGGAGCAGCTGGAGAAAATTGGCTACTCGGAGTTGGCCAACGCCACCATCAAGGTGTTCGACCGGGTGGATGAAAGTGCCCAGACGTTTGACAAATTTCTGGGCTACCAGCAGGCACTGAATACCACCGTGGTACACAGCAATGAGGCCGCCCAAACCATTGGCGCGCTGCTCAACCGCCTCACCGCCCTGGAGCAGGGCTTGGCCAGCGTGCCGCAGTACCTGCAGCAGCACGACGATGCGCTGCGCCAGCAGGTGGCTTTTTTCAGCCAGCACGGCAAGCTGCTGGTCGACCTGGGCGCCCAAATCCGCCAGGGCGTGAGCGAGGGCGTGCACCGCATGGATGCCGAGCTCGACGGCCGCCTGCAGGAGCTGCAGAAGGAAGCCAGCGCCGCCCACGAGCAGTGGCAGCAGCATTTCCGCCGCCTCAACCAAGACAACATCTACCAGAAAATCACCGAGTACCTCAACCCCTTCACCCAGCTCCCGGCCCAGCAAAAGGACCTCAACGTGCTGCAGGAGCGCCAGGCCAATCTGGCCGCCCAAGCCATGCAGCGCATGGAGGCCCGGCTCCTGGCCGATGCGCAGCTGCAGCAGGAGCTGCTGAAACAGGTCGACCGGACCAACAAGGTGCTGGAGGAAATTACCAAGCCCAACTGGTTTCAGCGGAATATTCTGGGCAAGAAGTAGCGTGGAAGAGTTGCAAAAAAGTACGTCATGCTGAGCGAAGCCGAAGCATCTCGCGTACCACCACTACTCAATAATGCTTCAACGATTGAATTACTATCCCATGCGAGATGCTTCGGCTGCGCTCAGCATGACGTTCTGATATGAAAGAAAGCAAGGACTTTTTCTGGCCCAGCTACGTGGACCTCATGACGGCCTTGTTCCTCATCATGCTCGTGCTGTTCGTGCTGGGTTTCAAGCGGGCCAACGACAAGCAGCGCGACAACGAGCGCCTGATTTCGGAGCTGAAAGTGCAGGTGCAGGAAAAGCGCAAGCTCGATGAAATCAAAGCTGCGCTCAAGCGCCTCGAAAGCAATTATTTCGAGTACAACGCCACTTACAAGCGCTACGAGCTGAAATTCCCCGTCACCTTCGCGCCCAAGAGCGACGTGCTGCCCTACGAGGCCCAAACGCCGCTGGTGAAAGCCGGACGCTTCCTGCTGAGTGAGATGCAGTCGATAAAAAACGATGATAACGTGCAGTACCTCATTGTGGTAGAGGGGCGCGCCGCCAAAGACCTGCGCTACCCCGCCAACGACCCGCACAACCTCGACGGCCCCGCCGTGCGCCAGCTCAGCTATAGCCGCGCCCTGAGCGTGATTCGCCTCTGGGAGCAGGCCGGGCTTCATTTCCCCGCCAACCTGGAAGTGGTGGCGGCGGGTAGCGGCTTCCGCGGCGCCGGCCGCTACACCGGCAGCCAGGAGGCGCTCAACAAGCGCTTCATCATTCAGATTCAGCCCAAGATTGGGTCGATTGGGAAGTAGCGTTTTAGATAAAAAAGCCCGTCATGCAGAGCGCAGCGAAGCATCTTTACCACAGTAGTAATTATTTACTGGTGGTGGTAAAGATGCTTCGCTGCGCTCTGCATGACGGGCTTTTCTGCCCTTTGCTACCCGCGCAAAACCCCTTCAATTCCCGCCAGTTCCTCCGCGCCAAACGCCAGATTCTCCAGACAGCGCAGTGAGTCATCCAGTTGCTCGGGCTTGCTGGCGCCGATGAGCACCGACGTGACCCGCTCATCCTTCAGCAGCCAAGAAAGAGCCATTTGGGCGAGGCTTTGGTTGCGGGTTTGAGCGAGGTCGTTGAGGCGACGAACTTGCGAAAGGCGTTCGGGGGTGAGGTTGCTTTCCTTCAGGAAGCCCACGCCTTTGGCCACGCGCGAGTCTTCGGGGATGCCGTGCAGGTATTTGTTGGTGAGCAGGCCCTGGGCCAGGGGCGAGAAGGGGATGCAGCCCACGCCTTCCTCGCCCAGCAGGTCGAGCAGGCCGTCTTCCACCCAGCGCTCAAACATCGAATACTTGGGCTGGTGGATGAGGCAGGGCGTGCCCAGCGCGCGCAAGATGCGGAAAGCTTCGGCCGCCTCGGCGGGGCGGTAGTTGCTCAGGCCCACGTACAGGGCTTTGCCCTGGCGCACAATCAGGTCGAGGGCGGCCATGGTTTCGGCCAGGGGCGTGTCGGGGTCGGGGCGGTGGTGGTAGAAGATGTCGACGTACTCCAGGCCCATGCGCTGCAGGCTCTGGTCGAGGCTGGAAACCAGGTACTTCTTCGAGCCCCAGTCGCCGTAGGGGCCGTCCCACATGGTGTAGCCGGCCTTGCTCGAAATGATGAGCTCGTCGCGGTGGGCGGCGAAGTCTTCGCGCAAAATGCGGCCGAAGTTTGTTTCGGCCGAGCCGGGGGGCGGGCCGTAGTTGTTGGCGAGGTCGAAGTGCGTGATGCCCCGGTCGAAGGCCCGGTGCAGGATGGCGCGGCTGTTTTCGAGCACGTCCACGCCGCCGAAGTTGTGCCACAGGCCGAGCGAGAGGGCCGGCAGTTTCAGGCCGCTGCGGCCGCAACGGCGATAGGTCATTTCCTGGTAGCGGGTGGGGGCGGGCTGGTAAGGCATGGTTAGGGGAAATGGAATAGAGCGTAATAAAAGAACGTCATGCTGAGCGCAGCCGAAGCATCTCTACCGCGCAAGTAATTCATTTGCTATTGCGGTAGAGATGCTTCGGCTGCGCTCAGCATGACGTTCTTACTTTTTCCCGTAAGCGAAAAACTAGTAGCGGCGGTTCACGCAGTTCAGGTCCTCGAAGGCCTGCTTGAGGCGCGCCACGAAGGTTTCTTCGCCCTTGCGCAGCCACACGCGCGGGTCGTAGTACTTCTTGTTGGGCGAGTCGGCGCCGGTGGGGTTGCCAATCTGGCCCTGCAGGAAGCCTTCGTTCTTCACGTAGTAGTCCTTGATGCCTTCCCAGAACGCCCACTGCAGGTCGGTATCAATGTTCATCTTAATGGCGCCGTAGCTGATGGCCTCGCGGATTTCCTCCTGCGACGAGCCCGAGCCGCCGTGGAACACGAAGTCAATCGGCAGGGCCTCCGTAATGTTGTGCTTCTGGCGCAGGAACTCCTGCGAGTTGTGCAGAATCTTGGGCTGCAGCTTCACGTTGCCGGGCTTGTACACGCCGTGCACGTTGCCGAACGCGGCCGCGATGGTGAAGCGCGGGCTGATTTCGCTCAGCTGCTCGTAAGCGAAGGCCACTTCCTCGGGCTGGGTGTAGAGCTTGCTGGAATCCACGTCGGAGTTGTCCACGCCGTCTTCCTCGCCGCCGGTCACGCCGAGCTCAATCTCCAGCGTCATGCCGATTTTGGCCATGCGCTCGAGGTAGCGCTTGCAGATTTCGATGTTCTCCTCAATTGGCTCTTCCGACAAGTCGAGCATGTGCGAGCTGTAGAGCGGCTGGCCGTGCTGGGCGTAGTATTTCTCGCCGGCATCGAGCAGGCCGTCAATCCAAGGCAGGAGCTTTTTGGCGGCGTGGTCGGTGTGCAGCACCACGGGCACGTCGTAGAGGGCGGCCATCTGGTGCACGTGGTAGGCGCCCGAAATGCCGCCCGCGATACTGGCCTGCTGCTTGTCGTTGGGCACCGATTTGCCGGCGAAGAACTGCGCGCCGCCGTTCGAGAACTGCACCATCACCGGCGAGTTCAGGGCTTTGGCGGCTTCGAGCACGCCGTTCACGGTGTTGGTGCCGGTCACGTTCACGGCGGGCAGGGCGTAGCCGTGGGCTTTGGCGTGTTTGAAAAGCGCCTGCACTTCGTCGCCGTGCAGCACACCGGCGCGCAGGCCGGTCAGGGTTTGTTCAGCCATAAAAAGGAAATGGTGCGGCAGGGCCGCGGTGGGAAGTGAAAGCGGAAGCGAGGCGAGACTGCCCAGGGCAGGCACTCCGGCAGCAAAGTACGGCCGCCGCCGCTTATCCTGAAAGGGTTGGGCCAAACGAATGGCCCCGACTGTCGCAGCAAGGCCTTATGATGAAGAAAAAAAAGAGGTTGACCGCAGTCGCAGTCAACCTCCACACGGTGCTTCTATGCGCATATGCGCAACACTGCCGCTATTTGGCCGTCATGGTGCGGCGAAGCCGGTACACGCCGTGCCGGTTGCTCACCTGCAACTGGTAGATGTAGTCGCCGCTGGGCAGGTCCAGGCCCCGGAAATTCAAGGTGATGCGGTGTTCGCCGGCGCTCATGCCTTTGCGCACCACGCTGGCCACTTTGCGGCTGAGCGGGTCGTATATAGTGAGCTGCACATCGGCTGCATTGGCCAGCACGAAGGGGACGGTGGTTTCGTCGGTATAGGGGTTCGGATAGTTCTGCCCCATCGTAAACTGGCCGCCGGTTTCACGCTCGAGGGGAAGTGAGCCGCCGGGTTCGCTGGAGTCGCCGATGACGTTGGGCGAAATAGCACAGCCGCTGCTGACCTCCGTCGCGTTGCGGCTGGCAGGTGTGAACGAGCGGTCTAAAAAAGCCTGCGCGTCGCGGAATGCCGACGGGTCGGTATCATACATTTGGTGTGGCGAGCTTTGGGAACGAGGGGCATCGGAAGTGGCCAAGGGAGCGAAAGCTAAAAAGTTGGGCACGGCAAGGTATAAATCGTCGACCAGCACGGCCGTGTCTTCCGTTGCCACGAGTTCGATAGCGGCAGAAAGGCACGACAAATAAAACAAATGAACGGATGCCGGCGGAGAGGGCATTTAAGGAATGGCACAGTTCAACAGCCGCTGGCCGACGACCAATGCTATTCCAAATATGAGAACAGTGGGGCAAAAAAATGGTTTACAATCGATGATGGTGGCTGAAAAGACGATGAATGGAAGCGCTACGGCCTTAGACGGTTAATTCCTAAAATGGGAAAAGGGACTGATGAACAAATGCCCCGTTGAGCGGTGGCAGGTGGCAGGTAGTCGGCGCCAGTAGGCAAGCGGACGATTGGGTTTCCAATCCGGAGCACGCGCCTGCACCTTTGAAGCAGCAAGCAGGACCAGGCGGCGCAGGCCGGCGACATTTTGGCCACCTCTTTGCTAAAGGCGCTGGCCGGGGCGCTTATTGTTTTTTATTCAGCAATATACATTTTTAACTATTGCCATGCAACGTTTTCTTGAAGACGAGTTCGCTGCTGAGCTCCGTACGGTGCTGAAAGCCGACGAATACGCCAAATTTCAGGCAAAGCGCGCCGCCCAGAAGCGTGCCCAGCGGCCGGGGCGTCGGCCTGCTAAATAGCCTAGCCAAAATGCGCTGCCCGAAACCCGGTTGCTGTCAGGCCGTGAAACGCTGATTCCCGGGTGATATTGCTGATAATGTGGATGTGATGAAAAAGAGGGTCTATAAAATCCTGCGACAGATTTTGCGGCGGCACCTGATTGCAGGGGCCAGCCTGACGCCGCGCCGCAAGCTAAGCGCCGTGTTCACGAGCAACGAGGAGCGCAACGAGCTTTTCTGCGACGTGGAGCGGGCCCTGCAGGTGCAGCTGGACGATGCGGAACTGGGCCGGGTAGAAACCTTTGGGGCGCTGGCTGCCTACGTGGTGCGCTGCCTGCCGCCAACTGACGAGGCCCCGCGCCTGGCGGCCTAAACCAAAAGCGGCCTACAGGCGCTTGAGGCCCGCGGTGGCGGCGGCATCGCCGGGCCGGATGAGCAGGGCCTTGGTGTAGAGGGCGCGGGCTTCGGCTTTTTTGCCAAGGTTGAGGTAGGCCCAGGCCAGGGAAAGGTTGGAGTCGTAATCGAACGGGTAGAGGTTGACCACGCGCTCGAAGTAGCGGGCGGCTTTGTCGTAGGTTTTGCGGTTGGAGTAGATGACGCCGGTCCAGTAGTTGGCCTGGGTATTCTGCGGGTCAATTTTGAGGATGTCCTGGTAGAGGTTCAGCATCTTCTCAATCTGGCCCAGCGAATTCAGCGGCTTCACCAGGCCGAACTTGGGCTCGACGGCGTAGGGGCGCTGCTCCACGGCCTTCTGGTAGTGGGCGGCGGCGGCGGTGTAGTTTTTGGCCAGGTAATAGAGCCAGCCCAGCCGCAGGTTCTGCTCGTAGGTGCCGGTGTAAATGGCCTTGATGGGGGCAATGGCGTCGGCGTAGTCGGCCTTGGCTTCGGCGGCGTAGCTGCTGGCAAAGGCCGAGGTCTGGTCGGCCTGGGCCCAGGCGCTGGCCGGGGCGGCGCAGACGAGCGTGGCAGAAAAGGTCAGCTTTACCAGGTCCATGCAAGGGCGGTACTAAGGGAATACAAAGAATAGGTGTTGCCGTTTACGGCGTCGCGGCGTTGCTCGGCGCCGTAGCCGAGGCGCCAGGACAGGGCGCGGCTCAGCAAAATAAGCAGATTGGCGCCCGCTCGCTGGCGCAGGGGGTCAAAGAGGTTGTAAACGTAGGTGCCATCCAGCTCGGCCAGCATGGGCACCTGGCCCAGGCCCCCAAAGGCTTCGAGCCAGGCTTTGCGGTGCAGCCGGCCGCCTATGCCCAGCACGCCGTTGGGGTAGCTGCGGCCGGCCGAGCGCACCACGCTGGCCCGCCCAAAGCTATACAGGCGCAGGTTGCCGAGGGGGTACACGGTCAGGCGCAGGTCGGTTTGGGCGCGGGCCGTGTCGGTGAGGGTGCCCACGAAGAAGCCGGCCTGCACCGTCCAGTAGGGCCGGCTGTAAGCCAGCGAGGCGTAGCCGAACTGGCCCGGCACCGCTTCCACGCGGCCCAGGTCGCTGTTGAGGTAGGTGAAGCCGACCTGGGCGCGCCAGCCCGGCGTTAGCTGCACGCCCAGCAAGGCGTGGTATTGGTTTTGGCGAACGGAATAACGCTCACCGAAGCGCGTGCGATGGAAATCGGGCAGCTCCAGGGTTTGGCCGAAGTGGGTGAAATCCTGCGTGAGGGTGAAGCGCGACCACAAGCGGCTGCTGACGCCCAGGCGCACCAACCCGGCATCGCCCCGGTGAATGGTGTTGGTTTGCTGGCCGCTGGCTTCGAGCTCGACGCGGGTGAGGGCCTGAAAGGGCTTCAGGTGCAAGGGGCCCCGCAACGAGTCGGCCAGGCCGCGGGTTACCAAGGCGGCGGGGCCGGGCTGGTTCAGCTCTAGGTAGGCGAGGGCCAGGCCGTGGCGGGCGGTGCTGTCCATGGGATTTTCGCGCAGGGCGCGGCCGTAGTGGCGCAGGGCCAGGGCCGGCCGGTCCTGGGCCAGGGCGGCCTGGCCCAGGTGGCGGCGCAGAGCCGGGTAATCGGTACCTAGCCGGAGGGCAGCGCGGCCCACCGAGTCCAGCTCGGCCCAGCGGTACTGGGTGGCCAGGGCCTGGATGAGGCTGTCGGTGTAGGAAAAGCTGGTGAGTTGCTGGCCCTGCACCGGCGCCGCAGGCCACAGGCCGAGCCCCAGCAGCAACAGCAGGAGCAGGCACCAGTCCCTACGGCCGGTTCGGCTTGGCAAGGGCCAGCCGCTGCTGGCCCGCAAAAGGCATCCGTTTCTCATGCGCCGGCCACTGAAAACGTGAGGTTGACTTCGGCCTGGCCCCGGCGCACGCGCAGCTCCGCTAAGGCACCGTCCTGCACCAGCAGCTCGGCCGTTTGGGTTTCGGTGATGCGGCCAAACGCGGCCACCGCCGTGCAGCTGCGCAGCCGCACGGCGCGGCCGGGCCAGCCGGGGGCATCGGTTGCGGCTTCTTCCAGCGAAAACGTGGGTTTCAGAAACCGATAAAACGGCGCCAGCACATCCTGCGCCCAGGTCAGGGCCGGGTTTTTCACCACCGACAGGGGGAACACGTCGTGCGTGGCCTGGCCCGGCAGGCTCACCAGCGGCACCCGGTAGGCGGCCTGGTAAAACAGGTACAGCCACGAGGCTTCGGACCCGTAAAAGGCCGTGAAATAAAACACCGATTCGTCGCCCCCGAAGTAGGCCACGGCGCCCGTGGTCAGGCAGCGCAGGTAGGGCAGGTTGTAGGCATCGGTGAGCACCTCCCAGCGCTGGGCGGGGGCCGTGGGCACGTCACTGTTGCGCACCTCCAGCGCGTAGCCGGGGGGCAGGCGCAAGGCTTGGCTCAGCGTGCGGTTGAAGGAGGGCGGGCTCACGGTTTCGCCCGCCACGGGCACGCTGAAGTGGCGGAGCTGAGCCTTCGGCACCGCTGCGGTTGGATGGGCCGGGGCGGGGCGGGGTGCTTTCACGGCTATGGATGCGTCCTGCTGCTCATCGGGTAGCACATCCCTCTTGAGGGAAGGCGTAACCGTCGAAAGGGTTGCTCCATCCCTCTTGAGGGATACGTCTTCCTTCGAGAGGTGTGCCGCAACTATTGGGAGGGAAGCGCAGGCCTCGGCCACGAAGTAGGCCAATGGGTAGGGCCGCGTGCGCGAACCCACGTAGGGCGTGGCCTGCACCTGGAAATGCAGGTGCGGCTCGGGCGAGCGGCCGGAGTTGCCGCAAGTGCCGATGATGTCGCCCCGTCGCACGTACTCGCCCACCTTCACCGGCACCGAGTGGGCCCGCAGGTGCGAGAGCTGAGTATAGAGGCCGGGCGCGTGGCGCAGCACCACGGTGTTGCCCCAGTTCTGGGCCGTGTTCACGTCGCCAATGGCGTTGTCTTCGATGTGTTGAATGACGTGTTCTACCACGCCGTCGGCGGGGGCCAGCACGGGCTTGTTGTAGGCGTAGAAGTCCGACACCGACAGGCCGGCGCCGTGCCAGGTGCGGCCGTCGGCATCGGCAATCACGAAGTCCAGGGCCTGGCCCCAGTCGCCCAGGTGGGTGGGGCCGCCGTCGAGGTAGCCCTGCGTGCACTGCCAGCTGCCTAGGAAGGGGAGGGTGAGGGCCACCGCGCCCTGGTGGGCCAGCCGCACGCGGTCGGTGGCGTAGGCGTAGAGGTTGCGCTCGGGCGAGTAGCGCTGCACGGGCGTGAGCACGAGGCCCGCGCCGGGCCGCTCGCGCAGCAGCAGCACGTACAGAAACAGCAGCGCCGTGCCGCAGTAGGGCAACGACAGGGCCGGCAGCCCCAGCCTGTCGAGCAGGGCCGTGCTGGCGGCCAGCCCCACTACCGTCACCAGCACGCTGCCCAGCGCCCAGCCGTAGCTGGCCACCGACGGGACGACGAACACGCCGCCCACCGCAATGGCCGCCACCATGTAGTTGGCCCCTAGGTTGTATTCGTTGATGCCGCCTGTCACCGGCCCGGTCAGCCCGGCCAGCGCATACGCCCCCGCAAACGCCAACACCGACAGCGAAAACGCAATGCGCGAGTGCCACAGCAGGCCCAGCGCCACCAGCAGCCCCGCCGCCGCGCTGTCCTGAAACAGCACCGCGCCCAGTGCCCGCAGGTAGGTGGCCAGCAGCGGCGGCCAGGGCCAGTCGCCCACCCACTGCACCACGCCCACCAGCCGGGGGCCGCCAATGGCGTACACTTCATTCAGCCAATAAACGGCGGCCTCGCCCGCCGCCAGGTGCAGCAGCGGGCCGCTGCCCAGCATCAGCAACCACACCGTGGCCAGGAAGGGCAGCGACAGAAACGGCAGCCCGCGCCCGCCCAACCAGCCGCCCAGCGCCACGCTCAGCAGCAGGGCCATGCCCGCGCCCACCACCACCAGCCCCGCCAGCGGCCAGCCCGGCGCATAGCACGAGGCCAGCGCCAGCCCGGTCAGCAGGGGGTTGAAGCCGTAGGCGCCGGTATCGGTCCACTCCCGGTTGAAGCCCGCCAGCCGGGCCCCGCCCACCGCCAGCAGCACGCTGGCCAGCCCCGCCAGCCCGGCGGCCGGGTGGCTGAACGTGACCAGCAGCAGCAGCACGCCAAACCCGCGATGCTGCGAGAAGAACAGCATACTGTAGCTGTGCAGCACAGCGCGGAAGTAGGAGGCAGTAGCGGACATAGTAGGTTTCGGCCTGGCGTCAACCTCACCCCCTGACCCCCTCTCCCGCGGAGAGGGGGCACCGGTCATGCAGCAGACGAGAATTGTGCTGAAATCGTCTGGCTCCCCATCTCCGCGGGAGAGAGGGACGGGGGGTGATGTGAACGTCAGGGGCTACAAGGTTTTCAAGAAAGGTATTTAGAACGATACTCACGCCCGCAAGTGCGGCGGAACCTGCTCCAGTTGCTGCAAATACGCCAACGTTTCCGCCGCCCGAATCAGGTGCACCTGGCCGGCTTGGTCCAACATTACCACGTTGGGCCGCAGGTTGATGAACTGCTGCCACTGGCTCATGTTGTAGGCGCCTACTTTGTGCACTACCACGGTGTCGCCGGGCGCGAGCAGGGGCAGGGCAATACTTTCGCGCAGCATGTCGATGTTCATGCACAGCGGGCCGTAGAGCACGGTGGGCTCGGTTTGGTTAGAGAATTCGCGGGTGGGGCTGATGTGGTGGTCGTACCAAAAGGAGGTGAAGAGCAGGTTCACGCCAAAGTCGAGGATGGTGGCGCGGCGGCCATCGGCCAGGCGCTTGTTGGCCAGCACCGTGCCAATGAGCGAACCCGCGTCGTCGACCAGCGCCCGGCCGGCTTCCAGCACCAGCACCGGCAGCTCGCCGCTGCCGAAGCCCGCCCCCAGCAGGGCTCCGGCAATGGCTTCGGCGTACTCATCCAAGCTGGGCACGGTATCGGTGGCCGGCAGGTAGGCGCCTTTCAGGGTGTTGGTCGAAGGGAAACCGCCGCCCAGGTCGAGGTACTGAATGGTGGTGTGCAGCTCGCGTTGGCAGCGCAGGGCCAGCGCCGCCAGCTTGGCAGCGGCCGCGCCGTAGGCCGCCGCTTGCAGCACGTAGGTCCCAATGTGGCAGTGCAGGCCCACCAACTCCAGCTTCCCCGAGGCCACGATGCGACCCAGCGCCTGCCAGGCCTCGCCGTTCTCCAGGTTGAAGCCGAACCGGTCCCACTGCGGCACGATGCCGGCGTCGAGGTTCACGCGCAGGGCTACGCGGGGCCGGACGGCGCGGCCGGCGGCCACGTCCAACAGCAGGTGCAGCTCGTCGGCATTATCGAGGTGAATGACGGCCCCGACGGCGCAGGCGCGCTCCAAGTCGGACCGCCGCTTCCCCGGCCCGTTGAAAAGGATGTGCGGGCCGGGCACGCCGTTAAGCAGCGCCTTTTCCAGCTCCATGCCGCTCACTACCTCCGCCCACGCGCCCTCCTGGTGGAAGGTGCGGCACACCGCGTTCAAGTAGTTCGTCTTGTACGACCAGGCCAACTGCACCTGCGGGTAACGGGTGCCAAAGGCCCGCATGGCCGCTTGGTAGCTGCGCCGCAGCTGCCGCTCGCTCAGCACAAACAAAGGCGAGCCGAACCGGGCCACCAATTCCTCCACCAGTACCCCATCCAAGGCCGTGACCGGCCGGGCACCCGCGCGCGGCCCGAACTTATTGAGCGCGCCGGCCGTGAGCTTGCGGATGGTAGGACGTTCGTAGGGTTGTTTCATGGGTGGGATGGAAGAACGTCATGCAGAGCGCAGCGAAGCATCTTTACCGCAGTAGTAATCCAGTCAATTGAGTTAGTATCGAGGTAAAGATGCTTCGCTGCGCTCTGCATGACGTTCTTTTAACGAGGCGTCAAAGTTCGCCCAGCGCCGCCACTTCCTGAAAGGCGGTGTAGTCCGTAATCAAGTCCCAGGCGTAGCGCACGAACATCTTGCCCACGGCATATTCTTCCATCATCGGTACGGGCAGGCCCAGGGCCAGCCGGAGCAGGGCAGCGGGCTGGTTCTGGCCGGCGGCGGCGGTGAGGTATATCCAGGCCGGGAAGCGCGGGTTGATTTCCATGATGAACAACTCGTCGGCCGTCGTGCGCATGATTTCCAGCTCGAAGCCGCCGCGCCACTTGGTGGCCTCGGCAAAGCAGCGGGCCAGGGCCAGCAGGGCTTCGTCTTCGAGGGTGATGCCGGCCCATGCCTTGCCTTTGTCGGTGATGGTGAGCTTGCGCATGGGCACCACGCTCAGCGCGCGGCCGTGCCCGTCGCCCAGCCCGGCAATGTTAATTTCCTGCCCCGCCACAAACTGCTGCGCGATGAGCGGCACGCCCCACTGCCCGCTCAAGCGCCCAAACGCCTGCTCGGCCTGGGCCAGCGAGTGCACCACGGCGGCATCGTAGTAGCGGCCTTTCAGCACCAGCGGCCAGCCCAACGCTTCGGCAGCGGCCCCGATTCCGGCCAGATTATAGAGCGCCTGACTGGCCGGCACCCGCAGCCCGTGCGTGGTCCCAAAGGCCGGTAGGTTGAGCTTGTCGCGCGCTTCGAGCTGCGCCAGCGTGGGCAAAAACGTGTGAATGCCCAGCGCCTGCAGCTGCGGGGCCAGCTTGATGAAGTTGAACAGCTCGGCGTCGAAGTTGGGAATGAGCACGGCCACGTCCTCCTGCTCCCGGATGTATTGCAGGCGCTCCAGCAGCGCCGCCGTGCCGGCCGTGGGGTAGGGCAGCTGGTACGTTTTGTCCACCAGCTCGCGCAGGTAGATGCCCGGTTCCAGCGCCTCGTAGCTCAGCCCGATGATGCGCAGGTCGAAGTCCACCGTTTCGCGCAGGGCGCGGATGACGGCCACGCCGGGGCCGGGGCTGTCGGTGGCATTAAGGCCGGTTACGGCCACGGTCAGGCGCGGGCGGGTGGGAGGGAGGAGCACAGGGTTTATAGAGACATGAGACGTGAGACGTGAGACACGAGACATGAGACGCGAGACATGAGAAGTAAGAAAGAAGGGAGGCGCGTGCATTCTCATGTCTCGCATCTCACGTCTCATGTCTCGTGTCAAAACAAGTCAATCCAACAAGTTGAATTCGCGCAGCTGGGCGAGCAGGTCGTCCCAGTCTTTTTCCAGCTGGCCGGGGGCTACGTCGTAGTGCTCCAGAATGTCGGCCTTGATGGCGGCGGCATCCTGCCCGTCCTTAACGCGGGCCAGGATATCGGCCGCCAGCGGATTGGCCGAGAAGGAGTCGCCCGTCGCGGGGTTGAAGATAAAGCCGGACTCGCTGGTGGCAATGTTCTTTTTGAGCTTCATAGCAGGAACGGGAAGGTAAGCAGGAGTTGAAAGAAGAAGGCGTTGGCTTCTGTCATCCTGAGCGCAGCGAAGGACCTTATCACCGCTGAACGGCGTGCAGTGATTACTACGTCAAACGTGATAAGGTCCTTCGCTGCGCTCAGGATGACAGAATGGTAAAAACCTACCGAATCACCTCCACCCAGCCCTTGAACTTGCGGCCGTCGGTGTAGGTAGCCAGGTAATAGTACAGCCCGCCCGTGCCGGCGCCGCCCCACTTGAAGCCGCGCTCAGCCGACTGAAACACCTCCTGGCCCCAGCGCGAGAAGATTTTGACGCTGGCAAATTTACGGTCGCAGAAGTCCACGGGCAGGTCGGGCATCATAAAGAAGTCGTTCTGGCCGTCGCCGTTGGGCGTGATGACGTTGGGCGGGCGGAAGGTGGGCGTTTCGCCGTTCGGCACCACCTCGAAGCGAATGAGCCGGCTTTGCGGCACGGGTATGCAGGGGCCGGTTTCCGTGAGCCGGAAGCGCACCAGCAGGCCGCCATCTTCGCCGGCCGCCGAAACCGACGCGCAGGTGGGCTCCCACACAAAGGTACCCGTGGCCTCGCCCGGCCCGTTTTGGGCGGTGAATTGCATGCCCAACGCCGCCATGTCGAACCCCTTGCCGGCGGCGCTGAGGGCCAGAGCGTCCTTGTCGGCATCGGTGCCGAGCAGCGTGGCGGTGTAGCGCTGGCCCAGCACCACGCGCACCACGGCAGGTATCGAATCGGAGGCCGGCAGGGGCGCCGCCGGGAAGCTGCTGGTGAGCACCGGCGCCGTGTTCACGGCCTGCACCGCCGTGAAAGCCACCCGCACGGTGTCGTGCTTGGGCAGGCTGCACCCGTTGTCGGCCACGATGATGTCGAGCAGATACACCTTGCCCTTGGTGTCGGAGCAGTCCGGGAAGCAAAGGGTGGCGGTGAGGGTGTCGGCGGCGGTGCGCGTGGTGCCGCTGGTGCTGGTGGTAAACACCGGCGCCGGCGTGGTGAAGTTGACCGGGTGGGTGCTCATGGTCAGCACCGAGTTCGGGTCGGGGTCGGTGTAGCGGATGGTGAGGCAGCGGTTGGCGCCGGGCAGCAGGCGCAGCGTGTCGCGTCCGGCCTGGTAGGTACGGGTGCTGCCGGGCGCCTGCACCTGCACTTTGGGGGCCACGTTGGTGGGGCAGTTCAGCACGTAGAGCTGGAAGTCGCGCCGGGTTTCGCCAATTTTCACCCCCTTGCGGTACTCGGAGCAGCGCACCCCGAACACGAACAAGCCCAGGGCACTGGCCCGCACCGTGAGGCGGCCGGTGCGGGCGTCGATGCCCAGGGCCGGGCTGCCCGGTATCTGGCTGCCGGCGCTGTAACCTGGCTTCCAGGTGATGGTGGAATAGGGCGCCGGCAGCGGCGTGGTGAGGGCCGACGTCACGGCGCCGGTATGGCCGTTGAGGGGCGTCACCATGTCGTAGGCCAACGAGTCGCCGTCCACGTCCTGGCCGCCAAAATCGTAGTAAAAAAGCTCGCCCAGGCATGCATAGTCGCCCAGTGGCGGGAAAATGCGGGGCGTGGAGTCAACGAAAGCCGCGCCACTGCGGACGACGGCCGGAAATTCAAGGTAAAAGGTCTGGGCCGCCGCGCCGGGGCTCACGATGTTGCCGATGCTCAGGTTGCGGCAGCAGCGCTCCACGGCCACGTAGTAGCCGGCGGCGTTGGTGTAAGTGGCAGCGTCGAGGGTGATGTCTTTGGTGTACACCAGCTTGCGGGTGCTCAGCGAGCCCACCGCGCAGGCCGGGTTGGTGTACTGCACGAAGGTATTGGCGGTGAGCGGCAGCGTCACGGACTGCAGCCGGGCGTTGGTGGTTTTGTTGAAGATGCCGGCCAGCAGTTCCTGGTCCAGCGCCTTGGGGTCGCCGTTGATGGCGTCGAAATACAGGTTGAGGCTGAGGGTGTAGGTGTTGCCGGATTTGTACTGCAAATCCAGCTCGCCGCCCACAATGTGCGTGGCCGAAGCCGCCAGCGGCGCCAGCAGCAACAGGAATAGCAAATAACGCAGACGCTGGATACTCATAGCAAAGGATAATGAATAGGTGGCCGGGCTCTTGAGTACGGCAAGGAAGCAGGCTACCGCTTAACTAATTCAAGTTGCGGCGCAGCCGTGCAGCGGCGACAGGTGTTACAGTGAAAAACCGCGTAGCAGTGACAGATTTCCGGGCGTTTCTGCCACCGCTACCCGGCTGGGGTTCGGCAGCTCCGCTGGTCTACAAGCCTGTCGCCGCTACGCGGCCATTCGGCAACTTGGGTTAGTTGGCGCCGCCCGTTTTGGTGGTGTCGGTCGTCGTGGTGGTGGTCGTGGCTTTCTTGGAGGCGCAGCTGCCGCCGTTCGGGCCCACGTTGTCTTTCTCGCAGCCCGAGAAGCTGCTCATGGAGCAGAGCAGGGCGGCGGCACTGGCAAAGCGGAGGAGGTTGGTTAAACGCATGGAATTGAATGAAAAAGGGTTGAAAAAATGGGAAATTGAAAAATGGGTAACGGGTAAGATGCTTAGTGAATGTCGCCGCCCACGGCCAGGCCGCTGGGCACGGTGGCGGGCACGGTGCGGTCGTAGGTGGTGGCGGTGAGGGTGCCCAGGAAGGCGATGATGGCTTGCGCATCAGTGACGCGGGCCGGGAACAGCGGGTCGCGCTGGGCGGTGCTCACGTGGGGGTTGAGCGAGGGCGCCGCACCGCGGCCGGGGTCGTAGAAATTGAGCACGGCCTGGAGGTTGGCCAGGGTGCCGTCGTGCATGTAGGGCGCGGTGAGGGCCACGTTGCGCAGGCTGGGCGTGCGGAAGGCGTAGGTACCGTTCACGCCCGCGTCGGACGTGGGGTTCTTGCCGTTGTCGGCCACGCCCAGCACGTGGGTTTTGTAGTCGCTCAGCATGGGGCCGCTGTGGCATTTGGCGCAGCCGCTGGCCGCGAAAGCGTTCAGGCCGGCCACTTCCTGCGTGCTCAGGGCCGCCTGGTTGCCGCGCATATACTGGTCGAAACGTGAATCGGTGGCAATGAGTGTGCGCTCAAAGCAGGCAATAGCTTTCCCGATATTGGCCGCCGTGATGGGCGTCGCGTCCGAAAAAGCGGCCCCAAACAGCGTGGCATACGCGGGTATTTTGCGCAGCCGGGCCACCACCGAATCCAGGGCCGTGGCCTCGGTGAACTGGTGGCCGCGCATTTCCTCCATGGTGGTGATGGGCATGAGCGACTGCGTTTCGAGCGACTGCGCCCGCACGTCCCAGAACATGGCGGCCGTGGTGGGGTTGCAGCTGCCGTCGGGGTTCAGGCCGTTGAAGGCCGAGTTGAGCACCGTGGGCGAGTTGCGCTTCACGAAAGGGATGTCGTTGGGGGCGCGGAAGTGGCGGGCGGTGCCCAGGCCCAGGCCGTTGGCCCCAATGGAGAGGTCGATGGCGTCGGCGTAGCCATTGGCCGGGTGGTGGCAGCTGGCGCAGCTCACGTCGCGTCCGCCGGACAGCACCGGGTCCCAGTACAGGGCGCGGCCCAGCGCAATTTTTTCCGGGCTGCCGGGGTTGTTGGCCGGCGCGGGCGCCACCAGGGGCAGGGCCGTGAGGGTGGCCAGGTCGGCCGCGTTGGGGTCGGGGTTCTGCTTCTGGCACGCCACCGCCACGAGCAGTGCCGCTGCGGTCAGCATCGAAGCAATGCGGGGGATTAAAGACGAGGCCATGGAAGAGAGAGCAAGCGAGTGGGAAACCGGCGGCCGCCGCTTTGGCAGGCTGCGGGGTTAACTCAAAGTTGGCAGGCGTATTTGGCAGCTGTTCGCCCCAATCGGCGAGTTGCTTGGGCGCGTCGGCGGTTTGCCGATTTGGGCGGCCGTATGCACCGCCGGCACAGGCAGCCGCCAGCCCGGCCCGTGCCGGCGGCCCAAACGGCCGGCTGGCCGATGCCTTGCTGCCGCTGGTAGATAGGGCCGCGGGCCGCGCGGGCGCGGGTTGTAGCTTGCGGAGCCAACCGGGAGTTGAAAATGATGACTTGTACTGGCCCTTCTTTTCCATTCATAACCCATCATTTTTAACTCATAATTCGCTCTCCATGCCCCTACCCATACTCCGTTCGGCCTCCACGCTGCTGCTGCACGCCCTGGTGTGGGGGCTGGTGGCGGTGCTGCTCTGGGCCCAGCAGCCCGACTACCCCGGCCCCAAACCCACCGAGTTCTGGCTGACGCAGGCCGTGGTGTTTGGCCTGCTGGTGGCCGTTTTTTACCTGAACGTGGGCTGGGCGGCACCGCGCCTGCTCTATGGCCACAAGGCCTGGGCCTACGTGCTGCTCAATGCCGGGGCCCTGGGGGTGGTGCTGGCCATCCATCAGCAGGTAGAAACCCGGCTGGGCGTGCCCGAGCTGGTGGCCACCGCCCGCGAGGCCGTGCTGAACCCGCCCAACCCGTGGTCGGGCCCGCGCCCGCACCCGCTGCCCGGCCCCGAGGAAAACGGCCCCCTGTTCAACACCGGCGTGCTGCTCATCACGCTGCTGGTGCTGGGTATTGCCACCAGCCTCGCGGCCATGCAAAAAGGCCAGCGCGACGCCGAAAGCCGCCTGGAACTGGAGCGCCGCCAGGTAGCCACCGAGCTGAGTTTGCTGAAAGCCCAAATCAACCCGCACTTTTTCTTCAACACCCTCAACAACATCTACGCCCTCACGCTGCTCAACGCCGACCAGGCCCGGTCGGCCCTGCACCGCCTCTCGCGCATGATGCGCTACGTGCTCTACGAGTCGCCGGCCGGCCACACGCGGCTGAGCCAGGAAATCAGCTTCCTGCAGGACTACATCGAGCTGATGCACCTGCGCCTGACCAACAAAGTGCAGGTAATGCTGGAGCTGCCCGACCCCCTCAGTCCCGACCCCTTCATCGCGCCCATGCTGTTTCAGCCCTTCGTCGAGAATGCTTTTAAGCACGGCGTGAGTGCCACCGCGCCCAGCCGCATCACCATTGAGCTGCGGCAGCCCACGGCCCACACCGTGGAGCTGTGCGTGCGCAACACCGCATTCCCCGACCGGCCCGCCGACGAGGACGACGAGCCCGGCGGCATCGGCCTGGCCAACACCCAGCGCCGCCTCGATTTGCTGTACCCGCAGGCCCACACCGTCCGCGTCATTCCCCGCAACCCATCCAACGAGTACGAAGTATGTCTCCATCTGAATCTGTAAGCGCCGCCCCCCTGGTTATCAACTGCATGGCCATCGACGACGAGCCGCTGGCCCTGGGCCTGGTGTGCGCCTTCATCGAGCAAACGCCGTTTCTGCGGCTGGTGGGCCGGCACGAAAGTGCCGTGGCCGCCCTGCGCTCGCTGCACGAGCGCCCCGATGCCCAGCTGCTGTTTCTCGACATCAAGATGCCCGACCTGAGCGGGCTCGAGCTGGCCAAGGTGTTGCAGTACGGCCCGCGCGTCATCTTCACCACGGCCTTCAACCAGTACGCCCTCGAAGGCTTCCGCGTCGATGCCCTCGACTACCTGCTGAAGCCCTTCAACTACCAGGAGTTTCTGCGGGCCGCCCTCAAGGCCAAAACGTATTTCGAGCTGAAGCAGGCCCACGAGGCCCACGCCGCCGCCCCGGCCCCCGCGCCGCCCGCCGAGCCCGAGCAGGACCACATCTACCTCAAAGTAGAATACCAACTGGTGCGCGTAGCCCTGGCCGACATCGTGTACGTGGAGGGCCTGAAGGACTACGTGAAGGTGCACCTAGCTACCCAGACGCGCCCGCTGCTCTCGCTCACCAGCCTGCGCAGCATGGAGGAGAAATTGCCTTCCAGCAAGTTTATGCGCATTCACCGCAGCTACATTGTGGGGCTGGGGCACATCCAGGCCGTGGGGCGCGGCACAGTGCAGATTGCGGGCGAAACCCTGCCCGTGAGCGACGGCTACCGCGAGGCCTTCGACCAGTTTTTCAGCCGCTGGAAGTAGGAGAAAAAGAAGTTGTCAATCCGAACGTATTTCACGTTGCGTTAATTATTGGCTGTTTATCTTGCACGTCTTATGAGCGAGACTACGCCCGATTTCTTCGACACCGACGGCCGCCCCGAGCCGACGCCCGACGCCAGCGCCGCCGAGCGCAAGCTGAAAGTGTGGGCCGTGCTCAACGCCGTGGACCAGGGCCTGATGAGCACCGACGAGGCCTGCGCCGCCTACGGCATCAGCCCCGCCGAAATGGACGAGCACCGCGCCGGCTGGATGGATTTTGAGGCCGGCAGCCGCTAGGGCTCAGAACGTCCGGCTTCGGCTGACGACTTCAGGTGCGCGCGTAGCCGGACCAGCTTTTCCGCATGCCCCGCCGCGCTTCGCCCCAATATCCTCGTCCCAACGGTTAGCTTTGCGTAGGATATTACTGCCTCTTTCATGCCCACGCAACACCTGCCGCCTGCCGCATTACCCCAGCTGCCCAAGGCCCCAACCGGAATTGATGGCCTCGATGAAATCACCGAAGGCGGCTTGCCGCTGGGCCGGCCCACGCTGATTTGCGGCAGCGCGGGCTGCGGCAAAACCCTGATGGGCATTGAATTCCTGGTGCGCGGCATCCAGAACTACAACGAGCCGGGCGTGCTCATGGCCTTCGAGGAAACCGGGCCGGAGCTGGCGGCCAACGTGGCCTCGCTGGGCTTCGACCTCAACAGCTTGCAGGAGCGCAAGATGTTGCGCCTCGACCACGTCCACGTCGACCGCTCCGAGATTGAAGAAACCGGCGAGTACGACCTCGACGGCCTGTTCATCCGCCTAGGCTACGCCATCGACTCCATTGGGGCCAAGCGCGTGGTGCTCGACACCATTGAGGCCCTGTTTTCGGGCTTCCCAAACCAGAGCGTGCTACGCTCCGAAATCCGCCGGCTGTTTCGCTGGCTCAAGGACAAGGGCGTGACCACCGTCATCACCGCCGAGCGCGGCGAAGGCACCCTCACGCGCCAGGGCCTCGAAGAGTACGTGTCGGACTGCGTGATTCTGCTCGACAACCGCGTCATCGACCAGATTACCACCCGCCGGCTGCGCATTGTGAAGTACCGGGGCAGCACCCACGGCACCAACGAATACCCCTACCTCATCACCGAAGACGGCATTTCGGTGCTGCCCGTCACCTCGCTCCAGCTCAACCACGAGGTGTCGGACCTGATTGATTCCAGCGGCGTTCCGGCCCTGGACGAGATGTTTGGCCGGCGCGGCTTCTTCCACGGCAGCAGCGTGCTCATCACCGGCACGGCCGGCACAGCCAAAACCACGCTCGGCGCGGCCTTTGTGCACAAAATATGCAGCGACGGCAAGCGCTGCCTGATGTTCGTGTTCGAAGAGTCGCCCCAGCAGCTGATTCGCAACATGCGCTCGGTGGGCATCGATTTGGCCCAGTGGGTCGAGAAAGGCCTGTTGCGCATCGAAGCCTCGCGGCCCACCCTCAACGGCCTGGAGCGCCACCTCGTCACCATCCACAAGCTGGTGAAGGAGTTTGACCCCCACGCCGTGGTCATCGACCCCATCACCAACCTTATTTCGGTGGGCAACCTGGCCGAGGTGCGCAGCATGCTCACCCGGCTGATTGACTACCTGAAGGTGAACAACATCACCGCCCTGTTTACGGCGCTGGTAAATACGGGAGTAGGCCGCAGCGAGATGACCGAAGAAGGCGTGTCGTCCTTGGTCGATACCTGGATTTCGGTGCGCGACCTGGAAGGCATCGGCGAGCGCAACCGGGGCCTGAGCATCCTCAAATCGCGCGGCATGGCCCATTCCAACCAGGTGCGCGAGTTCATTGTGACGGAACACGGCATCGAGCTGCTCGACGTGGTGATAGGCCCTACCGGCATCGTGACCGGGGCCAGCCGCCTTACCCAGCAGCTGCAGGAGCACGCCCAGGAGCTGGCCGCCCGCCAGGAAGCCGAGCGCCGCGACCGCGAGCTGGCGCGCCGCCGCCGCGTGCTCGAAGCCAACATCGCCAACCTGCGCACCGAGTTTGAATCGGTGGAAGAGGAGCTGCGGCAAATAACCACCCACGAGCAAAACCGGCAGCAGGAGCTGCTGAGCGGCAAGCAACGCATTGCCGCCGCCAATCCGCTGCTCCAGAACCCACCCCCCGCCAACCCCAGCGGGAAATAATCCGTACCACGGAGTTGCCCCCGGCCACCCGCCTCCATCATCCCGTTCATGGCTGAAGAATTTGAAGAAGAAATCCCGGCGGAAACCTGGGAGTTGCGCCTGTACGTGGCCGGCCAAACCCCTAAGTCGGTGACCGCGCTGGCCAACCTGCGCAAGCACTGCGAGCAGCACCTGAAAGGCCGCTACAAGCTGGAAGTCATCGACTTGCTGGTGAACCCCCAGCTGGCCGAAGGCGACCAGATTCTGGCCATTCCCACGCTGGTGCGCAAGGTGCCCGAGCCCATACGCAAAATCATTGGCGACCTCTCGAACGAAGAGCGGGTGCTGGTGGGGCTCGACGTGCGCCCCGCCCTCAGCAACTAACGGTGGCCCATGGAACCCTTCATCGACCCGCCGGAGTTGCCGGTGCCCGCCGAGCCCGAGTACGTGCTGCACCTGTTCATCACGGGGGCCACGCCCAACTCTACGCGGGCCGTGCGCAACATCAAAGACATCTGCGAGCAGTACCTGAAAGGGCGCTACGAGCTGACCATCGTCGATATCTACCAGCAGCCCGAGCTGGCCCAGCAGGAAGACCTGATTGGCGTGCCCACCCTCATCAAGCTGCGGCCCGGCCTGGTGCGCCGGTTGGTGGGCGACCTGTCGGACCACGAGCGGGTGCTGAAAGCCCTGGGACTAACGCGGACGACTGACGACCTTTAGGGTATGCAAACCCCGACGCCTGCCTCTGCTGACCTGACCCGCGAAAACGAGGAGCTGCGCCACCAGCTGGAGGAGGCGCACGAGCTGATTAACGCCATCCGGACCGGCGCCGTGGACGCGCTGGCCGTGCAAAGCACCGAGGGGCCGCGCATTTTCACGCTGCAAGGGGCCGACCAGGGCTACCGCACCCTCATCGAGCAGATGAACGAGGGGGCCCTGCTGCTGAGCGAAGACGCCACCGTGCTCTATTGCAACGCCTGCCTGGCCGGCCTGTTGGGCCGGGGCCTGAGCGAGGTAATGGGACGGGCACTGCAGGATTTCGTGCCCGCCGCCTTCCAAACGGCCTGGGCCAGCCTGGTGCTGAAGGGCTGGCAGGGCAAAAGCAAGGGCGAGTTGCCGCTGCAAACCAGCGCCGGGGCCCTGGTGCCGTTTTCCGTGAGCATGAACGTGCTGGAATTCAACGACACGCCGGCCCTGGCCGTCATCGTGACCGACCTTTCGGCCCAGCGTGAAATCACGGCCATTCAGGCCCAGGTGGCCGAGCAGAACGCCCTGCTCACCCGCAAAAACGAGGAGCTGAAGCGCGAAGAAGCCGCCCGCCTGGTGGGCGAGCGCGCCGCCGCCGAGGCCAGCCGCATGCTGGAAGGCATTTCCCAGATTGCCTGGACCGCCGACGCCAACGGGGCCAATACCTACCGCAACCGCCGCTGGTACGACTACATTGGCCAGGCGCCCGGCGAAGGGCCGGCCATTGGCCGGGCCTGGCGCGAGCGCCTGCACCCCGACGATGCCGCCGCCACGCTGGCGCGCTGGGAGGCGAGCATGCGTACCGGCGCCCCCTACGAGGTGGAGTGCCGCATTCGGAACGCCGCCGGTGAATACCGCTGGATGCTGGGCCGCGCCCAGCCTTCCCGCAACGAGCAGGGCGAGATTATGCAGTGGATTGGGACCTACACCGACATCCACGAGCACCGGCTGGCGCTGGAGCGCATCGACCAGGGCCAGCGCGAGCTGCGCGACAACAACAAGCAGCTCACCCGCGCCAACGTCGATTTGGACAACTTCATCTACACGGCCTCGCACGACCTCAAGGCGCCCATCAGCAACATTGAGGGCTTGCTCGACGCGCTGCTGGTGGAGCTGCCCGCCGAAACGGCCCAGCAGGAGGCCGTGAAGCCGCTGCTGGATTTGATGCAGGATTCGGTGAACCGCTTCAAGCGCACCATCGAGCACCTCACCGATGTGTCGAGGCTGCAAAAGGAGCACGGCCACCCCACGCAGCCGGTCGATTTGGCCGCTGTTATCCGCGACGTGCAGCTCGATTTGGACCCGCTCATTCGCAGCACGGGCGCGCAGCTTGCAGTGGACGTGCAAACCGCACCCACCGTCTCGTTTTCCGAAAAAAACCTGCGCAGCGTGGTCTTCAACCTGCTCAGCAACGCTTTGAAGTACCGCTCGCCTAGCCGGACGCCCGCCGTGCGGCTGCGCACCCGAAACGAAGGCGCGTTTGTGGTGCTGGAGGTACAGGACAACGGCCTGGGCCTGGACACGGCCAACGAGCCCAAGCTGTTTGGCATGTTTCAGCGCTTCCACGACCACGTGGAAGGCTCCGGTATTGGCCTCTACATGGTAAAAAAAATGGTGGAAAACGCCGGCGGCCGGATTACTGTGCAGTCCAAGCTCGACCATGGAACCACTTTTTCCGTTTACTTCCTTCAATAACCTGCCCGCGGTGGGACGAACGTGGCCGCCTGATTTCGTATGCAAAAGCTTACCTGCGCCCTGTTGGTTGACGACGACCAGACCACCAATTACCTTAACCGGTTGCTGCTGAAGCGCCTGGAAGTAACGGATAAGATACTCGTGGCCCTCAACGGCCGCGAAGCGCTGGACCTGCTGCAACTCCATTGCCACGACGCCACGCCCGACTGCCCGGTCCTGATTCTGCTGGATGTGAAGATGCCCGTGATGGACGGCTTCGCGTTTTTGGAAGCCTACAATTTGTTGTCGCTGGCACATAAAAACGCCATTCTCATCGTCATGCTCACCACCTCCCTGCACCCGCAGGACCTGGACCGGGTGCAGCAGCTCAACATTGCCGACTTCCTGAACAAGCCCCTGACGAGGGAAAAAGTTGACCAGGTGCTACAGAACCATTTCGACCGTCACCTGTAGAAAAACTGAGCACGAAGGAGTTTCAAACCTCCCTGCATCCTTGTAGGGGCGAGTTTACCGAGGACCGGCGTCGCGAGATACGGCGCCTGCGCGGTCTTTTTACTTGCAGCACGGTAGCCTCCTGACCTGCTTGTACCCTCCGCTGCGGTACCTGACATTTCCTTACCCACTCATTTTTTATTTATTTTGTCCTATTCTATGAGATTACACCTACTTCTACTCCTGCTCCTCGCCCTCCCGTTGCACGCCGCTGCCCAAATGAATGGCTCCAGCTACGGCAACTCCCAGCTCCAAGCCGCCCAGCGGCAGGCCCAGATGAGTAACGATTTTCAGCGCCAAGTGATGGAAAGGCAGCTGTCGCGCATGTCGTCGCAGGCGTCTCGTGCGCAGTTGGAGCAGTGGGCCGCGCAACGGGAGCAGAAAATAGCCAAGCAGCACGAGGCCGAGCAGAAAGCCACCGATGACCTCGCCCGCTTCGCCCAGCGCCAGGACAGCCTGCGGCGCGCGCATCCGTCCCCCAATGCGCAGCAAGCGGCTGCCCGGCAGCAGGAAGACGCTCAGCAACTCGCCGTGCTAACCGTGCGCACCTACCGGGACGTGTTTTTGCCCGGCCAAATGCTCGCGGCGGAGCAAGCCCGCACGCTCTCGCCCAAAGCGACGCAGAACTGGCAAGCCATCGACAAAGACCTGCTCGATAACGGGTGGTGGAGCCAGCAAAACCCGGCGCAACTGCTGGAGAAAATTACGGCGCACCGCACGGCTCTGAACGCCCTCACCACCGAATTGCTGGGCTTCGACCCGGCCACCGCCCCCAAGCCCGAGCGCACGCCTGCGCTTAGCCCGTTGGATGCCATGCGCGCCAAGGGACCCTTCGACCCACAGGTGGCTACGCAGTTTATGGTGGAGGCCGCGCGGGTCGAGAAAGTGGCGAAAAGCCCCGGCCTAGTCAGTGCCATCAACGAGTTTAACCGCAGGGTTAGCGAAGCAGCCGCCCGCCCGGAGTACCAGCAAAACCCACAGAAGCTGCGCAGCATTGTTAAATCCGGCCTGAACGCCATTAACAAAGAGATGGAGCGCTACGAGTTAGAAATGTACCAGTCCGGGGTGCTCAACTATGCCCAAACAACCCTGCGCAACTACGCGGCCACGTACCTGCCCAAAAACGACAAAGCTGCCAGGAAGCGCGCAAGCTAAACCAGTGGACAGCCGTGCTGCTTAATTGAACCACTTAAACGCCTCTACCATGCCGCCAACCCCGCCCGCCGACCCCGCCCGCATCAACGTCCAGTCCACCATTGAAGTGAACTATTGGTGCCAGACCCTGAACTGCACCGAAACCCGACTGCGCAACGCCGTGCTGGCCGTGGGCCCGCTCTCGGCCGACGTGCGCAGCTACCTCAGCCGCTGAAGGAAAACAGGCTGCGGTGCCGGATGGTGAACGACCTCCCTGCTGCTTAGAGCGGTTTCGGTATCAGTGTACAGTCCGAAGCAGCGGCAGTAGTAGCGCGAACTTTGTCGTTCGCGTACCTGCTCCGTTAAAGAAGGTCAAACAGCGTGGCGACGCGAACTACACAGTTCGCGCTACTATACAGCGACCCCGAAACTGCTCTAACTTGCCGGGCGTGAGCACCTCCCCGAACCAACCAGTTCGCCCCGCTGCCTGCTCTATCCCATGAAACTAGCCCTCCTCCTTTTACTTGCCTTTTCGCTGCACGCCAGGGTCCAGTACGGTGGTGCCAACACCTATAGGGGCCCGATGCAGCAAGCCTCTGTGCGGCAGGCCCGGATGAGCGCCGATTTTCAGCGGCAGAGCACGGATAGGACGATGTCGCGCGTACGCACCGTTAACCCGCCCAGCCCGCGGCAACCGCAGTCGGCGGCAGAGCTGGCGCAGCAACAGGAGCGGCGCTCAACGAAGCTGCATTGCGCCATCTGGACTGGCAGACCACTTGCCGCTGAGCTGCCGCACTGCTTGCTTCAACTGCCATAGCAACCGCCGGCTGCGGCAACAGGCCACTTTCTGCCTATAGTTTAGCTACCTCTTCTACCGCCAACACACTTGCCGCAACTACCCGCTTTTCTTTTGCCCGTGCCTTCCCGCTTCCGCTGCTACCCGATGACGAAATATTTCCCTTTGCTGCTGGCCCTGGCCGGTTGCGGAGCTGCCGACCATTCCCTGCTGACCCTTACGCCGGCCAAGCCCCTGTTTGACGTACCGGCGCTGCTGGGCAAAGACATCGACCAGGTGCTGGGCATCCTCGGCCCGGCGCAGCCCCAGGACCTCGAGCCCACGCCCGCGCAGGTGCAACTCGGGGCCACCCAATGGGACCATTCTTTTGTGCACGATACGGCCACGCTGCTCGTCAGCTACGACGCCCGCACGCGCCAGGTGCGTGACTTTTTTCTCATGACCCAGCACGGCACCGCGGCAGATTATATCCCCCTGCTCAAGCTGGCCAACGTGAAAGGCACCGAGCCGCAGCTGCTCATCCAGCCGGAGCGGGTGCCGGCTCCCCAGCCCTTGTACCGCGGCATTCGGTTCCGCGCGGCGAAGCCCTGACGCCCCCACGGCCTTGCGCATCGGCCTCAGCAGCGGCAGTAACTGAATAAAACCAAGGCGGCTGCGCGGTGGCAGCAGCAGCCGTAACTTAACCCGAGGAAGAGCTGCGCTCGCGGAGGCGCAACGGATTTCACCAGCCTCATTCCCTATGCACCTACGCCTACTGACCACCTTGCTGCCAGCGGCCGGGCTGCTGTTTGGTTCCACGGGCTGCATTGAGGAGCCGCCGATTATCATTGGGACCGGCAGCTACCTGCTGGATGGCGTCGTTAAACCTTTCGCGAAGTGAAAAACGAAAGTAGTTGGTTAATCTTGCCGCATGAATGTTTCTCTCACCGACACGGAG
>NZ_JAERQF010000017.1 GCF_016734815.1 Hymenobacter rubidus
CCCCGGCGGGCCCCGTGGCCTCCCAGGTGCGTTAGAGAGTCAGCTGCTAGCTCCGCATCGGCCTGCGTGATGCTGCGCTGCGCGCTGCATGACGGTCAAAAAACTCCTCAACCGCTAATTTCCTTACCCGCTTTCCCGCTCGTGCCTGCTCTCTGCTTTTGGTTTCGGCTGCTGTTGCTGGTGGCCCTTGGGGCAGCGCCAGCCCATGGGGCCGCTCCTGGCCCCCAACGGCCGCCCGCCACCCGCCCGCTGCCGCCCGATACGGGCCCGGCCCCGCGCCTGCGCCGGCCCGATGAGGCGCGCCTGCAGGAGCTACGCGGCCAGCGCGATTTTCAATACGTGGAGCCCACATCGCGCCCCGAGGAAAGTGCCTGGCAGGCCTTTTGGGCGCGGGTGCGGCAGGCCATTGCCGAATGGCTGACCAGCCGCAGCTACAGCCATTTTTGGCGCTGGGTGTTTTATGCGCTGTTCCTGGTGGCGGGCGTTTTCGTGGTTCTCAAGCTGCTGCAAATTGATTTTACGGCCCTGCTGAGCCGCACGCCCCGGCGCGTGGCACTGGCCTACGATACAGCCGCCGAAAACATCCACGAAGTAGACTTTGCCAGCCGGCTGGCCGAAGCCGAAGCGGCCGGCAACTGGCGCCTGGCCGTCCGGCTGGGGTATCTGGAGCTGCTCAAAGCGCTTTCGGACCGCGGCCTCATTCAGTGGCAGCCCGACAAAACCAACCACGCCTACCTGGCCGAGCTGCCGGCGGCCGGGCCGTTGCGGGCCGGCTTCCGCGAAATCACCCGGCAGTTTGAGTTTGTGTGGTACGGCGAATTGGCGCTGTCGGGGCCGCTGTATGCGCGGGTGCGCGAGGGGCACCGCGCTTTTCTAAGCCAGGTGGGCGGCGCAGTTCGCCGCGTGGCCTGAGTTAACTTGCTGCTGCCATGACAAGGACATTTCGTTGGTATCTGCTGGGGCTGCTGGCCTTGTTTGGGGCCTACGTGGCGCTGGAATACTACCGCCCCAAACCGGTGGACTGGACGCCCACGCTCATCAATAAGGACAAGATTCCATACGGCACCTACGTGCTGTATGACCAGCTCCCGCGCCTGCTCGGCACCGATTCCATCAGCACCACGCGCCTGCCTATCTACAACCAGCTCACTGGCATGTCGCTGGAAATGAGCGACGCTATGAGCGAGGCCGAAACCCGCACCGAAATTGGCGAGCCCGACACGACCCGAACCGACAGCACCGCGACGGCGCAAAATGCCCGCGGCAGCCAGCAGCGCGACAGCCTGCTAGCTGCAAACGGCGTCCGAAAATCGGAAGTGGATTCAATGCAGCGCAAATTAGAAAGCGCAGCCGACCAGGATGACGACGCTAACACCGCTGTAGTTGATACAGCAGATTCGAGAGCGGCTGGCGCTACGGCAAGCGCCCAGGACGAGGAAGACGACGAAGAGGACGACGAAACGCCCTGGACCGAACGCAACTTGCTGGCGGCCCGCGCTAACTATCTATTTATTACTCAAAATTTTGAATTGAGCAAGCTTGATGCGCAATCATTATTCAAGTTTGTAGGCCACGGCAACGATGTATTTGTAGCCACCCAAAGTTTCACCAACGGCCGCAGCTTGCTATTCGACAGCTTAGGATTTCACGTTATCTATCCGAAATTATCTACCCACACAGGGGCAAACGGACTTCCTACGCTTGATTCAGTTGATATTCATTTCACTAACCCGGCACTGGCAGTTCGCCTTCGTCTACCGGGCAATGGGGTTGAACAACGACTGGCTGTTGACTCCGGACGTATCGGCCGCACGCTCGCAGTCGATGCTCAAGGCAAAGCGGTATTTATTCGCTTCGATTACGGCCGCGGCCACTTCTATTTCTGTACTGCACCTCTGGCTTTCAGCAACTATTACCTGTTGCGGCCGGCCACCAGCCAGTTTGCCGCCACGGCCCTCTCCTACCTGCCCGCCCGCCCCACCTGGTGGGACGAATACCAGAAACAAGGCCGCGTGGGCAACCAGTCGCTGCTGCGCCTTGTGAGCGGGCACGAGGCCCTGAACACGGCCTGGTACCTGCTGGTAGTGGGCGGGCTGCTGTTTGTGTTTGTGGAAGCCCGCCGCCGGCAGCGCATTATTCCCACGCTCAAGCCACTGCCCAACACCACGCTGCTGTTTACGCGCACCGTGGCCAGCCTCTACCGCCAGGGCAGCAGCCACGCGCTGATTGCGGAGAAAAAAGTCGGGCTGTTTCTGGATTACCTGCGCACCCGCTTCCAGGAAACCAGCCCCGATTTTGGCGACGAGGACTTTCGGGAACGGCTCAGTCAGAAGGCGGGCGTGGCCCGGCCCCGCGTCGATGAGCTGCTACGTTTGGTAAACTTCGCCCGCACCGCGCCCCAAATGAACGACCAGCAGCTGTTGCAGCTGAGCAGGGCGCTGAGTGATTTCAAGCGCGAAGCCCGCCGCTAATCTCCTGATTGACATGCTAACGGTTGCCAAACTCGCCATTCTTATCAAGTACCAATGGAATTTTCAGCGCTTCATTGAGGAGGCCGCCGCGTCGGAGAAAGCCCTCATGGACGTTGACTGGGATGAGGCGGGCGAGTTGCTCCAGGACCTGCGCCGCTACCATCACCACCTTGTTTCGAAAGAATACGCCGCGAAAATTCACGCCATCCTGCTCGCCGCCTGCGCCGACGAAGCAACTGCACAAACCTTACTTGGCTACGCCAGCACGCTCTAAATGGAACCCGAAAACCTCGACCTGACCTCTCCGCAAGCCCCGACCCCCGACGACACGGCTACCCCTGCCGCCGCCCCGGAAGCGCCGGCTACGCCTGAAACTGCCTTCGCTCCGCGCACCGACTTTGCCCGCCTCACGGCGCAGGCCGAAGCCATCCGGCAGGAAATCGGTAAAATCATTGTCGGCCAGACCGATTTGCTGGAGCTGCTGCTCACGGCCGTGCTGGCCGATGGCCATGTACTTCTCGAAGGCGTGCCGGGCGTGGCCAAAACCCTCATGGCCAAGCTACTGGCCCGCACGCTGGCCGTGCCGTTTAGCCGCATCCAGTTCACGCCCGACCTGATGCCGAGCGACGTGCTGGGCACCTCCGTTTTCCGGCAGAACAAGGCGGATTTTGAGTTTCGGCCCGGCCCCATTTTCGCCAGCGTGGTGCTGATTGACGAAATCAACCGCGCGCCGGCCAAAACCCAATCGGCCCTGTTTGAGGTGATGGAGGAGCGCACCGTGACGCAGGACGGCACCACCTACGCCATGCAGGAGCCCTTTCTGGTGCTGGCCACCCAAAACCCCGTGGAGCAGGAAGGCACCTACCGCCTGCCCGAAGCCCAGCTCGACCGTTTCCTCTTCAAGCTGCACGTGGGCTACCCCACGCTGGCCGAGGAAGTGCAGATTCTGAGCGGCCACCACAGCGGCTTCGGCGGCACCAACCTGGAGGCCGTGCAGCCCATCCTAAGCGCTACCGACCTGGCCGACCTGCGCCAGCAAGTGCGCCAGCAGCGCGTGGAGGCCAATATTCTGGAATACATCGCCAAGCTAGTGGGTCAGACCCGCACGCACAAGTCGTTGTACCTGGGCGCTTCGCCCCGCGCCTCGCTGGCCCTGCTCAACGGCGCCAAAGCCTTGGCCGCCCTGCGCGGCCGCGACTTCGTGACGCCCGAAGACGTGCAGTTTCTGGCGCCCAGCGTGTTGCGCCACCGCATCATGCTCACCCCCGAGCGCGAAATGGAAGGCGGCACCCCAGACGAGGTGGTGAAGCAGATTATCCAGAGCGTGGAAGTACCACGGTAGCGCAGGGTTTCGCGGAGGGAGCAGAGGCCCGCGGAGGCAATGCAAGGAGGACTTTAGCCTTTGCGGACCTCTGCTCTCTTTGCGAAACCCTGCGCGCTGAAATTTATCGAATATGCCTCTTTTCCTCACCTCTCGCTTCTTCCAGGCGCTGGCTGCTTTGGCTGCCGGCTTCGTCGTGGCCTTTTTTCTGCCCTGGCTGCTGAGCCCGCTGAAAATCGTACTAGGCCTGTTCGTGGCCCTGGTCCTCCTCGATGCGCTGATGCTCTACGCTCCGGCCAAAGGCCAGCAGGTGCCCGTATTTGGCCGCCGCGTGCTGGGCGAGAAGCTGGCCAACGGCTCGGACAATGACGTGCGGATTTACCTCGAAAACCGCTACCGCTTCCCCATTCACACCGAGACGATTGACGAGATTCCGCACCAGTTTCAGCGGCGCGATGTGCTGTTTGAAACGGACATCAAGCCCGGCGAAACGCAGGTGATTTACTACCAGCTGCGGCCGGTGAAGCGCGGCGAGTACGAGTTTGGGGCGCTGAACATCTACGCGGCCTCGCCCCTGGGGCTGGTGCGGCGGCGCTTCCGCTACGAGCAGGGCAAGGTGGTGCCGGTGTACCCTTCCTTCCTCCAAATGCGGCAATACGAGCTGCTGGCCATCCACAACCGCCTGACGGAAGTGGGCGTGAAGCGCATCCGCCGGGTGGGCCACAGCCTGGAGTTCGAGCAAATCCGGCCCTACGTGGCCGGCGACGACCCGCGCAGCATCAACTGGAAGGCCACGGCCCGCCGCGCCGGCACCGGGGCCGATGATGCGCTGGTCATCAACCACTTTCAGGACGAGCGGGCGCAACAGGTCTATTGCCTCATCGACAAAGGCCGGGTGATGCGCATGCCGTTCGATGGCCTCAGCCTGCTCGATTACGCCATCAATGCCACGCTGGTAGTCAGCAACATTGCCCTGCTCAAGCACGACAAAGCCGGCCTGCTCACGTTTTCGAACCAGCCCGGTACCATGCTGGCCGCCGACCGCCGACCGGGCCATCTGCTCAAGCTGCTCGAAATCCTCTACCGCCAGAAAACCAGGTACCTCGAAACCGATTTCGAGCTGCTGTACGCCACCGTGCGGGCCAAAATCAAGCAGCGCAGCCTGCTCATGCTCTTCACCAACTTTGAAACCCTGCACGGCATGCAGCGCCAGCTGCCCTACCTGCGCCGGCTGGCGAAGGACCATTTGCTGCTGGTGGTATTCTTCGAAAACACCGAGCTGCGGGCGTTTCTGGATGCGCCGGCCGCCACCACGGAAGACGTTTACAACCAGACCATCGCCGAGAAATTCGCCCAGGAAAAGCGCCAGATTGTGCTTGAGTTGCAGCGCTACGGCATCTACTCGCTGCTGACCGCGCCGAAGGATTTGACCGTAAACACCATTAATAAGTACCTGGAATTCAAGGCCCGAGGGCTGATATAATTCAGGCCTTAATCGTCGAAAGCAACAAGCTGCGCGTTGTCGAACCGAACCGTGGCGGGACCGTGATGCAGGAATACCACAACTACATGGTCAAAATCCTGGTGCGGCGCTTTCACATAAAACGTCAACTCCCGCGGCCAGTCGGGCTGCAAGGCGCGTTGAAACTGTACGGTACGCTCCCGCACCACCTGCGAGCCCTGGCAAAACCGCACCACAAATTGCGTCATTTTGCCTTCTACCTGCTCGCCCAGCGTGCTACTGGCCAGGGCACGGCCCCGCACCCATTGAAACTGGCCCCGCTGCGCCGGAATGCGGTATTCGGGACTGCTGGGATGAGCCTTGTCCAGGAGCAATGAGCAGTGTCCTTGCAGGGCCGGCTGGCCGCAGGGCTGGCCGTTGCGCGCTTTCTCAAAGTCTTCCTGCCAGAGCACCCGCTCGTTATGCGGGGTACCGGTGAAGTCGTAGTTGGTATCGAGCAGCAGCCTGTCTTCGGTGTGCACCTCGTAGCGCCCCAGTATCCGCCACCAATAGGCCCTGGTCATTTGGCCAGCTACGAGCAGCCCGCCAAAGTGGGCCTGGTAGGTCAGCCACAGGTTGTAATAACTGCCGAGTACGGCAAACCCGGCGTAGGCCCACAGCCACGGCCGCCGCGCCAGCAGCCACCGGTAAGCTGCCGCCCAGGGCCAGGCGAGCACTGCGTAGCTCTGCACCATCGCCCGCTGGCCCAGCGAGCCACCATAGAGCCACGCGTCCCAGGCAAAGGTGACGTAGGTAAACAGCACCATGAACACCAAGATTGGCCAGAAAGCCGTCGGTTGCTGCCGGCGCAGCGTCCCAAACCCCAACAGCGCCACTAGCAGCAGGGGTGAATACAGCAGCCAGCCGCTCTGAAAACTGAAAACGCCTTCCCACAAATGCGGACGCAACCAGCTAAAACCTTGGTCCTGATAGCTGTACACCACCCAATCACCGCTCACGTAATGCCAGTACAGCGGCTGGATGCTGACAATCAGGCCGCCCGCCAGCAGCGCGGCCAGCAACAGGCCCACCCGCTGTTGCCAGAATGCCAGCCGTTCGCGCACGGCGGCTCCTGCTGGTTGCAGCCCCCACAGCAGCGGAATCAGGCCGGCCAGGATTTCGGAGGGCCGCGTCAAAGCCATGATACCCAGTACGGCTCCAATGGCCAATGCGCGCCCAGCTGTGGGCCGGCGGTAGAACGCGGGCGTCAGCAACAGCAGCCCAGCGTACCAGGTGAATAACCAGTTGTGCGTCATGGCCCCCGCAAGGGCGCCATAATCAAGATAATTGGTAGCCAGCACAACAGCAAGTAGCGTCAGAGCGGTGGGCCACTCCCCGAAGCGGGGCAGCAAGGCCCGACGCACCAAGGCCAGCCCCAGGCAAGCCACCAGCAGGCTAGCCAGCAGAAGCGCCAGCTGGTAGGGTGGCGAAAAACCGTCGGCCGGATACCCTAGCCTGCCCGCCAGGACGTGTGCCACCAGGAAGAAAGGCAAATACTGCACCGCCATACCCGCCGAATACTTCATGACGTAGTGCCCGCTGGCAGGGTGCCGGAAGGCTTGCTGGAAGTCGGGCGTGGGGCCGTAATCGTGCAGCAGCTGGTCATGAAAACGCAATTCTTTCAGGTCATGGTGAATAAAAATAGCCGGCAGGTAGAGGTAATAGCCCGACACATCCCAGACAATGACGCGGGTCGCATTTTGATTTTTCGCCCCAGGCCACAGTCCATGCCCAACCAGTGCTACCGAAATGACAAACAAGCTGCTGAACAGCCAAGCCAGCCAGGAAGGAGATTTCATAGGGAGAGTTCTGAACCTAAATCCCCGCAAATTCGGCAAAAAACCGGCATCGACCTTGGGCGCTTGCGTACTTTGGCCCGATGATGCGATTCCGATTCCTTGTAGGTTGCCTCTGGATGCTGCTAAGCACGATTTCCGTGGCTCAGCCCAGCCTGCTACCTCTACCCGCCGAAATGCACTGGGGCCAGGGCCGCCTGCCGCTCAACAAGCCGCTGAAATTGCAGCTCGATGCCGTTGCTGACCCGGCCGTGCGTGCGGCGGCCCAACGCCTGCTCACGCGCCTGCAAGGGCCGGCGGAGCCCACTGCTGGCCCGGTGCTGCAAATCCGCTACGGTCGCGTGAGCCTGCCGGAGAAGTTTGACGAAGAGCGGTATAGCCTGCGCGTGACGCCAATGGGCGTGAGCATCGACGCTCCTACCAGCTTGGGGGTGCTGCGGGCCCTGGCTACGCTGGAGCAGCTGCCGCGCACCGAAAAAAAGCAGCGCTACCTCCCCGAAGTCGATATCCGGGACCAGCCGCGCTTTGCCTGGCGGGGCTTGCTGCTCGATGCGGCGCGGCACTTTATGCCCGTGGCCGTTATCAAGCGCAACCTTGATGGCATGGCGGCCGTGAAGCTGAACGTGCTGCACTGGCACCTGACCGACGACCAGGGCTTTCGCATTGAAAGCAAGGTGTTTCCGCGCCTGCAAACCGCTGGCAGCACCGATGGCCTCTACTACACCCAGGCCGAGGTGCGCGAGGTGCTGGCCTACGCAGCGGCGCGCGGCATTCGGGTGGTGCCCGAGTTCGACATCCCCAGCCACAGCACCAGCTGGATTGTGGCCTATCCGCGCCTCAAATCCGCCGACTCCACTTACGCGCCCTACAAGCTGTGGCGCACCACCAACGTGGCCATCGACCCCACGCGTGAAACCACTTATACCTTTCTGGATTCGCTGTTTACGGAGATGACGGCGCTGTTTCCCGACCCGTACTTTCACGTTGGGGGCGATGAGAACGACGGGCGCAACTGGCGGCGCACGCCCCGCATCGTGGCCTACATGCGGGCCCAGGGCATGGTGAAAGCCGATGGCAAAACCGTGGACAAGCACCAGCTGCACACCTACTTTAACCGGCGGGTGCTGGCCATGCTGCAAAAGCGTGGCAAAATTATGATTGGCTGGGACGAGATTTTGGGGCCGGATTTGCCCAGGGAAACCGTTATCCAAAGCTGGCGCGGCAAGAAAACGCTGAACGACGCGGCTAAGCTGGGCCATCCGGTGCTCCTTTCCAGCGGCTATTACCTGGATTTGAACTACTCCGCCGCCAGTTCCTACGCCGCCGACCCTTTGCCGCCCGACACGCCCCTGACCACCGCCGAGCAGCGGCTGGTGCTGGGCGGTGAGGCGGCCATGTGGGCTGAATTTGCTGATTCTACCATCCTGGAGTCGCGCATCTGGCCCCGCGCTGCTGCGGTGGCCGAGCGGTTGTGGTCGCCCCAGGCCGCTACTCAGGACGTGCCCGACATGTACCGCCGCCTCACCCTGGTTTCGGCGGAGCTGGAAACACTGGGCCTGCGCCATCGCCGGGCACCGGAGTTGCTGCTCAAGCAATTGGCCGGCTCATCTAATATAGCTCCGCTGCGCACGCTGGCCGAAGTGTTGGAACCTGTGAAGGAGTACAAGCGTCATTTCCAAGGCTATACCTACACCACCGAAACCCGCTACAACCGACTGGTCGACGCCGCGCCGGCCGAATCGGAAGTGGCCCGCCGCTTTGGTACGCTGGTGGACAGCGTAGTAGCGTTCAAACCCACTTCGCCTAACTGGCTGCCAGCCTCGGCGCGCCAGTTGGCGGCCTTGCGTGCCCAGGCGCTGCGCTGGCAGGCCAACGACGTAGTGCTGCAACCGATGCTCACCAGCAACCCCAGCCTGACCGAATACGCGCCGCTTTCCACGAAACTGGCCGCCGTCGCAACGATGGTACTGGAGCGCCTCACTCAATTACAAACCGGCCAGGCTCCCACGCCTGCCTGGCTGGCAGCGGCCCGCACCGCCCTGGATGCTGCGCAGGCCCCCGCCGGGCAGGCCGAACTGGCCGTGGTGAAGGCTGCCCGCAAGCTGGCGGGATTGTGAGAGATTTGCAACTAATGGAACGTCATGCAGAGCGCAGCGAAGCATCTCGCGTGCAGTAAGTAATCCAATCAAATGGGCCGCTACCACAGGCGAGATGCTTCGCTCCGCTCTGCATGACGTTACCTGCGCCTCCTTATGACGGGCTAACAGACTTCCAATTTCATCCATTTTGCCCAGCCAATCCGCATTACTTTCACTTCTCCGCCTGACGCTAGTGCTGGTACTGGCACCGTTTCTGCTGCTCACCGCGTTCAATCAGCCGTTTTTCGACGACTTTCGCAACGCCTACTGGATGCGGGAACACGGCACCTGGGGCACGCAGCTCTGGCTGTTCCAAACCTGGACCGGGCGCTTCACCACCACGTTTATCATGACCGCGCTGAACCCCGTGGCCTACGGCTGGCTAGCGGGGGTGAAAGCAGTGGCAGCGGCGCTGTTTGTAGCACAATGGGCGAGCTTGGCGCATTTGCTGCGGGCGCTGCTGCACACGGCCTTGCGCGGGAGCTGCTCCTGGAGCCGGGCCGGGTGGCTGGCCGCGCTGCTGCTGGGCCTGTTTTGCAACGCCGCACCTGCCCCATTTTCCTTTCTGTACTGGTTTTGCGGAGCCGTAGCCTACCAGATTCCCCTGATTGGACTGCTGAATTTTACCGCCCTGGCTCTGCGGGCAGGCTGGGGTCCGGAGCCGGCGAGGTGGCGCAATGCAGCGCTTGCCTGCTTCCCGCTGCTGTTTGCCCTGACCGGCAACGAGCTTACCCTGGTGCAAACTGCGCCCGTGTTGGCGCTACTAGGCATTGCGCTGCCCCCGGCGGGCCGCCCCAAATGGGCGCTGTGGTTAGCCATGGGGGCAGTAGCCGTGGCCATCGCGGCCGCTGCTCCCGGAAACTGGGCCCGCGCCGCCGCCATGGCCCCACCCGCCGACCCGCTCCATGCCTACCGCTGGCTGGTGCTGGTTCCGAGGGCGCTGTATTCAATGGCTCTTTTTCTGCTGAAGCCGCTCATTGGCGTGAGCGTGCTGGCGGCCGCAGCCAGTGGGCTGTGGGCAGGCCGCCAGCCAGCAGGTGCCGAATTCGACGTGAAACCCCTCACACGCCGCCAGTGGTGGGCGGTGCTGCTGGGCTTTGGCGCCCTGAATTTTGCTGGCTTCCTGTTATTTCGCTACTTGGTGGTGGGGCCGCCCCTGTTGCGCGCCCAGAACGAAATGCTGCTCGTGCTGCTGCTATCCACGGCGGTGCTGGGGTGGCTGCTGGGCCGGCAGCGGCCACGACGCACGATGCTTTTTTCGCCCCCGCCGAAGCTTTCGTTTCTGGCTTTGCTGTGGTTGGCGGGCTTGCTGGGTGCCGGGCACGCGCCGGAAGCCTGGCGGGAGTTGCTAACCAGCGCCGCCCCATTCAACGCGCAAATGCAGGCCCGCTTTGCGGCGTTGCGGGCGGCGCACCAGGAAAAGCGGCCGCGCATCACCCTGCCGCCCTTGCGCCTGCCCTATGGCCGGGTGCTCATTCCCCTGCGCCAATTCAGCACCGATATTGAATTCGATATCGACCTCACGCCCGGCTGCGAGGGCAACATCAACGGCGTGATGGAGCGATACTTCGAGGTGCCCGATGTGTGCTGCGATAAGGGCGTTGAGCTTAAAGAGCAATGAGCAATGAGCAATGAGCAAAAGGAACGTCATGCTGAGCGCAGTCGAAGCATCTCGCGTGCAATAGTGACCCAATCGATTGAATTACTAATACACGCGAGATGCTTCGACTGCGCTCAGCATGACGTTTTGACGGCTTGTCTCAATTATTTCTCTCTTAATTATTAAGCGCTGCGACCTTATCTTGCCTATTATGCAAGCAGAAATTACCCAGTCGCTGGCCAATCTTACGTTCACGGCCATTGACTTCGAAACCGCCAACGAGCGCCGCGACAGCGCCTGCGCCATCGGCGTGGTGCGGGTGCACAACGGCCAGATTGTCGAAGAATTCCAGACTCTGCTGCGGCCCCGCGAGCTGCGCGTAGATTGGCGCAATCAGCAGGTTCACGGCATTGCCGAAGCGGACTTGTACGATGCTCCTACGCTGGCCGACGTATGGCCTGTGCTGCTGCCCTACCTGCACCGCCAGCCCGTGGTGGCCCACAATTCAGCGTTCGACGTGAGCGTGCTTGAGTACACCTGCCGCGATTTTAGCCTCCCGATTCCGGCCTTTCACGCCCTGTGCTCCGTCAAGCTGGCCAAGGTGTGCTGGCCGCACCTGGAGCGCCACAAACTCGACCACGTAGCGGCCTATTTCAACATTCCCCTCAACCACCACGACGCCCTGAGCGACGCCCGCGCCTGCGCCGAAATCACGGTACAGGCTTTCCGCTCGGGAGCCGCGCTGCCGCTGTGCTTCAAGCAGCGCGAGCTCACGGCCGGGCTGGCGGCGCGGGCGGCGAAAGTAGCCGTGCGCCGCTGGTGAGGGTTCAATGTTAAGTCTACAGATGAGGAACGAAGCTGACCGTCATGCAGAGCGCAACGAAGCATCTCGCGTGCTGCTACTAATCCAATCGTTCAATCATTTTGATTACTACCCCACGCGAGATGCTTCGCTGCGCTCTGCATGACGGTCAATTTTGCTACTGGGCACAATCTCCTCAAAACAATACCGCCACCTGCATGCGGCCGGTGTGCACGGTATTGAGGCCGCTGGCCTTGCGGCCGTCGTAGGCCAGCGTGATGTTGAGGCCGTTGCTGAGGCGCTGCTCCACGTTCAGGTTCCAAGTGAAGTTGCTGCCGGGGCGCAGGGCGTTCAGGATTTCGATGGCTACCACGGAGTTGAGCTGGGTGGGGTCGGCGTCGAACTGCACGCGGGTGTAGTGCGTGGCGGCCGTCACGGTGCGCTTGCTCACCTGGCTGAGGCGGGTTTCGAGGCCCAGGTCGTCGAAGATGCCGGGGTGCAGTTCTGCGTTGGCAATGTCGAGGGTATTCTGCTTGTGGGTGCGCTGGTAGGTGCCGGTGAGGCGCAGGCTGGGCGTGGGCTGGTAGCTGACTTCGGGCTGCACGTTGTAAATCAGCAGGCGGTAGTTGCGGGTGGGCAGGTAGGTGCTGGTCGATTCGCGAATGTCGCGGGCCGTCGTCAGCCGGCCCGTGAACGAGGTGGCCAACGTGCGGCGCAGCAGCAGGCTCTGGGTGCTCAGGTTGCGCACATCGAAGCCCTGGGCCAGCAGGGTTTTCTGCTGGGTTTGCTGCACCGTGAGCTCGCCCCCAAAAATGGGATTGGACCGGTTGAAGTAGAGCGTGTTGCGAAACAGCTGGTTGAACGCCAGCAGCTGTTCGTCCTCCTTATCAAAGCTGAAAGGACTCAGGCGCGAAAGCAGCGCCGTATTGGTGGTGCGGCGGTCGACGGTGATGCTGGTGAGCGTGGCAAAATGCGCCAATGCCGCCCGCAGCCCGCCGGCCTCGCGCCAGCCGCGCGGGGCCGCCGTGGTGAGGCGGTAGCTGAGGCGGTTGGTAAAGGCAGTGATGTAGTCGGCCGTGGGCAGGTACACTTTGATGAAGGTGCGGTACTGCGCATCCGGCGTCTGCGCCTCAAAAAACTCGTCTTTTTCCTGCAGGGTGTTGCCGTTGGTGTCGCGCCAGTAGTGCGTACCCTGGCCGGCGGGCACCGCCAGAAAGGAGTAGTCGCGCTTCAGCTCGCGGCCGGTGGCCACGCTGTAGTTCAGTTCGGAGCGAATCTGGTTTTGGAGCAGGCTGGCGTTGTAAAACACCTGGCCCAGCACCGTGCGGTTGCGGGCGCGGCCCAACGAATCCAGGTCGCGGTAGGTGGCCAGCAGGCGCACATCCTGGGTTTTGCCCAGGCGAGAGGCCAGCGTGCCCTGCCAGGTTTGGGCCACGCCGCGCGGCTGCAACGCATTCTGCTCGGCGTTGGGGGTTTGGTCGCGGCGGTAGGTGTAGTCGAGGCGGTACTGGGTGCGGGCCGAGTCGCGGCTCTGGATAAACACGTCGTGCTCATCAAAGTAATTAGCCGAGCGAACGGTATCGGTCGTGGTCGAGCTAACCCGGTTTTTATCAAACCGGTAAGCATAGCCCGGCACAATGCGGCCGCCCACAAAGCGGCCCGTGGCCTCGCCCCGCGCCCAGTCGGAGTGGAAGCGCCCGGCATCCGAATTCAGCAAAAAGAGCGAGCCGCGCAGTTCCAGGTTGCCTACTTTCTGAGCCGCGTCCAGCCAGTGCTGCAAGCCATTCACCTCGCCCGGCCGGTAGCGCCGGCTCAGGCGGTAGTTGACGTTGTTATTGGCATCACGCGTCGCCCCCACGCTGAAGTTAAGGATGTTGTCCTCACGGGCTACGGGCGTGGTACCCAGCGTCTGGGTGGTGCTCACGTTGCTCCAGTTGCGGTCAAACTCGATGTCGCGGTAGCGGTCAATCGGCGCAAAGCGCTTGCCGGTGTACTCATAATCCAGGGTCGAGCGCAGGCGGTAGCCGCGCAGCACGCTGTTGGCCAGGGCCGTGGGCAGGCGGCGGTTTTGCACGGCGTAGCCCACGTGCAGCGCCCCGTCCTGGTCGTTTTCCGGCGAGAAGCGGTTGCGGTCGAGCCGCGAGCGGGCCACGTCGGCATACACCGTTGTGCTGCTATCCAGTTGGTAGCTCACGCCGGCCGTGGCCAGCTGCTTCAGCAGCGGCGTCGGGATAAGGCGCACCGGCTGGTAGCGGCCCTGCCGAGGGTTCACGTACTCGTACACCCGCCCGTTGGCGCTGACGTAGCTGGTGCTCAGCTTATAGTCGCCGTTGCCCTCGCCCACGTCGGTAAAGCGCACGTTGTAGGTGGCCCGCACCGAATCGAGCCCTGCGAAGGTGTACACCGGCACCGGCTGGGTGCCTCCCGGTGGCACCTGCGCGTCGAGGTGGTATTGCACCACGCGGCGGTCGTATTTCACCGGTCCCTCGCCGCCGGGCGCCGAGGCCACGGCCACGTTGCCGGCCTCCCGCAGCCGCACGCGCAAGGTGCTGTCGAGGCTGAGGTTGGGAGCATTGTCGGGGTTGTCGGCCTCCTGGTAGAAGTTGCCGTGCACGCTCAGCCGGCCCACCTGCTGGTAATGGCTGGCCGTCACCAGCGAGCGGGAATAGTTGAGGTCCGAATACTCGAAATCAATCTTAATCCGCGAATTGCTGGTGATGAGGTGGCGCGGCGTGAAGGTGACTTCGGCCAGGTTGTAGTCGATGGTGTAGTCGGCGTCGAACCCCCTGGTTTGCAGGCGGCCATCGAGGTACACTTTCTCCGAATTGGCCAGCACTATGATGTACTGCTCGCCGTTGGGGCCGCTGAGGCGGTAAGGGCCCTGCACGTTTTCGATGGGCGCCACGGTGATGCTGGCAAACTTGCCCTTGGCTACCCCGCCCGCAATGGACGTAGACGAGCGCCAGGCCACGCCCTTGCGCACGCCCGCGCCGGTGGCGGTGGCGCCCGTCACGCCGGCCCGGTCGCCCTGCGGTAGCGGCGGTGCCACGCCGGGCACCTGGCGGTTGGGGTCGGTAAGCTGCGGCTGGCTCACGGCCGGCGGGTTCAGCGAGGCCGGCGCCGAACCATTCACCACCTGCCCGGCCATGCCGTTCAGAAACACCGCATTCGACACACCCTGCGCCGCCCCGGTACCGGCCAGGCCCACCATGGGTGGCCCGAAATTGGCCTCGGCGGCCGCGCCCTGGATGTTTTTGTAGTAGCGCAGGAAGTAGTCGGGCTTGTTGCGCAGCACCACGTCGCCGGCCGTCAGGTTCCAGTTGGGGTTGGTAAGGGTGATGTAAATTTTGTCGAACTGCTGGAGCTGCTGGGTGTTGCCCTCGGGCTGAAACGGCACGTTCTGGTCCGAAATGGCGGCCGTGAGGTGAATATTTTCCGCCAGCTGGCCTTCCAGCTGCAGGTTCAGGGCCGAGTTCACAAACACGTTTTGCGTGTTGCCGAAGCTGAGCCCCCGCGACAAATTACCCGTTTTGCTGATGCCGGGGGTATTGAGAATTTGCTCCTTCACTGAGAAATCCTCGAACCGCGACAGCGGCTGCCGAAACCCCACGCTGTCCATCAGGCTGCGCGGCCGCCGAAACCGGGCCGCCGATAGCCGCAAAGGCAGCACCCGGTAGCACACTTCCACCGAATCGGGCAGCGGCTTACCCGCTGCATCGCGCGGGGCGAGCCGCACCCACAGGTACCGGTCGGTGCGCCCATCGTAGTCCAGCCCGCGCCCATTGGCCCTCACCGAAGAGGGCACCACGGTCAGCGTATCGCTCAGCGTGAAGCGGGTGGTATCGCGGCCCGGCGCGAGGCGCACCCAGCGGCAGCGCCGGGTGCTGGGCGGCGGCGCCTCGCCCGCTTTGGTCATTCGCGCCTGCGCCCAGGCCTCTCCCCTACCGCCAAGTAGCGCCACAACGAGCAGGCCCACGAGGGGGAAGCACAGGCGTAAGGGACGAATCATGCGGTAAAGGTCGGGTTTGGCGGGTAACGCGGGCAAGCGGTGGTTTCGTGCCCGCACTGGTTTGGCTACCTGCGTAAGAAGCCCTCATGGCCGTCTTTCTCCACCGTAGCAGCGGGCCTTATCTTTACGGCAAGAGACACTTAGTACCTAGCCCGCCATGCTCATCACGGACCTTTCGCAGCTCGACCCTACCAAAACTTACACGTACGCTGACTACCTGACGTGGCGGTCCGGGGAGTTTGTAGAGCTTATTAAGGGCAAGCTTATCCGCCCGGTGGCCGGTCCCAGTCGGATGCACCAAGTATATTCGGGCAATATTTTTAGCTCCTTGCACACTTATTTGAAGGGTCATCCCTGCCAAGTGTACTCCGCCCCCTTCGACGTGCGCCTGACCACCAGCGGCGCTAATGGCGATGAGCAGATTTTAACCGTCGTGCAGCCCGACATCTGCGTGGTTTGCGACCGGGCTAAGCTCGATGACCGCGGCTGCCTGGGTGCGCCTGACTGGATTGTGGAAATCCTTTCGCCCGGCAATACGGCCCGCGACACCCGCAGCAAGTTCGACCTCTACGAAGAAAGCGGGGTGCTGGAATACTGGATAGTATTTCCGGGCCTGAAAACCGTCGCCTGCTATGTGCTCGACCAAAATCAGTATCGTCTCGCGGCCGAATACGCGGCCCCTGGCCCTATTCCAGTGGCCACCCTTCCTGGCCTAGCCTTGGAGTGGACCGACATTTTTGCCGGCGAATAGCCCCGGCGCGTCACCCGGCCAGCGGCAGCTCTATAAAAAAGTCCGTCCCCTCGCCTACTTCCGTTTCGAACCAGATTTTGCCGCCGGCACTTTCAATGCCGCGCTTGGCCACGGCCAGCCCGATGCCCGAGCCACTGGCTTTGGTGGTGAAATTGGGCACAAAAACCTTCTCGCGCACCTCCTCCGGAATGCCCGCCCCGTTGTCGCGGATGGCGACCCGCACACTGCCCGCGCCCTGGGCTTCCAATGACACGTTGATGTGCGGCGCACGCCCTTCGGGCACGGCTTGGCGGGCGTTTATCAGCAGGTTGTTGAAGGTACGCACCAGCAGGTTCTCATCGGCATACACCACGTAGCGGCCCGATTCGGCATCGGCCGGCACATCCAATTCCAACGCGCCGTCGTCGGTATCGGGCTGGTGCAGGGCCGCGCAGCGCCGCAGTATTGCCGCCACGTCCAGCCGCTCGGGCCGCATGGTGGGCAGGTTGGTGAACGTGCTGAAACTGGTGGCAATGTCACTCAGCACGTCAATTTGGGTAATAAGTGTCTGGCTGATGCGGCTGATAAGCTCTTCGGCATTAGGCCGGCGCTCGGCAATGGCTTTTTGCAGAAACTGCAGGCTCAGTTTCATTGGCGTAAGCGGATTCTTAATCTCGTGCGCCACCTGCCGGGCCATTTCGCGCCAGGCCGCTTCTTTTTCCTGCGCCGCCAGCTCGCGCTTGCTGGCTTCGAGCTTGGTAAGCATGGTGTTGTACTCGCGCACCAGCAGCCCGATTTCGTCATCGGAACTGCGGTAGTCCAGCAGCTCATTTTCGCCGGTAAGGGTGGTTTGGGTGAGCTTTTCGGTGATTAGCTTCAGGGGCGCCGTAAGCTGCCGTGCCGCCAGAAACGCCAACCCCAGAAAGAGCAAAAACATCAGGGTGAATATGTTCAAAATGGTGGTAAACAGCTCGGTGAGCTTAGTGTTCAGCTCCTTTTCCGAGTCGAAAAACGGGATACCCACGTAGCCCAGAATGGGGCCGGTCGGCATGGCCATGTCATCGGCGGCAGTGTTTTCGCTGGGTTGTGGCACTGGCCCCGCGGGTTTGTTTGGCACAGCGCGGTGGGCATGGCCGCCCGCGTGGCCAATGGCATGGCCGGCCAGGTCGGCAACCACCGCTTCGCCCGCGGCGGCCCGCACCGGCAGATACAAAGAGTTGAACGACAGCGAACCGGCTCGCTCCGTGAGCAAGGCCCGCGGCCGGTTGTGCTCCCGCAAAGCCACCACGGCCTGCGGATTCAGCAAGGGCCCCAGCAGCCCGGCATCGAAAATGAGGGGCTGGCTACTGGCCAGCAGCTCGCCGTGAGCATCATACAGGTTCAGGTCGGTTTCGGTGAGGGCGGCCACGTTTTTGGCCAGCGCCGCCAGGGTGGGCCGCGCGGTGCTGTCCGAGAGCAGGTGGCGCTGGCGGCGCAGGCTTTCCAGGGCCAGTTGCCCGCGCCGCTCGTAAGTCCGCGACAAATCGCGCTGGTACGAGGCAATGAGCTGGCTGGCCGTGGCTACGCTTACCACTAGCAACGGCACCACAATCCCCACGTTCAGCAACAGTTGAATGCGGGTGCTGAAGTTGAGCCGCGGCACTGCCCGCCCCCGCAGCAGCAAGGCTACGCCGGCCACCAGCAGCCAGAAAAACGACGCCAGCAGAAACTGAAACGAAAAATTGGCAAGCCAGTCGCTCGCCGAGTAGGTGGCGGTGGTTACCACCACCGTGCGGTCCTGCGACCCGGCCACGGCGAAGTGGTGAAAGCCCCGGCGCGTGATGCCCGTGGTTTTGAGGCGCGGCTCGCTTAGCAGGGCCGTGGGAAGGCGGTTGGCGTAGTCGAAGTCGCCTTCCGTGTACACCAGTCGGCCGTGGGTGTAACCGGCATAGCTGAGCTCGGTAGCCAGCCCCGGTTGAAAGAACTTCTGGTCGACCAGCAGCTCGGGCAATACGCTGTAGGACTTCAGCTTTTTTAGCGTAAGCTCCACGCGCACCGCCCCCAGAGGCAGTCCCTGGCCATTCACGCGCTGGCCGGGCACCACAATGTGCGCCACGTACCGCCGCGAGCCAAACGGATTATCTGACTGCATCAGGTACACCCCGGCTTGGTCGGTGGGTGTGGCCTGCCACTCGGTGGCTTCGCGCGACTGCTGCAGCCGGGGCGTGCCGGGCACGGCTCCCAAAGGCTCGCCCGAAGCATCATATAGCGTGATGTTGCTTTCGTATTTGTCGAAGTAATCGCCGAGGTATTGCCGGGCAATGCGCTCCCGCACAGCTTCGGGCCGCCCGAACGCGGCCGATAACGACCGCCGCACAAAAGGGTCGGCGGCAATACCACGCATTCGCTCACCCAGCAAAAACTCCCCTTGTAGGTCGTTGTCGATGAGCAGGTTGCTCGCCAGCCGTTGCTTATCAACCAACAGTTGCTTTTCGAAATGCGCATACAGCGCCAACGCTCCCGTGGCCGAGGTAAGCGCCAGCAGCAACACCAGCAGCATCGACGCCTGGTAGCCGCCCGTGGTGGGCGCCGGGCGCAAATTCACCGCCCGCACCATCGCGGCAAATAGCAGCAATACCGCTGCCAGCAGCACCCACGGCTGCCCCAGGGCCAATCCAATTCCCAGGGTTGGCAGGGCCGCCAGGGCCGGCCCCAGCAGGAGCACCCGGCGCGGCACATGTTGCAGCAAGGCTCCAGCCAGTTGCGTCAGGCCAAATAGCCCTACCAGCCACGCAGTCGTGTGCAGCAGCACCGCCAGCGCCAGCAGCAGCCAACTTCCGGTCACCTGCAGGTTGCGCGTGATATCCAAACTCAGCTGCGAGCTACCAAAGGCAATGGTATAGTACGCAAACAGCAGCCCCAACCAACCACAAAATGCCAAGCCGATGCCTATGGCGGCCAGCGCTTGTCCGGCCGGTGTGCGCGGTGCGCGTACGCGCTTTAGTACATCCGCTCGCTGCCAGAGCGCGCCGCCCCCCGCGGCCACCAGCAAGGCCAGCAGCGCGTCCAGCAACAAGTCGCCTAGGGAAGGGGCCCACCAGGTCGCAGTGTACACGCGCGGGTCAAAAACAGGCAGCTCAATAAACGAATACGGCAGCCCCAGGAAGAGCAGCACCGCTCGCAGCACCATTAAAGGCAACACCAGAGCGGCCACGGCGGCCTTGGTATTGCCCGCTCGCCACCAATGCCAAGCCAACAAAAGCCACCCCGCCGCATAGAGCAGGCTGCCAAGGCTGAGCAGTCCCAACGGCACGTACTGGCCAGTGAGCGGGTTAGGTTGAAGTCGTTTAATCGAAAACAAGTAATGACCGTCTGCCGCCTCAAAGCGGGCGGGCCCACGGGCAGCACTATCGGCCACCACTTTCAAATCCAGCCCCCGAAATAAGGCCTGCTCCCCGCCCTCCCGCAGGTAGCGGTTGCTGATGCCGTAGTGCCGTTTCAACGGCAGATACACCAATATCAGGTACCGGCCCGCCAGGCGGCGCAACTGCAGAAATTGGCCTAGCGAGGTTTCAATGAGTCGTTCGGGAGCAGCGCCTGCCGCCTCCGACTCTGGGCGCAGGGTAGCATCGGACCAGTAGCGCAAGGTACCGTTTTCCAACACGCAGGTAGGATAAGTCGTCTGGGCCAGCAGCTTTTGGAAGCTGTAGTTGCCCCGTGGCAGTTCGGCGGCCACCGTGTCGGCTTCGCGGCGGGCAGTGGCCTCGGCGGCGCGCACCAGTTGTTGCAGGCGGGCCACATCGGTACGTTGCACTACGCTTGGCGCCTGGGCATAGCGGCTAGCCAAGTAGCCACCGGCAAAGCACAAGGTGGCCCCCAGCAGCAAGAGCCAGGGCAAGCGCCGCCACGCAGGCGTATCAGTTACAGACGAAATGGGGTAGCGCGTGTGATGCAAGAAAAAAGGATTCAGAGCCAATAATTACCTGAAACAATGGCTTCGGCGCCTGGTAGCTTGGGTTCCGTTCGCCTCAGCAAATCGAAACAGCTTGGAGTTCCAAAGCACCAAACAGCTTCCCAAGCCCGGCCGCGCACGCCCCGCAAAATCCACGCCTAATAAAAAATGCTGCCCGTTGGCAGCATTCTCCATATTTCCAACTTGTTTGTAATTAGCGCGATAAATAATGGGGGTCGAAGCTGGCTCCGCCAAAACCGTAGAGCATTACGGCACGCGAATAGCGAAACAACAAGGGCGTGATGAGCAGCACGGCCGCTCCTACCGTGGCCACATACACCCACAGAGCGGGGTCGTGGGCCAAATAATAAAGCAGAAACCCAATGGCCAGCAGAATTCCAGTTGAGAATCCCGAACTGATGTACATCGCGCCGTAGTAGAACCCCGGCTCCGGCTCATACGTCTGACGGCATATTGGGCACGCTTCCGGCATTTCCATAAACTTGGTACTCAGCGCCGAATGCGTGAATAAATTGCCCGTATGGCAACGCGGACAGCGCAATTCCAGCAGCGCCAGCGCCGTGGAAGGAATAGCCGCGGTGGGCGGCGCCATTACGCTTTCGCAGCTTTCGTTTTTGGATGTGTGCGCCGGTACCAGAAGTAACCAACTGCCCCCATCAGGATATAGGGCACGGTCATCATATACACAATGCCTTTGTTGAGGCCTGCTACGTCGTGGTCGTCGCGCTCCTGCCGGGCCGCTTCCACCTGCGACTTACACATTGTGCATTGCGCCGATGCCAGCAGCGGCACCACACTCAGCATCAAGCCCACGAGCAGGGCAAAAGCGGTTGCAAAAAAGGTCTTTTTCATACTGGGTGCAACACAAGGGATTAAGCAAAGTTTCCCAATCAGGTATAGTACGGTGAAATCATGAAATACACGACAACGCCCGTCACCGAAACATACAGCCAGACCGGAAACGTCCAGCGCGCAATGGCCTTGTGCTTGGTGTATTGCCCGGTAAGGGCAAAATACAGCGTAAACAGCACCAAGCCCACCGTCACAATTGCCAGGGTAATGTGGGTCAGCAACAGGAAGAAGTAAACTGCTCGTATTGCGCCTATTCCGCCAAACTTGGTGCTATCTACCTGCGAATGATACGCTACATACGACAGCAGAAAAAGCCCTCCCAACCCGAAGGCAATGCCCATGGCCGCACGGTGCGCCAGCACATTCTTTTGCCGGATGAAGTAAAAACCCACCACCAGCGCAACCGCAGTCAGCGAGTTCAACACAGCATTAACGGCCGGTAGCGCGTGCAAATACGGGCCGGCCCCCGGAATTTTGAAAATGCCCTTGTAATAAAACAGCACGGCCACCAGCAACGGCACCACCGTTCCCAGCGTGCCAAGGATGAGTTTGTAGCGTGTATAGTCGCCAGGAGCCAGTACTGGCGGGTGCAATTGTTCAGTGGGGGTGTTCATAATCGTAGAGCTGCACGGTGATTTCCGTGAGTAATCGGTCTATTTCGCGCCCGTCGGTACCATCGTATATACCGCGCACGCGGCGCTGATTGTCAATTAGTAACAGCCGGCCGGCGGGGATGTTGGTGGTATACACTGCTCCCGGTAGGCGCTTGGGGTCCGAAGTCAGGCGGAACTCCTCGTGCGTGAGCCGGCTGAGCGTATCCGAGGCACCGGTAAGAAAAAACCACTTGCCGGCAATGGTCCCGTACCGTTCGGCTAGACTGGTAAGCAGGGCATCTTCCCGTTTGCCGCCGTCCAGCACAAAAGTCACCAAGTGCACGCGGGGCTCCTTGCGGAATTTCTCCTGCACGCGCAGCAGGGCACGGGCTACGGCAGTACTGGCTGCATCGTCGCCATAAAACTGTGCGATATAAAGCCCTTTCCCCAGTTCCTCGCTGCTCACCATGCGGCCCGTTGAAGTCCACATGCTGAAGGGCGCAATTTGGTGAAAAATAGTATCGCGCCGCCACTCCCCGTCAACGCGCGTGGAATCCACGTGGTCGGGCAGGTAAGTGGGCAGCGCGTAACGGTTGGAACCGAAGCGGTACAGAAACAAAAAGGCCAGTACCGGCACCAATAGCAGCAGCCCCAACAACAAGGTTTGGCGGGGCCGCATCCGCTATTTGAACATGTTTTGCAGGACTTCGCCGATGAACGAGCCTTCGGTAATCAGGGCCACCAGCAGCCACACCAGCAGTGCCACTGGCACCAGAATGGTCCAAATCAGCCCTTTGGTTTCATGCTTCAAGTGCATGAACTCGCCCACGATGAAGAAGGCTTTGAGAATTGTCAGTACAATAAAGATGCTGTTGCGAAGCGTGCTTGGGTGCATCAGGAACACGAAGACGAATTCCACGGCCGTGATGCCAACCAGCACCCCAAAAGTTTTCCAAATCCAGCCGGTGTTCGGCTTGGCAATTTCGCCGGGAGCCAGCGTATGTTCAGTGGTTGCGTGAGAAGCCATTTTTTAAGTTTTGAATGTTGAGGGTTAAGGGTTGAATGTTGGCCAAGTCAATAACTCAGCACTCAACATTCAGCATTCAACACTCTTTTAAACGAGGTAGAAGAAGGTGAACACAAACACCCACACCAAGTCAACGAAGTGCCAGTAGAGGCCGATTTTCTCAATCATTTCGTAGTGGCCACGCTTCTCGAAGGTGCCGTTGGTAGTGGCAATGAAACACCAGATGAGCAGGCAAACCCCGGAGAATACGTGCGTGCCGTGGAAACCCGTGATGAAGAAAAACAGGTCGGCGAAAAGTACCGGACCGTATTGGTTCATGGCCAGATTAGCGCCGTGGAATACCGTGCCGTCGGCCATTACTGTTCCTTCGGTGTGGCCGTGGATGAAGTGGCTCCACTCCCATGCCTGGCTGCCCAGGAAAGTTGCACCGAACAGGATGGTCCACAACAGCCATTTTTGCACATCGGCCTTGTCCATGCGGTGGCCGGCTTCTACGGCCAATACCATGGTTACCGAGCTCAGAATCAGAATCATGGTCATCAAAGCCACGAAACCGAGGGGAACGTTGGCCTCGCCCATGCCGGGGAAGGCATTGAATACGTGGTCAGGAATGGGCCACCACCGCGAGCTGAAGACAAAATCCTTGGCCTCGCCCGTGAATACCTCGTGCTTATGGCGAATCATGCCATAGGTGGTGAGGAAGGCGGCGAAGGTGAATGCGTCAGACAGCAGGAAAAACCACATCATCAGCTTGCCGTAGCTTGCCTTAAAGGGTTCGTTGCCGCCATCCCAGTTGCCGGTGCGCGGGGCATCTTGGGTAGCGGAAGCCGCGGGGTGCGGCAAAGTGGTCGATTGGGCCATAGCGGACAGCGTAACGTCGTTGTTAGTGGTTCAAAAGTAAGAACAAATACAGGTACAGCCAAAGCCCGCCCAGGAAGTGCCAGTATAAGGTAGCGTTGCCAATGGAGAGCATGGCGCGCGAATGCACCTGATAATTAAGCGTCCGCTTCAGCACCACGGCCAGAAAAATAAGCCCCGTCACCAAGTGAAAAGCGTGCACGCCCATGAGCACGTATACGAATGAACCAGACGGATTGGCGTCGGCTCCGCCAAAGTAAGTGTTGCCGGCCACCAGGTCGCCGAAGCTGTGGTATTGTCCGGCCAGGAAAGCCAAGCCCAGCACCAGAGTAACAATCAGCCCGGTCTTGACGCGGCTGATTTCGTCTTTACGGGCTGAGAAATAAGCCCATTGCATACTGGCACTGCTCAGTGCAATGAGAATAGAATTGACGAGTAGCGAAGCCGGCAGGTCGAACTCGCGCCAATTGCCTTCGTCACGCCGAACAATGTAGCCACTGGTAAAGGCAGCAAACATCATCACAATGCTGAAAATAAGTAGAACGAGCAACACGCGCTTGGGATGCCAGCCAAGGCCGACTTCCTTTTCGGATAACGTTTCGGAAGGATTCATAGGCTATACTAGTTGTTGGTTGATAGTTGTTGGTTGTTAGTATTTTTCAGGCAAGCCTGTTGCGACTGACAACAGACAACTAACAACTGGCAACTAGATTTTGTCCAGCACCAGCGCAATTTGTACGATGGGCAAGTAGAGAAAAGAGGCAAACATGATGCGCAGGGCCGCCTTGCGCGACTGCGTGCGCATGAGCTGCACCGTGAGCAGCAAAAACAATATCCCACACACCACCGCGACCAAAGCCGATACCCGGCCCGCAATATTGAATTCGAGCGGAAGCAGGCTGAGCGGAATAAGCAACAGCGTGTAGGTCATAATCTGGAAAGCCGTGCGCATGTCGCGGTTGCCAGGCGTGGGCAGCATCTTGAAGCCGGCCCGCTTGTAATCGTCATCGGCCACCCAGGCAATGGCCCAGAAGTGCGGAAACTGCCACATAAACTGAATTCCAAACAACACCCACGCTTCAACACCAATGTATCCGGTAGCCGCCACCCAGCCAATCAGCGGCGGCAGTCCTCCCGGGATGGCACCCACTGCCACGCAGATAGGTGAGATGGTTTTCAGGGGAGTGTAAATAAACCCGTATAGGATGAGCGAAAGCAACGACAAGCCTGCGGTGAGCGGATTGAAGCAATACCACAGCAAGCCCAGCCCGGCGATGCCCAGAAATACGCAAAATACCAACGCTTCTGCCGGCGTAATGATGCCCAATGGCAGCGGCCGCTTGGCCGTGCGGGTCATCAGCTTATCGAGTTCCCGCTCATGGACTTGGTTAATGATGTTGGCGGAGCCGGTTACGAGCAGACCGCCCAGCAACACCAATAGCGCCCGGCCCCAGCTAAACTCATGCGCCCCCAGCAAGTACCCAATGGCGCTGGAAAACGCCACCGTGAGCGAAAGCCGGAATTTGAGCAGCTGAAAATAGGCGCGGGCCTTCACCATCAATACCTGGAATAATTTCGTCGTTTGCCAAAGCTTCAAGAGCCCAAGCCAAACGGGGCCGCAAAGTTACGCAACAACCCGACGGACAGCATCCGTGGGCGCGATAGTTTCCGGGCTTTTTCGGGCGCGACCTACAGCCAGCAATGTCAGGAACTGAATGCCGAACAACACTGTGGCCAGCGTAAGATGCACTGGCTGCACGGCGGCTGGCAAGGCAAAAGATGCCAGCACAATGCCAGCTACTATTTCCAGACCGATAATGGCCACCATGGCCATCACGAGTTTGCGCAATCGGGCCTGCGCCAATTGCCACACCTCATAACCAACGTAGACATTGACCAGCAACAGCACCGCCGACATGGTACGGTGGATGCTGAATACGGCGCCCAACTGGGAAACCCATGTAGCACGCCCCGCATAACCAGCTGCTGCCGACACGATATCCACCTGCTCCCTCACCTGAGTGCCGAGTACTATTTGCCCAAAAGTGAGCAGCAAAGCACCCCATAGCCACAGAAGCACAGCGGCTTTCGGCGCTTGAACTGCTGCAGGCATCTCAGTTACAGTAGCTCTCTCATTTGCTACACCTCCGGTTGCCCTCCCCCACTCCGCGCGGTCCATGGCGTAAAGCAACAAGGCCACAATAACCAGTGCCAGCGCCATGTGAACAGTCACCATTACCGGCAGTAAGTTGGTCGATACAACCAATGAACCAAGGTAGCCTTGCACACCCGTAAGAATGAACGAGGCAAACGCCAGCCAAAAAACCACCCGGTCATGCCGCCAGTAGGGCAAAGCAAACACCACGGTCAGGAATACAAATATTCCAATCAGCGCGCCTAGTAAACGGTTCACGTATTCAATCCAGGTTTTCACCGGGTTGAAATCGGTTTCAATGTATTGAGTGGGGTGGGCAAAAATGCTGCCTGCCACTTGCGCAAAGCCTAAGCGTTGTAGTGTGCGCGCCAGCTTTTGGTTCTTGGCCACGCGCTGGGCAGTATATACTTCCTTGTAGTTTGCAGGTAACTGGCTAGCTTCCGTTGGGGGCACCCATCGGCCAAAGCACTTAGGCCAGTCGGGGCAGCCCATGCCACTTCCCGTACTCCGCACTACACCGCCCACGAGTATCAGTAGATAAACAGCTACTACCGTCAGGATGCTAACGAAGCGAAAACGACGAGCGACTGAATTTGAAAACGACCTATCCATGAATTCGTGCAAAAATAAAAGCGGGCCGCCGGTTAGGCGGCCCGCTTCGGGATTTTTCTAACTTGGCCGACTAGTCAGCCAGTTCTTGTTCGTACGGCAGGTTCGACGACTGCGTTTGCGAATACGGCACGTTTTGAGGGATGAAGTCCACATCCGAGCCGGGTTTGCTGTAGTCGTAGGGCCAGCGGTACACAGCCGGAATCTCGCCGGGCCAGTTGCCGTGGCCAGGGATGATGGGAGTAGTCCACTCCAGTGTTGTCGAGTTCCAGGGATTCTGGGTAGCACGACGGCCACGGAAGATGCTGTAGAAGAAGTTGAAGATGAAGATGAACTGACCCAAGAAGGCGATGATAGCCGCAATCGAGATGAACTTGTTCATGTCGGCGAATTGCGAGAAAGCATCAAAGCCAGTCCAAGCATAGTAGCGACGGGGGAAACCGGCGATACCTACATAGTGCATCGGCATGAATACGAGGTACACCCCTGCAAATGTCAGCCAGAAGTGAATGTAGCCCAGCTTCTCATCCATCATGCGGCCGAACATCTTCGGGAACCAGTGATAGACACCAGCAAACAGGCCGAAGAAAGCCGAGCTACCCATTACCAAGTGGAAGTGAGCTACCACGAAGTAGGTGTTGTGCATCTGAATATCGAGCGTAGCGTTGCCGAGGATAATACCCGTCAGACCGCCCGAAATAAACAGGGACACGAAGCCAATGGCGAACAACATGGCAGCCGTGAAGCGGATGTTCCCGCGCCACAACGTCGCCAGCCAGTTGAACACCTTCACACCCGAAGGCACCGCAATAATCAACGTCAGGAACATGAAGACGGAACCCAGGAAAGGATTCATACCCGTCACGAACATGTGGTGGGCCCAAACCACGAATGACAGCAGCGAAATGCCAATCAGCGAGCCAATCATGGCGCGGTAGCCGAAAATGGGCTTACGAGCATTGGTAGCCAGCACCTCCGACACCATGCCCATGGCCGGCATGATTACGATGTACACTTCGGGGTGGCCCAGGAACCAGAACAAGTGCTGGAACAATACCGGCGAACCGCCTTGGTTGCTCAGTGCCTGACCAGCAATGTAGATATCCGACAGGAAGAAAGAGGTACCAAACGAACGGTCAAAAACCAGCAGCAGCGCTGCCGAAAACAGAACTGGGAATGACAGGATACCGAGAATGGCCGTGAGGAAGAACGCCCAAATGGTGAGCGGCAGCTTACTCATGCTCATGCCGCGGGTACGCAGGTTGATAACCGTCGTCACATAGTTGACACCGCCCAACAACTGCGATACGATGAAGAACACCATGCTCACCAGCCACAGGGTCATACCCGTGCCGGAACCGGGAATGGCCTGGGGCAGAGCACTTAGCGGCGGATAAATTGTCCAGCCGGCTGCAGCGGGACCGGTTTCGATGAACAGCGACGAAAACATGATGATGCCCGACAGGAAGAAAAACCAGTACGAGAGCATATTCATGAAGCCCGAAGCCATGTCGCGGGCACCTACCTGCAACGGAATCAAGAAGTTCGAGAATGTACCCGACAAGCCGGCCGTCAGCACGAAGAATACCATAATGGTACCGTGCATCGTCACCAGGGCAAGGTAAAACTCGGGGTTCAGCTTACCAGCCTGAATCCAGCCGCCGAGGAAGGGCTTGAGCCACTCCAAGGAGCTTTCGGGCCAGCCAAGCTGCAAGCGGAACAAGCTCGAAAGCGTGCCACCGAGAATGGCCCAGAACATGCCCGTAATAAGGAATTGCTTTGCAATTACTTTGTGGTCCTGGCTGAACACGTACTTCCACAGCCAATGCTGGTCGTGATGCTCGTGGTCATGGTCGTCGTGAAGCAGATGGTCGCCGTGCTCAGCAGTGGGCACCGGTGCGGAACCAACGCCGCCCTGCGCTTGCACGCCAGCTGAAAGATTGGGTTTGGGTGTCAGGTCTGACATAGCAGGATACCGTTAGTAGTTTTAGTTGGAAGCCGCCAGAGGCATAACCGGTGCCTTTTTTTCATCGGTGGCAGCCGCCACGGGAGCAACCATTGTTTTGGCTTTCTGTTTGAAAGCAGCCAGCACATCAGGATTCTTTTGCGAGAACGACTGCTGGGCTGCGTACCAATTCTGATAGTCATCCGGCTCGTCGACAATAATGGTCGCTTTCATAGCGAAGTGGCTGCCACCGCAGAGCTGGTTACAAGCCAGTTCGTAGTTGAACTTGGGGTTGCCCAGTTTGGCGCGCATCTCATCGGTCGTGGTAGTAGGCGTAAACCAGAAGCGGGTCGGCATACCTGGCACTGCATACATCTGCACGCGGAATTGCGGCATATAGACGGCGTGCAACACGTCGCGCGAACGAATTTTAATCAATACCGGCACGCCTTTCGGTACGTGGATTTCGTTGGTCGTGAAATCGTCCAAGGCAGATTTGTCGCTTAGGTCAAAGCCGAATTCGTTCACGGCATCAATCATGCGGTAGTTTACCACGCCGAGCTTCATGTCGCGGCCGGGGTAGCGCACCAGCCAGTTGAACTGCTTGCCCATTACTTCCAATACCACCGAATTTTTCGGTGCCGGACCAGTAATACGGGTCCAAGCTTTCCAGCCAGCAAAAATCAGCGACGCCATTACGATGGCGGGTATAATTGTCCAGATGACTTCAATTGTATTGTTGTGAGCAAAGAAGTAAGCCCGGCGCCCTTCTTTATGCTGGTACTTGTAAGCGTAAACGAAAAGCAAAATTTGAGTAATGGCGAAAGCCACGCCAATTACGGCCATGGTAATCCAGAACATGCGCTCCATCTGGTGCCCGTGCACCGAAGCAATGGGCGGGTTCATCTTGCCGAAGTTCTCAACGAACGAATAGGCAAACCACGCACCGCCACCAATCAGAAACACGAGCATCAGAACAGCATTCACGCTGTTGCTCATGCCTATGTCACGGGTGAATGTACCCGAGAATATGGAAGTGAGAATCTGTAAGCGAAACAACAGGCCGAATACGACCAGTAGCAACACCAACACCAGTAAAATGGTCAGAACAGTCATTGAGTTTGTAGTAGTAAGTACCGAGTAGTGAGTATTAAGTACTGTTGAAAAGCCAGCCGGCCGTTTTGCTACTTAATACTTTATACTAAAATCTAACCTTAGGTAGTATGGTGGATGCTTTCGTCCAAGAACGGATGGTTAACCGGAACGAGCGAGGCCGAAGCCAAGCGGCGCGTGAACAGAATCAGGAAAGCACCGAGGAAGATAGCCGCTACGCCAATCTCAATCAGGAACCCGTTTTCGCCCTTCATAGTGCCCGGCATCAGCATTAAATAGAAGTCGGACCAGTGGCCGCAGAGAATGGCAATGGCAACAATCTTCATGATAATCATCTGACGCTTGGCGTCACGCGTCATCAATCCGAGGAAGGGGAAGACGAAGTTGATGGCAATGTTGAAGAAGAAGATACCAGTGTAGCGGCCTTCGAATCCACCCAACCGCTGATTGAAGTAAACAGCTTCCTCAGGAAGGTTGGCGTACCAAATCAGCATGAACTGCGCAAACCAAACGTATGTCCAGAAAATGCTGAAACCGAACATCAGCTTGCCCAAATCGTGCAGGTGGTTGGAGCTTAAAGCACGCAGATAGCCAGCTTGTTTTAGGAAAATAGCAGTGAGGGCAATGGCAGCAATACCGGATACCCACCACGAAGCAAAAACATACCAGCCAAACATGGTGCTGAACCAGTGCGTATCAACCGACATCACCCAGTCCCAAGCCGACATCGAAGACGTTACGGCATACAATACCAAGAACAGGGCCGAAGCATTGATACTGCGGTGGAACCACACGGTACCGCCGTACAGGTCTTCCTGCAACGACAACTGGCGCAGCTTCCAGCTGAAAAATGCCCAGATAGCCAAGTAAACGATGGTGCGAATCAGGTAGAAGGGCAGGTTCAGGAAACCACTCTTGCCCGCAATGATGGCATCGTAGTTCGGGCTGCCCTTATCCATGATGCCCTCGTGGGTCCAGTGGAAAATGTCGTGGCGACCAATTAGGAACACAACGAGCATGATTACACCACCAGGAATTACCCAGGCGCTGAGGGCTTCCGAGATGCGCTTCACCAGTACCGACCAGCCAGCATACGCCACATAGTTGATAGCCATGAATACCGTCCCGACTGTTGAAACACCCAGGAAAAACAGGTTGCTGTGCCAAAGGCTGATAATCAGCCGTTTCAGCCAAACTGCGCCTTCTTCGTGTGCTGCATTGTGTGCCGCTGCAGCGTGGCCGGAGGCTTCAGCGTGTTCTTCGGCTCCCCAGCCCATTACGGAAGCCAGAATGCCAAGTACAAGCAATACCACACCGACAACGATGATGGCAATAAAAGTTTTACGGGCGCCATCCGTAACGACGAGCTGTTCAGCCGTGGCGCTTTCGTGGTGCGTCAGAGTTGCCATAGTGCGTTAGTTGGCGGTGCCGTTAGTTGCTTTCGTTTTGCCTTCGCCGGGAGTTTCCGAACCGGTTCCGGCTTGTGCCTGTCCTACCGGTGCTTGGTTGGTGGCATCTTTCATTTCGGTTGAGTCGCTGGCTACTGCAGCAGGACCTTTAGATACTAGCTTGCTCAGCGCATCTGGTCCTTCGCCACGCTGGAGTACGCGTACATACATGGCAATTTTCCAACGCTCTTCGGGGTTCACAATGGAGCCGTGTGGCATCATGCGGTTCCGACCCCATTCGATGACGTGGTAGATGTGGCCGTCATTCATCGTTTTATAAGCACCCGTCGAGTAGTTCGGCACACCTTTAAACTTCGCGCCTACCAAACCCTGCCCATCGCCTTGTTCGCCGTGGCAGTGCGAGCAGATACGCGTGTAAAGCACTTTCCCCTCTTCCAGATTGGCCTTGGTGTAAGCGTAAGGATTGTGAAGCAACCGCTCCGCCATCCGCACACTGTCCTTGGGAATGTGGTCGTAGTAGTTCAGTTTGCCTCTCGGTACCGTGCCATTAGCCGGAGTGCGCTCGTTGATGCCAAAGGAGTTGACCGGGTTGAAATGGGTCTGGCTCAGCGGGTCGTAAGGAATTGATTCGTACATCTCCGGGGCGTATTCCACACCGGGGTCGTTTCCGTCGTGGGTGCAGGCCGTGGTGGCCAACCCCAGGGACAGTAGCAGCGCCGAAACGCGCAGGCTCAGGTTCAGCGGATGCGTCATTAGTTATTGGTCATTTCTTTTTGGTTGACTTCCGAAGCGCCGTTGTCGCGCAACAGTTGGGTCAGCCGGGGAAATTGCGAGCTGGTTTCATCCAACTCGATGGCCATTACGAATTTGTCGTCGGTGGCCCGCACATCCATTACCGGGGTCTTGAAGCGCGGATACAGCCCTGTAATGGTGAAAAAGGTAAGCGCCATGCCGTGGCAAGTGAAGAATACCGTTAATTCGAAGGCAACGGGCACGAAGGCTGGCAGCGCGATGTGCGGCTTACCACCGATAATCATCGGCCAGTCGAAACCCAGCATGTAAATCTGCATCCACAGCGCGAAGGACAAACCTGTCATGCCGAAGAAGAAAGCTGCAATGGGCAGCCGTGACCGTTCAATGCCCAGCGCATCGTCGATGCCGTGCACTGGATAAGGCGAAAACACGTCGTATACCTTCACACCCGCCGCGCGAATGTTTTCAATGGCGTGCAGCAGCACGTCTTCGTCATCAAAGATGCCGAGGGCAAAGCGCTTAGTCATGCTTGTTATAAGTTACGGGTGCCGAAGCTGGAGCTCCGTGAATGGCGGGTTGGTGAGCGTGAGCGGCGTGGGCCTTCTCGGGGTTGTAAGTCGGGCCGTTGTCCACGGTGTACTTCAGGATAGTTTTCACTTCGGCCATGTTAATCACGGGGAAGAACTTGGCGAACAGCAGGAACAGCGTGAAGAACAGGCCTAGCGTACCAACATACAGGCCGATGTCAATGATAGAAGGCGAGAACATGGCCCAGCTCGAAGGCAAGTAGTCGCGGTGCAGCGAAGTCACGATGATTACAAAGCGCTCGAACCACATCCCGATGTTCACGATGATAGACAGGATGAACGTGAGCGGAATGCTATAGCGTACGCGCCGGAACCACACCAGCTGGGGCGTAATCACATTGCAGGTCATCATCGAAGCATACGACCACCAGTATGGGCCGGTAGCGCGGTTGATGAAGGCGTACTGCTCAAACTCCACCTGTGAATACCAAGCAATGAAGAACTCCGTGATGTAAGCCACGCCCACAATGGAGCCGGTTACCATCATGATTTTATTCATCAGTGCAATATGCTCCAGCGTGATATAGTCTTCCAGACGGAATACCACGCGGGTAATCAACATCAGAGTAAGCACCATGGCAAAACCTGAGAAGATAGCCCCGGCCACAAAGTAGGGCGGGAAAATGGTGGTGTGCCAGCCAGGTACTACTGAGGTAGCAAAGTCCATCGATACAATGGTGTGTACCGAAAGTACTAGCGGGGTCGAAACACCGGCCAGAATCAGCGAAACGGTTTCGTAGCGCGACCAAGCTTTAGCCGAACCTTTCCAACCGAAGCTCAGCATGGAGTAGCTGAACTTGGCAATAGGCCCTTTAGCACGGTCACGAATCGAAGCAAAATCTGGAATCAGACCGATGTACCAGAACACCAACGATACCGTGAAGTAGGTCGAGATGGCAAATACGTCCCAGAGCAGCGGCGAATTGAAGTTGGCCCACAGCGAACCCAGCGTGTTTTGCAGCGGGAAAACGTAGAATGCCAACCACGGACGGCCCATGTGCAGCACCGGGAACATGGCCGCACAGATTACGGCGAAGATGGTCATGGCTTCTGCCGCACGGTTGATGGAGCTCCGCCATTTCTGACGGAACAGCAGCAGTACCGCCGAAATCAGCGTGCCGGCGTGGCCGATACCTACCCACCACACGAAGTTGGTGATGTCCCAGGCCCAGTTAACCGTTTTGTTCAGGCCCCACTCCCCGATGCCGTACCACACGGTGCGGTACACGGAGTAGAAGAATACGCCCAGAAAAAATAAGGCCACGCTCAAGGCCGCCATCCAACGCAGGTTGGGTTTGGCTTCCACCTGATAGCAGATGTCCTGCGTTACGTCGTGTAACGTCTTACCGCCAGTTACGAGCGGCTCGCGTATGGATGATACGTGCTGCATAATGGGTTGAATTAAGCGTTTTCTTTAGCGAAGAACTCCGATTCCGAATTCCGAATCTTCGTCAGGTACGTCACGTTCGGCTGCACATTGATGGAGTCGAGTGAGTGGAAGGCGCGTTCGCCGTCCTCACGGCGGAGGAGCTTGCTGATGCGGCTGTTGGGGTCTTTCATGTCACCAAATACGATGGCTTCGGTGGGGCACGACTGAGCGCAAGCCGTCACAATTTCGCCATCAATCGGGCGGCGCTTCTGCTTCTTCGCCTCAAGCTTACCAAGCTGAATGCGCTGCACGCAGAAGGAGCATTTCTCCATCACGCCACGGGCGCGAACCGTCACATCCGGGTTCAGCACCATGCGGCCGAGGTCGGTGAACATGTGGCCGTTTACCGTTTCGAACTTCTCGTTTGAGTAGTACGAGAACCAGTTGAAGCGACGCACTTTGTAGGGGCAGTTGTTGGCACAATAGCGTGTGCCGATGCAACGGTTGTAGGTCATCTGGTTGAGACCTTCCGAGCTGTGCGTAGTCGCCAGTACCGGGCACACCGTTTCGCAGGGTGCGTGGTTGCACTGCTGGCACATCATGGGCTGGAAGATGACCTGCGGGTTTTCCGACGGGTCTTCCATGGCGGCGTAGGTACCTACTTTGCCTTTGGTTTCGAACGAATCCTTATGGGTGTCCGAGCTATAGTAACGGTCGATGCGCATCCAGTGCATCTCGCGGCGGTTAATTACCTGCTGCTTGCCTACGACGGCGGTGTTGTTTTCGGTCTGGCACCCAATCACGCACGAGCCACAGCCGATGCACGAGTTGAGGTCCACGGCCATACCCCAGTGGTGGTTGTTGTACTGATAATCCTGCCACAGCGACACCTTGTTGGGCGCTTCGAGCCCATCGGGGGTAGCAATCTTTTCGTATTCCGTTACCTCTTTCGGATTCTTTTTGTAGTTGGCCAGCGTGTTTTCCTGCACCACCGGGCGGCGGTCCATCAGCGTCTGGTGCGTCTGGGTCTGAGCAATAGGCGAGGTAGCGTCTGTCTTGGTCAGCGTCACGGCATTCATGTACTGAATACCGTTAGCCATCAGCGCCAATGGAGCCGCGTTTTCGCCCACTTTATCACCAACCTTGCCAGCTAGTGTGCGGCCATAGCCGAGGGCAATGCTTACTGTGCCATTGGTCTGGCCGGGCTGAATCAGAACCGGCAATTCTATGCTGTAGCCGTTGGCTGTCACTTTCACAACATCGCCTTGCTCCCACTTGTTGTCGATGGCCATTTTGCGTGGCACGGCAACGTAATTGCCCCAGGTTGCTTTCGAAATAGCATCGGGCAATTCCTGCAGGAAGGGGTTGTTGGCTTCCGAACCGGCAGCGCTCAAGCCTACCTTTTCGTACAGAGCTAACTCAACGCCGTTGGGCTTGGCCGCGCTGCTGATTTGCGAAGCAGCAGCGGCCGGGCTCAGCGCAGCATTCAGCATGGCCGGAGCAGCGGGCAGCGCGGTGCCGGTGGCTACCCCGTCGTGCACGGCCTTGTCCCAGGCAGCATCGGTGGGGGTTACGCCGCGCCAGCTGGCACGCAGGTACTTGTAATACGTCGTGTTATTGCCAGCCCAATGCAGCAGGCTTTCCTGGGCCTGACGCGTTGTGAAGAGCGGCGTGATAACCGGCTGCGACAGGCTGAGGTAGCCGCGCTTGGGCTCGAAGTCGTTCCACGATTCCAACCAGTGGTTATCGGGAGCGGCGTATTGGCAGAGGCTGCCGGTTTCGTCCAGACGGTCGTTGAGCGAGATGGTGAGTGGCACTTTGGCAATGCCCGACTTCACTTTGGCACCCAGCGGGTGGTTGTATACCGGGTTGGCATTATAGAAAATCACAGCACCAACGCTGCCATTGTTCATGTCATTTACCAAAGCAGCCATGCGAGCGTCGTCGCCTTGGCGCAGGTTGCTGGGAGCTACCACGTCAACCGTTGTGCCCAGGTTGCCGAGGCTTTGGTTTATGGCTGCTACCAAGGCCTGCACGGCCGGGTCGTTCGAGCCAGATACAACGAGGCTGGCGCCCCGATTAGCGGTCAGCTCAGCGGCGGCAGTAGCAAGTTGCTTGCTATAAGAGCCGTTGCCGGTCGAGCCGCTACCGGTCACGGCATTGTACAGGCCCAGTGCTACGGCACCCATTTCCGAAGGCTTCACTGGTACGCGCACGTCGGCGTTGGAACCGGTGAGCGACATGGTGGTTTCGAACTGGTGGTGGCGCGACATGGTGCGCTTGTCGCTGCTCACCTTGCGGTTTACGATGTATTGCTTAGCGAATTCTACCGGCGAAATCCAGGTTCCCAGGAAATCAGCGCCAAGGCTTACGATGACATTGGCCTTGCTGAAATCGTAGGCCGGCAGCACGCCGTTGTTGGCTTGCAGCAGGCCGGTGGCCGACTGCGCATCATACATTACGTGCGTTGTATTGGGGTAGCGCGCCGCGAATTCAGCAATAGCCTTCTTCGTGGTTGGGCTGATGATGGTGGGCGAAACGATGGCAATGCGGCCAGTTGTCGCGGCCAGTTTGCTCTGAATTTCCTGGTCAACCTGCTTCACCTCAGCCTTTTGGCCTTTGATAGCAAAGTTTTGCAGACGGCCACCATCGTAGAGGCTGAGCACAGCAGCCTGTGCACGAGCCGAAAGGCCGCCTTTGGTAATGGGCGACTCCGGGTTGCCTTCCAGCTTAATCGGCCGGCCGTCGCGGGCTTTCACCAGCACGGCGTTGTAATCGGAGCCGGTGAAGTAGGTGGAAGCATAGAAGTTGGAGATAGCCGGGTCAACTTCTTCGGGCTTGTTCAGGTAGGGAATCGCCTTTTTAACCGGCGTTTCGCACGATGCCAGCACCGCAGCGCCCACACCAAAACCCATTAGTTTGAGGAAATCACGACGGGGGGCCGCAGTAGCATCGCTGCTCTCGTGGCTTTCCTTGACCGGCATGAACTCGGCAAAAGCCGATTGCATGAATTCCGGAGCGCTTTCCAGTTCCTCAATTCCTTTCCAGTACTTCATTTGAAATGGTAATCAGTAATCGGTATTGGGTAGTCAGTAATCAATAACCAGTAGTTCACAATACTGACTACCCAGTACTGACTACTACAATCAATTTTGGGTTAGTAGTGGCACTTCGAGCACTCGGTGCCGCCGTTCGACGATACGGTGAAAGGTGCACCAGCATTCTTGGTGTCGTGCAGCTTCACGAGGTTGTCGTAGTACTTGTTATCCTTCGTGTTGAGGGGCATCTCGCGGTGGCAATTGATGCACCAGCCCATGGTGAGGGCCGAATACTGGTACACCACTTCCATGTTCTGGATGGGGCCGTGGCAGGTTTGGCACTGAAGGCCGGCCACCTGCGTGTGCTGCGAGTGGTTGAAGTAAGCCAAATCAGGCAGGTTGTGGATGCGCACCCACTGGATGGGCTGCTTGCGCTCAATGGCCCGATAGATTTTCTTGATTTCGGGCGACTCCGTCTTAATCTGCGCGTGGCAGTTCATGCAGATGTTGGCCGAAGGAATGTTAGCCGACTTGCTCTTATATACTGAGGTGTGGCAGTAGGCGCAGTTAATCTGGTGTTCGCCCGCATGCAGCTTGTGCGAGAAAGCAATGGGCTGAGTAGGCTGGTAGCCCTGGTTCAAGCCAACGGCCATGACGCTTTGTACGCCTTCGTAAAGTAAAACCAGGGCGAAAACCGTCCCCACAATACCGCGCAGCACGGGCGAGCGGTAAAACTTACTCCAGTCGAAGCGCTGCTCTAGGATTTCGATGTCGCGGCCGTCGAGGTCTTTGCGGCCCCGCAGCACGTCTTTCATCAGGTTACCAATGATAACGAGCGTTACCACCAGCACAATCAGCACAACTACCAGGACGATGAGGAGGATGTCAACGTATTTGCCAGCGCCTTCTTCAGCACCGCCAGTTGCAGTAGCACCGTCTTTGCCGTCTGTTGCAGCGGCATTTTTAGCGGTAACGCCGCCCTTGCCTTCTTCCGAAGTAATATAAGCGACGATGGAAGTAATCTCCTTGTCCGACAGGGCGAACGAGGGCATTTGCTGCTTATTAAACTTGTTGAACAGGGCGACAGCGTAATCATCGCCGCTGGCTACCACTTTGCTCGAGTTTTTCACCCAAGGCAAAATCCAGGAGATGGGGCGGCGCTTGGTGATACCCCCCAGCGCGGGACCGACCACTTGCTCATTCACGGCGTGGCACTGGGCGCAGTTGCCTTTAAACAGGGCATCGCCGGCGGCAATGGCGGCGGCGTCGCCACCACCGGCAGCGGGAGCGGCGGCAGTAGCGGGGGTGGCGGCTGCAGTGGCACCGGGTGTTACCCCTTCTTTTTTCACGGCGGCGGCGTCTTGGGCCGAAGCCTGCTGGATGCCGGCAAACGTGAGCACAAACGCCAGCAGCAGATGAGGTAACGAACGAAGTCGAATGCTATTCATACGAAAATAGACGGTAAAACGAAACGCTAGGGGCATTTCAAGGCCACAAATGTAGGTCAGGAATCGTAGGCGGCAAAAAGCGAGAAGTCATTTTTGAGCATCAAATCTGCTTCTGGCTTTATTTAGAATAATACCAAATAACGGGCTAATACATTGTTTTGCGGGGCATACTATATAGTAAATTACCAGCCTGGCGGGCAGCAGCTACAATGGTTTGGGCCATGATGATGGGGGCTTATCGGCTAGCTATTTGGGTGGTACAGTCAGCCCAGCACTACACTAACAGTTATCAAACTAATCGGTTGCTCTAACCTTGAGGCTGGAGTAAACATAGGCGGAGCTTTGGCAATGTGCCCGAAAGTCAGTACCTTTGCGCCCCAATCAATTTTTTCACCCCCCACATTCACCACCATCGTAATGGAAGTTAGAAATTACGAGACGGTCTTCATCGTGACTCCCGTATTGAACGAGAGCCAGGTGCAAGAAACGGTCGAGAAGTTCACCCAGGTGCTTAAGGAAAATAGCGCCGCCCTTTTATCCACGGAAGCCTGGGGCCTGCGCAAGCTGGCGTACCCAATTCAAAAGAAAAGCACCGGCTACTACTTCTGCCTGTCCTACACTGGCGAAGGCAACATCGTGGACGTGCTTGAGCTGGCGTTCCGCCGCGACGAGCGCGTTATCCGCTTCCTCACGACGGTGCTCGATAAGCACGCCGTGGAGTACAACACGCGCCGCCGCAACGGTGAGATGAACCAGCAGAAAGCGGCCAAAGAAACCGAAGCCGTAGCCCAATAATTTAGCAACGACATGGCATCTCCCGCATTCAACCGGAATAACAACGACCGGTCGGCTATGAATAAGCCGCAGGACACCCGCAAGAAATACTGCCGCTTCAAGAAGAACGGCATTAAGTACGTGGACTACAAAGACCCGAACTTCCTGCTGAAGTTTGTGAACGAGCAGGGCCGCGTGCTGCCCCGTCGCCTCACCGGCACCAGCCTGAAATTCCAGCGCAAAGTGACCCAGGCCATCGCGAAAGCCCGTCACCTGGCGCTGATGCCGTACGTAGCCGACGCCCTGAAATAGACTTTAGACATGAGACGTTAGACGTGAGAATAGAGTAAGGTTGGGTTCGCCCACTTTCTCGTGTCTCGTGTCTCGTGTCTCACATCTCATCACGACATGGAAATCATCCTCAAAGACGACGTTAAGGGCCTCGGGTACAAGAACGACACCGTAACCGTGAAATCGGGTTACGGCCGCAACTTCCTGTTGCCCCAGGGTTTGGCCATGCTGGCCGACAAGACCAACAAGAAAATCACGGCTGAGAACGTGCGCCAGGCCGCTCACAAAGCCGACAAAATCAAAGGTGACGCCCAAGCCATTGCCGACCAGATTGGCGACATGGTGCTCGAAATCCCCGCCAAGGTGGGCGAGAGCGGCAAAATCTTTGGCCGCGTAACCACTCTGCAACTGGCCGATGCGCTGAAAGCAAAGGGTGTGGATGTGGACCGCAAGCGTTTGTCGTTCGACCAGGAGCCTTCGGCTGCTGGCGACTACACGGCTACCGCTAACCTGCATAAGGAAGTGAAGCACGCGGTGAAATTCCGCGTAGTAGCCGAGTAGTTTCGGCTGCGCAACTGTTTAGAAAAGCCCTGCCACTTGGTAGGGCTTTTTTTATTAAGGTCCTCGGGCTAGAGCCGGGTTCCGGCCTATTTTTGCTTTAATGTTTAGAACTGAATTGATAATTGCCCCGGCCACGGGCCAACTGGCGCGCACGGCGCGGGTTCTCACCATGGGCTCCTGCTTCGCTGATAGCATGGGGGCGAGGCTGACCGCGAACAAAGTGGACACGCTGGTGAATCCATTTGGCACCGTGTTTCAGCCGTTGGCGCTGGCCCGGCTGCTGCGCGCGGCAGCCGGCGAGGAAGTGGACTGGCAGCAGCACTTGGTGGAAGCGCGGGGCCGCTGGCAGAGCTACGACTTGCACGGCAGCCTTGGGGCCGAGTCGCCAGTAGAGCTGCTGCAAACCATTCAGGCGCTGGTGCAGCGCACGGGGGAATTTCTGCGCTCGGCCGATGTGGTGGTGCTGACGCTGGGCACGGCGTGGACTTACCGCCTGCGCGAAACCGGCGAACTGGTGAGCAATTGCCATAAGCAACCGGCCGACTTGTTTGTGCGGGAAATGCTGACGCCCGACGAAATCATTAACGCGCTGGCCGAAACGCACGCTTACCTGCGGCGCATCAACCCGGAGCTACGCTTTGTGCTGACCGTGAGCCCAGTAAGGCATTTGAAGGATACGCTGCAACTGAATTCGGTCAGCAAATCGGTGTTGCGGGTGGCTACGCATATAGTGAGCGACTTGCTGCCCGGCGTGGCCTATTTCCCGGCGTACGAGTTGCTGGTGGATGATTTGCGGGACTACCGTTTTTACGCTTCCGACATGCTACACCCGTCGGAAGTTGCGGAAGATTATATCTGGGACAAGTTTGCTCGCACGTATTTCGATGCGGAATTTGGTCGTTTCCGCAAGGAATGGGCCACCATTCGGCAGTCGTTGGGGCACCGGCCCCTGTTTGCGGCGGCGCCGGAGCACCGGCAGTTTCTGGAAAGCACCCGCGAAAAACTGGAGCAGCTAAGCCTGCGGAAAGTAAACGTGGACGCCGAGCTTAACCAGGTGCGGACCCAACTAGCCGCGCTGCCAGCGTTACGCCAACCGGCGCCCGTAGCCGAGGTGGAAGACGACGAAGAACGGATTGACATTGGCGAAGGCACAGTGGTTTCGGCGGTGGCGCGGCCTGCGGGCATTGCCGAAGCGGCGGAAGCCACGCTGGAATCGGCGTTGGGGCAGTCGCTTAGCACTGAAAGCCGGCCACCGCGCTTATCACCGGAGGAATTTCGGGCGCAACGCGCAGCTCGGGCGGGCCGGCCAGAGCGGGGCCGCCGCGACGGACGCGAAAAGGGCCAGCCGACTGTGCCCAATGAGAATGAGCAGTACCAAGTGGCAGCTTTTGCAGCAGAAAACGAGGCCGTACCGCTTGTTCCGAATGCCGTAGGTGACGCACTGGTGGCACTTGAAGAGGTGCTGCCGGAGCCATACGCCACCAGCCTTAACAGCGAAGCGGGCGCTGTCGGCGCGGAGCCGGTAAAGAAAAAGAAGCGCCGTTCCCGCGGGGGCGCTAAGCGCACGGCGCGCAAGCATGCGCTCCGACTGGCCGCCGGCGAACTGCTGCCGGGAGCCGAAGCCGTTGCGCCTGACGGAACCATTGATGCTGCACAGGGCCTGGGCGCCGGAGTGGGCAGTACGCCGGTAGTGCCGGAGAAAAAATCCTCCGTCATCACCAAATCGGTGCCGGTAAAACGTGGTGGACGGCGCCAGGAGCCCGGCCGCGTGCCACGCGTGCCCTTGTTTGTAGTGCCTACGGCTGAAGCCGTGGCTGCTGATGTCCCAACGGCCGATGCTGAATTGCCCACGCCGGTTGCAAGCATTGCTCCCAGTGCCACACCGGCCACAGAAGTGGCGGTGGCTGCCTTATCAGTAGCGCCTGAAACCGTTGTTTCCAGCTCCCGAAGCAGCCGCAACCGGAAGAAGAAAACGGCCAAAGCGGCCACCCTTGGCACTGTTGACGCAAGCACTGTAACGCTTGACGAAGCTTTACCTGTCAGCAACAGCGTTATTGGCACAGCCGAGCAACTTTCCGGGCCGGTGGCAGATGAACGTCCGCAACTAGCGGTACCTGCTTCTATCAGCGCCACTCCCGCGGCGGAAGGCACGAGGGAAACTACTGAGCCGGCTGCTAATGCAATGCCGCCCACTCCGGCTGCTCGCCAGCCGCGTCGGTCGAAAGCCCGGGCCGTTAGTGGGGCGCGGGCGGAAAAACCGGCCATCGATACGCCGGTAGTTCCCGTTCAGGACCCGTCTCTGGTGCGCACGCAGGTAGCTGGGGGCCGTTTGACTGGTTCTTCGGCCAGCTTGGTGGAGGCTACTGCCGAACCCATAAAGCCCGTAGCCGCAAAGAAATCCGCAGCGGCGAAGGGCGCGGCGAAAACGGATATTTTGCCAAAGCCTGCTTCGGCAGCGAAAGCAAAAGCTGCTTCAGGGAAAGCCAAGCCCGTTGAACCTGCATCCGAAGCAGTGCCGGTTGTGGTAGAAGCTACTTTGGAATTGGCGCCGACGCCACCATCAAAACCGACGGCGAAATCCAAGCCCGCTACTAAGGCCAAAAATGCCCCAAATGGCGCGCCTGCTATTAAAGCACCCGCGAAAGCGGTAGCAACAAAAGCGGCAGTGTCCAAAGCAGCTAAGAACGTGGTGAAGCCCAAAGTACCGACGACAGAGCCAGCAGCTAAAACGCCGGCAGCAAAGGCAAAGCCGCCTAAGAAGTCGGCAAAATCAGCTTAATTTATTCTCAAACCCGGCCCTTTTTTGCCGGGTTTGTTGTTTTAGCACCCCTCCTACCCTGCTTCTTATGGCCCATGCTTCGCTCCCGTCCAATCGACTTGCTCAGGAAACCAGCCCTTACCTGCAACAGCACGCCCATAATCCGGTGGACTGGTACCCGTGGGGCCCGGAAGCACTAAGCCGCGCCAAAGCTGAGCAGAAGCCTATTTTGGTGAGCATTGGGTACGCGGCGTGCCACTGGTGCCACGTGATGGAACGCGAGTCGTTTGAAAACGCGGCCGTGGCGGCGGTAATGAACACCCATTTCGTGTGCATCAAAGTAGACCGAGAAGAGCGGCCCGACGTGGACCAGATTTACATGGACGCGGTGCACGCCATGGGCTTGCAGGGCGGCTGGCCGCTCAACGTATTTCTGACGTCGGAAGCCAAGCCGTTTTATGGCGGCACGTACTTCCCAAAGGGCAATTGGGTGAAGCTGCTGGAAAACATTGGCCAGGCGTACGCGGGCGAGCACCGGGCCGAGCTGGAGCAGTCGGCCGAGCGGTTTATGGAAGTGATTGGGGCCAGTGAGCTGCAGAAATATGGCGCGCAAAACCGCAATGCGGCGCAGGAAGCCGACTATACGGCCCTGCAAGCCATTGGCGTGGCGCCCGAAACGGGCCCAGCCGGCGTATCGGAAGAAGAATTCAAGCTGCTGGTATACAACTTGGGTGTGCAATTCGACCGGGAACGCGGCGGCATGAACCGCGCCCCCAAGTTTCCGATGCCCAGCATCTGGCGGTTTTTGCTGCGGGCCCACGCCATCAGCGGCAGCCAGGTAGTGCTGAATCAGGCAGTGCTGACCTTGCGCGAAATGGCCTGGGGTGGGATTTATGACCAGGCCCACGGCGGCTTTGCGCGCTACTCGGTGGATGGCGAGTGGCTGGCTCCGCACTTCGAAAAAATGCTCTACGACAACGGGCAGCTAGTGAGCTTGTACAGCGAAGCCTTCCAAATCACCCAGGATGAGCTATTTCGGGATGTGGTGTACGACACCATCGAATTCATCCGGCTGGAGTTGACGAATGCCGAAGGCGGCTTCTATTCGTCGTTAGATGCCGACAGCGAGGGCGAAGAAGGCAAGTTCTACGTTTTCACGAAAGACGAACTGCGCGAGATTCTGGGCGACGAGGAACCGCTGTTTTCGGACTACTACAATTGCACAGCATTGGGCAACTGGGAGCACGGGCGCAACATTCTGCACCGCCGCGAAACCGATGAGTCCTTTGCCGCCGCCCACCAGCTAGCGCCCGGTCTGGTGCCGGAACTGGTGGCCAGCTGGAAGCAGAAAATAATGGCCGTGCGCGCCACGCGCGTGCGCCCCGGCCTCGACGATAAAATCCTGACCGGCTGGAATGCCCTGATGCTGCAGGGGCTGACCGATGCCTACCGGGCTTTTGCCGAGCCAGAGTTTCTGGTAATGGCCGAGCACAACGCCCGGTTTATTGAGGCGAATCTGGTTGACGGCCGGCGCCTCTACCGTACCTGCAAGGATGGGCGGGCCAGCATCAGCGGTTTTTTGGAAGACTACGCCTTGGTCATTCAGGCGTACATCAGCCTCTACGAAGTCAGCTTTGCCGAAAACTGGCTCCAGCGGGCCGAAGCGCTGACCGAATACGTGCTGGAGCAATTCTTCGACGCCGAAGAGACACTGTTTTTTTATACCGATAGCAGCGCCGAGCCCCTCATTGCCCGCAAAAAAGAGCTGTTCGATAACGTCATTCCTGCCTCCAACTCGGTGATGGCGCACAACCTGCGCCGCCTGGGTCGCCACCTCGAAAACGTCCGCTACACGGACCTGGCTACTGCTATGCTGGCGCAGGTACGCCACCTTGTGGTGAAGGAGCCGCAGCACCTCACCAACTGGGCTTCGCTGTATGCCGCGCTGCTGCGGCCGGGGGCCGAAGTAGCCATTATTGGTCCCCAGGCCGATGAATTTCGGGAAGAGCTACAGCGAAGCTTTCTCTTCGACACCGTGGTGGCGGGAACGGAAAGTACTTCGGCCCTACCGCTGCTGAAGCTACTCAAGCCCGGCGGGCCTGACCGCACGGCGGTGCACGTGTGCCGCAACCAAGCGTGCCTGGCCCCGGTATTCAGTGTGGCAGAGGCGCAGCAGGCCCTGACGCAGGTATAGGAGGGGTTTGCAGCCCGCGTGGGTGTGAGCAGAAGCTGTTTAGAAAGTCAAAATCGTTGTCATCCTGAGCGCAGCGAAGGACCTTATCACGTCAGAATAGGCGTTGTTCTGACGTGATAAGGTCCTTCGCTGCGCTCAGGATGACAGACGTGTAGGCAATCAGACTTTCTAAACAGCTTCGCAATAAAAAAGAGAGCCAGGCAATGCCTGACTCCCTTTTTCACAATGCAATGGTGCTGCTTTCACGCACTTATTCCAGCACCACTTTGCGGGTGAGAACATCGGAGCCGACCAGTACCCGGACGGTGTAGATGCCCGTGGCCAGGCCGTGGGTACTCATCACCTGCTCAGCGCTGCCACTGCGCAGTGTCTCGGTACGTACGGTTTGTCCCAGCGCATTCACCAAGCTCACTTTCATCGTGCTGAAGGAAGTGTTGCTCAGCTTGAGGGTGAGTTGGCCGGTATTGCTGGGGTTAGGGTACACCAGCAGGGCGTTGGTATCGGCCTGCGCGCGCGTGGCCGTTGGGGCCGTGGCGGAGATGGTGAACGGGCCAGGAGTATCGGCGGCACCGTAGCCGCTCACGGCTACGTAATAGGTTTGGCCGGGCACGGTAGTCACCACCACGGCGGAGAGGCCGGTGTTGTTGGCGCCGCTGCTGCGGCACGTCACCAGCGTGAAGGGACCCGCGGAGCAACTGGGCGCCGTGAACACCCGAACCATGCCCGCTGCCGAACCCGTGAACGCCAGGGTAACGCTCGTGACGCCAGCGGCGGGCGTCATGGTAAACCACACATCGCGGGGCGTGGTATTGGCCGAGCAGGTGGGAGCCCCGATGCCGGTTTGCGTACTGGTGGTAGCCCCCGTGTTGGTGCTGGAAATAATGGGGCCCGTGGTAGTGGTGCCCGGTACACCCAGCGTTACGGCGCCGCAAGGGTCATCATTGGCGGGGCCACCGGCCGTGGTAGTGGTCTGGAAGCATACCGGGCCGATGTAGGAGCTGCTGCCATTGGTACCGGGGCAGTTCTGACGCACGTAGAAACAATAGCCCGTAGTAGCAGCCAGGCCCGTGAGCAGGTAGCTAGGGTTGACCAACCCGCTGACCGTGATACCAGTACCCAGCGCAAACCCTTGCAGGCCGTACTGCACCGAGTAGGTAGTGCCCGTGGCGGGGGTGCCACCCGGCAGCCAGCTGAGTTGGGCACTGCTGGCAGTGGGGCTACCCGCCACCAAAGCCGTTGGACTCAGGCAGGTAGTGGATGGGGCCGAAGTCGTGAAGCAAACCGGGCCGGCAAAGGCCCCGCCGCCCGAAGAGTTGGGGCAGTCCTGCCGCACATAGAAGCAGTAAGCCGTTGCCGCTTGCAGGTTACTCAGCTGGAAGCTGGTAGTGGTGGCACCAGAAATAATGGTGCCCGTGCCCTGGGTGAAGCCCTGCGGGCCGTATTCGATGGTGTAGGAGGCACCGCTGGGGGCAGTGCCGCTGGTCTGCCAGCCCAGCAGGGCGGTGGTGGAAGTGATGGCAGTAGCCGTCAGGCTGACGGGCACGGCGCAGGGCGTGGTGAAGCAAACCGGACCCGCGTAGGCGCTGCTGCCATTGCCACCGGGGCAGTCCTGCCGCACGTAGAAGCAATACGCCGTGGCCGATTGCAAGCCGGTGAGCTGGGCCGAGGGCGTGGTGAGGCCGGTGAGCACCGTGCCCGTGCCAATGGCAAAGCCCTGCAGGCCGTATTCTACCGTGTAGGTGATGCCCGTGGTGGAAGAACCACCCGGCTGCCAGCTCAGCTGAGCCGAACCATTGGTGAGGTTGGCCGAAGCCAAGGCCGTGGGCGTGGCGCAGTTGGTGGGCGAGGTAGCGCACACCGCCAACGTGCCCAGGCGCGTGCCGCCGTAGCCCCACACCCGCACATAGAGCACTTCGCCGGGCGTGCGGCCCGTGAAAGTCAGTAACGATTTCAGTGCGCCGGCGCCGTCATCATCGCAGCCAATCTGGGTCAGGTTGCTGCAGGTGCCCGAATAAATGCTCATGCCGGTATCGCCTACATCGGTACCGATGGTGGGAATAACCGTGCGCACCGTAACCGTACCCGAAGCCGGCACCGTTACCTGGAACCACAGGTCGCGGCCCTGGTAGTTGGCGCAGGTGGGAGCGGGTACACCGGTACTACCGGTAGCGGCGGTATTATCGGCAGTGGTTTGGCTAACGCAAGTGGTACCAAACTGCACGGGCAGGGTGAGAGCGCCGGCACAGTCGTCGTTTACGGGCGTCGGCGGGGGTGTGCTTACGCATACTGTAAACGCGGCGGCAGTTCCGGTGGGCTGAATCGTGGTGTTGGAGTAGATGCGCAGGTAATACGTCTGCCCGTTGGTCAGGCCGCCAATGCTGGTGCCCGCCGTATTATTGGGCAGCACCGTAGCGCAGGTAACGCTGGTCGAGTTGGCGCAAGTGCCCGTCCGAACGTCCAGTACGGCCTGGAATGCGGAGTTCAGGGTAATGAGCTGCGCCGAGCCGTTGGCCACGAAGCGGTACCACACGTCGGCCGCCGTAGTGGCAAAACCGCAGCCCGTCGTGACCGGCAACGACTGCGAAGCTGCTTCTACCGTGCCGCTTACCGGCGTGGTGCAGGTGGCGCCCGCGGTCAGGAGAATAGCCCCCGAGCACTCGTCGTTGACGGGCGGCGTGGGCGGCGGGCTCACGCAAAGCGTAAAGGTGGCATTGGCCGGAATGGGCTGCACCGTGCTGTTGGCATATATGCGGATAAAGTAGGTTTGGCCGTTGGTCAAGCCGCCCACTACCGTGCCCGTCGTGTTGCCCGCGAAAATAGTGGTGCAGAACAGGCTAGTCGAGCTGGCGCAGGTGCCGGTACGCACGTCCAGCACGGCCGCAAAGCGTGGGTTGAGCGTGATTTGCTGGGTAGTGCCGCCCGCCACGAAGCTATACCACACATCGGCCGCCGTGGTGGCAAAACCGCAGTTGGTGGTGGGGGGCAACGACTGCGAGGCACCTACCACCGTGCCGTTGGTGGAAGTGGCGCAGCCCACCACGACGGCCACTGCTACGGCTTGGCTGCAATCGTCGTTGGCAGCCGCAGCGGGCCCCGGCGTGAGGCACAGCGAGAAGGAGGCATTGGCCGGCAATGGCTGAATCGTTGCGTTGGCAAAAACCCGCAGGAAATAGGTTTGGCCGCTGGTGAGGCCCGCCAGGGTCAGGGGCTGACCCGTGAACGTGGTGCCGCAGAACACACTCGTTGAAGTGGCGCAGGTGCCCGAGCGCACTTCTACCACCGCCCCAAAGTTGCCCGTAAAGGCCAAGGTCTGGGTGGCACCACCGGCCACGAAGCTGTACCATACGTCATTGGCATTGGTGGCAAAGCCGCAACCCGTGGTGGGCGGCAGCGACTGCGAGGCCCCGGCCACTGTGCCCGTCACGGGTGTGCAGGCCGTCGCAACCGTAAGCGGAATGGCTCCGGTGCATTCGTCATTGGCGGGCGGTACCGGGCCGGGCGTGAGGCACAGGGTAAAAGTAGTAACTACCGGCTGGATGTTGTTATTAGCATATAACCGCAAAAAATATGTTTGCCCACCAGTTAATCCGGACACGGTAATAGGCTGGTTGGGAAAAGCAACCCCGCAAAACACACTAGCAGAATTAATGCAAGTTCCTGAACGGACATCAGCAACTAGTTGAAATCCGCCGTTAAACGTCAGCGTTTGGGTAGCCGCGCTTGCTGTAAAGCTGTACCATACATCATTGGCTATAGTAACTCCAGTACCACTACAACTCGCGGGTGGCAGACTCTGTGAAGCACCGCTTAGGGTACCGCTCACTAACGACGTGCAACCTGAGGTTACCGGCAACGTCACAGCATTAACGCAGTCGTCGTTGGTAGCCGGAACAGGTCCAGGAGTCAGACAAATCGTAAACTGAAGATTAGTGGGCGAAAAATTTGTATTGATGTAAACACGCAGAAAATAAGTCTGGCCGCTAGTGAGGCCGCTCAGGGTCAGCCCTTGTCCAGAGGTAACCGTACCGCAAAAGACGCTGGCAGAACTAGCACAGGTACCTGAGCGCACCTCCACAGCAGCAAAAAAACTACTATTTAGAGTTAACGTCTGAGTAGCCCCTGTTGCTACAAATCTGTACCAAGCGTCATTGGCTGTGGTAATGCCGGGGCTGCAAGTAGCAGATGGAGGCAGCGACTGCGTAGCGCCAGCGAGAGTACCGCTAACTGGGACGCTACAAGCGGTGGTAACTGGTAACTGTACCGCGTTGGCGCAGTCATCATTCACCAAGGGTGCCGGGGTAGTGGCGCACACGGCAATGGTGCCGCTATTCTGGTTATTGTAGGACCACACCCGAATGTAGAGCACTTCGCCGGGCGTGCGGCCCGTGAAAGTCAGCAGGGACTTGAGGTTGCCGGCGGCATCATCGTCGCAGCCCAGCCCCGCCAAGTTTCCGCAAGTGCCCGAATACATGCTCATACCGGTATCGCCCACGTCGGTGCCGGTGCTGGCCACCACGGTTTGCACCGTTACGTTGCCGCTGGCCGGCACTACTACCGAAAACCACAGGTCGCGGCCCTGGTAGTTGGCGCAGAGGGGTGCCGGCACGCCCACACTGGCCGTGGCCAGGGTGTTATCGGCGCTCACGGTGTTGGTGCACGTCCCGGTAGTGTTCACCGGCACGCTGATGGCCCCGATGCAGTCGTCGTTGTTTGGCCCCGTAGCGCCCTGCCCAATGCACAGCGCAAACGTACTGCTGATGCCGGTGGGAGGCGTATTGGTGGCCGGATACACCCGAATGAGGTAAGTCTGCCCGCCCACCAGGCCGCCCACCGAGACGGCCGAAGTGTTGTTGTTGGCAATGGTGGTGCAGAAGATGCTGGTCGAGCTGGCGCAGGTGCCCGAGCGCACGTCGAGGATGGCCGCAAAGCGCGGGGCCAGCGTTACGAGGTGGTTGGTGCTGGTGGCCGTGAAGCTGTACCACACATCAAGCGCCGACGTGAGGCCGATGCCGCAGGCCGCAGTGGGTGCCAGGCTCTGGGTGGCCGTGGCCACCGTGCCGTTCACCGGCACGGTACACACGCTGGATGTCGTCAGTGGCACAGCCGTAGCACAGTCGTCGTTGGCCACCTGGGCCAGGGCCCGGCTGCTGCCCAGCAGTGCAAGCACGGCCCACAGCACGGCCACGCGTCGGGATAGTAAGCGTATGGTTATCTTCATAAGGTGGGGGTGAGGAGATGGAAAAAGGGAGGGAAAATGGCGGGCTTAAGTCGAACCGTACTCTGGCCGCTCAAGCTATAAATTTTCCAGCAATAATCTAGCCACCAAATGAATATTCGAGTACTTATACTTCCAAAAAACAAGGGCTTCAACCGCCTTGGCTCTGATGCTGTCCCGTCCTTAAGAAGGATTTTCCTGCGTGGCATGAGCGCCGGGAATGGGCCCGCCCGCCAACTTATGCTGCGGCATTGGGGTTGGTGACGGGGAGCCGGGGCTTTATCTTTACTATTCCCCTACCCTATCCGCTGTTTTGAGTCTGACGCTTGATTTTATTTCGCCCGCAGCCGCCCCGGCGGCCGACCGGGTGACGCTGTTTGCCGACGTTATTTTGCCCCTGCCCCTGCCGCGGCTCTACACCTACCGGGTGCCGTATGAGCTGAACGACAACGTGGTAATCGGGGGCCGCGTCATTGTGCAGTTTGGGGCCAAAAAGACGCTTAGCTGCATTGTGGCCGCCGTGCACGAAAACGCGCCCAAAGAGTATCAGGCCAAGTACATCCTCGAATTTATCGACGATGCACCCGTGGTCACCCAGCCGCAGCTCAAGCTGTTTCGCTGGATGGCCGACTATTACATGTGCACCATTGGCGAGGTGATAAACGCGGCCCTGCCCTCGGCGCTCAAGCTCAGCTCCGAGTCGCGCATCCAGCTGCACCCCGCTTTTTCCAGGGAAGAAAACGAGTACCCGCTCTCCGCGCAGGAAGCGTTGATTGTGGACGCGCTGGGCACGGTGGAAGACGGCAAAGCCCTGACCTTTACCGAAGTGGGCGACCTGCTGGGCATCACCTCTTTTCACAAGGTGATAAAGTCGCTGATGCACAAGGACGTCATTTTCCTCTTTGAGCACACCGCCGACAAGTACGCGCCCAAAGTGGTGAAGAAGGTGCGCCTGGCGCATCATTTCGTATCAGAAGCCTCACTAGAGCAACTGTTTGAGAGCCTCGCTACCAAGCCCAAGCAGCTGGATGTGCTGCTGAAGTACCTGCAGCGAGTGCCGGTGCACCAGAACGAGCACGCCAACCACGCGGGCATTGAAAAACCCTACCTGACCAGCAGCCCCCACCTCTCGGCCTCGGCCGTGAACACGCTCATCAAAAACGGCGTACTGGAACAGTTCGACCAGATTGTGAGCCGGTTCCCGCTGGAAAACGAGGGAGCCATTCAAATGAATTTCTCGCTCACCGAGGCCCAGACTTCGGCGCGCGATGAAATCATGGCGCACTTTGGCCAGCAGGAAATCGTGCTGCTGCACGGCGTGACGGGCGCGGGCAAAACCGAGATTTACATCGACCTCATTCGCAAGGCCATGGAGGGCGGCGGGCAGGTGCTGTACCTGCTGCCCGAAATTGCCCTCACGGCCCAGATTGTGACGCGCCTGATGCGCGTGTTCGGCTCGCGGCTGGGCGTGTACCACTCCAAATTCTCCGACAACGAACGGGTGGAAGTGTGGAACGGCGTACTCTCCGGCCGCTTTCAGGTGGTGATTGGGGTGCGCTCGGCGGTGTTTTTGCCGTTTGATAACCTCGCGCTCATCATCGTGGACGAGGAGCACGAATCGAGCTATAAGCAGTACGAGCCCGCCCCGCGCTACAACGCCCGCGAAGTAGCCCTGATGATGGCCAACTTCCAGGGCGCCAAAACGCTGCTGGGCTCGGCCACGCCAGCCGTCGAAACCTACTACCAGGCCAAGCAGGGCCGCTACGGACTAGTGAGCCTCACCAAGCGCTTTGGGGAAGCGGGCATGCCGGATATTGAGCTGGTAGACACCCGCAAGGCCCGCGACCAAAAGACCATGCACAACCACTTCACCGCCGACCTGCTGGGCGAAGTGGAGCGCACCCTGGGCCGGCAGGAACAGGTCATTCTGTTCCAGAACCGGCGCGGCTACGCGCCCGTGGTGGCCTGCCAGGACTGCGGCTGGATTCCCAAGTGCACCAACTGCGCCGTGAGCCTCAGCTACCACAAGCACAGCCATGAGCTGCGCTGCCACTACTGCGGCTACCACGAAGCCATGGTGACCAAGTGCCCCGCCTGCGGCTCCCGCGCCGTGAAAACGCAGGGCTTCGGCACCGAAAAGATTGAGGACGACCTCAAAATTATGCTGCCCCAGGCTAATATCCAGCGCATGGATTTGGATACGACGCGCGCCAAAAACAGCTACCAGCAAATCATTGCCGACTTCGAGAAGCAAACCACCAACGTGCTGGTGGGCACCCAGATGGTGACCAAAGGCCTCGACTTTGCCAACGTGAGCCTCGTGGGCATCATCAACGCCGACAGCATCATTCACTACCCCGATTTCCGGGCCCACGAGCGAGCCTACCAGATGTTTGTGCAGGTAAGCGGCCGGGCCGGGCGCAAGGGCAAGAAGGGCAAAGTCATCATCCAGACGGCCGACCCCACGCAGGTGATTTTCGACAAAGTCATTCGCAACGATTACGTGGAATTTTACAACTACGAAATCATGCAGCGGCGCGAGCACGGCTACCCGCCGTTCATGCGCATCATCAAGCTCACGGTGAAGCACGTAGAGCAAGGACTGGGCGAACAAGCCGCTATTTTGCTAACCCAGGAGCTGGTCGACCGCCTGGGCGGCGCCGCCGTGCTGGGCCCCGAAGCGCCCTACATTTTCCGCATCCGCAACTTCTATCTGCAGGAAATCACCATCAAGCTCGACCGGGCCCACACGGTGCTCAAGCAAGCCAAGCAACACATCTGTGAAGCCATGGACGTGGTGCGCGACCAGAAAGAGTTCAAGCAAGCCCGCCTAGTAGCCGACGTGGACCCGATGTGAGCATCGGCCTATATGGCCCGCACTACAGAAATAGTTTTACTAAAAAAGGCCCGCTCGATGCATCGAGCGGGCCTTTTTGATAAAGCATGCAATAAGTCTTACAATTGGTCGAGCAACCAGAGCACGATGAAAATCAAACCAATCAGCGCGATAATACTCCCGATAAATCCGTTGATTAAGCTCACAATCAGGCCTACCAGCAACAGGATGATGCCAATGCGCAGGTTGCCACTTACAGAGCCTTTGGCCACGGAGGCCGAATTGTCGTGCTGACGCACCGAGCCGGCTTGCTTTATGAGCTTATCGGCTTGCCGGGTCACTTTGCTCAAAGCCAAGCGTTGGACAAGGCTCAACTTGGGCGCCGGGGTAGCAGTGGTAGTGGCCGCCACCGTAGCTGGCGTGGTAACGGGGGCTGTCCGGGCCGGGGCTGCGGCGGGTTTGGCCGCCACAGCAGCTGGGAGAGCGGTGCGGGTTTCGGGAGTGCTGCTTGCCGCAGGAGCGGTGGCGGGCACTTCGGTTGCCGCGGGAGTGATGACGGCCGCAGGAGCAGCAGGCACCGGCGTGGCCATGCGGCTCACGCCGTGGTAAGAACTGCCTTTGGGAAGCATGGCATATTCGGCTCGGTTGCAGCTGCCCAGCATGAGGGCACAGGCCGCCACAGCCAGGAGTTTAGCGAGGGGAGAGGAGGTGTTTTTCATAAACAATCGGGGGTAAGAAGTAAGCGTAATTGCCCGTTCTACGGCCAAAACGGCAAATAGATGGGTAGGGCAGGTATTTTAATTGACGACGCCTACCTTGGGCAAGGCGAATGGGCAGCCAACCCACGACGTTGACTGGCGCGGGTCGAAGCCGGTTTTGTGGCTGAACGCACGGCCTCGATTTGCTGTTGACTAAGCCAATATGTACTTACTTGCAATCCGTATGAGGTACTGTTTTTCAACTTGGCAGCGTGCTTTGGGGGTGATGGGAATGAGCAGCAGCGCCGGTTTGCTGGCGTTGGGCTGCACCCAGCTCCCCGCCGAAACCCGCCCCTCGGTCAGCATGGAGCGCCGGATGCAGTCCGTAGTAGTTACCGATACCAGCGGCTACGAAACCGCCCCGCCCCGCGACCCCAACGGCATTGGCACCTATTACCTGGGCCGCCAGATTGCCCACGTCATGGGCCACGAAGGCGCCACCTGGCTGGAGCGCAAAGGCCGGCAGCAGGAAGAAGGCACCGACCTCTTACTGAAGGAACTGAAGCTGAAACCCACCGATGTGGTGGCCGATATCGGTGCCGGCACTGGCTTCTTCTCCTTTCAATTGGCCAAACGGGTACCGAAGGGCCAGGTTCTGGCGGTCGACATCCAGCCCGAGATGATTGCGGCGCTGCAGGACAACAAGCGCCGGCTGAAAAACACGAACGTTCGCCCCGTGCTGGGCAGCACCACCAACCCCGCCCTGCCCGCCGATAGTGTAGATGTGGTGCTCATCGTAGATGCCTACCACGAGTTTGACCACCCGCGTGAGATGGGCCGGGCCATTCGGCGGGCGTTGCGCCCCGGCACCGGCCGCCTGGCCCTGGTTGAGTACCGCGCCGAGGACGCGAATGTGCCCATCAAGCGCATTCACAAGATGACGGTGGCCCAGGCCCGCAAGGAAATGGCCGCCGTGGGCCTGGTACTGGCCGATTCCATCGAAACGCTGCCGCAACAACACCTGCTGCTGTTTAAGCGGAAGTAGCGGAACCAGTACCCCGAAATTTCATTTCGGTCCGTCTGGGCGAGGTTCAACATAAAGAAGCTGTTTAGAAAGTCCTGTAAAACGTCCTGCTGACTTTCTACATAGCTTCATCGTTGGGGCGGGCCGAAAGTTCATTTCGGGGTACTGGTTCAATGCCGACCTTTGCGGGCATGAACCCCGACCCGCGCCAGATTTCCATTCACGACTTCACCTACCCGCTACCGGCCGAGCGCATTGCCCCGGAGCCCCTCCCCGACCGCGCCGCCAGTCGCCTTTTGGTAAGCAGAGACGGTGTTATCTCCGATAAAACCTTTCGCGACCTACCCGGCGAGCTGCCCGCCGACTCGCTGCTCATTTTTAATGATACCCGCGTGGTACGGGCCCGGCTGCTGGCCCGCCGCCCCACCGGTGGCCAAGTCGAGCTGTTTTGCCTGGAGCCCGTGGCGCCGCACCGCAGCTTGGAGCTGGCCCTGCAACAAACCGGGAGCTGCACGTGGCGCTGCCTGATAGGCAACGGCCGCCGCTGGAAAGCCGGCCCCGTCAGGCTGGAATTTGCCACTGCTGACGGCCAGGCCGCCACCCTGCACGCCGAGCGCCAAACCCAGGAGGCCGGTACCGCGCTAATAGCTTTTCGGTGGACACCCGCCGAGCTTCCTTTTGCCGAAGTATTGCGGGCCGCCGGCCACCTGCCCCTCCCGCCCTACATCGACCGGCCCGACACGGCCGCCGATGCCGTGCGCTACCAAACCGTGTATGCTGCCGCCGAGGGTGCCGTGGCCGCGCCCACCGCTGGCCTGCATTTCACCTCCGAAATCCTGGCCGAGCTTCAGGAAAAAGGCATTCAAACGGGCCACATCACGCTCCATGTGGGGGCGGGCACGTTCCAGCCGGTGAAGGCCGACCGCATGGCCGACCACCCCATGCACACCGAGCCCATTTTGGTGACGGCAGCGCTGCTGCGGCAGTTGCTGGCGCACCGACCCCGCCCGGTGCTGGCCGTGGGCACCACCAGTCTGCGCACCCTCGAAACCCTGTATTGGCTGGGGGCAGGCCTGTTGCTGCAACCCAACGCGACTGCGCCCGGCTCATCCGAGCTGCTCGTGACACAGTGGCAACCCTATGATATGGCCCCGGAAGCGACCCAAATAAGTCCGGAAGAAGCGCTTACTGCGCTGCTGCGCTACCTGGAGGCCCTGGGCACCGATACGCTGGAAGCCAGCACCCGGCTGCTGATTGCGCCCGGCTACCGCTTTCGGCTGGTTGATGGGCTGATAACCAATTTCCATCAGCCCGAAAGCACCTTGCTGCTGCTGGTAGCCGCTCTGCTAGGCACCGGCTGGCGCGCCGTGTATGAGCACGCCCTACGCCATGGCTACCGGTTTTTGAGCTACGGCGACAGTTCCCTTCTGCTCCCTGGCTCTGAGCAAATTTTGGCCGCCGAAGATTAAGAAAAAGCTTGGCACAATCCATGCAATAACCTTTGCCAATGGGCCGCGTACAAGCCCCACATCACCCTTTTTCTTTCTCCTTTATCATGAAAAAAGTAACCCTGTTGCTCGCCCTTTCCGCTTTCGCAACTTCCGCTTTTGCGCAAACTACTCCTTCAACGGAAGTGAAAGTGCGTGACAACGGCACCACCAAAGTGGTAACCAAAACCGGCAAAACCAACGCTGGTCAGGCCATCGACAATACCAAAGACGCCGCCGGCAACGTAGCCCACAAAACCGGCCACGCCCTGAAACGCGGTGCTCAGAAAACCGGCCACGCCGTGAAGCACGGCACCCAGAAAGTGGGCAGCAAAGTAAAAGAGGGCACCGCTAAAATGGAAGCCAAAACCGAATAGATAGCCCTTCCTAGCCTTCCTTTCCACAAGTAAAAAGCCTCGCCACCATTGGCGAGGCTTTTTTGTGCTTTAGCCAGCACGGGCGGTACATTCAGGCATGGAAATTACGTTGACCACGCCGGCGCTGCTGTTTCCGGCGCTCTCGTTGCTGCTGCTGGCCTACACCAACCGCTTCCTGGGGCTGGCCAATGTGGTACGCAGCCTCAAATTGCAGTATGTAGATGCCCCACGCGAGCCTCTGCGGCGCCAGATTCAGAACCTGCGCCAGCGGCTGGTCCTCATCCGCAACATGCAGGCCGTGGGCATTGGCAGCATGTTTGGCTGCGTGCTCACCATGTTTTTGGTGTATGCGGGCCTGAACACCGCCGGCCAGCTGCTGTTTGGGGCCAGCCTACTGGCGCTGCTGGTGTCGCTGGGCATGGCCCTAGTCGAAATTCAGATTTCGGTGGATGCGCTCAACATCGAGCTCGACGATATTGAAGATGCCGAAGCCCAGCGCCAGAATGCCCTGCGGTCATCTTAATTCAGCCCACTGTGGCCGGTGTTGGTTGCTTCGAGGGCGACCGGGCTATCCGACGCCGGCTGGGGCTTTTCGCGCACTTCGTAGAGTACGTTCTCGACCACGCCGCGCCCAAACAGGCTCACGCCAGCGTTGAAAACAACCAGCGCGGCGGTGCCGGCAGCGAGCCATTTTGAAGCAGGCAGGCCCTGGTCTTTGAGGCTGCCGGCCCAGTGCACCATGCTGGCTCCGGCGCCAATGGTGGCCAAGCCCAGCGGGGCAAAAAGCAGCCATTTGGTTTTGTGCGTCATAAACAACAAGAAAAAATAAGTGGAGGGAAGGCGTAATGCGGGCCGCCGATGTGCGATTACTCCGGTGGCTTGGCTGCGCCGCGTACCTTTCGGCTTTTAGCTTACGCACCAAACCCGGCCGTGTTTCGGCACCCGCGCCGCCCCTTGTGTTATGTCGCCCTACGAACAACTGCTCCACCTCGCCTTCACCGCGCCAAACGACGTGAAGTACTACCTCACCCCCACTGCCCGCCAGGCCTCCGACCAACTGCGCACCGCCCCGCCCGCCCAACGCCCCTTTCGCTTCGAGCAAATGCGCCTGGGCCTGGCCATGAGCCTGCTGAAATTGGTGTCGGAACTGGGCGACCACGACGCCAGCCGCCAGGTGCTCGATGTGCTGCACCGCGCCCTGAACGAGGCCCGCTCGCCGGAGGATATCGACCGCATTGTGGGCCGCGAAGCCCGGCTGTTCGACCGCCTCTACGAAGACCTCTACGTGAACGAGCAGGGTGAGGAACTGCTCAACCTCTTCGGCCGCACCCTGGATGCGGACGCGCCCGAACTGCTGGAAGAAGTGGCCCAGGAAGGCGTAGACCTGGCCCGCACGCTGGATTTCAGCGACGATGAAGACGAATAGCTGAGCATCGGCAGAACGGTCCTGCTGAGCGCAGTCGAAGCAGGACCGTTCTGATTTATTTCCCTAACACCTCACCCCACATTCCATGACCCTGACCATCTTTGGCTTCATTCTGCTCGTGCTTGGGCTGAATGCCTCGCGCTTTTCCGAACGGCTGGAGCGCCTGCGCGGCGGCCTCCTTTTTTTGGGCGGTGCGTTTATGATACTGGGAGTAGCCCTGAGCACGGTGGTGCAGATTGGGGTGGGCCAGGTGGGCGTACAAACGCTGTTTGGACAGGTGCAACCCCGCGTGCTCCAGCCCGGATTGAACGTGGTGAACCCGCTGGTGGACGTAACCCGTTTTGATACCCGCACGCAGAACTACACCATGTCGGCCCAGCACGGCGAAGGTCAGCAGGAAGGCGATGACGCCATTCGGGTGCTCTCGGCCGACGGGCTGGAAGTTGTCATCGACCTGACGGTGCTCTACCACGTAGTGCCCGCCCAGGCCCCGCGCATCCTGGCCACCATCGGCGAGGATTACCAGGACAAGATTGTGCGGGCCATTTCGCGCACCCGCATCCGCGACAATGCCGTGTATTACGATGCCGTGGCCTTGTACTCGACGCGCCGCGAGGAATTTCAAACCCGTATTCTGAACGCCATTGAGAAGGATTTTCGGAGCAGCGGCCTGCAGCTCGACCAGTTGCTCATCCGCAACATCCAACTGCCGCAATCAGTAAAAACCAGCATCGAAAGCAAGATTTCGGCCGAACAGGACGCCCAAAAAATGCAGTTCGTGCTCCAGAAAGAGAAGCAGGAAGCCGAGCGCAAGCGCGTGGAAGCGCAGGGCATTGCCGACTACCAGCGCATTGTGAACACCGAGCTCAGCGACAAGCTGCTGCAATACGAAACCATCAAGGCCAACCAGGCCATTGCCACTTCGCCCAACGCCAAGGTCATCATCATGGGCAACGGGCGTGGCACAGGCCCGCAGCTGCTGCTCGGCGACAAGTAAAAACCTTTACCATAAAAAAGGCCCGCAACACGAGTTGCGGGCCTTTTTTATGAACCAAGGCTGCGTATCAGCCGGGGCTATTAAGTCGTCAAGCAAACGTAAACGGATAGTAAAAAGGTGGTCATGCTGCGCTTGTCGAAGCATCTCTACTGCAACAGTAAACCTAATGACTTGCGCGGTAGAGATGCTTCGGCTGCGCTCAGCAGGACGTTCGAGCGAATACGATTACTTCTGCACGGGTACTTACTTGTAATACTCGTTTTGCTCCAGGTTGGGGTTGATGTCGGTTTCGCGCTTGGGTATTGGAAAAATTAGGCGAGGAGAATTCCAGGGCAATACGGCGGTGCCGGGCAGTGGCTCGTTTACCGACTCTTTGTTGCGCTTGAGGTCGCCGAGGCGGAAGCCCTCAAAAGCCAGTTCCAGCTTGCGCTCCAGCAGGATGTCGGCCAGGGTCACGGCAGTGAGCACGGGCGCCCCTGAGCGGGCCCGCACCCGGTTGATGTCGGCAAGCGGAGTAGCGCCGAGGACGGTGCCGGCGCGCAGGTTGGCTTCGGCCCGGTTCAGCAGCATTTCCGCCAGGCGTATCACCTTGACGTTGCTGCCCACGCCGTTCACCGCGTCGAACTTACCCGTGAGCCGCTTGCCGCCCGTGGTGGTAAACAGCGTCTTGCGCTCGTCGGTGGAGGAGTACAGGTTGAAAAACTTGTCCTCGATGGCCACGTCGCCCCGTACTTTGTAGAAAGTGCTAAGGGCGTTGCTGCCGCTCTGGGCCGATATCTGAACGGCAAAAATGTCTTCGGCGGTGTTGGTGGCGCCCGACCGGAACTCGGCCGCGTAGGTCGACGTCAGGGAGAAAGGCCCGGCAGTGGCCCGGTTGGCCGCGGCGGCGGCGTCGGGAAAGCGGGCCTGCTGCAAGTACACGCGGGACAGCAGGCCGGCGGCCGCATAGTTCGAAATCTCGGCCGAGGCATTGGCCGCGAAAGCCGGTAGCGCGGTCATGCCCGCGATTTTCGTTTCCGCGTCGGTCAGGTCGAGCAGTATCTGGGCGTACACTTCGGCCACGGTGTTGCGCCGTACCTGACTGGTGGCGTCCACTGCTTTGGTGGGCGTGAGCACCAGCGGCACGCCCGGGTTCGCGGACGGGGTGCCGTCGCTCCAGTCCTTGGCGAATTGCCGCACGAGCTCAAAATACAAGGCCGCCCGGATGAATTTGGCTTCGCCTTCGACCCGGCTCTTCTTGGCGGGCGAGTCGAGCTTGTCGATGTTGGCCAGCACGTTGTTGACGCGGTTGATGGTGCTGTAGGCGTTTATCCAGATGGACGACACAAAGCCGTTGTCGCGCAGGATGTTTTTGCGGTAAATCTGGGGCGGGTCGGCAAACGTGCCCACGAAGGTTTCGTCACCGTTGTCGGCCAGCAGGTCCGACGTGAGCTGAATGTAGCCGCCGTAGCTGAACGTGCTTTGCAGGCCCGTGTAGCAGCCAACCAGCGCCGCCTCCACATCAGAGGACGTTTGGAGGGCGGTTTCGGCGTTGATGCTGTTGACCGGGTCGATGGACAGCTTTTTGTCGCAACTGGTGAGGGAGCCTGCCAGCAGCAGCGCCGCGCCCAGCACATAGAATGTTTTTTTCATACCAAATATGAGTTGAAGGAGGAAACGGGTCGCGCGGTGGCGGCCCGCCGGCTAGAAGCCAACGTTGACGCCAAAGGTGATGGTGCGGGGCTGGGGCGCCGAGTAGAAATCGATGCCCTGGTTGATGTTGCCCGTGGTGGTGGTGGTGCCGAGGAAGTCGGTGTTCACCTCCGGGTCGTTGCCGGGGTACTTGGTGAAGGTGAGCAGGTTCTGGCCCTGCACATACACACGGGCCGACTGCAGGTAGCCTTTCTTCACCAGTGCGCTGGGCAGGTTGTAGCCCAGCGTGAGGGTGCGCAGGCGCGCGTAGGAGCCGTCGTACACAAAGCGCGAGGAGTTGCCGATGCCGTTGCCGCCCAGGTAAATGGCTTTGGGCACGTCGGTGATGTCGCCGGGCTTCTGCCAGCGTTTGAGCTGGTCGCGGGTCTGGTTGTCGGGGCCGTTGTTGAAGCCCACCGAGTAGAACTGCCCGGCGGCGTCAAAAATCTTGTTGCCGGTGACGGCAATGAACGTGACGCTCAGGTCAATGCCTTTGAAAGTAAACGTGTTGGTCAGGCCGCCCGTCCAAGTGGCATTGGGGCTGCCCAGGGGCACGGCCTGGGCCAGGTTGATGTTGGTGGTGGTGCCGGTGCTGTGGTCCACGCTGGCCGCGCCGGAGGGATTGTCGGCTGCTTTGTTGATGTAATACAGGGCATTGCCATTGGCGGGGTCGACCCCGGCGAACTCGGGGCCAAAGAACGTACCGATGGGGAACCCTTCCTGGGCGCGGCTCAGGTAGCTGCCCGCAATGGGCTGCCCCGTGAGGTTGGTCAGTTTGTTGTAGTTGCGCGAGGCATTGGCCGTGGTGGTCCAGGTGAAGGCGCCGGTGAGGTTGCGGGTGGTCAGCGCAAATTCAATGCCCTTGTTTTCCAAGTTGCCCACGTTCTTGAAGATGCTGGTGAAGCCTGCGGTTGCCGGCACGGGCGCGTTCAGGGCCAGGTCGGTGGTGAGCTTCTGGTACACGTCTACCTCGCCGCTGATGCGGTTATCCAACAAGGCGAATTCAACGCCGGCGTCCGTCTGCCGGGTCGATTCCCACTTCAGGTCGGGATTGGCCAGTTGCGAGGGGCGCTGGCCCGGAATGCCCACGTAGCCCGCACTGCCCGCGTACAAGCCCAGCGGCGCAAAATCCGTAAAGGCCTGGTTGCCGGTGAGTCCGGTGCTCACGCGCAGCTTCAAAAAGCTCAGCACCTTCTGGTCTTTCAGGAAACTTTCCTCCGTGACCACCCAGCCGGCCGACGCCGCCGGGAAAAAGCCGTAGCGGTGGTTGACGCCGAAGCGCGACGAGCCATCGACGCGGGCGCTCAGCCCCAGCAGGTACCGGCCGGCAAAGGAATAGTTGAGACGGGCAAAATACGACAGCAGGGCGTTGCTGGTACCGGAAGAGTTGCCGGAGTTGAAGGTGGCCGCGTTCACGATGGTGCGGTACGCGTCGCTGGCAAACTGGCTGCCCGTCGTACTGGTGTAGTTCACATTCCGCTGCTCGTAAGACGTGCCCAGCGTAGCCTCCAGCGTGTGCTGCTCGGCCAGGGTTTTGCGGTACGAGAAGAAGTTGTTGGTGATGTAGCGCCCGCTGGTGGTGTGGGCGCTGAAGGCGTAGCCGTTGCCGGCCGAGCTGTTGCCCACCACCGTCACGCGGGCGCTGTACTGGTCTTCGTCCTGGTTCAGCAGGTCGGCCCCCAGCTCCGAGCGGAAGGTGAAGCCGGGCAGAATTTCCAGCTGGGCATACACGTTGCCCAGGGCGCGGTAGCTGATGGCTGCATAGGTAGCGGCGTTGTTTTGCAGGCCCAGCAGCGGGTTGTAGTAAAACGGGTAGCTGGTGTTGGGCTTGCCCGTGGTCAGGTCCAGCGCGCCGCTGGTGAGGCCCGTGCGCGGGTCAATCACGGGCGTGATGGGCGCCAAGGCCACAATCTGCAGCGGGTTGGAAAACAGGTTGTCGTTGGGCAGGCGGCTGTTGTTGGTGCGCGAGAGGGCCACGTTCACGCCCAGGGTCAGGCGCTTGGAAGCCTGGTGGTCCACGTTCAGGCGCGAGGCAATGCGGCTGAGCTTGTTGCCCACCACGATGCCTTCCTGCCCGCTGTACTGCCCCGAGAGGAAGAACTTGGTCTTCTCGTTGCCGCCGCTGGCGCTCAGGTCGTATTGGCTGAAAGCAGCCTTGCGCAGCACTTGGTCGGCCCAGTTGGTGTCCACGTTGTAGTTGGCGTCCACGGGCACGCCGGCGGCGTAGCCCTGGAGGCGGGTGGCGTTGGCGGCATCGGTCCGGCCGCTGTTCTTCAGCGCCTCCGTCAGCAGCTCCACGTATTCTTTGCCGTTGAGAAACTCGCGTACGTGCGTGGCCTGGCTCACGCCCACTTGGTAGCCCAGGTTGAAGCGCGTGTCGCCGGACCGGCCGTGCTTGGTGGTGATGAGGACGACCCCGTTGGAAGCCCGCGAGCCGTAAATGGCCGACGCGGCCGCATCCTTCAGAATGGTGATGCTCTCGATGTCGTTGGGGTTGATGTCGGCCAGCGGGTTGGTGGGGGCGCTGGTGGAAGAGAAGTTATCCGATTGAATCGGAATGTTGTCAATCACGTACAGCGGCTGCGTGTCGCCGCTCACCGACGAGGTGCCCCGCACCCGCACCTTAATGGCCTGGCCCAGCTTGCCGCTGGAGTTTTCGATGACCACGCCCGCGGCCCGGCCCTGGATGGCCTGCTCGAAGGTTTGCACCGGGGCGTTGGCAATGTCCTTGCTGGACAGGGTGGCCACCGAGCCGGTCAGGTCGGCCTTTTGCTGGGTGCCGTAGCCCACCACAATGGCTTCGTTCAGTTCCGTGGCCGCGGCGGCCAGCGTCACGTTCAGGGTCGACTGGCTGCCCACGGGCACCGTTTGGCCGGTGAAGCCCACCGAGCTGATAACAAGCGTGGCGTTGGGCTGCACGCTCAGGCTGAAGGAGCCGTCGGCGCCGGTGCTCACGCCGTTGGCGGTGCCGCGCTCCAGCACCGTCACGCCGGGGATGCCGCTGCCGTCGGTGCCCACCACCCGACCGGTGATGGCTTTGGTTTGCGCCCACGCCGAAAACGTGCTGAGGCTCAGAACCAAAAACAAGAAAATTCTGATGTGAGTAAAGAGTTTATATTTCATTAGAGAGGGGGTTAGTGAGTACTTAATGAGCGGTGTTTTTTCATTCATGCAGCGTTTTGATTGAAACGTTAAATATTGTGCAAAATCAGTCGGCAAATTATACATTGTTTGCAGATTTTTTCCATAAATGTTAAAACAAAGATAATTAACCATGCTGCCCCCCCAAGTTTAAAGCGCGCGCTTCCTTTTTACCATCTGCTGCCGTACATGCCTACCTTTACCGCGCCAGCCTTGCCTCGCCAGGTGCCGGCCCCGCCGACTTGCTCTTTGTTTCAATGCCCACCATCCATTACCTGACCACCGCCGACGCCATCGCCACCGCGGCCGCACATTTTGCCACCCTGCCCCGCATTGGCATCGATTTGGAATTCGACGACATGCGCCACCGCTACGGCCGCCACCTGGCGCTCATTCAGGTGTTCGATGGGCAGGAAGCGTACTTGATTGACCCGCTGCCGCTGCCCGACATGGCCGCCGACCTAGAGCCGCTATTCGCGGTGCTGCGCGACCGGGCCGTGGCCAAGGTATTTCACTCCTGCAAGTCGGATATTCTATTGCTCGATGAAGTTTTCGGCGTCAACTGCCGCAACATCGTGGATACCAGCGTGCAATTCACCCTGCTGGCTGCCGAGGACAACAACATTTCGCTGGGCCGCCTTATTCAGGCCGAGCTGGGTTTTGAAGTGGACAAAGGCGAGCAGAAGTCCAACTGGCTGAAGCGCCCGCTCACCGAAGCCCAAAAGGAGTACGCCGCCAACGATGTGCTCTACCTGTTTGAGCTGACTGACCGCCTCAGCGCCCGCCTCGCCGAGCTGGGCCGCGCCGACTGGGCCGCCCAGGAAAACCTGGCCCTGGAAGCCGTGCGCTACGGCCGCGACGACCCGCGCCCGTGGTCGCGGAATGCGGCCAAATACAAGATTTCGCCCCAGGAGATGCCCATTTTCCGGGAGCTCTACATGCTGCGCGATGCCGTGGCCCGGCAGCTTGACCGGCCGCCCTACCATGTTCTCAGCAACGACAAACTGGCCGAACTCACCCGCCAGCCCATCGAAACCGCCCTGCAATTGCGCACCGCCAATGGACTGCACCCCGAATTGAAACGCTCGCCCTACGCCGAGCAGCTCCTGGCCATTGGCACCACCGATTTGGAGCCCGATGCGCCTCTGCCCCCCGAGCAGCGCAAGTTTCCGTTCCGCCGCCGCCTCAATGGCCCCGCCGCCACCCGCGCCGAAGCCCGCGAAACGCTGCTGAACACTCTGAAAACCCACCTCGTCAGCGACCACGGCACCACCATGGCCAACATGGTGCTCAGCAACCGCCTCATCGCCGACATCATCGAGCAAGGCGCTGCAGCGGCCCTGCGCCCCTGGCAGCAGCAGCTCCTGCGGGGTTCTGCTGAGAAGCACGGCGAGGACTACGCCGCAATTGCGGACCCGTTTTAACCGTTCCACATTTGACTGGAACGCAGTGCCGGATGCCGGGCAGCGCTCTGTCGCGCCGGCAACTGCGTTTGCCGTGGCCGTGGGGGGTGTTCGGCGGCCCATTACAATAGGTTGGCGCCATGCCCGGCCGTTCACTGCGGCTGTTTACTTATTCCGTGTTACCGCTTTTGCCTAAGCCTTTCCGCCACTTCTTGCCTTATATCCTGTTGCTGCTGGCCGTGCTGGGCGCGGGTGGCTACGCGGCGTGGCGGGTGCTGTACCGGCCCAACGTCACGGTCTTTCCCGAAGGCCCGGCCTACCTGTATGTCCGCACCGACACGGGCTACGCGGCGGTGCTCGATTCGCTGAAAAAACACGAGCTACTCCTCGAACCGGGCACTTTTGAGTGGGTAGCTGAGCACCACGACTACCCCCCGCACGTGAAGCCCGGCCGCTACCGCCTCGACCCCAACATGGGCAACGTGGACCTGGTGAAGATGCTTCTGTTGGGCCGTCAGGACACGGTGAAGCTTGAGTTGAAGCCCTTTCACTACATCGACCAGCTGCCGCGCCGGGTGTGTGGGTTGCTCGAAACCGATTCCTTCAAGCTGGAGCTGCTGCTCGGCGATAATACGGGCTTGCAGCACCGCTACGGGCTCGATACCTGCACCATTCGTACGATGTTCATTCCCGGCCAGTACCGGCTGCTTTGGAACACCAGCGCCTCGGTGCTCCTGGATTCGATGGCCGCGCGCTACCGCCGGTTCTGGACGCCACAGCGCCAGGCGCGGGCCGACTCGCTGCGCATGACGCGCACCCAGGTGAGCGTGCTGGCCAGCATTGTGCAGCGCGAAACGGCCCAGCCCACCGATAAGCCGCTCATTGCTGCCGTGTACCTCAACCGCTTGCGCAACGGCCAGCCCCTGCAAGCCGACCCTACCCTGCTTTGGCCCCTGCACGGCCTGGGCACCCGCAAGCGCGTGCTGAACGTGGACAAAAAAGTAGATTCGCCCTACAACACCTACCGCCACAAGGGCCTGCCGCCCGGCCCCATCACCACGCCCCTGCCCGGCTCGCTGCTGGCCGTGCTCAAGCCCGCGCACAACAAAAACCTGTTCTTTTGCGCCCGGCCCGACGGCAGCGGCTTCTCGGATTTCGCCGAAACCTATGCCCAGCACAAGCTAAACGCCCGCCGCTACCAGCACCGGCTCGATAGCCTGGGGGTGAAAAAATAAGTTGAGCACAAACGGGTCATGGAATTAGGCGAATGACCTCGGCCGCTTCGCGCGTCAGCCCGGGCTTGCGAAGGATGACAAGAAGTAGGAGGGATAGGCTTGGTTGCGCGCATGCCAGAGGAGCATGATGAACGAAGATGGACCCGGCAGTTTCTACCTGACTTCCCTTTAGAGCTTGCCGCCGTGAAACTGAGCCTCCTGCCGCGCACAATTCCATGCACAAACGCCAGGCCGCAGCCAATGGCAGAAAGCTGTATAGCTGCTCAGACCGTTGCACAACCTGGAATTTTATCCTTGATGCGCATCGGCGAGGCCGCTAGCGCCCGCCTGCGTACTTTTGTTTCCCAATTTCCCGCAAAACCGTTCGTATGCGCCTACGTCTCCTTTTTCTAGTTCCGGTGTTCTCTGGATTGACGGCTGCGGCCAGCGGGTTCGAAACCGGCCCACAGGGCGCCCGGCTGGTGGGCCTGGGCGGGGCCAGCACGGCCTACATCGGCAGCATTGCGGGCCTGAGCACCAACCCCGGCCTGCTGCCGCAGTGGGGAGACTCGCTGCTGCACTTCAGCTTCGGCGGCCTGGGCCAGGTACGGCGCTCGTCTTACATTGGCCAGGACACTTACCAGCGCACCGACCAGGAGCTGGCCATTCAGCCCGGCGGCTACTTTTACGCCACCCGCGCCGTGAGCAAGCGCGTGAGCCTGGGCCTGGCCGTGACTACGCCCTACGGCTACCACACCAAGTGGCCCGACACCTGGGAAGGCCGCTCCGTGATTCAGGAAAGCCAGCTCCGGACGGTATTTGTGCAGCCCACGGTCGGCTTTAAGCTCAACGACAACTTCAGCGCGGGGGTAGGCTTCGTGTATGCTTTTGGCAAATACACCCAGCGCCGGGCCCTGGGCGAATACGACGACCCCAACGCCCAGACCAGTTTGAGCGCCAGCGGCTCGGGCATCGGCCTGAACGTGGGCCTCTACGGCCGCACCGGCGACAACCTGGCCTTCGGCATCAGCTACCGCAGCGGGGTGAAGCTGAAAATGAACACCGGCACCCTTGCCTCTACCGGGGTGCCGGCCCGCGATGCCAGCCTCAACCCGGCCTCGGCCAACGTGAGTACCCAGATAAACCTACCCAGCACACTTTCCGTGGGCATTGCCGACCGCATCACGCCCAAACTGCTGCTCACGTTCGACTTTACCCTCAGCGGCTGGAGCACCCTCGATTCGCTGAAGCTGAACGTGGCCGCCAGCGGCCCGGCCCCGGCCCGCACCCTCAAAACGACCCGCCGCTACGAGGATGCGATGGTGTTCCGGGTGGGGGCCGAATACCAGGTGCTGCCCAAGCTGCTGGTGCTGGGCGGGCTGCACTACGACGAAACGCCTGTTAGAGACGAGTACATTAATCCCGAATTCATCGACGCCAACCGCCTCGGAGCCTCGGCTGGCTTGAGCTACCAGCTCAGCCGCCGCCTCGCCATGGAGGCCGGCTACGCCTTCGACTACGGCCAACTGCGCACCGCCCGCGCCAACCGCACCAACAAGGCGGCGAACACTGTGAGCGGCAATTATCGCACCCTCACCCACTCGGCTTCGGTGGGTGTGGCCGTGGCGTTTTAAGGCGGCGGCCAATAGCAGGACGGATTTTTAGAAGGCCACTTCATTATGGTTTGCAGTCCAACATGCCGCAGCCCCCTCTTCTCAACTTTTGCTGATTCCAATTTCGTGATGATGATTTCTGGTTTGAACTTCAGGCACCGGGGTGGCAGCGTGGTGGCCTGTGCAGTAGCATTGCTGCTCACGGCCTGCGCGCCTGGTCAAGACACGCCCACACCCACCACGGGCGTCGACCTCACCAGGTATGTGGCGGTGGGCGACAGCTACACGGCCGGCTTGAGCGCAGGTGGCCTTACGCGCCTTGGCCAGGAATATTCCTTTCCGAACTTGCTGGCCAAACAGTTCCAGAGCATTACGTCGAACGCGGGGTTCACCCAGCCGCTTCTGGAAGCCGGTTCCGGGTCGGGCTACTTCAACCTGGCAGATTTTACCACGACCGGTTACGCCCGCACCCGGCGCGTGGCTGGCCAAGCCGTGCGCGGTTCGGTCATCAATCCGTCGGCCTGCGGCGGCCCCGACACCCTGCGTCTGCTCACGCGCAGCGCCACCGCTGCGGCGCTGCCCCAAAACCTGGGCGTACCTGGCCTGCTGCTGAGCCAGATAGAAACCGCGGGCCTCGGCAATGAAGCCAACGCTCGCCCCGGCATTGCCTTCAATCCCTATTTCGAGCGCCTGCTACCGGCCGCCGACAGCCGCACGTACTTGCAAACGGTGACCACTGCGGTCAGTTCAGCTACCTTCTTCACGTTCTTTCAGGGCCTTGACGATTTTCTGCCCTACGTGCGCAGCGGCGGTACTTGCGGGACGGTGCCTGGTTCCCTGACGTTTGGCAACCTGCTGCGTAATAATGCCGACAAACTGCTGGCCGTGCTGGCGGCCGGGGGCCGGCCCGGCATCATTGCCCGTTTGCCCAGCATCACGGCGCTGCCGCTGGTGGGCTTGGGCAAAGGCAACGTGGTGGAAGCCCGTCTGCAAGCCTCTTTTGGCGATACCGCCCGGATTTATTTCGAAGACCCTTTCGGAGGGGCTGCCGCCCGGCACATTACCGATTCCGACTACATTCTGGCCACGGCACTGCCCCGCGTGGGTCAGCTCACGGCGGTGACTGTAGGCGGCAGCGTGCGAATGCTCCCCTACGGCCGTCACGCCCTAAATCCCCTGCGCAACGCCGATGTGCTCGAAAATGCGACCGAAATGGTCCGTATCACCGGAGCCATCAACAGTTACAACAATGCACTTAATGATTTGGCGCTCAAGTATAAAGTGGCAATAGTCGACCCTAATTCCGGTAGCCGAACCGTTAGCCTTGATGACGTGCTTTTCAACCAGGTGGCGGGGGTTATTTTCGTCAATGGCGTGCAGTATTCGTCGGAGCCGGTGCGCGGAAACTTTTATTCACTCGACTACTATACCCTCACACCGCGCGGCAATGGCCTGCTGGCCAACGCCTTTATTACGGCCATCAATCGTGCATATAAGGCCAACATTCCGGCCATTGACGTGAACAAGCTGCCGGCTACAGCGCAGTAAACCTGGCCGCCTACTGCAACCGGTACAGACGCAGCGGCAGCGAGTCGGCCACCGCGGCCCGGCTAGCGGCCAGGGTTTGGGCATAATCCAAACCTGTGTATTCGGAGTGCTCCAGAAACAGCAGCGGCTGCTGCAACTGCGGGTTGGGCCACGCCGCCACCGGCACCTGGCGGCGCAACGAGTCGAAGTGCGCCACGCCCGCCACTTGCCAGTAGCCGTCCAATAGCACGTATTGGCAGCCCTGACGGCGCAGCGCGGCTAGCTGCTGCTCGTCGGTAATGACGGTTAGCACCTGGTTTTTAGCCAGATAAGGTGAAAGGCTCAGGCCCACGGTGCTGGCTACCTGGGTGGCCTCGTGCTGCCGGAGCCAGGCTGCCACTTGCGGATACCGCGCAGGCAGTGGGGCGAATAGCTGCCGCTGAATCCGATACATGTTCTGGCCCACGGCTGCCAGTATCAATGCCGTGAGTGCCCAGCCGGGCAGCAGGCGGCGCCCGCTCAGCACGGCCAGCGCCGCCAGCGGTAAATAGGCAAACAGCAATCCACGCGGCGCTTTAATGAGCAGCGACATGCCCGCCAGCAGGCAGCCGGCCCATGCCAGCAGATAGGGCAGCAATGCCACGGGTTGCAACCGCCATTGCCGCCAGCCGCGCCACTGCCGCCACCCCAACCACCCCGCTGTCGCTAGCCCCAGCAGCAGCAGCGGCGATTCGAAATCCAGCAGGTAACGCACGTAGTAGAGCAAATCGAGGTGCAGCGTGGCTTGCCGGCCAGCCACATTGGCCGCCGGTGGCACCACGGTGCGCACGTAGAACCCCGGCCACCGGTACCACGGCAGGCCCACTGCTACGCCCAGTGTGCCAAACAGCACGTAGGGCGCGGCCAGCACCAGCAGCACCCGCGCCCCTAGGCCACGCTGCTGCCACAAGCCGTCGGCCCGGCACATTTCCAGCACCGTCAGAATGGGCACCGCAAACAGAAATTTGTAGTTGAAGCACAGCCCCACGGCCAGCCAGGCCGCCACCCGCAAGGCCGCCCTACTGCTTGGCCGTTGCAGCCGCGCAAAGTGACTTTGCAGCAGCCCCGCCGCCAGCACCAGGCTGGGCGAGCTCATGGTAAAATCGCGCCCCGAAAACGTGAGTAGCAGCGACGTGCCACCCAGCAGCACCAGCCCCGCCGCCTCGGGGCCACGTAGCGCCGCCTGCCAGCTTACCCAGGCCGCAAACCATCCCAGCCCCGCCAGCCCCAGTACCGCGTTGATGGCTTGAAACACCAGGAATTGGTGTGTTAGCGCTGCCACCGGCGTGTACAGCAGCAGAAAGCCCGGACTGCCGTGGTGGAACAGGCGCGCAAAATTGCCCTGCGCCAACTCCTGAACTACCTGCCAGTTACGCACCGAATCGTAGTCGGCTGGCCCAGCTTCGGGTAGCCGCCACAGCCGCAGGCCGGCCACTACCAACAGCGCAAGCAGCAGCCAGAGCGTGCGACTAGCTGAGCTGGAGGCGTTATTTGCAGCGGCAGGTGAAGGCATGAAGGTATTTGGTGTGAGCCGGCGCGAAGGTCGGCACCACTGAGCCAATAACTGGTCTGTTTGCTCCTGGCCTTATTTCCTACCCCTCCCTTTTTTATGCGTCTTGTTATTCAGCGCGTCCGCGAAGCCCAGGTGACCGTCGAAGGCCAGTTGACCGGTCGCATTGGGCCGGGCTTGCTGGTGCTGGCCGGCTTTGCGCCCACCGATGCTACCGCCTCGCTCGCTTGGATGTGCCGCAAGCTGGTGCAGCTGCGCATCTTCAATGATGAAAATGGCCAGATGAACCGCAGCGTAGTCGATGTCGGCGGGGAGGTCCTGATAGTGAGCCAGTTTACCCTGCTGGCCGACGCGCGCAAAGGAAACCGTCCCAGCTACATTGGGGCCGCGCCACCCGCCGTGGCGGAGCCGCTTTACCAGCAATTCGTAGCACTAGTAGCCGCCGAGTTGGGCCGGCCCGTGCCCACTGGCATCTTCGGCGCCGACATGCAGGTGAGCCTGCTCAATGACGGCCCGGTGACCATTGTGCTGGATTCGCCAGCCTGATTATCCTCGTTATTCGCTCCCCAAAATGACCATCGAAGAAGCCCAAAAAACCGTTGATACGTGGATAACGACCACCGGCGTCCGCTATTTCAGCGAACTGACCAACATGGCCATCCTCACCGAAGAAGTGGGCGAAGTGGCCCGCCTCATCGCCCGGCAGTACGGCGAGCAGTCCTTTAAGGAATCCGATAAAGGCCGGGAACTGGGTGATGAGTTGGCCGATGTCCTGTTCGTGGTTATCTGCCTGGCCAACCAAACCGGCGTTGACCTCACCGACGCGCTTACTCGCAACCTAGCCAAAAAGACTCAGCGCGACAGCCAGCGGCATCAGGATAATGAGAAGCTGAGGTAAGGATATTTGTTATACAAATTGTCTGTCATGCTGAGCGCAGTGAAGCACCTTATCACGCCCGTATTAGTCGCTCGGACGTGATAAGGTGCTTCACTGCGCTCAGCATGACAGACGGTCAATTCCTAACCAGCCGGTCATCGCGCCAAATAGGCAAAACCGATGCGTAGGTATCCATTTGCAGGCAAAATTCAAAGTCCTGGCTGGCTTCCAACGAATTGAGCCGGCGCACGTGCGAAGACTGCAGCAGGTAGGCCGATAAATCGGCTTTGCCCTGTTGCCACAGATGCAGCGCGGCCAGGGTAGCGTCGGAGCTGCGCACGTCGAAGTCCTCGGCCAGCCGTTCGGCCAGTGCGCCGCCAAACACGGTATCCTCCAGGCAAAACTGGCCCTTCCAGCCGGCACACACCACCAGCACATCGCGCTGCTGGTGGCGGGCAAAATCGGCCACTGCTTCCAGGTTCAAAAAGGCCCCTACCACTATTTCGGCGGCGGCCAGTGAGCGGCGCAGGGCCGTCGTGCCATTCGTGGTGCTGATGGTGAGCGCCCGGCCGCGCACAGGCCGGGCAGCATCCAGAAAGCCAAAGGGCGAGTTGCCCAGGTCGACGCCAGCGGCCTGGATGCCGTCGCGCTCGGCGGCGGTAAGGCAGCCGTGCTGTAGTCCGTAGGCCGTGCATTCTTCCAGCGAAGCCACCGGAAAAACGTGGGTCACACCCTCTCCCAGTGCTGTAACAATGGTGCTGGAAGCCCGCAGAATATCCACGATGACGGCCACCTGGCCGCGTAAGTCATAGAGCGGCAGCAGCTCCGGGGAGAAGCAAATATCTAGTTTGGGCATTGGTTTTAGTTGTCAGTTGGTCGTTGTCAGTTGTTGGGGTCTGGTGTCAGCTTCCAGAACGACCTGACAACCGACAACGACCAACTGACAACTACCCTACTCTTCCGTGCCTTTGGTAAGCGGCAGCTTGCTCACCGTGGCCGGCAGGTTCTTGCCCCGAATTTGCACGAAAATCTGGGTTCCGGGCGCGGCAAACTCGGTTTTTACGTAGCCCAGGCCAATGCCTTTGCTGAGCGAGGGCGACTGCGTGCCGCTGGTCACGTCCCCGATTTTCTGGCCGTTGGCGTCGACCAATTCGTAGTGGCCGCGCGGAATGCCGGGGCCGTCCATCACGAAGCCCACCAGCTTTTTGCTCACGCCGGCTTCTTTCTGCTTCTTAAGGTTTTCGGAGTTGGTGAACTCCTTCGTGAACTTGGTAATCCAGCCCAAGCCTGCTTCCAGGGGCGAAGTGGTATCGTCGATGTCGTTGCCGTAGAGGCAGTAACCCATTTCCAGGCGCAAGGTGTCGCGGGCGCCCAGGCCAATGGGCTTGATGCCGTAGGGCTGCCCGGCCAGCATCACTTTCTCCCAAACTTCGGCCGCGCTTTCGTTTGGGATGTACAACTCAAAGCCGCCCGCGCCGGTGTAGCCCGTGGCCGAAATAATGACATCGGGCGCGCCTGCAAAGGTCCCCTGCACAAACGAGTAGTAGGGAATGCTGCTCAAATCCACGTCGGTGAGCGTTTGGAGTGCGGCCGTTGCCTTCGGGCCCTGCACGGCGAAAAGACTGGTGCGGTCCGATATATCTTCCATCTCCACGCCCTGCGTGTTGTGGTGCTGAATCCAGTTCCAGTCTTTTTCGATGTTAGAGGCGTTGACAACCAGCAGGTAGTCTTCATCGGCCAGCTTGTACACCAGTAGGTCGTCCACAATGCCACCGTCATGGTTGGGCAGGCAGGAATACTGGGCTTTGCCGTCGGTGAGCTTGCTGGCGTCGTTGCTGGTCACGCGCTGAATCAGGTCCAGCGCCTGCGGGCCCCGCAACCGAAACTCGCCCATGTGGGACACATCGAAAATGCCCACCGCGCGTCGTACGGTGTGGTGCTCGTCCAGGTCAGAAGAGTAGCGCACCGGCATGTCGTAGCCGGCAAAGGGCACCATTTTAGCACCTAGTTGGCGGTGCGTGTCGTTGAGGGTAACGGTTTTCAGGGAAACGGTCATGAGAGTAGCGGTGTGGCGGAATGAGGGGGTGGGAAACGCTTGCGGCTACAAAGGTGGGACAAAAAAGAAAAGCCGCTTCGGATTGAAGCGGCTTTTCTGCTGAAACGTCATGCAGAGCGTAGCGAAGCATCTCGCGTGCAGTAGTGATTTAATCGTTGAAAAATAATTGCTACCACACGCGAGATGCTTCGCTACGCTCTGCATGACGTTCTAGCGAGCATTATACCCGCACCATCCAGTCGTGAATGTCGGCGCCTTCGCCGGTCCGAATAGCGTCCAGCGCGGCTGCTACGCGGCGCGAGAAGGCCGAAGCATCCGTAGCGGGCAGGTCGTAGTCGCGGCCCTGGTAGCCGATGGTGGCAATGGGTGCGATGGTAGCCGCCGTACCCACGCCAAACGCTTCGTTGAGCTTGCCGGCGGCTTGGGCCTCCATCACTTCGCGGCTGCTCACGCGGCGCTCTTCCACGGTCAGGCCCATGTCGCGGGCCAGGGCCAGCACGCTGCGGCGCGTCACGCCGTCGAGGATGCTGGTGCTCAGGGCCGGGGTCACCACGCGGCCATCAATCACGAAAATGGCATTCATCGTGCCCGATTCTTCCACGTACTGGTGCTCCGAGGCATCGGTCCAGATGAGCTGGTTGTATCCTTCATTCTGGGCCAGTTTGGTGGGATACATGGCGGCGCCGTAGTTGCCGGCGTTCTTGGCATAGCCCGCGCCACCCTCGGCCGAGCGCACATATTTCTGCTCGAAGCGCACCCGCAGGGGCTTGTTGAAATAAAGGCCCACCGGGCAGGTAAAAATCATGAACCGGTACGAATCCGAAGGCCGCACACCGATAAAGCCATCGGTGGCGAACATAAACGGCCGGATGTAGAGCGAATAGCCCGGCGCACTGGGCACCCATTTTTCGTCGAGGCGAATGAGCTCCGTCAGCCCCTGCATGAATAACTCCTCCGAAATGGTGGGCATGCACATGCGCTCGGCCGAAGAGTTGAGGCGCGCCCAGTTGTCGAGGGGACGGAACAATGCCACGCCGCCGTCGGCCTGGCGGTAGGCCTTCATCCCCTCAAAAATAGCCTGGCCGTAGTGCAGGGCCGAATTTGCCGGACTCACCGCCATGTCGCCGTAGGGTACGATTTGCGCATTCTGCCACTCGCCGTCGCGGTAGTCCACCGAAAACATGTGGTCGGAAAACGCCTTGCCAAATTCGAGGTGGTCGAAGTCGACTTCGGCCAGCCGCGAAGCCGCCGTCGGCTGGATTTGAATCGGGAGGATGTCAATCATAGGAGTCAGATTCAGGGTGAAGAGTGGGTGGGAGTTTGGAGATTAGAGGGTGGTGAGGCAATAAAACGCAGGCACCGATGGCAGGAATCTACCTAAAATAATAGCAAAATGCCTTTGCCAAGGCCGGCTGCTCAAACGTAGATATTGGCTATTCAACTCACAGGCGAGCCTGCCAGGTTACCTCTTCTACGCCCAAGTCGTGGGCCATGGCCCGGCTCAGCACAAACAGATAGTCGGAAAGTCGGTTCAAATACACGCCGACTAATTCTGCCACGAACGAGTCTTCGGCCAGGTGGATGACTAGGCGCTCGGCGCGGCGGCACACGCAACGCGCTACGTGGGCGTGGCTCACGGCGGGGTGCCCGCCCGGCAAAATGAAGGCGCGCAGCTCCGGCAAATCGGCGTTCAGCCGGTCCATTTCGTCTTCCAGCAAGGTGACGTCGGCGGCATGCAGGTCGGGCAGCTTCATCTTCGACTTCTCAGGGTCGGCCGCCAGAGCCGAGCCGATGGTGAAGAGTCGGTCCTGAACTTCTTTGAGCATGGGCCGCCGGGAGGCGTTCACGTCCTGGTCGCGCACCAGCCCGATGTGGGCGTTCAGCTCATCCACCGTGCCGTAACATTCGATGCGCAGGCTGCTTTTGGGCACCCGCGTGCCGCCAATGAGTGAGGTCAGGCCCTTGTCGCCGGTTTTGGTGTAGATTTTCATTGGCTAGGAACTAGATTTCTAAGAACGTCATGCTGAGCGCAGTCGAAGCATCTCGCGGGCAATACTAAATACCTTTTGATTGGATTAGTTATGCGGGAGAGATGCTTCGGCTGCGCTCAGCATGACGTTCGTTGTGTCGTTACACCATTCATTTATTTAATGGCCGGTCACGGCATGCTTCATCACGTCGTGGTTCACCTCATCGGATTCTACTAATCCGTCGCGCAGGCGCACAATGCGGTGGGCATAGCGGGCAATGTCTTCTTCGTGCGTCACCATGATGATGGTGTTGCCTTTGGAATACAGTGCCTCGAACAAATCCATGATTTCGTGGCTGGTTTTGGAATCCAGGGCGCCGGTGGGTTCGTCGGCCAGCAGCACGCTGGGGTTGTTCACGAGGGCGCGGGCAATGGCCACGCGCTGACGCTGGCCCCCGCTGAGCTCGTTGGGGCGGTGCGAGGCGCGGTCGGCGAGGCCCACTGAGCGCAGGCTTTCCAGGGCGCGCTCGTTGCGCTCGCGCTTGCTCAGGCCGGCGTAAATGAGCGGCAGGGCCACGTTATCGAGGGCGGAGGCGCGGGGCAAGAGGTTGAAGCTCTGGAAAACGAAGCCGATTTCCTTGTTGCGTACTTCGGCCAGCTGGTTGTCGCTCATGCGGCTCACGTCCTGGCCGTTGAGGATGTACTGGCCTTTCGAAGGCGTGTCGAGGCAGCCCACAATGTTCATCAGCGTGGATTTGCCCGAACCCGACGGCCCCATAAATGCGACGTACTCGCCCCGCGGAATCTGGATGCTGACCGAGCGCAGGGCGTGAATGACCTCCGTGCCCATGACGTAATTTTTGGCGATGTCGGTGGTTTCAATAACGTTCGGATTCATGGGGCAAATACTTAGTGCAGAGAAGAAGGAGCCGGCGCCCCAGAGAAGGACGCCGCAGCCGACTGGCGGGCTGCCTGACGAGCGGCGTACTCGGCCGCTAATGTAGCATAAGCCGCTGGGGCAAGCTGCTGGCGCAGCTGGGCCAAAGCGTCGGCGGCGTAGTCGGTCAGGCCGGCATCGGCCGCTGCCAGCACGTAGGCCCGCAACAGCTGCGGCGACTGTGGGTTTTCGTCCAGGCCCGCCCGTAGGGCAGCGTAGGCCGTTGTGTTATCGCCCCGGCGCGTGTAGAAACGGCCGGCAGCCAGCACCGCCGCTTCGTTGAACGGGGCTTCGCGCACAATGCGCTGGTAGCTTTTGTCGGCAGCAGCGGCTTTGTTTTGCTGTTCGGCCTGTTGGGCCTGGGCCAGCCAGTCGTCGCCTGCATGCGCACGCTTCGTGCCGGGAACTATCTGCTCGCCGGCCAGCAGCTGTTGCGCCTGCCGTCCCTGCTTTCGCTGTGCCGTATCGGTCGAAGCCAACAACCGAGCCGTCGCAACCTGGGCCGAGTCTGCCTGGCCACTCAGGGCCAGCGCATACACCCGCATTTCGGGAGCTTGGGTAGCTCCGTGTGCAGCAGCAAGGGCCAATTGGGAAGCGGCCGTGGCGTACTGCCCTTGCTGGAGCTGCCACAGGCCCAGCAGTTGCTGGTAGTAGGAGGCCGTGCCCGACGTGCCGGCCGCTAGCGGCGCCAGCAGCTGCCGTGCCACCTGCTCCTGCCCTACCGCGTGCCGAGCCAAGGCCTGCAGAAATAGAAGCTGCTCGTAATAATCAGCATTGGCCTGCTGGCCGCTGAGCTGGTTGAGGCGGGCAAACACGGCCGGCGTCAACTCGGCCGGATGGCGCGTTACGGCCAGTAAAACTTCGTGGTAGAGCTGGGCAAAGCTGGCGGCATCCAGCACAAGCGGGCCGGTACCGGAGACTGTAGGCAAGCTCGCAGCCGGGGCCACACCGCGTAACTGAAGCAGGGTAATATTGCTCAGCAGCGCGGGCTCGGTGGTTTTCACGGTCGTGTTGCTGCCTAACTTTTGCGCCGCTGCCAGCAGGTTCTGACTGAGCAAAAAGCCCAGCTGATTGGTACGGCTGGCGTAGCTGCCGGGGGCCAGCTGCTCGGTCCGGTCCAGGTAAAGGGCCACGGAATCCGCTAAGTCAGTTTTGGTAAACAATTGGGCCAAATCTCCGGTCAGGGCAGCGCTGCGGGGCGTAGCCTTCAGGCCCAGCCGAAGAATATCGAGGCCTTCAAACAGGTCGGTGGGCTCGTTATAAAGCGAAGCCAGGCGCAGCGACACTTTCTCGCTGGGGCCGCGCAACAGGGCCCGGCGCAGGGAATTGATTTCGTTCTGGCGCTGCTGCCGGAAACGGTACAGGGCTGCCCGGCCAAACTCGGCGTGCAGGTTGGCCCGATACAGCACGTCTCCGCTTTCAGCGTAGTAGCGCTCGGCCAGGCCGGCCAGGCTGAGGTCGTCCGGGTTGGCTTCGCTTTGCTGGCGGGCTAGGTCGCCGAGGTTATTGTACTGCCCGGCCATCACTTGGTCGGGCAGCGGGAAGGACAGGCGCGACTGCAGCACCAGAATGCCGCCTATGGCCAGAATATACACCGGATAAAACGGCATCCGGCGCGGCTCAAATACCACCCGGTACACCCGCAGCCGCCGCTGAATGAGCGGCAGAAAATTAATGAGCACATAAAGCAAAAACGCGCTGCCCGTGAATGCCAGCGCCGTGCCCGTAAAGCTGCGGGCCGCCACCAGCAAAGGCGTATTGGCCGTAGCAAAAGCATAGGCCAGCGCGCCCCCCGCTCCCATCACCAGCAGCGGATACAGCACGGCTGCCTCCCGGTAGGGCACCCAGTCGCCGTAGCTGGCCGCGCGCAGACGCAGGCCCAGCCAGCCGGCCACCACGGCTGGCACCAATAGCACCAGCGGGTCGAGGCTCAGGCCCGGCCACAGCTCCAGGCTGTCATTGTTCCAGACAAACAGCAGCAGCACGCCCGAATAGAGCCCCGCCGCCGCCACGAACGGCAGCAAGCCGAAACGTCCGCTGGGCTGCTCCGCTTGGGTATTGAACCACAACAAGGCGCGAATATTCTCCACCCCTACCCACAACACCAGCAGCGCCACCAACACCGCGCCGCCGGGCGTAGCATAGGCCGCCAACTGAAGCAGGGTTTCGGAAACTGGCAGGCTTTGGCCGAAGAGCAAGCCGCTCAGCACCGCCACCAGCACGCCCATAATCACGGCCCGCCAGCCCAGCGTCAGGTTCTCAAAAAAAGCGTGCAGCACAAAACCACCGCCGCCAATCAGGGCCAGCATCAGGTACAGAAAATACCGTTCGTTGGTCTGAAATACGCCCAGCGCCTCCGTATTCAGCGACAGCAGGAAGAAAATAACGGGTATCATGCCCGCCACAAAGGGCAGCCTGTCCAGCGTGCTCGCCACGGCCACCCAGCCCGCCAGCACCACCGCCAGCAGGCCCAGAAATAGCCCGGCGGCCAGCGGCTGCGTAAACGGCCCAGCCACGTCATGGGTCAGGGTCACGATGAATCCGCTGGCCTGCACCGGCAGTTGCACCGGCCCAGCGGCCACGCTGTCCAAGGTCAGCGGAATGGCTTTCAGGTGCGGCACTTCCCGCAGGGGGAGCGTACTGGCTTCACCCGTAAAGTAGTAGAAACCGGCCAGCCCCACCGCCAGCGCTGCCAGGAGCAGCAGCCAGTTGGGCCGGGTGGTCGGGCGTGGGGTCGAAAGTTGCGGCGTCACCAAATTATTCCAGCACTTTGGGCACCCGGAAGTAGTCCGAATCCTTGCGCGGGGCATTGCGCAGGCCGTCCTGGTGGCTCACGGTGTTGCGGGCCTCGTCGTCGCGCAGCACGTTGATTTCCTGTGAGAGGTGCACCAGCGGCTCCACGCCCGTCGTATCGAGCCCTTCCAGCTGAGCCACGAAATCGAGTATGTTGTTCAGGTCGCCGAGCATCTGCTGCTCGCGGGTTTCGTCAAATTCTAAGCGGGCCAGGTGGGCCAAGCCGCGCAGGGTACCTAGGTCGGTGCTCATGCTAATTATGAGTGTTGAATTATAAATTATGAATTGGCAGGTTGCGGCTCTTGTGCAACTGGCAGGCTGGCCGGGTCACGCCAGGTGCTAGGGCCGGGCTTCATGGCACCTTCGGGCAAAAAATCGCCGGCCAGCAGGGCCGCCACCCGTTCTTTCAGGGCCGGAATGTCGGCAACGGTGAGGCCCGCAGTGGGAATGGGGCGGTGAAAAACAATTTTGAGGCGGTGGTAGCGCACCCGCAGGCTGCCGGCCACATCGGGCATAAACATGTGGTTCAGGGGCATGCCCACGGGCACCAGCGGCACACCGGCCTCGATGGCCAGCTGAAAGGCGCCGTCTAGCAGCGGCAGCAACTCCTTGCCGGGGGCGGGCGAAATCCGGCCTTCGGCGAAAATGGCAATGCTCTTGCCCGCTAACAGACCGCGCCGCGCCGCCACCGCTGCCCGGCCCCGGCTCACGGCGCTGGCCCGGTCCACGGTAATGTAGACGCGTCCGAAAATCGGCCCCCACACCGGCGTTTTAGCCAGCGAAGCTTTGCCCATCATGTTCAGAAAGCCCGGAATGTATTTGAACAGCAGCATGATGTCGACGTAAGAGCCGTGGTTGGCCACGTACACGCACGGCTGCGGCGCGGGCTCCTCACTTTCGCGCACTACTTCCACGGGCATGCCCCACATCACAATCGAGAGCGTCGACCAGAACCGGTTCAGCGCGTGCACCACCCCGCCGCCATCGGGCCGCCGGCTGAAAAACCATTGAAGCGGGTAAGTGAGCACAAACGGCACGATGAACCAGAACACCGCCCAGGTAGTGTAGAGGCGCTGGCCGATATATCGAAGCAAGTGACGCATACGGGCAAAGGTAAAGAAGTTAAAAGTTGCCGGTGAAAAGTTGAAAACCGATTTGCGCCAACGCCCACCCAGTCAATTTTTAACTTTTCGCTATCAACTTTTACTTCTTGCCGCCAGCACCTTCTCCGCCTTCAGCAGGCCCGCTACGCTCACGCCGTCCGTAATCCGGTCGTCCATCACCATGCGAATGGCCTCGGCCAGCGGCAGCTTCCAGATGCGCAGGTCTTCCGTTTCTTCGGGTTCCAGTTCACCCTGGGTCAGTTCCTCGGCCAGAAAGACGAAGCCTTCCTCGTCGGTTACGGAGTTGGAGGTGTGCAGGCGGGCAATGCGCGTCCAGCGGGCCGCCAATAGGCCGGTTTCTTCCTTCAGCTCGCGCTGGGCCGATTCCAGAATGTCCAGTTCCACCAGGCCACCGCCCATCGGAATTTCCCAGCTGTACTCGTTCAGCGGGTAGCGGTATTGCCCCACCAGCCAGGTGTTGCCCTCGTCATCGATGGGGACAATGCCCAGGGCTTTGTTTTTCATCGTCACCACGCCATAAATGCCCCGACCGCCGCCAGGGTTCAGCACCTGGTCTTCGCGCACCGAAATCCAGGGGTTGTGGTACTTCACCTCCGAGCTCAGGGTTTGCCAGGGGTTGTGGGTTTCGTCAACATCGGGAGCAGCGGAATGCAGCATGCTAAAAAATGATAGGGGTATTGAAAAAAGCAGGAATAAATTTTTGATAAAATTACACGCTGGCTGCCAGCCTCAGACATCGTTTATAGGCTATATTGCGTCATTCGCCGTGCCAACTGCCGCGTTGGGCGTCGAAAATGGGCAATTAGTCCAAAAACAATTGCGTAACGCTCCGCAAATCTTGTATCTTTGAGCCATAAGTACCCCCGCACGGGCTGGAAATGTGGAAAGGAAGGACCTCTCGTGCGGCGGCGCTCTGGCTGAAAAGGTGGGGTAGACACCTCTAAGCCGGACCCGCCACTTTAAGGCCGTCGCACTTGTGCGGCGGCCTTTTTTGTGTGCCCAGCTCTTGGCAAAGCCGCAATCTATGTAACAGAAACGCGTTGTTCTGCCTTCAACCCAAAGCACGGCGCGGCCGTACCAGCAGGAACCGGCTGCCCATATCCCGGCCGGCCCCTGTCACATGGCTCAGCCCAATTCCAAGTCCAAGCAAAACGCCACCCCGGAAGAGCACGACCCCCTGTTCAACCTCAAGCACGCCCAGGCCGAAGCCGACCTCGCGCAGACAACCAATGGCCTCGGACCCGTCACCAACGAGTACGTGACGACCGATGAAGACGACGAAATCGACGAAGGTCCCCGCGACAGCCAAGGGCAGCGCCGCGGCGAAACCGGCACCCCCGACGAAGGCAGCACCGCCGGCCGCCACTAAAAACCCAGTAGCAGGGGGCAGTTATCAGTGAGTAGCTTTGGCCGCGAAAGCGCAAAGCCCGCTGATAACTGCCCCGTGTTCATTTTTACCGCTACGTGTTAACTGCCAATTATTCGGGCCATGCCCTTGAAGCGGGCCTGGACGAAGCCGGGCGCGGCTGCCTAGCCGGCCCTGTGTTCGCAGCGGCCGTCATTCTGCCGCCCGATTTTAACCCGCGCTTTCTCAACGACTCCAAGCAGCTCACTGCCAAACGGCGCGAGGCGTTGCGTCCCGAAATATGTGCGGAGGCTGTGGCCTGGGCCGTGGGGCAGGCGTCGGTCGAGGAAATCAGCAGCCTGAATATTGCGCAGGCGAGCTACTTGGCCATGCACCGCGCCGTAGCGGCATTGGGCGTCGTGCCCGGCCACTTACTGGTTGATGGTAATCGGTTTCGGCCTTTAGTGGGCTACACACACTCCTGCATCATTGGCGGCGATGCGCTGTACCGCAACATTGCGGCAGCCTCCATTCTGGCCAAAACATTCCGCGACGAACACATGCTGGCCTTGGCCGCTGAATTTCCGGATTACGGCTGGGAGCAAAACGCTGGTTATCCCACGCAGCGCCACCGCGATGCCATCCGTACGCATGGCCCCAGCCCTCACCATCGAATGGGTTTCCGCCTGCTGTAGCAGCGCCTAAAGGCACAGGGCATTCGTTAGTCTTTCAGCTTCAGCAGGTCCAGAAACAGGCTGAAGCCGTCAACGCTAGTGCCACCCTCCCCAAAAGTATCGAAGCTGAGTGGCTTGATGATATAGCCACTAACGGCCAGTTGCTGGGCTTTCAGGCGGTCCGATTCGAGGTCGGAGGTGGTCATGATGAACACATTTAGGCTTGCAAATTCGGGGTCGCCGCGCAGTGTTTCCAGCAGTTCCAAGCCATTCATGCGGGGCATGTTGATGTCGAGCATGACTAGGCTGGGCTTAGCAATTTTTGGTTCATCGCCTTCGCCGCGCAGCATTTTGAGCGCATCGCGGCCGTTGCGGGCATGAATGAGGGGTACGTTGATGTTCTGGCGGCGCAACTCGCGCTGCACGTTCATGACGTCCATCTGGTCGTCTTCCACGAGCAGGATGCTGGGCGTGGGATGGTCGGCGGACATAGGCTAAGCAATGGTCAACAGCGGGAATATGCCCGCAAGAAACAGCTTGCGGCTGTTATCGGATAGGGGTTAATACGGTAGAATTGGGCGCGGCGGCTACAGTTGCAACAGCATTTTTGACTTTGGGCGGGTGCTTGGGCCAGGTAAAAATAAACTTAGCGCCCTGACCTTCCGCTGATTTGACTCCGATTCGGCCGCCCTGGCGCTCCACTATTTTCTTCACAATGGCCAACCCTACCCCCGTGCTTTCAAAAGTATCCCGCTCCGTAAGGGTCTGAAAGATGACAAAAATACGGTCGTGGTACTCCGGCGCAATGCCCGGCCCATCGTCGGCCACTGAAAACAAGTAAAATTCGCCCGCGTCGTCGCAGCTGATGTGCACGGTGCCCGATTCGGGGTGGTCGTGGTACTTCAACGCGTTGCTGATGAGGTTGGTGAATACCTGCTGGAGCTGCACCGCATTGGTGGTGAGGGTGGGCAGAAAAAACGGCAACTCTACCTTAAAGCCGGGCGGTGGATTAAGGGTATCGATGATTTCGCGCAGCAGCGTGCGCACGAACACCGTTTCGTCGGCCTGTGCCGTGCGCCCGATGCGGGCCAGGTCCAGAATGCCGGTGATGAGCTTTTCCATGCGGTGCACCCGTTGGCGCATCAACCCCAGAAACTCCTGGATGTGGGGCGGCAGCTGGTCCTTGCCCATGTCTTCCTCAATCCAGCGCGATGCGCTTTCGATGCCCCGCAACGGGGCCTTCAAATCGTGCGACACCACGTAGGCGAACTGGTCGAGTTCCTGGTTGCGGTTTTCCAGCTGGTTGATGTTGGCGCCTACGGTGCGCGCCATCACGTTCAGGGCCGCCGTGAGTTCGCTTACTTCGTCCTGTGCGGTGTCTACAATTTGGCTATTATAGTCGCCGTCGGCCATGCGCCGGGCCAGGTCCAGCATGTTGCGCAGGCGTTTGCTGAACAGCCGCACAATGTACACGGCCCACAGCAGCCCCAACACCAGCGCGGCCACCGCCAAGCCCGCCGACAGCCACTCGGCCCGCGCAATGCTGGAGTCCAGTTGCTGACGCAGCTGCTTGCGCGTGAGGGCTTCTCGCTGCTCAAAAGCGGCCAGCCGCTCCCGGATGTTGTCCATCACCTGCTTGCCGGTCAGCCCTTCGGTGAGGGAGCGGTGCGCTAGCCCTTCCAGCCCGCTTTGGTGCAGGTTACGGCGGCGAACTTCCCGTTTTTCGGCCACCATCAAATGGCTGTATCCCGACCACTGCTGGAAGAGGCGCTGAGCCTGGTCCACCAGCTTTACCTGGTCGGGCGAGTCCATTACCAGGCCACGCAACTCGGCAAAGCGGCCTATTAGCTGTCGTTCGCCGTCGTAATACGGTTCCAACGTCTGCTCATTGCCGATGAGGAGGTAGCCCCGAAAGCCGGTTTCCATGTCAATGATGTTGCGCAGCAGGTTGGCCGCGCGGTTCGACACTTTCTGCGATTCCTCCACCCGTTGTGCGTTTCGCAGCACCTGGCCCGCCAGTTGGTAATAAAACAGCACAATGACTGCGAACAGCGCCAGCAGCAGCACAAACCCGGCAAACAGCTTTGTAGTGAGTGTTATTTTCATGCAAGGGCGCGTGGTGGCACGTTCGTCAAGCTCCCCTACGCAGCTTGGCTTCCATGGTTTGGAGCAGCGCCACCATTTCGTCGGCAATGCTCTGCAGGGGGCCATAGCCGGCCGTCACCTCCTCCATCCGGCCGGCGGCGTGCATATCCATCAGCCGGTTGGCTTCCGCATGGATGAGGATGTGCTGCCGGTCGAAAAGCCGGGCTTCGGGCAGGTGTGCATACACGCCGTGGCCGCGCAGCCGGTCGGCTATCCATAGGCCAAGGCCACACTGCTCGGGGTCGCGCAAAGGCCCTTCCGCTCCACCGTTGCCAAAAAGGTAAGAGCGCAGCTTGCTTTTGAAGTGCACATGCTTGATGAGCGCCGACTCAAAATCACGCTTCAACTCTTCTGTCGTCATAAAATAATAAAGGAAGGCTTGCCCGCGACGTACGGGGCCATAAACACAGCCGTACGAACCCAATACGTGGAGCAGCCAAAAAATGCTGTTCCTGCACGGAATTTGCCCCGAACCAGCGGTATAATGGAGCAAGAATAGGCCGGGGGGCTCAAATTCGGTACTTTCGTGCTTTACTCCCCGCTGTACCCCGCCACGCGGCTGTGGGCAAGCGGGCAGTTGCTTCTTTATTTTTCACCAATGACCCAAGACCAGATTAAGGACTTGAAGGGCCGCGCCGAGGCCCTGAGGAGGTATCTTTGACTACGATGCCCGCAAAGAACAATTAGCCCACTACGAGGCGAAGACCACCGCACCCGGCTTTTGGGACGACTCGAAAGCCGCCGAAGCCACGCTCCGCGAAATCAAGCCGATTAAAACCTGGACGGATGATTTCGAAGCCGTGCAGCAAACGCTGGCCGATACCGAAGTGCTTTACGACTTCTACAAAGAAGGCGAAGTGCCCGAAACCGAAATGCAGGCCGATTACGACGCCGCCCTGCAAAAGGTGGAAGCGCTGGAGTTCAAACGCATGCTTTCCGACGAAGAAGACCAGCTTTCGGCTATTATCGACATCAACCCCGGCGCCGGCGGCACCGAAAGCCAGGACTGGGCCGAAATGCTCATGCGCATGTACATCATGTGGGCCGAAAGCCACGGCTTCGGGGTGAAGCAAATCAGCTACCAACCCGGCGAAGGCGCCGGCATTAAGTCGGCGTCGCTCGAAATCGACGGCGACTTTGCCTACGGCTACCTCAAGAGCGAAATTGGGGTGCACCGGCTGGTACGCATGTCGCCGTTCGACAGCAGCGGCCGGCGCCATACCTCGTTTGCGTCCGTTTTTGCCTACCCGGTGATTGATGACACCATCAACATCGAAATCAACCCGGCCGACATCTCCTGGGATACCTTCCGGGCCGGCGGCGCGGGTGGCCAGAACGTGAACAAAGTGGAAACCGCCGTGCGCCTCACCCACGCGCCCTCCGGCATCATCATTGCCGTCCAGATTGAGCGGAGCCAGCTCATGAACAAGGAGCACGCGCTGCGCATGCTCAAGTCGCGCCTTTACCAGATTGAGATGGACAAGCGCCACGCCGAGCGCGACAAAGTGGAAGCCACCAAGAAGCGCATCGACTTCGGTTCCCAGATTCGCAACTACGTGCTACACCCCTACAAGCTTATCAAGGACCTCCGCACCGGCATTGAGCGCACCGACGTGCAGAACGTGCTGGACGGGGACTTGGATGAATTTATTAAGGGGTTTTTGATGCAGAATTAATAGCATCTTGTTATGGAATAATTCTATTTCAACCAATAACCCAAGTTCCTTAATTCGTAGTAGTAAAGCATACCAATTATTGCAACATCGCCTTCATTATCAACCTGAACTATGTAGACCAAATATTCAGAATTACATCAAATGTTCTTTTTCCTATTGGTGGCCTTGCCGCATTTGACACTTTTTTACCCTATACTTGCCAAATATTATCTGTATTTTACGTTTCTTTCTTCTTTTCACTCACCAACTTTTTTGAACGCATGAAAAAATCATTATTGTTGATTTTTGCGCTTATTGTAGCTCTGTTGCAGCAGGCTCAAGCGCAGGACCGAACCATATCTGGTAAGGTCTCAGACCGGGCCACTAACCAAGGCCTACCCGGCGTGACCGTGCTTGCAAAGGGAACCACCGTAGGCACCAGCACTAACGCAGACGGTGGGTACACGCTGAGCGTACCAAGCACGACTACTACCCTCACTTTTAGCTTTATTGGCTATGCCTCGCAAGAAGTGAACATTGGTAGCTCCAACAACATCGACATCACGCTGGCTACCGATACCAAGCAGCTCAATGAGGTAGTGGTAACGGCTCTCGGCGTGGAGCGGACCCGCAACTCGCTGGCTTTCTCGGCCACTCAAATTGAGGGCAGTGACATCACGGTAGCCCGCAACCCCAACCCCATCAACTCGCTGTCGGGCAAAGTGGCCGGCTTGGCCATCACCCAATCGAACACCTTGGGCGGCTCAAGCAACGTGGTTATCCGCGGCACCAAGTCAATTGGTTTCAACAACCAGGCGCTGTTTGTAGTCGATGGCGTGCCGATTAGCAATTCCAACACCAACTCGGCTAACCAGCAGACCGGCCGGGGCGGCTACGACTATGGCAATGCTGCTTCGGACATCAACCCCGACGACATTGCCACCACTACGGTGCTGAAAGGTGCGGCCGCTACTGCCCTCTACGGCGAGCGGGCAGCCAACGGGGTTATCCTGATTACCACCAAAAAAGGCCGCAAAGGCCGTTTGGGCGTCAATGTGAACAGCGGCGTGACGTTTGGCAAAATTGACAAGAGCACCTTTATTACCTACCAGAAGCAGTATGGCGAAGGCTACGGTAAATTCTACGGTCCCGCCGGCAACGAATTCTTTGACCACCTGAGCACCGACCCTACCCAACTGGTAGTACCGGCTTATGAAGATGGTTCTTTTGGCGCTGCTTACGACCCCAACCTGAAAGTCCGTCAGTGGTACTCTTTCGTCCCAGGTTCGCCTACTTTCGGCCAGGCTACTCCGTGGGTAACTGCTGCCAACGACCCCAGCACCTTCTTCCAAACCGCTGTCGGCAACCTGAACAGCATCACCATTGATGGCGGCAGCGAATCCGGCACCTTCAAGCTTGGCTATTCCAACAACACCGAGAAGGGCATTTTGCCCAATAGCAAAGTCGGCAAGAACATTGTCAACTTCGCAGGTTCTTTCAACGTGACACCCAAACTGACCGTTAGTGCCTCGGTAAACTATTCGCGCACAACCGGTTTGGGCCGTTATGGCACAGGCTATGGCTCCGGTAGCGGCGCTGAAAACCAAATGACCCTTTTCCGTCAGTGGTGGGCCAACAACGTGGACATCAAAGAACTGGAGAATGCCTATAACCTGAACAAGACCAACGCTACCTGGAACCAGACCGACCCAGCCAATGGCAACTACTCGCCCATTTTCTGGAACAACCCCTACTTCTCGCGCTACGAAAACTACGAAAACGATAGCCGCAACCGGACGTTTGGCAACGTAGCCGCTACCTATAAGTTTACCAACTGGTTCAACGTCCTTGGCCGGGTAACCGCCGACACCTACGATGAACAGCAGGAAGAGCGTAATGCCGTAGGAGCCATTGGCTTGGCTTATTATCACCGCTACAACCGCACAGCCCGCGAGTACAACTATGACCTGATTGGCAACTTCGATTTCCACCTCAGCGAGAATTTCGCGCTCCGTGGCTTGATTGGTGCCAACATGAACCGTATCAACAACCAATCTATCTACGCCTCCACCAACGGCGGCTTGGTAGTGCCGCGCCTGTACTCGCTCAGTAACTCGGCTGGTACCCTCACCCCACCAACGGAGAGTGTAATACAAGTTGGTCGCGATGGCGTTTTTGCCAATGCCACGCTTGGGTACCGTGAGCGCTTGTTCCTGGACCTGAGCATTCGCCGCGACAAATCCACGACTCTGCCCTTAGCCAACAATACCTACGTATATCCATCGGCGGCGTTGGGCTATGTATTCTCGGAAGATTTGAAAGAAAAAACGCCGTGGCTCTCGTATGGCAAAATTCGTGTCAACTACGCCCAGGTTGGGTCGGGTGCGCCCCAGCTCGCCGTATATGACATTTATACCAAGCCCACTGCTTTTGGCAACAATGCACTTTTTGCCCTGCCGACTATTAAAAACAACGCGGACCTGAAGCCTGAATTGACCCGTAGCGGCGAAGCCGGTATCGAAGCCTCTTTCCTAGACAGTCGTGTAGGTTTCGACGTAACCGTTTACCAGCAAAACACCATCAACCAGATTATAGCGGTTGACGTTTCGCAGGCCACTGGCTACAACTCCCGCTTCATCAACGCCGGCGAAGTACGGAACCGTGGCATTGAGGTTTCGGCCTACGTAATGCCGGTGCGAAACACAAACGGCTTTAACTGGAGAATTAACGCCAACTTTACCCACAACGATAACCGAGTGGTTTCACTCACCCAAGGTTCGGACAACATCCAGGTGGCAACCTACCAGGGCGGCATTTCCTCGAACGCCACCGTTGGCCAGCCGTTTGGCGTACTGCGGGGCTCTGACTTCGTGTACAAAGACGGTCAGAAGGTGATTAGCGCTACCACCGGCTACTACCTTACCGCCGCAAACCAGAACATTGCAAACCCCAACGCCCGCTGGCGTGGAGGTGTGACGAACACCGTATCCTACAAGAGCGTATCGCTGAGCTTCCTGGTTGACGTACGGTCGGGGGGGCAGATTTTCTCACTCGACCGCTACTACGGGCTGGCCATCGGCCAGAGCCCCGAGACGGCAGAACTCAACGACCTGGGCAAGCCCTCGCGCCTGCCCTTGGCTGAAGGCGGTGGCATCATCCTGCCGGGCGTATTGCCCGACGGCACCCCCAACACCAAGCGCGTAACCAACGCCGAATACGGCCTGTATGGCTACCGCCGCAACCCTGCTGCTGCGTTTGTGTACGATGCCAGCTTTGTGAAACTTCGTGAGGTAGCGCTGACGTTCTCGCTTCCACAGTCGGTACTCTCTCACGTGACGTTGCTGAAGGCAGTGGATTTCTCCATCATTGGCCGCAACTTGTGGATTATTCACAAGAACACTCCCTACAGCGACCCGGAGGACGGTTTGAGTTCCGGCAACTTGGCTCAGGGCTACCAGTCGGGTTCTTACCCTGCTACCCGTACCCTTGGTGCTAACCTTCGTCTCAGCTTCTAATATTCCAATCGGTTATCATCATGAAAAAGACTCTTATACTTTGCTCAACTGCTTTGCTGCTGAGCGCTACTTCGTGCGTAGACAGCCTGACTGATTACAACGTAGACCCTAAAAGTGCCACCGTTGTCCCTGGTAGCACCCTGGTAGCGGGTGCCGAACGCCGCTTGGTTCGGGAAATCACCAGCACAAACGTCAACCAGAACCCTTTCCGGCTGTATGTGCAGTATTGGACCGAAACTACTTACTTGGACGAATCCAACTACGACTACGAAACCCGTACCATTAACCGGAATTTCTGGGCAGAAATGTACGTGGGAGTCCTGAGTAACCTCAAGGAGGCCAACCGGGTAATTGACGCTGATATTTCGTTGCAGCCGGCCGTAAAAGCCAACCAGAAAGCCTGTTCCGAAATTCTGGCCGTATATACATGGACTGTTCTGGTGAATACGTTCGGCAACGTACCCTATAGCGAAGCCTTGGACCCTACCAAGCCAACGCCCAAGTACGATGATGCGGCGGGCATTTACGCGGACTTGTTTACCCGCTTGGACGCAGCACTGGCCGCACTGACTCCCAGCGCGGCAGGTCTGGGGAGCGGGGATTTGATTTACGCAGGCGACGTCGCTAAATGGGCCAAGTTTGGCAATTCGCTCAAGCTTCGCATGGCGCTAACGGTTGCGGATGTAGATGCCGCAACCGCTAAAACGAAAGCTGAACAGGCATTTGGTAAAACGTTTGCTTCCAATACCGATAATGCGGTCCTAGCTTTCACCTCGTCTCAGCCCAACACCAACCCGCTTTATGAAGATATTTCGCCTGTCTTCAACCGCCAGGATTTCGTAGGCACTTCGTTTTTCATCAACCAGTTGGTTACGTTGAATGACCCACGTTTGCCGTACTACTTCAAGCCGAAAGTAGGCACCACTATTTATGTAGGCGGCACCGCCGGCGCTACCAGTGCTTACAACAACAACTCGGCACCTGGTGCAGCACTAGAAAGCCCCACGCTGCCAGGTGTGCTCCAAACGTACTCGGAAGTAGAGTTTCTGCTGGCAGAAGCCGTAGCCCGTGGTTTTACGGGAGTAACCGGCACTGCTGAATCGCACTACAACGCGGCAATTACTTCTTCAATCCAATCGTTTGGCTTCACTGCTGCCAGTGCTGCAACGTATCTGGCCCAACCTGCTGTTGCTTATACAACAGCTGCCGGTGACTATCGGCAGAAGATTGGCACTCAGAAATACTACGCCCTGTACAACAACCCAGTAGAAGCCTACAAGGAAGTTCGGCGGCTGGACTGGCCGAAGATTACGGCTCCCACATCTGCCATTTCGGCTTTCCCCGTTCGCCTGCCTTACCCAACAACGGAGAAAAACCTGAATGCAGCCAACAACTCGGCCGCAGCTTCTACCATTGGTGGAGATGTGGTAACGACGAAGATTTTCTGGGATAAATTCTAGAGAAAGGTTTAAATAAAATAAAAAGGGCTGCCGTAACTGGCAGCCCTTTTTATTTTTGTATGCATTTTGGTTTGGTATTGCATCAATAGAGTTGAACCAGAAGCCTAGTGAGTATACGATATTCTAGAATGCAACATCTTGTACTCAGGGCCATGTTTACCACTACTGGCCGAGGAAACTCATCAAAAAGCAGTACTTTCAACTTTTAGAATACTGCCACCCTAACAGTTTTTTCCCTTCTCAAACACACCCACTTTTACATTCAATGAAGAAAACCTTACTGTTAAGCCTGCTCCTGCTGCTGACCCTTGTGGGGCGGAGCTGGGCCCAAAGCCGCCCGGTGTCGGGCCGCGTCATCGACAAAAGCACGAACGAAGGCCTGCCAGGGGTGAGCGTTATCGTGAAAGGAACCACGACTGGCACCGCAACCGATGCCGATGGACGCTTTGCCCTGAACGTTAATAACGGCGCGGTACTCCAATTCAAATACCTGGGTTACCTCACCTCTGAACAGCCGGTCGGGGCCTCCGGTGTAGTGGATATCTCCCTGGCCGTTGATAACAAGCAGTTGGATGAAGTGACGGTTACGGCCTTGGGTATCTCGCGCGAAAAGCGGGCGCTGGGCTACGCAGTTTCGGAAATCAAGTCTGAACAAGTCGTGCAAAAATCCGAGCCCGACTTGTTGCGGACCATCTCGGGCAAGGTACCAGGTGTAAACATCCTCAGTTCAAGCGGGGTGCCGGGTGCTTCGTCGCGCATCACCATCCGCGGCAACACGTCGTTTTTTGGTGAAAACCAACCGTTGTTCATCGTTGACGGGGTGCCGTACGACAACTCCCAAACGGAGTCGGATAACCCAATTGCCAACGGTGCTTCTTATTCGAGCCGCACGGCCGACGTCGACCCGAACAACATCGCCTCCATCAACGTGCTCAAAGGGGCAGCGGCGGCGGCCCTCTACGGCTCGCGGGCGGCTGGTGGCGTTATCGTTATTACGACTAAGACTGGCGGCGGCGGCGCGCGCGGTGCCAAAGGCATCCAGGTAGGGTACACCACCGGCTACTCGATTGAAAAAATCGCGGCTTTGCCTAACTATCAAAATCGGTACGGCGCTGGCGCTAACTTCGTGAACTCCAGCGCTAATGGCTCGTGGGGCCCGGAGTTTGGCAACACTGCGCAAGGAGCGCCTGATTCCATCGCCCATCCGCAAGCCGGCAATCCAGATTTCCCCAATATTCCGGCCAAAGCCAAGATTCCGTACAAGGCGTACCCCAACAATGTAAAGGATTTCTTCAATACCGGGCACCTATTCGAAAACTCGCTGTCGCTGAGCAGCAACAACGAAAACTCCAGCTTCACCACCATCATTTCGCGGGCCGACCAGCAGGGCATCATTCCCAATTCGTCGTTTGTGCGCAACAACATCAGTGCTGGTGGCTCGGGTCGTTTCAACAAGCTGACGGTGAGCGGCAACGTGGCTTACACCAATACGAACCAGCAGGGGCCGCTGCAAGGTGCCAACAACCTGCTGGCTGGTAGTGCCTCGGCGTTCGCTCGCACCATGTTCCTGACGCGCAGCCTTGATTTGCAAGGCCTCCCCTATCAAGACCCGGTAACCAAAGGTCCCGTATTTGCTTGGCTGACTTCTCAGGCCGATAACCCCCTATGGTCAGTAGAGAATGCCATCTACAAGTCACGGGTTGACCGCATTGTGGGCAGCGTGGGCCTTTCATATGCTATCAAGGATTGGTTGAGCGTCAGCTACAGCGGCGGCATTAACACGTACACTGACTTGCGCACCTCTGTAATTCGTCCGGGCTCATTGGCCAATTTCGGCGTTAGCCAAGTGATTGAGGATGCGCTCCAGAACACGGAGTTTGAGCAAACCTTACTGCTGAACTTCAACAAAAATTTGACGGAAGACTTGACCCTGACTGCTAGCATGGGCCAAAACATCAACTCTCGTAAATTCGATGGCAAATCGTACATCGGGACGAATATCATCACTTTTGGCATCGATAACATCGAAAACACCGCTCAGAAAACCACATACGGCTATGCGTATTCGAATCGGCACCTGATGGGTCTGCTAGCCAATGCGCAACTGGGCTACAAGAACTTCGCCTTCGTAACCCTGACCGCACGCAACGACTTTTCCTCGACCTTGAACAAGGACGGCGTACTGGGTGCCATTGGCCATGGCAATACCGGCCGTTCTTTCCTCTATTCCAGCGCGGCTGTCGCATTGGTGCTAAACGAAGCGCTAAAACTGGATTATCGTTGGTTGGACTTGGCCAAGGTGCGGGTGGCTTACGGCCGGGTGGGTAAGGATGCTCCTGCCTACCGTTCGGGCGCACCGGGTTACGTGCCCAATGCACAAAACCTGACTAATGCATTTCCTTTTAATGGTGTATCAGCCATTAGCTTGAATACTACGGTGAATAATCCGGGTCTCACCCCAGAATTTTCTACCGAGTTGGAGTTAGGTACGGAACTGACCATGTTCCGCAACCGCATCTCGTTCAATGGAACCTACTACAACAAGAGTTCAACCAACCAGATTGCATACCGTTATCTCCCAACCGCCACTGGTTTCAACACTCGCTGGACCAATTTTGGCGAAATCAGCAACAAGGGCTTTGAGGTAGCACTGACGCTGGTACCGGTTGAAGCAGCAGGTTTTCGCTGGAGCAGCACCTTCAACTTTACGCGTAACCGCAACATCGTAGTAAGCACAACGTCACGGGGCGACACCCTAATCCTGGGCGGTGTTTTCAACATGCAGGCGTTGCTCATTCCAGGGCAGCCCTACGGCGTCATTCAAGGCAGCGCTCCTTTGCGCGACCCCAACGGGGAACTATATGTGAACCCGATTACTGGACGCCTGATACCCAACCCCACGCCGCAGATTATTGCGAACCCCAACCCAGACTTTTTGATGAGTTTCATCAACCAGTTTACATACAAGGGGCTGACGCTTAATATGCTCGTTGACTACCGCAAAGGCGGCCAGTTGTATTCGTCGACGCTACAGGAAGAATTGGGCCGGGGGGTAACGAAAGACACGGAGGACCGGACCCGCTTGGTTATTATCGATGGGGTTAGCTGGAACCCCGCTACCCAGTCCGCTGTCTTGGATGCAAGTGGAAAAGCCGTGCGTAATACCACAGCTATTTCGCTGAACGACTATTATTTCTCCAGTGCTGGCGCTGGCGGCGGCGCCGCTACCAATGGCTATAATGCTCAGTCGATTTACGATGCCACGACGGTGCGCCTACGAGAGGTGACACTAGGATACGACTTACCCAAGAAATTGCTCGGGAAAACACCATTTGGCCTAGTTAATCTTTCAGTTTCGGCCCGCAACCTGTATTGGTACTCGCCTAACCTGCCCAAAAACAGCAATTTTGACCCAGAAACAAGCACTTTCGGTGCCAGCAATCTGCAAGGATTTGAGCTCACCAATGCGCCCAACACGAAGCGCTACGGCGTGAACCTGCGGGTAAATTTCTAACCGTTGTTTGTACCTGGCCTTCTGACTTTTATAGACATGAAACTTTCTAATACTTGCTTTGCGCTAGCCTTCCTCGGCATGATGGCCGTCGCGCCTGGCTGCAAAGATTTTTACGACGTCAACGTAAACCCGCTGTCACCCACGTCGGCTACCTTGGCCCAAGTGCTGCCAGTGACGCAGGTTACCATGGCCGAAAACCTGGGCGACAACGTGGGCGGCCTGAGCCAGTACACAATGTCGCTGATGCAACAGTTGTACAACACACGCAACATTGGCAACTTTCAGCAAACCAGTGGCTCATTTAGTGGCGAGTGGGGTGGCCTTTACAGTGGCATGCTTGTGAACAACGAATTGGTTATTACCCAAGGCACTGCCGAAAAGCGGTGGGACTATGTGGGAATTGCGCAACTTCAGAAAGCATACGTATTCAGCCAGATAGTAGACCTGTGGGGAGATGTACCCTACTCGGAAGCCTTGCAAGGTGCCGTTAACGATGCGCCGCACTTTGATAAGGATGCAGATATCTACAACGGCACTGGTTCCATTCAAGGCTTGTTCGCCTTAATAGACGAAGGCATAGCCAACCTAGACAAGCCGACCACAGGAACCGTCGGTGCAGCTGACCTGATTTACGGGGGTAGCCCTGACAAGTGGAAGCGCTTTGGCCGTACGCTTAAGCTGAAACTGTACAACCAGATTCGCAAGACGAATTCCAATGCCGTGGTACAAAGCCAGGTTACACCTTTGCTTTCGTCGCAGCTTATGGAAGAAGGTGGTGATTTTCAGATTGTATACAATAGCTCCGTAACCCCGGACAACCGCAACCCCGGCTACGCACAGGATTATAGCGCTAACCCCGAGAACCGTATTGGCCGCTATTTCTATGAGGGTATGGTGACCCTAAATGACCCGCGCGTGCCCTACTATTTCTACAACCAGATAGCGAAGGGCAGCACCACCACCCAGCAGGACTATATCAGTCCACTTGACCCGCGCTTTGTAACCGTGCGGCCCGGTTCATCGGGCGCGTTCACCAGTTCCGCTTCCACGGCGGCGGTGCAAACAGTGCAAGGCCTGTATCCTATCGGGGGCAAATACGATGATGGTCTGGGCAATAAGGTAAGTTCGGCGGCGGGCAAAGGCAAAGCCTCGGCCCCCCAGCGCTTGCTCACCTACTACAGCCGCAAGTTCACTGAGGCAGAACTGCAACTGACGGTTTTCAATAACTCTGCTGCCGCCGCAACGGCACTGGAAGCAGGCGTGCGAGCAGCATTCAAAAAGGTAAACGTAGTTGCTGCCGCCGATGCCAGCCCGATTATTCCAGATACTGCGTCGGCCGCAAACCCTGCGCCCAACATCCGAAGCTATGTTACGGCCATGCTGGCCCGCTACAACGCAGCGCCGACGGTCGAAGACAAGCTGGAGGTCATTATGTACGAGAAGTACGTAGCCAGTTTTGGGTACGGCGTGGATGTATACACAGATTTCCGGCGCACCCACCATCCCAAGATTCGGGTCTCGTCGCAGGTTGCCAACGTTTCGCTGGGACTGTTGCCCGACGACGGCAGCACAGTGGGTTCAGGGGTATTCCCGCGGCGGCTGTATTATCCCACCTATGACCTGCTGCTCAATCCCAATGCTCCCCGCACCCAAAAAGACCCCAGCACTCCAATCTTTTGGGAACGCTAGGCTCCGGCCAGCCGCTGCATTCAACTTATATCGTTAAGTTCCATGAAACAATACCTAAATCATTTCCTGTTGCTCCTGTCAACTGTTGGCGTGCTTTCGTCATGCCGCGAGGACAGCAAATTACCAGCTCCCAAGCTTTCGGGGACCGTGCCAATGGTCAACCTGCAAATCTCGTCGGACCCAAATAAAAATCACTACGACTTCGCCCGTACCCGGGCCAGCAACAATGCGCTGGCGAACTTAACCAACCCTACCCGCCCGGTTTTTGAGTTCACATTCAACATTGACAATACACGCGATAAAAAAGTAAAGGCCGTAGAAGTTTACAAAAGCTTGCTCACGGGAGCCAGCTTCAGTGGTTACGTCGCTAGTGGCGGCAGCTTCGGCGCACGCGTACTGGTCGGAACTTATACATCTTATCCGGTTACGATATCGCTCAACAGTCAAGATGCCCTGACCGACCTAAAGCGGATTATTGGCCAAACCGGCACGGTAGCGCCTGCATTGCCCCTTCCCTATCTATTCACAGTAAAAGCGCCTTCTAATACGCAAGCCAACCTGATATCCATTAAGCAAGGTTCGGATGCAGTAGTCTTCACCTTTGAATACATCTTGGATGACGATAGCCGGGTGATTCTTACCCCTGTAACCAAGACTTCGGTGGTTGATAACATCAATGGCACGGTAGCTAGGACAGTAGATGTTTTAGCTACCACCACTCAGGTAAACTTCCCCTATGCAGCCGTTGCAGTAATTCGCGACTAGCTCGAATCCCACTCAACTTTCTAAAAGGCCAGCTTCTTTGCGGAAGCTGGCCTTTTGCGTATAGCTACCCTACTGGAATATACGTGGAAGTAGGCGCTTGCCTTGAGTAGGCATGGTCGCAGGAAATCCCAAGCTGGTAGTGCCCAATAGGGGTCGTAAGGCTGGAGCAGTCCTGTTTTCAGGTAGCTTACCTCGCATTCGGTGTCAGTGACTGGAGGGGCGGAGCCTGCCCCCGCCCGGCTAGTTGCGCCGCTTCACCGATTCCGTTCCACGACGGGCGGGGGCAGGCTCCGCCCCTACATGGTGTAGCATGTACCCTGACTCCGAAGTTGCTCTAATCATGACATATACAGGAGAGAGGCTATAGCTCACCTGTTAGGGCAACAAAAGCCAGTTGGACAACATTGACCTGCATTGAACGTAAATAAGGCTAGGCATTCAAGACCGAGGCGCTACGCCACATTTGGACATTAGCCTTCTTCAGCCAGCCGTGCCTGCGAGTAGTTGCCAGCACATCGCCTAGCATACCTGTGCGCCAGTTCTACGTGTACCACCGGCCGCGTATTACGTAGTCTGTTAACAGCCAGTATTTCACGCCAACTGGAGCACCTACCGCTTAAAACCGAGCTCTAATTCTTTCAGGCTCAGTCATACTAATCTATTCAGCTTGTACCGCCACGCCGCCCTCGGCCACCAGTCACCGTAACAGTTCGACTATGGTCTCAAATGCAACTCATTTTGATTCACTCTCTATTTTTATCAGACCGCATTACATACCCTTAATAGCAGACTATACCACGATGCATTACTTATAGGACTTACGCACTTCGAATGCTATACATACTATAAATCAGTGGTTTATAACAAAAGCTAAGTTTCGCTCTTGACTTTGATTATCAGCTGCTTAGCGTTTCAACTGAGTAAGTCCTTACTTAAATACCAGACTATCATTAATTTGATAACTATTAACGTTTCACCCACTGGTATAGTAGTAGTCTTTTCTTGGTAATATACCAACATGTCAATAGCACTGGCATTCGAATTGAGTTTAACCTCTCACCTTGAGTTACTAATGAGGCTGTCTAGAAAGCAAAAACCACTGTCATCGTAAGCATAGCGAAGGACCTTATCCCAACGGAACGGCGATTCTGCAGGCGTGATAAGGTTCTTCGCTGAGCTTAGGATGACCAATAGGCACCCGAGGCAAACCTTCTAAACAGCTTCAATAGTTAGTTGTAGAATTTTCAACTGTTTGCATTTATTTAAACAAAAAGGCTTCAATTTTCTTATAAATTTCTTGTTAGGTGCTATTTTTGGCAATTGCATAGTTTAAACCCTTTTCTCACTTCACTTTTCTCACATGAAAAAAATCTTACTCATGAGTGTTTTGCTCATGTTTACTCTTCTACATGGCGCCGTAGCGCAAACGCGCACTGTTTCTGGGAGGGTAACGGACCAAGCAACCAATAGTGGGCTGCCTGGCGTAACGGTACTCTTAAAAGGTACAACCAATGGGGTTTCTACTAATGCCGATGGCGCCTTCAGCTTAAGTGTACCTGAATCGGGGGGCACCCTGGTGTTTAGTTCGATTGGCATGGCGTCGCAGGAGCGTGCCATCGGCAGCGAGTCGCAGTTCAACATCGCACTTGCTCAAGATGTTAAGCAACTCAACGAAGTAGTTGTAACGGCATTGGGTATTGAGAGGGACCAACGCTCGCTAGGCTACGCAACGCAGCAAATCAAAGCCGACCAGATTTCGCAAAAATCGGAACCCAACGTGCTCAATGCCTTGCAGGGCAAAGTGTCCGGTGTGTCTATTGTAACTGGCAGCGGCCTACCTGGGGCCTCTACGAACATCAACATCCGCGGAATTACGTCACTGCAAGGCAGCAACCAACCCCTGTTTGTAGTGGATGGTATTCCTATCAGCAACGACCTCGACCGCACTTCGAACACGTTGTTTGGAGCACAGCAATCAAACCGAGCACTTGACATTGACCCCGAGAATGTTGAGAGCGTCAACATTCTTAAGGGTCCGGCAGCCGCCGCGCTTTATGGTTCACGGGCTGCTTCGGGAGCTATCATCATCACTACAAAATCGGGACGCAACCTGACCAAGAAGTTGGAGGTAACGGTAACATCGGGCCTCTCATTTCAGCAGATATATGGCCTGCCGAAGTTCCAGAATGAGTACGGCCAAGGGACGCAGTATGTTGACCAACTCACGAATGGTGACCCCAACACCGGCTCCACGCTCTCTTGGGGACCACGCTTTGGTACCACTCCCACACGGGCCAATGGCTTACTGCTGGCTGACGGCAGCACGTTGGATTACCGGGCTTACCCCGACAACATTAAAGACTTTTTCAAGCAAGGCACCATCCTGCAGAATGGGGTAAACATTGCCGGTGGCAATGCTGACCAGAACTTATCGCTGAACGTCAACAATACGCTTCAGAAAGGTATTACGAGGTTCTCTGAGTTGAACCGGACCAGTGTACAACTGAGCGGCAACACGAAACTGGTTAACAAGCTTCGCGCGGGTGGTTCGGTCAATTTCATTCAAACCAATCAGATAGGGCCGCAGCAGGGCAACGGGGGCTCGGCGTTTGGCCGGCTTCAGTCCATCCCGCGCAGCTACGATTTGATGGGCCTGCCCTATATCGACCCCATATCGTATCGTCCCATCATCATTGCGGGCGTTACCGAAAATCCGCGCTGGAGCCTTGAGCGCAACCAAACGACTTCTAACCTGACCCGCTTCATCAACGTGGCTAACCTGAGCTATGAGTTTACGCCTTGGCTGAATGTGGCCTACCGTGCCGGCCTCGATACGTATACCGACCGACGCAAGCAGGTATATGACTTGGGTTCAATTCGAGCGGCTACCGGGCAAATTATTGACCAGTCTTTTTACCGCTCGGAGTTCAACGGTGACCTGTTGATAACCTTGAAAAAGGAAAATCTTCTGACGGATGGCCTTAGCGCAAACTTGCTGCTGGGCCAAAACATCAACCAGCGCCGCTTGCAAACCATTACCTCCCAGGCCAGCGACCTGATTTTTCCTAACTTCTTCAATTCATCGAACGCGAAAGTTTACACAGGGACTTTTGAAACCAGTCAAACCCGCCGTCTGCTAGGGTATTACGGGCAGTTATCGTTGGCTTACAACGATTATCTGTTTTTGGAATTGACCGGCCGCGCCGACCAATCTTCTACCCTGCCACTGGCCAACAATACCTTCTTCTACCCTTCAGCCACATTGGGCTTTGTCTTTACCGACGCGTTTAAGATTTCCAATAAGTACTTCTCCTACGGTAAGATTCGCGCCAACGCATCGCGTGTAGGCCGGGATGCTCCCATTTACACGCTTGTAACAACCTATGGCTCTACGGGCACAGTAGGCAACAACGTCGCCAACATCACATTCCCTGTGACTAATACTGCTGGTACGTATGCGGGCTTCGACTATGCACAGACGGCAGGCGGTGGGGCAACATTGACGCCCGAGTTCACAAATTCATATGAAGTGGGCACCAATCTGGGCTTCTTCAATAACCGCTTAACTTTCGACCTGACGTATTTTCATACCATCAGCAAGAGCCAGATTGTACCGGTTTCGACGGCTCCATCGTCGGGCTTCCTGCAACGCTACGCCAACGTTGGTCGCTTGGACAACACCGGCTTTGAAGCATTGGTTAACATTACGCCCATCAAATCCGCCGGTTTCCGTTGGGATATCAACTCCAACTTCACCCGCATACGCAACGAGGTTAAGGAAATTTCGGAGGGCGTGACCGAGTCGCAAATCAATGGCAACACCTTCACAGGCACCAGCCCTTCCTTTGTAGTAGGCCAGCCTTACGGCGTCATCCGCGGCAACAAGAAGCCCACGGTGACCGACCCTGCCAGCCCCTACTTTGGTCAGTACATTATCAACCCGACTTCGGGCCTGTTTGCCCCCGACCTCACCAACCAGGTGATTGCCAACCCTAACCCGAAATGGCAGGCAGGCATTACGAACACATTTAGCTACAAAGGCATCTCCGCTTCATTCCTGGTGGATGAAATCTATGGCGGTGACGTTGTATCGTTCAGTACGGGCTCCTACAAAAGCGCTGGCACCTTGAAAGAAACTGGCGCCAACCGGGACGCTCCTCGGGTAATTAAAGGCGTGATTCCCAACGGAGATGGCACTTACCGCCCGAACAACATCCAGGTGGATGCACAGAACTACTGGGCTTCGTTTGGCTTGCAGAGCGACCTCAATGTGTATGATGCCACGGCAATTCGTCTGCGGGAGGTATCGCTGGGGTACTCTTTGCCTAAAGGCTTGTTGGAGCGCACTCCAATTGGCGGCGCCAGCATCACGTTCTCAGGCCGCAACTTGTTCTACTATGCCCCCAATGCGCCCTTCGACCCAGAGACGAACACCCAGGGTGCTGGCAACATTCGCGGCCTCGAACTCCAAGGCGCGCCGAATGCTCGCAACTACGGAGTTAACCTCCGTTTTACCTTTTAATCTTCTCTCCTTCTTGATATGAAATTACAGAGAATCATAGGCCTTTCCCTGGTAACGGTATTGCTGGGAACCGGAGGCTGCAGCGTAGATAAGTTCTTGGATGTGAACACCGACCCCAACAACCCGTTGGTGGCCACTCCTTCCAACCTCCTTCCCAGCACGATAATCGAAACCGGCTTCAGTAACGGCAACGAAATCAACCGCATTACTTCGCTTTTGGTGCAGCACGTAGCCGGTGTGGCCAACCAAGCTTTGGACCAAGACCGTTACAACATCCGCGGAGGTCTCGACAACCAATGGCAGGGCGAGTTGTATTCGGGTTCGCTAAAAGGCAGCCAGAAAATGATTGAAGCCGCGAACCGACTCAACAGCCCGTCGTATGCCGGCATCGGCAAGTTGCTCAAGGCATACAACTTCGCCATGACAACTGACCTTTGGGGCGACATTCCTTATTCTGAATCGTTGCAATTCCTGGACAAACTTCAACCTCGTTTCGACAAGCAAGAAGACATATACAAGGGCAATGCGTCCCTCAATATCCAGAGTTTATTTGACTTGGTTAAAGAGGGCTTGGCTGACCTCGACAAGCCCAGCACCTTTAATCCTACGAGCAGTGACGACCCGGTATACGGCGCCGGCAACCCATCAAACGCAACCGCTGCGCTCACGCAGGCTCACTTGGCTAAGTGGAAAAAAATGGGCAATACGTTGCTGCTGAAGCTGGCCAATACGGTTAGCAAGCGCGACCCTGCTTTTGCCAGAACCATCATCAACGCAGTGTTGGCCCAAGGCCCCACCAGCTACATTTCAGCAAACACGGAAGATTTCGAAGTTCCTTTTGGCTCCGCTGGCAACAGCCAAAACCCTATTTACAACTTCGGCTACGTACAACGCCCTGCCGATATGCTACTCAGCCAACGCTTGCTCGACAGCATGGCTGTGCGCAACGACCCGCGGCTGCCGTTCTTCTTCAATCAGACACCAACGCCAACCACAACGGTTAACATCACGGGAACTGTCACGACTGTGGGTGTCTTCACCGGCTACCAGAACGGCAGTGGCGCCGCCGTACCAACCCTGAACCTGACGGCCAGCCCGGCTATCAACTATCGTTCGCGTTACGGTACCTACCTCATTGGTTCATCGGGGTCGGCTCCCATCCGCCTGATTACCAATTTCCAGCGCCTCTTCATTATGGCTGAGTCCGCACTGGTGCTGGGTACATCAACAGGGAGCACTGGTGCCACGGTTCAAAGTTTATACCAAGACGCTATCCGCGCATCGATGCAGAAAGCTGGGGTAACGGATGCCGCCATCACAACTTATTTCACCAACAATCCCAAGGTGGCAATATTATCGGGCACAGACGACCAGAAGTTGAACCAAATTATGACCCAAAAGTGGATTGCTTGGGTCGGCAACGGTTACGAGGCCTACAACGACTACCGTCGCACGGGCTTTCCTAGGCTGGCGTTGGTGGCCAATCCACAAGGCGACAACGGCACCTTACCGCGCCGCTTCGTGCTACCGGCCTCAGAAACTTCTGGCAATGCCAACAATGCTCCCAAACCCACACCCAATACAACGGAGAAGGTGTGGTGGGATGTTCGCTAATGCCCGTTACTTATTAATCATTACATGCTTCTCATGAAAAATAACGTCATTTCTCTGTGTGCTTTGCTATTGCTGTTGGTTGGCACCTTTTCCTGCAAGAAGGAATACGGCGATAATCAACTTGGTCCGCTACAGGACAGCCTCGCGGACATTCCTGTTACGGTAACAAACGCAACCTATTTCGAGCGCTTTCCAGTAATCGAGGTCAAGGGCGCAACCGCCATTGTACCGCCCGCGACTACTCCGTCGCCCGCTACTCCTACGACCGCGCAACCAGGAGCTTTCTCCATTACTTTTTCTATTCCAGCAGACAAGGGAAAGATTAAGGAGATTACTCGCGTCGCCACCGGAGCCGCCGGACTCAACTACTTGCAGAATAACGTTGCGAGTGTAGCCACCGCTACGGTTCCTTCCCGGGCCATCACACCCAACGAACTGGCCTTGAACTACAACGGCAATGCAGCGAATCCCGGTACTACTGTCACCCCTGGCAATGGCACCAACACCATCACCTTCAATTCCAGCCTATTGGCTTACAACGACTACCGCAACCGCGTTGGTCCATTGCTGGATAATGGTGCCACCGGCCTTGCCCTCCTTGGAGCAGCTCCGGTTGCGGTTGCCTCCCTCACAGCACCTGTGCAACTGAGCTACTTCTTCCTGCTCACGCTCGAAGATGGCCGACAAATTATCCCAACCCAGGTGCGGGTGCGCGTAGCATTGTAACAACTATTGCTTGCTGCATTGAAAAAGCCCTGACCGAATCGGTCAGGGCTTTTTCTTTACCCTACAGGTCGTTTGTGACTACAAGATATACTGGCTCAAATCCCGGTTTTTCACCATGTCGCCCAGCCGCTCATCAACCAGCGCGGCGGTGATGAGGATGCGGGCGTTGGCCCCAATCTTGTCGGGTACGTCGTAGAGAATGTCGTTGAGCAGGCGGCTCATGACAGTGTGCAGGCGGCGGGCGCCGATATTTTCGACCTCGGCGTTCACTTCGGAGGCAATTTCAGCCAAGCGCTCCAAGGCGTCATCCTCGAAGGTCAGTTCTACTTCTTCGGCTTTTAGCAGCGCCTCGTATTGCTTGGTGAGGGCGTTTTTAGGGTCTTTGAGGATGCGGAAGAAGTCGTGCTTGGTGAGGCTTTGCAGTTCTACGCGAATGGGGAAGCGGCCCTGTAGCTCGGGAATGAGGTCGGAGGGTTTCGAGACGTGGAAGGCGCCTGCGGCAATGAATAGGATGTGGTCGGTGTTGACGATGCCGTACTTGGTGCTCACGGCCGAGCCTTCTACGATGGGCAGCAGGTCGCGCTGCACGCCCTGGCGGCTCACGTCAGGGCCGCTCTTGCCGCTGCCACCGCTGGAGGCTACTTTGTCAATTTCATCAATGAAGATGATGCCGGCATTCTCGCACTGGCGGATGGCCTCGTCCTTCACCTCGTCCATGTCGATGAGCTTGGCGGCTTCTTCGTCGAGCAGAAGCTTGCGGGCTTCGGCCACGGTCACTTTGCGCTTGCGGGTTTTCTTGGGCAGCATGTTGCCCAGCATGTCCTGAATGCCCGAGAGCGTGCCCTCGTCCATGCCGGGAGGCGCCCCCATGATGCCCACGCTGGGGCCGGCCTGCTGCACCTGAATTTCAATCTTACGGTCTTCGAGCTCGCCGTTTTTAATTTTTTGGCGGAACCGCTCGCGAGTACGCTCGTTCAGCTCGGCGTCGGATTGAGGCACGCCATCCCCTCCCCCACTGCCGAAGCCGAGGCCGGTTTTGGCACCCGCCGGCTGGCTGATGGCCGGAATGAGAGCATCGAGAATGACTTCTTCCACGGCTTCGGCAGCCTGCGCTTTCACGGCTTCCTGGCGGCGGGCTTTCACACGGTTCACGCTTTGCTCGGCCAGGTCGCGCACCATGCTTTCCACGTCGCGGCCCACGTAGCCGACTTCGGTGAATTTGCTGGCTTCTACTTTCACAAAAGGGGCATCGGCGAGATGAGCCAGGCGGCGAGCAATTTCGGTTTTGCCCACGCCGGTGGCCCCAATCATGAGGATGTTGTTGGGCACGATTTCGGCCTGCATATCCAGCGGAGCGTGCAGGCGGCGCCAGCGGTTGCGCAGGGCAATGGCGACGTGGCGCTTGGCTTCGTGCTGGCCGATTATGTATTTATCGAGTTCGGCCACAATTTGGGCCGGCGTCAGAAAATCTTGATTGAGCATGAACTATGTACGGGAAGAAGTTGATAAAAGAACGTCATGCAGAGCGCAGCGAAGCATCTTGCCCGCAGTAAGTAGTCCAATCGGTCGAATTACTT
>NZ_JAERQF010000018.1 GCF_016734815.1 Hymenobacter rubidus
TGTACAGGTCCAACGTGCAACTCATCATAGGCAGTGTTAACGGGCCACCCAACTCAACGGATGCGTAACATCAGTTAGTAATCCAACCGTCTGTCATGCTGAACGCAGTGAAGGACCTTATCACGTCGGCACGAATCGACAGAATGTGATAAGATGCTTCCTTCATCAGTATGACAAACGGCGCGCCAGAGATGCTTCAACTGCGCTCAGCATGACGTTCTTTGGGTTTGTTCTATCAATTCCTCGTATTTGCCCGTGCCCGTACCCGCCCCTCCCGTCATTACCGTAGTGGGTGGCGGCTTTGCCGGCACGGCGCTGGTGCTGCACCTGCGGCAGCAAGCCGCTTTGGCGCAGGCCGAAATTCATCTCATCGAGCCGCGTGAGGTGCCCGGCCCCGGCCTGGCCTATTCTGCCCGCCGGCCCGAATACCTACTCAACGTGCGCCCCGGCGGCCTGAGCCTCTACGCCGATGCGCCCGAGCACTTTGCCGCGTGGCTGCAAGACCAGCCCGAAAGTGCCAACGGCGCACCCGAATTTGCCTCGCGGGCCAGCTACGGGCGCTACCTGAGCGAAAACCTGAGTGCGGCCCTTGGCGCGACTGGCCCCGGCCACCTGCGCTGGCACCAGACCACCGCCGTGGCAGCCCCTGCCCTACCCGATGGCCGCCGGGCCGTGCAGCTTGCCAATGGCACTGAAATCGTGAGCGACTACGTGGTGCTGGCGCTGGGCAACTTTCCCTCGCCGCCCCCCGCCGGCCCCGACCACCGCTACCTGCACCACCCCGCCTACCACGCCGACCCCTGGGCCCCGCGCAACCTGCGCCGCATTGGCCCCGACGATTCCGTGCTGCTCATTGGCTCGGGGCTGACGGCGGTAGATGTGTTGCTGGCCCTGCGCCAGGACGGCCACCGCGCCCCCATAACCGTGGTGGCCCGCCACGGCCGCTGGCCCAGCGCCCACGTCCCCGCCGCGCCCACCTACCCCAATTTCTACTCCGAGCTAGCTGCTGAAACGACGGTGTTGGGCGTAATTGCCGTTTTCAAGCGGCACCAGCGGCTGGCCCAAGCACAGGGCATCGACTGGCGGCCGGTGCTGGATGCGTTGCGCCCAGACCTGGGCCGCATCTGGGCAGCGTGGCCGCTGCTGGAGCAGCAACGGTTTTTGCGGCACCTGGCCGGGCTGTGGGCCGTAGCGCGGCACCGTAGCCCGCCGCAGAACGCGGCGGCAGTAGCCGAACTGACGGCCGCCGGCTTAGTGCAGTTGCAAGTAGGCACGGTGCGCGAAGTATTGCCCGACGGTGACCAACTCAGGGTGCGGGTGCGCCCCCACGGCCGCGCCGGTTGCTGGCTCACAGCCCAGCACGTGGTATGCTGCGCCGGCCCGCTGCTTAACTACAGCCGCATTGCCGACCCGCTGGTAACGAGCCTGCGAGAAGCCGGCCACCTCACCCCCGACCCACTGGGCTTGGGCCTGCTCACCGATGAGCACGGCGCATTGCTCGGAGTTAATGGCGGGCTTTCGCGCACGCTGTTCACGCTGGGCCCCAGCCGCCGGCCGGCTTATTTTGAATCGACCGCCGTGCCGGAACTGCGGCAACAAGCCGCCGCCTTGGCTCAGGAGCTGGCCCGGCGCGTGGGAATCTAATCCGTCATGCTGAGCTTGTCGAAGCATCTCTACTACCTTGGCTGTCATGCTGACGAAGGAAGCATCGTATCACATTCTGTCGATTCGTGCCGACGTGATAAGGTCCTTCACTGCGTTCAGGATGACAGTCGATTGATAGAGTTTTAACGCAAAAAGCCACTCCGCACAGGAGTGGCTTTTTGCGTTGAGGCAGAACGAAGCGCGTGCTACGCCGCCAAAGCCGGGTACATAGGCAGCACCGGCGCTTCCGTAGCAGGGAAAGCCGGGCGGATATCGGCCAAACGAGCCGGCGCAGTTGCTGGGGCCGTGTCGTCGGCGTGGCGGCGGAGGGCGCGCATCAGCAGGTAGCGGTATTTCTCAGCGTCGGCCAAGGCTTGCTCAATGGCGTGCAGGGCGTCGGCGTGAGCTACCACCGGCTGCAAGTCGCGGCGCGGGCGGCGGGCTTCAAACACGTGTCCTTCGAGGTATTCTGCGGCAGATTTCATGGTGAAAACGGGCCGGTTGTAAGAGTATCTACGGCTTGCTGTATTAACCTTGAAACCGGCGTTTTCATTCCCATTAAGGCACATTTTAGCCGTAATTTATCCACTCACAGTCAGCGCATTACATCCGGTATTTATCGGTGTTTTTCAGGCAATTTTTAATACCACTTTGCCGAATTGCGCGCCTGCCTCCAGCCGGCGCAGGGCCGCTTCTCCGTCGGCCAGAGGGAATACTTCATCCACCACCGGCACAATGCCTTTTTCGGCCACCAGAGCCAGCAGGCCTTCGAAATCCTGCTCGCTGCCCATGGAGGAGCCCAGGATGCTGAGCTGTTTCCAGAACACTTTGGCGGGTGGCACGTCCGGAATAGTGCCCAGCGTGCCGCCGTAGAACACAATGCGGCCACCGGGCGCGGCGGCATCGAGCAGGGCGCCAAAGGCGGCGCCGGCCGCACTGTCGATGATGACATCAAACGCCCCACCGGCTTGCTGCATGAGGGTTTTCACCCAACCATCGGCCTGGTAGCTGATGCCGCCTTTGGCCCCCAGCGCCTGGGCGCGGGCAATTTTGTCTTCGGCGCTGGATGTCACCCATACTTCGGCGCCACGGGCCACGCAGAGTTGTACGGCCGTGAGCGCCACGCCACCGCCCACCCCGGTCACCAACACCCGCTCGCCGGGCTGCACCTGGGCGCGGGTGAAGGCCGCCCGGTAGGCCGTGAGGCCGGCCAGCGGCAGGGCCGCGCCCTGCTCGAAGCTGAGGTGCGCGGGCAGCGGAAAAATGTAGCGGGCCGGCAAGCTGATGTATTCGGCAAACGTGCCGGGGTCGGGCATGCCGAGCACCACGAAGTCTTTGGCCTGGGCGCGGGGGTTGTCGCCCCAGCGCAGGCCGGGGTAAATCAGAACGCGGGCCCCCACGGCAGGCGCGGTGGCGGGCACGTTTTCGCCGTGGGCCGCTACTTCGCCGGCGCCATCGGCCCCCAGGGTGCAGGGCAGTTTAATGCCGGCGTACTGGCCCTTCTGAATCCAGACGTCGCGGTGGTTAAGGGCAGCGGCGTGGAGCTTCACCAAAATTTCGCCGGGGCCGGGCGTGGGGGTAGGAATGTCGCGGACGGCCGCGGGCTGGTGGATGGCGTCGAGTTGGAGGGCTTGCATGGGATTGAACTAACGGTTCCCAGATAGCAGGGATTACTAAAAATGAAATTTCGGAGCATTGTTTGCAGCTACTATCAGCGCAACAACGAAGCTATTCAAGAGGTCGACAGAGCTTCCTGAACAGTACCTAGCGCGGTGTCGGGGTTGGTATAGAGTAGCGCGAACGTTGTCGTTCGCGTCCCCGCGCCGCCAGCTCGTTCTGGCACGCGAACTGCGAAGTTCGCGCTACTGACCGTACGTACACTGACTTCGAAACGGCTGTAACCGTTACCCCAGCGCGGGCTTTTTCAGCCCAATCAAAGCCAGCGGGCCGGCTACCAGCAGGCCCGTGGCCAGGCCGCCGAGGTGGGCGGCGTTGTCGGTGTTGCCGTTGATGCCGGATATCAGGTTGCTGAGCACCAGGTAGAGCACGAGGCCCAGCATGGCGCGGCGGTCCGACTTGTCGAGCACCAGCTTTTTGCCCACCAGCAGCACCAGCAGCAGGCCGTAGAGGCCGAAAATGGCCCCGCTGGCGCCCACCGAGTTGATGCCGTCGAGGCGGTGCCACCATAAGCTGGCCAGGCCGCCGCCCACGCCGCTGGCCAGGTACACCAGCAGCAGGCGCAGCGGCCCCACCCGGTCTTCGGCCAGCAGGCCCAGCAGCCAGAGCGAGAACATGTTCAGCAGCAGGTGCGACAGGCCGGCGTGCACAAACAGGCAGGTGAGCAGGCGCCAAGGCTCGCCGTGCAGCGTGAGGGCCGAAACGTTGGAGCCCCATTGCACCAGCTGGAACCCACTGGGGTCGGAGGCCGAGACGCCGCTGAGCACCATGAGCCCGAAAATGAACAGGTTGAGGTCGAGCAGCAGCGGGGTGGCCAGAAAGCGCCGCGAAGGCAGAAACAAGCCCCGCACCAGTTGCCCAAACAGCTGCGCCCAGGTTTCGGACTCCTCCGGCGGCGGGGGCGGCGCGGGGCGGGCGGCTTCGGGCAGCAGCTCGCGCCGCCGGAGCTCGGCCACGGCGGCGGCGCCCACGGCGGGCGGGTAGCGGGCGGCGTTCTGGGCCAGGTACAGGAGCTCGGCTTCGGTCTTTTGGGCGAAAAGCTGGGCAGCCAAAGCGGCCGTGGAGCCGGGCATGTTGTCGGGGGCGGGTGCGTCCATGGAAACCTGACGCGGCAAGGAGCGCGCCAGCTTGCCCAACCGGCCACTTTGCCAGATGTTGGCGGGTGTGGTGGCGGGCGGGGCATCTGCCAACAGCAATATGCCCGGTCCGACCGCTCCAGGCGGTCCGACCGGTTGTCGTTGTTTATCGGAACGTGCTCCCGACAACCGGTCGGACCGCTCCAAGCGGTCGGACCGGGACGTGCCACTATCGCAGGTCTACTTTCAGCGGCTTTGCTTTGAGCACCACGCGCTTGTAGGCCCGGCCCGACACGGGCGATACCGGCAGCAGGCCGCCTACCAGGTCTTCTACGTCGGTGGTACGGTTCTGCATTTCCTCGTCTTTCAGGAATTCGCGGCCGGCCAGCAGGTCGGGCAAGTTGTCGAGAATGTGCTGCTGGTTGCTGGCGGCCTCGGCCATGCGCTCAAACTGCGCCTGCATCACGGGGCCAAACTTGAAGCTGTACACGGCGGCGTGGTTCCAGTCCCGCCACGTTTCGCGCACCGTCACGGTCTGGTCGACGAACATCGGCCCGTTTTTGCCGGCGTACACCTGGTTCACGAGGTATTCGGTCTGTGTTTCGGCGGTCCAGAAACGCTTGGCCAACTCCCGGAACTGGCGCAGGTGTTGGGCATCGGCCTTCTCCTTGGCCGGCACCTGCTGTAGCTGCCGGACCACCGCGCCGGCCACCGCGCCATCGTAGCTGGGAATGGCACTGGTGGCCACTTCGGTAAGCTTCGGCGGGGCCTTTTTAACAGGAGCGGCCACGACTTCAGCTGCCGCCGGCCGCTCTTTTTGCTTGATGAAATAAAGCACGCCCAAGCTAACCGCCAGCACCGCCACCGTGGCCAGCGCAATGGGCCCCGTGCGGAGGCCGGTCTGGGCTGGCCCGGTGGCTATCAGCGGGGCGGCCGGGGCTTCTGGGGCTACGGGAACGGGCAGCGCCACGCCCCGGCGGCGCAACTCGCGGCGGGCTTCGGCCACGAGCACCGGCTGGTAATGGTCGGGATGTTCGACAAAAAACAGCAGCTCCGCGTCGGTTTTGTGGTGGTAGAAATCGGTAGCGTGGTCAGACACGGCAGTAGAGGTTAGGAGTGAAATGGCAAAGCCGGCAGCAAGATGGCAAATGCCGCGCAAATCCCCTACTCAACCGTGCGGCGTGGTCGCCGTACACCCTGTTGCGGCGTGTGCCTGCCCAGGCGCTGCGCTTTTTTCATCTCTCCATTTCATCATTCCCATCATGCCCGACCCCACGCAGGAACCAACCGACCCCCGGCCCGACTACGCCCCCGGCAGCAGCTCTACCCCCGACCAGGAATCGGAAAACGAGGCTACCGTGAACGCCACCCCCGACACCGCCCCCGACGAACAGCCCAGCACCGGCACCACCATCCCCAGCAGCACCCAGCAGAACATGGGCGACGGTGCCGGCATTCGGGGCGACTACGGCAACGCCAGCCAGACCAACGGCCTCGAAGGTGGCCCCGACACACCCGACAACCCGGAAACCGATACGGAGCTTACGGGCTCGTAAGGGGTCTTTTAGGGATAGGCGACAAAAAGAACGTCATGCAGAGCGCAGCGAAGCATCTCGCGTGCGGCAGTAATTCAATCGATTGGATTATTGCCGCACGCGAGATGCTTCGCTGCGCTCTGCATGACGTTCTGTATTTACAGAAGTGGCTTGTCTTGATTTCTGCTTCAGCCCAGCCTCGCGGCCGAATGCCGTAATTTGCGGCTTGTATTGTTGTCGCTGAATTGTATTGATGTCCCGTTTTCTCGCCGCTGGCCGCTTCTATTTTTTCCTGTTGATACTATGCGGTAGCCGGTGGACGGCCCCCGCCCAGGCCCAAACGGCGGCCGACTCCACCGAAGCTCCGCCCCCGCCCAAGCGCGAGCTGCGCGGCATGTGGATTGCCACTGTCGAAAACATCGACTGGCCCAATCAGCGGGGCGAGACGCCCGACCAGTACCGCCGCGACTACCGCCGCCTGCTCGACGCCGGCCAGCGCGCTGGCCTCAACGCCGTTTTCGTGCAGATTCGGCCGGCCTCGGATGCCTTTTATAAATCGGACCTGGAACCCTGGAGCAAGTGGCTGACCGGCGTGCAGGGCAAAGCGCCCGCCGATGGCGACGACCCCCTGCCCTTCCTCATCACGGAGGCGCACCGGCGCGGCATGGAGTTTCACGCCTGGTTCAACCCCTACCGCGCCACCATGGACTCGGTGACGCGCCGGCTGGCGCCCACCCACCCCTACCGCCAGCACCCGGACTGGTTTCTGCGCTACAGCGGGCAGCTGCTGTACAACCCCGGTTTACCGGCGGTGCGCGACCACATTACCCGCGTCATTCTGGACGTGGTGCGGCGCTACGACATCGACGCCGTGCATTTCGACGACTATTTCTACCCCTACCCCGAGCCCGGCCAGGTCTTTCACGACGAAGCCGCCTTCCGCGCCTACAACGCCGACAGCCTGAAGCTGGCCGACTGGCGCCGCCAAAATGTGAACGTCCTCATCCGGGATTTGCACGACAGCATTCAGGCCACGAAGCGCTGGGTGAAGTTCGGCATCTCGCCGTTTGGCGTCTGGATGAACAAGTCGAAAGCCTTTCCGGAGGGTTCCGACACGCGGGCTGGCCAGCCTTCCTATTCGAATCTGTACGCCGATACGCGGCTGTGGCTGAAAGAGGGCTGGATTGACTACATCGTGCCGCAGCTGTACTGGAGCACCAATTTCCGCCTCTGCCCCTACCCTGTTTTGGTCGACTGGTGGTCGAAAAACCACTTCGACCGCCACCTCTACATCGGCCACGGCACCTATCGCATGCTCGAAAGCACCCGCTCCGACACCACTTGGCGCAACCCGCGCGAGCTGCCCCGCCAAATCCGCACCAACCGCGCCACCGAGGGCGAGGCCGTGGGCAGCGTATTCTTCTCGGCCAAATCGGTGCTGCGCAACCCGCTGCACACCACCGATTCGCTGCGCCAGAACCTGTTTCGCTACTTCGCCCTGGTGCCCGCCATGCCTTGGATGGACGCTGTGCCGCCCCTGCCCGTGGCCAATCTCACGTTGCGCCGCACGGGCCAGCAAGTCGTCCTCAACTGGCAGAGCGGCCCGCCCGCTGCCGATGGCGACGCCGCCACCTACTACGTGCTCTACCGCTTCGGCGCCAACGAGCCCAGCTCGCCCAACGACCCCAGCCGCATCCTGGCGCTGCCCCGGCCGGCCCCCGGCTACCCCGCCACCTACGTGGACACGACCGCCCTGCCCGGCCAGGCCTACGCCTACTACGTGACCGCCGTGGACCGTCTGCACAACGAGAGCCGGCCGATTCGCGTCATCAGCACCGGCTTGCAGGCTACCGAAGTGGCCGTGGGCCAGCCCCCGGCCGGCACCGCCCGCCCGGCTACCAAGCCCGCCGTGGTGGCCGCGCAGCCCGCCCCCAGCCGGCCCCAACCCACATTGCGCCCCACCCCGGCCGGCGACAAGCCCGAGGCATCGGCCCCGTTCAGCAAGGTAAAAAGCAAGGAGAAGCCGAAGAAGCGCGGCTTCTTTGCGCGGCTGTTTGGGGTCGGGTGAAGCTAGTGCAGTGATGGCTTGGGTTTGGCAGGACTGAGGTTTAACAGAAACTGGCAGCACTGGAGAAAGCCACTGCTTTTTTCTATAAAGCATTCCCGTTGAACAACCTGATATCTATTCGGCTCGTGCGCTTCGAGTACATAGGTAGCCCCGTCGAAACAACAAGAGGGCTCACAGCCAGGCAATTGCCAAAAACCAACCTGGGTCAGCAACTTTTGGAATTGCTGAATCTGGATGCGGCTCAGCACTACTGCTGTTTCATTTTTGATAATCAGTGCTTTTCCGGTTAATTTTATATAGTCCAGCTGGTCTTTGGCAGAGGCCACCCGCTCCGTATTATCGGCCACATGTTCGCCGGCCTGCATCTGTTTGTTGAGCTCAGTAATGCGCTGGATTAGGGGCTTGCTTTCCGCTTCGATTTTTGCAGCAGAAGCTATGGGTTCGGGTGCCCTATTCAACAGCTGAGTAGTCAGCACACCGCCTGTTTCGGTTAGGTCTACCGTAATCAAGACTGGATACCTACGTGCTGGTATCCACAAGAACCGATAGATGCTGTGCCCCAGGTAGTAGTTTGACAATACCGGGGCTCCGAAGCCAAACAAATATTCCGAAAAACGACGGAATCTATCTTGGCAATCTCCCAAGCGTCGAATCAGGGTATCGTTGCTGGTGTTTATACTCGCCCCAGCCGGGAAATAGCTGGTTGCCGAATCGGGAGGAATGCCTTGGGGGCTGGATAGGGACTTGTCTTCCGGATAAGTAAAAGGCGGCTGAACCGGCGCTGAACAACTCGCCAGCAGGCAAATGCAAGCCAGCACAAGAAAGAGCTTGAACATAAAGGGCGCATTAGCAAATGAAGCAGCGTGGCAGTAACGCTGCTGCGTGAGACTCTTGTATGCCCCGGTGCTGCGGATGCTGCCGGTGCGCAGGCAACTGTAGAAGCCGCCCGAGCTTAACGCCAGCACTCAAGTCGCTACTTTTAGCCGCGGATGCGGGGCCGTCCCCGCCCTTTGCCGCCACCAGTCCTGCCCCAATGATTACCGCCCCCGTCACCTTGCCCGCCACGGCGGGAGCCCGCCTGCCCGTCAGCATTTACCCCGATTCGGAGCTGGCCTCCGCCGCCGTGGCCAATCAGATTGCCGACCTCATCCGAAGCCGCGCCGCCGAGGGCCGAACCTGCGTGCTGGGCCTGGCCACGGGCTCCTCTCCCACCCGCGTGTATGAGGAGCTGGTGCGCCTGCACCGCGAGGACGGCCTGAGCTTTCAGAACGTCGTCAGCTTCAATCTGGACGAGTATTACCCCATGCAACCCGACTCGTTGCAGAGTTACGTGCGCTTCATGCGGGAGTACTTGTTCGACCACGTCGACATCCGGCCGGAGAACGTGCACATCCCTAACGGCACCGTGCCGCCGGCCGAAGTGGCCGCCTTCTGCCAACGCTACGAGGAGCAGATTCGCGAAGCCGGCGGCATTGATTGGCAGCTGCTGGGCATTGGGCGCACGGGCCACATCGGGTTCAACGAGCCCGGCTCCGGCCCGGCCTCCCGCACCCGCCTGATTACCCTGGACCACGTCACGCGCACCGACGCGGCTTCAGACTTTTACGGCGAGGAAAACGTGCCGCGCCGGGCCCTGACTATGGGCGTGGGCACCATCCTCGAAGCCCGCCAGATTGTGCTCTTGGCCTGGGGCGAAGGCAAGGCCGCCGTGGTGAAGCGCCTGGTGGAAGGCGACGTAACCGACACGGTGCCGGCTACTTACCTGCAGCGCCACCCCGCCGTGCAGGTGGTGCTCGACGAGGCCGCCGGCGCCGAGCTCACGCCCCGCAAAACACCCTGGCTGCTGGGCCTGCCCTGCAACTGGCACGATGCCGCGCTGGTGCGCAAGGCCGTGACCGGGCTGGCCCGCACCGTGACCAAACCCATCCTTAAACTCACCGAGGAGGACTACAACGAAAACGGCCTCTCGGAGCTGCTGGCCCAGTCGGGCCCGGCCTACGACATCAACATTCGCGTCTTCAACGAGCTGCAACATACCATCACCGGCTGGCCCGGCGGCAAGCCCCACGCCGACGACACCTACCGGCCCGAACGCGCCGCGCCGTTCCCCAAGCGCGTGCTCATCTTCAGCCCGCACCCCGACGATGACGTGATTTCGATGGGCGGCACCCTGCTGCGGCTGGTGGACCAAGGGCATGAAGTACACGTCGCCTACCAGACTTCGGGCAACATTGCCGTGTTCGATGACGAAGCCGTTCGCTTCGCCGATTTCGTGGCTGATTACGATGCCGCCTTCCACCTGCCGGCCGATGAGCCGGCCGACAACCTCTACCACCGCGTGGCCGATTTTCTGAAGAACAAGCAGCCCGGCCAGGTCGACTCCGACGAAGTGCAGCAGATAAAGGGCCTCATCCGGCGCGGCGAGGCCAAAAGCGCCTGCCGCCTGGCCGGCATCCCCGACGCCAACGCGCACTTCCTGGATTTGCCCTTCTACGAAACCGGCCGGGTGCGCAAAAAGCCGCTCGGCGATGAGGACATTCGCATCACGATGGAGCTGCTGAACCGCATCCGGCCCCAGCAGATTTACGCCGCCGGCGACCTCTCCGACCCGCACGGCACGCACCGGGTGTGCCTGGCGGCCATTTTCGAGTCCATCCACCGCCTCAGAGCCTCCGGCACGCCCTGGCTCGACGATTGCTGGGTGTGGCTCTACCGCGGCGCCTGGCAGGAATGGGACATCGACCAGATTGAAATGGCCGTGCCGCTCTCGCCGCAAGAACTCACGCGCAAGCGCCGCGCCATTTTCAAGCACCAAAGCCAGAAGGACCGGCCGCTCTTCCCCGGCGCCGACCAGCGCGAGTTCTGGCAGCGCGCCGAAGCCCGCAACCGCACCACGGCCAAGCTGTATGACCAGCTGGGCCTGCCCGAATATGAGGGCATTGAAGCGTTTGTGCGTTGGGAATTTTGATGGCTGTTTGTTAAAACCTGCTTGTTGAAGAGAGCGTCCTGCTGAGCGCAGCCGAAGCAGGACGTTCCCGTAATTTCGCTCACTCGTTATTCATGCTCGCCCCCGCCCCACCGGCTCGCCTCATCTCCCTCGACGTCTTCCGGGGCCTCACCGTGGCGCTGATGCTGCTGGTGAACAACCCCGGCGATTGGGGCCACATCTACCCCCCGCTGGCCCACGCCGACTGGAACGGCTGCACCCTGGCCGACCTTGTGTTCCCGTTTTTCCTGTTCATGGTGGGTGTCAGCACCGTGTATGGGCTCAGCGGGAAACGGGCCACGCCGGCCACCCGGCGCGCCGCCCTTGGGCCGGTGCTGCGACGCACGGCGGTGCTGGCAGGCCTGGGACTTTTGGCCTCCACCTGGCTCGATTTTGACCTGGCTACGCTGCGAATTCCGGGCGTGCTCGTGCGCATCGCGTTGGTGTATGGGGCCACCGCCGCCATTTTTCTGCTCACCGCGTGGCGCACGCAGGTAGCGCTGATAGTGGGGCTGCTGGTGGGCTATGCGCTGCTGCTGCAAGTAGTGCCCGTGCCCGGCTTCGGCCCCGCCAACCTGGCGCCGGCCACCAACCTGGGGGCCTGGCTCGACCGCATTGTATTCGGCGAAGCGCACCTCTGGAAAGAAAGCCGCACCTGGGACCCCGAAGGCCTGCTTGGCACCCTGCCGGCTTTGGGCACCGGCCTGCTGGGGCTGCTGGCCGGGCAGTGGCTGCGGTGGCCGGCTCCGGCAGCGCGGCGCACGGCCGGGCTGCTGGCCGCCGGCACAGCGGGCATCGCGGCCGGGCTGCTTTGGCACAAGGGGTTTCCCATCAACAAAAGCCTCTGGACCAGCTCCTACGTGCTGTTTACGGGGGGCGCGGCTGCGCTGGTACTGGCGGCGCTGCACTGGTGGTGCGATGTGCGCGGGCACCGGCGCGGGGCCGGGCCCTGGCGGGCGCTGGGCGTGAATGCGCTGGCGGCCTTTTTCGGCTCCAGCATCGTGGCCCGCAGCCTCAACCGGGCCCACATCGGAACGCTCAGCGTGAAGGATTTCCTGTACCAGAAGGGCATCGCGCCCTGGTTTACCGAGCCGCGAATGGCCTCGCTGGCGGGTGCCGTGGCGTGCCTGCTCGTTTGGCTGGCCGTGCTGGGCTGGCTTTACCGGCGCGGCTGGGTGTGGAAGGCGTAAAAAGAGAAGGACATTAGGCGGTCATGCAGCGCGCAGCGAAGCAGCTTTACCGCTCAGCCCAATCCAATCGCCAGGATTACTGGTGGCGGGCAAGATGCTTCGCTGCGCGCTGCATGACGTTCTTTGTTCTTTTGGACAATAACCCATTCCATGAAAATTCTCATCATCGGCGGCGGCAACATGGGCCTGACCTACGCCCGCAGCTTCGTGCGCGCCCACATCACCTCGCGGCTCGACTTGCGGTTGCTGGCCCGCTCGCCCGAGCGCGTGGCCGCCCTGGCGGCGCACGAAATCGGCACGGTATGGGGTTCGCCGGCCGAGTGTGTACCGGGCGCCAGCATCATCATTCTAGCGGTGAAGCCGCAGGATTCGAAGGCCTTATTTGAAAAACTGCGCATGTATGTGCAGCCGCACCAGGTCATGCTCAGCATCATGGCCGGCGTGCGGATTGAAACCCTGCGCGCCGCACTGGGCACGCCCAAAGTCATTCGGGCCATGCCCAACCTGCCCGCCCAGATTGGCATGGGCATGACGGCCTTCACCAGCACCGACGAGGTGACGCGCGCCGAATTGGTACAGGTTCAGAATTTGCTCTCGACTACTGGCAAGACGGTTTACGTGGAGGACGAATCGGCCATTGACGCCAGCACGGCCATCTCGGGCAGCGGCCCGGCCTACGTGTACTACTGCATGGGCGCCCTCATGGACGCGGCCACCCAAATGGGCTTTGCCCCGGCCGAAGCCGAGCTGCTGGTGAGCCAGACGTTTCGCGGCGCCGTGGAGCTGTACTCGCAATCGGGCCTGAGCTGTGCCGACTGGATTGCCAAAGTAGCCTCCAAAGGTGGTACCACCGAGGCGGCGTTGAAAGCTTTCGGTGCGGGCGCGGTGCGCGAGGGGCTCATGGCCGGCGCGGGCGCGGCGCGGGACAGAGCGGAGGAACTGGGGAAATAGCTCACTGCGGGAAATCCGTCTCCCCTACGCCACCGAATACCCCGCGAAGTCCTTCCGCAGCTGCGTTTTCAGAATCTTGCCCGTCGCCGTGTGGGGCAAGGCGTCCACGAATTCGACCGCGTCGGGCTCGCTGAATTTGGCCACTTTGCCCCGGAAAAAGGCCAGCATTTCTTCCTTCGAAACATCGAGCCCCGGCCGGCGCACCACCACGAGTAGCGGCCGCTCGCTCCACCGGGCGCTGGGCACGCCAATAACGGCGGCCTCGGCCACGGCGGGGTGGGCCACGGCCAGGTTTTCGAGGTCGATGCTGGAAATCCACTCGCCGCCTGACTTGATGACGTCCTTCGAGCGGTCGGTGATTTGCATGAAGCCGGCGGGGTCGATGGTGGCCACGTCGCCGGTGCGGAACCAGCCGTCGGCCGTGAGCTCGCCGGGGTTGGGACTGCGAAAGTAATCGCGCACCACCCAGGGCCCGCGCACCAGCAGGTCGCCGAAGGCCACGCCATCGTGCGGCAGCTCCTGCCCGTCGTCGCCCACTATTTTCATATCCACGCCGAACACCGCGCGGCCCTGTTTGGCCAACACAGCGGCTTTTTCTTCTTTGCTGAGCGTCAGCTGGTTGGCTTTGAGGCGGCTGCCGGTGCCCAGCGGGCTGGTTTCGGTCATGCCCCAGGCGTGGGTGATGGTCACGCCGAGTTCTCCCTCGAAGGCCTTCATCAGGGCCGGTGGGCAGCTGGAGCCGCCCACCACCGTGCGCCGCAGCGTGCGGAACTGCCGGTTGCCATCGCGCATGAACTGCAGCAGCGCCAGCCAGATGGTGGGCACCCCGGCCGAGAACGTGACGCCCTCATTTTCCATCAATTCAAATAAGCTGGCGCTGTCCATACCCGCGCCCGGCAGCACCAGCTTGGCCCCCGTGAGCGGGGCCGCGTAGGGTAAGCCCCAGGCGTTGACGTGGAACATGGGCACCACGGGCATTATTACATCAAGCGACGAGCAGCCGAGCGAATCGGGCAGCGAAATGCCCAGCGCGTGCAGCACTGTGGAGCGGTGCGAGTAGAGCACGCCCTTGGGCTGGTCGGTGGTGCCGGAGGTGTAGCAGAGCGAGCAGGCCGTGTTTTCGTCGAAGCTGGGCCAGGTGTAGTCGCCGTTTTCAGCGGCCAGCAGGTCCTCGTAGCTGCACAGACCGGGCAAGGCCGACTGCTTGGGCAGGTGCTCGGGGCCGGCCATCAGCACCCATTTTTCGACGGTGGGGCATACGGGCGCCAGCCGCTCCACCAGGGGCAGAAACGTGAGGTCAAAGAACAGCAGCCGGTCTTCGGCGTGGTTGATGATGTAGACCAGCTGCTCGGGAAACAGGCGCGGGTTGATGGTGTGGCACACCGCCCCGATGCCCGCCACGCCGTAGTATAGCTCGAAATGGCGGTGCGTATTCCAGGCCAGCGTGCCCACCCGGTCGCCGTTAGCCATGCCCAGCTTCTGCAAGGCTTGCGCCAGCTGCTTGCTGCGGCGGTTGGCAGCGGCGTAGGTGTAGCGGTGAATGCCGCCCTCGGGCAGCCGCGACACAACTTCGGTGTCAGCATGCCACTTGGCGGCGTGCTCGATGATTGTGGCCACGCGCAGCGGCTCGGCCATCATTTGTCCTAACATGGTGGGAATTTTTAGTGTGCGAGAGTGGAATATACACTTTCGCTCTGCATCACACCAATTCGTTGGCGGGTTTAGGGCAAGCGATACCACAAAGTGCCGCCTTCCAGGAAGGCAACCACCCCCACGTCCCTGGCATAGTACAGCCGCCGAACGGGCTTGGTGCGGGGCAATGGGACGCCAGCATAAGAGCTATTCGACACCTGAATGACCGGCCCGTAGGTGACACCGCCCACCTGCAACGACGGCAACACGCGGGCCGTCGTATCCGGCAGCGGCTGATTGGCCACTACTTCCTGAATGGGCAGGTAATTGGAAAAGCCAAAGTCCCAATAGAGCTGGGATTGGACCACTGCGTTGCCGCTGCCGTGATTGTCATCGGTGCCCATCTCAAGCAACGTACTTGCGCCAGTTATTGGAATTGAATCAGGTTTGGTGGAAGTGCTGCTGAAAACTCGCTCGTAGCGGACGGTATCCGTGCGGCGGACGTCGACCCTGACTTGCTGCAACTTCGAGGACGTGGGCAGTGATAGTATGGTGGGAATGCCTCCTCCATTAGAGTGCGTGATGATGCGGTCATCGACTTCCCCGATGACAAATGTGCGCACCTTGCTGCTGCGTGCTTGCCCAAACCGCAGCACGTCGCCCGTGTGGTAGGGCTGCCACGCCAGCTGCTCCGCGGTTAGCCGGTATTCGGGAGCTTCTTTTCTACAGCCGGTTGTGCCAGCTAGCAGGAGCGAAAGGCAACTGGCAGCAGCGGCACGAAACGAAGGCATACAAGGGTGGTTGAGGAAGCAGGGAATGACAAGATAAACATTGCTTTCTTACTCTGTAGTTCTCCTCTTATTTCCGCGCCGCTTCAATGGCCAGCTGCAGCAGCGACGTCCGCACGTTCATTTCCGCCAGCTTGTTGTTGCGCCGCGTCGGATGCACCCGGTTGGTGAGCAGCACCACCACCAGCTCCTTCTCCGGCTCCACCCAGAAGTAAGTACCGGTGAAACCGGTGTGCCCGTAGCTGCGCTGCGAGGCACTTTTGGCCGAATTCACGGCCGGGTTGGTAGCGGGCCGGTCGAAGGCCAGCCCGCGGCGGTTGTCGGGGCAAAACTGGCAGCGGGTCCAGTCGTCGAGCAGGGCTTTATCGAAGAGTTGCTGGCCCCCGTAGCGCCCGCCCCAGGCATAAGTTTGCACGAGTTTGGCCACGTCGTTGGCATCGCCAAACAGGCCGGCATGCCCCGAGAGGCCGCCGAGCAGCGCAGCCCCTTCGTCGTGCACGGTGCCGTGCAGCAGCTGCTTCCGGAAAGCCGAATCAACCTCCGTGGGCACGATGCGCGCCAGCGGAAACCGGTTTGTGGGCCGATAGCCGAGCGTGGCCGCGCCCAGCGGCCGGTACACTTCTTTCTGCAAAAAAGCATCCATGGGCAGGCCCGTACGCGCCTTCACCAGCTCCGGGTAAAGAAAAAACGACAGGTCGGAATACACATAGCCCGGCTTAGCCGTCAGCGGCGACTCGCCAATCTGTTGGTAGACGCGGCCCGGCAAGTCCCGGCGCGCCCACAGCCCGGCCGCCGCCGGCAGCGGGAAGCGGGCCGATGAGTCGGGCCGGAAATAGCGCCGGCGCAAGTCCCCGTTTTTCTTGCGGAAGGCCTGCCAAAACGGAATAAACGCCTGCAATCCTGCCTGATGCGCCAATACGTTGCGCAGCTTCAGACTGGCTTTATTCGTGCCGCGCAGAAAAGGAAAATAGCTCCCCAGCGTACTGTCCGGACTGAATTTATGGTCGGCTTCCAGCTTGAGCAGAGCCGGTGTAGCGGCCAGCATCTTGGTCAGGGAAGCCAGGTCGTAGAGGTCTTCGTTGGTAACCACGCGCGGCGTGGTTACCAACGAAGAATTAGGAATGAGGAATGAGGAATTTGCCAACAGCTTCTGCTTTGCAACAGCTTTCTTTTTTTTCAATTCCTCATTCTTCATTCCCAATTCCTCCTTGCGGGCAAAGCCCGCATAGGTTTGGTTGCCATAGCTTTTGCGCAGCACCACCGTGCCGCGCCGGGCAATGAGCACCTGCGCCCCCGGAAACGCCTGGGCTGCCAGCGCCCGGCCCACGAGGCTGTCGACGCGGGCTTCGAGGCGGCCGTCCATGCCCACGTCTTCGGGGGTGGCGTAGCGCAGGCGGAAGCGGCCGGCCGTGCGCAGCCCAAAGCCGCGCGGGTACTTATCCGATACCGTGACCGGCAGCTTACCGGTGGCCGCCGTGCCGCCAAAAAGGACTTGAGCAGCCAGGCTCTGGGCATTCGCACTTTCCTGGTAGGCCAGGATAACGGCGGCGGCCCGGTCCAAATCGCGCACGCGGGCCACGGCATACGCCGAGCCGAACACGCTAAGCACGAGTTGCTGCCTTTGGTCTACCAGCTCGCGCAGCAGCATATTTTCCTCCGCCGAAATGCCGAAGCTGGTGGCCGGCAGGCGCCCCAGGCTTTGCAGCGAAACCAGGATGAGATTATAAGGCCTGAGCGCGGCGCGCAATGCCAGCAGCTCGTCCAGCGTCGGGGTGGCCGACGCATGGAAATGAGCGGCCGGCGCATAGTCAGCCACGGCTTTCTGAAAGTCCGTCGTGTCGCGGGGCGAGCCGCCGAGCACCAGCGTGGCCATGCGCAACGTGTCGAGGCGCTGGAGCGGCAGCAGGTTTTTCTGGTTGCGCAGCAGCGTGATGCTGAGCTCGGTGAGGCGGTGGCTGAGGTACTGGGCGTGGGGCCCGTTGAGGTCTTCGTAGAGGTTTTTGGTATCGATGGGCCGGTAGTGGCTCAGGCCCGCCCACTGCTTGAGGGCCAGCACGCGACGGCAGTGCTCGTCGATTTCCTTCTGCGAAATCCGGCCGCTGTCCACGGCGGCGCGCACCATACGCAGGGCCAGCGGAATGTTCTTACTGAACTCCAGAATGTCGTTGCCAGCCATGATGGCGCGCACGTCGGCCTCGCCGGGCGGAAACTTGCTGATGACGCCGCGCATGTTCATGGCATCCGTGAAAATCAGGCCTTTAAAGCCCATTTCCTGCCGCAGCACGCCCGTGATGATGGGCCGCGAAAGCGTGCTCGGGCCCAGCACGGTGTCCATAGCGGGTACGTTGAGGTGGGCCACCATCACCCCGCCCAGCCCGCCGGCCATCAGGCTGCGGAAGGGCGGCAGTTCCAGCGTATCGAGCCGGCGGCGGTCGACGCGCACGGTGGGCAGCGAGAGGTGGGAGTCGGCGTCCACGTCGCCGTGGCCGGGAAAGTGCTTGGCCACGGCCAGAATGCCGGCGTCCTGCAGGCCGCGCATGTACTGGCGGCTGTCGCGGGCCACGGCGGCCGGGTTTTCGCCCCAGCTACGGAAGCCGATGACGGGGTTGGCGGGGTTGTTGTTCACATCGACCACCGGCGCGAAGTTGACGTGCATGCCCAGCCGCTTGAACTGGCGGGCAATTTCGCGGCCCATGTCGTAGAGCAGCGCCGTGTCGGTTTCGCCGCCCATGCTCATTTGGTACGGAAATTTCTCCACGCTATCCAGGCGCATGCCCACGCCCCACTCGCCATCCAGGGCCACCAGCAGCGGCACTTTGCTCTGGCTCTGGTAGCGGTTCAGCAGCTTGGCCTGCCGCACCGGCCCACCCTGAAAAAATATCAGCCCGCCAATGCCGTACTGCTTGATAAGGGTCGAAATCGAGTCTTCGTCGATGCGCTTGCGGTTGGAATAGGCCGCCACCATGAAGAGCTGCGCGGCCCGCTGGTCGGGCGTGAGGGCCCGCATCAGGCTATCGACCCACGGCGAGTGCAGGTAGCGCGTGAATGCCGGGGCGCCAGGCGGCACCGGTGGCGAATCGACTGGCCTTTTGCGAATAGCTGTGGGCCGGCGAGCAGAGACAATCGCAGGTTTCGCTTTATTTCTGGCAACGCCCATATGTTTAGGCTGGGTGGCCGGTTGGGGGTGCGCAAGTGCGGAGCCGGGTTGGGGGTGCGCAAGTGCGGAGCCGGGTCGGCGCTGCGCCCGTGTATGCGTAAGTGCGCCTGCAATGAGCAATACGCAAAGAAGGGGAATTTTAAGAGACGACAAGGACGGGGACCGGATGTTTGGACGAAAGTAGTGCGTGCCGCTAATGCGTAATGCGAAAGCGAAGGGCGGTGCTAGCAAAGAAGCTGTTTTGAAAGTCGACCACCACCCGGTCGACCGCCTAGGGCGTTGGACCGGGCGGAACTGTCTTACTAAACAGCTGCTATGTAAACAATATGATACTTTACCAACCTTTCCTACTTGTAGTCTAAACGACTCCAACAGCAATTTTCACTATTTTGACATTTCTCAATTCAATACATTGATTATCATCATTAAATTGAAAATTGGATTAATTCAAATTAATATTTTTTAATTAAATAATTTCATCTTTCTCACAATCCATGTGTAGCTTGCAGCCTTGGACTGAAATGAACATACCAATCACTCTATGAAAAACTTAGTACATACCAAAACTGCGAACTTGCTTTCGGCACTGTTCAGGACTGGTTTCCTAGCATTGGGAATACTGCTGTTGTGGTCAGCAAGTGCACAGGCACAGACTACTTATTACTGGATTGGAAAAGCCAATAATAAAACCGACTCATTTAATAACCCAGACAACTGGAGCACCTCTACAACTGGAACACCCACCGGCCGCACTCCGGCATCCACTGACATTCTTGTATTCCGAGGAGGCATTGGTGCCGTCTTCCCGGCCACCGGCATTGTGATAGACTTGGGCACCGGCGCGACCCCAGTGCAACAAACCATTGCCCAATTGCGGGTGGAAAGCGGAGGCAACCTTGCTAACGCAGTGAATATTTCCTTTTCGGCCCCGAATACGGGTGCCAATGGCGCCTTCCTGAACTTGGCCGGCGGGCTTACCGCGCCGGGAGGAACAACCATCGCCAACGCTTTTTTTATTGAAGCTGGTTCTACGCTCAATTTCATTGCAAGCGGAAACACCAACAACCGTTTCATCGGCTTAATCATCGGCACGGGACAAACCGCACTCATCGCGGGCAACATGACTGAGAATGTGACCAGCGGCACACCCAACCGGTTTGTAGCTCCTAGTAATGCCAGCATTCAGTTTGCCAGCACGTCTACTTTCACCTCGACTTCCAATTCAGGCAACCTTTTTGGCACTACCGGCACGGCTACCTTCACCAGCACGCGGGTGGACTACGGTGGCTCGACCCTGCCCACTTTTACTGATGTGACCTCAACCAACACTGTCACTTTTACTTCCGGCAGTACTTTTATTCAGCAGGGCGGTGTGGACCCCTTTGGCCCCGGTACAACCCCAGTCACGAGCTTTAGCAGCGGCAGCATCTACACCTACAATGGCGGTACCTTTTCCACCATTGGGCGTACTTATGGCAACCTCGAATATGCAGGCGGAAGCAATACGTCCACTGTGACAGGCACCCAACAGTTTGTAGTAGCCAACGACCTGACGATAACCAGCGGCACGGTTAACCTCGGCTTAACCGGCACGGGTACCGGCACGGCTGCTGCTGTAAGCCTTCAAGGCAATCTGGTTACCAACGGCGGCGTGCTCAATATTAACCCCGCCAGCACCAGCACGTTCGCATTCAATAGCCCGGTCGCTCCGGCAACGGTGGCCGTTGCCCAAAGCATTAGCGGTACCGCTACTTCTACTGCTTCTCTCAATTTTGGTACCAACGCCCTTTTCGAAGTCAACAATCCGGCAGGCCTGACGCTGTCACGGCCGGTTACCGTAACCAAAGGCTTGGTTTTTACTGCGGGCTTGGTTACTACCACCGCTACCAATGTGCTCACACTGCCCGCTACTGCTTCGGTGACCGGCGGCAGCGATGCCCGCTACGTCAACGGGCCAGTGGCCCGCACCACTACCAGCGGTGCGTCAGCAAACATGGTATTCCCGGTGGGTAAAAGCGGCAATTATCGCCCTATAACGCTGAACATCACCGCTCAAACGAACACCGGCACCGTGACCTATACGGGCGAGCAAATTGAAACACCCCCTACACAATCCGTAGCATTTCCGCTTACCCGCGTTTCTTTCAAACGGTATTTCACGCTGGCTCCCAACATTACTCCCACTGGCTTCAACGGTACCGTAACCCTCTCTTTTGGCACGGATGACTTCGTAAACTACCCCGATGACCCCGCTTTCGTCATCGCGCGCCGTGATGGAACATCTGCCTGGGCATCGCTCGGCCATGGTTCCAACACGGGCACGGCTACCAATGGCGCACCCGTGGCTGGCACCCTGACATCCACCGCTTTTACCTCGTTCCCAACCACCATCACCGGCTTCTCGCTTGGCAATACCAGTACCGCTACTTTTACTGCTAACCCCCTGCCCGTTGAGTTGACCTATTTTGATGCCACGGCCAAAGCGCAAGCGGTGAACCTGAACTGGACCACGGCCAGCGAGAAAAACAGCGACCATTTCGACATTCAGCGTAGCGCCGATGGCGAAACGTTCGAAACCCTGGCCACTGTCAAAGGCCAGGGCAACAGCACCAAAGTGCACGAGTACACTTTGGTGGACAGCAAGCCCTTGGCGGGCCTGTCCTACTACCGCCTGCGCCAAGTGGACATAGACGGCACCAGTGCCTTCTCGCAAGTAGCAGCTGTGCAGGCGCTGCTTGCCTTTGACGGGGCCTACCCCAACCCCAGCGCGGGCACCATCACGTTGCCCGCTACGCTAGGCACGGTGCGTTACCGCCTCTACAACCCCATTGGCCAAACCCTGCTCAGCGGCCAAGCCGCCGGCAACGACCGCCTCGACCTCACGACCCTGCCCAAAGGCCCGCTTTTTCTGGAACTGACCGGTGATGCTGGCCGCACCACCCAACGGCTAATCCACGAATAGTAAAGCGCGAGCCCTGCATTTTGCAGGCGCTCCGTAACGCAAGAGTGCCCTGTTTCCTTTACTGGAAGCAGGGCACTCTTGCGTTACAGATTGAGCAATGGCATCAGTCCTCCACAGCAGCCAAGTAGGTACGAGCAAAATCTAACATTACGTGGCCGAACATGCTAAGCTGATGAATGAGCTCAGCGAAATGCTTGATAACAAATTCGAAACAAAAAAAGACACCCAATATATACTTTACCCAGATTTTATAAAGAAGTTGTTTAGGCCGTCGGTTCTGCTCGGTCCGCCGCCGTAGGCGTCCGACCGGTTGCCGCCCGAACGAGGCGCCAACGACCGGTGACCGACGACCGGTCGGACGCCTACGCCGTCGGACCGGCAAGCAAGACAATTCCTAAATAGCTTCAATAGCACGAAAACATCCTGCTCCAGCACATAATTATGATTATCACTACATAAACCGTATCTGTCGAATTATTTTGCGATACCAGCCGAGTTGTAAACTAATTAAATAATGAGTTAAACAATATTTTTTACATTTATTTTGCATAAAGTTCACTTATTCCATCGTCACGGCTCGTTGGGCTTGTTGCTTTTGGCTCTCGCTTCAATGCTCTTGTCAACTTGTGTAGTCGTTTTGCCCCGTGCTCCTCTACTGATTTACCTCTTGCACCATTAACAAACATTCCTTTCTCACCTATGGCAACTTGCTTACCCTTTGATGCATTTTTTACCAAGTACCGTATCCCCTTCCTGATGGGCGCTGCCGCGTTGCTTTTTGCGCCGCTCGAGGGCTTGGCCCAGCCCAGCCCGGTGGTGCAAACATTCGACAGCCAGAGCGCTACGCCGGGAGAGCTGTCTATTTCCCAGCGCATTAACGGCAGCTACCACAACCGGACGGGTGGGCCCTTTGCCTCGGGGACAAGCACGGGCACGTATGGCGTCAATAAAGGCAACAATGGCAACGGCACCAGCGCCACCACTACGCTTGACTTTGTGGAAAAAACCTTTGCCATGGGTTCCGGCACGGTAACCGACAATACGTTGTCTTTTGACCTGGCCAACCCGGTAGGCACCTTCGAAGACCTGTCTAAAGTCGAAGTGTTCCTCAATATCAACGGCGCGGGCTTCCCAACCACTGCCCAGCTCACGATAACGGGCCCAACCACGGGCACCGGCCCCAGCTACGATTTCAGCACCGGCAGCACCTACCAAAGCAACTATGCCACCACGGCGGCGCCCGTCATGTCTGCCAGCACATTTTACAATCGGGTCGTTGTTGTCCTACCCAGTGCCGCTACCTCGCGCGTGTCAGTAGGCGTACGGCTACGCCTCACCTCCGGCACCAAGAATGCGAATACGGTGCTGATTGACAACGTTGCCCTCGCCTCGGGCAACTCTTCGCCCCTGCCGGTTGAACTCACGCGTTTCGATGCCACGGCCAAAGCCCAAGGCATAAACCTGGCCTGGACCACAGCCAGCGAGAAAAACAGCGCCCGGTTCGAGGTGCAGCGCAGCGCCGACGGCGAAGTATTTGAAACCATCGGAACGGTGAAAGCCCAAGGAAACAGCACCCGTGTACATGAGTACGCGTTTGCGGACGGCAAACCGCTAGCCGGCCTCTCTTATTATCGCCTGCGTCAGGTCGATACAGACGGTGCCGTTTCCTTTTCGCTGATTGCAACTGTACAGTCGCCGCCAGCCGCCGAAACGGCCTACCCCAACCCCAGCACGGGCATCGTCACGCTGCCTGGCACATTGGGCACGGTGCGCTACCGCCTCTACAACCTCCTTGGCCAAACCCTGCGCAGCGGCCAGGCCGCCGGCAACGACCGCCTCGACCTCACGGACCTGCCCAAAGGCCCGCTCTTTTTGGAGCTGACCGGCGCGGCCGGCCGCTCCACCCAACGCCTAATTCACGAATAGCTTATAGGCGCGCTTTGGCCAGTGATTTTGAAACGGGCCCTGCTCTCCGCTCCGGAGGGCAGGGCTTTTGTTTTAGACAACGTGCCGGCGTTTCGTAGCTTGCATCCCAATCCCAGTCTCTCATGAAAAAACTTGCGTTGGCCGGCCTTGTCGCCGCCGCTCTCACCTCGGCCTGCAACCAGACCAAAACCACCGAAACCGCAGCCTCCGGTGGCACCGCCGCCGACTCGACCCAGGGCCTGCCCGGCCTGTTTGCCAGCTTCTGGGAAACGCAGTCGCGCCTCGACCCCATGAGCGCCACGGCCCAGGGCGACAACCGCTTTAACAACCGCCTGCCGAATGACCAGACGCAGGCGTTTCACGACACGCTGCGCACGTTTTATCAGGACTATCTGACGCGGCTGGGCAAGTTTGACCGGGAGAAGCTGAGCGACAACGACAAAATCAGCTACGACATCTTTCAATACGACCTCAAGCAGCGGGTCGAGGGGCTAAAGCTGAACACCTGGATGCTGCCGTTTCAGCAGTTCTGGGGGCTGCCCATTACGATGGGGCAGTACGGCTCGGGGCAGGGCAACCAGCCGTTCAAGACGGTGCAGGACTACGACAACTGGCTGGGCCGCGTGCGGGGCTTCTCGGTGTGGGCCGACTCGGCCATTGGCAACTTCCGGCGCGGCATGAAGGCCGGCGTGGTGCTGCCCAGGGCGCTGGTGGTGAAGATGCTGCCCCAGATGCGCGCCAAAGACATGCAGGTGACGGACCCCACCAAGTCGCTGTTCTACGGGCCCATTAACACCTTCCCGAAAGATTTTTCCGACGCCGACAAAAAGCGCATCACCGAAGCCTACCGCAAAGCCATTCTCACGGAGATTGTGCCCACGTATAAGAAGCTGGGTGACTTTCTGGCCACCGAATACCTGCCCAAATCCCGGCCCACCAGCGGCATCAACGCCGTGCCCGGCGGGCCGGAAATGTACCGCTACCTGGTGAGCTACTGGACGACGACGGAGAAAACGCCGGCCGAAATTCACGCCCTGGGCCTGCGCGAAGTAGCGCGCCTGCGCGCCGAAATGGAGCGCATGAAAACTGAGCTGGGCTTCAAAGGCACACTGCGGCAGTTCTTCGAAAGCCTGAAAACCAACCCCAAGGCCATGCCCTTCAAAACGGCGGAAGAAGTGCTGGCGGGCTTCCGGAAAATCCAGGCCACCATCGACCCCAACCTGAAAAAGATGTTCGGGCGCACGCCCAAAACGCCGTTTGAAATCCGCGAAACCGAGAAGTTCCGCGAGGCGTCGGCGTCAGCCGAGTACAACCAGGGCTCGCCGGACGGTACGCGGCCGGGCATTTTCTACGTGCCGCTGCCCAAGCCCGCCGAGTACAACGTGACGCAAGGCATGGAGTCGCTGTTTCTGCACGAGGCCATTCCGGGCCACCACTACCAGATTTCGCTGCAGCAGGAAAACTCTAGCTTGCCCAAGTTCCGCCAGTTTGCCGGCTACGGCGCCATGACCGAGGGCTGGGCGCTGTACTGCGAGAGTCTGGGCAAAGAGCTGGGCCTCTACACCGACCCCTACCAGTACATTGGCGCGCTGAGTGATGAGATGCTGCGCGCCGTGCGCTTGGTGGTGGACACCGGCCTGCACACCGGCCAGATGACCCGCGAGCAAGCCATCGACTACATGCTCGACAACACGCCCGACAACAAGGAGAACGACACGGCGGCCATTGAGCGTTACATGGCCATTCCGGGCCAGGCGCTGGCCTATAAAATCGGGCAGCTCAAAATCCAGGAGCTGCGCGCCAAGTACACCAAGCAGCTTGGCAGCAAGTTCTCGCTCAGCAACTTCCACGACGAGCTGCTGAAGGACGGCGTGATGCCGCTGGCCGTGCTCGAAACCAAAATGGATGCCTGGGCGGCCCGGCAGAAGTAGTTGCCCAGGCCATTAAGAACGTCATGCTGAGCTTGTCGAAGCATCTCTCCCGCAATACTAAAATCAATTAGTTGCGCGGGAGAGATGCTTCGACAAGCTCAGCATGACGTTCTGTTATGATAGAGTCATTTCAGACCAATGCCCCGATTTTTTCTTTTCCTGTTGCTGGAGGCGCTGTGCCTGGGTGCCGGGCGGGTGGCAGCCCAGGGCCCGGCGCCCGGCGCGGCTGGCTCTTCGGCGTTGCTGGCCAACCTGTTCAATAACTACTGGGAGGACCGGGCACGGCTGTTTCCGCTGATGGCCACGGCGCAGGGCGATAACCGCTACAACGACCGGCTGCCCAACGACCAGACCCGCGCCTTCCGCCAGCAGCAGGCCCGCCTCTACCGCCGCTACCTCAACGACCTGCTGAACGTGGACCGTCCCCGTCTCTCGGCCGAAGACAAGCTCAGCTACGACATTTTCCAGTACGAAATGCGCAGCCGGCTCGACGGCCTGCGCCTGAACCAGTGGATGATGCCGTTTGCGCATTTCAACAGCTTGCCCGCTGCGCTGGGGCAGCTTGGCACGGGCACGGGCGCCCAGCCCTTCCGCACGGTGAAGGACTACGACAATTGGCTGGCGCGGGTGAGCCGGTTTCCGGTGTGGGCCGATTCGGCCATCGGCAACTTCCGGCAGGGCATGAAGGCCGCCGTGGTGCTGCCCCGCGTGCTGGTGCTGAAAATGGTGCCCCAGCTCCAGGCCCAGCTCACCGCCGATGCCACCAAAAGCCCGTTCTACGGCCCGGTGCGGCAGTTTCCGGCCAGCTTCTCGGAGGCCGACAGGGCCCGGCTAACCGCTGCCTACCAGCAAGCCATTCTCACCGACCTGGTGCCGACGTACCGCAAGCTGGCCGACTTTCTGCAAACCGAATACTTGCCGCAGGCCCGCAGCAGCACCGGCCTGGGCGACGTGCCCGGCGGCGCCGATATGTACCGCTACGACGTGCGTCTGATGACGACCACCGACCGCGACCCCGATGCCCTTTACCAGACCGGGCTGGCCGAAGTGAAGCGCATTCGGGCCGCAATGGAGGGCGTGAAAAAGCAGGTTGGCTTCCGGGGCAGCCTGGCGGGCTTCTTCACCTACCTTGGCTCCAACCCGCGGTTTATGCCCTACCGGACGCCGGCCGAGGTGCTGAACGCCTTTCGCAGCATTCAGGCGCGCATCACGCCCAACCTGTCCAGGCTGTTTGGCCACGTGCCCAAGTCGCCGTTCGAGATTCGGCAGACGGAGGCCTTTCGGGCCGCCACGGCCCCGGCCGAGTACGACCGCGGCACGGCCGACGGCAGCCGGCCGGGCGTTTTTTTTGTCCCGATTAACGACGCGACCCGGTTCAATGTCACGTCCGGCATGGAGTCGCTCTTTGCCCACGAAGCCATTCCGGGCCACCACTACCAGTTGTCGTTGCAGCAGGAAAACACCGGCTTGCCCAAGTTCCGCCGCTTTGCCGCGTACCCGGCCTTCAGCGAGGGCTGGGCGCTGTACTGCGAAAGCCTGGGCAAGGAGCTGGGCCTCTACACCGACCCCTACCAGCGCATGGGCGCGCTGGGCGACGAGATGCACCGCGCCCTGCGCCTGGTGGTCGACGTGGGCCTGCACGCCAAAGGCCTGAGCCGCGAGCAGGCCATCGACTATATGATGGCCAACGAGCCTATCAGCGAGCCCGACGCCACGGCCGAAGTTGAGCGCTACCTGGCCTTGCCCGGCCAGGCGCTGGCCTACAAAACCGGCCAGCTCAAGATTCAGGAGCTGCGCACGCGCTACGCCAAGCAGCTGGGGCCACGGTTCAGCCTGCGGGCGTTTCACGACGAGCTGCTGGCCGGTGGTTCGATGCCCCTGGCCATTCTGGAACGGCACATGGACGCCTGGGCCGGACGCCAGCGGTAAGGCCCGGCGCCCGCAGGGAAAGAAGGCGGTTGGAACCGAAATTAACTCCCTACCTTGCTTCGCATTATTGGTTTTCGGGTAAAATTTCTTCCAATGGTTCAATCCTGTGCTTCTCCCGCATTCCGCCCCGCTGGCCTGCTCTTGTGCTTTATTCTCTCCGCTGGTGTGAGTCGGGCCCAGACCGCCCCACCCGTCACCGCGCCGCTCGACGTAGCGGCCGTGGATGCCGTGGTGGCCCGCACCCTCAAAGGCTTCGACGTGCCGGGCATTGCGGTGGCCGTGGTGAAGGACGGGCAGGTGGTGATGGCCAAGGGCTACGGCGTGCGCTCGCTGGCCACCAAAGAGCCCATGGACGCCAATACCCTCGTGGGCATTGCGTCCAATACCAAGGCCTTTACCACGGCGGCGCTGGGGCTGCTGGTGGACGAAGGCAAGCTGCGCTGGGACGACAAGGTGACGGACTACATTCCGGAATTTCGGATGTACGACCCCTACGTGACGGCCGAGTTCACGGTGCGCGACCTGCTGTGCCACCGCAGCGGCCTGGGCCTGGGGGCCGGCGACCTGATGTTTTTTCCGGACTCGACGGACTTCACCATCAAGGACGTGATTCATAATCTGCGCTATTTCAAGCCCGTGTCGTCGTTTCGCAGCAAGTACGACTACGACAACAACCTGTACATCGTGGCGGGCGAAGTAGTGACCCGCATTGCGGGCCAGCCCTGGGCCGATTTTGTAGAAAACCGCCTGGTGAAACCCTTGGGCATGACGCGCACCGCGACCGACTTCACTCGCCTGCCCGACCCCACCAACGTCATCGACGGCCACGGCCTGGTAGATGGCAAAGTGCAGGTCATCCAGCGCGACCGGGGGACGGTTGCCGCGCCGTGCGGCGGCATGTACAGCAGCGTAAACGACCTGAGCAAGTGGGCTCTGATGCTGCTGGGCGGGCCGGGCGCCCCCGCGCCACTGCTCAAGCCCCGCACGCAGTGGGAGCTGTGGTCGCCGCAGACTATCACCCCGCTGGGCCCCGGCCCTACCCCTTACAATACCCACTTCGCAGCCTACGGCCTGGGCTGGGTACTGAACGATGCGCGGGGCTACAAAGTAGTATCGCACACCGGCGGCCAGATAGGCATGGTGACCAAGGTACAGCTGGTGCCCGAACTACACCTGGGCATCATCGTGCTCACCAACCAGGAAGATGGGTTGGCGTTCACGGCCGTTTCATCTGTTATTCTCGACCATTACCTGGGCGTGACGGGCCTCGACCGGGTGCAGCAGATGCTTGGCTACCGCCAAGCGGCTAATGGCCAGTCCAACAAAGTACTGACCGACGCCTGGAAGCAGGTGGCCGCAGCCCAGAAAGCCGCGCCTAAAAAGCCCGATTACAGCGCCTACGTGGGCCGCTACCACGACGCCTGGCTGGGCGACGTGAACGTGTACCAGCAGGCCCACCAGCTGTGGCTGCGGGCCGTGCGCGCCCCGCGCCTGGTGGGCCAGGTGCTGCCCTACCGCGGCAACACGTTTGCGGTGCGCTGGAAGGCGCGCAGCTTAAACGCCGACGCCTTTGCCACGTTCATCCTCGATGACCAGGGCCGCGCTTCGGGCCTGAAGATGAAGCCTATTTCGCCCGCTACCGACTTCAGCTACGATTTTCAGGACCTCGACCTGAAACGGGTGGAAGAGCCCGCAACGGGCGCCGGCCAGTAACCCTCAATCAGCGCGCAGCCAAGCATCTGGCGTGCCACCACTACAGCGGTTTCGGAGTCGGCATCCAGGCGCTGGAAGTAGCGCGAACTGCAAAGTTCGCGCTACGGTACCCCGACTCCGAAACCGCTCTAACTATTGATTACTGTCTCAAGCGAGGTGCTTGGCTGCGCGCTGCATGACGTTCTGCTTTTTGTTCAAACACCTACCTTCGCCGACAATTCACGTTTCTGATTTCAATTCCCACTATGTCACTTTCTTCTCGTGCCTCGCGGCCGGCTGGTTTTCTGGCCGTACTCGGCCTGACTCTCGCCCTGCTTCCCACCCCCGGTATGGCCCAAACGACTGCCTCCACCGCGCCTACTGCGGCCCGCGCCGACCAGTTGCCGCTACTGGCGCCCTGGGGCGGCCCGCACGGCGGCGTGCCGGCGTTTGATAAAATCAAAGTGGCCGACTTTAAGCCCGCGCTGGAAACGGCCATGGCCGAGAATCTGGCCGAAATCAACGCCATTGCCAGCAACCCGGCGGCGCCCACCTTTGAAAACACCATCGTGGCCATGGAACGCAGCGGCCGCACCCTCGACCGCGTACAGGCTGCCTACGGCGTGTGGAGCAGCACGCTGAACGACAAAGCTTTCGGCGCCGTGGAAACCGAAATGGCGCCTAAACTAGCCGCTTTCTCTGACCAGATTACCCAAAACGCGGCCCTATTCAAGCGCATCGAGGCGGTGTATAACTCGCCGGCTACCAAGAAGCTGACGGCCGAGCAGCAACGCCTGGTCGAGGTTGATTACAAGCAGTTTGTGCGCTCCGGCGCCAAGCTCGGGCCCACGGCCAAGGCCCAGCTTTCGCAAATCAACCAGCAGCTGGCGGGGCTCTTCACCAACTTCTCGCAGAATGTGCTGGCCGACGAGGCCGACTCGGTGCTGGTGCTGAAAACCGATAAGGACCTGGGCGGACTGCCGGCTTCGCTGCGCGAGTCGGCCAAAGCCACGGCCGGCACCCGCAAGATTGCGGCGGCGGGCGTCATCACCAACACCCGCTCCAGCATCGACCCGTTTCTGACCTACTCCGACCAGCGCCAGCTGCGCGAAAAGGCCTGGCGGATGTTCACCAACCGCGGCGATAACGGCGGCAAGCACGACAACAACGCCATTATTACCCAGATTTTGCAGCTGCGGGCCGAGCGGGCCAAGCTGCTGGGCTACCCCACCCACGCCCACCTGCGCCTCGACAACACCATGGCCAAAACGCCCGAAGCCGCCATGCAGCTCATGGAGCAGGTGTGGAAGCCCGCCGTGGCCCGCGTGCACGAGGAAGTGGCCGACATGCTGGCCCTGGCCCAAAAGGAAGGTGCTCCGGCCGGCTTCAAAATTGAGCCCTGGGACTACCGCTACTACGCCGAGAAGGTGCGCAAGGCCCGCTACGACCTCGACCAGAACGAGGTGAAGCAGTACCTGCAGCTCGACAAAATGCGCGAAGGCATGTTCTGGGTAGCCGGCGAGCTGTTCAACTTCGCCTTCGTGCCCGTTACGGACGTGCCCGTGTACCACCCCGACGTGAAGGTGTGGCAGGTGAACGATAAAACCACCGGCAAGCAAATTGGGCTCTGGTACTTCGACCCCTACGCCCGGCCCGGTAAAAACTCCGGCGCCTGGATGAATGCCTACCGCAACCAGGAGCGCATGGACGGCAAGCCGGTGACGACCATTGTGTCCAACAACTCCAACTTTGTGAAGGGCAAGGAGGGCGAGCCCGTGCTCATTTCCTGGACCGATGCCACCACGCTGTTCCACGAGTTTGGCCACGCCCTGCACGGGCTGTCGAGCAACGTGACCTACCCCACGCTGTCGGGCACCAACGTGGTGCGCGACTACGTGGAATTCCCCTCGCAGCTGCTCGAAAACTGGCTGCCGACGCCGGAAGTGCTCAACCGTTTTGCGCTGCACTACCAAACCGGCAAGCCCATTCCAGCCGCGCTGGTCGAGCGCATCAACAAGGCCAGCACCTTCAACCAGGGCTTTGAAACGGTGGAATTCCTGGCCAGCGCCCTCGTCGACATGAAGCTGCACCTGGCCGGGGCGCAGAAAATTGACCCCGATAAGTTTGAGCGCGAAACCCTGGCCCAGCTGGGCATGCCGCACGAAATTGTGATGCGCCACCGCACGCCGCAGTTCTCGCACGTTTTCTCTTCGGATGGCTATTCGGCGGGCTACTACTCCTACCTGTGGTCGGTGGTGCTGGCGGCCGATGCCTTCAGCGCCTTCACCGAGGCCGGCGGGCCCTACGACAAGGCCGTGGCCGCCCGCCTGCGCCAGCACGTCTTCACGGTGGGCAACACCGTGGACCCGGCGGCCGGCTACCGCGCCTTCCGCGGCCGCGACCCCAAAATTGACGCCTTGATGAAGCACCGTGGCTTCCCACTGGCGGCGGCTAAGCCAGCTGGTAAACCCACACCCGCGAAGGCTCCGGCCACCAAGCCCAAAAGCGCCACCCCGGCAAAACGGAGCTAGGTTAGGTCGGTATCCAGTAGCGCGAACTGTGTAGTTCGCGCTACTTCCAGCGCCTGTATACCAACTCCGAAACTGCTTTAGGTTGGATTTCGGCAATCCAAAAGGCTATTTCCCGCAGTGTTCGCAGTGGGAAATAGCCTTTTCATTTTAGCTTAAACGGCACAACGATGCTTGGGCAGCCCGGTAGCGGTAAATCCTTTTGTTTTTGCAGCCTTGAGTTATGCGTATTTCCTTTTTGGTGTCCGTGTTCATTTACTTGCTAAGCCTGAGCACGCCGCAACGGGCGCGGGCGCAGGGCCAGGCTTCCGGACCCAAGGCCGGTGGCAGCTGGGCCGCGCTTGCGGCCGAAGCAGCCCGCGTGGGCAAGCCGGCCTGGCGGCCCATGCTGGCCTACGTGGCCGCTCTGCACCAGCGCGCCACCCACTCCGCCGCCCCGCCCTTCGAGTACGAGTGGGAAGACCTGGGCCCCGGCTACGTGTACGGCAACGCTTTCGGGCACTGGGACGTGGTGCACGAAATCATCGACGTGCTGCCCGCTTACCCCGAGCATGCCCTGCACCAGCTGCTGAACGACATCAAAAACCAGGAGGCCACGGGGCTGCTGCCGGGTTCCATCTACATGCCCGGCGGGCTGGCCCGGCACGACTCGGTGTACTGGAACCACAACACCCAGGGCCACCCGCCGCTGTGGCCTGTGGCCGTGCAGGACTACGTGCGCCAGACGGGCGACAGTGCCATCATCGGGCAGTTTTATACCCCGCTCATTCGGCAGATTACCTGGTTTGAAAACAACCGTAAGGCCGCGAACGGTGGCTTTTTCTACAACGACATTCTGCTGAAAAAGTGGGAAAGCGGGGTTGATGAGGGCATTCGGTTTGATGAGGTGGCCAAGGGCGCCCTGGCCTGCGTCGACGCCACCAGCCACGTTTACCAGCTCTACCGCGTGGCCGCGCAGTGGGCGCGCCGGCTGGGGCTGGACGCAACGTATTACACCCAGCGCGCCGCCGAGCTGCGGACTTATATTCAGACCCAGCTGTATGTGCCGGCCGATGGCATGTTCTACGACAGCTGGGCCGTGCAGAATGCCGCGCTGCGCAACCTGCCCTTCGAAAGCATGTGGCCCCTGGTGACGGGCGCGGCCACCCCGGAGCAGGCCAACCGCTACATCGACAGCTACCTGGCCAACCCCCAGGTGTTTCTCACCGAGCACCCCGTGGCTACCGTGGGCCGCCGCGACCCCAAGTTTGAGCTGCGCATGTGGCGCGGCCCGGCCTGGAACAGCATGGCCTACTGGGCCGCCCGCGCCTGCCTGAACTACGGCCGCCGCGACGCCGCCCGTCTCATTCTGGAAAAAGCGCTGGACGATTCCGCCAAGCAGTTCCGCCGCACGGGCACCATCTGGGAGTTTTACCACCCGCTGGGCGGCCACCCCGAAGACTTACAGCGCAAGCCCAGCAGCAAATACAACGTGCCCTGCCGCGACTACCTCGGCCACAACCCTTTGCTGGCCATGGCCCGGCTCTACGATTCGCTGCGTTAGCCCGGCCGTGGAAGCAAAGATGAAACCTCTGCCCTCGTTTCCGAGTCTTACCCACATGAAGCATTTATTCCTTGCTGCCGGACTGCTGGCCGCCCTCAACCTGGCCCCGCTGGGCGCTACAGCCCAGAAAAAGCCCGCTACAAAATCCGCTACCCAAAGCGGCAACGCGCAAAGCGCCATCAAAGAAGCCGACATTAAGCGCGACTTGTTTGCCCTGGCCGCTGACCATTACCGAGGCCGCGAGGCGGGCACACTCGACGAGCTGAAAGCTTCCGTGTGGCTGGCCGACCAGATTCGGGCCATTGGCCTGCAGCCGGCCGGCGACGACGGCACTTACTTCCAGTGGTTCAACCTCCAGCGCACGCGCCTGGCCAAAACCAGCACGCTGCGCATTGGCACGCACCAGCTCAAGCTGAACGAGGACGGCGTGGTGACGGCCCCCACCAACGCCACCGTGAACGCGCCGCTGGTGTATGTGGGCAGCGGCTCGGCCGCCGAGCTGGCGAAAGTGGACGTGAAGGGCAAGGCGGTAGCCGTGCAGATTTCGGGCGCGCCAACGGACGGCATCAGCTACCGGCGCTACGTGTTTGGCAAGTTCGGCGGGCAGGCGGGCGAGTTGGTGAAGGCCGGCGCGGTGGCGGTGGTGTTTATTTCGGATGCGCCTTCGCAGGCCTTGTACGACCACTGGAGCCACATTTACGAGCGGGGCCGCTACAGCCTGCCCGGCGCCGCCAGTACCAAAGTGGTGAGCACGCCGCCGGTGGTGTGGCTGCCCGCTAGCGCCGCCGCTTGGGTGCAGCAAGCCGGCCAGCAGCTCACCGCCGAGCTGAAGGTGGAAAGCTTCCAGTACCCGTCGGTGAACATTGTGGCCAAAGTGCCCGGCACCGATGCCCAGCTGAAAAAGGAAAACGTGCTGTTCAGCACCCACCAGGACCACGACGGCGTGCGCGCCCCCGTGGCCGGCGACTCCATCTACAACGGCGCCGACGACAACGCCACCGGCTGCGCGGCCCTGCTGGCCATCATGCGGGCATTTAAGCAGCAGCCGGCCCGGCGCTCGGCCCTGTTTGTGTACCACGGCGCCGAGGAGCGGGGCCTGATTGGCTCGACCTACTACGCCACCACGCCTACCGTGCCCCGCGAGTCCATCGTGGCGGTGCTGAACGCCGAGATGATGGGCCGCAACGCCCCCGACAGCGCCGCCCTGCTGGGCTCGACGCCGCCCCACCTCAACTCGTCGGACCTCGTGAAAACCGCCCTGGCCGCCAACCAGGCCGGCCCCAAATTCAAGCTCGATACCGAGTGGGACAAGGCCACGCACCCCGAGGGCTGGTACTTTCGCTCCGACCACCTGCCCTACGCCCGCCTCGGCATTCCGGCCGTGATGTACACCTCGCTGCTGCACGCCGACTACCACACCCCGCGCGACGAGGCCAGCCGCATCGACTACGCCAAGCTTACGCGCATGACCACCTGGATGTACCTCACGGGCTGGGCCGTGGCCAACCGCACGGCGCCCCCCGCCCGCGAGCCCGGCTTCAAGCTGGAACGGTAACGCCCACCCGGCCGCACCGTATAGCCGGGCATGCTGAACCTGACCAACTCCGAGCTGGCCTTTGTGCTGGGGCGCCTGCTGATGGGCGTGGCTTTCCTGACCCACTTTCTGGTGCGGCTGCCCAAGCTGGCGGCGTTTCAGGCCGGTATGGTGAAGCAGTTTGCCAATTCGCTGCTGCCCGAAATGCTGGTGCGGCCCTTCGCGGCAGTGCTGCCTTTCGTGGAAGGCGGCATTGGGCTGCTGCTGATTATCGGCCTGTTTACCCGTCCGGCGCTGGCCGCCGCCATGCTGCTGATGACGGCGCTGGTGTTCGGCAGCAGCCTGCTGGAGCAGTGGGCCACGGTGGGCACGCAGCTGGTGTACGGACTGTTTCTGTTTGCCCTGATGCTGCACTGCCAGTATAACCGCCTGTGCCTCGACCGTAGCGCAGGTACCGGCGCACACTGAAGAAAAGCTGAACATTTCGGGGAAGAAGCAGGTCATTGCCTCGTTACTTGCCTTCATCAGCCCCTTCCATGCGCCATCTCACTGCGGCCGACCTTCAGGCGTTCGAAAAAATCTATCGTCTCAACCTCGTCAACGGACTGCCCGGCTTCAAACCGGCCAACCTGGTGGGCACGGCTGCCCCCGACGGCGCCACCAACCTGGCCGTGTTCAGCTCGGCCCTGCACCTGGGCTCCGACCCGGCCCTGTTGGGCATCGTGACGCGGCCCACTACCGTTCCCCGCCACACCTACGCCAACCTAAAGGCCAACGGCTGCTACACCCTCAACCACGTGCCGGTGGCTCTGGCCGCGCAAGCGCACTACACCTCCGCCAATTTCCCCGATACCGTTTCGGAGTTTGATGAGTGCGGCTTCACAGCGGCTTTCCGTGACGGGTTTCCGGCGCCCTACGTGGCCGAAAGTCCGCTTAGCATCGGCTTGCGGCTATTGGAGGAGCACCCCATCAGCAACGGTACCGTGCTGCTGGTGGGCACCGTGGAGCATGTGTATATGCACGAAGAAGCCTTGCGCGAGGATGGCACGCTCGACCTCGCCGCCCTGGGCACTGCCTGCATCTCCGGCCTCGACGGCTACCACGCGGTGCAGCCTCCGGTGCGCTTCGGCTATGCCCGGCCGGGGCAGTTTCCGAAGGCCTTGTAGCGCCAGCTCAGAACAATTGAACGCAAAAAGCCCGTTGCCGTGTCGGCAACGGGCTTTTTGATGCCTGGCGGCAACAAAATCTATTTCTTCTCCTGCGCCTGGTCGGTGCTGCCCATCTGGCCGCTGGCGTTCTGGGGCGACGCGGCGTTGTCGCCGGCCGGGGCCGAATCCAGCTTGTCCTGCACCGAGCCCTTTTTGATGGCCGTGGCCGAACCCACACCCGACGGAGCCGGGGCCTTGGGCTGGTTGTTGATGCTGTCGCGGTTCACGTCGGCGTTGTGCCAGCCGGGAGGATTGGTGAATCCGTGGTGGAATTGCGTGTTTTCGCCGGGGCTCCAGCGGTAATCGCAGGACGAAAGCGTGGCGGCCAGGGCGGTACCCAGCAGCAGGGCCAGGGTGAAACGGGAAGAAAGCTTCATGAAGTGGTGCTTGGAATTGGTGGTGCAAAGTACGTTGATTTCGGGCGGAAGGCCAACGCAATATCGCGGGCGGCGCTACTTTCGGGTGGGGCTGCTTCCGCCCTCCCCTCCTCATGTCTGATTCTGACGCCCCCCAACCTTCCCGTTTTCGCCGCGCCCTAGGGGCGGTAGGCCGGGCCGCCCTGCTGCCCGTGCGCGGCGCCGACTACCTTGTGCGCACCGGCAAGGCCCACCAGCACTTCTTTTTGCCGGTGCTCAACGGGGTCCTGGGCGACCAGCTGGCCGCCCGTTTCGACCCGCGTGCCATTCAGATGAGCTTCCGGCGCGGCGGCCACGACGTGGCCGTGGCCGACCTGCGTCTCAGCGAGCCCCACCAAAAGACGGCGGTGTTTGTGCACGGCCTGATGGGCGACGAGCTTATCTGGCAAACCGGTTTTCAGGACGCGCCGGGCAGCCGCCGCTACGGCCCCCGCCTGGCCGAGGAAACCCACATTCGGGCCCTCTACCTGCGCTTCAACTCCGGCCTGCACCTCTCCGAAAACGGCCGCGAGCTCAGCCGTCTGCTCACCGAGTTGGTCGAAACCTACCCCGACGCCATCGGCGAGCTGGTGCTGGTGGGCCATAGCATGGGCGGGCTGATTATTCGCTCGGCGGGGCATTACGCTGCGCTTAATGAAGAATTAAGAATGAAGAATGAGGAATTATCCAGCGAAGCAAACCGGCCAGCCACCGATAATTCTTCATTCTTCATTCCTCATTCTTCATTAAAAAAAGCGCCCTGGCTGGCGCACCTGCGCTCGGTATTCCTGCTGGGCACGCCCAACGACGGCTCCTGGCTGGAGCAAAACTCCTTCCTGACGGCCCGCCTGCTGGAGCGCATCAACCTGTTTCCCACGCGGTTTCTGAGCAAGGCACTCAACCAGCGCAGCAACGGCATCAAGGATTTGCGCTACTCCATTCTGGTAGACGAGGACTGGCAGGATGCCCACGCCCACGACCTCACACCGCCGCGCATGCCGGTGCCGCCGCTACCGGGCGTGCAGTACCACATTCTAATGGGCGCGTGGCTGCGGAGCACCCGGCCCTCGGCCTTGCGCGAATACTTCGGCGACGGGCTGGTGGGCAAGGGTAGCGCCCGCGGCCACGCCACTTTCGGCGATGAGGCGGCTTTGCCGGCGGGCGCCAGCGTGCGCACGGCCGTGTTCAGCCAGCAGCACCATGGCGGCTTGCTCACGCATCCGGAGGTGTTTCAGTACCTGAAGCAGTGGACGTGAGTGGTGAGCAGAAGAACGTTATGCGGAGCACAGTGCCAGGATTCTTGCGGCTATTCTAAACCACGAAACACTACTGATATTCAGGGCTTTGTCGAATGCGGCAAACTTCATGACAGCCGCAGCGTTAAGTTCTTGTGCTTTCGTTGTTTGCTTAGCTACTGCTCGTTTCATGCCCGATTCTGTGCCCGATACCATCCTGTTCGACGGCGTGTGCAACCTTTGCAATGGCTTCGTGCAGTTCGTCATCCGCCACGACCCGGCGGGCCGCTTCCGTTTCGCGGCCCTGCAAAGCGAGGCCGGCCGGGCCCTGCTGGCGGCCCACGGGCTGGCGGCTGCGGCCGTTGCCGCCAGCCCCGATTCGGTGCTGCTGCTGAGCGGCGGGCAAGTGTATTCCCATTCCACGGCCGTCTTGCGCATTGCGCGCGGGCTGGGCGGCGTGTGGCAGCTGGCAGCCGTGGCCGAGGTGTTGCCCCGCGCCTGGCGCGACGCGGCCTACCGCCTGGTGGCCCGGCACCGCTACCGCTGGTTTGGGCGGCAGGAAAGTTGCTGGCTGCCCACCTCGGCCCTGAAAGCCCGGTTTCTATAGTGGAAGCGACACAATGACCCCACTGCATGGTAACAAACCAACGGCGCATGCTTAATTTGCTTTCTATCCAGACATAGCTGGACTATTCTAACAGCATCTTCATTTATCGGCAATTCGTCTGCCGGCCCTTCCCTGCTTTATGAAAACACCCGTACACCTTCTGCTGAGCCTGCTGGCCTGCGCCGACCTGTTCCTGACAGCCCCGGCCCGCGCCCAAACGTTCACCAACAGCAACCTCGACACCTGGGCCGTTCGCAATGGCGTGGACGCCCCCGCCAACTGGCAAACCACCGACGACGTGGCCGCCTATTTCATCGGGGCCCGCTTCCCGACCAATGCCGTGGTGAAAACCACCGTGGTCCACGGCGGCACCTACGCGGCCCAACTGCAAACGCAGCTGTTGCTGGGGCTGGGGCAGATTCCCGGCGCTATTACGCTGGGCACCAGTCTGCAAGGCATTGCCCTGCCGCTGGGCAGCAGCTTGCCCAGCGGCATCCCGTTCACGACGCGCCCCGCCAACCTCCAGTTTTACTACCAGCTCAGCGGCCCGCAGGCCGTAGCCGACTCGGCCGCCATGGCCGTGAAGCTCATGCGCCGCGTCAATGGCGTGGCCACGGTGGTGGCGCAGGCCCGCTACTACGTGCGGGCCCTGGCCTCGACCTACACGCTGGCGTCGGTGCCGCTGCAATATTCCTCCGCGCTGACGCCTGATTCGGTTTCGCTGGTGTTTTTGTCGGGCACGGCGCGGGCCATCACCGTGGGCACGGTGTTTCGGGTCGACGATGTTTCCTTCACCGGAACCGCCACCGCCACCCGCGACGCCGCCCAAAATGCCGCCCTGAGCGTGGCCCCCAACCCCAGCGCCGACGGCCGCTACCTGCTCAGCAGCACCGAGCCCGCTCTGCTGGCCGCGCCCCTCACCGTGCTTGATGCCACCGGCCGCACCGTGCGCCGCGAGTTGGCGCCAGCGCCTGCTCTCAGCCGTACGCTGGATTTGAACGACCTCCCCGCCGGCCTCTACACTCTGCTGCTGACCACGCCCAACGGCACGGTTTCGCGCCGGCTGGTGCGGTAATATGGATAGTTTCAGAAACCCAAAACGTCATGCTGAGCAGACCGTCATGCTGAGCTTGTCGAAGCATCTCTACCGCGAAGAGTAATCATTTACTATTGCGGTAGAGATGCTTCGACAAGCTCAGCATGACGGTCTGCTGTACTGCCGCAACACATCCTAATCCTAAAAATGCGCCTGTTCTGCCTGACGCAGCCAAGCTTCATCGATGGTGGCGCCCAGGCCGGGCGTGGCGGGTACCTCCACTACACCACCGGGCCGGTAGCGGATGCCGCCCAGCACGGGGTCTTCGGTGAACATGAGCGGGGTGTCGAAATCGCAATGGTGAATGGCATCATTAGAGAGGGCCAGGTGGGCGGCGGCCGTCATGCCGAGGCGCGATTCCAGGAAGCCGCCCACTTGCAGAGTCAGGCCGGCGGCTTCGCCCAGCCGGGCAATTTTTTGGGCCCGATGGAAGCCCGATGACTTGCCCAGCTTGATGTTGAGTAGCTGGCAGGCTTGCAGCTGAATGAGGCGGGCGGCGTCGTGCTCGTCGCCGCAGCTTTCATCGGCCATGATGGGGATGGGCGAAGCGGCCGACACCCGGCTCAGCTCCATGAAGTGCTGGCGCAGAATCGGTTCTTCGCAATGCTCGATGTTGAATTCGGCCAGGGCTTGCAGCACGGCAATGGCGTTGTCGGCCGTTTGCCAGCCCTGGTTGGCATCGATGCGCAAATGGTGCGCGAGCCCAATGCCTTCCCGAATGGCCCGGATTCGGGCCACATCCTCCTCCAACGTCCCGCCCAGCTTCACCTTGATGGCGGGAAAGCCCTCCTGTTGAAAACGCACGGCATCGGCCTGCATTTTGGCGGGCGGGCCGAGGCTCACGGTCATGTCGGTGGTGAGGACTTTGCGGTTATTCCCGCCTAGAAATTCGTAGATGGGCAAGCCGGCGTGCTGGGCTGCAATGTCGTGCAAGGCCACGTCAAAGGCACTTTTGATGCTGCTGTTGCCGTAGATAATACGGTCCATCAGGGCCAGGTTGCCGGGCAGGTCCAGCGCGTCGCGGCCTTTGAGGGCGGGCGCGAAATATTGGCCCACGATGAAGCAGGTGTCCACGCTTTCGCCGTTGATGGTGAGGAAGGGGCTGCATTCGCCGTAGCCGGTGTGGCCGTCGGTGGTGCGAATAACCACCACCACGTTCTGCACCGCCAGCAGCGGCCCGAGGGAAATGACGAAGGGCTCGCGCAGCGGCACAAGCAGCTTGTAGAGGCTAATGGCCTGGATGGTGGTGCCGGGCATACGGGTAAACGGTCAGAGCAAAAATTACCGCCCCAAAGTAGCGCGGACTTTGCAGTCCGCGTCGCCGGCGGCCAGTTGAAGGACCGGATTAGAGCGGTTTCGGAGTCGGTGTACCGTAGCGCGAACTTTGCAGTTCGCGTCCCCGCGCCGTCTTATCGAAGCGACTGGCGCGGGGATGCGAACTACAAAGTTCGCGATACTTCCAGCGCCTGGATGCCGACTCCGAAACCGCTGTGGGAAGTCAGCCTCCCCGGGCCGACGCCCCAGGCGTCCGACCGGTTGCCGCTAGAACGACTCCCAAACGACCGTCGACCGACAACCGGTTGGACGCCAGGGCGTCGGCCCGGCAAACGATACGCTTCCTAAACAGCTTCGAAAAGAGAATCACAAGTGGGAAATAAGGCCGTGAAACCCCGAATTGGTCTGCTACTACCGGGTATCCGTCGAGTGCAGTCGTGGAATGGTGCGCCAGGGCAAATTTTTGCCAGCACAATACCTTTTACCACTCACTCACTTTCACTATGAAAACCCTTACCCGCTTCACGCTGGCCCTGGCGGCCAGCCTCCTCAGCCTCGGCGCTACGCAGGGCCAGGCCGTGGCCAATCTCGACCTTGAAACCTGGGCCACCCGCACCACTTCCGTGAGCGGTGGCGTGGAAGCCCCCGCCAACTGGCTCACCGACGACGACTTTTCGGCCGAATACAGCGGCCAGCCCCAAAACGGCAGCTACAACACCCTCGTCAAAACCACCGACGCCAACTCCGGCTCCTACGCCGCCAAGCTCATCACCGATGCCAGCGGCTACGCCAGCTACTTCGTGCTGGGCACCCGCGTGGCCACGGCCTCGCCGAACTCCTACGGCGGCGTGCCGTTTACGAGCCGGCCCGCGCAGCTGCAGTTTTACTACAAGCTGGCCGGCGCCAGCGCCGTGGCCGACTCGGCCTACGTGCTGCTGGAGCTGACCCGCACCGTGAACGGGGCCTCGCAGACGGTGGGCTTCGTGTCGCAGTACCTCACCAGCACGGCCACCAGCTACACGCTGGCCTCGTTCCCCATCACCTACAACTCGGCCACGACCGCCGCGCCCGATTCGGCCCACCTGGTTTTCGTATCGGGCACGGCCGCCAACATCACCACGGGCACCACGGTGTACATCGACGACATTAACCTGGGCAACGCCGTCACCGCCACCCGCAACCCGGCGCTGAATGCCGCTCTCAGCGTAGCCCCCAACCCCAGCCCAAACGGCGTGTTCACCCTCAGCAGCACCGAGCCGGCCCTGCTGGGCGCCCCCTACACCGTGACCGACGCCCTGGGCCGCGTGGTGGCGCAAGGCGCTTCAGTCGCTGCCACGGCCACGCGCCAGTTGGAGCTACCCACGGTGCCCGCTGGCCTCTACACCCTGCAGCTGCGCACTGCCCAGGGCATCGTGACGCGCAAGCTGGTGGTGCAATAGTTAGGACGTTACTTTTTTTGCAACGGCTGTCCATTGGGTGGCCGTTGTTTTTAACCTTCTTTTTTCAGGTTGAAGGCGTAGCGCAGCCCGATGCCGGCCCCAGGCTGCACTACCCAGCGGTAATCTTCGCGGGGGTTCAAGTACCAGTTGTTGGTGAGGTCGGCGGCCAGCTCCAGGTGCGGCGTCAGGTTGAAACCCAGCCCCAGGCCGCCGGTGAGGTACCAGTTGGCGGCCTGCAAATCCTGCTGAAACTGATTCTGCGCCTGGTTGGAGAGGGAATACGACTCCTGATGGAAGCGGTGGAGCAACAACGTAGGGCCCAGCAGCGCATCCAGATGCAGCCGGTGTGTGGGCCGACGAGCTAGCCGAAAGCGAAGTAGCACCGGGACTGCTGCATTGAAATACTGCCGACGCTCGATGTACTCAATCAGCTGGCCATTCTGGCCAATGCTGGTTAAATCCGTCTGTTGCTGCTGATGGCGCTGCTGAAACCCCGCCTGCACGGCCACATGCGGCGTGAACTGATAGCCCCAATACCCATACCCTGGCCTGATAATGCCCTCCTGGGCCGTATAGACTGAAGTGGTGCGGAAAGCTTGAAAACCGGCGTGGAGCCCGACATACCATCGATAGCGCGGTGGCGAGTCAGCCTGGACGACCTCCTGCGCCCAGCCGGGCAGACTCAACATTCCAAGCAGTACGCCTGGCAGCATCCGTCCAATACCAAACATCAAAAGCGCAGCCGGGGAAAAGACAGCCAGTCATATCATCGTTGGTCGAAGCTCTTTATTGTGCCAAGCTCTTGGGTTTCTGCCCTCCTCGCTGACCAGTAAGACGCCGAAGCCGCCCGAGGCCACAGTCGCCAACTCCTCCACACCGAGCTTCTGTACAGCGGGGAATGCCCCGTGTATGTCAGCACCGACGCCCGCCAGCACCCTGCGTGGTGACGGACACGCCCGCCCCGCCCGCCGCCCCGGGGCCGCCCCTGGCGCAGCGGCCGGGTGGGCGGGAACGAAACAGGGCACCCCGTGAGGTACCCTGTTTTGGTTTAACTATGGCTGTTAGAATTCAGTGTTTTATAGGTACTAGCTTGCCTGTTGAATCTTCCGCAACAGGAAACACTCTTCCAGTTGAATCATACAGATGAGGGCCATTTAATATTTTAAGAGTCTTTACTGTGCACCCCTGTTCAATAAGAGCTTGAAAATTATCCACACATCTAAGCGGAACCATGTAGTAGGTTCCAATATCAGAAGCACCTGAAGAGCAATTACGAAAGACGGCGAAACGAGCATCGTTTCGACTGATACCCCAGCCTCTGTCTCCTCTACATCCAAACATCCAAATAGGCATTGGCTGTTCATTCCAAGGTATAAAATCAGTGTATGACACTACTTCCCGGCCACGGACAAAAAGCAACCTCCTGAATCCGTCTGGCACCGCCCCTTCATACCATTCGAACCCTATTTTACTGTTGATTTCGGCATTATCTGGTACTGAACCGCCTCTAAAGAAATAAACTGAATCCCATTCAAAGTCAGTCAGGTCACTTAAATTAAGCACCCGATAACCATGAGTCATGGTACGCACAGGTTCCATTTGCTGGCGCATCTTTTCCAAGAGCTCATCATTACTTCCTGTGCATCCAACTAGCAGCATTGATGCAATGACAAGGGCGGCAGTAACCCAAAGGCAAGAGGTTATTCTCATCAGCGGCACCATAATTAGGATTCAGTTCTATTCCTTTTCCCCCGCCCCACTCGCCACCACGTTCACGCGCACCTCGCCGAAGCCGACGGGCACCACGAGGCTGGGCAGGGTGAGGCCCGTTTCCAGCGTGGCATCCGTCACGTTAGCAGCTTGGCCGTCGGCTTGCGCGGCGAGGGCGCCGGCCACACCGTGCAGCACCACGCGGTAGGTGGCGTAGCTGGGCGCGTAGTCGCCTTCGATGGCCTGGGTGAGTACGAGGCCCTCGGCGGAGCCGGTGACGGTGAAGCGGCGCACGGTTTTGTGGCCTTCGAAGTAGGCGTAGCCTTCGCCGCCGTCGTCGTAGAGGACGCTCTCGGCGGTGCCGTTTTTGTAGTACACGTGCAGGGTGAGCTCGGTGACGGGGGTTTCGCCCACGTACTGCATCACCGGCTGCATGGGCACCACCGCGCCGGCCTTGATGAAGAGCGGAATGCGGGTGAGGTCGGCGGCGGCCCAGACTTCGCTGCCGCCGGCCTGGGGCGTGTCGGTCCAGTAGTAGAACCAATCGCCGCGGGGCAGGTACATCCAGCGGCCATCGGCGCCGGGCGTGGTGATGGGGCAGACAAGCAGGTGGTCGCCGAGGCCGAATTCGGCCATGCGCAGGTAGGTTTCGGTGTCGTTCTGGTCGAGGAAGGTGAGCGGGCGCAGCATGGGCGTGCCCTTAGTGGCGTACTGCCAGAAGGCGGTGTACACGTAGGGCAGCAGGCGGTAGCGCAACTCGATGAAGGAGCGGGCCAAATCGGTCACCTCGTCGCCGAAGCTCCAGGGCTCCTGGTCGCCGTGGTCGCCGGATGAGTGGGTGCGGAAGAACGGGTGGAAGGCCCCCAGGGCAATCCAGCGGGCGTAGAGCTCGCCGGTGGGCGTGTCGATGAAGCCGCCGATATCGGAGCCGATGAAGCTGAAGCCCGAGATGCTCAGGCGCTGGCACTGGATGTTGGCCAGCCAGAGGTGCTCCCAGCTGGCGATGTTGTCGCCGGTCCAGCCCGAGGAGTAGCGCTGGCCGCCGCTGTAGGTGCTGCGCGTGATGGTGAAGGGCCGGTTGGGGTAGCTGAACTTCTTCACGCCGTCGTTGGTGGCGCGGGCCATCTGCATGCCGTAGATGTTGTGGGCCTTCTGGTGCGAGGCCCAGTGGCCGTCGTACTCGAAGCGCACATCGGGCGGGAAAGTGCCTTTTTCGAATACCGCCGGCTCGTTCATGTCGTTCCACACGCCCTTCACGCCGATGTCCTGAATCAATTCCTGAAACAGCCCGGCCCACCACTCGCGCACCCGCGGCGCGGTGAAATCGGGGAAGTTGCAGAGGCCGGGCCACACGGAGCCTTTCATCAGCGGGCCGTCGGCGCGGCGGCAGAAGTAGTCGTTGGCCACGCCCTCCTTGTACACCGAATATTCGGGGTCAATCTTGATGCCGGGGTCGATTATGACGATGGTTTTGAAGCCGTCGGCGGCCAGCTCCTGCACCATGCGCTTGGGCTCGGGGAAGTGCGACTTGCTCCAGGTGAAGCAGCGGTAGCCCTCCATGTAGTCGATGTCGAGGTAAAGCGCGTCGCAGGGAATCTGGCGGTCGCGCAGGCCGCTGGCAATTTCCTTCACGTTGCTCTCCGGGAAGTAGCTCCACTTGCACTGGTGGTAGCCCAGCGTCCAGAGCGGCGGCAGCTCGGGCGGGCAGGTGAGCAGGGTGTATTCCTGGGTCACCTCCATCAGGGTGGGGCCGTAGATAAAGTAGTAGTTCAGCTCGCCGCCCTGGGCCCAGAAGCTGGTCACGTCGGCGCGCTCGGCCGCGAAGTCGAAGCTGGCCTTGAAGGTGTTGTCGAAGAAGATGCCGTGCCCGATTTTCTGGTGCAGCACGTGGTAGAACGGGATGTTCTTATACAGCGGGTCGGAGCCCTTCACGTAGCCGTAGGTATCGGAGCCCCAGTTGGTGAAGCGCTTGCCGCGCAGGTTCATGTTGTCGGGCTTGTCGCCGAGGCCGTAGTAGTGCACGCCGGCGGGCACCTGCTTGCTCATCTTCACGATGTCGTTGCCGGTGTCGTAGTCGTACTCCCAGTGGAAGCCCTTTTCGTCGTCGCTCAGGATGGTGCCGGAGCGGTCCAACACGCGGGCCTTCAGGTTTTCCTTCTGAATAATGCAGATAAGCCGGGCCGTGGTGAGGCGGTAATGGTCGGGCTTCTCGCGGAATTCCACCAGCGCCGGGGCCATGCGCGTAGTAGCGTCGGCCGGCACGGCGTAGGAGAAATCGGGGTTCAGCGGGCCGTCGGTGAGGTAGCGGAAGCGGAGGATTTTATCGGAGAGGACGTGCAATAAGAGCCGCACACCGTTCTGGCACACGAAGAGGAAGCGACTGTCGCCCAGCTCTTCGACGCGCAGCACCTCGCCGGGAAATTGCTCCTGGTGGCTTTGGGCCGCCAGGTCGTTCACCATATAGTTATTTTCCTGAATTGTATTATCCATAAATTTTTGCTGAGCGGAAGGCAAAAGCGCTAAGGAAGCGAGCCAAAAAAGGCCAGAGAGGCCGGTTAATCGAAGGTTAAGTACGCAAGTTACTTTTTTAGCCCAGTCCCTCGCGAAATTTTCGATGAACATATGGCCCGGCTGGCGTAGCATTGGGAGTTAATTGGCCGAAGGCGCCGGGTGTGCCCGTTCATCGGCCCGTTTTGCCCTTTCCATTCCCCTGCCATGACCTCGCCCGAGTTTTCCGTACTGCTGCTAGCCTGGGATGACGCCGACCCTGGCGTGGCCGTACTCGGCGGGGCCGCCCTGCCTCCTACCCGCTCGCTGGTGTACCAATTGGCCGAACAGCATCCGGTACTGGCCTTCTACCCGCACCTGCCCACCCCCGAAACGCCGGCCGAAGCATCTCCGCGCGACGAGCCAACTTCGGCTCCTAACGATGCGCACGCGGCAGCCACCAGCCCTGTTGCACCGGATGCCCCCGACCAGCCCGGCGTGCGCCTATTGCCGGCCGCCACGCTTCCTCCGTCGGCAGCGAAACACCTTGGCGCAGCGCCCCGGTCCAGCATGATTGGCTTGTCGGAGCTGGAAACCAGCCGCGCCCCGCTGCCAGCCGACGGAGCTACGCTTCCCCTCGAAGGCGCACCGGTGCCCCCGCCCCAGCGCTGGGAGTTGCCGCCGCCAGCACTGCTCGGCCACAACCAATGGCCCGCAGGCGCCGAGCCCACCGCGCCCGATTACCACTGGCAGGCACCGGCCGAACCCTACGTAGGCGCGGGTGCGCTCAGCTCTTATCCGGCGCCCGTTGTTTACCCCGCCCCGCCGCCGGTCCCCGCTATAGTCCATGTCAGTCTGAAGGGAGCGCAAACGCCAACCACGCCGCCAGCGCAGGAGCCAGCTGCGCCGCCACTGAGCGAGCAGGAAACGGCTTCACCAGTTGGCGCCGTTGAGCTTCCTGCCAGTGAACCGACCGCCAGTCCGCCGCCCGCCACTGAGCCGCCGGCCACTGCCGACACCCACGACGCTAGCGCAACCGAACTGGCTACTATTCAGCATCCCGAGCTGCTTGATGAGCCCACGGAAGAAATAGGTCCCGCCGAAGCAAACGACATGTTTGCCCCCGAAGACGACATCGTGCCCGATGTGCTGCCGACAGCTGTTCCTGTTTCGCCCGCTGTTATTTCCGCTCCTGCACCAGCGCAACCGGCCGCAACGGTGGCTGCTGCCGTTGCTACACCGGCCCCGGTCGTGGTGCAACCTAAGTTAGATGGGCTGAATTTTCGGATGATTCAGTACGCCCGCCGGGCGGCGCAGTTGGCCCAGTCCCGGTCCGAATTTGGGGTGATTTATGCGCCCAACTGGCCGGCCTGGCTGGCGGCGCAGGAAATCCGCAACAGTTCGCGCATGCCGCTGGTGCTGTACGTGGCCAGTCTGGTGGCCGACTTCACCGTTCCCGCCGAGCGCGGCTGGCTGCAGGAAGTGGAGCGCATGACCCTGCGCCGCGCCCACGTCATTCTGGTGCCCGACGAGGCCATCCGGCGGCGCCTGCACCTACTCTACCCGGACACCACCGGAAAAACCCGCGTAGTGGCCGCCGACGACGAAGACACCGTGCAACGCGTGCTGGGCGAAGTCGCGCTTTACTAGCTTTTTTTGCACAACAATACAGAAGTACGTCATGCAGAGCGCAGCGAAGCATCTCGCATGTGGTAGTAACTCAATCAAAGATTACTATGGCACGCGAGATGCTTCGCTGCGCTCTGCATGACGTTCTTGTTCTGAATTATGACTAAGCAGCACCAGAAACCAACAGCCATATGCAGCCTGAACACGAATTTGAAGCCGTTTTAGAAGCCGGTGATGGGGACGGCGGGGTGTTCGTCGTGGTGCCTTTTTCGGTGCCCGAGGTGTACGGCACGCGCGGCCGGGTCCCCATCCAGGCTACTTTCGACGGCTACCCGTACCAGGGCAGCATCACGCCGCTCGGCGATGGCCACCACGCCCTGCTCATCCTCAAGCAAATCCGCAAAGCCATCGACAAAACCGTGGGTGACACGGTGCGCGTGACCCTGAGCCGCGACGTGACCGAGCGCAAAATGGAAGCCCCCGCCGACCTGGCCGAGCAGCTGGCCACCAACCCCAAAGCCGCTGCCTACTTCGCCAAGCTGGCCTACACCCACCAGCGCGAGTACATCAACTGGCTCAAGGGCGCCAAAAAGCCCGAAACCCGCACCCGCCGCCTGGGCGAAATCGTGGCCATGCTGGCTCAGGGCCGCAAGCGCGGCTGAGCCATACGATTGGGCTTGGAGTAGTTTTTGCAGGAAGATTAGGCGTTCAAAATAAGCGTTTTGGAGCCTGTTGATTTCCCGCTTTTACTACCGTCTGCATGAGAGTATTTATTACGCTGCTGATTCTGGGGCTCCTGTTTTGCCGGCCGGCTTACGCACAAGGCCCGAACGTTGACCCGTCGTTCATTAACACAGGGATTTACCGGCCCGGCGGGGTGGTGCAAGCGGTGCGCCAGCCCGATGGCAAAACGCTGCTGCTAGGCACCTTTAAGCGGGTGCTGCAGCAAGCTACCGGGACGCTGGTGCGGTTGATGCCCAACGGCACCCAGCTTGATACCGGGTTTCAGGCCAACGTGGCCGGTTTACAAGGGCCAGTCGACCACCTGGCCTTATTGCCCGACGGCAAGCTGCTGCTCTTTGATGACCGCAGCTTTGGTACGGTGGGCTCTTCCGAAACGCTGACGCTGGGCAGCGTGACGCGGCAAACGCTGCTACGGCTCAACGCCGACGGCACGCCCGATGCGTCCTTCAACGCGCAGTTCACCAACTCCATGACGCTGCAACAGGTGGTACCGCAGCCCGATGGCAAGCTGCTGCTACTAGGCTTTTTCACCCCCAACGCTGGGCAAACTGGCCCGGTACTGATTCGCCTCAATGCCGATGGCAGTCGCGACCTCGGCTTTCAGGCCCCGGTGTTTAGTATCAATGGCATTGGCACCTACCCCAAATCCATTGCCTTGCAGCCCGACGGCAAGGTGCTGGCAACGGGCAACTTCGATGCGGTGGACGGGCAGCCCCAACAGGCCGTGGCCCGACTGTGGCCCAGCGGCGCGCTCGATACCAGCTTCACGGCGGCCGTGCCCACCGATGTGAGCGGCCGTAGCGTGGCGGTGCAGCCCGATGGCAAGCTGTTGCTGCTATGCGACGGCGGGCTCCCCTCTTATCCATCCGTCCGGCGGCTGCTGGCGAACGGGGCGGTTGATTCAGGTTTTCAATACGTCGGCCCGTCGTTGTTCTTTATGCCCGGCTACGTGCTGCCGCCGGTGGTGCAGCCCGATGGCCGGTTTCTGGTGGCTACGGCCAACGCGTTTTACAACGGGGCTTTTCTGGGAAGGCTGCTCCGCTTCCTGCCCACCGGCACGCTCGACCCTGCCTTCAACAACGCCGGGGCGCTTACCGGCCAAATCAACCGCCCCACGGTATACCCTGGTTCGGTGCAGTTGCTGGCCACTGGCCAATTGCTGGTAGCAGCCGGCCGCACCAGTTCTGCTCTCCCGCGCTTTCCGCCCCTGGCCACGTTTCTGCCCGTAGGCTTGGCGGTGCTCAATGCCGATGGCAGCTACGATGCCACATTTGCGCCCCTGATTCAGGACCTGGGCATCGTGAACGACCTTGCCCTACAGCCCGATGGCAAAATTGTGCTGGGCGGCGACTTTTCGGAAATCAACGGCGTGGCCGTGCGCAACCTGGCCCGGCTGCAAGCCAATGGCCTGGTCGACCCTTCTTTTTCGGCCACGACCGATGGCGTGGTGAACACCCTCGCTTTGCAGACCGATGGCCAGGTGGTGGTGGGCGGCAGCTTCGACTTCCTGAGCGGCGTGGCCCTGCCCGGCCTGGGCCGGGTGCTGCCCACCGGCGCTCTCGACGCCGCCTTTGTACCCGCCCTCGCGGCCAATACGGCAAATGAGTCGTCAGAGGTACGGCGCTTGCTCGTGCGCTCCACGGGCGAGGTCATTATTAGCGGTACCCTCATTATTCAGCGCGGCAGCACCCCGGCGTACCTGACGCTTACCCAGCTGCAGGCCCTTACCGGCCAGGAAGATACCGGCTTTCAGTCTACTGCCTTGAACTCCATCAGCATCTCGCACATGCTGCTGCAACCCAGTGGCAAGCTGGTGCTGGCCGGCAATATTTCCAGTGGCCCGGCTTCTAATGCTCCCATGTGGCGGCTGCTGCCCAATGGAGCCTTGGATACGAGCTTTCCAATGCCCAATCTAATTGCCGATGTCGGGTTGACGCTGGCCCAGGATGGCGCGGGCCGGCTCTACCTTAGCAGTCAAGGCCGCGATGCGCCGGGCGCGGCAATTTTTTTCCGTAGCCTGACGCGGTACCTGGCCGATGGCCAACCCGACCCCACGTTTCAGGCCGTGCTGCCGGGGAGCGCGCCAACGGCAGTTGCCATTGCCGTGCAGCCCAATGGCCGGGTGCTACTCGGCGGGCAGTTGTCATCTAGTAGCAGCAGTTTCAATCCCAATCCGGAAGGCACCCTGCGCCTGCTGCCTACCGGTGCTGCTGACCCCAGCTACAATCCCGCCAGCGGCCCTGTAGGTACACCCGGCTACAGTGGCAATGTGAACCGCTTGCTTATTCAGCCCAACGGCGCCATTCTGGCCGCCGGCTATTTTTCGCAGGTGGGCACCCAGTCCATCAACGGCTTGGTGCGCCTGCTCGACGCCAACGTGCTGAGCGTGCGCGCCCAGCCCGCCACGCCGGCCACCGCCGCCTGGCCCGTGCCGGCCCGCGGCGTATTGCACCTGGCCCTGGAGGCCGCTGCCCGCCCGCAGCGGGTGGAACTGCTCGACGCCCTGGGCCGGCCCGTGCTAGCGCAGGCCGTGGCCCAACCGGACATGAGCCTGAACACGGCCTCCCTGCCACCGGGGGTGTACCTGCTGCGCGTGCAGTATGCGCAAGGCGGGGCCGTGCTGCGCCGTGTGGTACTCGAATAAGCCGGCACCGGAACAACATTTAGCGCCATCGGCCGCATCGAAAGTGGCCCCTACCTTTGAAGCCCCATCTCCTCATAAGGAGGCGGGGCTTTCACGTTCCGGTATCCCACCCAGCCACTTGCCTGCCATGAAAAAAGAATTTCTGCTGTCCGTTTTCTGCCTGCTAATGCCGGTACTGGCCGACGCCCAAACCACCAGCATCGACCGCGTGAACCCCACCAATTGGTGGGTGGGCATGAAAAACCCCAACGTGCAGCTGCTGTTGCATGGGCCGGGCGCGGGCACGCTGGCCTACACGGTCAGCTACCCCGGGGTGAAACTCGTGAAAAGTAGCACGGTCGAGAACCCCAACTACGCCTTTTTGGACCTTACCATCTCCCCAACGGCCAAGCCCGGCCGGGTGCCGCTGGTGGGCAAAAAAGGCAGTCAGACCGTGACGCAAACCTGGGAATTAAAAGCCCGCGACAACTCGCCCAAGGCTCAGGGCGTGACGGCCGCCGACTTCATCTACGTGGCCATGGTGGACCGCTTTGCCAATGGCGACCCGAGCAACGACAAGTTTGCCGACATGCGCGACCCGAGCATGGACCGCACCAACCCATTCCTGCGCCACGGCGGCGATTTGGCCGGCGTGGCGCAGCATTTTCCCTACATCAAAGACCTGGGCGCGACGGCCGTGTGGCTAACCCCGGTGACGGAAAACGACCAGCCGCTCACCAACGAGGGCGGCACCATGCGGGCCTCCTACCACGGTTTTGGCTTCACGGACCAGTATCAGATTGACCGGCGCTTCGGTGGCAACGCGGGCTACAAAAGCTACGTGCAGCAGGCCCACGCCGCCGGTCTGAAGGTGGTGCAGGATGCCGTGTACAACCACGTGGGCAACACGCACTGGATTTTGCAGGACCTGCCCATGAAAAGCTGGCTGCACCAGTGGTCCACCTACACCAACACCAGCTACAAGTACCAGCCCATCACCGACCCGCACGCCGCGCAGAGCGACCGCAAAGTCACCCTCGACGGCTGGTTTGTGCCCTTCCTGCCCGACCTCAATCAGCAGAACCCCTACGTGGCCAACTACCTGATTGAAAACGCCATCTGGAACGTGGAAAACTTCGGCATCGATGCCTACCGCATCGATACCTACCTGTATAACGACCAGCCGTTTATGAACCGCTGCAACGCGGCGCTGCTGGCCGAGTACCCGCGTATTCACATTTTCGGCGAGTCGGCGGTGACCAATGTGGTAGACCAGGCCTACTACACCCGCAACAAAATCGACTTTCCTTTTAAGTCGAATCAGCCCGGCGGACTCGATTTCGTGCTCGAAGGCGCCATGCTGGCCGCCTTGAAGGAAGTGGGCACGCCCGCCACCACCGGCTTCGACGGCGGCCCGCACCGCTTCTACCAGTCCCTGGCCCAGGACGTGGTGTACCAGGACCCCACCAAGCTCGTCACCTTCCTCGACAACTTTGACCACGACCGGTACCTGTCCGTCATCGGCGACGACTTCGACCGCTACAAAATGGGCCTGACCTGGCTGCTCACCACGCGCGGCATCCCGAGCATGTATTACGGCACCGAAATCCTCATGAAGAACTTCAAAGACCCCACCGATGCCGAGGTGCGCAAGGATTTCCCCGGCGGCTGGCCCGGCGACAAGGAGAACAAGTTCAACGCCGCCGGCCGCTCGGCCAAGGAAAACGAGGCCTTCGACTTCGTGAAAAAACTCGCTACCTACCGCCGCGACCAAAAGGTGCTGCACGATGGCAAGCTGATGCAATACCTGCCCGAAAACGGCCTCTACGTGTATTTCCGCTACGATGCCACCGGCACCGTGATGGTGGCCTCTAACACCACCGACAAGCCCGCCGCGCTGCCTACCGCCCGGTTTTCGGAGCGCATGACTGGTTTTACAAAGGCCCGCAATGCGCTGACGGGCGAAAGCCTGAGCAACCTTGCGACGCTGCAGCTGCCCGCCAAAACCGCCGTGGTACTGGAGCTGGGGAAGTAGCACACCAGCTACTCGCGTACAAGCCGGCAGGTAGCAGAATTTCCTTGCACGGTGTAGGCTCGCACCAAGTAGATACCTGCGGGCTTGGCCTGTAAATCGAGCTGCAGGCTGGTTGTACCGGCCGTTACATTTTGCGTCATCACCTGTCGGCCCATTACATCGAGCACTTCAACCGTGCGTATTTCACTGGAAAAGTCGAGCGTGCTAACTCCCGTAGTGCTCGGGTTGGGGTAGGCTTGCAACACCGGCGCGGCCGGCGCGACAGCGGTAGCCAGCACGGCCCCCACATTGGCTACCCACATATCGGCCAGCGTGGAGGAGTTGGCCGAGGCCGTGTTGCCGCCCCACACGTAAAGTTGGCTGTTGCGAACGGCCGCAGCAGCATTACGGCGCGGCGGCAGGTTCGAAGTGAAGGTGCGCAGCTGGCCGGTGCGGGTATTATAGGCCGCCAGGTAGCTTTGGTTGTTGAAATCTCCCACCAGCCACAGCCATTCGCCCTGCACCGTCACTGCTTGGTTGGAGACAGTGGTGGGCAACGTGCCCACGGCCTGCCAGGTGTTGGAGGCAATGTCATAGGCATCGACGCGGGCCGAGTTGATGACGCCATTGTAGCCGCCAATAGCGTAAACCTTGCCGTTGACAGCCGCGCCGCCATACACCACTTTGGCTTCCGGCATGGGTGCCAGCGTGGCCCACGTGTCGGTGGCCGCGTTGTAGGACCGTAGCTGGTTGGTGTAGCTGCCGCTGGCCAGCTGGCCGCCGTAGGTGTAAATGATGTTGCCCCAAACCGCAGCGGCCGCACTCACCGCCGGTACCGGGTTGGTGTACGAGGGGCCGATGCTGCCGCTGCTCGTCAATACGGTTTGCATGTTGGACACGGGGGTGCCAAGGGTGCTCGTGGCCCCGCTCAATATGTAGAGCAAGGCTTGGCCGCTGCCATTAGTGGCCGGCACCATGGTGGCCCAACGCTGCGACGCCAGAAAACTGACAGCCAGACCCGGTGTCCAAACATCAAGCGTTGGCTCGTAGCGATAAACGTCCTGATTAAACGAGGAAGCCGGACTGCCGCCACCCGCCATGTAAAAGGCCGAGGCATCCTGGCAGTAAGCCATGCCGTAGCGCCCGCCGCTGGGAAGTGCATTCAGCGGACTAAACGTGAGCGAGGTTTGGGCCGAAGCCGCGTGACCAACGACGAGCAAGAGGCTGCGGAGGAAGTATCTGTGTTTCATAAAAGAAGCGGGTATTTACATAGCAATTATACTATATAAATACTTGGCCTCCTAATTATTCGTGCCATTACCTCCCCCCGCGCCAGCACCAGCGCCACCCGGCTGGGCACGTACGCCGAGGCAAAACTCGGCTAGACCACCTCCGTTTGCTTTTTCCTTAAAGCTACATATCTGTTTTGCTTTGGGGAGTGCGTTCAAGGTATCAAAGGCGCTGGGTGGCGGGGCAACCGGCGCCGCTGCCTTGCACCACCCCCGTTCGAATGTTTTCTTATCTTTCCGCATGCTTAGCCCCTTGAAAAAACGCATCGCCCTGGCCACCGGAATCGTGGCGGCGATGGTTTGTAATAGCCCTGCCCTGGCCCAAGCGGCGGGTTCCTGGCAGAATCTGTTCGATGGCAAAAGCCTGAACGGGTGGAAGCGCGTAGCGGGCACGGCCGACTACAAGGTAGAAAACGGCGTCATTGTGGGCACGACGGTGCTAAACTCGGGCAACACGTTTCTAGTCACCGAGAAGGAATACGGCGACTTCGTGCTGGAGCTGGACGTGCTGATTGACAGCCCGACCAGCAACTCGGGCATTCAGACGCGCAGCCATTTCAATACGGAGGGCCACGCGGGCAAGGTGTACGGCCGGCAGGTCGAGATTGACCCGTCGGAACGAAGCTGGTCGGGCGGCATCTACGACGAGGCGCGGCGGCAGTGGTTGTACCCGCTCGATTTGCACCCGCAGGCCAAATCGGTGTTTAAAATCGGCCAGTACAACCACGTCAAAGTGGAGTGCATTGGCAATGAGATGAAGACCTGGCTGAACAACACGCCCATTGCCTACGTGGTGGACCCCGTGGACCCCAAAGGCTTCATCGGCCTGCAAGTGCACGCGGTGACGACCAAGGAGCAGGAAGGCAAGAAGGTGTACTTCAAGAACATCCGCATCAATACCACCGACCTGAAGCCCAGCGCATTTCCGGCCGATATCTACGTGGTGAACTTCGTACCCAACTACCTGAATGCGTATGAAAAGGCGCACGGCTGGCGGCTGCTGTTCGATGGCAAAACCTCGGCCGGCTGGCGCAGCGCCAGGGGCCCGGCCTTTCCGGCCAGGGGCTGGGAAGTGGGCGACGGCACGATGACGGTGCAGCCTTCGGAGGGCAAGGAGGCGGCCAACGGCGGCGACATCGTGACCAACGAGGAGTTCAAGGCCTTCGACCTGTCGTTTGAGTTCAAGCTGACGCCGGGGGCCAACAGCGGCGTGAAATACTTCGTGACGCTGGACGAAAAAACCGAGGGCTCGGCCATCGGCCTGGAGTACCAGGTGCTCGACGATGCCCTGCACCCCGATGCCAAGCTGGGCCGCGACGGCGACCGGACCCTGGCCTCGCTCTACGACCTGATTCGGGCCGATAAAAACCCGCGCTTCATCCACCCCATCGGCGAATGGAACGTGGGCCGCGTGGTGGTGTACCCCGACAACCGCGTGGAGCACTACCTCAACGGCAGCAAAGTGCTGGAATACACCCGCGGCTCGAAGGAATTTCAGGCGCTGGTGGCCATCAGCAAGTACAATGTGTGGCCGAATTTCGGGCTGGCGCCGCAGGGGCACATTCTCCTGCAGGACCACGGCAACCGGGTGTCGTTTCGTAGCATTAAAATCAAGACGCTCAAGTAGTAATTCTCTATACACTGGCGGTCATGCAGAGCGCAGCGAAGCATCTTTACCGCAGCGGTAATCTGATTTACTTCCGAGGTAAAGATGCTTCGCTGCGCTCTGCATGACTGCCTTTGAGCAGGCCCTAACCAACCATCCTCATACTCCAACCAGAATTCCCATGTCGCACGAAGAACCTAATCCCCGCCGCCTGTTCCTCAAGCAAACGGCGCTGGCCAGCGCCGGGGTGCTGCTCGCACCCTCTATGGCGTGGTCGGCTAGCAGCTACCGGCGCATTGTGGGGGCCAACGACCGGGTGCGCGTGGGCGTGGTCGGCTTTTCGGACCGCCACCGCAGCTCGCACATTCCCAGCTTCCTGAACCATTACAAGGAGCTGAATTTCGACGTGGTGGGCGTGTCCGACATCTGGAAAAAGCGGCGCGAAGAAGGCGCGGCCACCTGGAAAGAGAAGCTGGGCCACGACGTGACGGCCTACCGCAACAACGAGGAGATGTACGACAAGAAAGCCGTGGACGCGGTTTTTGTGAGCACCGCCGACTTCCAGCACGCCCTGCACGCCATCGAGGCCGTGAAAGCGGGCTGCGACGTGTACTGCGAAAAGCCCTTCGCCGAAACGATGGAGGACAACCGAGCGGCGCTGAAAGCCATCAAAGCCTCGAAGCAGATTGTGCAGATTGGCTCGCAGCGGCGCAGCGGGGCCAACTACCACGCGGCCGATGCCTACATCAAATCGGGCAAATTCGGCGACATCAAAATGGTGGAGCTGACCTGGAACGTGAACCAGCCCGGCCGCTGGCGCCGCCCCGACCTGGTGCCCCAGCTGAAAGAAGCCGATACCGACTGGAAACGCTTCCTGATGAACCGTCCCGCCGACGCCTTCGACGCCCGCAAATACCTGGAGTTCCGCCTGTTCTGGCCCTATTCCTCGGGCCTGCCGGGCCAGTGGATGAGCCACCAGATTGACACCGTGCACTGGTTTACGGGCCTGCAGCATCCGCGCAGCGTGGTGGCCAACGGCGGCATCTACATGTGGAAAGACGGCCGCAAAAACTGGGACACCCTCACGGCGGTGTTCGACTACGGCCCCCAGAACGACCCCAGCAACGGCTTCCAGGTCACCTTCGGCTCACGGATGGACAACGGCGACGAGCACCCGGCCGAAATCTACTATTCCAACGGCGGCGAGTTGAATTTGAACACCAACACGGTATCGCCGCGCGGCGGGCTTACCAAGAAGTTTGCCGACGACATGCACATCCAGCCGTTTTTGCTGCCCGAGTCGAGCTTGTCGGCTGTGGAGCCGGTTATCGCCTCGGCCAATACCGGCGGCGACAAGCTGACCTCGAACCACGTCCGCAACTGGATGGAGTGCGTGCGTAGCCGCCAGCAGCCCCACGCGCCCGTGGAGGCCGGCTACAGCCATTCCATTGCCACCATTATGACCAACGCGGCCGTGCATTCGGGCATGAAAGCCACCTTCGACGAGCAGACGCAGGAGGTGATGGTGGGCGGCAAGGTGTTCAAATATTAACCCGTTTTCAGCCTTTCCCGATGAAGAAATTTGCTCTCCCCGGCGGCGTGCTGCTGCTTGCGCTGGCTGGCTTTCCCGATGCGCAGGCCCAGAAAGCCGAGCCGGTACGCGTGACCAAAGACGCCAAAGCCAAGAAGATTGATGTGTATGTAGGCAAGGAGTTATTCACCAGCTTCCTGTATCCCGATTCGCTGGAAAAGCCCGTGCTCTACCCGTTGCACGCCGCCAACGGCACCGTGGTCACGCGCGGCTTCCCGCTGAACCCGCAGCCCGGCGACCCCACCGACCACCCGCACCACCTCGGCCTGTGGTTCAACTTTGAAAACGTGAACGGGCTGGATTTCTGGAACAACTCCTACGCCATTGCCAAGGAGAAAAAAGCCACCTACGGCTGGATAAAAACCGATAAGATTCTGACCACGACCAGCGGCCCCACCGGCGTGCTGGCCTACCACGCCAACTGGACCAACCAGCAAAACGAGGTACTGCTGGAAGAAACCACCCGCTTCGAGTTCAGCGGCACCGGCCGGGCCCATACCATCGACCGGGTGACGACCCTCACCGCGGCGCGGGAAGTCACCTTCACCGACGCCAAAGACGGCCTGCTGGGCCTGCGCCTGGCCCACGCGCTGCAAATCCCCGCCGACCAGGACCAGAAATTTACCGACAGCAAAGGCCTCGTGACGGTGGTAAAAGCCGGCACCGACCACGTGGCCAACGGTACCTACCTCACCAGCGCCGGCAAGCGCGGCAACGACGCCTGGAGCACCCGCGGCACCTGGTGCAAAGCCTACGGCAAAATGGGCGCCGACTCCGTCAGCGTTACCATCATCGACCACCCCAAAAACCCGAACTACCCCACCTTCTGGCACGCCCGCGGCTACGGCTTATTTGCCGCCAACCCGCTGGGCGAGAAGATATTTACCAACGGCAAATCGGCGAAAAATCTGCAACTGAAAAAAGGCGAATCGGTGACGTTCCGCTACCGCGTGCTGATTGACGACGGCCGCACTACCCCGACAACCAACCAGCTAAACGCCGCCGCTGCTGCCTTCGCCCAGAAGCCCGTCGCAGCCAAGTAGCGCGGCGCTGGTTGTAGGCAACTCTGGGTGCCGCACCTGCTTCTACGTTGCCATGGCCTGCATCGACGGCATGACGTAAATCTGCCTCCAGGACCCCGTCAGCTACGGTTTGGTGGCAGATGCTGCTGTTTTAGCCGTGCGCCATTTCAGAACGTGATACGTTGCTTGGGTAGTGCCCACGTTTTGGATGCTGTGCAGTTTGTTCGGCGCCTGAAAAATCAATGAGCCGGGGCCTACACGCTTGAGCTCACCGTTCACGAGGGCTTCCACGGTGCCTTCCTTCACTATCATCAGCTCCTCTTCCGGGTGCTGATGGGCGGGGTGCGCAAACTCGCCTGGGTTCAGGGTGGTAGCGTGAATCTCTAGGTTTTCGAGGGTCTCGGTAGGGGTGTCGAGGAACTGCCGTTTCTCGCCCACTTTCGTGGGCGTCGCCTTGACGGATTTCCACTCAACTACCGAGGAAGGCAGGGCGGCCAGCAGGTGTTGGTTGTTCGCCATGATGACCAGCGGAATGCTCATCAACAGGACCGTCAAGGCAACGAGGGTAAGCTCTCTTTTCGTCATGATTTAAGTGTATTACAGAATGAATTTTCGACAAGCCATTCAACGCAGCAGGTGCCCGAAACAGCACCGCTGCGGCTGAATTTCCGGGTTTGGATAGTAACTGCTTTTTAGCAACAGCCCGCCCCAACCAATGGCATAGTCGTAAAAGGGCCACCTACCCCCGCGCCAGCACCAGCGCCACCCGGCTGGGCACGTAGAGGCTTAGCTGGTGCTCATACGTCTCGTACTCGAACGCCTCGTCGGGCCGGTCGAAGCCGCCGAACTGGGCGTTGTCCGACGACAGCGCCACGCGGTATTTGCCTTCCTCGGGCACCCAGAAGCGGTAATCCGTCAGGCTGCGCTCGACGTGGAAGTTTAGGATGAACACCAGCCCGGCGCGGGCAAAGGCCAGCACCTGGTTGGTTTCGTCGTGCTTGAGCAGCTGAGCGGGGGCGGCGGCCAGCAGGTGGGTGTTTTTGGCCAGATGAATCAGGGCCTTGTCGAAGGCGCCCATCTGGTAAAATTTCAGGTCGGGGTTGTCGCCCAGGCTCCACTGGCGGCGGGCAAAGTGGTGGCTCCAGCCGTTGCCCTCGCGCGGGAAATCGACCCATTCGGGGTGGCCAAATTCGTTGCCGATGAAGGTGAGGTAGCCCTCGCCCCCGGCCGCCAGCGTGAGCAGCCGGATGAGCTTGTGCAGGGCCAGGGCCCGCGCCGCGGCGGGGTCCGGGTCGCCAATCTGCATGTGGGTGTAAATCCCGGCATCGAACAGCCAGTGCGCAATGGTTTTGTCGCCCACCAGGGCCTGGTCGTGGCTTTCGGCGTAGGCAATGGTTTTTTCGCCCAGGCGGCGGTTGGCCAGGGTGTACCACAGGTTGCCGAGGGGCCAGCTTTCGTCGGGCGTGTGCTTGAGCAGCTTTATCCAATAGTCCGGAATGCCCATGGCCAGGCGGTAGTCGAACCCGATGCCGCCTTCCACAGTGGGCCGGCACAGGCCGGGCATGCCGCTCATGTCCTCGGCCACCAGCAAGGCGCCTTTCTTGAACTCGTGGGCCAGGGTGGTGGCCAGCTGCAGGTACAGAATGGCGTCCTCATCGGCCCCCGCGCCGAAGTAGTTGTCGTAGCTCATAAAAGCCACGCCCTCGCCGTGATGGTGGTAGAGCATGCTGGTCACGCCATCGAAGCGGAAGCCGTCGAAGTGGTATTCTTCGAGCCAGAAGCGCAGGTTGCTGAGCAGGAACTGCTGCACCTCGGGCCGGCCGTAGTCGAACAGCTTGCTGTCCCAGCCGGGGTGGTTGCCGCGGGCACCTTTGTGGAAGTAAAGGTTGCCGGAGCCGTCGAAATCGGCCAGGCCTTCGGCCTCGTTTTTCACGGCGTGCGAATGCACGATGTCGAGCAGCACGGCAATGCCGCGGCGGTGGGCTTCGTTAACGAGAAACTTCAGGTCTTCGGGCGTGCCGAAGCGCGAGCTGGCCGCAAACAGGTTGGCCACGTGGTAGCCAAAGGAGCCGTAGTATGGGTGCTCCATCACGGCCATAAGCTGCACGGTGTTGTAGCCGCCGGCCTCGATGCGGGGCAGGATATTTTCGGCAAACTCCCGGTAAGAGCCCACCCGGCCATCCTCGGTGGCCATGCCCACGTGGGCCTCGTAGATGAGCGGCTCCGCTACCGCCTTGGCGGGCTTAAACTTCTGGTCGGTCCAGACAAACGGCGTGTCGGGCCGCCAAACCTGGCCGGCAAAATCCCGGGTGCTCACGTCCTGCACGGCGCGACGCAGGGTGGCCGGCAGCCGGTCTTTGCCCTGGCCGTTGGCCACCACGTGCACCTTAAACCGGCTGCCGTGGGTAAGGCGCTGGTCGAACTCAGCATCCGGCAAAAACGCTTCCCACACGCCAAATTCCAGCTTGTGCAGCGGCGTGGCCTGCCGGTCCCAGCCGTTGAAATCCCCGACCAGCGACAGCGCCTCGGCACCGGGGGCCCACTCGCGGTACACCCAGCCGCCGCGGGCGGCGTCGTGGTTCAGGCCCAGCTGCTGGTGGGCGGTAGCAAAGTTCAGCAAAGAGCCGTGGTAATGCTTGATTTCGGCCAGCCGGGCCTGCAAGCGGGCCATACGGGCCCGCAGGATGGGCTCGTAGGGCGTCAGCCAAGTGTCGCTCTTGACCAGGGGCAGCGGGGCGGGGCGCTGGAGCTTGACGGCGGCGGGGGCAGTGGGTTTCGACTTGGCCATGATGCGGAAAAGGGTTGGCTCAAAAGTAATAATTTGCCGGTGGCAATGCACGCAGCCTATGCGCTGCGGTGCCACCGGCCACACCGGGTGGCTTTCGGCACACGCAATGCCCCGAAACTACTTCCTTTCCCGGAGAACACTCGGCAGTCCGCCGGCTTTCGCCCATAATTTTATTCCGCTCGGCGGCTATTTGGCCCCGCCAGGTAGCAATCTGTGGAATCGTACCGTTATTTTGCTCGATGATGAAATACCGTCTGTTCACCATTCCATTGGCATTGCTGCTGGCCTGCTCGGCCGAGCGGCCGGTCACCTCTACTTCGCGGGCATTTGAAGGGTCGCTGGGTACGCCGCCCCCCAAAGCCGCCGCGCCCAAGCTGGCCCGCTACGCCATGGTGGTGTCGGCCCATCCCGAAGCTTCCCGCATTGGCACCCAAATCCTGCAGCGCGGCGGCAATGCCTACGACGCGGCCGTGGCCGTACAGTTTGCGCTGGCCGTGGCCCTGCCCGCCGCCGGCAACATTGGCGGCGGCGGCTTTTTGTTGTACCGCGACCGGAACGGCTCGGCCGGCTCCCTCGACTTCCGCGAAACCGCGCCCGCTGCCGCCTCGCGCGATATGTACCTCGACAAGCAGGGCAACGTGGTGCCCGGCCTGAGCACCGCTGGCCCGCTGGCCGTGGGCACGCCCGGCACCGTGGCCGGCATGGTAGCCCTGCACAAGCTCATGGGCAAGCTGTCGTGGCCGGCGCTGCTGCAGCCCGCCGTGGCCCTGGCCACCAGAGGCTTCCCGCTCACGGCCAAGGAGGCCGCCGGCCTCAACAAGACGCGGGTTGATTTTGAGAAGTACAACCCCGGCAACGTACCGGCTTACGTGCGTCCCGGCGGCGGCGACTGGCAGCCCGGCGACACCCTGCGCCTGCCTGAGTTGGCCCGCACCCTCACCCGCATCCGCGACCAGGGCCGCGCCGGCTTCTACCGGGGCGAAACTGCCCGGCTGCTGCTCAACGAGATGAAGCGCGCCGGCGGCCTCGTGAGCCAGGCCGACCTCGACAGCTACCGGGCCAAGTGGCGCGAGCCGCTGCGCGGCCGCTACCGCGATTACGACGTGATTACGATGGCGCCGCCCAGCTCCGGCGGAGTGGCCCTGCTGCAAATGCTGCAAATGCTGGAGCCCGTGGACCTGGCCCAGGCCGGCTACCACACGCCCCTGGCCGTGCACTACATCACCGAAGCCGAGCGCCGCGTGTACGCCGACCGCGCCACCTACCTTGGCGACCCGGACTTTGGGCTGGTGCCCATCCAAAAACTGCTCGACGTGGACTACAACCGCCAGCGGGCCGGCACCATGCGCTCGCGCGGCCGGGCCACGCCCAGCAGCGACATCGTGGCCGGCGCCAACCTGCCCAGCTACGAAAGCAACGAAACCACCCATTTCAGCATCATCGACGCCCTCGGCAATGCTGTGAGCTGCACCACCACGCTCAACGGCGGCTACGGCAGCAAGGTGGTGGTGCCCGGCGCCGGCTTCCTGCTGAACAACGAGATGGACGACTTCTCCGTCAAAGCCGGCACGCCCAACGCTTACGGCCTCACCGGCGGCACGGCCAACAGCATTGCCCCCGGCAAGCGCATGCTCAGCAGCATGACGCCGACCATTCTCACCCACAATGGCAAAGTCGCGCTGGTGACCGGCACGCCCGGCGGTAGCACCATCATCACCAGCGTATTGCAAAGCATCCTTGGCATTGTCGACTACGGCCTGAATGCCCAGCAAGTGGTGACGGCTCCGCGCCTGCACCACCAGTGGATGCCCGACCTGCTCGACGTAGAAGCCGGCGCTCTGCTGCCCGTGGCGCAGGACACCCTACGTGCCCGCGGCTACCAGCTCAACCCCGCCCTGCCCTGGGGTCGGCTCGACATCATCCATGTGCAACCCGATGGCACCCTGGAAGGCGGCGCCGACCCGCGCGGCGACGATACCGCGCTGGGGTACTAGCGGGAATAGGGAATAGGGAATAGGGAATAAAAAGAACGTCATGCTGAGCTTGTCGAAGCATCTCTATTGCAATAGTAAATAATTACTTGCGCAGTAGAGATGCCTCGACAAGCTCAGCATGACATTCTTTTTAGAATCTTTTGCTTTTCTAGCTGACTACCGGCGCCTTGGCCAAGTGGCGCAGGTTGCCGGCGGCGGCAATCAGCTTCTGGCTGATTTCGCGGGCTTTGTCGCCCTCGCCGCTGAAGCTGTGGGTGCTCAGGGCCGACTGGGCCGTTAGCTCGCCCAGGTTCTGGAAGGCTTGGGCCATGCCAACGGCGTTGTTGTTGCTGATGTGGGTGCGCAGGGTTTCGAGCTCGGCCACGATGGGGCGCAGCACGGGCTGGTCGATGGCGCGCAGGTGCGAAATCCAGTTGTCAATCTGGTTGAAGCCGGTGCCGGGGTCCTGCTGGAAACCGTTGTTGATGGAGTCAAACAGCACACGAATGCTGGATTCTACTTCGGAAATAAAGCTCATGAAGCGAAGAAGTGGAGATGAAAAAAATAAACGGAACAGGGGCCGAAGCGAGCACTAAATCGGCTCCTTCAACGCCCAAAGATAACCGGCCGGGCCGCTAGTTTTCTTCGCCGGGGTGGAGTTCCTGCACGTTGGGATGGTTGTAGTTGACCATGATAACGGAAAACGCGTGCGGCTCGCCCTCGCGCTTCTCGATACGGATGGCGCCGGCGTCGCGCAGGCGGTTCAATTGGTCGCGGCGCTCGTAGTCGGGCAGCTCGGGCAGCTCGTCGGTGAGCAGCCGCATAAACGGCCCCAGCCAAAGCTCCGTGACGCGGCGCTGCTGCTTGGCTTCCAGCTTCTGAATCTCCTTCAGCATAAAGGCCAGCGTGCGGCGCTCAACGTCGGTAGCCAGCGGGTGGCTGGGCAAAAAATCGGGGGCCTCCTCCGTGGGGCGTTTGACGGCAGCGGGAGTTCCGGACCGTGGGGTGCTGGTAGCAGCCGCGGGCCCGGACGGCATTTTGGATACGTCGCCGGTACGGGCGGCCAGCGCGGCGGCCGAGGGCACGCCCACCGTGCCGTGCTCACGCAGCCGGCGGCTTTCTTCCTGGGTGCGCTGGCGGTCGGCGCGGCGTTGTTCGAGCTGGGCCACGCGCTCCGGGGCCAGCAGGTCGCGGGCGTCGATGAACTGCTGGGCCCCGATGTTCTGGAGCAAGTCGCCGGACACGGACTCGCGGAAGCCGGCCACCAGCACCTGCCGGGCCTGCCGGCGCAGGTGCTGCAGCACGGGAATGTAGTCCCGGTCGCCGGCCACGAGCACGAACGTGCCGATTTCGGGCCGGGTGTACATCACCTCCAGCGCGTCGATGCAGAGCTGCATGTCGGCGGCGTTTTTGTGGTCGGTGCCCAGCACGTTGCGGGTGCTCACGCCCATGAGGTAGAGGGCACCCTGCGGCGCGGTGGCCATGCGCTCGAAGTCGGCGTAGGCGTAGCTGATGAGGCTGTCGAGCCCTTGCGTGCTGAGCTGTTCGCGCAGGCTGCGGACAATGTCGAGCACGATGTCGTTGAGGTCGGGCGGGTCGTGAAAGTGGTTTTTGAGGAAATAATAAACGTTTTCGAAATCAATGAAAACGGCGGCGTACGGAGAAGCTGCGGACTTGGGCGACATGGAGCAAAGGTATAGGAAGCAGCTCTGTAAAGTCGAACCAAGGGCAGGCGTGCGGTTCGGTTTGCAACGGTTTCGAAGTCGGTATACAGGTGCTGGAAGTAGCGCGAACTTTGTAGTTCGCGTCACCGGGCCATCTTATCGAAGCGGCTGGCGCAGGGACGCGAACTACAAAGTTCGCGCTACGGTACCCCGACTCCGAAACTGCTGTAAGTGGCTGGTAAGCGGAAATAAGCGAGGCTGCAATTAGGCTTCATCTGCGGGCTTCGGCTGTAACTTGCCGCTTCCCACCCGGCCTGTTCTTGATGAAGGTACATTTCCGATTTTCTGTTTGTCCAGCGACGGCAGCTGTGTTGTTTCTGCTGTTTTTCTGTACCGGCGCGCGCGCCCAGCGGGCCGATAATGACCGGCCCATTACCGACCCATTTAAGCAGCGCGTGGTGCCGGCGCGGGCCGTGCCAGGCGGACGGTATAAGTCGCATATCTTCGATGGCACCACATTGTTGATACGCGCCACGGACGGCAGCGCGCTTCGGGTAGAGGGGTGGGCCCCGGGCGTGACCAAAGTAACGTATTCGACTGCGGGCCGGGCGCTGCGGGCCGATAGTTCCGTGAGCGTGGTGCAAGCCCAGCAACAGCCATTGGACGTGGCTTTTGAAGAAACTGCCACTACACTGAGCTTTCCAGTAGTGGATGGATTGCGGGCGGCCGTGCAGAAAAGTCCTCTGCGGGTAAGTCTGCTGCACGACGAGGGGGTACGTAGCACCGATACGCTGGTGGCAGAAGCTGCCGGGCCCTTCCGCCGCGAAGCCGCCTCCCCCACCCCAGCCACCCGCCCCGAGCCCGGCGGCGTGGGCGCGCGCTTCCGCCTCGCGCCGGGCGAACGGCTGTACGGCACCGGCTCGCGCGCCCTGCCCGTGGACCGGCGCGGCTACCGCCTGGAGCTGTACAACCAGGCGCACTACGGCTCCCAAAACAACGAACCCAACCTGAACATTACGCTGCCCACGGTGCTCAGCAGCCGGGGTTACATGCTGTTTTTCGACAACCACGCTCCCGGCTACCTCGACCTGGGCAAGACTGATAAGGACGTGCTGGAATACGGCGGCGAGGGCCTGACTTCCCTCAGCTACTTCGTGATAACGGGCCGGAACCAGGCCGAAATTCTGGAGCGCTACACGGCGCTCACGGGGCGGCAGCCGCTGCCGCCGCGCTGGGCGCTGGGCCTCATTCAGAGCCGCTTCGGCTACAAAACCGATGTGGAGATGCAGAACGTGACCAGCCGCATGCGCCGCGAAAACTTCCCCCTCGATGCGCTGGTGCTGGATTTGTACTGGTTTGGCGGCACCAAGCGGCAGGGCGATTTGAGCTGGGACAAACCTAACTTCCCCGACCCGGCCGGCATGATGAGTAGCCTGAATAAGCAGGGCGTGAAAACCATCCTGATTTCGGAGCCCTACGTGATGCGGACCTCGCGCAACGACTCCATCGTGCGCACGCAGGGGCTGGTGGGCACCACGGCGGCGGGCCGGCCGTTCACGGTGGGTTCATTCTGGGCCGGGCCGGCCAGCATCCTGGACGTATTCAAGCCCGCGGCTCGCGACTGGCTGTGGGGCTACTACAAAAAGCTGCACCAGGAAGGCGCCGCCGGCTGGTGGAGCGACCTCGGCGAGCCCGAAAACCATCCCGATGCCATGCAACACATAGCCGGGTCGGCCCGCGCCGTGCACAACGCCTACGGCCAAAGCTGGGCCAGCATCTTCACCGAGGGATATGCCCGCGATTTTCCCGAGGAGCGGGTGTTCAACCTGGCGCGTTCGGGCTGGGCGGGACTACAGCGCAACAGCGTGTTTCCGTGGTCGGGCGACATCAACCGCTCCTGGAGCGGCTACCGCGCCCAGGTGCCCGTGATGCTGGGCATGGGCCAGGGCGGCGTGGGCTACATGCACTCCGACGCGGGCGGCTTCTGCGTGGGCGGCATCGACCCGGAGCTGTATACACGCTGGCTGCAAATGGCCAGCCTCTGCCCCATCCTGCGCCCGCACGGCGAGGGCGTGCCCCCCGAACCGTACTATTATCCCGACCCTTACAAGGGCAGCGTGCGCGACGCCGTGCAGCTGCGCTACCAGCTGCTGCCCTACCTCTACACGCTGGCCTGGCAGAACACGACGAAGGGCGCACCGCTGGTGCGCAGCATGAACTATGACGCGTTGTTTAATGAGGAATCAGGAATGAAGAATGAGGAATTAGCGGGTGTTCCCAATTCTTCATTCCTAATTCCTCATTCTTCATTAAGCGAAGCGCCCAATACGCAGTACTTGCTCGGCCCCAATCTGCTGGTGGCGCCCGTGCTCAACCCCAGCCAGCGGCGGCGCAACGTGACGCTGCCCAGCGGCAACTGGATTGATTTCTATACCAACCACACCTACGCCGGCGACCGCACCGTGGGCGTGCCGGCGCCGCTGGCCCATGCGCCGCTGCTGGTGCGGGCCGGGGCCTTCCTGCCGATGACGGCCTACCGGCCCAGCACGGCGCTATACCGCCCCGATACGCTGCTGCTGCGCTACTACCCCGACCCGAGCAGTTCGGAATCGGAGTTTACGATGTACGACGACGACGGGCACTCGGCGCAGGCGCTGGCCCGGCATCAGTACGAGACGCTGACCATGCGCGGCTTCTGCACGCCCACCCAAACCGATATTATTCTGAGCAGCAACGGCGAGTACCCTGGGCAGCCGGTGTTTCGGTTTGTGCGGCTGCTGGTGCAGCGGGTGGCGGCCCCGCCGACGGCTATTTACTTCGATGAAAAGCCCGTGCCGGCCGAAGGCTTTTCGTTCGACCCCGCGAAGCACGAGCTGGAAATCCATTTCCTGATGAATGCCGGCGTGGCCGTGAACATCCGCGGCTTGAAGATTCTTACCGCCACCGCGCCCGATTCCGCCCCCGAAGTCCTGACGCTGGAAGCCCCGGACAGCCGCAGTTTTGGCACTGGCGGCACCACCTTGCGCTATACCCGTTACGAAGCGCAGCGGGCAACCCCGACGCAATTGCGCATCCGCAACGCTCAGGGCGGCGTGGTGCGCACCCTGGAGCTTGCGGCTGGCTCCGGCCCCCATGCCCTGCCCTGGGATGCCCGCGACGAGGCTCACCAGCCCGTGCCGCCCGGCGTGTATGTGGCGGAGGCGGCGGGCCAGCACCAGCGGTTAATTGTGACGAAATAGCCTTGCAACTTGCGCCGGAACCGCGCTAACAGGCACAATCTGAAGCGTGGGCAAACCCCATTTTATGCAACCATTTGACTGCGCCCGCCTGCATTTCCGCCCCCTCACGGCCGACGACGCGCCGGGCATGTTTGCCCTCGATTCGGACCCGGCCGTGCACCGCTACCTGGGCGGCGTGGGCGGGCAAATGGTGACCGAGCTAGCTCAGAGTGTCGAAACCATTCGCTTCATTCAGGCGCAATACGCGGCCAATGGTATCGGGCGCTGGGCGGTGGTGCTGCGCGCCACCGGCGAGTTTATGGGTTGGGCTGGGCTAAAGCGGGTGGCCGGCCCCGTAAACGGCCAGCACGATTTCTACGACCTTGGCTACCGCTTTCGGCCGCAGTTCTGGCGGCAGGGCTACGGCTACGAGGCCGCGCAGGCCTGGCTTGATTATGGATTTCAAACGTTGCATTTGCCCCGCATCTGCGCCTATGCAGATGCAGAAAACCTGGGCTCGCGCCGCATTCTAACCAAAATAGGCCTGCGGGAAGGCAATGAGTTTACCGAAGGCGGCGCGCGCTGCTTTTGGTACGAGGCCACCAATCCGAACCCTAATGCCGGCCGGTGAGCCCATGGCGCAGGCTACAGCGGTACCCGCTGGAACACCAGGCGCACGCTGGGGCCACCCATTGTCACGGGCCCGGCAAACGTCCCGCTGCAAACGGCCGGCGTCACGCTGTCGACGGTGAGCGTGCTCGTGGCGGTGCCACCAAAATAGGTGCCGCCGTTGGCATTGCCGCCAATGGGATAGTTGGCTGATTGCACGAACTCATCGAGCCGCACCGGGCCGGTGGTGCTGGGAAAACCGCTGCCCACGTAGTAATAAAGCAGCTCCAGGGTGGTGCCATCGGGCAAGTCGGAGCGCAGCACCAGCATGCGCCGCTGCTGCCCGGAGGCCGAAGGTGGCGGCGTGCCGAGTGAGGCCCGAACCGCTGTCAGCGCGGTTGTTTTGCCGCCTCCATCCGTGTATACAACGGAAGTGGCGGGCACCGGCGGCGACTCCGGCGCATCTTTAGAGCAGGCCGCCAGCCCGCCAACGCCTAGCAGCGCGAGTAGAACGAAGGGTTTCATAGCCGCAAGATACAGCCGCCCAGTTGGCATGAACAGCTGCACCAGCAGCACCCAGCCCACGGCGGCGCACCAGCCGGCCAGCACATCGGAAGGATTGTGCACGCCCAGGTACATGCGGGCCCAGCCCACGGCCAATGAAAACAGCAGGCCCAACGTCCCAACCAGCCAGTGGCCGCGCCCGCGCCAGCTCAGGAAAACAAGGGCCGTGGCAATGGCCGCCGTGTCCATGGCGTGCCCACTGGGAAAGCTGAACGTGGTTTCCGGCCGAATGCTGACCCACAGCACCGGCCGGGGCCGCGCCACCAGCGCCTTGATGACTTGCGTCAGCAGCATCGAGCCGCCCACCGACAGCGCCCACCCCGCCGCTGCCCGCCACTGCCGCCGCCAGACCAGTGCCAGCAGCATCAATACGCCCACGCCTACCATCGGCCAGGTATTGCCGATGGCGGTGAGGAACACGGCCAGCGCATCGAGCGCGGGCGTGGCGTGGCGGTGCCAGAACAGCAGCATCGGCGCATCCCAGGGCAGCCCGCCGGACCGCAGCACGGCCAGCGCCAGCCACCCCACTACGCCCCAAGCCAGCAGTAGCCCCGGCAGCAGCCGGCTGGGCCGGGGCATTATCCCGAAATCAGAAGAGGAAGGCAAGGGCATAGCGAAGAAAGGCGGCGGGAAAACGGCGGCAAGTAAGCGCCTGGCAACGCTACGCCGCCGGGCGCGGCGCCTCGCGGGGGGCGGCCACTACGGTGGGCAGGCGGCGGTGCAGGGCCTCGCGCCACAGCCGCCGCAGCTCGTGGAACTCGGGCGAAAACAGCAGGTGCAGGCCCGCCACCCAGCCCACCGCGCCCGTCCAGCCGGCCAGCACATCGGAGGGGAAATGCACGCCCAGGTACATGCGGCTCCAGCCCACGCCCAGCGCAAACAGCGGCCCCGCCGCCCAGGCTAGCCAGTGGCCGCGGTGCTGCCACAACAAAAAGCCCAGCGCCGTGGCCACGGCCGCCGCGCCCATGGCGTGCCCACTCGGGAAGCTGTAGTAAAACGCCGGCTTAATGCTCAGCCACAGCGCCGGGCGGGGCCGGGCAAACAGCACCTTCACCAGCAAGTTCAGCAGCATGGCCCCGCCCACCGACGGCCCGAAAAACCACGCCTGCGAGCGGGTACCCCACACGGCCAGCCCTAGCGTGAGCACCGTGGCCGCAATACTCATGGGCAATGGGTCGCCGGCGGCGGTGAAGCCCAGCGCCAGCCGGTCGAGCCCCGGCGTGGCGTGCGCGTGCAAAAACTCCAGAATGGCCTTGTCGCCAATGAAGCCGCCCGACTCCCAAATGTCCTCGGCCACGTTCACAAACACCACCCAGGGCAGCACCAGGCCCGCCAGCAGGGCCAGCAGCAGCACCCGGTGCACTCGCAGGGCATGACGGAGGCGGAGCCAGAAGGTGGGCATTAAGCAGGTAAGTTTTTAGAAGAAAAGGCTGTCATGCAGAGCGCAGCGAAGCATCTCGCGTGCTCAAGCAATTACTGCGATTGAGTCACTACCACACGCGAGATGCTTCGCTGCGCTCTGCATGACGGGCGATTACAACTTGAGGTTACCCAGTAGCTTTACTTCCCAAACTCCAGCACCCGAAACGTGCCGGGCACGATGCTGGGCCGGGGGCGCGGGTTTTCGGGGGTGGGCGCCGGCGTGGGGCCGTAGTCGGCGGTGGCGGTGAAGAGGTGGTGCGTTTTCGGGTCGATGGCCACGGTGCGGGCGCCGCGGGCGGTGGGTACGCTGGCCACCACACTGTACTTGGTGGGCGAGTCCTGGTGAATGACGGTGAACGTGCCCGAGCCGTTCGACACCACCACGTTGTTGGCGCTGGGGTCGAATACGGCGCCGTCGGTGCCCTTGGCGGTGGGCAGCACGGCCACCTGCTTGCCGGTTTTGCTGTCGGTAATCACCAGCTTCTCGTTGGCGCAGCCGCTGAAGAGGCGGTTGGCTTTGGGGTCGTAGCCCAGGCCGGTGGGCTCTTCGCCTGGCTTCACCGAGGTGCGCCGCAGCACGGCCAGGGTTTTGGCATCGAACTCGACGACCTCGCTCTTGTCTTCCAGATTGACGAAAATATGGCCTTTGCCGTCGGTGGCGGAGGCTTCCACGTCGCCGCCCAGTTCGGCGGTGCCCACCACGGCGCCGGTGCTGGCGTCGAGCACGGTGCTTTTGCCGCCGTCGTTGCTGAAGATGAACACACGCTTCGAGAAGGCATCGTAGAGCAGCGCGTCGGGCTTGGGCCCGGTGGGAATGGGCGCGCCGATGGGCTTCAGGGTTTTCACGTCGAACACCACGCAGGTGCTGTTGCGCCCGCAGGTGATGTAGCCGCGCCCCGCGCCGGGCACCACTTCGATGCCGTGCACGCCGGGCGTGTTCGGGATGGCGCCCACCAGCTTGTGGGTGGTCAAATCAATTACCTCCACTTGGGTGCCGTGCGACACGTAGAGCCGCTCGCCGGCGGGGTCCACCGAGAGGTAGTCCCAGCCACCCTCGCCCCCGATGGAGATGGTGTTGAGCAGCCGGTAGGGCGTGGGCGGCACCAGCGCCGCCTGGGCCTGCGCCGGGCAATGGAAGTGAAGAAGGGCCAGGGGGGCCGCCAGCAACAGGTTTTTCACGGAAAAGGCAGTTAGGGTGAAACCAATAGCTGCGAAGGTCGCCGCCGATTCTGTAGCTGGGCTGAAGGCGTTGTTAGGCGTGAGTACTAAACGTCATGCTGAGCGCAGTCGAAGCATCTCGCGTGCAGCAGTAAATCAAATTACTTCCACGGTAGAGATGCTTCGACTGCGCTCAGCATGACGTTCTTTTTTCGCATCAGATAATCCCCCGTTTCTTACCTTTCGCCATGTCCCATCCTGCTTCTTTCCGCCCCTTGCGGGCGCTGCTAGTGCCCCTGCTGTTTCTGGGGGCCTGCCAGTCCGGCACCAAGTCGCCTCCCGAAACGGCCACGGTTGCCGTGCCGCCTGCCGCGCTCGACTCGGCGGCCTTCACCATACGGCATCCGGCGTGGGCGCGCCACGCCACCATTTACCAGGTGAATGTGCGCCAGTACACACCGCAGGGCACGTTTCGGGCGGCCGAGGCCGACCTGCCGCGCCTACAGAAAATGGGCGTGGGCATTTTGTGGCTGATGCCGATAAACCCCATCGGTCGCAGCCACCGCAAGGGCACGCTGGGCAGCGCCTACTCGGTGCGCGACTACCGCGCGGTGAACCCCGACCTGGGCTCGCTGGCCGATGTGCAGCACTACGTAAACACTGCTCACCGCCTCGGTATGCACGTCATTCTGGACTGGGTGGCCAACCACACGGCCTGGGACAGCAACCTCACCACCGAGCACCCCGACTGGTACACCCGCGACGCGAAAGGCCAGTTCCGCCCGCCCGTGGCCGACTGGCAGGACGTCATCGACCTCGATTACTCGAAGCCCGCCCTGCGCCAGTACATGACCGAAACCATGGCCTACTGGGTGAAAACCGCCGACCTCGACGGCTTCCGCTGCGACGTAGCCGGGCTGGTGCCGACGGACTTCTGGAACCACACCCGGCAGGAATTGGAGAAGATAAAGCCGGTGTTCATGCTGGCCGAATGGGATGAGCTGTTCCCACCCACCTTCATCTCACGCAAGGAATTTGACCCCAACACGCGCCTGCTCGAAAAAGCCTTCGATGCCACCTACGCCCTGCGCCTGCACGGCCTGCTCGACAGCTTGGGGCGGGGCCAGAAACCCACCGCCGAGTTGGCCCACTACTGGGCCGCCGAGCGGAAACTCTACCCGCGCGGCGTGAACCTGATGACCTTTACCAGCACCCACGACATCAACGCCTGGGATGGCAGCGAGTACGAGCGGCTGGGCGCAAACGCTGTGCCCGAAGCTGTGCTCACCACCCTGTGGCCCGGCATCCCGATGCTCTACAACGGCCAGGAAGCGGCCATGAAACGCCGCCTACGCTTCTTCGACAAAGACACCATTCCGTGGAATGGCTACCCGCTGCAAGGGTTATACACGACGCTGCTGCAGCTGAAGAAGCGGCACCCGGCGCTGGCCAATTTCGATGCAGAATCGCAGTTTACGCTAGTGCCCAGCCCGGCCCGGACGGTGGTGTTTGAGCGCCGGAAGGGCGACGCTGCGGTGGTGGTGATGGTGAACTTGCATGACAAGCCGCAACCGCTTGCGTTGCCGGCCGGCGCGGGCTCTTACCGCGCGGTGTTCCCGACCACCGGGCACCTCGCGGAAGATGCCGGGGCGCCGGTAACCCTGCCGCCCCACGGCTACCAGGTGTGGGAACAAATCGGCCAGAAGTGAGTAAGTGGTTGCAGGACCACTCATTCCCCTGCCATGCCCCTGCTTGCCGATACCATCACGCCTTTCGACTGGCAGCGGCTGCTGTGGTCGGCCGATGCGCCGCCCGCGTTTCTGTTCGAGGTTGCGTTTCGCTGCGCGGTCACCTACCTGCTCACGCTGGCGGCCCTGCGCATCACGGGGCGGCGCGGGGTGCGGCAGTTGTCGCTGTTCGAACTGAGCATCATTCTGGCGCTGGGCTCGGCTTCGGGCGATGCCATGTTCTACCACGACGTGGCGCTGGCGCACATTGCGGTGGTGTTTGTGGTGGTGATGCTGATTTATGTGCTGCTCAACCGCCTCACCGAAGCCTATCCCCGCTTCAGCGACTGGCTGGAGGGCAAGCCGGTGCGGCTGGTGGCCGATGGCGCTATTGTGCACGAAGCCCTGCGCAAACAGAACCTGACCCACAAGGAGTTATTCGGCGAACTGCGCCAGCTGCAGGTAGCGCATCTGGGGCAGGTGCGCCTCGCCTACATTGAAGCCACGGGCCAAATCAGCGCTTTTTTTTACCCCGACGACGAGGTGCGGCCCGGCCTGCCCATCTTGCCGGAGCCGCTGGAACATGCCCTCACCCACATCGAACAGCCCGGCACCTACGCCTGCACCGACTGCGGCCAGACCGCCGCGCTAACGCCGGCTGCCGCCCATGCCTGCGCCGTGTGCCGCTGCCCCAAGTGGCTACCCGCCAGCCAAGCGCTTCGCGTGGCCTAGCTTTCGGCTGCGGCAGGCCGGCCACCGGGCCAAACTTCTGCCTGCCCAGGCAGTTGAAACGCTGGACCATTTCCCTTCTGCATGCAGGAATTTTTCGATACCGAACAAATCAACCGCCTTATCCGGACGCGGCGCAGCACGTTTATTCCGCAGTTTGTGCCCGGCCGCGTCATTCCCGACGACATCATCTGGCAGCTATTGGAAAACGCCAACTGGGCGCCCAGCCACAAGCAAACAGAGCCTTGGCGCTTCGTCGTGTTCACGGGCGCGGGCTTAGTAAAGCTGGCTGAATTTCAAGCCGATTTGTATGAGCAAACGGCCGGCCCGGCCTACAAAGCCGGCAAGCATGCCAACCTGCGCAACAACCCGCCGCAGTGCTCGCACGTCATCGCCATCGCCATGAAGCGCACCGAGCCGCGCCTGCCCGAAATCGAGGAAATCGAGGCTGTGGCCTGCGCCGTGCAAAACCTCCACCTCACAGCCCACGCCTACGGCCTGGGTGGCTACTGGAGCAGCGGCGGCATCACCTACACCGAAGAGGCCAAAGCCTTTTTCGGGCTCGGACCCGACGACCGGCTGTTGGGCTTCTTCCAGCTGGGCTACATTGAGGTGCCTTCAGCGCCCGGCCAGCGTGGGCCGATACATGATAAGACGCGCTGGGTGAGCGAATAGCAGCGGCGGCTTCACGCCTAGAGGTTCGGCTATCTTTAGGACGTTTAACCGGGCCGTTTGGGGTGGCTCAAAGCAACCTTTGCCGCTGAGCCGACATCCCATTCCAACTTCATTTCCTTCTTTTCTATTTTTATGAAAAAGCTTCTGTACGGCGCGCTGGCGCTGCTGCCCGCCCTGGCCCAGGCGCAGGCCCCCGCCGAAAATTTTGTGGTGAAAGGCACCGTGGGCACCAAGGCGGCCGTCACCAAAGCCTACCTGCGCTACGTGCTGGCGCAAAAGTGGGTAGTCGATTCGGCGGCCGTGAAGAACGGGCGTTTCGAGTTCAAGGGCGCGGTGCCCGAGCCGGGACGTGCCACGCTCATCCTCAGCCACAACGGTACTTCCCTGGCCAAATCGAAGGACGCGAGCAAGGAGTTTTTCTTCGTGGAGCAAGGCACCATTGCCATCAGCACGCCCGACTCGGCGACGAAAGCCACCGTGCACGGAACGCCGCTCAACGACGAAAACGCCAAGCTGACGGCCTCGCTAAAATCGTCGGACGACCGGTACGAAGCTTATATTAAGGAATACCGCGCCCAGCCCGAGGCCACCCGCAAAGACCCAGCCTACGTGAAGCAGCTCGAAGCCAAGCTTGAGCCCATTGAAGCCGAGCAGAAAACCATTCGCACCGCCTACATAAAAGCCCACCCCGATACGCGCTACAGCTTGTTTGTGCTGCAGGATGTGGGCGGGTCGGTGCCCGAAGTGGGGCCGTATGCGGCGCTCTACCAGGGCCTGAGCGCCAACTTGCGCAACTCGACGCGGGGCCAGCGCATCGCCGAGCAAATCAAGCGCCTGCAGCGCGTGGCCGTGGGGGCAGTGGCCCCCGACTTCACCCAGAACACCCCCGACAACGTGCCCGTGAAGCTGAGCAGCCTGCGCGGCAAGTACGTGCTGATTGATTTCTGGGCCAGCTGGTGCGGCCCCTGCCGCCAAGAAAACCCCAACGTGGTACGCGCCTACAACCAGTTCAAGGACAAAGGCTTCACCGTGCTTGGCGTGTCACTGGACAAGGAAGGCGCCCGTGAGGCCTGGGTGCGCGCCATTGAGAAGGACGGCCTGACCTGGACCCACGTGTCGGACCTGAAATTCTGGAGCAACGCCGCCGCCCAGGAATACGGCGTGCAGGCCATCCCGCAGAACTTCCTGCTCGACCCGCAGGGCAAAATCGTGGCTACCAACCTGCGCGGCGAGGAGTTGCAAAGCACCCTCGGCAAGCTGCTGAGCGCGGCCAACTAATTCCTTTTCAAAACCAAGTTTTGCGCCGCAAATTGGAGCCTTTTCTTCCGGGAAACGGCGCTGGTTTGCGGCGTTTGGCCTGTTTATTAATCTCGCTATGGACGCGGCTTTTTCGCAACAATACGCGCTTGTAACCAGCGCCCGCGCGGTTTTGCTGGACTACTGCGCCACGCTCGCTCCCGCTCACTTCACTGCGCCGGTGGCCGAAATGAACGGCGGCAACATTCGCGACCTGCTGGTGCACGTGGCCGGCTGCTATCACCACTGGCTGGGCCATGTTGGGCTGCGCCGGGCGGCCGCAAACCTGCAACCCGAAACCGTGCCCGATGTGGCAGCCGTGCGCGCCGCATTTGCGGGCGTAGATGCGCTGGTGGCCGGGTTCTGCCAGCACTACGCCGGAGCGTGGCTGGAGCCGACGCTTTTCGTGCTGCCGCGCCGGGCGCAGCCGCAGGAGTTCACGCCGCTGCAGCTGTTCACCCACACGCTTACGCACGAATTTCACCACAAAGGCCAGGTGCTGAGCATGAGCCGCCTATTGGGCTACGTGCCCGTCGATACCGACATCATTCGCACCTGAGAGTTTCGGCATCGCTGCACAGTAGCGCGAACTTTGTAGTTCGCGTTCCGAAACGAGTTGTTGCAGCGGCGCGGGGACGCGAACTACAAAGTTCGCGCTACAACTCGCGCCCGCCTTCGGCTCCGACCAACCGGCCACAATTCCAGGTTCACCACTTACCGCCCTGCTCTCCTGCCCATGCCTCAACTACTTGGCCTGCACCACGTCGCCCTTATTGTTTCCAATTACGAAGTCTCCAAGCGCTTCTACACCGAAATCATTGGGCTGGAAATAGTGGCCGAAACCTACCGCGCCGCCCGGGATTCCTACAAGCTGGACCTGGCGGTAAATGGCCAGTACGTCATCGAGTTATTCTCGTTCCCCAGCCCGCCACCGCGCCCCAGCTACCCCGAGGCCACCGGCCTGCGCCACCTGGCCTTTGCCGTGCCCGATGTGGCCGCCGCCATCCGGCAGCTGGAGCAGCACGGCGTGGCCTGCGAGCCCGTCCGGGTTGATGAGTTGACCGGCCGCCGCTTCACTTTCTTTTCTGACCCTGACGGCCTGCCGCTGGAATTCTACGAGGTGTAGCGACACAATATTTGCGTCTTGGCGTCCGTGCCGTTTCAGCGATTATCATTCAACGATGAGACGCAAATGTGCGTCTCTACATCGGTCAGGTTACAACCGCCGCCACCGGGGACGCGTAGCGGAATGCGCCATCGCCTTCCCATTTCCATGCCCGACAACCACCCACTCGCCGCCCGCTTCACCGTGCCCCACCCCGAATGGGCCACCCATGCCACTATTTATGAGGTAAACGTTCGCAATTTCACGCCGGAGGGCACATTTCGGGCTTTCGAAGAACACCTGCTACGCCTGCGCAACATGGGCGTGAGCATTGTGTGGCTGATGCCGGTGCATCCCATTGGCGAGGTCGGGCGCAAAGGCTTGCTGGGCTCGCCCTACGCCGTGCGTGATTACTTCGGCGTGAATCCGGAATTTGGCACGCTCGACGACTTGCGCCACTTGGTGCAGGCTGCCCACGCCCTGGGCCTAAAGGTGATACTTGACTGGGTGGCCAACCACACCAGCCGCGACAATGCGCTGATTGCCAGCCACCATGACTGGTATCAGCACGATGCCGAGGGCCAACTGGTGCCCCCTGTGGCCGACTGGACCGACGTGGTAGCCCTCGACTACGACAACCGCGAAATGCGCCGCTACATGACCGAAGCGCTGGCCTACTGGATTCGGGAAGCCGACATCGACGGCTACCGTTGCGACGTGGCCGGGCTGGTGCCCACCGATTTCTGGGACGAGGCCCGGCCCGCGCTCGATGCCCTCAAACCGGTGTTTATGCTGGCCGAATGGGACGAGCTGTACCCCTCGGGCGGGCTGACGTGGGAGGAGTTTGATTCCGACACGCGGCTGCTCGAAAAGGCCTTTAACATGACCTTCGGCCTGCGCCTGCACTACCTGCTCGACCGCATTGCCGAAGGCCACGCGGCCTTGGCAGACATTGACCTTTACCTGGCCGCCGAACGCGAAAAATACCCGCCCAGCGTGTACCTGATGCACTTCACCAGCAACCACGATGTGAACAGCTGGGACGGCACCGAGTACGAAAGGCTGGGGCCGCTGGCGCTGCCTTTTGCCGTGCTCACGGCGTTGGTGCCGGGCATGCCTATGCTCTACTCGGGCCAGGAAGCGGCCCTGAACCGCCGGCTGGAGTTCTTTGAGCGCGACACCATTGACTGGGGCGACTATCCGCTGCAGGATTTCTACACGCGCCTCCTGACGCTCAAGCAGCGCCACCCGGCCCTGCGCAACGGCGACCCCAGCAGCCTGTTCCAGCGCCTGCCCGGCCCGCCCGAGGTGTATGCTTTCGGCCGCAGCAAAGGCGGGGCAGCGGTGCTGTGTGCCGTGAACATCGCGGCTGAAGCCCGCGCGCTGCCCGCCGTGCCCGGCCAGTGGCGCGACTTGTTCAGCGACGAAGCCCTGGCGTTTGGAACCGGCGACCAAATGGCGGTGCCCGCCCACGGCTGGCGCGTGCTGGTGGCTGAATAAGGCCCGGCCCGTTAACCTTCGGGGGCATTTGCCAGTTAGAAACGCTCATTCCTCAGAATCTTCTTTTGCTATGCAAACCCGTGAACTGGGCCGCTCCGGCCTGCACATTTCGCCCCTCATGCTGGGCGGCAACGTCTTTGGCTGGACAGCCGATGAGCAAACTTCATTCGCCGTGCTCGATGCCTTTGTGGCGGGTGGCGGCAACGCCATCGACACGGCCGACGGCTACTCCGTTTGGGTGCCCGGCCACGTGGGCGGCGAGTCGGAAACCATCATCGGCAAGTGGCTGCAGCGGCGCGGCCGGCGCGACGACGTCGTCATTGCCACCAAAGTGGGCTGGGAAGTGAACCCAGAAAACAAGGGCCTGAAGAAGGACTACATCCTGCGCGCCGTGGAAGGCTCCCTCAAGCGCCTGCAAACCGATTACATCGACCTCTACCAGTCGCACAAAGACGACCCGACCACGCCGGTGGAGGAAACCCTGGAAGCCTACGCCCAGCTGGTGAAGGAAGGCAAGGTGCGCGCCATCGGTGCTTCCAACTTCACCAAAGAGCGCCTGCAGGAGTCGCTGGCGGCCAGCAAGCAGCACGGTTTTCCGCGCTACGAGACGTTGCAAAACCTCTACAATCTGTACGACCGGGAGGATTTTGAAAAGAACCTCGCGCCGCTGCTCCTCGAAGAAAACATCAGCGCCATTCCGTATTACGGCCTGGCCGCCGGCTTCCTCACCGGCAAGTACCGCGACCAGAACGACCTGCAGCAAAGTCCCCGCGGCGCCGGTGTGGGCCAGAAATACCTGAATGAAAAAGGCCTGGCCCTGCTCACCGCCCTCGACGCCGTGGCCGACCGCCAGCAGGCCACGCCCGCCCAGGTGGCCCTGGCCTGGCTGATGCAAGCGCCCGCCGTGACGGCCCCCATCGCCAGCGCCACCAGCGTGGGCCAGGTCACGGAACTGCTCGAAGCCACTGAACTGTTGCTCACGGCCGAAGACCTGGCCACGCTGGAGCAGGCCCAGCCGGTAAAGGCAGCGTAGCGTCAGCTTATTTGTCAGCCTGAGCAGGGCGATGGACCTTGTCACGCTTGTACCGAAAGGAATAACAACCAACTACGGGGTCCTTCGCGCTGCTCCGGATGACCAAGGCCTTAAGCCGAAAAGCAGGAGCACGGCCTGAATAACTACATAAAAAGCGCCCCGCCGATGATAACCGGCGGGGCGCTTTTTGTTCAACAATCTACTCGAAGCTACTCCCGTACGAAGCGGCGGGTGGCCGTGCCATCGGCGCTGGCGGCGCGCAGCAGGTACACACCCGTGGGCAGCTGGCTCAGGTCGAGGGGTTGGGGGGTAGTTGAGGCGGCCGGCAATAGCTGCCGGTACACCACCTGCCCCACCGCATTGAGCACCGTGAGCTGGACCGACTGGTGGACATTGCCCAATTCCAAGGTCAGTTTCCCATCCGGCGTGGGGTTGGGGTACACTTGCAGCGCGGCATCGGCCAGCTGCCGGGCCGTGGCCGTAACCACAAGCGGAGCCGAAGCCGGCGAAGCGCAGCCCTGGGCCGAGGTGCTGACCACCGTGTACGTACCCAGTTGGGCCGCCGAATTCACCACATAGGTCGTCCCCGTGGCACCGGGAATGAGCACGCCGTTCAGGTACCACTGGTTGCCGGTGGCGGCGCTGCTCGTGAGCGTGGTGGTTGGCCCATTGTACTGCGCCGATACCGTTGGGCGCGCCGGTAGCGCGTTAATGGTCACCGTAGCCGTGGACGTGGCAATGCCGCAGGCCCCGGCGTTGCTCACCGTGTTGGTCACGGTGTAGGTACCGGGCGCAGACGAGGAAAGCGTGATGGCCCCCGTGGCAGTGTTTAGCGTCAGGCCAGTGGTCGAGGAGAAAGTGCCGGCGCTGGCCCCCGTAGCCAGCGTTGGCACGGCCGAGCCGGTGGCGCACAACGACGAGCTGGCGTAGCTGAACGCCGCCGAAGCCGGAGCCGAAATGGTGACCGTGGCCGTGCTGCTGCTCGGGCACACACCGCCCACGCTGTACGTCACGGTGTAGGTGCCAGGCGTGCTGGCAGCGGGGTTGATGGCCCCCGTCGCAGCGTTCAGGTTCAGGCCGGTAGTCGAGGCGAAGGTGCCGCCCGTGGTGCCGGTGATGCTGGGTGTGGAAACGGGGCTGCTGAGGCAGTAGCCGGTGGCCGGGTAGCTGAAAGCCGCCGAAGTGGCCGGGTTCAGCGTCACGGTGGTAGCCGGCGAGGTGGCCGAGCAGCCGCCGGCACTGGTAACCACCACCGCATAGCTGCCCGCGGCACTGGCCGAATACGTAGCCGTGGTGGCCGCGGCAATGGGCTGGCCATTCAGCAGGAACTGGTACGTGGCCCCCGTGCCGCCCCCGCCGGCCGTCAGCAGTACCGACGTGCCCTGACAAATGGTGGTGGCGCCGCTGGTCGCCAGCGTGGCCACGGGCGGCGCCGAAAGCGTGAGGGAAGCCGTGGCTACCGTAGCCGCGCAGGACCCCGAAGCCGGAATGGTGTTGGTGACGAGGTAGGTACCGGCCTGGCTGGCCGCCAGGTTGACCACCCCAGTGGCGGAATTGATAATCAGGCCCGTAGGCGCGGAGAACGTGCCAGCGCTGGCCCCGCTGCCGAATACCGGGGCCACGTTGCCCTGGGCCGCCGCGCAGTAGCTGCTCACCGGGTAGCTAAACGTGGCCACCGGCGCCGTGGTGATGGTGACCGTGGCCGTGGCCGTGGCCGTGCAGCCGCTGCCCACGGTGTAGGTCACGACGTAGGTACCGGCCGTGCTGGCAGTCAGGTCGATGCTGCCGGTCGTGGCATTGATGCTCAGACCAGTAGCGGACGTGAACGTGCCGCCTGCCGTGCCCGTGACGGTGGGCACGGCACTGCCGCCGCTGGCGCACAACGTGGACGAACTGTACGCAAAGGCCGCGCTCGGCGCCGCCATAATGGTGACGCTGGCCGTGGCCGTGCCCGGGCAGGGGCTGCCCGCCGCGTAGCTCACGGCGTAGGTGCCGGGCTGGCTGGCGGCCAGGTTGATAACGCCGGTACTGGCGCTCAGGCTCAGGCCTGCCGGAGCGCTGAACGTGCCGCCCTGCACCGAAACCGTGGGGCCGGGGTTGGTGCCGGCATTCTGGCAGTAGCTGGCGGCGCCGTAGGCTAATGTGGGTGTGGTCACGGGATTTACCGTGACGGTGGTGCCGGCCGACGTGGCCGTGCAGTTGCCGGGGTTGGTGATGACCACGCTATAGGTGCCGCTTAGCGTGGCGGCGTAGGTGGCCGCCGTGGCCCCGGCAATGGGCTGGCCATTTAGCAGAAACTGATACGTAGCGCCGGTGCCGCCGCCATTAGCAGTCAACGTCACGGTGCTGCCCTGGCAAATGGTGGTGGCCCCGCTCACGGCCAGCGCTGCGGCTGGCACAGCGCTCACGCTCACCTGCGTGGTGGCCGTGGCGGCCTGGCAGGCGCCATTGGCTGCCACGGTATTGGTGACGGTGTAGGTGCCGGGCTGGCTGCCGGCCAGGTTGATGGCGCCGGTGCTGGCGTTCAAGCTCAGGCCCGTAGGCGTGGCCGTAAAGGTGCCGGGCGCGGCGCCCGCGGCCAGCGTGGCCACGGGGTTGGCACCGCTGGCGCAGTAGGCGGGGCTGGCGTAGCTGAAGCCGGCCGCGCCGGGCGTGGCCACGGTCACTTGCTGGGTGCTGCTGCTGGGGCAGGGGCTGCCCACGCTATAGGTCACCGTGTAGGTACCGGCCGTGCTGGCGGCCAGGTTGATGGCGCCGGTGCTGGCGTTCAAGCTCAGGCCCGTGGCGGACGTGAACGTGCCGCCCGCTGTCCCGCTGACGGTGGGCGTTGGGTTGGCGCTGCTCTGGCAGTAGGAGGCTGCATTATAGGCAAAGGCCGCGGAAGTAAGCGGGTTCACCGTGACGGCTACCTGGCTGGTGTTGGAACAGCCGTTGCTCGATGCCGTGAGGATGTAAGTAGTGGTGATGGGCGCGCCGGTGGTGTTGGTGAGCGTCACGGTGGGTTGGGCTGCGGTGGCGCTGCTCAGGCCCGTCGTGGGGCTCCAGCTGTAGGTGTAGCCCGTTACCGGGGCCGCACCGCCCAGCTGCGCCGAGCCGCCCGAGCAGAAGGCCTGAGCCGGGCCTGCGTTGACGGTCACAGCCGGGTTCACGGTGACGCGCACGGTGCTGCTGCCCACGCAGCCAGTGGGCGAAACGGCCGTGAGGGTGTAGGTGGTGGTGATGGGCGCCGTGCCGGTGTTGGTGCGCGTGACGGTGGGCTGGGCCGAAGTGGTGCTGCTGAGGCCCGTACTCGGCGACCAGCTATACACCAGGCCCGTCACGGGGGCGGCGCCCAGCTGGGCCGACTGCCCCGAGCACAGCACCCGGTCGGGGCCGGCGGTGGGCGTGGGCAGCGGCTCCACGGTCACGGTCACGGTGCCAATGTCGGTGCAGCCGCCGCTGGTGCCGGTCACGGTGTAGGTGGTGGTGGTGGTGGGTGAGGCAATGGGCGTGGCCGAGTTGGGGTTGTTCAGGCCGGTGGTGGGGGTCCAGCTGTAGTTTTGGGCACCGCTGGCCGACAGTGTAGTAGACGTGCCGGTGCAGATGGTGACGTTGTTCGACACGGTGAGCACCGGCGTGGCCCGCACCGTCACCGTGGTTTGGGTTGTGCTTTGGCAGCCCGAGGCGTTGGTCACCGTCACGGTGTAGATGGTGGAGGCCGTGGGCGAGGCCACGGGGCTGGCCACGGTGGCGCTGCTCAGGCCGGTGGCCGGGCTCCAGAGGTAGCTGAGGCCGCCGCTGGCGTTCAGCGTCACCGACTGGCCCGAGCAGATAATGGGGTTCAGCGGGTTCACGCTGGCGGTGGGCAGGGCATTCACCGTGACGGCCACCGACGAAGTGGCCGTGCAGCCGTTGGCGCTGGCCGTCACGGTGTAAGTGCCCGAGCGGTTCACGCCCACGTTGCCAATGGTGGGGTTTTGCAGCAGCGAAGTAAAGCTGTTGGGGCCGGTCCAGGAATAGCTGGCGCCCGGCACGGTCGTGGCCGTGAGCAGCAGGTTGCCGGTGGCGCACACGGGCGAGTTGCTGGCCGCCGTCACGGTGCCGATGTTGGTGATGGTCAGGTCCTGGCCATTGTCGGAGCCGATGGTGGCGGGGTTGGAAGCCACCACCCGCACACGGTAGGCCGAGCCCGTTACCACGTTGGTGGGCAGCGTGGCCGTGATGGTGCTGCCCGCCGTGCCCGCCAGCGAGCCAATGGCTACCGGCGCAGCAAACGAGCCCGTTTCATCCGACAACTGGGCCGTGAAAACGTTGCTGGGGTCAATAAACCCGCTCACGGTGTAGGCCACGCGCACGGTCGAAGTTCGGCAGAATGTAGGGCCGTTCAGCACCGAGGTGGTGATGGTAGCTGCCTGCCCCGAACTGGCCCAGCCGGTGCTGAGCAACAGCAGTATTAAACCCAAAAGTAAGCGGTGTTTCATTGGACAGAACTGAAGAAATGAGAAGAGATAAGTGTTGAGCAGGAAATCAGCTATTGGGCCTCCCGCCGCGCCCGCACATGGAAGAGCGGCGCCAGGAGGTTTGCCTTCGATGCGCCCCACCGGACAAGGTTTAAGCAGCCCCGACCCTCTTTTTTTGCAGGTTCTTTTCCACCCAATCACCCATCCCCTCTCCCCTCCCACTACCCCAAAAACCACGGCCCGCCGACGCTACGAAAGCATCGGCGGGCCGTGAGGCACCTGCAGCGTTTTTCCAGCGTTTTTATTGGGCCGCGATGTCCGAATACTCGTACGTCCGGGCCACTTCCAGCGGCTGGCCGTCGGCCTCGGCGTAGGGATACACGAAGTAGTTGAGGGGCGGCCCGGCCTGTTTGGGGGTCAGCTCCACATCGCGCCCACGGGTGAACTCGACGCGGTTTTCGTCGTGGGCGCCAAAAAAGTAGGCGCGGCGGCTCGGGTCTTTGGCGGCCTCCGAGGCATCGACGGGCACCCAGCCGGTTTCCGGCGTAAAAAACTCGGCCCAGCAGTGGTAGCCTTTGATTTCGCCGTGCCCGCGCTGGGCCGGCAGCGGCAGCCCAATGCTGAAGCGCGCCGGAATGCCCAGTGCCCGGCAGTAGCCGATGACGATGGCGTGGAAATCGGTGCAATTGCCGCGCCGCGCGTCGCAGGCGTAGTAAATGTCGCCCCGGCCCCAGCCCTGGCCGGTTTTGTCGTAGGCGACGGTGCCCACCACGTGCTCGTAAACGGCGCGGGCTTTTTCGAGCGGGGTTTTGGCGTTGGCGTTGGCCACCACTTCCTCGGCTTGCTGCCTGATTTTGGCATCGAGCGGCACCAGGCGGTCGGGCGCCAGCCAACGGGCCAGGTTGGGGTCGGGTTTCTCCTTGGCGGGCTTGGCGGCGGGAGCGTTGGCGCGCAGGTTGAGGTGCTCGCGGCGCGTGATTTGGGCCGTGAGCTTCACCACCAGCGGCACGCCGGGCACGGTGCTGGGCCGCAGGTGCAGCATCTGGTTGCCGAAAGCGCTTTTCTCGATTGTATAGGGCACCGGCGCCTCAATCTTTAGCTCCGCTACGTCCTGGTTAGCGTCGGCGTGGGGCACGGGCAGCCACAGGTCCAGCGTTTTGGTGCCGGCAGGCGGCACGGGCACGGTGGCCGTGCTGGTGAGCTGAAACGTGCGGCTGCGCGGCGCAATGGCCGTTTGGGCAGCGGCGGAGTGGGCCGCGAGGGCGGCCACGGCCAGCAGCCCCGCCCGAACGGCAGGGGCAAGCGACGAAGAAAACTTCACGGCAACGAGGGCAACGGGTCGCTGCTGGCGGGCGTCGGCGAAGCTGGGTTGAAGCTAAAAAAGCGGCAACTCGGCGCCCGGCGCCGGATGCGCCGCCCGCCGACGCGACGCCCCGAAAAGCGCCCGCCAGTCAGGGCCAACCAGACCCCAGCAGTGGGCCAAAGGTACGGCGGGCACGGGCGGTCTGCTGTCGGGCGCTTCCGCACACGCGGTTTCTGCCCGACCTTCGCGCCATGAAGCCCACTGCCCCGCCGGTTCTCGCGCTGGCCTCGTTTCCGGCCCCGCCGGCGCGCACGCCCTACTACTGCGAGCGGCTGGAAACGCACGTGGTCCGGTTTCCGCACGTGAACGAGCCGCACGCCCACGACTTCTACCTGCTGCTCTACATCGGCGAAGGCGGCGGCACGCACACCATCGATTTAGTGACGTATGCGCTGCGGCCGGGCAGCCTGTTTTTTCTGGCGCCGGGGCAGGTGCACCACTGGCGGCTGGCGGCCGGCACGCGCGGGTTTGTGGTCTTTTTCGATACCGATTTCTTCCTCTTCCGCTACCCCGGCAGCCGGCTCTACGCGTATCCGTTTTTCGACGCTGCGCACGCGCCGGTGCTTTACCTGCCGGCTGGCGAGGCGGAAATCGGGCCGCTGTTTGGGCGGCTGTATGCCGAATATGCGGCGCCGCAAGCCAACCAGGCCGAAGTGTTCCGCTCCTACCTGCACCTGTGCCTGGAGCTGGCCGCCCGCCACTACCCCACCCAGCCCGCCGCCGAAACCACCCTGGCCCAGCAGCAAATCCGGCAGTTCGGCGCCTTGCTCAACCAGCACTACCGCACCCAGCGCAGCGTGCGCGACTACGCCGACCTGCTGCACATCAGCGCCAACCACCTCAACGCCCTGTGCCGCCGCCAGCTCAACAAAACAGCCAGCGCCCTCGTCCACGAGCGGGTCATCACGGAGGCACAGCGGCTGCTCAGCCACTCGGCCCTGAGCGTGGCCCAGGTGGCCTACGAGCTGGGGTTTGAGGATGCGTCGTACTTCGTGCGCTACTTCCGCAAGTACGCCGGCACCACGCCCGAGGCGTTTCGGCAGCAGCGTTGATTTGTGCTGTAAGTGCCCGCAAACGGGCTGCAGCGGCGGGTTCCGGGGCTGGTAATTTTGTGTCAGCCGCAATGAGTTAGCGGCAATTGTGCCGCACAATCAAGCGTCGGCCGCACTTCCCCGTATAGCCCCATGTCACGCCTGCTCACCTCCGCCACTCCGGTCATGGCCTCACCCACCGAACCTTCCGAATTCGTCGATTCCACGGCGCTGGCCCTGCTCCAACTGCGCTGCCCGCGCTGCCACACCGGCAAGCTGTTCAGCACCTCGGCCCTGAACCTCACCCACTTTGCCCACATGCCCGCCCAATGCCCCGTGTGCGGCCAATCGTTTGAGCCCGAGCCGGGCTTCTATTTCGGCTCCATGTACATCACCTTCGCCTTCAACGTGGCCACTTTTCTGGTGCTGGGCCTGCTGATTTATTACCTGCTCGACAACCCCGACACGTGGGTGTACGTGGCCATCATCACCGGCGCCACGGTGCTGCTCACGCCCGTTATCCTGCGCTACTCCCGCGCGCTGATGCTGTATTTGTTCGGCGGCGTGCAGTATAACAAGACCTGGGCGCGGCGGTGATGGAAGTTAAAAGGGATGAGTTAAAAGTTAAAAAAGCCCGTCTGGCGATGCAGACGGGCTTTTTTAACTTTTAACTCATCCCTTTTAACTTCTAACTACTTCAGCACCTGCGCCCGCCACACGTTGTTGCTAGGGTTCGCGTCGGGCAGCAGCTTGGTGGCGTTCAGCCGCACTTCGGTGAGCGGCGTGGTGGAGTTGTAGCGGAACGTCCAGGTGCCGCCGCGCTGCCAGATTTCGACGGGCAGCTTCACGCGGGAGGTTTTGCCGCTGGTTTCGGTCACGTCGGCGGTCACGGGCATGGCGGCCTGGCCGCGGTTTTCGATAGTGATGAGGGCTCCCTGGGCGGGGTCCTGGTTCACATACGTCACGGTGGTCACGGCCTGGTCCAGTATCCAGTTGTTGTACACCCACTCGCGCCAGAACCAGGTCAGGTCCTCGCCGCTGGCCTCGTTCATGGTCCGGAAAAAGTCTTTGGGCTGCGGGTGTTTGAAAGCCCAGCGGTTGATGTAGGTGCGGAAGGCGTAGTCGAACCGCTCGGGGCCCAGAATTTCGGCGCGCAGCAAAAACAGGCCGTAGCCCATCTTGCCGTAGGCGGCGTAGCCCAGGTAGTTGGGCTGCGTCACGTCGGGCACGGTGAAGGGCGGGTCGGTGGCGGGGTCCGACATGTAGCGGATATTGCCGGCCACCAGCTTGGCGGTGTCGTTCAGTTGCTTGGCATACTCACCGTTGTTGAAAGCGTTGCTCGACAAGATGTTGATGAACGTGTTGAAGCCTTCGTCCATCCACGGGTACTTCCGCTCGTTCGAGCCCACAATCATCGGAAACCAATTGTGGCCAAATTCGTGGTCCGTTACGGCCCACAGCCGGGCTTTGCGGGCCTTGGCGCCGCAAAACACAATGCCTGGATACTCCATGCCCCCCACGATGCCGGCCACGTTCGTGGCCACCGGATAGGTGAATTCATACCACTGCTTCGAATTGTATTCGATGCTCTTTTTCACATATTCCGTCGAGCGTTTCCAGGCCGTGTCCTGCGCCGCCTCCACCGGATAAAGCGACATGGCCAATGACTTCCGGCCGCTGGGCAGGTTCATGCGGGCCGCGTCCCACACAAAGGCGGCCGAGGCCGCCCAGGCCACATCGCGGGCCCGCTGGCAGCGGAAGTGCCAGGTGAGGCGGCCGTTTTTGCCGGCCGGGCGCGAGGCGGCCTGCGGTACCTCCTGGGCCGAGCGCACCAGCACGGTTTGGTCCGAGCCGGCGGCTTTGGCCAGGCGGCTTTGCTGGGAGCTGGTGAGCACTTCGGCGGGGTTCACCAGCTCGCCCGAGCCGCCCACCAGGTAGTTGGCCGGCACGTTCACGGTGTAGTCGAAGTTGCCGTATTCGAGGTAAAACTCGGCCACCATGTAGGGCAGCGTGTTCCAGCCCTCCACGTCGTCGTACACGGCCATGCGCGGGTACCACTGCGCCACTTCGAAGATTTCGCCGTTCTGGGTTTTGAGGCGGCCGAGCCGGTCCGAGCCGTATTCGGGCACGTTGAAGGCGTAGGCAATGCTGATTTTCAGTTTGTCGCCTTTGGCCTTCAGCGCCTCGGGCAGCATGATTTGCATGCGCGTGTCCTGCACCCGGTAGTTAGCCTTCAACTTCTTGCCGTGAAGCTCAATGGCCACGGTTTGCAGGCTGTCGCCGCCCCGGAAATTGCGGGCCGAGTTGCCGAAGCGGCCCCCGGCCACCGCCGTAGCCGCCGCCCCGCGCGAGTCGGCACGGTACAGGTTCTGGTCGAGCTGCAGCCATACAAAAGCCAAGTTATCGGGGCTGTTGTTGGTGTAGGTGATGTCGACGGTGGCCGTCACGCGGGCCGCTTTTTCATCGAGGCGGGCGTCGATTTTGTAGTCGGCCGCGTTTTGCCAGTACTGGGCGCCGGGCTGGCCGCCGGCCGTGCGGGTGGGCGTGGCCAGCTGCTCAATAAAGGCGGGGTTGAACAACGTGTGGGCATCATAGGCCGGCCCGGTAGCCGGAGATTGCGCCACCGCTGGGCCGGCGCCCAGCAGTGCCGCGCCCAGCAGCCAGCCGGGCAGAATAGTCATTTTCATGCGAACGAGTGAGAAATAAAACAACGACAACAACGGGCAGGATAGCGCCCGTTTCCCAACCAAAGGTACGGCCGGTGTACTAGGGCAACCGGCCGCGCACCAAAGCCATCAAGCCGTTCAGGTCGGCGGCGTTCAATTCCTCTGGTTGAATAAAAGGCGTCAAAGAACCGTTTTCGGCCACGGCAAAAGCGGCGGGCAGCGAGTGCTGGCGCCACTGCGGGTAGTCGCGCCCAAACTCGTCGCGGTGCAAAAATTCCACCGGCACGGGCAGCTGCCGAATGAACTCCCGCCACTCCGGCCGCATGGATGTGGCCCCGTACGTTACGGCGCAAAGGGAGCACGCGTAGGTGGCCGGCGACAGAATTTTATGGAACACGTCCTTCAGGCCAGCCAGTGGGCCACTGTCGGCGTTGTACACGAAAAGCAGGCGTTGGGGCATGGGCATGAGCGCGGCAGCAGGATGTTGAGCGCAGGCTAAACGGGGATTATGTTCTGGCACCTTGCGTCGGCAAAGTACACCAGCGCCTACCCACTCACCCAACCAAGTGGCAAGTCCCGGCCAAAATGAAACGGCCCCGTACGGACCTACGTGCAGCGGCCGCTTATCTTTCCTGCCTCAACACGACTTCCTTGCCCAACTTGCACGCTTTCTCTCCACCGGCCCATTGGGGCCGCTCCCACTCGCTGCTGTGGCTGCTGCTCGGCAGCCTGGTGCTACTCTACGGCGGCCTCTACAACGGCTTTCCGCTCGTGACCTACGACACGGGCACTTACCTCGGTAGCGGCCTGGACCTGAGCGTGCCCGACGACCGTCCCCTCACCTACGGCTTGTTCACCCGGCTGGCCAGCCTAAACTTTTCGCTGTGGTTTGTCATCTTTTTTCAGTGCCTGGTTTTGGCGGGCCTGCTGCTGCGCTACCTCGAAGTGTATGTGCCGCGGGCCCGGCATCCGGCCACGCGGGTGGCGCTGCTGGCTGCCTTTGTGTGGGCCACCGGCTTGTCGTGGATTAGCTGCGAGCTGATGCCGGACATTTTCACGGCCATTGGGCTGTTGGCGATAGGGCTGGTGCTGCTGGGCCACGCGCGCACTGGGCTGGGCCGCGCGGGCTTGTTGGTGCTGGCGCTGGTTTCGGCCATGATGCACTCGTCCAATGTCCTCACGTTTTCGTTGGTGGTAGCCGGTGTTGGCGCGTTGGCGGCACTGCGGGGCTGGTTTCGGCGCGGGTGGCTGCGCCCGGCGCCGTGGGGCCTGAGCATGGCCGCGGTGCTGGCGGCCTGGCTGGTGCTGCCCGGCCTGCACGCGGCGTTTGGCGGGGAGTTTGCCATTTCCCGGGCGGCCCCGGCCTTCCTCATGGGCCGCCTGTCGGAAACCGGCATCCTGGAAAAATTTCTCGACGACAATTGCGGCTGGAACAAGGGCTATTCCCTCTGCGCCTACCGCGACTCTCTGCCCAACACCGCCGCCGCCTTCGTGTGGAGCGACAAAAGCCCCATGAACCAAACCGGTGGCTGGAACGCCCACCTCGACGAGTACCGCGGCATCATCGGGCAGGTGCTCACCTCGCCGCGCTACTACCCCTACCTGGCGTCGGAGGCGGCGCAGGCCACGCTGCGCCAGCTCACCCATGCCCTGCACGGCAACGGCGCCCCACCGGCCTGCGGCATCGATACGCCGCCGTGGTCCTAGGTGAAACGCTTCCAAAACGGCTACGAACTGAAGGAGTACATGGCCTCGATGCAGAACGGGAGCCTATTGAACTTCACCGCCCTCAACGAGCGACTACCCTGGGTGTACTTGCTCTCGATAATCGGCCTGCTGGCCGGGTTGGCCCAGCCGAGCATTCGGCAACGCATTGGCCCGCCCGGCGCCATGCTGCTGGTGCTGGTGGGCGTGGCTCTGGTAAGCAATGCTTTCGTGACCGGCAACTTGGCCAATGTGCTCGACCGCTTGCAGGTGCGCATGGCGTGGCTGTTGCCGTTTGCGGCGCTGTTGCTGGCGGCCCAGCACGGCCCGTCCCTGGTCGCACAGGGGCTGCGGCGGCTGGCCGCTGCCGCCCGCCCAGCCGGCCCCGACGCGTAACTACTACCCGAGTAGGCGCTGGCTACGCGTCTAAGCCGGCCGCTTCTTTTAGGCAGGTGGGCTCCGGGGTGCTTATTTGGCAGCGGTAAATGCCGTGCCAAGGTAGTGCCGCGCGCATCTTTGGAAATATGCGCTGCCGACGTGCCTGGCAGATTGGATGCTTGGGGCTGGCCCGGTTTCAGCGCACTTCACCGGCCAAATAAGTATTGCAGAAGCTCCTTACGGTAAGGATTGGCGGTTGGGCTGGCCGTAGCCGTGTATTCCACATTATCGTCTTCCAGAAAAAAATACGGGGTGTATCCTTTTACTAAAACACTCGATACGTGGGCCGTAGAATCAAAATGCACCCACAACATGGGGTAGCGGCCCGCCCACGCCACCGGCCGCGAATAGGTAAAAGTGGTGTTGCGGTCGTGGGCCCGGAAGTCGCCCAGGTCGCAGCTATGCACGGCGGTGTCAGCGGTGGCGCGTCGCAGCAAGGCAACAATGCCCACCGTGTCGTTCACCTCCACGTCAACCACTCCGTCTTTAGCGGCAGCCCCTTGGCATGTCTCCATCCGATGCGTGCCGCTGCCTTTATAAGAGTACACGTAGTAGGGATGTCCAAGTATGGCCAGGACCTGGGTGGCACTCATGCCAAGCCGTACGCCCTCCACATTTGCTGCCGTGACTCCGAGAGGCACATCTCGTTTAAGCAAAAACACCGAACCAATGCTGGCTAGCAGCAACCCGAAAAAGGCCACCAGCAGGCCACTTAGGATGTACGTCACCCATTTTTTCAGAAGGCGAAGGCGCATTGCTCAGCAACAAAGTCGTTGTTAAACACCAATAGGACCGGCAATGTACCGCACTTCGGTTCATTGCCAAGCAAGTTGCCTTCGTCAGCGGACGGAATGTGCCCCGCACCGCCGGCGGCCCGGCAGCCGAAGTGACAATCAGCTACGCAAGCAACAACAGTCACGCAGGTTTCATAAAAATAATTGGCGGAGGAATGCCACGCCAAGGTACTGCCGGGCGCATCTTTGCGCTCATGCCCAACGCTGCCGCTCCCCTGCCATACCTTGTTTTCGATTTCGACTCAACTTTTACCCAGGTCGAAGGCCTCGATGAGCTGGCCGACATCGCCCTGCACGGCCGCTCCGATGCGGCCGAGCGCGTGGCCAAAATCCGGGCCCTTACCGACCAAGGCATGGCCGGCGAAATTGGCTTCCAGGAGTCGCTGGCGCGGCGGCTGGCCCTGTTGGGGGCCAACGAGCGCCACCTGGCGCCACTGGTGGCCCGCCTCAAAACCAAGGTGAGCGAGAGCATTCGGCGCAACGGCGCCTTCTTCCAGCAGTTTGCCGACCGCATTTACGTGGTGAGCAGCGGCTTCCGCGAGTTCATTGAGCCGGTGGTGGCCGAGTTCGGCATTGCGCCCGACCATGTGCTGGCCAATACCTTCACCTTTGATGCCGCTGGCAACATCACCGGCTGCGACCCCAGCAATGTGTTGAGCCGCGACGGCGGCAAAATCCGCCAGCTGGTGCTGCTCGACCTGGACGGACCGGTGTACGTGCTCGGCGATGGCTACACCGATTACCAGATTCGCGAAGCCGGCCTGGCCCACCGCTTTTATGCTTATACCGAAAACGTGGCCCGCCCCACCGTGGTGGCCCGCGCCGACGAAGTGCTCCCAACCTTCGACGAGTTTTTGTACCAACTAAAACTTCCCATGACTCTTTCGTACCCCAAAAACCGCATTAAAGTCCTCCTGCTCGAGAATCCTAACGCCCGCGCCAAAGAGCTGTTCACGCAGGAAGGCTACCAGGTGGAAGAGGTACGAGGCGGCCTCGACGAGGACGAGCTGATTGCCCGCATCGAAGGGGTAAGCATTCTCGGCATTCGCAGCAAAACGCAAGTAACCCAACGCGTGCTCGACGCCGCCAACCGATTGATTTCCATCGGGGCATTTTGCATCGGCACCAACCAGATTGACCTGCCCGGCGCCATGAAAAAGGGCGTGGCCGTGTTTAATGCGCCGTTTTCGAACACCCGCTCGGTGGTGGAATTAGCCCTGGGCGAAATCATTGTGCTGGCCCGTCGCATTCCCGAAAAGAACCCCAAAATGCACGCCGGCGAGTGGGACAAATCGGCCAACGGCTCGTTCGAGATTCGTGGCAAGACGCTCGGCATCGTGGGCTACGGCAACATTGGTTCGCAGCTTTCGGTGGTGGCCGAGGCCGTGGGCATGAAGGTGGTGTACTACGACGTGGCCGAAAAGCTGCAGCTCGGCAACGCCGTGAAGGCCCGCACGCTGGCGGAATTGCTGCAGCAATCCGACGTGGTGACGCTGCACATCGACGGCCGGCCCGAGAACGAAAACTACATCGGCGCCACCGAATTCGCCCTGATGAAAAAGGGGGCGCTGTTCCTCAACAACGCCCGCGGCCACGTGGTGGACGTGCCCGCCCTGGCCGCCGCTCTGCGTAGCGGCCACCTCGGCGGCGCGGCCGTCGACGTGTTCCCGTACGAGCCCAAAACCAACCACGAGGCCTTCGAGAGCGAGCTACGCGGCTTGCCCAACGTGCTGCTCACGCCGCACATTGGCGGCAGCACGGCCGAGGCCCAGCGCAACATCGCCGAGTTTGTGCCGGAGCGCATCATGCAGTACATCAACACGGGCAACACGCAGCAGTCGGTCAATTTCCCCAACATTCAGCTGCCCGCCCAGCAGGCCCACCGCCTCATTCACATCCACGCCAACGTGCCTGGCGTGCTGGCCAACATCAACAACGTGCTGGCCCAGCACCACGTCAACATCCTGGGCCAGTACCTGAAAACCAACGAGCACATCGGCTACGTGATTACGGACATCAACCGGCAATACGACCAGGAAGTGATTCAGGCCCTGCGCGCGGTGGAGCACACCATCAAGTTCCGGGTGTTGTACTAGGCGGCCGGCCCGGCGGGCGGGCGCAGAAAGGCGGGCAGGTGCTCGACCGGCACGTCGAGCACCTCGCGCAGGGGCACGGCCCGGATTTCTGCCTCGGGCAACTCGTCGCCCAGCTCATCGCGCAGCTCTTCGGTCACCCGCACGGCGGCATCGGGCGAGCAGTGGCTCTTGCGCATGACGTAAATGGCGGCCACGCCCTGCCAGTACTGCCGGACGCGGCGCAGGTGCTGCAGGGCCTCGTCGGGCGCGTCTTGCAGCCCCGGCTGCAGGGCCAGCCGCTCGTCTTCTTCCAGGTCGAGGCGGACCACGTTCACGACGAAGCCAAATACGGTTTTGTCGCGGCGCAGCTGGCGCAGGCGGGGAGGAGCGGGCATGAAGAACCGAATTGCGTGAGCCCGCAAAAGTAGCACCGCTCCTCGCCTACCCTTTGAACTGATTGTTGTGGTATTGCAGGAACTGCTGAGCGGGCCGGTCCATTACATTCTTGGGGACAGTTAAGCGTTGCCCCTGAAAACGATAATACTCCTTGCCGTTCGAAAACTCCTCGCGGATGCGATGACTGACTTCAACGACCAGCGTATCGGCATTGACGGTCAGGTAATGCTTGTCGAAAAGCGTATGCAAATCGGACCGTAGCAGCAGGCCGTTGCCCAAGGTGCTGGGACCGGCGTCGGCATAAGGTCGAATGTGGGCCGCATCGAGCACTGGCAAGGTTTTTTCGCCCGAAATGGCGCATTTTTTTCCGTACGCGTCCAGCACCGCGGCCCGAAATGCTCCCTGACCCAGCCGGACTTTGGTCACGGCTTCGCGGTAGGCCACGGCCGGCTCTAGTAGCTGGCCGGCAACCTCCTGCAGCAAGGGCTGCTCAATCAACGCGTTGGGCGTTTGATAACGGGCCAGCACTGCCTGTACATCGCGCCACAACTGCCAGCCAATGGCATCCTGCGTAGAATAAACCTTCCCCTGCACGATGCCGGGTCTGAAATCGGCCGGCACGGGCAGCCAGTCTTGCTTGTCAAAGAAAATGGGGGCGTTGAGTGCCAGACAGGTGATGTTGCTGCCGGGCTCCAGCGGCTGCGCCCGGTTTTGCCGGATAAGCCCGGTAAATTCCGCGCAGGTAGCCGCGCCGTTGCGGGGGCCGAAAACGTCCCAGGCCATCGGGATGGGCAGTTGCACTTGCCGCGCAAACCACCCCACGCCGGCAATGGCGTTCACGGGATTTTTAAGGCGAAACAAGAACGGAGAATTTGGCGGCACCGCCCCAAACCCTTGCCCTGAAGGCTTCCAGAAGTTCACATCTTCCCGAGGCTCCTGCCGCAGAAAGTCGAACCATCGACGGTCGGTATTGCCAACGTAGAAGTTCATACCGCTTGGATTTAGGAATTCCCACGCTCGCTCAGCAGCGCATCGTACTGCGCTTTCAGTTCGTCGTACTGCCGCACCTTTTCCAAATACAGCGCATATACGTGCAGGAGCTTATCCTTGAACTCCTCCACGCTGGAAAGCTGATACACCTCCAACGGCTCGGCAGCCAACGGGACCAACTCCTTGAACTCCTCGGCGAAGTTGTGGTAAATGATTTCACCCACCCGCTTGATGAAGTCAAAGTCCAAGTTAGAGTCCTGGTAGCGGCGATTAAGGGTGGCTCGACTAATACCAAGGGCTTGGCACAGCTGGGCTGCTTTCTTCCCGCTTTTAAGGACGGCTTCGTGCACAATTGCCCCGCGGTTCTGCTTGGCCATATTGGGTCTGACTAGAAAAGCCAAAGGTGACAAGGCATACCAGTCGCTTACAGACCTATCATTTCACCATTTTGAATCAATAGCCGATTTTATGAGACATTATTGTCTCATATTTGTCTCATAAGTTTTCTCTTATGGACAGCCGCCCTGATTCTACCCCTGTCCGCCTGCCGGACAACCCCATCCTCAACAACCCCTATCTGGCGCCCGCCCGGCACTACGCCACCGACTTGGAAGGCAACCTCGACTACGCCAACGTAGAGCCCGGCCGCCGCCTGTTCGTGCCCGAGGTGCAGGTAATTCCGGGCCGGCACAAGGGCCAGAAAGTGGTGTTTGCCTTCAACGAAGCCGCCGCGGCCTACGGCACGCACCTCATCAACTTGGTGCGCAAGGAGGTGGGCCTCTGGCGCGCCGCCGGCTACCCCGACGCCACCCGCGTGACGCGCGAGCTGCTGGCTTTCTGGTTTCCCGACGAGGACGACTCGCCCCGCAAGAAGCTGTTCTTCGCCCAGCGCGAAGCCGTGGAAACCGCCATTTGGCTGAATGAGGTGGCCGCCCGCTCCAATGCCGGCAGCCACATCCTAGGCCAGCTGCGCGAAGGCCAGCAGTCAGTATCGGCCCACGCGGCCGACCACCTGCCGCGCATTGCCTTCAAAATGGCCACCGGCAGCGGCAAAACCGTGGTGATGGCCGCGCTCATCCTCTACCATTACCTCAACCGCCAGCAGTACCGGCAGGACGTGCGCTTTGCCGACAACTTCCTGCTGGTAGCACCCGGCATCACCATCCGCGACCGGCTGGGCGTGCTGCGCGCCGACACCACTTCCGACCGCAACTACGCGCAGGACTACTACCACGAGCGCAAGCTGGTGCCCGCCCAGTACGAGGACCTGCTGGAGGGGCTGAACGCCCGGCTGGTCATTGCCAACTACCACCAGTTTGAGCCGCGCACCCTGCAAGGCAACAAGCGCGGCGTGTTCGACGGCAAGGTGGGCGCCGACGGCAAAAAGCAGGAAGAATACGAGGACTACGCCCAGGTTTTCCGGCGCCTGCTCAGCGGTTTCCGGCCCGGCAGCCGCCTGCTGGTGCTGAATGACGAGGCCCACCACTGCTACCTGCCGCAGGAAGCTCCACCAAAAACCAAAGGCCAAAAAAAGTCATCAGGCTCCCCTCTCCACGGGAGAGGGGCCGGGGGTGAGGTTGCCCGTTCGGGCGAAGCCGCCGACGAAAACGCCCGCGCCGCCGTGTGGTTCAGCGGCTTGCGCGAACTGGGCCAGCGTTTCCAGCTCACGGCCGTGTACGACCTTTCTGCCACGCCCTACTACCTGCAGGGCTCCGGCTACAAGCCGTACACGCTGTTTCCGTGGATTGTGACGGATTTCGGCCTGGTCGAAGCCATCGAAAGCGGGCTGGTGAAAATCCCCTACCTGCCCGAAAAGGACGACACCCAGCAGCTGGATATGCCGGTGCTGCGCAACCTCTACGAAAACGTGAAGGACGCCCTGCCCAAGATGGGCAAAGCCACCGAGCGCAAAGAGAAAGGCACGGCCTACGTGGAAAAAAAGCCCGAGCTGCCGCAGCTGCTCGTCACGGCCCTCGACCAGCTGGTGGCCCACTACGAGGAATACGACCAGGGGGTGCGCGAGCGCGGCGAGCGCCGCCCCGAGCTGCTAAGCGCCCCGCCGGTGCTGATTGTGGTGTGCAACAACACCGGCGTGTCGAAGGAGGTGTACAAGCACATTGCCGGCTACGAGTACGACGACCCCACCCACGGCCGCCAGGTGGCGCTGGGCCACCACGACATTTTCTCGAACTACCTGCCCGACAAGTCGCCGCGCCACCGCCCGCCCACGCTGCTCATCGACTCCGACGCGCTGGAAAACAGCGGGCAGGTAGACGAAGCTTTCCGGCGAGTATTCAAAGACGAAATCCGCCAGTTCCGGCAGGAATACCGCCGCCTCTACCCTGACCGCTCGGCCGACGACCTCACCGAGGCCGACCTGCTGCGCGAGGTGGTGAACACCGTGGGCCGGCCCGGCAAGCTGGGCGCCCACGTGCGCTGTGTGGTGAGCGTGAGCATGCTCACCGAAGGCTGGGACGCCAACACCGTGACGCACATCGTGGGGTTGCGCGCCTTCGGCTCGCAGCTCTTATGCGAGCAGGTGGCGGGCCGCGCCCTGCGCCGCCGCTACTACGAGCTGCAGGGCTACGACCGAAACGGCGAGGCTGTGACCGGCGCCACCAAGGCCGACAAGGCCCGCATCGTGGAGTACAAGTTTCCACCGGAGTACGCCCGCATCATCGGCATTCCTTTCAAGGCATTTCGGCGGGGCAAGGGCGGGGGCGGCACTGGCCCCGAGGGCGAGGAGATTACGCCCATCCGGGCGCTGCCGGCGCGCGAACACCTCGAAATCCGTTTCCCTAACCTGGCCGGCTACCGCGAGGAGCTGGGCACCGGCGCGCTCGTGCCCGACTTCGCGGCCGTGGGCAAGTTCGAGCTGGACTTTTCCAAAATCCCGACCCATACCGAGCTGGCGTCGGCGTTTTCGGGCAGTACCGAAAACATGCGGCTCGAAGCCCACGAGCGCATCCGCGACAACGAGGCGGTGTACTACGTGGCCAACGAGGTGATGCGCTACCACTTTTCCGACGTGGACGGCGCGCCCCTCATGCAGTATTTCGGCCCGGTGCGCCGCATCGTGGAGCAGTGGTACCACGAGTGCCTCTCGCTGGTGCACCAGACCGACCCGGCCTTCAAGCGGCTGGTGAAATACTGGGACAGCAAGGCCGTGGCCAGCCACATCCGGCAGGCCATTGCGGTGGGTCAGCCCAACGAGGAGCGCCGCATCCGGCCGGTCCCCATGCCTTACAACGCCCAGGGCAGCACCCGCTTTGTGCACGGCCAAACCACCCGGCCGGTGTTCGAAACCACGAAAAGCCACGTCAACTACGTGGTGGCCGACACCCAGAGCTGGGAGCAGATTTGCGCCAAGGTGCTCGAAGACCTGCCCCAGGTGCTGAGCTACGTCAAAAACGCCTTCCTCGACTTCAAAATCCCCTACCTCAAGGAAGGCCAGCCCGGCAACTACCTGCCGGATTTCATCGCTCGCGTGCGCGCCCAAAGCGACCAGACGGTGAACCTGATAATCGAGGTGACGGGCATGAACCGCGACAAGCAGGCCAAGAAACTCTACACCGAAAAGTACTGGCTGCCCGCCGTGAACGGCGACCTGGCCGCCCTCGGCCTGCCGCCCGACGAGCCCTGGGCCTTCGTCGAAATCAGCGAGAGCGAGAAGTATTTCCGCAACCAGCTGGTGGCGAAAATCCAGGCGCTGTAGCGTCCACAACAAAAGCACGTCACGCTGACGCAGCCGAAGCATCTCGCGTGCAGCAGTAATCCAATCGACCCAACAATGCGAGCGAGATGCTTCGGCTGCGCTCAGCATGACGTGCCAATATTCCTTCCCCATGCCAAAAAAACCTGCTACCCCGCCCACGCCCGCCGCCGACCCCACCGCTTACACCCACCAGGACAAGCGCACCTACATTCCGTCTGAAACCGAGGCCGGCGCCGAGCGATTCAACCCCAAGGTGCAGGGCCATTCCGCGCGTCTGCTCGACAAAAACCCGGTCGTGCACCGCGGGCAGGACCCCGAGCTGAAGTGGCTGGGCAAGTACGAGCACGAGGGCGACGACCGCCCCGACTACCTCAAGCTCGACATCCGCTCGCTCTACCGCCACGAGCACGTGCGCCCGCAGGAGCTCATGTCGCGGCTCTACCGCGAGCGCCTGGCCCAGGCCAACGCCCAGCTCGGCCTCTTCGGCCAGGACTACCAGACTGTGGACGAGCTCGACAAGCCGCTGAGCTACTACCAGCACCACGCCGCCTGGGAAAACCGCCTCATCCTCGGCGATTCGCTCTCGGTGATGACCTCGCTGCTGGAGCGCGAGGGCCTCGACAAAAAGGTACAAATGGTGTACCTCGACCCGCCCTACGGCATCAAATACGGCTCCAACTGGCAAATCAAGCTCAACAACCGCACCGTGACCGACGGCAAGGACGAACACCTGTCCTCCGAGCCCGAGCAAATCAAAGCCTTCCGCGACACCTGGGAACTGGGCATCCACTCTTACCTCAGCTACCTGCGCGACCGCCTGCTGGTGGCGCGGGAGTTACTGACGGAATCAGGTTCCTGCTTCGTGCAGATTTCGGACGAGAACGTGCACCTCGTCCGGAATCTGATGGATGAGATATTTGGGAGCGGTAATTTCTGTTCTCAAATTAAATATGCTACCACCGGTAACCAGACTAAAAGTCTGGTACCAGAAGTAACGGACAATATTATTTGGTATGCGAGAAATAAGTCAGTTGTAAAATATCAACAGTTATATCTTCAGAAAACCCTTCAAGGAGCGGGGGCCAGTGGCTACGACTGGGTTGAATCGCCTGACAGAAAAGAGCAAAGGCGACTCACTCCCGAGGAAAAGATGAACCCTAAACTGATTCCGGCTGGATGGAACGCTTTTGCTGCCGACAACTTAACCTCTTCGCATGAAAATAAGTCAGAACCTTTCTTTTATCAGGGAAAGAGCTACGTCGCGGGCAATCGGTATTGGTCAACTCATGAGCGAGGCTTAACTAAACTTGCGTCGGCTGGTAGACTCATAGGCCTAGGAAATTCTTTGAGATATAAAAGGTTTTTCAAAGATTTTCCTCTTTTTAACCTTTCTAATTCTTGGGACGACACCGGCATTGCTGGCTTCTCTTCGGATAAACGCTACGTTGTAGAAACGTCAAATAAAGTCATTCAGCGCTGCATTCTAATGACCACCGACCCCGGCGACTTGGTACTGGACCCGACCTGCGGCAGCGGCACCACCGCCTACGTGGCCGAGCAATGGGGCCGCCGCTGGATAACCATCGACACCTCGCGCATTGCCCTCAACATCGCCAAGACGCGGCTGATGACGGCTTCCTTTCCCTATTATAAGCTGTATGACGAAGCCGGACAGGATATCCGCCAGGGTTTCCGCTATAAGGAGGTGCCGCACATCACGCTCAAGAGCCTGGCCAACGACGAGCCGCCGGCCAGCGAAAAGCTCTACGACCAGCCCGAGGAAGACAAGAAGCGCCTGCGCGTGGCCGGCCCGTTCACCGTCGAAACCCTGCAAAGTCTGAACCCCGTGGCACCCGAGGAGTTGGAAACGCCGCCGGAGGAGCTGGAAAGCCAGGCCCAGTTTGAGGGGCGCGTGTTTGCCGGGCTCACCGCTTCGGGTGTGCGCAACGGGGCCAAAAACGAGCAGGCCGTGTTCCTGCGCGTAGAGCGCCGCGCCTCCCCCGCCCTGCCCGCCGAGGGCTACTGGCGCGACGCCGACGGCCGCGAGCGCAAGGCCTATTTCCTGCTGGGCCCGCGCTTCGGCACCGTGAGCAAAAGCCAAGTGAACGAAGCCGTGAAGGAGTGTCGCCAGCTCGGCGACGCCGACTGGCTGGTGGTACTGGGCTTCTCGTTCGATGATGCCATCGAAAACCGCGAGCAAACCACCAGCGCCGGCACCTTCCATGTGACGCGCGCCCGCATCGGCGAAGACCTGTTGCAGGAAGGTCTGCTGAAAAAGGACAAGAAAGCCGCTTCCTTCGTCACCATCGGCGAGCCCGAAATTGGCCTGCTGCGCGACGAAGCCGCCGGCACTGCCACCGTCGAGGTGCGCGGCCTCGACATCTGGGACCCCATCAACAACCGCCTGGCCGCCCGCTCGGTGGAGGACATCGCCTACTGGATGCTAGATGACGACTACGATGGCTCCAGCTTCCTGGTGCGGCAGGTGTTTTTCTGCGGCGGCGAGAAGGGCGAATTTAAGAAATGGCGCAGCAAGCTGGATGGTCAGGCCAGCGCCTCGGCCAAGAAAAAAGCGGAGCAAACCCTACGGATTGAATTGGATGAAGACGCCTGGGAACGTCTCTACGGCTTCCGCTCCCATCCCATCGAGCTTCGCCCGGGCCGTCGCGTAGCCGTGCGCGTCATCAGCCAGTTTGGCGAGGAAAGCACGCGGGTGCTGGCATTGTAGACGTACGTCTGTCATCCTGAGCGCAGCGAAGGACCTTATCACGGCTGGAGTGGACAATTGTCTGCATCGGCTGGATTGCTGCAAACTGTTCATCTGTGATAAGGTCCTTCGCTGCGCTCAGGATGACAGACGTTTTCAAACCTACAGCCGCGCCCGCACCTGGACCAGCACCCGCTCCACCTCGTTGCGCATGGCGCCGCTTTCGGCCACGTGGTTATTGTTCATGAACGTGAAGGCCACCAGCCGGCCGCTTTTGGTGCGCAGGTAACCGCACATATTTAGGTTGTTGGAGAGCGTGCCGGTTTTGCCCCACACCCAGGGGCCGGCGGCATCGTGGTAGCGCTTGCGCAGGGTGCCCTGGCCGCCGCCGGCCGCCAGCAAGCTCAGCAGGCGGCGCTCGGGCAGTTCCTGGTGCAGCTTGAGTAGCAGGCCGGTGAGGGTGCGCGGGGTGATGAGGTTGAGGCGCGACAGGCCTGAGCCATCGACCCAAACCACCGGGTCGGGCAGGGTGCCCAGCAGATTTTTGCGTGCATAGCGGATGACGCGGCCGGTGCTGAGCGAGTCGCGGCGGCCGATTTTGGTGCTGCACATCAGCAGCAGCTGCTCGGCCAGGAAGTTGTCACTCACGCGCAGCATGCGGCGGTAAAGCGAATCGACGCGCAGGCCGTAGAGCGTACGGATAGAATCGCCCTGCGCGGGCCGGGGGCGCCACGCGGCATTGCTGGTGGCCCGGCGCAGGGTGTCGCCCAGCAGCCGCAGCATCAGCCCGCGGCTCGTCACGAAGGGTGTTTCATCGACCCATTTTTTGGCCGTGGGCAGCACGTAAAAGCGGTTTTCGTGCAGAGCGCGGATGATGTGCGTGTCGGGGTCGAGGCCGGGCGTGCGCAGCTCGGCCGGGGCCGGCCCCACCAGTGGCGCGAAGAAGCGCGGCAGCACCCGAATGCGCGACTGCGGCGCCACCACCGGCCGCGGGCCGGCCCGCACCGGCGCGGGCGGCGTGGCGTAGAAGCGCACCGTGTTGCCGTAAATAGGAAACGCCGCGCGCTCGGGTTGAAAGTAATAGCCGTAGTCGTCCCAGGTCCAGCCGGGGCCGAAGGGCGTAACAGTGGCAATGTCGCAGTAAGCCAGCGTGCGCTCGGGCCGGTTCAGCAGGAAACTATAGGCGCGGCGGCTGGGCACGTCGCCGTGCAGCAGGGTGGGGTCGCCGGTGCCCTGGAAAAACAGCGTGTCGTGGCGCGAGAAGTAGCGCAGGCTGGGCAGCGAGTCGCCGAGCAGGTGCAGGCCGGTGTAGAAGCTGAACAGCTTCATGGTGCTGGCCGGGGTGAAATACCTGGTATCCTGAAATCCGTAGAACGGGCGGGCGCTGTCGGCATAGGCCAGGCTCATGCCCACCTGGTGCCGGGCCAGGATGGGCGAGGCCGACAGGATGGAATCGAGCCAGGGCAGCGGCTTGCCGGGCACGCCGATTTCGGCCACGGCCGCCGGCTTGTCGGGGTTGGATTGGGCGCAGGCGGGTAGCTGGGTGGCGCCGAGGGTGAGCAATAAGAGGAAATAAAGGGAACGTAGCATCGGCCGCAACTTACGCAGCAAACTGGGCTGGGGTGGCTTTTTGGGGTGGGAATTATGTATTTGACCGCACTACCGAGCACGTCATGCCGAGCGTAGCCGATGCATCTCGCGTGCCGCCACTAATTATTTTCATTGAATTACTTCGGCACGCGAGATGCCTCGGCTACGCTCGGCATGACGTTCAGGGACCAGCGCAACAAAAAAATCAAAACTGCCCCCCGCCCGGTTGTTGTCGACTTTCCATTATCCGACACAAGCAACTTCATAATTAGAGCGGGTTTCAAGTTAGTGTACGTGGTAGCCACAATGGCCAAACCAGTTTTTAGCGTCCTGTTCGCTTATCCAT